>NZ_AP019700.1:260000-1460000 GCF_006738645.1 Stella humosa | reverse complement strand
TCTTCCGCATGCCCGACCTGCTGTCGATCGGGCTCGGCGGCGGTACGCTCTGCAACCCGGCCGACCCCAACGATATCGGCCCGGTCAGCGTCGGCTTCCGCCTGACCGAGCGCGCCCGCGTCTTCGGCGGGCCGGACCTGACGACGTCCGACGTCGCGGTGGCGGCCGGCCTGGTGGAGCTGGGCGACCGTTCGCGCGTGGCCGACCTCGACCCCGCCTATGTCCGCGCCGCCATCGCCCGCATCCACGCGATGATCGCCGATGCCGTCGACCGCATGAAAAGCGATGCGGCCGACATCCCGCTGATCGCCGTCGGCGGCGGCGCCTTCCTGGTGCCGGACAGCCTGCCCGGCGTGTCGGAAGTGGTGCGGGTGCCGCACCAGGGGGTGGCCAACGCGCTGGGTGCCGCCATCGCCCAGGTGTCAGGCGAGGTCGACCAGATCTTCCGCGACCTGCCGCGCGAGGCCGCCATGGCGCGCGCCCGCGAACTGGCCGAGGCCCGCGCGGTGCGCGCCGGTGCCGACCGGGAGAGCCTGAAGCTGGTGGAGATGGAGGATATCCCGCTCGCCTACCTGCCCGGCAACTCGCTGCGCGTACGGGCGCGGGTGGTGGGCGACGTGGCGTGATGCGGGCGCCGGCGGGTCCTTCGACTGCTCGCTGCGCTCCGCGCTCAGGATAAGGAAGGCCTGCGTTCTTCTACGTGCCGGTTACTGGCAGCCCTCATGCCGAGCGCGGGGTGAAGCGCAGCGGAACGAGCAGTCGAGGCACGCTACGGCGTTGATGCAGCCGGCAACCGCCCCTCGGCCGCCACGAAGCAGGCGGCGTGGTGATCGGGAGCGGTCGCCGCCAGCACGGGCGGCGCACCCGTGCGGCAGCGGTCCTCGGCGAAGGCGCAGCGCGGGTGGAAGGGGCAGCCGGCGGGCGGGGCGGCCGGGTTGGGCGGCTCGCCCGGCGCCACGGCGGCGATGCCGGCGCGGCCCAGGCGCGGCACCGATCCCAGCAGCGCGCGGGTGTAGGGATGGGTCGGCTGGCCGAACACCTGCTCGACCGGGCCCTCCTCGACGATACGGCCCAGATACATGACGGCGACGCGCTCGCACACCTGGCGGACGACGGCCAGGTTGTGGCTGATGAAGAGGTAGGCGAAGCCGTGGCGGGCGCGCAGCTCGGCCAGGAAATCCAGGATCTGCGCCTGGACCGAGACGTCCAGCGCCGAGGTCGGCTCGTCCAGCACCAGCAGCTCCGGCCCCAGCGCCAGGGCGCGTGCGATACAGACGCGCTGCTTCTGGCCGCCCGACAACTCGTGCGGGTAGCGGTGCAGGAAGTCGCCCGGCAGGCCGACATCGACCAGCAGTTGCGCCACCCGGTCGCGCAAGGCCCGACCGCGCGCCACCCCATGGACCTTCAGCGGCTCGGCCACCGCCGCCTCCACCGTCAGGCGCGGGTCGAGTGCTGCGGCCGGGTTCTGGTGGATAAGCTGCATGCGCCGGCGGATCGGGCGAAGCTGGCGCTCGCCCATCGCGGTGATGTCCTCGCCCGAGAAGGCGATGCTGCCGCCGCTGATCGGGATCAGGCGCAATACCAGGCGGGCCAGCGTGGACTTGCCGCAGCCGCTTTCGCCGACGATGCCGAGCGAGGTGCCGCGGTCGAGCGCCAGGTCGACGCCGGCCACGGCGGCCACCTTGTGGGCGCGGCGAAAGGCGGTGCCGCCGACCTCGTAGGTCTTGGCCAGACCGGTCGCGCGCAGGAGCGGCGGGGCGGTCGTCGTCATGCGGCGGCGTGATGGCAGGCGACGCGACGGCCGGGCAGCAGCTCTCGCAGCAAGGGCTTCTCCTGGCGACAGCGATCGGTCGCCATCTCGCAGCGCGGGTTGAAGCGGCAGCCGGCGGGCGGGTGCAGCAGGCTGGGGATGGTACCGGGGATACCCTTGGGTCGCACCTCCGGCCGGTCGAGGTCGGGCACGGCCGCGATCAGGCCGCGCGAATAGGGGTGCAGCGGCCGGTCGAGCAGCTCGCCGGTCGGCGCCTCCTCCACGACCGTGCCGGCATACATGACGGCGACCCGCGCACAACTGGCCGAGACCACGCCCAGGTCGTGGCTGATCAGCATCAGCGCGAGCCCGCGCTCGCGCACCAGTCCCGCGATCAGCGCCAGCACCTGGGCCTGGACGGTGACGTCGAGTGCCGTGGTCGGCTCGTCGGCCACCAGCAGCGAGGGGTTGCCCAGCAGCGCCATGGCGATCAGCACGCGCTGGCGCATGCCGCCCGAAAGCTGGTGCGGGTGGGACGCCAGCAGGCGCATCGGCCCCGGCAGGCCCACCGCCGCCAGCAGTTCCGCCGATACCGCGCGGGCGGCCTTGCGCGACCGCACCTTGCCGCCGCCGGCCGCATCCTGGCCGCGGATCGCGTCCTCCATCTGCGTGGCGATGGTCAGCAGGGGGTTGAGGTAGGTGGCCGGGTCCTGGAACACCATGGCGATGGCGGACCCGCGCAGGCGGCGGATGCCGGCCTCCGGCAGGGCCAGCACATCGGCGCCGCGGAAGCGGATCTCGCCCGAGACGACGCGGGCGGGCGGCGTCGGGTTGAGGCGCAGGATCGAGCGCGCCAGGACCGACTTGCCGCAGCCGGTCTCGCCCACGATGCCGAGCGTGGCGCCGGCCTCCACCGTCAGGTCGATGCCGTCCAGGACATGCAGCGTGCCGTCGAAGGTGTCGAAGGCCAGGCGGTAGTCGGCAATCTCCAGCAAGGCCGTCACGAGCGGTTGCTCCGCGGATCGAGGATGTCGCGCAGCCCGTCGCCCAGCAGGTTGAAGCCCAACACCGACAGATAGATGAAGAGGCCCGGGAAGACCGCATACCACCAGTAGTCGGGCAGGTAGCCGCGGGCGATCGAGATCATCGCCCCCCATTCCGGCGTCGGCGGCTTGGCGCCGAGGCCGATGAAGCCCAGCGACGCTACGGCCAGGATCGCCTGGCCGATATCCATGCTCATCTTCACGATCAGCGGCGAGATGGCGTTGGGCAGGACATGGCGCCAGAGGATGCGCAGGCGCGAGGCGCCGACCACGCGGGCAGCCTCGATATAGGGCTCCTCGCGGATCGCCAGCGCCTTCGATTCCGCCAGCCGCACATAGCCCGGCCACCACACCAGGACGAGCGCCACCATGGCGTTGGCGATGCCCGGGCCGAGTGCGGCCACGAGCGCGATCGCCAGCACCAGCCCCGGTACCGACAGGAAGAGGTCGGTGAAGCGCATGATGGTTTCGCGCGTGCGCCCGCCCGCCGTGCCGGCCAGGATGCCGAGCGGCACGCCGATGGCCGCCGCCGCCAGCGTGATGCCGACGCCCACCAGCAGGGACAGGCGCGCGCCGACGATGATGCGGGTCAGGATGTCGTTGCCGACCTCGTCGGTGCCGAACCAGTTGGCCCAGGAGGGCGGCTTCAACTTGTCGGCCAAGTTCACCTGGCCGATGACATGCTCGGGATAGGGCACGATCCACGGGCCGAGGAGGGCCAGTCCGACGATGCCGACGACCAGCACCAGCCCCAGCATGGAGGCGAACGACCGGCCGATCAGCCACCCGGCCAGCCGCCAGCGGCGGTTGCCGGCGGCGCGCCGGGCGCGGCGGTTGGCCTCCAGGTCGAGGGCGGCCGCAGGAATCTCGGCCACTCAGGCGCTCCGCAGGCGCGGGTCGAGCACGCCGTACATCAGGTCCACCAGCAGGTTGGCGATCATGAAGTTGAGGCCGACGATCAGCGTGACGCCCATCACCGGCTTGAAGTCGCCCGCGATCGCCGAGGATACGGCGTAGAGCCCGGTGCCCGGCCAGTCGAACACCGTCTCGACCAGCACGGTGCTGCTGATCATCCAGCCCCAGCGCAGGCCGATGATGGCCAAGGTCGGCAGCATCGCGTTCTTCAGGGCGTGGACGACGACGATGCGGCCCGGCCGCACGCCATGGGCGCGGGCGGCCACGATGTAGTCGGCCCGCAGCGCCTCCACCATCTCGCTGCGGTTCACGCGCAGGATCTGGGCCAGGCACGGGAAGGACAGCACCAGCGCCGGCAGCGCCATGTAGGACGCGGCCTCAACGAACATGCCGCCATTGCCTTGCATCAAACTGTCGACCAGCAGCAGGCCGGTGATCGGGTCGGCCGGCTCGGTGAAGACCGACAGCCGGCCGCTGGTCGGCAACCAGCCGAGCCAGGCGGCAAACGCCAGTTGCAACAGCAGGCCGAACCAGAAGGGCGGCAGCGCCACCCCCGTCACCGCGAAGATGCGGGTGAAATGGTCGATCGGCCCGTCCTTGTAGAGTGCCGACAGGATGCCGAGCGGCACCCCCAGCACCAAGCCGATGATCATGGCCACGATGCAGAGTTCCAGCGTCGCCGGAAAATAGCGCGCGAGATCGGCGCCGACCGGCCGGCCGGTGGCGATGGAGCGGCCGAATTCCAGCCGCGTCAGGTCGCCGACATAGCGCAGGAACTGCTCGTGCAGCGGCCGGTCGAGCCCGTACTCGCGGCGCGCCTGCTCGATCTGCGAGCGCCCCGCATCCGGCCCCGCGGCCAGTGCCGCGGGGTCGGAGGGGGCGATGTTGGCGATGACGAAGGTGAGGCAGACGAGGCCGAACAGCATCAGCCCGGCCAGGCCGATGCGCCGGAGGATGTAGGTCAGCACTGGCCTTGGCCGTCCCTGCCCGCCTTGCCCCGCCGATCAGGCATCGATCCACATGGGATAGAAGTCGACCTCGCTGGTGGAGCGCACGGGGCTGTACTCGAAGTCCTTCAGGTAGTCGCGCATGCCCCAGATGCGGTTGGCCATCATGCCGAAGATCTCCGGCTGGTCGGCAACGATGGCGCGCTGGATCTCGGCATACATCTCCAGCCGCTTCTTCTCGTCGGTCTCGCCGCGGGCGTCCGCGATCAGCTTCCACACGGCCGGGTTCTCGTAGTGGCTGACGCCGTAATAGAGGCCCCAGGAATCGCGATGGTACTGGAAGGCGACGGTGTCGGGGTCGGTGCCGACCGGGGTGACGTAGACCGACATCATGTTGGGCGCGGTCTCCGGCTTGCCGGCGCGCGCGGTCATCGTCGGCCAGGGCTGGGCGACGATGTTCACCTTGATGTTGAGCGGCCGCAGCGAATCCAGCAGCGACAGGCCGATGCGGCGCGGATCCTCCAGTCCCTGGACGTGGACATATTCCAGTTCGAAGCCGCCGTCGGGATAGGCGCTCTTCTTCAGGAACTCCTTGGCCTTGTCGAGGTCCTTGCGCGGGATGCCGGGGACGGCGATGTGCCCGGTGATGGGCGTCGGGAACGGGCTGGTCATCAGCTCGGCCAGGCCGTTGTGGATGGCCAGCACCGCGTCATAGTCGAAGGCGAACGCGATCGCCTTGCGGACGTTGACGTCGGCGGTGGGGCCGACCTGGCAGTTGAACTTGATGCCGAAGCTGGTGAAGCCGGGGAAGTTCGCCAGCTTGACGCCCGGCAGCTTCTCCAACTGGCCGAAATCGTCCGGCGTCACGCCGGCGATGATGTCGACCTCGCGGCGCTGCAGGGCTGCCTTGCGCGGCGCGCTCTCGCGGATGATGCGATAGATGACGCCCGACAGGCGCTTGGCATCGCCCATCGGCCAGCCGTTCCAGTAGTCCGGCACGGTGTCCATGTGGATGAGCGAGGTGGCGTCGAAGCGGCGCAGCTTGAACGGGCCGGAGCCGGCGTCGTTCTCGGTCATCCATTTCTTGCCGAGGTCGCCGTCGACCTCGTTGGCCATCACCTGCTTGGGGTTCACGATGTACCACCAGGGCACATAGGTGATGAAGGGCGCGAAGGGCCGGTCGAGCGTGAACTTCACCGTGTGCGAATCGACGGCGACGATGTTCTCGGGCTTCAGGAAATCCTTCAGCATCCAGGCGACGCCGGCATTCATCTTCAGCCCGCGCTGGAAGGAATAGCGCACGGCCTCGGCATCGACCGGGTCGCCATTGTGGAACTTGGCGTTGCGCACGAGGGTGAAGGTGTAGGTCTTGCCGTCGGGCGAGGCCTCGTACTTCTCGGCCAGCCACGGCACGATCTTGGGCGGCGTGCCGACATATTTCAGCAGCCCGTCATAGACAGACTGCTGGATCATCCGCGTCGACCAGTCGTAGCGCCAGTGCGGGTCGAGCACCGGCACGGCCTGGTTGCCGGAGAAGACCAGGATCTTGCGGCTGCCGTCGCGCTCGAACGCGACGCTGGAGAAGGGCGCCAGCGCGCCCAGTGCTGCCGCACCCTGGAGGAAGTGGCGGCGGCTGACCTTGTTCTTCATCGTTCAATCCCCGTGGTGGTGACGGCATCCCTGTCGGTCTTGTTCGTTTGCCGCGGTCGGCTGGCGGCCGGGTCGATGCGGCCGTCGGCGTCGAAAATGCAGCCATAGTCGCGCGTCGCCCCCTCGCGGCTGACGTAGCCGTCCTCGATGTCGGCGGCGATCGCCTCCAGCGCGCGCTCGGCCGGCGGGCCGTAGCCGGCGCCGCCGGCGATCTGCGCCTCGATCTGGGTGCGGTCGTCGAAGAGGCTGACCATCTCGCCCGCCCCGGTGTCGCGCCAGCCGTCGGGTGCGGGCGAACGCACACCGGCATAGGCAGCGCCCGCCGGCTGGCCGCCGAACAGCCCCTCATGGGTGATGCCCCAGCCTTCGACGAAGAGGCCGACCGTGATCGGCTCGGTGCCACCATCCAGGCGCCGGGCGCGCATGCGCTGGCCGAGGCCGCCGCGTTGGCGCCCGGGCCCGCCGGAATCGGCGACCAGCGACTTTTCCAGGACCAGCACCGGCATGCGGCTTTCCAGCAGCTCGACCGGGGTGTTGGCAGCGGACGTCGGGTAGAGCAGGCCGGACTTGCCGTCGCGGGCGAGCGAGGCCCCCTGCCCGCCGCCCATGAAGAAATGGTCCGACGCCACCCGGCCCAGCGAGTTCCGCCCATAGAAGCCGAACGCCTTGGGCAGGCCGGTGAAGGCCTGCACCTTGTCCGGCATCGCCGGCGCCAGGGCGCGGTAGAGGTTGGGGCCGATGTACCAGGACACCCGCGTCCGGTGGGCGACCGCGGCCGTGCGGTCGCAGTTGAGCGCGGTATTGGGCGGCGCGGTGACGGTGATCGGCAGGTAGCAGCCGGCATTGCCGCGCACGTTCGGCGTCAGCATGCATTTCAGCGGGTAGCTGGAATGGCCCATGGTGACGTTCATGGTGCAGTTGAGCCCGCCGCGCGGCAGTTGGCGCGGCGCATCGACATGCTCGACGCGGATTTCCTCGCCCGTCTTGTGGACGCGGACCTTGTAGCGCAGCACCTCGCCCAGCGGCCGGTTCTCGATCTCGCTCTCGTAGACGCCGTCCGGCACCGCGCGGATGGCGGCCCTGGTGGCAGCCTCGCTGCGGCCCTGGACCACGGCCGCGAGCGCGCCCACATCGTCCAGCCCGTATTCGTCCATGAAGGCCAGCAGGCGCTGGCCGCCCAGCGCGTTGGCGGTGATCAGCGACTGGATATCGCCCAGCACCTGGTCGGAGTTGCGGATGTTGCTGGCCAGCATGGTCAGCAGCGAGCGGTCCGGCCGGCCCTGGTCGTAGAGCTTCATCGGCGGGATCAGCACGCCCTCGTCATAGATCTCGCGCGCGCTGAGCGGGTCCTTCACGCCGCCGATGTCGCTGACATGGCCGACCGTCGCCATCAGCGCCACCATCCGACCGTCGCGGAACACCGGCGTGACCAGTGCTATATCGAACAGGTGCCCGGCGCAGAGCCACGGGTCGTTGGTGATCAGCACGTCGCCGTCGGCCAGCGTATCGGGCGGGAAATGCTCGAGCAGCGCCTGCACGCAGCGGGTCAGCGTCAGGTTGAAGAGCGGCATCGAGCGCGGCGAATGGGCCAGCGGGTTGCCCTTGGCATCCAGGATCTCGTTGGCGAAGTCCTGGCTTTCCGAGATGATCAGCGAATAGGCGGTGCGCCGCACCGTCTGCCACATCTCCTCGACGATGGAGATGAGGCGCGACCACATGATCTCGAGCCCGATCGGGTCTGCCTCGATGCGCGCCATGGCGTCGGCCAAGGCCATGCCGCCGGTGACCAGGGCCGCGGGCCGCACCACCTCGCCCACCGCGATGCGCAGGTTGAAGGCGCGGTCGATGGTCAGCCGGTCGCCGGGGCCGATCACGGTCGTGGCCTCGCGCTCCTCGATGATGGCCGGCCCCTCGACCGTGTCGCCCGCGCGCAGGCGGTAACGGTCATAGACCGGCGTGTCGTAGGAGGCACCGTCGAACCACGCGGTCCGGCTGCCCTTGCGCGCATCGCCGGCTGCCTCGCCGCCGGCAACGGCGCCCGACAGGGCGACCGCCGGCTCGGGCGAGGACACGCGCACGCGGTAGGACAGGATCTCGATCTCCGGCCCCTCGACATGACGGGCATAGAGCTGGCGATAGGTTTCGACGAAGCGGGCGCGGATCTCGGCCAGCGAGCCGGCGCCGATGGCGCCGTCCGGCAGCTTCACCAGGATTTGGTGGAGCTGGCCGGCCATGCGCATGTCGGCCGAACGCTCGACCCGCATCGCGGCATCGGCGACGCCGGCCGCGCGCAGGCGGCCGCGCGCCTCGTCCTCCAGGGCCGCCAGCGTACGGTCGACCGCGGCCCAGTCGGCGTCGGGACCGAGCGACGTCAGGGCCGAGCGCGACTGCTCGAAAGCCAGTGGCGCTGTGAGGAAGCCCAGCGCGGAAGCCGCACCCGATGCGGGCGGGATCAGCACCTCGGCGATGCCCAGGATGCGGGCGACGCGCGCGGCATGGGCAGGACCCGCACCGCCGAAGCCCACCATCGCGTAGCGCCGCGGGTCGCGCCCCTTCTCGATCAGGTGGACGCGCGCGGCCGACGCCATCGCCTCGCACACCACGGCGTGGATACCCCAGGCCGTCTCCATCGCCGACAGGCCGAGCTTCTCGCCCAGCCCGGCCAGTGCCGCCTCCGACGCCGCCCGGTCGAGCGTCATCGTGCCGCCCAGGAAGAAGCCGGGGTCGTAGTAGCCGAGCAGCAGGTTGGCGTCGGTGACGGTCGCCTCGGTGCCGCCCTTGCCGTAGCAAGCCGGTCCTGGCTCCGCGCCGGCCGAACGCGGCCCCACCTTCAGCAGGCCCGTCTCGTCGATGCCGGCCAATGAGCCACCGCCGGCGCCAATCTCGATCATGTCGACGACCGGCGCCTTGATCGGCAGGCCGGAGCCGCGCTTGAAGCGATGGACGCGGGCGGTCTCCATCATCGGCGCGATCTCGGCCCGGCCGCCCTCGATCAGGCAGGACTTGGCAGTCGTGCCACCCATGTCGAAGGCAATCGCATCGGGCAGCCCCGCCTCGCGGGCAAACAGCACGGTCGCGAGCGCGCCGCCGGCCGGGCCGGATTCCAGCAGCCGGATCGGGAAGGCGCGCGCGACCTCGGGCGTGCACAGCCCGCCGTCCGACTGCATCAGGCGCAGCACGCCGGCAAAGCCCTGCCCTTCCAGCTCGCGCAGCAGCCGGCCGATATAGCGGTCCATCAGCGGCTGCACGAAGGCGTTGGCGCAGGTGGTGGCGCAGCGGTCGTACTCGCGGATCTCGGGCGCCACCTCCGACGACAGGCTGACGGCGATGCCGGGGAAGGCCTGGCGCAGGATGCGGCCCGCCGCCTGCTCGTGCGCCGGGTTGGCATAGGAATGGAGGAAGCAGACGGCGATGGCCGTGCAGCCCTCGGCCACCAGGCGCGCACCCTCGGCGCGGACGGCGTCGGCGTCCAGCGGCTCTACCACGCGGCCGTCATGGGCGATGCGCTCGGTGATCTCCAGCCGGCGGCGGCGCGGCACCAGCGGGTCGGGGAACTGCAGGAACAGGTCGTAGATGTCGTAGCGCTGCTCGACCCCGAATTCGAGCGTGTCGCGGAAGCCGCGCGTCGTCAGCAGGCCCAGCATCGCCCCGCGCCGCTCGATCAGCGCGTTGGTGACGAGCGTCGTGCCGTGCAGCAGCTCGCCCAGGTCGGCGACGGCAATGCCGGCCTCGGCCGTGATCGCGCGGATGCCGGCCAGCGCGCCCTCGGCCGGGTCTTCCGGCGTCGTCAGGCACTTGTGCAGGCGGATGGCCCCGCTGGCGGCATCCAGCAGCACGAAATCGGTGAAGGTGCCGCCGATGTCGAAGCCGAGCCGGTAGCGCGCGGCGGACGTGGTCTCGTTCATCGGTCCGGTTCCTTGTGGGGAAGGAATGCGTAGCCCCAAAACCCTATCGTTCGATCGACGGTGTCGCAAGGCGACGGGGCGGGGCACCAGAGGCTAGCACGGCGCGTGCCATTCCCCGGGCGGCTGGGACAGGCGACCGTCCGCCAGGTGCAGGCGGCGGGTCGCCACGTCCATGATGCGGTCGTCATGGGTCGTCATCAGCACGCCGCAGCCCATGGTCTGGGTCAGCAGGCGGATCTGGTCGACGACGATGCGGGCGGCCTCGCGGTCGAGGGCCGCGGTCGGCTCGTCGACGATCAGCAGTTCGGGCAGCGCCACCAGGGCCCGGGCGACCGCGACCCGCTGCTGCTGGCCGCCGGAGAGCTGGTGGGGATAGGCGCCGACCTTGTCGGCCAGGCCGACATTCTCCAGCATCCGGCGGGCGCGGATGTCGTCGAAGCGGCGGTTCGTCTCCGGCAGCGCCACCAGGCTGGCGATCACGTTCTCCAGCACCGTCAGGCCGGCGACGAGATAGCTCTTCTGGAAGACGAAGCGCATGCGGCCGCGCAGGGCGCCCAGCGCGGCCTCCCCCGCCGTGCCGACATCGACGCCGAAGAGATGCACCGTGCCGGGCGGCGGTCGGCGCAGCAGGCCCGCCAGCGACAGCAGCGTCGACTTGCCCGAGCCGGACGGGCCGGTGACGATGACGATCTCCTCCGGCGCCACGGCGAGGTCGAGGCCGTGCAGCACCGACACCTCGCCCTGCGGCCCGCGAAAGCCGTAGGACAGGCCCGAGATGGCCAGCACGTTCATGGCTGCCCCCGTCACAGCAGGGCCGCGGGGTCGGCGCGGCCCAGGCGGCGTACCGCGATCAGCCCCGACAGCATGGCGATCGCCATGCCGAAGCCGGCGACGACCAGGACCCGGCCCACGGTCAGCTCGACCGGCAGTTGGGTCGCCGCCCCGCAGATCCAGTAGACGGCCGACGCCACCACCAGGGCCGGCGGCAGGGACGCCAGCAGGATCATCGCCGCCGTCGCCAGCACCACCACCAGGAAGAAGGCGCGGCCGTGGCCCAGCGTCTTCAGCAGGGCGTACTCGGCGATGCTCTCGTCGATCATCTGGTAGAGCACCTGGTAGACGAAGACCGCGCTGATGATGAAGCCGATCACCGCCCCCATGTCGAAAAGGAAGCCGATCGGCGTCTCCTGGCTCCAGAAGCGCCGCTCCCTTGCGACGAACGAGGCCTTCGTCTCGATGTCGACCTCGGGCGACAGGGCCAGGCGCAGGTCGCGGGCGACGGCCGCCCCATCGGCCCCGGGTGCCAGGCGCAGGATGCCGATGTTCACCCGCTCGCGGCTTTGGCCGATGGCGTCCAGCAGGGTGTCGATGCCGGCCAGCATGCCGCCCGGGAAGACGATGGTCGCCCCCAGGCGATAGAGGCCGGTGACGACGAAGGCACGCTGGCGGGCACGCTGCGGGCTGGCGGTGACCAGTTCCACCTCGCCGTCGCGGGCGAGGCGCTCGACCACCGGCCCGTACATCGGCTGCGAGGCGGCATCGAACAACACCCGCCCGGGCAGCCGCAGGTCGGCCGCCTGCGGTCCGAAGCGGTCCAGCGCGACCGCCGGCGCGTCGACGTCGATGCCGAGCGCCAGGATGATGACGAAGCGGTCGTTCTCGACGTTGCGGACCATCAACTGCGTCATCACCAGCGGGCGCACCGACTGCACCTGCGGGTGCCCGGCCGCCCGTTCCAGGGTCGCGCGGTCGATCCAGGTCAGGCCCTGCAACGCCTGGAACTCCGGCGCGACGATGACGAGGTCGCCGTCCAGCACCTGGTGCAGGCGCACCGCGCTATCGTAGAGCGCGCTCTGGAAGCCGAGCTGGACCAGGACCAGGACCAGCCCGCCGGCGATGCCGAGGAAGGCCGCCACGCTGCGCCGGGCGCGGCTGGAGGTCTGGCGAAATGCCAGGCGCAGCGCGAAGGCCAGCCGGTCCCGCGTCTCCGCCCGGAGGGCCATCCTCACGGCTCGAAACGGACGATGACTTCCATCCCGGCCACGGCCGGCAAGGGGGCGGCTGCGCCATCCGGCGCAAGGTCGATCGCCACGAAGCGCGCCTCGATGCCGCTGACCGCGTCGGCCGAGGGCCGGGTCACCAGCTCGACCCGGCTGCCGATGCGCGCGACCGCGGCCGTCCACCGCCCATCGCCCGTGCGCAGGCGGACGGTCGCCTTCTGCCCTGCGCGCAGGCGGGGCACGAACCGCTCGTCGGCCTCGGCCACGATCTTGAGCTGCGAGAGATCTGCCAGGTCGAGGATGGGGCCGCCGCCCGGCCCCTGCCCCAGCGCCTGCCCGGCGCGCGCGTGGATGGCAAGCACGGTGCCGTCGGTCGGTGCAACCACCACCGCCAGCGCCAGCCGGGCTGCTGCCTCGTCGGCGCGTGCCCGGGCTTCGGCCAGCATGGCCTCCTCCAGCGCGATGCGGGTCGCCGGGACCTGCTCGATGGCCGCCAGGTTGGCCTCGGCCTCGCGCAGCCGGGCACGCGCGGTGCGCACCTCGGTCGCACGCACGTCCTGGTCGACCAGCGAGGTCACGCCGCGGGCCTGCAGCGTGTCGCTGCGCCGCTGCTGGCGGTCGGCCAGCTCGTACTCTGCCGCCCGCGCCCGCACCGCCGCGCGCGAGACCTCCAGGTCGGCGTCTTTCCAGGGGCGGCGCACATTCTCCAGCCGGCGCTCGGCCACCGCGACGGCAGCCACCGCGCTGGCGTGCGCCGCCCGGGCGGCCGGCTCGCTCGACAGGCGGGCCAGCACCTGGCCCAGGCGGACCCGGTCGCCCTCGGCCACCGCCAGCACCGCCAGGGTCTCGGTCGGCGCGGCGCCGTGCGCGCCCACCTGATGAATGCCGCCCACGGGCTCGATCCGGCCGCGGAACAGCAATGGCAGGGGCGCCGCAGGCGGCGACGCAGCCTGCGGCCGATCGCGCTGGTAGAGCGCGGCAGCACCGGCCCCGACCGTCGCCAGGATCAGCAGGAACAGGACGACCCAGCGTCGGCGGGCGGAAGTCGAGGGCAACCGGCGTCCTTGTCGTTGGGATCCCCGTTGCCCGCGTTGGTACGACGCCGCCTGAAAGCGCGCAAGCCGCGCAGATGGGCCTGTCCGATGCTGGCCCGCTTCTTGCTGCACCGCACCCAAGTCCCCCGACCGAACAAGCGGACGATCGACGGCCCCGTTTCCCATTCACGCGATGGAGGGTGTCACGGCGACGACGTCAGCGAGCGATGCCGGGTCCGCGGCGCGGATCGAGGTGCAGGGCCTGGCCGTGCATTTCCCGGTCATGCGGGGCCAGATCTTCCGGCGCGAGGTGGCCCGCGTGCGCGCGGTCGACGGGGTCTCCTTCTCGATCCGCCGCGGCGAGACCTTCGGGCTAGTCGGCGAGTCCGGCTGCGGCAAGACCACCATCGCCCGCACGCTGTTGAAGCTGCTGGAGCCCACGGGCGGCACCATCCATTTCGACGGCGAGGACGTGACCCGACTGGGCGGCAGCCGGCTGAAGAACTTCCGCCGGCGGGTCCAGGCGATCTTCCAGGACCCCTACTCCTCGCTCAACCCGCGCATGACGGTGGGCGACATCCTGGCCGAGCCCTTCATCGTCCATGGCATGGGGCTGGATCGCGCGGCGCGCGACCGCGAGATCCACCACCTGCTCGACATCTGCGGCCTGCCGCGGCGGATCGGCCAGCGCTACCCGCACGAGATGTCGGGCGGCCAGCGCCAGCGCGTCGGCATCGCCCGGGCGCTGGCCTTGAAGCCCGACCTCATCGTCTGCGACGAGGCGGTGTCGGCGCTCGACGTCTCGGTCCAGGCGCAGATCGTGAACCTGCTGGAGGAACTGCAGCAGGCATTCGGCCTGACCTACCTCTTCATCGCCCACGACCTGGGCGTGGTGCGCCATCTCTGCCGGCGGGTCGGCGTCATGTATCTGGGCCGCCTGGTCGAGCAGGGCGACGCCGATGCGCTGTTCGACCGCCCGGCCCATCCCTACACCCGCGCGCTGCTGTCGGCGGTGCCGGTGCCGGACCCCGCGATCGAGGCCCTGCGCCAGCCCGAGCCCCTGCCGGGCGAGGTGCCGAGCCCCGTCAACCCGCCATCGGGCTGCGTCTTCCATCCGCGCTGCCCGGTCGCCATCCCGGCCTGCGCGGCAGCGGCCCCGCCGCCGCGCGCCATGGGCCCCGATCATTTCGCCGCCTGCATCCGGGCCGGCGCCCCCGTCCCACCAGCCCCCGCCTGCGAAGGAGTAGCGCCATGACGGATCACCACGACCGTTCCGCACCCCCCACGGCCGCCGCGATGCGGGCCGCCTGGGACGATGCCCATGATTTCGACCCGCGCGACCCGCTGGTCGGCCTGTCGCGCGCCGACATGGCTGGGCCACAGATCGGCCGGCGCGCCGTGCTGCGCCTGATGGCGGCGGCGGGCACGCTGACGGTCGCCCACCTGCTGCCGCGTGGCCCGGCGATGGCCCAGGGCAAGGCCGGCGGCACGCTGAAATGCGGCTGGGCCGGGGTCGGCCAGATCACCACGCTGGACCCGGCCAAGATGAACCAGGTCCTGCAATTCCAGATCACGTCGAACGTCCTGTCCGGCCTGACCCACATCAATGCCGAGCTGATCGCCGAGGCAGACCTCGCCCGCGACTGGGAACTGTCGGCCGACGGCACCGAATACACCTTCAACCTGCGCGAGGGCGTGACCTTCCACAACGGCGAGCCCTTCACCGCCGACGACGTCATCTTCACCTACGAGCGGTCCAAGAACCCGGCCGTTTCCATCCATTCCCGGGCGCTGGGCAACGTCCGGGGGGTGGAGAAGCTGGGCTCCCACAAGGTGCGCTTCAAGCTTGTGGGCCCGCAGGCATCCTTCCTGGTCAAGACCACCGAGCGCTCGAGCGGCCGGGTGCTGACCATCCTCAACAAGACGGCCATCGAGAAGATGGGCGAATCCGCCCACGGCCTCATGCCCGTCGGCACCGGTCCGTTCCGCATCACCCAGCACGTGCTCGCCCAGAACCTGACGCTGGAGAAGTTCGATAAATATTACGACCCGGAGCGCCCGAAGCTCGACCGCGTCATCATCCAGCCGATCCTCGACGCCGAACCACTGGCGGCCGCGATCGAGGCGGGCGACATCCAGCTCATCGGCGGCGGCCAGATCGCGCCCGAGCTGATCGACCGGCTGGTCGCCAACAAGGACCTGGTCGTCAACATCCAGCCCTCGCCCGGCTTCGAATCCATCTGGCTCAACCCGCACCGCGAGCCCTTCAAGGTCTCCAGCTTCGACAAGCCGATGGCCGAGCTGATGAAGGAGAAGGGCTTCATGGTCCGCCTGGCCATCGCCAAGGCGATCGACCGCGAGCTTTTCATCAAACAGGCGGAGTTCGGCCGCGGCACGCCCGCGCACGGCTCCGTCAACCCGGCCATGGCCTTCTACTTCGACAAGGAGTTGGGCAAGGCCAGCCTGCAGCGCTTCGACCTGGCCGAGGCCAAGCGCCTGATGGCGGCGGCCGGCTATCCGGACGGCAAGGGCTTCCCGCGCCTGAAGGTGCTGCTGACGCCGCCGATGCGCCGCCAGGTGGAGGTGATCCGCGCCATCCTGAAGCGCAACATCGGCATCGAGCTGGAGCCGGTGGTGAAGGACATCCCGGTGGCGCTCGACGAGTTCTCGACCATGGAATGGGACATGGTCCGCATCGGCAGCGGCGGCGACTACGACCCCGACGACGCCATCGTCGACTGGATGCAGACCTCCTCGCTCTTCAACGGCCAGAAGCGCGACAAGGCCAAGTATCCGTTCGGCTATTTCTCCGACAAGGAGGCCGATGCCCTGATCGAGGAGCAGCGGGTGGAAGGCAACCTGGAGAAGCGCCGCGCCCTGGTGCAGAAGGCCGACCGTATCACGTCCGACAAGGTGGCCTCGGCCTTCCTCTACCACCCGGCGACGATCCTCATCCACCGCAAGCAGGTGAACTTCCCCGACGCCAGCAAGATCCCGGCGCTGGTCGACCTCGACCGCACGACGCTCTCCTGACAACCAGGCGCGGCCGGGGGCGGGCGTCCCCGGCCGCGCAGACGAGCGGGGAGAGATCGCGATGGCGGGCTACCTGACCCGGCGGATATTAGGGGCGCTGCTCGTGATGTGGGCGGTCGCCACCCTCGTCTTCTTCATGATGCGGGCCGTGCCCGGCGACCCGCTGGCGGCGATGATGTTCGATTCCGGCGACCCGGCCGCGGCCGAGGACCTGCGCCGGGCCCTGGGCATGGACGTGCCGCTGGTCGACCAGTACGCGCGCTGGCTGTGGCAACTGCTGCACGGCAATTTCGGCAGCTCGATCTATGGCAGCCAGGTGCCGGTGCGCCAGCTCCTGGCCGAGGCGCTGCCGCGAACGCTGTCGATTGCCGGCCTGTCCTTCGTGGTCGCCTGCGTCATCGCCGTGCCGGCCGGCATCATCGCCGCCATGCGCAAGAACAGCCCGGCCGACAACGCGCTGACGCTGGTCGCCTTCCTCGGCCTGTCGATGCCCGACTTCTGGTTCGCGATCCTCCTGATCATCCTCTTCGCGGCCAACCTGCAATGGCTGCCGGCGATCGGCTATTCGCCGATGTCGGAGGGGTTCTGGCCCTGGCTGTCGCACCTCATCATGCCCGCGATCGCGGCCGGCACCACCTTCTCGGCCATCATCGCCCGCATGATCCGCTCGTCGATGATCGAGGTGCTGAAGACCGACTTCCTGCGCACCGCGCGCTCCAAGGGCCTGCTGACCTGGCGCATCCTGCTGGTCCACGCCCTGCCCAACGCGCTCATCCCCGTCGTCACGGTGATGGGCATAGCGCTCGCACTGATGCTGGCCGGCACGGTGGTGGTGGAGAACGTCTTCGCCATCAAGGGCCTGGGGCGGACGCTGATCGAGGGCATCCTCAACCGCGACTATCCCGTGGTGCAGGGGGCGATCCTGGCCGTCTCGGCCATCTTCATCGGGGCCAACCTGGTGGTGGACGTCCTCTACACGATCATCGACCCGCGCATCCGGTATTCATGATGGACCAGAGCCTGCTCCTCGACCCGCCGGCCCCGGCCGCCCATCCGGCGGACGACCTGCCGCCGCCCGCCCGGCGGCGCTGGCTGCGGCCGTTCCGCACCGACCGCAAGGCGCAGTTCGGCCTGGTGATGTTGGCGCTATTGCTGTTCTGCGCGCTGTTCGGGCCGATGCTGTCGCCCTACGACCCGACCGAGACCTCGTTCGACCTGACCCTGTCGCCGCCCAGCCTGTCCAACCCGCTGGGCGTCGACGACCTCGGCCGCGACGTGCTCTCGCGCCTCATCGCCGGCGCCCGCGTGTCGATCGTGGTCGGGCTCAGCACGGTCGCCATCTCGCTGGTGATCGGGGTGACGCTGGGCTTGCTGGCCGGCTATTTCGGCGGCTGGATCGACTTCGTGGTGATGCGCTACATTGACCTGCAATGGGCATTCCCGAACTTCATCATCGCCGTCTACATGGTGGCGGTGTTCGGGACCGGCCTTTGGAACGTCATCATCGCCGTCAGCCTCGCCTATCTCGACGACTTCGCGCGCATCGCCCGCGGCATGGTGCTGACGATCAAGCAGGAACAGTACATCGACGCCGCCCGCACGGTCGGCTGCTCGCACTGGCGCATCCTGCTGCGGCACGTCCTGCCCAATGCCGGCGCGCCGCTCATCGTGCAGGCGACCGTCAGCGTCTCCTACGCCATCCTGGCCGAGGCCGGCCTCAGTTTCCTGGGGCTCGGCGTCGACGCCGACACGCCCACCTGGGGCCTGATCCTGGCCGAAGGCCGCACCTTCATCTCCCGCGCCTGGTGGCTGGGCGTCTTTCCCGGCCTCTTCATCATGCTGACGGTGCTCAGCATCAACTTCGTCGGCGACGCGCTGCGCGACGCGCTGGACGTGAAGGAGACGGGGTAGCCGGGCTGTAGCGCGGCTAGGACGCCGCCCGCATGCAGTCGTCGATTTCAGCGGCGGTCACCCGCTCCAAGGCAAGATGGACCAGGATGCTTGCCACCTGGGCCGGCGACGGCTTGTGGCGGCCCACCTCGATATGATCGGCGATGGCGACGATCTTCTGCCAATCGACCGCCGACACCTGCACCCGTTGGGGGGAAGCGTCCCCGGACAGGCCGGGGCGCCCGCCGGTCGAACGCAGCCGCCGCATCAATTCATCGCGCACGGCCAGCAGCATGCCGGGATCTTCGACATTGCCGAAGACCGGCCCCAGCCGCTGACCGCCGAACGCCTCGACCACATCATCGACGGCGATCGGCCCTGGCATCGCCGACACATTCTTCAGCCGCCCGCGCGCAGTCCGAGCCGTAAGCTTCATTGCGCCTGGCACCTTGTCGGTCGGTTGCACCATCTGGCCCGGCCTCCTTGCCCTTGCCTCGGGGCCGACGCGCGCCGGCTCCCAAACAATGATCAGTCCGAGAACTCTTCGACCGTGAAGAAGTCTCCGTCGAATTCCAGGGCTATCGCCCCCTGGTTGGTCTCTCGTCCCATCCTCCGGACGAATGCCGCCAGTTCCGGGAGGCTCTCGACGAACAGCGCCGGTTTGACATACGCGTAGACCACGACCGGCTCTTCAATGATGAGAATGCCGGTCTCGGGGTTGCGCCAGGCCCCGGTCACCGGCGGCATGGCCGTTGCCCCGCCGCCCACCGCGCTCAGCAACTGCAACGCCTCGTTGAGCCATTTCGACTGCGCTACCGGCAAGCCATCGCGATCCTTGTTCGGGACATAGATGGCAAATCGTTGTCCATAGTCGGCCCTGCCGCCAAAAGCGGCCACGACATCCACTTCGACTGGATCGTCATCCATCGACGAAAGATATGGACTTTCCGGGCAGAAAGTCCAGCACTCACGCGGCGGCCGGCATCTTCCCCGGGTGGAAGCAGGCCGCCGCGTGGGCGGCGCCTGCGGGCTCCAGCGCGGGCCGCGAGCGGGCGCAGGCTTCCGTGACGAAGCCGCAGCGCGGGCGGTAGCTGCAACCGCCGTCCAGCCGCGACAGATCCGGCGGCTGGCCGTCGATCGGCACCAGGCGCTCGGTCCGCGGGCGGTCGAGGCGCGGGACCGACGCAAGCAGGCCCCGGGTGTAGGGGTGCCGCGGGTCGGCGAAGATGTCGGCTGCCCGCCCATGCTCGACGATGCGGCCGGCATACATGACGTTGACGCGGTCGGCGTAGCGCGCGACCAGCCCCAGATTGTGGGTGATGATGACCAGCGCCACGCCCATCTCGCGCGTCAGCTCCTTCATCAGCTTCAGGATCTGCGCCTGGATGGTGACGTCGAGCGCCGTCGTCGGCTCGTCGGCGATGATGAGCCGCGGGCGACAGGCGAGCGCGATCGCGATCATCACGCGCTGGCGCATGCCGCCGCTGAAATGGTGCGGGTACTGGTCGAGGCGCGCGGCCGGCTCGCCGATGCCGACCAGTCCCAGCAGCTCGACGGCGCGGTCGCGCGCGGCCCGCCGCGACAGGCCCAGATGGGTGCGCATATGCTCGGTCAGTTGCCGGCCGACCGTCATCAGCGGATTGAGCGAGGTCATCGGCTCCTGGAAGACCATGCCGATGCCAGGCCCGCGGATGCGCCGCAGCTCCGATTCCTCCAGGGTCGCGAGGTCGCGGCCGGCGAAGCGCACCGCGCCGCCGATGATGGCGGGCGGGCGCGGCACCAGCCCCGTCATCGCCAGGGCGTGGACGGACTTGCCGCAGCCGCTTTCGCCGACCACCGCCACCGTCTCGCCCTCGTCGACGGAGTAGGAGACGCCGTCGACCGCCTGCACCACGGCCCCGCCGGCCGGGAAGCGAACAGACAGGTTCTCGATCTCCAGAAGGCTCGCCATGCGCTGTCTCCCCCAGGATAGGGGGGACTACGCAAACATCCTGCCAAGCCTTCGGCGCCGGGTCAGAGCATGTGCTCGTACTGGCAGTTGACGAGGAGTTCGGCGACCGAGCCCGTGTTCGACAGGCCGACCACGGCCGCGATCAGCCCGGCCAGCTCGTCTGGATCGGTCATCTGGTCGCGCGGTGGCGCGGTCGGGCCGCCCGCCATGTCGGTGCGCACATAGCCCGGGCACACGGCGACGGCGCGCACGCCGCTGTCCCAGCCGATGCGGCGCACGGCGTGGGCCAGCGTCACCATCGCGGCCTTGCTCATCTGGTAGCCGACGGCCAGGTTGCGCACCCGCTTGCCGGACATCGAGGAAATGTTCACCACCCGCCCGCTGCCCGACGCCTTCAGGTGCGGCAGGGCGGCGCGGATCATGCGGAACGGCGCCTTGACGTTGATGTCGAGCAGCTCGTCCAGCTCGGCATCCGTGCCGCTCTCCAGCGTTACGTTGCGATGGATGCCGGCATTGTTGACCAGCACGTCGATCCGCCCGAAGCGGGCCATCGTCTGCTCGACCCAGCGCGGCGCGTGTGCTGCCTCGGCCGCCTCGTAGGCGAAGAGTTCGACGTCCGCCCCGCCTTCCAGCCCGGCGCGATCGGTGAAGGCCGACGGCCGTCGCACGCCGAGGCTGAGGCGATAGCCTTCGGCATGGAGCCGCCGCGCCACCGCATTGCCGATGCCGCGATTGGCCCCCGATATCATCGCCACGCGCCCCTGCTCGCCGTCCGCCATGTCCTGATCCCTTCCCGTGGCAACCCTGGCCGCACCCGCGAGGTTTCCCGAGGTGGTGCCGCCGTGCAAGACTTGTCCCCATACTGGCGGATTCGCCAGCACATGTGCGCCAGAACGGATGGACGGCGATGAAGCGGACAGCCTGTTTGGTCGGCGCGGCATGTATCGGCCTGGCCCTGCTGCCGGTCGCGCCGCCGGCCGCGGCCCAGGGCAGCGCCAAGGCCGGCGCTGCCTTGGCCCAGAAGCACTGCGCGTCCTGCCATTCCATCGCCGGCACGGGCCCCAGCCCCAACCCCAGCGCCAGGCCGTTTCGCGGCATCACCAAGGACTGGCCAGCCGACGCGATCGCCGAGGCCCTGGCCGAGGGCATCCGCATCGGCCACGGCGCCAAGCCGATGGTCGACGTGGACTTCACCATCGAGGAGATCGCCGACCTCGTCGCCTATCTGGCTTCGGTGCAGCGCTAGCAGACAAGCGGAACGGACATGGCCCTATTCGTCACCAATGTTCCCGCCGACATGGCGGCCAACGAAGGGTTGCGGTCGCTGACCGGAACCCATGTCTCCACCCGCTCGGGCGGGCTGATCCAGCTGGTCGACAAGGCCGGCAACCAGCAGTTCATCACCGGCACCTTCACCTATGCCGCCGACGGCAAGCTGACCGGCGGCAGCATCGATGCGATCGACGCGAGCCAGGCCTTTTCCATCACCGGCCTGGACGTTTCGGTGGCCGAGTACGAGGCCGCCCTGGCCACCAGCGGCGGCTTCGGCCTGCGCATTGCGCTGTTCGCCGGCGACGACACGCTGCTGGGCAGCACGTCCGGCGACCGGCTGCTCGGCTTCGACGGCGACGACTTCGTCGAGGGCGGCTTCGGGCCGGACGACCTGAACGGCAACCGCGGCCGCGACACGGTCGATGGCGGCTATGGCGACGACACCATCCATGGCGGGCGCGACGACGACCGGGTCGATGGCGGCGCCGGCAACGACGTGGCGACCGGCAGCCTGGGCCGCGACCTCGTCCTGGGCGGGGACGGCCATGACTTCGTCTATGGCGGCCAGGGCGACGACATGGTGCGCGGCGGCGATGGCGACGATTTCGTGTCGGGCGACATCGGCACCGACGGGCTCTATGGCGACCTGGGTGCAGATACCTTCTTCTTCGCCTCGGGCTCGGGCGGGGATTCGATCGAGGACTTCAACCCGGCCGAGGGCGATCGCATCGCCATCGCCCGCTTCGTCAATGGCACCGCCATCGACGAGGCGGCCGACCTGCTGGTCCGCACCCGCCTGCATCCAGACGGGCAGGTGGTCGACCTCGGCCAGGGCAACTCCATCCTCATCCGCAATCTGCCGGGCGGCGAGGTGTCGGCCGATCTGTTCCTGATCGTGTAGCCGGCCGCCCGCATCGCGGGCAATTGACCAAAGCCCCGCCCGCGCTCGATCATCTGCGCGCGGGCCGCCGTCGCGTGGCCCCGACCAAGGGGGGATCCATGGGAACGCTCGTCGTCAACGGCTCGATCGACATGACGGTCAATGCCGGCTTCTACCCGCTGACACCGCCCTATGTGTTCACCGCCTCGGCGGTCTCGGTCCAGTTGCAGACACCGCTCGGCACGATCCAGACCTTTACCGGCGCCTTCACCAGCCAGAACCAGGTGGTGACCTCGGGCTTCATCGGCTCGATGAAGGAGACGATCGGCAACTCCGCCGACCTGAACTACGAAGGAGTCGGCTTCAACATCGACCTCGGCCTCTATATCGACCGGGTGGCCGCGCTCGACAGCTTTGGCCTGCGCCAGGCGATCTTCTCGGGCAACGACACCATTGCGGGCGGTGCGGGCGACGACAAGCTGCTGGGCTTCGACGGCAACGACCTGCTGACCGGCAGCCATGGCGACGACCAGATCAACGGCAACCAGGGCGAGGACCAGGTCTTCGGCGGCAACGGCAACGACAGCCTGCATGGGGGCCAGGGCAACGACGCCGTGTCCGGCGACAAGGCCGACGACTTCCTGACCGGCAGCCTCGGCAACGACGACGTGCGGGGCGGCGACGGCAACGACTATGCCTATGGCGGCAAGGGCGACGATTTCGTCCATGGCGGTGCGGGCAACGACTACATCCGCGGCGACATCGGCGACGACGTCCTGGTGGGCGGCGACGGCCGCGACCTCTTCGCCTTCGGCGACGGCAGCGGCCGCGACGCGATCGAGGACTTCTTCAAGAGCGAAGGCGACCAGATCGGCATCCAGATCAACATCAACGGGACCGGCATCGCCAGCTTCGCCGACCTGCAGGGGCGGCTGATCCCGCAGGCGGACGGGACCGGCATCGACTTCGGCGGCGGCAACTCCGTGCTGATCAAGAGCCTGACCACCAGCCAGATTTCGGCCGGGGACTTCTTCTTCTACTGAAGCGGCCCCTCCCAGCCCTACGCCGCGTCGCGGGCGATTGCCGGCGGCGCGGCGACGAGCGGCGGGGGAGCCATCACCCGCTCGATCGAGACCATGCAGGTGTGCGCCGAGCAGCCCTGCCCCAGCGCCGACGTGCCCTTATCGAGCGTAAGGACGTTGGGATTGCCGGCCAGGTCGAGCGCACCGTCGCGGTCGTCGGCCGGCGTGTACCAGGCCCCGGTCGGCAGGATGACGACGCCCGGCCGGACGCCATCGGTGACCCGGACGCCGGCCAGGCAGGCACCGCGCGCGTTCCACAGGCGGATCGTGTCGCCGGCGGCAATGCCGAGGCGCGTGGCGTCGTCGGGATGGATGGAGGCGATCTCGCGCCCGTCCTGCTTGAGGGCCTGGCTACGGCTGGAATAGTCGAGCTGGCTGTGCAGCTTGTCGACCGGCTGGCGCGAGACGAGGTGGAAGCG
Organism: Stella humosa; assembly: GCF_006738645.1. Taxonomy (GTDB): domain Bacteria; phylum Pseudomonadota; class Alphaproteobacteria; order ATCC43930; family Allostellaceae; genus Allostella; species Allostella humosa. Next base: position 1,436,229 of record NZ_AP019700.1, on the reverse strand, counting down.
GCCGGCACCGCCGGCGTCCCCCAGCCACTCGGCCGGCTCCACCCAGCTCGGGTGCGGCGGACAGTCGGCATGGGCCATGCCGGCGATGCGCGGGCTGTGCAGCACGATCAGGCCGCTGTCGGTCGCCAGCCGATGGGCGGCCGGGTCCTGGCGGAATTCGGCCAAATAGGTGAAGTCGGGGCGCACCGGCAGGGCGGCCCAACCCTGCACCCAGAATTCCTCGAAGGCCGGCATTGCATGGGCGAAGCGGGCAGCGGCATCCTCGCGGCTGGCCTCGTAGAGATGGCGGATCCAGCCCATCTCGTCGCGGCCCTCGGTGAAGGCGTCGGCCACGCCCAGCCGTTGGGCCAGGTCGGCGAAGATGGCGAAGTCGTCGCGCGCGCCGCCGACCGGCTCGATCGCCTTCTTCATGGCGATGATATGGTCCGAGCGGCGGTTGCCCGACAGGTCGTTGCGCTCGATCGAGGTGGTGGCCGGCAGCACGATGTCGGCCAGCCGCGCGGTCGCCGTCCAGAACGGCTCCTGCACCACGACCGCCTCGGGCCGCTGCCAGGCGCGGCGCAGGCGGTTCAGGTCCTGGTGGTGGTGGAAGGGGTTGCCACCCGCCCAGTAGACCATCCGCGTGTCGGGATAGGTGTAGCTGCGGCCGTTGTAGTCAAAGGCCTCGCCCGGCCGCGACAGCAGGTCGGTGATGCGGGCGACCGGGATGAAGCTGCCGGTCGGGTTGACGCCGGCCGACATGGCGGGCGCCTGCGAGCGCGCCTGGGGCGCGCCCACCCCGCCCAGCGAGCCATAGCCGAAGCCGACGCCGCCGCCGGGCAGGCCGATCTGGCCGATCACCGCGGCCAGCCCGGTCGCCGCCCAGAACGGCTGCTCGCCATGGTCGGCGCGTTGCAGGGCCCAGCTCACCGTCAGCATGGTGCGCCGGGCCGGCAGGCTGGATGCCAGCCGGCGGATCTGGTCGGCGGCGATGCCGGTGATGGGGGCGGCCCAATCCGCGTCCTTGGGCACCCCGTCGCTTTCGCCCGACAGGTAGGCCAGGAAGGCCTCGGAGCCCGAGCAGCAGCGGGCCAGGAATTCCAGGTCGTTGCGCCCGCCGGCCACGATCTCCTGGGCCAGCGCCAGCATCAGGGCGGTGTCGGTGTTGGGCCGGATCGGCAGCCATTCGGCCAGGACCCAATCCGGCAGGTCGTCGCGCGCGGGCGAGACCAGGACGATGCGGGCGCCGCGCTCGGCCAGCCGCTTCAGGTGCCCTTCCAGCGTGTGGCGGGCGATGCCGCCGGCCTCGGTCTGGGCGGTGCGCGGCGACAGCGCCCCGAATACGATCACCTGCTCGGCATGCTCGGCCACCGTGTCGAGCGTGCTGGCGCCGCCGTTGCAGGCGTCCTCGGAGCCGAAAATATGGCGCAGGATCACCGGCCCTGCGGCGATCGAGTAGGTGTTGACGTGGCCGGTGTAGCCGCCGACCAGGCCCAGCAGCCGCTTCAGCCCGGTGGCCGCGTGATGGAAGCGCCCGGCACTCGTCCAGCCATAGGAGCCGGCGAAGATCGAGGCCGGGCCGAAGCGGTCGCGCACGCGCAGGACCTGGCCCGCGACCAAGTCCAGCGCCTCGTCCCAGCCGACCGGCACGAAGGGCTCCCGCCCCCGCCCGGCCCCGTCCGAGCGCTCGCGGTTGCGCAGCCAGCCGGCGCGCACCATCGGCTGGGCGATGCGCAGGCGCGGGTCGGCCCATTCCGGCACGCTGCCGATGATGTCGGACGGCGCCGGGTCGAAGGCCATCGGCTCGACCCCGACGATCCGCCCGCCTGCGACCAGCAGGTCGAAGGCGCCCCAGTGCGAGCAATGGGCGACCCGTCGGATATCCTGCGCCATCACGTTCCTCTTCCAGCCTCTGGCCCTGCCGCGAAGGTAATACGACCCGCGGCCGGATGCCATGCGCTCGCGGCCGGCATGGAATGCAGTCTTCGTCTCACCCTTGCCCTGCCTAACCGCCCTGCGTAGCGTCCCATTCGCTCCATTCGGCCGGGGCAGATCGCGGGTGGATGCAGCCGCAAGGGGGTTGGGGTTGCGACATCAATGGTACGGCGCGGCAATCCAGGCTTATGCGGCATCGCAACCCGGTGCGCCGGCCATCGTCAGCCCCGCCGGCACGCTGACGTTCGCTGCCCTGCAACGAGCGATCGAACAGGCCACGGCGGAGTTGATACGGCACGGCATCGGCCCTGGGATGCCGGTGGCGCTGGTCCTGGGGAGCAGGGTGATCGACATCATCCTCATGCTCGCGTGCCATCGCCTGGGCGTGGCGGCACTGATAGTCGGGCCGGAAGACCCGCCGGCGATCGCCCGGGGGCTTGTGGAGGCAGGCGGAATCCGGGTTGCAATCTCAGGCGGTGCCCCCGTGCCCATCGGCATTGGTGTGCCCGCCATCGTGCTGGACCGGCTGCCGGCGGAGGGAGGGGCGGCAAGGCTGCCGCCGCCGCCCGATCCGGAGACACCGTGCTATCTCGTGCGCTCGTCCGGCACGACGGGTGGAATTCCCAAGCTGGTGGTGACATCGCACGGCCATGATGTCGCGCGGGTCGAGACCACCCTGACGCGGTTGCCGGTCGGGCCGGGCGAGCGCTATCTGGCGATCACTCGGATTCCAGTTCGGCTTCGGTCGCAGTTGGGCCGAACGCTCTTTGATGCATGGCGGCTCGGTCGCGGTGCCATCCGCTCTGGGCTCGGTCGATGCGCTCAAGCACGCCATCGGCGAACTTGGCGCCACCTGGACGACCATGACGCCGACCCACCTGAAGCACCTGCTCGCCGCCACATCGGACGACGCCTTGTTGCTGCCGGGCCTGCGCATCCTGGTGGGTTCCGCGCCGCTGGAGCCCACGGCCCGCCAAGCTGTGATGCGGCGTATCACGCCCGAGATCTACGCCGTCTATGCGACGAACGAGGTTGGAGCGCTGACGCTGGCCCTGCCCGACGAGATCAGGCGCAATCCGGCCACCGCCGGCCGGCCGGACCCGTGGAGATGCAGGTTGTTGACGATCGCGGGCAGCCCTGCCTACCGGGGACTGTCGGCACGCTGCGATTCCGGAACCCGCACTTCCCGCAAGGCTACCACCGCACGGTGGCGGGCGCGGCGAGCCGCTTCGAGAACGGCTGGTTCTACCCGGGCGACGGCGGCCTGATAGACGCTACGGGGGAACTGGAGGTGTGCGGCCGCATCGACGACCTCATCATCATCGGCGGCCAAAAGGTCTACCCGCGGGACATCGAGAGCCGGCTCGCCACGCATCCCGCGGTAGCCGACGCGGCCGCCTTCGCCATGCCGCACCCCATCCGCGGCCACGTGGCGTTGGCAGCGGTGATCCTGCACCGGCCCGCCGCCAGTGGCGAGCTTCTCGCCCACTGCCGTGACACGCTGGGCGCCGATCGCGCACCGGCCGCGATCCTGATTCTGGACGCCCTGCCGCGCACCGAGATCGGTAAGGTCGATCGCCGTGCGCTACAGGAGATGGTCGCCGCGCGGCAGTCGGCGCCCGGCTCCGCGAACCGGCGGGGGGTCTGACCCGCGCCGGCCGCCGCGGCCCGCCGCGTGGCGGCTATGCCGCGCGCACGTCGGCCCCGCCCCGCTCGTAGAGGTCACGGCCGGCCACCAGGGCCGCGATCTTGCCGTCGGCGATCGAGCGCTTCAGCATCCAGAAGCCGCAGTCGGGGTGGATGTAGCGCACCCGGCCGGGGCCGAGCAGCTTCTCCGCCCGCTCGATGCGGCGCGCGATCTCGTCGGCGGTCTCGACCTCGGTGCGCTTGATGTCGACGACGCCCAGGCCGAAGCCGATGCGCTGGTCGAGGCCGCGGAACACCGCCAGCTCCTCGGCCGGGCGGGCCGCGATCTCCATGACGATATGGTCGGCATGCAGCGCGTTCAGGTACTGCATCAGCTTGTCCCAGGTGCCCTTCTGGATCGACTGGCCGCCATAATTGCCGAAGCAGAGATGGACGGCGGCCTTGCCCGGCACGGCATCCAGCACGCGGTTGATCGAGGACGCGGCCCATTCCCACTCGTCGGGGTGGCCCGGCAGGTTTGCCTCATCGACCTGGATCACGTCCGCCTGGCAGTGGCGCACCTGCTCGGCCAGCACGTCGGCCAGCCCGTGGGCCACGCCCTCGACGCTGCCATAATGCTTGTCGATCAGGGTCTTGGCCAGCATGTGCGGGCCGGTCAGCGTGAACTTCAGCGGCTTCTGGGCCAGGCGCACGGCCTTGGCGCAGGCACTCGGCAGGTCGAGCGTGCCGGCGCCGATGGCGCTCTCCACCACGCCCGGCGGCCGCGCGCGGAACGCCATGCCGCGCTGGCTGCGATAGGCCATCATCTCGTCGAAGCCGATGGCGTTGCGGATGCCCGACATCGGCCGCACGAAATACTCGATCATCCCGTTGGTCTCGGGATGGTTGATGTCGAACCGGTAGAGCTCGCCGTCGCAGACGAGGTCGATGCCGGCGCGCTCCTGCGTGTGCAGGACGACGCGGGTGGCGTCGGCCAGCGCCTGCTCGGTCGGCAGGGCGGCCAGCCAGTCGGGGATGGGATAGGAACCGACGACGGTGGTCTGAATGCGCGGCATGGCTTCCTCCCGGGGGAAGTATCCAGTTGGTTACTTGGCCGTGAAACTACCATTGCCGCCGATCGGGCGGCAACCGCCCTTTCCCTGGGCAGGGCCGCACTGCTTTAATCGGTGACCGACTCAAATCCCCCCCCAACGCGAGGCCCGCCCTGCCATGGCGCTGATCAACTACCTGACCCGCATCCAGTTCGATTTCGGCGCGCTGGCCCTGCTGCCCGACGAGATGAAGCTGATCGGCATGGCCCGGCCGCTGATCGTGACCGATCGCGGCGTGGTGGCCGCCGGCCTGTTCGACCGGGTGAAGGCGACGCTGCCGGCCACGGTCGAGACCGCCCTGTTCGACGGCACGCCCGCCAATCCGACCGAGCGGGCGGCCCTGGCTGCGCTCGAAGCCTACCGTGCGCACGACGCGGACGGCATCATCGCCATCGGCGGCGGCTCGTCGATGGACCTGGCCAAGGCCGTGGCCGTGCTGGCGACGCACGCGCCACCGCTGGTCCAGTACGCCGCGGCCGAGGGCGGCGTCGCCCGCATCACGTCGAAGGTGGCGCCCATCATCGCCATCCCGACCACGGCCGGCACCGGCAGCGAGGTCGGCCGCGGCGCCATCATCATCTTCAATGACGGCCGCAAGATCGGCCTGATCAGCCCCTACCTGCTGCCCCGCTTGGCGCTGTGCGACCCCGAGCTGACGCTGGGGCTGCCGGCCGGCATCACGGCCGGCACCGGCATGGATGCGCTTACCCACTGCGTGGAGACCTTCCTGTCGCCCAACGTCAACCCGCCGGCCGACGCCATCGCGCTGGACGGGGCCAGGCGCGCCGCCCGCCATCTCGTCCGCGCGGTCGAGAACGGACAGGACCGCGAGGCGCGCTGGAACATGATGATGGCCGCCATGGAGGGCGCGATGGCCTTCCAGAAAGGGCTGGGGGCGGTCCATTCCATGTCGCACCCGCTGGGCAGCCTGGAGGAGCTGAAGCTGCACCACGGCACGCTGAACGCCGTCATCCTACCCACCATCCTGCGCTGGAACGACGGCCATGTCGGCGACAAGTACGACCGCCTGCGCGAGGCGATGGAGCTGCCGGGCGCGACCGACCTCGCCCGCCATGTCGAGCAGTTGAACGCGCGCATCGGCCTGCCCGACGGCCTGAAGGCGATGGGCGTGCCGACACAGGTGCTGCCGCGCCTGTCGGAGGCCGCGATCAAGGACCATTGCCACCTGACGACGCCCCGCCAGCCGACCGTGGCCGAGTACGAGAAGCTGTTCCTGGAAGCGATGTAGCTGAAATTAGAGAAGGTGGTTTGCACCCAGTCTATCAGTTGATAACCTGAGTCCAACCGGCGGCCTGGACCGCAAAGGACTTTGGGAGCGAGCGCCATGGAAATCCGGAAACTTCACCCGACCTTCGGGGTCGAGGTGGTGGGGATCGATATCGGCGAGCCGATCGACGAGCCGACGTTCGCGCGCATCCGGGCGGCGTTCGAGGAGCATGGGCTGCTGCTGCTGCGCGACCAGCATCTCGACGACGACATCCAGGTGGCCTTCAGCGAGCGGTTCGGCCCGCTGGAGACGACGTTCAGCCAGAATCCGGCCGGTGGCACGCTGTTCGCGAGGCAGTCGAACCTGGACATCAAGACCGGCGAGACCATCCCGCTCGAGGATGCGCGGATGGTCTATCAGCGTGCCAACATGCTCTGGCACACCGACAGCTCCTTCAAGCGGGTGCCCTCGCTATGTTCGCTGCTGTCCGCCCGCCTGGTCCCGCCGGAAGGCGGCAACACCGATTTCGCCGACATGCGGGCGGCCTATGACGCGCTGCCCGACGAAACGAAGACGCGCATCGAGGGCCAGATCGCCTGGCACTCGATCGCCCATTCCCGTGCCCAGGTCTGCCCGGACCTGCTGACCGAGCACCAGAAATCCGTGGAGGCGCCGCCGATGAAGCAGCAGCTCGTGCGGGCGAACCCCGTGACCGGACGCAAGGCGCTGTTCATCGGTGCCCACTGCTCGCACATCGACGGCTGGCCCGAAGACGAGGGTCGCGCCTTCATCCGCCAGCTCATGGAAACCGCGATCAAGCCGGAGTTCTGTTATTCGCACCAGTGGCGCGAGGGCGACATCGTCGTCTGGGACAACCGCGCGCTGCTGCACAAGGCCACGCCCTTTGACGGCCGCAAGTACAAGCGACTGATGCAGCGCACGACCGTTGCCGGCGACGGGCCGACCGTGGCGCACTAGCACCGATCACGATAGCACGGAACCGCCCCCGAAAGAGGGGCGGCCGAACGACGCGCTGCGACGGCGGCCTCCGGGTCGTGGCAATCGCGGCGCATTGGGGAAACGTCCAGAACAGGGAAGAACCATGCCCAAGATCAGCTACTGGCTGGCCGCCGTCGCCGCCTTCGCATCCGGCACCGCGGCGGCCCAGATGCCCGCGCCCAAGCAGCAGTTCATGTCGATGGCCACATCCAGCGTCGGCGGAAGCTGGTTCCCGCTCGGCGGCGCGATGGCCAAGACCATCACCGACGCCTACCCGCAGCTCAAGATCACCGCCGAGGTGACGGGCGGGACGGGCGACAACCTGAAGCTGCTCAAGAACGGCCAGGTCGAGCTGGCACTGTCGACCAACGACATGGCCTACCTGGCGACCAAGGGCGAAGGCGCCTTCAAGGGTGCCCCGATCAACAACTTCAAGGGCCTGCTCGGCGGCCACGCCATCATCTGGCAGGTCTACACCCTGAAGTCCTCCGGCATCCGCAGCCTGAAGGACTTCAAGGGCAAGCGCCTGTCGCTGGGGGCGGCCGGGTCGATCGGCGGTCCCACGGGACAGATCGTCATGGAGGCCTATGGCCTGAAGATGAACACGGACTGGAAGCCCGAATATCTCGGCCACAGCGACGGGCCGGGCGCGCTTCTCGATGGCCGGGTGGATGGCGTTCTCATCATCAGTTCCGCCCCGACCGCCGCCGTCACCGATATCACCAGCCGGCGCGGCGACGAAGTGCTGCTGCTGAACCCGGAAAAGGAGATCCTCGACAAGCTGATCGAGAAGCATCCCTACTGGTTCCCGGCGACCATCCCGGGCGGGGTCTACAAGGGCCACCCGAACGACATCCCGAACTCCTTCGGCAGCGCCACGATCCTGGTGGCCCATGAGAAGGTCACGGACGAGGCCGCCTATGCCGTCGTCAAGGCGCTGATCGAGAACCACGGCAAGCTGGTCGCGGCGAACGCGATGGCCAAGGAATGGACCAAGGAGAATGCAACGCGCGGCATCAGCGGCGTCGTTCCCTTCCACCCGGGCGCCGAGAAGTACCTAAAGGAAGCCGGCATCCTGAAGTAGAGGGCGGACCTTCACCTGCGAGATGGCCGCCGGCGTCGGCGAGAGGGATCCATGATCCAGAAGCGTGACCTTGTCGCCGGCCTGGCCGCCATTATCGCGGCGGCCTTCAGCCTTTTTCACCTGTGGTCCAGCTTCGGCGGGACCCTGGCAACGCTGCAGCAGAACTACATCCACCTGGCCTTCGCCCTGGTGCTGGTCTTCCTGACCCATCCGGCCTTCCGGCCCGGCACCCGGCTCGAGCGGGCTCGCTGGGCTGTCGATGGGCCGCTGGCGGCGCTCTCGGTCGTGATCGGCGTCTACCCGGTCATCCACTTCCTCGACATCGCTATGCGCGGGGCGGGCGACCCCACCGGCCTGGAGGTCTGGCTCGGGCTGGCGGCCACCCTCATCATCATCGAGGCGACCCGGCGCATGCTCGGCTGGGCGCTGCCGATCATGGCGATCGTCGCGCTGGCCTACGCCTTTCTCGGCCCGGACCTGCCGGGCATTTTCGCCCATCGCGGCTTCAGCCTGGAACGGGTGTCGGCCACGCTCTACCTCACCACGTCGGGCATCGCCGGCACGCCGCTCCAGGTCTCGGCAACCTATGTCGCGATCTTCGTCATCTTCGCGGCCTTCCTCGACGTGTCGGGGGCCGGCAAGTTCTTCATCGACTGGAGCCATGCCTCGCTCGGCTGGATGCGCGGTGGCCCCGCCAAGGTGGCGATCGCGGCCAGCGCCCTGATGGGCACGGTCTCGGGCAGTGCCGTCGCCAACACGGTGGCGACCGGCACCTTCACCATTCCGATCATGAAGCGATCGGGGATGAGCCCGGCGTTTGCCGGCGCGGTCGAGGCGACGGCCTCGTCAGGCGGGCAGATCATGCCGCCGGTGATGGGGGCGGCCGCCTTCATCATGGTGGAGATCCTGGGCATCTCGTACACCCAGGTGATGGTCGCGGCCGCCATCCCGGCCGTGCTCTACTTCCTGGCCGTCTTCGCGATGGTCGATTTCGAAGTCGCCAAGCAGGGCATCCGGGGCCTGTCCAGGGCCGAACTGCCGGACTCCTGGGCGATCTTCCGCGGCGGCTGGTACCTGCTGGCGCCGCTGGTGGTGCTGATCTACCTGCTGGTCGGGATCGAATACACGCCCACGAAGTCCGCTTTCTTCGCGGTCCTGACGGTCGTCGCCGTCAGCTTTCTGGGGGCAGCCACGCGCATGGGCCCGGCCCGCATCTGGGAGGCATTGCGCCAGGGCGGCATGGCCATCCTGGAGACCGCCTGCGTCTGCGCCTGCGCCGGCATCGTCATCGGCATCCTGATGCTGACGGGCCTGGCCCTGCGCCTGTCCGGAATCATGATCGACCTGGCCGGCGGCAGCCTGATCCTGCTGCTGCTGATCACCATGGTCGTGTCGGTCATCCTGGGAATGGGGCTGCCGACGTCTGCGGTCTACGTGATCCTGGCGATCCTGGTTGCGCCAGCGATGATCGAGGTCGGGGTCAATCCGCTGGCCGCGCACATGTTCATCTTCTATTTCGGCGTGCTCGCGAATGTGACGCCGCCGGTGGCCATCGCCGCCTATGCCGGCGCCGGGATCGCGGGCGCCGACCCGACCAAGACGGGGATCATCGCCTTCCGGCTGGCGCTTGCGGGCTTCATCCTGCCCTTCATGTGGGTCTATGAACCGGCCTTGCTGATGCAGGGCGAGCCCAGCCGCATCATCATGGCCTGCATCAGTGGCGTGGTCGGAATTCTCGCCCTGTCGGCCGCCCTCCAGAGCTATCTTTTCGGCCGCCAGGCGACGTGGTGGGAGCGCCTGCTGCTGGGTGCCGGCGCACTGTGCCTGATCAAGCCGGGCTGGGTGACCGACCTGATCGGCGTGGGGCTGCTCGCGTCCGCGATCGCCAGCCGCTTCTACTTCACGGCCGCCGTACCCCGGGCGCCTACCGCCGGCACGGTCAAATGATCCGCGGTCCGTCCGCCACGCGCGGCAGCCCGACTGCGGAGAACGGAGAAACCCCCTTGGAACTGCGCAAGCTGCATCCGGGCTTCGGCGTCGAGATCATCGGCGTCGACACCGCCCGCCCGCTGGACGCCGCCGCCTTCGCCCCGATCCGGGCCGCCTTCGAGGAACACGGGCTGCTGCTTTTTCGCGACCAGGATCTCGACGACGAGAAGCAGGTCGCCTTCAGCCTGCTGTTCGGCCCGCTGGAGAAGACGATCAGCGCCAACCCGGCCGGCGGCAGCCTGTTCGCCCGACAATCGAACCTCGACATCCGCGACGGCACGGTGATCCCGCTGGCGGACCGGCGGATGATCTACCAGAAGGCCAACTACCTCTGGCACACGGACAGTTCCTACAAGCCGGTGCCGTCGCTCTGCTCGCTGCTGTCGGGCCGCGTCGTCCCGCCCGAGGGCGGCAACACCGAGTTCGCCGACATGGCGGCCGCCTACGACGCCCTGCCCGAAGAGACGAAGACCCGACTGGACGGGCTGGTGGCCGAGCATTCCATCGTCCATTCGCGCGCCCAGATCGACCCCAACGTGATGACCGAGGCCGAGAAGGCCGAGGTGCCGCCGGTGCGCCAGACGATGGTGCGGGTGAACCCGGTGACCGGGCGCAAGGCGCTCTTCATCGGCGCCCACTGCTCGCACATCATCGGCTGGCCGCTGGAGGAAGGCCGCGCCTTCGTCCGCCACCTGACGGAGACGGCGATCCGGCCGGAGATCTGCTATTCGCACCCCTGGCGGGCGGGCGACATCGTCGTCTGGGACAATCGCCGCCTGCTCCACCGGGCGACCGCCTACGACGCGGTGAAGTACAAGCGCCTGATGCAGCGGACGACGGTGGCGGGCGACGCGCCCACCGTGCCGCAGTGACCTTCGCCCTGCCGCCACTGGAGCGGGCATCGGCCGAGGTCCTGGTCATCGGCGGCGGGCTGGCCGGGCACCAGGCGGCGATCGCGGCAGCCCTGGCAGGCCGCCGGGTGATCCTGGCCCATCTGGCGCGCGGCGCCTCGCCCCACGTCATCGGCGCCAACGTGCCGCTCGGCCATGTCGAGGCGGCCGACGGGCCGGCCGCCTATGCCGAGGACATGGTCGCCGGCGGCTATGGCCTCAACGATCGCGGGCTGGTGACGGCCCTGGCCGAACGGTCGGTCGGCGTCTTCCAGGACCTAGCCGCGCTGGGCATCCCGTTCGCCAACCGGGACGGGCGCTACCTGCAACGCCACCTGTCCGGCAACCGCCACCCCCGCTCGGTCTATGTGCCCGAGGGCACCGGCCGGGTCATCCTCGACCATCTCGCCCGCCGCGCCGCGGCGCTGGGTGTCGAGGTGCTGGCCGGCTGGCAGGCGGTGTCGCTGCTGGACGATGCAGACGGCGTTGCCGGCGCCCTGCTCTATCGCAAGGCGGGCGAACGGCTGCTCGCGGTGCAGGCGGGCGCGGTCGTGCTGGCGGCGGGCGGCATTGGCCGACTCTATGACGACAGCACCTATCCGGCCGACGTGGCGGCCGGCGCCTATGCCCTGGCCTACGACGCCGGCGCCACCCTGATCGACATGGAGTTCGTGCAGTTCGAGCCGACGGTGACGGTCCATCCCGCCGCCTGCCGCGGCATGGAGATGCCGACCGCCATGCTGGGCGACGGGGCCACGCTGCTGAATGCGGCGGGCGAGCGCTTCATGTTCCGCCACAACCCGGAGCATGGCGAGAAGCGGATCGAGAAGGCGCGCATGTCGCTGGCGATCCAGGACGAGATCGACGCCGGCCGCGGCTTCCCGGACGGCACCGTGGCGATGGACACCACCCTGGTCCCGGCCGAGAAATTGGAGACCTACCAGAGCCACTGTCGCCGCCTGCGCCAGGCTGGGCTAGACCCGGCGCATGAGATGCCGCGCGTGCGCCCCGCCGCCCACAGCCAGATGGGCGGCATCCGCATCGATGCCAACGGCTTCACCGGCGTGCCCGGCCTCTACGCGGCCGGCGAGGCGACGGGGGGCGTGCACGGCGCCAGCCGCCTGGCCGGCAATGGCGGCGGCGAGACGATCGTCTTCGGCGTCATCGCCGGCGAGGCCGCAGCCCGCGCCGCCACCCCGCCGCGCCACCGGGCGGGGCAGGCGGCAGCCGCCCTCGCCCGCCTGGCCGACCAGGCCACCGGCGATGCCGACCCCGGCCGAGTCAAGGACGGCCTGCGGGCCACCATGAGCCGCCATGTCGGCCTCTATCGCACGGCGGCCGGCCTGGGCGCCGCCCTGGACGAGATCACGCAAGCCGAGCAGGCGATTGCCGATGGGCTGACGATCGCCCGGCTGGACGATGCCGTGACGGCCCTGGAAACCCGCCACATGGCCCTGTCCGCCCGCATGATCGCCATGGCCGCGGCCGAGCGGACCGAAAGCCGGGGCGCCCACCAGCGCCGCGACCATCCGGAGCGGGACGACGGCGCCTGGTTGCGCCATGTGGGCTTCCGGCGCGGGTCGGACGGCGGGTTGGAGATGGTCGCGGTGCCGATCGACTGACGGCTCGGTACCGACGCCGGAGTGCATCCTTCAGTAGCGGTCGCCGTCCCGCATTGACCGGATGAAATCGGCGGCAGCCGGCGGTTGTGCCGGCATGTCTGCGGCCAGAGCCTGGAGCTTGGCGAGGTCGATCGGTTTCAGCGGCCCCAACCGCGCGGTTGCATTCATGCCACGATCCCTACCTGCAATACTGCCTCCAGCGGCGTGAGACGGATCTTGGCGGTCATCAATCATCGACCGCAATGCCGCCTCCGTTGTCTCCCTCGACTGCACGCGACGTCCTGGGCTCGGGGTAAACTGGAAGTCCCGCGTTCCAAGCTGCTTATCCAGGGACGCAGTGTCGGTCGAGCATGGAGACATAGGGCGAGGCACCGATGCGCCCCAGCGGCGTGTGGGCGAGATCGCGCACCGTCGAAAGGCCGGCGCCGGCTTCCCGCCGCCGGCCGTCTCGTCAGTCGGCCGCCTCGGCCCGCTCGGCGGTGCCGATCGCGAGCTTGCCGCCCGCCACCGTCACCGGCACGCGCTCGCCGTCCTGGATGCGCCCTTCCAGCAGGAGCTGGGCCAGCGGGTTCTGCAGCTCGCGCTGGATCACCCGCTTCAGCGGCCGGGCGCCATAGGCCGGGTCGTAGCCGGCATTGCCGATCCAGGTCCGCGCCGCCTCGTCCAGCTCCAGCCGGATCTTGCGGTCGTCCAGCAGCTTCTGCAGCCGGCCGATCTGGATGTCGACGATCGCCGCCATCTGCCGGCGCTCGAGCCGGTGGAACAGCAGGATCTCGTCGAGCCGGTTGAGGAACTCCGGCCGGAAGGCGCCGCGCACGACCGCCATCACCTGCTCGCGCACCGCGCTCGAATCCTGCCCGTCCGGCTGGCGCGCCAGCACGTCGGAGCCGAGGTTCGAAGTCAGGATGATGAGGGTGTTGCGGAAATCGACCGTCCGCCCCTGCCCATCCGTCAGCCGGCCGTCATCCAGCACCTGCAGCAGGACGTTGAAGACGTCCGGGTGGGCCTTCTCCACCTCGTCGAACAGGATCACCTGGTAGGGCCGCCGCCGCACCGCCTCGGTCAGCGTGCCGCCCTCCTCATAGCCGACATAGCCCGGAGGTGCGCCGATCAGGCGGGCCACGGAGTGCTTCTCCATGAACTCCGACATGTCGATGCGCACCATCGCCTGGTCGTCGTCGAACAGGAAAGCGGCCAGCGCCTTGGTCAGCTCGGTCTTGCCGACGCCGGTCGGCCCCAGGAACAGGAACGAGCCGATCGGCCGGTTCGGGTCCTGCAGGCCGGCACGGGCACGGCGCACGGCGTTGGAGACGGCGACGATCGCCTCCTCCTGGCCGATGACGCGCCCCTTCAGCACGCCTTCCATCTTCAGGAGCTTGTCGCGCTCGCCCTCCAGCATCCGGTCGACCGGCACGCCGGTCCAGCGCGAGACGACGGCGGCCACGTCCTGGGCCTCCACCTGCTCCTTCAGCATGCGGTCGGCGCCGGCGGCCTCGGCCGCGGCGATCTGGCGCTCCAGCCCCGGCAGCACGCCGTAGGTGATCTCGCCCGCGCGCGCCCAGTTGCCTTCGCGCTGGGCGGTCTCCAGCGCCACCTTGGCATGGTCGAGCTCGACCTTCAGCTTCTGCACGCTGCTGAGCTGGTCCTTCTCGGCCTGCCACTGCGCGGTCAGGCCGGTCGAACGCTCCTCCAGGTCGGCCAGCTCCTTCGACAGGCGCTCCAGCCGGTCGCGCGAAGCCTGGTCGGTCTCCTTCTTCAGGGCCGCCTGCTCGATCTTGAGCTGGATGATGCGCCGGTCCAGCTCGTCGATCGCCTCGGGCTTGCTGTCGACCGCCATCCGGAGCCGGCTCGCCGCCTCGTCGATCAGGTCGATCGCCTTGTCGGGCAGGAAGCGGTCGGTGATATAGCGGTTGGACAGCGTCGCGGCGGCCACGATCGCGCTGTCGGTGATGCGCACGCCGTGATGCTGCTCGTACTTCTCGTTGAGCCCGCGCAGGATCGAGATGGTGTCCTCGACCGTCGGCTCGCCGACGAAGACCGGCTGGAAGCGCCGGGCGAGTGCCGCATCCTTCTCGATGTGCTTGCGGTATTCGTCCAGCGTCGTGGCGCCCACGCAATGCAGTTCGCCGCGCGCCAGCGCCGGCTTCAGCATGTTGGAGGCATCCATCGAGCCCTCGGCCTTGCCGGCGCCGACCAGCGTATGCAGCTCGTCGATGAACAGCACGACCTCGCCCTCGGCGGCCGACAGCTCGGACATGACGGCCTTCAGCCGCTCCTCGAACTCGCCGCGGAACTTGGCGCCGGCGATGAGCGCGCCCAGGTCGAGCGCCAGCAGGCGCTTGTCCTTCAGGCTCTCGGGCACGTCGCCCTTGATGATGCGGAGCGCCAGGCCCTCGACGATGGCGGTCTTGCCGACGCCGGGCTCGCCGATCAGCACGGGGTTGTTCTTGGTGCGCCGGGCCAGCACCTGGATGGCGCGGCGGATCTCCTCGTCGCGGCCGATGACCGGGTCGAGCTTGCCCTCGCGCGCGGCCTCGGTCAGGTCGCGGGTGTACTTCTTCAGCGCGTCATAGCCCTGCTCGGCCGTGGCGCTGTCGGCCTTGCGGCCCTTGCGCACGTCCTCGATGGCGGCATTCAGCGACTGGGCCGTGACGCCGGCATCGGCCAGGGCCTTCTGCGCCGGGTTGCCGGTGGCGAGCGCCAGGGCAAGCAGCAGCCGCTCGGCCGTGACGAAGCTGTCGCCGGCCTTCTCCGCCACCTTCTCGGCCTGCTCGAACAGGCGCGCCAGCTCGGGCGCCATGTAGACCTGGCCCGCGCCATCGCCCTGCACGGTCGGCAGTTTGGCCAGGGCGGCCTCGGTCGCCGCCAGCGCCCGCGCCGGATCGCCGCCGGCCGCCCGGACCAGACCGGCCGCCAGCCCCTCGCGATCGTCGAGCAGGACCTTGAGCAGATGCTCGGGCGTCAGCCTCTGATGGTTGCTGCGCAGGGCCAGCGTCTGTGCCGCCTGCACGAAGCCGCGAGAGCGCTCCGTATAGCGTTCGATATCCATGGTCGCGATACCCTCCTTGATCGGCATCCGACCGGCGCCCCACCCAGGGCGGCACCGGCGAACCCACAAGAACCCATATGGGTTTCGGGGTTATGCCACTCAAGAGGATGTCTGCGACCCGGGGGCGCCGATCTGGTCGGCACCCCGATTCGAACGATCAGTCGGCGGACGCCTGCTCCGGCTGGGGCTGCTCGGTCGATACGGCCACGGCCTCGCCCTGGTCGTTGCCGTCGCCGCCCTGCCCGCCGCGGCCATCGCCGTTGCCGTCGGACTGGCCGCCCTCATACTCGCCTTCGCCACCGCCGCGCTGCATGCTCTGGGGCTGCGGGCCGCCATCGGCATTGATGATGCGGAAATAATGCTCGGCGTGCTGGTAGAAGCCCTCGGCGGCGATCCGGTCGCCTGACAAGGTCGCTTCGCGCGCCAGCGTTATGTACTTCTCGAACACCTGATAGGCGTTGCCCCGGATCTTGATGCTGGGGCCGTTGCTGTCAAAGGTCTGCAGCCGAAGCGGCAGATGCTTGCGGCCATTCTGCCCGCCTCCACCGCCACCGCCGCCACCGCCCGGATTGGACGGGCCGGAATGGTTGGGATTGTGGCTACGGCCGCGCGAACGCTTATGTGGACCAGGTCTCATGGCACCTTGGTTCTTGTGGTCGGACAAAGGCCAATGCGGGGCGGGCCACTCCGGGCGCGATTATCCGTCGGCCGCATAGCGGCAAGACCGGACCCCATTGGCGATGGCACAGGGGCGACCATCAGGGTCGCCAAGCCGAAACAACCGGCTACGGACCCGGACTCTAGACACTCCCGGGCGGCGGCGCCAACGATTTCTTCACCACTTCCGGCGGTTCCTGCCGGGCTTTTCACCCCGCCAGCAGGCAACGGTCGTGCCCCGCCAGATCGGCCACCAGCGCCACCGGACCGAGCCCGGCGGCGGCCAGCAGCGCACCGACCGATGCCGCCTGGTCGAGGCCGATTTCCAGCCCCGCCAGCCCCCCTGGCGCCAGCAGGCGCGGCAGGTCCGGCACGATCCGGCGATAGGCCGACAGCCCGTCCGCGCCACCGTCCAGGGCCGCCAGCGGATCATGCCGCGCCACCTCCGGCTCCAGCCCGGCGATATCGGCGCTGGGGATGTAGGGCGGGTTGGACACCACCAGGTCGAAGCCGCCCGGCCCCAGCGCCGAGCCCCAGTCGGCGACCATCGGGTGAAACCGCCCGCCCAGCCCGAGCGCGTGCGCATTGTCGCGGGCGATACCGCAGGCAGCCGGGCTGCGGTCGACTCCGACTGCGACCGCAGCCGGCAGCTCGCTCAGCAGGGCCAGCGCGATGCAGCCGCTGCCGGTGCCGAGGTCGAGGATGCGCCAGGCCCGCCCGCGGTCGCTGAGGCGCATCAGCACCGCCTCCACCAGCGTCTCGGTATCCGGCCTGGGGTCGAGCGCGTCGGGGCCCAATCCGAAGGGCAGGCTCCAGAACTCCCGCCGGCCCAGGATGCGCGACAGCGGCTCGCGCGCGACCCGGCGGGCGAGCGCTTCGGCAAAGCGGGCGCGGCCCGCCTGGTCGAGGCGCACGTCGCGGGGAAACAGGACCTGTCCCGGGGACAAGGCGGCATGCGCCAGGATCAAGCGCGCCTCGCGCCGGGCATCCTCGATGCCGGCCGCCGCCAGCCTGGCCGCCGCATCGGCGACCAGCGCCTCGCTGCCGGCGTCGCTCGCCCCGGTCACTGGATGTCGGCGAGCCGGGCCGCCTCGTCCTCGGCGACCAGCGCCTCGACGATCTCGTCCAGCGCCTCGCCCTCCATCACCTTATCGATCTTGTAGAGGGTGAGGTTGATGCGGTGGTCGGTCACGCGCCCCTGGGGGAAGTTGTAGGTGCGGATGCGCTCCGACCGGTCGCCGGATCCGACCTGGCTCTTGCGGTCGGCCGCGCGGGCATCGGCCAGGCTCTGGCGCTGGGCCTCGTAGAGGCGCGAGCGCAGCACCTTCAGGGCCTTGGCCTTGTTCTTGTGCTGCGACTTCTCGTCCTGCTGGATGACCACGAGGCCGGTCGGCAGATGGGTGATGCGCACCGCGCTGTCGGTCGTGTTGACCGACTGGCCGCCCGGGCCGCTCGACCGGAACACGTCGATGCGCAGGTCCTTGTCGTCGATCTGGATATCGACCTCCTCGGCCTCCGGCAGCACGGCGACGGTGGCGGCCGAGGTGTGGATGCGCCCGCCGGCCTCGGTCGTCGGCACCCGCTGCACCCGGTGCACGCCCGATTCGAACTTGAGGCGCGCGAAGACGTCCTTGCCGGAGATGTTGGCGATCGCCTCGCGGAAGCCGCCGATGCCCGTCTCGGACACGTCCATCGATTCCCAGCGCCAGCCCCGGAGCGCCGCATAGCGCTGGTACATGCGGAACAGGTCGGCCGCGAACAGGGCCGCCTCGTCACCGCCGGTGCCGGCGCGGATTTCCAGGATGGCGTTGCGCGCATCGGCCTCGTCGCGCGGAATCAGCATGAGCTGGATGCGCCGGCGGACGGCCGCCACCTGCCGGTCGAGATCGTCGCGCTCGGCCTCGGCCAGGGCGCGCATCTCGGCATCGGAGCCGGTGTCGGCGGCCATCTGGGCTGCCTCCCGCCGCTCCTCCTCCGCCCGGCGCAAGGCCTGGACCTCGCCCACCAGCGGGTCGAGCTCGGCGAACTCCTTGGACATGCGGGCGAAATCGGCGGCACCCGACTTGGCCTCGGCCAGGATGGCCGAGATCTCGCGGTGCCGCGCCACGACGCGATCGAGCTTATGGTCCAGCCGGCCTTCGTCGCTCACGATCCACCTTCTTCCTTCGTTGCCTCGAACATCCGCGCCAGCAGCCGCTCGGCCGCCGCGCGCTGGGCCGGGTCCTCGGCCGCCAGCCGGCGCAGCTCGGCCATCGGCCCGTGCATCAGGCGCGCGACCAGCAGGGCCGTCGCCCGCTCCGCATCGCCGCCGCCATCCGCCAGCGCCCGCCGCCGCTCGCGCTCGAACCGGTCGGCCAGGTCGCGGATGGCCGGTGCCGCGTCGCGCGCGCCGATCCGCTCCGCCAGGCGGGCCAGTTCCTCCTCGACGATCGCCTCGGCCGCCGACGCGGCGCCCGCCCGCATCGCCCGCCCGTCGATCGCCAAGCGCTCCAGGTCGGCCAGGCTGTAGAGGAACACGCCGTCCAGCGCCTGCGCTGCCGGGTCTATGCCGGCCGGCATGGCCGCGTCCACCAGGAACAGCGGGCGCCGGCGCCGCAGGCGCATCGCCTCGGCCACCACGGCGGCCGGAATGGCCGGCCCCGCCCCGCCAGAGGTGGCGCAGACCAGCACGTCGCAGGCCGAGACCACCGACGCCGGGCGATCGAACGGCACCAGGGTCGCGTCCAGCCGCCGGGCCTGGGCCGCCGGCCGCGGGCCGCCGGTGTCGGCGACCGCCCGCCGGCCGAGCCCGGCCGCCGTCAGGGCATCGACCAGCAGTTCCCCCATCTCGGCCGTGCCGACCACCAGCACCACCAGGCCCGACAGGTCGCCATGGATGTCGCGCGCGACATGGCCGGCGGCGGCCGCGATCGAGACCGGGCGCTGGCCGACCGCCGTCTCGCTGCGCACGCGCTTGGCCGCCGCATAGGCGCCGGACAGCGCCAGGTCCAGCACCGGCCCGATCCGGCCGATCTGGCGGGCGCGACGGTCGGCCTCCTTCAGTTGGCCCAGCACCTGCGGCTCGCCCACCACCATGCTGTCGAGCGAGGCGCCGACCCGGTAGAGATGGCGCACCGCATCGCCGGCCAGCCGGCGATAGCCATGCGCGCCCAGCCGGTCGAGCCCGCCGGCGGCCGCGAAGTCATCGGCCATCCGCTCCAGCAAGGGCGCCGGGTCGGCCGCCACCACGAAGGCGTCGACCCGGTCGCAGGTGACCAGCACCAGCGTCTCTTCCGCCAGGCCGGCGAAGCGGTCGGCCCACACCACGGCCATCGCCTCCTCGGCCGCGATGCGGTCGCGCAGCGGCGCCGGCGCGGTGTGGTGGCTGAGGCCGACGAGCCCGAGCCGCGACAGGACGTCGGCGGCCAAGGACCGGCCTAGCGGAACTGCGCCAGGCGATCCTGCAGCGCCGACAGCTCAACCTCGGCCTGGTCGCCCGTGTCGAGGTCGCGCACCATGGCCGCGCCGCGCGCCAGTTCGTCGTCGCCCAGGATGACGGCGACACGGGCGCCCATGCGGTCGGCCCGCTTCAGCCGCCGGCCGAGATTGCCGGAATAGCCAAGGTCGACGGCCAGCCCGGCATGGCGCAGTTCCTGGGTCAGCTTGAGCGCCGCCAGCTCGGCCGCCTCCCCCAGCGGCACGATCGCGATCGGCCGCACCGACGGCGCCACGTCGGCCACCATCATCGCCAGCCGCTCGATGCCGGCCGCCCAGCCCACGCCCGGCGTCGCCGGCCCGCCCATCATCTCGATCAGGCCGTCATAGCGCCCGCCGCCCAGCACGGTGCCCTGGGCACCCAACTCGGTCGTCGTGAACTCGAAGGCCGAGTGGCAGTAGTAATCGAGGCCCCGCACCAGCCGCGGGTTCAGCTTGAAAGCGATGCCGATGGCATCCAGCCCGGTGGTCACGGTGGCGAAGAAGGCGCGCGCGGCCGGCGTCAGGTATTCCTGGAAGGACGGCGCGCCCACCACCAGCCGGCGATCGCCCTCGTCCTTGGAATCGAGGATGCGCAGCGGGTTGCGGTCGAGCCGGGCGCGGCTGTCCTCGGACAGGTCGGCCAGGTGGGCGGTGAAATAGTCGACCAGCACGGCGCGATAGGCGGCCCGGCTTTCCTGGTCGCCCAGCGTGTTCAGCTCCAGCGTCGTCTTCTCGAGGATGCCCAGGTCCTTCAGGATGTGGGCGCCGAGCGCGATCGCCTCGATGTCGGCCAGCGGCCCCTCGACCCCCAACAGCTCGATGCCGATCTGGTGGAACTGGCGCTGGCGGCCCTTCTGCGGCCGCTCGTAGCGGAACATCGGGCCGTCATAGAAGAACTTGCCCGGCAGGCTCTGGCGCAGACCGTTGGAGATGACCGCCCGGCACACGCCGGCCGTGCCTTCCGGCCGCAGCGTGATCTCCTCGCCGCCGCGGTCGGTGAAGCTGTACATCTCCTTGGAGACGACGTCGGACGTGTCGCCCAGGGTGCGCTTGAAGACCTCGGCGAACTCGAAGATCGGCGTCGCCAGTTCCTGGAAGCCATAGGTCTCGGCGATCGCCTTGGCCCGGCCGGCGACGTGCCGGTGACGCCGGAAGGCATCGGGCAACAGGTCATGGGTGCCGCGAACCGGCTGCAAGGACTTCATCGGTGGCCTGACGTAAGGTTAGGAGCGGAATTCAGCTTGCGGCGGCGTCCGCCGGCTCGACCTGGGCGGCGGTCTCGGCGGCCTTAGCCGCCTCGATCTCGGCCACCTTCTTCTCGACCATCTCGACCAGGTGGTCGACGATGCCGGCATCCTTCAGGCGATGGTGCGGGACGCCCGCGACATAGACCTGGTGGGTGTTGTTGCCGCCGCCGGTGAAGCCAAGGTCGGTCTCGCGCGCCTCGCCCGGGCCGTTCACGACGCAGCCGATCACCGACAGCGTCATCGGCGTGGTGATGTGGGCCAGACGCTCTTCCAGGATCTCGACCGTGCGGATCACGTCGAACTGCTGGCGGGCACAGGACGGGCACGAGATGACGGTGACGCCCCGGCGGCGCAGGCCGAGCGACTTCAGGATCTCGAAGCCGGCCTTGATCTCCTCCACCGGGTCGGCCGACAGCGACACGCGGATGGTGTCGCCGATGCCGGCCCACAGGAGCGATCCCATGCCGATCGCGGACTTCACCGTGCCGCCGCGCAGGCCGCCCGCCTCGGTGATGCCCAGGTGCAGCGGATAGTCGCAGGCGTCGGCCAACTGTTGGTAGGCGGCGACGGCCAGGAACACGTCGGACGCCTTGCAGGAAATCTTGAACTCCCGGAAGTCGTTGTCCTCCAGGATGCGGGCGTGGTCGAGCGCGCTCTCGACCATAGCCTCCGGGCAAGGCTCGCCGTACTTCTCGAGCAGGTGGCGCTCCAGGCTGCCGGCATTGACGCCGATGCGCATGGAGCAGCCATGGTCGCGGGCCGCCTTTACCACCTCGCGCACGCGGGCCGCACTGCCGATGTTGCCGGGATTGATGCGCAGGCAGGCCGCACCCGCCTCCGCCGCCTCGATCGCGCGCTTATAGTGGAAGTGGATGTCGGCCACGATCGGCACCTTGGCGGCGCGCACGATCGCCTTCAGGGCCGCGGTCGATTCCACGTCGGGGCAGGACACGCGCACGATGTCGGCGCCCGCCTCCTCCAGCGCCTGCACCTGGGCGATGGTGGCCGCGGCGTCCGAGGTCGGCGTGTTGGTCATCGACTGCACGGTGATCGGCGCGTCGCCGCCCACGGGCACGGCGCCAACCATGACCTGACGGGACTTGCGGCGTTGAATCTCGCGATAGGCGCGAACGGTCATCGGCGGCCTCTGGGAATGCGCGGCCCCTTATATAGGATCGCCACCCGACGGCAAGGATGGCACCCGGCGCTATTCCGGAACGGCGGAGCCCGCGATCAGGCGCTCGGCGTCGAGCGCCACGTTGCGACGGACGCCGCCGATCGGCCCGATGGAGGGCACGACGCGACCGTCGACATAGATTTCCAGGCCACCGGCATTGCCCGTGCGCATCGTCACGCCGCGGCGATCGGGCACGCGATAGCCCTCGCCCGGGCGCAGCACCCGGGTCATCAGCAGGTTGCTGTCGGCGTCGTGCACCTGGATCCACGAGTCCGCCACGGCGCGCACGACGACCCGGCTGTCGGGGCTGGTGGCGCCGAACATCCGCTGGACCTCGGGCTCGGCGCGCGGCGCCACGGTCGCGGCCTGTGCCTCCATGGCCGAGCGCACGGGCTGGGCCGGTGCGGGCGGCTGCGGCGGCATCCAGGCCGGCGGCGTGGCATCCATGCGCGCCGTGGCCGCGGCCCGGCGGGCAGCATCGGCGGCATCGCTGGGCGGGCTGACGACCACCTCGGGCGAGAAGCGGGCCAGCACCTCGCGGGTGGGTGCCGGCGGCATCTCGGTCAGCGACGCCGGCGACTGCGAGCGTCCGCCGGCCGGCAGGGCGATGGACGCCATCGGCGCGGCCAGGTGCGACGGCACGGCCGCGACGAGCTCCGGGCGCACATCCTCGCGCTCGGTCATGTAGAACCAGCCGGTATAGCCGACGACGGCCAAGACCAGCGAAATCAACAGGATGGCGCCGCCAGGTACATTGGTTTCTGAAGTCGGCTCAGGAAAGACCAGCTCGGTCCGGTTGTCGACGCTGGAGGTTTCCTGCTTGAAGCGGCGCACCATCTCGGCGCCGTCGAGGCCCAGATGCTCGGCATAGGTCCGCACGAAGCCGACGGCGTAGGTGATGCCGGGCAGCTTGTCGAAGCGGCCCTCCTCGATAGCGGCCAGATAGGGATAGCGAATCTTCAGGCGCGTCGCCACGCGACGCAGGTCCTCGCCGCGACCGATCCGCGTCTGGCGCAACAGGGCGCCGACGCCGCGGCCACGCGCGCGCTCGCCGCCGCTTTGCGGCCCGTTGAAGTCGATCCCCAAATTCGTTGCCCCGAGCTGCATCCACCGCCGCCTTTGCGGTCTATTTCGCCTCCGCGCCGATCCGGCGCCGCCAACACGGAACGCTGCCGTTTCCCCAAACGGCCGTGTCCGCTCCCATTGTTGCCCATCCCCCCGGATGAACCGCGCCCGCCTTGCAGGGGCGGACGCTCATGTAACCACCTATTCGACGATCACGCCATGGTCTTGCGCGAAGGCCTTCAATTGATTGCGCAAACTGCGAGTGGCCGAAGCCATGTGGCGCTCAAGGTAGGACGCGAGCGGCGCCGATCGCAGGCTGCGCACCATCGTCTTCACCGGACCGACGGAGGCCGCGGGCATCGATAACACGCGTATGCCGAGACCGACAAGCGCCATGGCCTCCAGCGGCCGGGCGGCCATTTCGCCGCAGACGGCAAGCGGCACGCCGCCCGCGGCGCACGCATCCGTCAGCCGTTTCAGGAAGGTCAGCGCCGGTGGCGACAGCACGTCGTAGCGGCCCGACACCTTGGGATTGCCCCGGTCGCAGGCGAAAAGGAACTGCATCAGGTCGTTGGAGCCGACCGACAGGAAGTCGATGCGCGGCAGCAGGGCATCGAGCTGGAAGGCCAGGCTCGGCACCTCCATCATCACGCCGACCTCGATCCGGGCCGGGGCCACCCCGCGCTCGGCCAGCCGGCGGCGCTCGCGCTCCAGGATGGTGCGGGCGGCCTCCAGCTCGGCCACCTCGGCCACCATCGGGAACATGACCCGCAGCAGGTGCCCATCGGCCGCGGTCAGCAGAGCGCGCAGTTGGTGGCTGAGCATCGCCGGCCGGTCGAGCGACATGCGGATGGCCCGCCAGCCCAGCGCCGGGTTCTCGTCCTGCGAGGGCGGCAGGTAGGGCAGCCGCTTGTCGCCGCCCACATCCAGCGTGCGGAAGGTCACCGGGCGCTCGCCCGCCTGGTAGAGCACACCGCGATAGATGCCGGTCTGGGCCGCCACGTCGGGAAAGCTGGCGCGCACCATGAACGGGATCTCGGTGCGGTAGAGCCCGACGCCGTCGGCGCCGGTCGCGTCCAGTTGCGGCAGGTCGATCAGCAGCCCGGCATTGAGGTGCAGCGCCACCCGCTGCCCGTCCAGCGTCTCGGCCGGCAGGTCGCGGATGGCGGCATAGGCCGCCTGCTGCTGGGCACGCGCGCGCATGCCCTCGACGAAGCGCTGCTGCACGTCCTCGCCCGGGCGCAGCAGCACCTGGCCGTTGACGCCGTCGACCAGCACCAGGTCGCCCGGCTCGACGCGGGCGATGATGTCCTCGGCACCGCCGACCACGGGAATGTCGAGCGCGCGGGCGACGATGGTGACGTGGGCGGTCTGCGACCCCTCCTCCAGCACCAGCCCGCGCAGCCGGCTGCGGTCATAGTCCAGCAGCTCCGCCGGGCCCATCGTGCGGGCGATGACGATGGCGTCGGCCGGCAGCTCGCCCGGCCCGCCATCCTCGCCCGCCAGATGCTGCAGCAGCCGGTTGGTCAGGTCCTGCAGGTCGAGCAGGCGCTCGCGCAGGTAGGGGTCGGTGATCGTGTGCATGCGCACACGCGTGTCGTCCTGCACCTTCTGGACGGCGGCCTCCGCCGTCAGGCCGCCGCGGATCGCCTCGCGGATGCGCTGGATCCAGCCGCGGTCCTCGGCGAACATCCGATAGGTCTCCAGGATGTCCTTGTGCTCGCCGCCGGCCATCACGTCGTCGGCCGCCAGCAGGGCGTCGAGCGCCGACTGCATGCGCGCCAGCGCCTCGCGCAGCCGGTCGAGCTCGACGGCCGGGTCCTCGGCGACGATGCGGCGGATGACGATGCGCGGCTCGTGCAGCACGGCCTGGCCCATGGCGAGGCCCGCCACCAGCTTCGTGCCCTCGAAGCGGGTAGGCAGCATGCCCGCACCCTCGGCCGGCGCCAGCTCGATCGGGTTCACGAGATCGCCCGACGCCACCAGCTCGGCCAGCACCATGGCGACGGTCTGGAGGGTCTCGGACTCTTCCTCGGTATAGGCGCGCTGGGTGCGGTTCTGCACCACCAGCACGCCATGGACATTGCCGCCGCGCAGGATCGGCACGCCCATCAGCGAGTGATAGACCTCCTCGCCCGTCTCCGGGCGGTAGGCGAACTGCGGGTGGGTCTGGGCCTGGGCCAGCGCCAGGGGGCGGGCATGGGCGGCGATGTCGCCGACCAGCCCCTCGCCGACACGCAGGCGGGTGCGGTGGACGGCCTCGGGCCGCAGCCCCTCGGTCGCGAACAGCTCCAGCACCTCGCCGGCGCGGCGGATGTAGCAGGAGCAGACCTCGGCCACCATCTCGCCGGCGATCAGGGTGACGATGCGGTCGAGCCGTTCCTGGGCCGTGCCGCCGCTGGCCATCAGGTCGCGCAGGCGGCGCAGGAGCCGGCGAGACCCCGACGCGCCGCCGGCCGTTTCCATCACCGGGCGGCCCCGGCCCCGCGCAGCGTGAGGGCGGCCGCCGCCTGCTCGACCAGTTCGGCGATGATCTCGGCCGTCGGCTGCTCCTGCGTCACCATGCCGACCGACTGGCCGGCCATGATGGAGCCGGTCTCGACATCGCCGTCGACCACCGCGCGGCGGAGCGCACCCGCCCAGAAATGCTCGATCTCGAGCTGGGCTTCCTTCTGGTTCAGCTCGCCCGCGTCGAAGCGCAGGATCACCTCGCGCTGCTTGTCGGCGAAACGCTTGGTGGCGGCGTTGGCCAGCGCCCGCACCGGGATCACCGGGAAGCGGGCATCCATCTGGATCGACGGCACCGCGTCGCGGGCGTTGGCGCGCAGGAAGGCCTTCTTGAAGGCCGGATGGGCGATCGATTCCGTGGCGCAGACGAAGCGGGAACCGAGCTGGCAGCCGGCCGCCCCCATGTCCAGGTAGCTGACCATCGCCTCGCCGCGGCCGATGCCACCGGCGACGAACACCGGTACCTCGTGCAGGTGGGGCAGGATCTCCTGCGCCAGGACGCTGGTGGCGACGGGGCCGATATGGCCGCCCGCCTCCATGCCCTCGATGACGATGGCATCCACGCCCGATCGCACGAGCTTGCGGGCGATGGAGAGGGCCGGCGCAAAGCAGATCGCCTTGGCACCGGCGGCCTTGATGGCCGCCACCGCCGGCCCCGGCGGCAGGCCGCCCGCCAGCACCACATGGCTGACGCCGCGCGCCGCGCAGACCGCAACCAGTTCCAGGAGCTGGGGGTGCAGCGTGATCAGGTTGACGCCGAAGGGCCGGTCGGTCAGTGCGGCAGTGGCCGCAATCTCCTCGTCCAGGCGCTCGGGGCTCATCGAGCCGGACGCGATGACACCGAAGCCGCCGGCATTCGAGATGGCGGCAACCAGGTTGCGCTCCGACACCCAGGTCATCGCCCCGCCCAGAATGGCGTAGCGCGTGCCGAGGAACTCGCAGCCGCGGCGCCACAGGCGGCCGAGCTGCTCCCGGCCGTCGGCGATGGCGGTGGGCGAAGGTGCTTCCATCGGGTTCAGGCGGCGTCCAGCCCGTAGGCGCTGTGGAGGGAGCGAAGAGCCAGTTCGGTATAGTCCTCGGCCACGAGCACGCTCACTTTGATCTCGGAGGTGGAGATCACCATGATGTTGATGCCCTTCTCGGCCAGCGCCTTGAACATCTTCTGGGCGACGCCGGCATGGCTGCGCATGCCGACGCCGATGACCGAGATCTTGACGACGTCGGCATCGCTCTTCAGGTCCTCATAGCCGAGCTGGCCACGATTATCCTCCAGCACTTTCACGGCGCGGTCGAGGTCGGCCTTGGTGACGGTGAAGGTGAGGTCGGTGGTCTTGCCGTCTTCCGACACGTTCTGCACGATCATGTCGACATTGACGGACGCGTCGGCGAGCGGCCCGAAGATGGCGGCGGCGACGCCCGGCCGGTCGGCCACGCGCACCAGGGTGATCTTCGCCTCGTCCCGGCTGTAGGCGATCCCGCTGACGATTTCCTGTTCCACGATCTCTTCCTCGTCCACGACCAGCGTGCCCGGCAGGTCGACGAAGCTGGACAATACCTGCACGCGGACACCGTGCTTCATCGCCATCTCGACCGACCGGGTCTGGAGCACCTTGGCGCCCTGCGACGCCATCTCCAGCATTTCTTCGTAGGTGATCTTATCGAGCTTGCGGGCCTTCGCAACGATACGCGGGTCGGTCGTGTAGACCCCGTCGACATCGGTGAAGATATCGCAGCGGTCGGCCTTCAGGGCTGCCGCCAATGCCACCGCCGAGGTGTCGGAGCCGCCGCGGCCCAGCGTGGTGATGCGATTGTCGGGTCCCAGCCCCTGGAAGCCGGCGATCACCGGCACCTGGCCGCTGGCGATCCGCTCCAGCATCAGCCCGGTGTCGATCCCCTCGATGCGTGCCTTGCCGTGGACGCCGTCCGTGCGCAGCGGGATCTGCCAGCCGAGCCAGGAGCGGGCGTTGACGCCGAGGTCCTGCAAGGCCATCGCCAGCAGGCCGGCCGTCACCTGCTCGCCGGATGCGACGACGGCGTCGTACTCGCGGGCGTCGTGCAGGCGCGAGATCGCGCGCGACCAGTCGACGAGCTGGTTGGTGGTGCCGGCCATCGCCGAGACGACCACGGCCACCTCGTGGCCCGCATCGACCTCGCGCTTCACGCGCAGGGCGACATTCTTGATCCGGTCGACATCGGCGACGGAGGTGCCGCCGAATTTCTGGACGATTCGCGCCATCGGGTTGGGGCCATCGGACTGTAGACGAACAAAAGAGGCGGGCGGCACGGCATAAAGCCGTTGCCCGCCCGCGACGGCCGTATACTTACTCTCCCGGTCGGCCACGGGGCAAGGCCGCCCGGCCCAACCGGCCGGGACAGGACATTCCAGTCGAGAGGAGCCAGCCGATGGCCACCGCCCAGGAAACGAACGACGCCGCCCGTAGCGGGCGGGCGCCGGCCGTCGCCGTCTCCACCGTCGACCCGGCCGAGATCGGGCGCTTCGCCGCCATGGCCGAGGAATGGTGGGATCCCAACGGCAAGTTCCGCCCGCTGCACCGCTTCAACCCCGTGCGCCTGGCCTGGCTGCGCGACCGCATCGCCGGGCAGTTCGGCCGCGACCCGACGGCCAACCGCCCGCTGGCGGGCTTGAGCCTGCTCGACATCGGCTGCGGCGGCGGCCTGCTGGCCGAGCCGATGGCGCGCCTGGGTGCCAGCGTGACCGGCATCGACGCCACCCCGCGCAACGTCGAGGTCGCCCGGGTCCACGCCGAGGAGATGGGCCTCGACATCGACTATCGCTTCACCACGGCCGAGGAACTGGCGGCCCAGGGACGGCGTTTCGACGTGGTCCTGAACATGGAGGTGGTGGAGCATGTCGCCGACCGCGACGCTTTCCTGGATGCGGCGTCCCAATTGCTGGCACCGGGCGGGTTGATGGCCGTGGCCACCCTGAACCGCACCCCCAAATCCTGGCTGCTGGCCATCGTCGGGGCGGAATATGTCCTGCGCTGGCTGCCACGCGGCACGCACGAATGGCGCAAGTTCGTCCGCCCGAGCGAGTTGGTCGCCAGGCTGCGCCACAACGGGCTGGAGATCCAGGCAATGACCGGCGTCGCCTTCGATCCGCTGCGCGACCGCTGGTCGCTGGCCGCCCACGACCTCGACGTCAACTACATGCTGGCCGCGACCAAGGCCCCGGGGACAGCGCCCGCATGACGATCGAACTGGCAGCCGGGGGCGGCATCCTCGGCATCATCTATTTCATCCTGCTGATCTGGTCGCTCTACCACATCATCCAGAGCAACCGCGGCTTCCTGGCCAAGCTCGTCTGGATCGCCATCGTGCTGATATTTCCCATCCTGGGATGGCTGGCCGTCGTCCTGCTGGGGCCGCGCGCGGGACGCTGAGCCTTCAGTTGGCCCGCAGCAGCAGGGTCGGGCAGCGCTCGGCCAGCGGATAGGTGCCGTGGCCGCGACCCACCTCCTCCAGCCAGGGGGCGCTGACCGCGCGGAATTCCTCCAGCGTCGGGAAATAGAAGCGCAGGTCGTTGTCGCGGTAGCGGTCGAGCGTCGCCAGTTCGTCGGCGCGCCAGCCGGGCTGCCCGGCAAAGGGTGCGATCGCCGGAGCCAGTTGCTGGAACAGGTCCCAGATGTCGCCCAGCCGGGCGCCGGCCTCGATCCGCGGCTGGACCAGGGCGGCGACGCGCCATTTCAGCGCATGGACGTTGCCGACGGTGCCCGCGGCGATGGCTTCGCGCAGTCCGTCCACCGTTTCCGGCCGCTCCGGCCGGGTGAAGAGGCGGATCGACAGGAGCCCGCCCGGGCGCAGGACGCGGCGAATCTCACGGCAGATGGTCCCCGCATCGGGAAAGGGTGCGGCACTGAAGCAGCCGTCGCCGACCGCGATGTCGATCGATCCGGCGGCCAGCGGCATGCCGCGCCAGTCCGCGCACAGCACGGCTGCGCCATCCGGCACGCCCGGCGCCGGCCACAGCGCGTCGATCATGGCGCGCGAATTGTCGACCGCCGTCAGCCGCGTGCCGGCCGGCCAGCGACAGGCCGCCAGTTCCGGCGTCACGCCCAGCAGGACGGCAGCGGGCGGCCGCCCCGTCTGGCCGAACTGCCGGTCGATCGCGGCCTCGGTGAACGCCACATCCTCCGCGCAAGGGCGCAGCGGCGAGCCGACGCTCGACCATTGCCGGCTGGCCTTACCCCAGTTGGCCGACCCGTCCGCCGGCCGGCTCACGATGCCGGCCCCGCCGGCAGTCCCGCCAGCGCACCCATCGCTGCGGCAGCCAGCCGGCCGGCCAGATCCGGCCCCGGCTGCACCGCGACCGCCGGTGCCGGTGCGTCGGCCAGATCGGCCAGGGCGTCCGGCAAGCCGACGAGCGCCGACGTGGCGCGCCGCAGCAGGCCCTTCTCGAAAAAGTCCGGCGGGCCGTCCGCGTCCAGGCGGACCAGCACGTCGCAGCGGTCGAACGGTATCCCCATGATTGCCAGGCCCTCTCTGGGCAGATGCAGGACTGCCGCCTCGACGGCGACATCGGTCAGCAGCAGCGCACCCCCGGCCTCCCCCCGCTGGTCGGCCCAGGAAACCTGCTCGTCACCGATCCAGGCGCCGGCCGCGATCGCCAGGCCTGCCCGCAGGCCCCGATCGCAGAGCAGCCGGTGGATGCGGCGCGCCAGGTCGGTCGCGGGTGCATCCTCGCCCGCGACGATCCCCACGATCGGAATGCGGCCGTCGCCGCCCAGCATCCAGGCGATGATGTCCGGGAACAGGTGCCCGGCGGTGATCAGGCCCAGGCTCGGCCGCGCATTCACCTCGTTGATCGCCCCACCCACCGCGTGCCAGGGGCGGGCGATGTCGGGCACGATGAAATCGATGCCGGCCAGGTCCAGTCGCAGCGCCGCCGCCGCCCGCTCGGCCATGCGGATGTTGTCGGGGTGGATGCGCTCGAGCGGCAGGGGCACGGGCATGCCGCCGCGCGCCACGTTGGTGATGCGCCGCAGACGGACGAAGCGCCCCGCGGCCGGCACGCTGTCCGGCCCCAGGCCCTGGCGGCGGGCCAGATGGGCCGCCTCCTCGTCCCAGTCGACGCGCCGCAGCGAGGCCTCCTTGCCGTTGCCGCGCCGCGGATCGGCATTCAACTCCTCCAGCAATGCGGCCAGGGTGCGCTCACCATCGCCGCGCACACCACCCGCCACCCGCTCGATCGCCCAGGTCACGCGGCCGTCCACCACCACCAGGCGATAGTCGTCGCCCTCCACATGCTTCTCCACCAGCATCGTGTCGCTGATGGCGCCTGCGTCGGCGAACGCACGGCGCAGCGCCGCCTCGTCTTCGAGCCCGGCCGCGACGCCAGCCCCGCCGTCGAGCGCCAGCGGCTTCACGACGACCGGGTATCCGAGCCGGGCGGCGACGGCGACCGCATGCTCCACCGTCGTGGCCAGTTCATGTGCCGGAACCGGCAGGCCGGCCCGTCGCAGGATGGCGCAGGTCACCATCTTGTCCTGGGCCAGCCGGACGGAGATGCCGGGGGTCCGATCGGTCAGGGTGCTGTCCAGCCAGCGGGAGCGCGCGCCGTTGCCGATCTGGTAGGCATGCGCGCCGAAGCGCCGCCATGGCACGCCCATGCGGTGCGCCGCCCGCAGGAAATGAATGGCATTGCCGGTGGGCGATGCCGCCGGCCGCAACTGCTCCACCAGTTCCGGCAGCGACCGGGCCAGACTTGCCAGCCGCCGGGCCCAGCGCGCCGGCCCGGAGCCGACCGCCAGCAGGCTGGATATGGCCCACGCCGCCCAGACCGCCGCCCGCCGAGCGGCCGCCTCGTCGCCATACGGCACCAGCAGCAGGATCCCTCTCCCGCCTGGCCCGGGCAGTGCCGCCCCCGTGTCGAACGCCGGCAGGCCCGCTGCCTGCTGCAAGGCCACGACCAGGGATCGCAGGAGCATCGCCGTCCCCTCCGCCGGCTGGGCCGGGGGCGGCGCGCCGAGATCGAGATCCAGCGCGCGCGCCATCGCCGACGCCAGTTCCGCCGTATCCAGGCCCGGCGGACTGTCGACCAGGATGTGGATCCGCAAGGCGGGCTGGACACAGTCGCCGGCCAGGCCGGCCATGGCGACCGGCCGCTCGAGGATGCGAATGCCATAGCGCGCCCATTCGGCCTGGGCCAGTTGCCGGAGGAGCGCGTCCAGCCCGTCCCCGGTGACGCCCGAGCGCTGCATCCGCTCGATCAGTTCGCGGGCGGCTTCCAGATCGCCGGTGACGAGCAGCGCCTCGGCCATCGGCAGCCAATAGGCCAGGTGCGGTGGTTGGACCTGCATCAGGCGGCGCAGATGCGGCAGGGCCGCCGCCGCGTCGCCCGCGCCGATCAGCCCGCGCGCGACTTTCAGGCGCAGGGCGTCGTCATCCGGCCGGCGCTCCAGGGCGGCCTGCATCGCCGCCAAGCCGCTCGATGCCAAGCCCGTGGATGCCAAGCCCGTGGATGCCAAGCCCGTGGATGCGGCCGGCCCGGGCCTGGATTTGTCCTGCTCGCTCGCCCCGGTCACCAGATTCGCCAGTGTCAGCAGATTGGGGCCGGACACTACCGGGTCCGGCCGCGCAAGGCCAGCCGCCGGTCAGACGGGCTATTCATCTGGGCCGGGCGAAACCGTAGACTGCCACCATCCCCACCGCAGGCCAGCCGCAGAGGCGATGGCCGCCAGACCGCTTTCCGGAGAGCCCATGTCCCGACCCGATCTTATCCTGCGCGGCGGCACCGTCATCGATGGCAGCGGCGCGCCCGGCCGCCTGGCCGACGTGGCCGTCGCCGGCGACCGCATCGTCGCGGTCGGCGACCTGTCCGGCCAGTCGGCCGGGACCGAGGTCGACTGTACGGGCCGGGCGATCGCGCCCGGCTTCATCGACGTCCATACCCATGACGACCGCTACCTGCTGGAGGAGCCGCTGATGCCGGCCAAGGCCAGCCAGGGTGTGACCACGGTCGTCGTCGGCAATTGCGGCTCGTCGCTGGCGCCCTACACCCGCGCCGACCTGCCCAAGACGGCGTCCGCCATGCTGGACGATCCGCGCTGGCGCTTCCCGACGGCAGGGCAGTATTTCGAGGCGCTCGACGCCGGTCGGCCGGCGTTGAACGCGGCCGTCCTGGTCGGCCACCGCTCGCTGCGCTTCAACTGCATGGACGACCTGGAGCGGCCGGCGACGGCAGACGAGATCACCCTGATGCGCAGCCAGTTGCGCGAGGCGCTCGACGCCGGGGCCATCGGCATGTCGACCGGCCTCTTCTACCCCGGTGCGCAGAAGGCGACGACCGAGGAGGTGGCCGAGATCGCCAGCGAGATGCGCGGCGACGACGGCATCTACACCGCCCATATCCGCGACGAGGGCGACCGGCTGCTGGAATCGATCGAGGAGGCGGCCGAGATCGGCCGGCGCGCCGGCGTGCAGGTGATCCTGTCGCACCACAAGGCGGCGGGCCGCACCAACTTCGGCAAGACCGCGCAGTCGCTGCCGCTGATCGAGAAGCTGCAGAAGACCCAGCGCCTGGGCTTCGACGTCTATCCCTATGTCGCGTCCTCCACCGCGCTGCTGCCCGGCATCGTCGACCGGGCCGAGCGCGTCCACGTCACCTGGTGCAAGGGCCGGCCCGAATATGCCAACCGGGACCTGGACGAGGTCGGGCGCGAATTGGGCGGCCTGTCGCGGGTCGAGACGGCCAAGGCGCTGGTCCCGGCCGGGGCGATCTACTTCACCATGGACGAGGCCGACGTCAGCCGCGTCGTCGCCCACCCGCGCTCGATGATCGGGTCGGACGGCGTGCCGTGGGATGCGTTCCCGCACCCGCGCCTGTGGGGCACCTTCCCCCGCGTGCTCGGCCGCTATGCCCGCGAGCAGGGGCTGCTGTCGCTGGAATCGGCGGTGCACAAGATGACCGGGCTGCCGGCGGCGGAGTTCGGACTGAAGGACCGCGGGCTGGTGCGCGAGGGCGCCTTCGCCGACCTGGTGGTGTTCGACGCCGGCACCGTGGCCGATTCCGCCACCTTCGCCGAACCCAAGCAGGCCGCGGCCGGCATCGACCGCGTTCTGGTGAATGGCGAGACGGTCTGGCAGCAAGGCGTCAGCACCGGCGCCCGCCCCGGCCGGGCGCTGCGTCGGCAGACCGGCACGACGCGGGGTGCCCCGGCCGTCTGACAACTCCCGCTGGCGTGCATGCGACGATTTGAGTTGCCAATCCGGAGAATTCGACAATCATCAAATAGGGGAAAAAATCTGGGGGCGGGCAACCATGCGATCGGATCCCACGATGCCGCATGGCCGGTACGATCCGGTCAGCGTCGGGCTGCATTGGCTGACGGCCGGCCTCGTGGCCGCCATGTTCCTGCTGGTTCTCGTGCCGGGGGTGGTGAAGGGCTCGGTGGCCCTGCACAAGAACATCGGCCTGCTGCTGATCCTGGTGATGCTGCTGCGCATCGTCTGGCGGCTGACAGGGGGTCGGCGGCTGGCGGCGCCCGCTGGCGTGCCGAAGATCCTGCAGCTTGGTGCGAAGGCCGCCCACCTCGGCCTCTACGCGCTCCTTCTCGGCACCGCGGCGCTGGGCTGGGTCTATGTCGACGCCAAGGGGATGGAACTCTCCCTGTTCGGAATCGATGTGCCCAGCGTCGCCTACTACGACCGCGACCTGGCGATGACGGTCTATGGCTGGAAGAAGGTCGCGGCCTATACCCTGCTGGCGCTGATCCTGGCGCATGCCGCAGCCGCCATCGTCTACCATCACCTGCTGCGCCGGGACGGGGTGCTGGACGCCATGCTGCCGGCCCGCGCGCGCAAGGCGGCCCGCCCGGCGGTCGCCGCAGCGGCACTTCTCGCCCTTCTGCCATCGGCTGGCGAGGCGCAGGCGACCTTCGACGTCGACGCCTACGCCAAGGCGCTGGCCGCCTCGCTCGCCAAGGCCTGCCCGATGGCGAAGCCCGACGACACGGCCGCCCACGAGGCCTGCCGGAAGGCGATGGGCCAGGGCGTCGAAGCCAGCATGCGCGACTATTCGTTCCTGTTCGGCGGACAGCAGAAGGGCCTGTGGCTGAAGGAGAAGAAGACGACCGTGTTCCGCGGCGATCTTTTCCAGGACCTCTACATGTCGCTCTTCATGTTCACGGGCGAGGTCAGCGTCGAGACGTCGCCCGACGGCAACAGGACGGTGGCGCTGCAGGCCTATTTCCGCAACGGCCTGCCCGCTGGCCTCTATCCCTACCCCTTCTGGCACAGCGATCCGAAATGGGCGGCCTACGAGAAGGCCAACCAGATCCGCCTGCGCCTGTCGCCGGCCGGCAAGGTGCTGTTCGCCTATCGCGCCGACATCGGGTCGGATGCCAACCGTGGCGTCTACAAGCCGGTCAAGCCGCCGGTATTCCTCGGCGAGTGGATGTGGCCGGGGGCGGACGGCGTGGCCGAGCCGCGCGCGACCCTGTTCTCGGCCTACTACAGCCTCGACAATCCCCATCTGGCCGCCCTGGACGAAAGCTACCGCCGCATGGCGATCAGCTTCCGCAACGCCGACTGCACCGTCTGTCATGCCCCGGACGGGCACCGGAAGATGAACAAGCTCACCCTGCTGCAGACGCCGCTGCACGCGGCCGCCAGCATCGACGCCGTGATCGACGAGGTCCGCATGAACAAGATGCCCGTCGACGACTACGAGGACCCGCGCCCCCTGCCGCCCGGGCTCCGGCGGGAGCTGCTGTCCAATGGCGAGGAGTTCCGCCGGCTGCTGCGCACGGCG
Organism: Stella humosa; assembly: GCF_006738645.1. Lineage (GTDB taxonomy): Bacteria > Pseudomonadota > Alphaproteobacteria > ATCC43930 > Allostellaceae > Allostella > Allostella humosa. The sequence continues at coordinate 1,400,834 of NZ_AP019700.1, read as the reverse complement.
GACGCCTGGGAGGTGACGAACGGGCGGCCCAAGGCGCGGCGGATAGCGGCGAAGTAGACCGCGGCCGCCTTCAGCGGGGCCTGCCGCCGGCGGCAGGCCTCAATTCCTGGACCAGGCGGCGCTCGGTGTCATCGAGCGGGCGGTCGACCGCGACCGTGCGGAAGTCGAGCGACGGGAAGGGGCGCATCTTCACGCGCACGTCGGCCACCCTGAAATCCGCCGACAGGGCCGCATCGAGCAGGGAGCGGACGACCCAGCGGTGGTACGACGCCGCCAGCCCGCTCTGCTCGGCCTCATGGCGGGCGATCGCGCGGCGCACGCGCTCGGCATCCTCCGGCGTCAGCCGCCGCTCCTGGACGAACTCGTAGCGGACACGCGACAGGACCATCCCGCCCGTCTCGATCTTCGCCAGGCGGTAGCCGGCCAGGTCCATCAGGGTGAGGAATGCCTTGGTCTGCTCGGGCTGTCGCTCCGGCAGGTACTCGCCGGGCAGCGCCGGCAGAAAGGCGGAAGCCGCCGTATCCCAGACGGCTGCTGCCCCATCCTTCAGGCCGGACCAGCCTTCGCCCAGCGCACGCCACGAGCCGGCGATGACGCCCTCGTCGGCCGTGGCGGCGGGCGGAGGCACGCCCTCGCTTCCCTGGGCCGCAACCGGCAGCGCCGGTGCCACGGCTACCGCCACCAGGAGGCCGAGCCGCAGGCAGAACTGCCGCGCGCCCGTGCCGGCGACCCGATCCGTCGTCATAAAGCGCCTCCCAGGGACAGCAGGGTTTGCCGCAGTTCGACCCGCGCGGGAGCGGACAACGGCACGATGCCAAGCGCGGCCAGGGAACCCGCCGGACCGATCGTCTCCTCTCCGGCGAGCCGCAGGAATTGCCGCAGCATGGCCACACCGGCCGGATTGGGGAGGCCCACCGAGAGGTGGATGGTGCGGCTCATGGGGTACCGGTCGGCGGTGATGGCGGCCGCGGTCGGCAGCACGTCGCCCAAGGCGACCGGGACCACGCCGTCGCCCAGCGCCAGGAACTCCGCGAAGGTGACGACCGCCACGGCGCCCGCGCCGCGCGCCGCCAGCCAGCCGGTAACATCGGTGCCGTCCTGCCGGCGGTCCACGGCGCCATCGGTCCGCACCGCCTCGCAGCGCGCCCGGCGCTCGCCCGCATCGAAGATCCGCCGGATTGCCGGCTGGCTCAGGCATCCCGCCTGGAGGACGGTGGCGGACAGCAGGCGCCAGAGCGGGCTGCCGGCATCCGGCAGCAGGACGGCGATCGGGGTATCGGGCAGTCGGCTGTCGATGTCGCGCCAACTGCGCGGGCCGCCCTCCGCACCGCCCTCGAGCGCCTGGTGCAGCCGGGCGGAATCGAGGCGCAGTTCCGGCGTGCCGCGGCCGGTGACGACGACGCCGGCCTGCCGCCCCACCGCCAGGGTCGCCTGGCGCATCGGCCGCAACCGGGCGCAGCCGGCGAATTCAGGTGGCGGTACGGGGGCCAGCGCCAGCCAGCCGGAGAGCGGCCCTCGGCCAGCGCAGAGGACGGGCGGGACCGCGTCCGCTGCGGCAAGCCGCCACGACTCGGGCAGCGCCGGGGCCAGCCAGGCCAGCGACGGGTCGAGGAAACGGGCGGCGGCCTCGGCATCGGCCGGGGCGGGGTGGGCCGCCACCAGGAATCCGAGCAGGACGGACGCAGCCAAACCCGCACGTCGAACGGCGCAACCCCATCGCGTGGCGTCGACGACCATCAGCACCCCTCCCGTGGACCTCGCGGCCCTGCCTCTCCGCCTCGTGCGAGAATTTTCTTCTTTGTGGCTCGCGTCCCAGGCTAGCCTATCGTCGGGACATAGAGAAGGTCTCCCTGACGTCTGACGGAGGAGCGCTCGTGATGCACCCCATGGCCTGGGCGGTGACCGCACTGGTGCTGGCAACGCTGAGCATCGCCCCCGCCATCGGCAAGGTGACGGTCGGCGCGCGCGTCAGCGATCAGGTGACGGTGGGCCAGAAGCAGATCCCGCTGCCGGCCGGCGAATGGACCGTGACGGGCATCGGGGTGCAGCCGCTCGACATGCCGGAGATCGGTGCCTTCGGCACGATCGAGAACCTCGTGCTGACGCGGCGGTCGGGCGACCGCATCGTGGCGGTCGTCGAGATCAACGCCAACGCCGTCCCCGTCAACGACGGCTGGGGCCGGACGCGAAGCTGCGAGCGCGGCAGCCAGTTCATCCTGGTCACCCGCTACCGCAGCGGCTGGGACCTGTCCTGCCTGTTCGTGCGGGCGACCGCGTCGGGTGGGGCCGAGGGGCCGCCGGCCTGGCGGGCGATGCAGGCGGAGGCGGGTGCGGTGCTGCCGGACACCTGGCTGACGGCTGGCTTCCGGATGAGCGACCGGCAGGACCTGGTCGACGTCCGCTACCATTTCGACCCGGCCCTTCTGGCCGGCGGCGCCATCGCCGGGACCTGGGACGCCGACGCGGTGCGCGGCGACCCGCGCAAGCTGCACGCGGCCGAAGCCCTGACCATCTGGGCGATGGGGTTCGACGGCCGGATCGAGCGCGGGATCCGCAACCAGTTGCAGGGCGAATCGGCGCCGATGCCGATGCAGGCGCATTTCCGCAGCGAGACGCCGCAGGTCGACGGCAAACTGCTGGCGCTCGACCGGCTGTATGCGGCGGGCGCCCTGACGGCCACCGAATATGTCCTCCAGCAGCGGCGGGCGCTGGTCGAGATCCCGGCCGTGATCGAGAATCCGGGCGGGCTGCCGCTGGCGATGCAGAAGAACATCTCCTTCCGCGTCTTCGGGTCGACGGTGGACTATGCGCTGGCCTTCATCGTCACGCTCAGCAACCCGCTGTCGACCTACATCACGGCCTCGATCGTGGCGATCCATTCGGTGATCTTCGTCCTGAACGACAATTACTGGGAGGATCACTTCGCGCGCCAGTCGACCCGGGATGCCAACCGCATCATAGACTTTGCCTATATCGGGGCGATGGAGTGAGCGATGGTCGATAGCCTGCGCATGCGCCTCTGCTTCGCAATTCTTCCGGCGATCGCTCTCCTGGCGGCCACCCTCCTGGCGCCGGCAGCCGCGCGAGCCGCCGACCCCGCTCCGCTGGTCGGGGCCGAGATCGAGGGCCATTGGCAAATCGCTGGAAAGCAGGTGCCGCTGCCGGCCGGCCGCTGGGTCGTGGCGGCGCACGCGCTGGCCCCCTATGCCGGCGGTCAGCAGGTCGGTGCCTACGGCGCGATCCACAGCGCGATCCTGCTCCAGGTCGACGGCGACCGGATCACGGCCAAGGTCGAAATCCACGCCAACGCGCTGCCGGTGATGGACGGCTGGGGCATCGCCGCGGACTGCGAGCGCACCGACCTGCCGATCGCAACCATCCGCTACAAGGCGGGGTGGGACGGCTCCTGCTTCTTCCTGACCCACACCACCGCGAACCGCAACGGCACCGCGACGGCCCGGTCGGCCGCGGCCTTCATCGCCGAGCGCGGCCTGCGCGCGCCGCCCGAATGGCTGACCGTCGGCTTCCGCGTCGCCAACCGCAGCGATGTCGTCGACGCCCGGTTTCATTTCACGCCGGCACTGTGGTCGCTGCCCGACCATGCGGGGCGCTGGGCCGCCAGCCCGTGGGCGCCCAAACAGCTCGAAGGCGACCCCGTGCGCCTGGGCGTTGCCCGCTCGCTGACGGAATGGGCCGTGGGCTTCAGTGGCCTCGTCGAGGCCGGCATCAAGAACCGGCTCGACCCCACCGCGCAGATCGCGATGCCGAACGCCGTGGCCGATCACCGCGGGGTGCTGGAGCAGCGGCGGGCGGCGATCGACGATCTGCTGAAATCCGGTGCGATCGACGGCGAGATGCACCAGCGGCAGATCGCCCTGCTGGTGGAGCGCGGTCTCGACCCCGGCTCGCAGGTGGCCGACCCCGCGACCGTTGCCCTCTACAAGACGCTGGCCTACCGGCCGATGGTGTCGTTCGCCAACATCTGGATCGACTATTTCTGGATCGGCCAGCCCTGGGCCGCCGGCATGCTGGTGCTGCTGCAGGTGACGGTGAACACGACCAAGTTCTATTTCCACGAACTGGCGTGGGAACAGGTCCGCGGCCCCGGCAGCCGGCGCGACAGCGCCCGGGTGATCGACTTCGCCTACCTCGGGACCAATCGCTGATAGGCGGGGGGCGGCCGGAGCCGCCCCCTCCCCCGTTCAGGCCGCTGCCTTCGCCGGGCCGAAGGTGGATGCGATCACCGCCGAGCGCACCGTCAACACCTCGTCCACCGCCGCCACGAGCGCGTCGAAGTCGCCGTCGGTCATCGGCACCGACAGGTTGATCATGCCGCGCCGCGCGAGATAGATGCCGCGGGCCAGCAGATCCATGTGGAAGAGGTCGCGCAGGGCCTGCGGCGTCTGCTTGGTGTCCTCGGGCCCGCGCACCGGCTTCCAGCCGAAATGCACGCTCATCATCGAGCCGCGGCCGGTGAACTGCGCCGGCAGGCCCTTCTCGCGGGCGACCGCGTTCAGGCGGCCGCGGAGCTGGTCGCCCTTGGCATTGAAGCTGGTCGCGACCTCGGGCGGGTAGACCTCGGTCAGGCCGGCGACGCCGGCCGACATGGTCAGGATGTTGTTGTTGAAGGTCCCGGCATGGGGCCAGGAATCGGCCCGCGAGGGGTCGAAATTGGCCATGATGTCGGCCCGGCCGCCGAAGCCGCCGAAGGTCAGCCCGCCGCCGATATACTTGCCGAACGTCGTCATGTCCGGGGTGACGCCCGAGAGCTGCTGGATGCCGCCCGGCGACAGGCGCGAGGTCATCACCTCGTCGAAGATCAGGACCGCACCCGCCTTCGTCGCCTCTTCGCGCAGCATGGCAAGGAAGCTGTCGTCGGCCGCGATGCAGCCGCCGCCGCCCATCATCGGCTCGACGATCACGACCGCCAGGTCGGCCGCATGCTCGCGGATGGCGGCACGCGTGTAGTCGATGTCGTTGTAGCGGCCGAACACGAAGGGGAACGGCACGTTGAGCGGCGTCGGGCCCGAGAAGTAGAAGACGCCGCCGTGATAGCCGCCCTCCATCACCAGCACCTTGGAGCGCTTGGTGTAGGCACGCGCGGCCGAGACGGCCAGCAGGTTGCCCTCGGTGCCGGAGTTGGTGAAGCGCACCTGGTCGACCGACGGAAAGCGCCCGCAGACCAAGCGGGCCAGCTCGGCCTCCACCAGGTTGGGGCCGCCCAGCGCGATGCCGCCTTCGAGCGCGCCACGGATCGCCTTCATCACCGCCGGGTGCGAATGGCCCTAGAGCCCGGCCGTGAACTCGCCCAGGAAGTCGCGATACTCATGCCCGTCCGCATCCCACACCCGCGCGCCCTCGCCCTTGGCGATCGTCAGCGGGAAGGGCGGAAAATGGATGACGGTGCGGGTATTGCCGCCCGGCATCACCTTGGCGGCCTCGACCTGGCGGGCAGCGCTCTTGGGGTTGCGCGCGGCATATTCGGCGCGCGCATCCGCCAGGGCCGAATCGAGATCGGCGTTCAATCCACGGGTGGGTTCCATCGCATCCTCCGACAGGCGCCCTCACCAATGACGGGCGCCGGGAATCTTGTGTGAGCGGTACCGTAGCCACCCCGGGCCGCCCCTGTCCATGGAGTGAAGGGCCGGGATTGATCGGGCGGCCCGCCCATCCTATCTGGAAGCCGAAGGCTCGGCGGGGACGACCCCGCGACACCCGCCCGAGGGGAAGAGCCATGGACGGGGACGACCCCGCCTTGCGGGTGGAGTTCGTTCCCATGGCATGGATCATCCTTCTGGCCGCCGGCCTGTTCGAGATCGGCTGGGCCGTCGGCCTCAAATACACCGAGGGCTTCACGCGGCCCCTGCCCACCCTGCTGACCGCGGGCTCCATGGTGATCAGCCTGGGCCTCCTGGGCCTGGCGCTGAAATCGCTGCCGCTCGGCACCGCCTATGCGATCTGGACCGGCGTCGGCACGGTCGGCACCGCCATCCTCGGCATGTGGCTGTTCCAGGAGCAGGCCGACGCCGCGCGCCTGGCCTGCATCGCGCTGATCGTGGCGGGTATCGTGGGGCTGAAGGTGGTGACGCCGCATTAAGCGCAGCGCTTTCCCAATTAAGCGCGGCGCTTTCCCAATCCGGCCCCTTCCGCGTAGAGTGCGGCCCCCCGCGCGTTACGGAAAACGAAGATGATCCCCCGCTATAGCCGGCCGCGCATGGCCGCCATCTGGGAGCCGGAGAACCGGTTCCGCATCTGGTTCGAGATCGAGGCCCATGCCTGCGACGCGCAGGCCGAACTGGGCGTGATCCCGGCCGAGGCCGCGCGCGCGGTCTGGGAGCGCGGCCGCTTCGAGGTCGATCGCATCGACGAGATCGAGCGCGAGACCCGCCACGACGTCATCGCCTTCCTGACCAACCTGGCCGAGCATGTCGGGCCGGAGGCGCGCTTCGTCCACCAGGGCATGACCTCGTCCGACGTGCTCGACACCTGCCTGGCCGTCCAACTGACCCAGGCCTGCGACATCCTGATCGAGGACATCGACGAAGTCCTGGCGGCACTGCGCCGACGCGCGATCGAGCACAAGCACACCGTCTGCATCGGCCGCAGCCACGCCATCCATGCCGAGCCCACCACCTTCGGGCTGAAGCTGGCCGGCCACTATGCCGAGTTCCAGCGCAACCGCGAGCGCATGGTGGCGGCCCGCCGGGAGATCGCGACCTGCGCCATCTCGGGCGCGGTCGGCACGTTTGCCAACATCGACCCCCGCGTCGAAGCGCATGTGGCGGCCAAGCTGGGGCTGGAGATCGAGCCGGTCTCGACCCAGGTCATCCCGCGCGACCGCCATGCCATGTTCTTCTCGGTCATGGGCGTGGTCGCCAGCGGCATCGAGCGACTGGCGATCGAGATCCGCCACCTGCAGCGCACCGAGGTGCGCGAGGCGGAGGAGTATTTCGCGCCGGGCCAGAAGGGCTCGTCGGCGATGCCGCACAAGCGCAACCCGGTCCTGACCGAGAACCTGACCGGCCTTGCCCGGATCATCCGCGCGGCGGTCATACCGGCGCACGAGAACGTGGCCCTGTGGCACGAGCGGGACATCTCCCACTCCGCCGTCGAGCGGGTGTTCGGGCCGGACGCCACCATCGCGCTCGACTTCGCGTTGGCGCGCACCGCGCGGGTGGTGGACCAGCTCGTGGTCTATCCCGAGCGCATGCGGGCCAACCTGGAGACGGGCGGCGGCATCGTCCATTCCCAGCGCGTATTGCTGGCGCTGACCCAGAAGGGGGCCAGCCGCGAGGATTCCTATCGCCTGGTGCAGCGCAACGCGATGGAGGCGTGGCATGGCCGCGGCCAGTTCCTGGACCTGCTGAAGGCCGATGCCGAGGTCGGCCGCTACCTGTCGCCGGAAGAGATCGCCGCGCAGTTCGACCTCGGCTACCACACCCGCAACGTCGATACGATTTTCGCCCGCGTCTTCGGCGCGAATGAGGGGAGAGTGACTTGATGCGCCTCTACATGACGGCGGGCTCGCCCTATGCCCGCATCGTGCGCGTGCAGGCCCACGAGCTGGGCCTGACCGACCGGATCGAAGAAGTGCCGGCGACGCTGCGCGATCCCAACAGCGTCGTGCTGGCGGTGTCGCCGCTCGGCCGCGTGCCGGTGCTGGTGACCGACGACGGCATCGCCATCAGCGACACCAAGGCGATCGCGGAATATCTGGACCGGCTGCATGTCGGCCCGCGCTTCCTGCCCAATGGCGGGACCAACCTGTGGCACGAGCGCGCCTTCGAGGCGCTGGCCATGGGCATCCTCGACGGCGCCATCGCCTATGGCCGCGAGCTGGGCCGCCCGGTCGACAAGCGCTCGGCCGCGATCTTCGACGGCGAGGTCGCGCGCGCCAAGCGTTGCCTCGACCATCTGGAGACGACGGCCGACACGATTGCCACCAGCGCCACCTTCGGCCCGGTGACGCTCGCCTGCGCCATCGCCTATCTCGACCGGCTCGACACCGGGTCGGACTGGCGCGACGGCCGGCCGGCGTTGGCGCGCTGGCACGCGGCCATGCTGGCCCGCCCGTCCTTCGTCGCCACCGCCCCGCCCGCCAAGAAGTAAAGCGAGCGGCCGGCGTCCGATGCCCAAGTCGCACGCCGCCGCCGACCGGCTCGACCAGCTTGTCCGCCGGCTGCGCAACGACATCAAGTTCGGCAGCTTCAGCCATGGCGAGTGGCTGAAGCTGATCGAGCTGCAGGCGCGCTACGACGCCACCCAGTTCGACATCCGCAAGGCGCTGGCCGAGCTGAAGTCACAGCGCCTGGTGGAGCATCGGGCCAACCATGGCTTCCGCGTCGCCACCCCCGACCCGGTGCAGCGCGAGCAGCTCTATTTCGTGCGCACGGCCATCGAGCGCAGCGCCGCCGGATTGATCGTCGAACGCGCCAGTGCTGATGACGTCGCCATTCTGGAGCGCCTGGCGGCCGCCTTCGACCAGACGGTCGAGAGCCAGGGGCGCCAGCACCAGGCGGCTGCCAATGCCGCCTTCCACGATCATTTCTTTGCCATCACCGGCAACCCGGTGCTGGTGGAAACCGTGCAGTCGCTGCGCGAGCGCAGCCATTTCGGCACGTCCGGCCGCTGGCGCAGCACCGAGGGCCTGCGCGGCAGCGGTGCCGAGCACCACGAGATGGTGACGGCCATCGGCCAGCGCGACGCGGATGGGCTGGACCGGCTGATCGTCCGCCACATCGCGGCCTTCTGACGGCGCCACCCCTTGCCGCCGCCCACGCTCGACATCGGTTCCGCGGAGGCGCTGCTGATCGTCGATCCGCAGGTGGATTTCTGTCCCGACGGCGCGCTGGCCGTGCCCGGCGGCGACGAGATCATGGCGGGCATCAACAGCCTGGCGGAGCGCTTCGGGCTGGTCGTCGTGACACAGGACTGGCACCCGGCCGACCACCGCTCCTTCGCCAGCAACCATGAGGGCGGCATCCCCTTCGCCACGGTCGCCATGCCCTACGGCCTACAGGTCCTGTGGCCGGACCATTGCGTGCAGGGGACGGCGGGTGCCGCGTTCCATCCCGCCATCGCGGCCGGCGCGCTGACCCGGGCCCAGCTCGTGCTGCGCAAGGGGCACGACCGCGAGATAGACTCCTACTCCGCCTTCTTCGAGAATGACCGCCGGACGCCGACCGGCCTTGCCGGCTACCTGCGCGAGCGCGGCGTGCAGCACTGCGTGCTGGTCGGGCTCGCCTATGATTTCTGCGTCGCCTGGTCGGCCTTGGATGCGGTGGCACAGGGCTTCGCGGTGACGGTGATCAAGGGCCTGACGCGGTCCATCGCCATCCCCGGCCCCGATGGCATCGCCACGGACATCGCCGCCGACCGCGATCTGGCGGCAGCCGGCGTCCAGGTCATCGCGGCGGCGTGACGCCGGCAGCACCGATGGCGCGATAGACGCCGGCAACCCGGTCGGCACCCTCCGTCGACGCCAGCCATGGCTGGGGCGGGGCCAGGTTGGCGGCGAAGATTGGCTCCGCGCGATAGTCGGGATGGCGCCAGGTTCCATCGGGCGCCTGCCAGGGCAGCTTCTGCCCGCACATCCAGTTCATCGTCGTCGGCATGCGGAAGAATTCACCGACATCGCGTACCGCCACGTCGAAGGCATCCGCTTCACCGCCTGCGGCCGCGCGCCGGCTCCAGGCGGCCCAGATCGGCGAATACGCCCGCGCGGCGACGATGCCTGCGTCGAACGGCGGCAGGACGCACTGGCGGTCGGCGATCGCGGTGCCATGGGCCGCAGCCAGCCGGGCATGCCGTTGCGCAAAGGCGGCCGTGGCCAGGCGGGGATCGGCGATCGCGCCATAGGCGGGATCGCCGGCCGGCACCGCCACCACGGCGCGGTCCGGCCGGGCGCCATACTTCAGGAAGAGCGCCAGCACCTCCTTGCGCAGCAGGCGCAGCCGCGGATCGACCACCATGCATACCCCATGGGCCGGCAGGACTTCCGGCACGCTCCACGGCCGCGCGGACGCCGGTGCGTGTGCCACCCCACGGGCGGCCAGCCACGCCGCATCACTGGTCGGCAGTGCCTCGGCGACCACCACCAGGTCGGCCAGGCCGGGCGGCAGCACCGCCAGGATGCTGGCGATGCAGGCCCGCGCGGCCCGGGCGTCCGGGCCGTCGGCCAGGACGGCGATGACGGCAGCGGCGGTCACGGCGATCAGACCGGCAGGCCGACGCGCCGGTACATGTCGACCAGCCGTTCGCGCCGGCCATCCTCGGTGTGGAACGACCCGGCATTGGTCAAGTGCAAAACATGGATCGGCGCGTGCCAATGGTCGGGGTGGCACCAGCTGCCATCGGCCCGGCGGTGCGGGATGCGCCAACTGCACAGCCAGTTCATCGTCGGCGGCAGGCGGGCATAGCCGCCGACATCCAGGACCGCGACATTGAGCGCATCCTGCTCGGCCAGGCGGTCATAGGGCAGGCGCCGGGCCTGCTCGAGCCGCCCGGCGAAGGCTGCCCATAGCGGGGAATCGGCGGCGGCGGCGAAGAAGCCCGAATTGATGCCGGCCATCGGCTGGAGCCGCCGCGCGATCGCCTCGCCATAGATGCGCGCCACGCGCTGGCGCCGCTGGGCATGCCACAGGCCGGCCGCCGCCGGCTGGCTCATCATCACGTAGGACGGGTCGTTCTCGGTGGCGACAGCCAGGGGTGCCGCCCGCCGCAGGCAGGGCGCGATGCAGGCAGCCAGGCCATGGCCATCGAGGAACCGCAGGTCGGAATCGACCCAGACATAGCCGTCATGGCCGGGGAACATCGCCGGCAGGTACGGCCGGCAGGTCTGGGCATAGGCGTGGTCCGGCGCGTCGGGGAAGCGCGGCACCATCGGGTCCGGCGCGGCAACCCGCACGCCCTGGGCGGCGAGCCACCCCTCCTGCTCGGCCGTCAGGCCCAGCGACACGAAGACCACCTCTACCGCCACGCCGTGCAGCAGCCGGGCCGCGGCCACGAGGCTCGTCACGCAGGCCCGTGCAAAGTCGAAATAGCGCGCGTCCGAGGCCAGAACGCAGCAGTAGCGCGGTACTTGCGGCGGCGCCGCGGTCACTGCCGTGGCGCCCCGTCAGCAGGTCGGCCCGGCGTCCTTGACGGTGATGCGCCACAATGTCCGCGGCTGGGCGGGGTCGGCCAGGGGCGCGGAATGCAGCAGGCAGCAATTGTCCCAGATCACGACGTCGCCCTCGGCATAGTTCGGCCGGTGGAGGTACTTCGGCTGGGTCGCATGGGCTTTCAGCTCGTCCAGCAGGGCCACGCCCTCGGCGTCGCCCATGCCGTCGATCCCGAACGAACTGCCCGACACGGCATAGAGGGTCGGCCGGCCGGTGTGCGGATGGCGGCGGACGAGCGGGTGGCGGACCCAGTCCATCTTCGCCTTCTGTTCCGAAGACAGCGGCGAGGCCGCCGTGCGCGAGCGTTCGTCGAGGTCGTCGCGGTTGCCGTAATGGTGGCGGCAGACCAGCCCGTCGATGCGCGCCTGCATGTCGGCCGGCAGGTCTTCCCAGGCCTGGCGCAGGTTGGCAAAGCCGGTCCCTGCGCCCTGGTCGGCGATGCGGATGGCGTGCAGCATGGTGCAGCGCGCCGGCACCGGCAGGTAGGAATAGTCGGTGTGGTAGTAGGTGCCGCCATCCATCAGGCCGGTCGGCTGGCCGTCCACCACGACGTTGGACAGGATCAGGATGTTCGGATCGGCCGGATGGTGGAACTGGTCGATGACATGCGGCTCCGGCCGGCCGAAGCGCCGGGCGAAGGCCAGGTAGCGCGCCGGATCGAGCCCCTGCTGCCCCGGCAGGATCACCACCAGGTGGTCGTGGAGCGCCTGCTCCACGACCGCGAAGGTGGCGTCGTCGATGCCGCCGCGCAGGTCGATGCCGGTCAGGCGGCAGCCCAGGGCGTCCGACAGGGGCTCGATCTCAGGCATCGTCGTCATCTCTCCGGCAGGGATCAGCGCAGGAACTCGGGCGAGATCAGGCTGGGCAGGAACAATGTCACCTGCGGCCACAGGATGACGAGGATCAATACGCCCAGCATGGGCAGCAGCATGATCATCGTATCCTTGATGACGTCGGCCAGCCGCAACCCGGCCACCGAACAGGCTATCATCAGGCAAAGCCCGTATGGCGGCGTCACCAGCCCGAAGGCTAGCGAGACGATCCCGATCATCGCGAAATGCACCGGGTCCAGCCCGGCCGTGCGGGCCACCGGGTCGAGGATGGTGCCGACGATGATGATGGCGGGGATGGCATCCAGGAAGCAGCCGACGACCAGGAACACGGCCGCCACCAGGAAGCCGACGCCGATCGGCCCCAGTTCCCACGCCTGGACGCCGGCCAGGATCGCCTTGGGGATCTGGTAGTAGGCCAGCAGCCAGCCGAAGGCGCTGGCCGTGCCGACGCAGAAAAGCGCGACCGCCGCCAGCCGGCCGGTATCGAGCAATGCGTTGTAGAAGCCCTTCGTGTCCATCTCGCGATAGACGCAGAAGGACAGCACGCCGGCATAGAGCACGGCGATGCAGGCCGACTCCGTCGCCGTGAACCAGCCGAAAATCTTGCCGCCGATGATGATGCCGGGCGTCATCAGGGCCGGGATGGCGACGAAAGAGGCGCAGAAGAACTCCCGCCAGGTGGAGCGCTGGTAGGTCGGGTAGCCGCGCATCTTGGCGTAGATGTGCACGGTCGCCATCTGCACCAGCGCGATCAGCAGGCCGGGGATGATGCCGGCCAGGAAGAGCGCACCGATCGACACGGTCAGGATGCCGCCCCAGACGATCATCAGGATCGACGGCGGGATTATGACCGCCAGCACGGCCGAGACGGCGGTGATCGCCACCGAGAAGCCGTCGTCGTAGCCTTCCTTGCGCTGGGCCTCGATGAAGATCTTCGACTGGCTGGCGGCGTCGGCCGTGGACGAGCCCGAGATGCCGGCGAAGAAGAAGGACAGGACCACGTTGATCTGCGCCAGGCTGCCCGGGAAGTGCCCGACCATGGTGCGCGACAGTGTCATCAGCCGGTCGGTGATGCCGCCGACATTCATCAGGTTGGCGGTCAGCAGGAAGAACGGCACCGCCAGCAGGATGAAGGAATTGTAGGCGTTGAACGTTTCCTGCACGAGCGTCATGGGCGACAGATGCGGCTCGATCAACAGGATCGGCAGGCAGGCCAGGCCCAGCGCGAAGGCGATCGGCACGCGCAGCGCCATCAGGCCGAAGAACAGGCCGAAAAGAATGATCGACGCCATGCCCGGCGTCAGAACGGCGGCACCCATCAACCCTGTCCCCCGGCCAGCGTGCGGAAATCGTCGACGACCTGTTCACCCAGGAACACGATCCAGACGAACCCGGTCAGCGGCCAGGCGATGTGGATCATCCAAAGCGGAAGCTCGGCCAGTTCGGATATGCGGTTCCAGCCGAAGAGCGTGAACTCCCAGCCGGCGAAGAGGAAGGTCAGCGCAAAGACCAGGATGGCGAAGCGCGAGATCAGGTTGATGCCGGCGGTCAGGCGCGGCGACTTGTGCGACCACAGGTCGACGTCGAAATGCGCGCTTTCGCGCACGCCGACCATGGCGCCGATCATCACCATCCACACGAAGAGGAAGCGGGCCATCTCCTCGGTCCAGATGTAGTGCGGGATGATCGCCGTGAAGCGCGAGAAGATCTGCAGCGTCACCGGGATCACCAGGATCAGCACCGAGACGCAGAGCAGGAACGAAAGGATCTGGTGGCAGGCCGCGGTCAGCGAGCGCCACACGCCGGGGGAGCCGGTCACGCCACGTCTCCTGGAATGTCGGAAAGACGAGCTCCGCCGGTCCCGCGACCTGCCGAAGGTCGCGGGACCGGCGGTTCAACTCACTTGGTCGCGTTGATCTGCGCGAAGATGGTGTCGACGCCGATGTCCTTGGCGTAGGCCGCCATCACCGGGTCGACCAGCTTCTTCATCTGGTCGCGGTCGGCGAAGGGGATGCGCTTCAGCTTGCCGGCCTTCTCGAGCGCGTCGAGCTTGGCGGAATCCTCGGACGATTCGACCTGGCGGCCATAGGCGCCGGCTTCCTTGCCGGCCCGCAGGACGGCCTGCTGCAGATCGGGCGGCAGCTTCTTGAAGGTCTTGCCCGAGAAGCAGATCGGCCGGATCGTGATGGCGTGCTCGGTCATCGCGAGGTTGGGCCCGACCTCGTAGAACTTCATCTGGTCGACGCCGGCCGCCTCGTTCTCGCCGGCATTGATGACGCCGTTCTGGATGGCGTTGTAGACCTCGTTATAGGCGATGACCGTGGGCGACAGGCCGGCCGCCGCGAAGGCCCGGCTCCAGATCGGCGCACCCTGCACGCGGACCTTCAGGCCCTTCATTTCGGCCAGGTTCTTCACCGGCTTGTTGACGAAGATGTTGCGCACGCCGCCGCCGGCATAGCCGATCAGCATGACGTCGGCCTTCTGGGCGATCTCGTCGGCGATCGGCTTCAGCAGGTCGGCGTCCAGCACCTTGTTCCAGTGGTCGAGGTCGCGGAACAGGAACGGCGCGTCGATGAAGGGGGCCGCGCGCGAGAATGTCGACATGTGCGCCGGCGAGACGATGCCGTAGTCGACCGCCTTGCCCTGGGCCATGTACTCGAAATACTGCTTTTCGAGACCCAGCTCGCTGTTCTTGTGCAAGGTGAAGTTGATCGGCTTGCCGTAATACTGCTTCACCAGTTCCTCGAAGCGCACGAGGGCCTTGGTGAAGGCGTGGTCGTCGTTGAATTGCGAGGCGCCGCTGAGGGTGATCGTCTGCGCGCCGGCGGGCGCCATGACACCCAGCCCGGCAACCGCGACGACGGCACCCAGGAAATGCTTCCAGTTCATCTATGTCTCCTCCCGAGACGGGCGATGCCCGCTATTGGCTTCGGCCTTATGCGCCGATTGTTACCAATCCAGACCATAGCCGCGGCCGGCGGCATTTACCAGAGCGTGTACATCGCCCCGATCGGTCGAGCATGTTCCGGGATGGATAGGCCAACGCCGAAAGCCGGGCAAAATGCCCGGCAAAATCTTCCTGGAGGGGTGGTGGTGCCGGCCGGACTATCCGGCCGGCCTGCTCAGCGGCGGCGCTGGAACTGCGGGCGACGGGGTGCTGCGCTCACGACCGGGGCGCGCTCGTCCTTGTGGCGGAAGGTGATTCGCCCCTTGGTCAGGTCATAGGGGGTCATCTCGACCGTCACGCGATCGCCGGCGAGAATACGGATGCGATGCTTACGCATCTTGCCGCCGGTGTAGGCCAGCATCTCGTGCCCGCTGTCGAGGCGGACGCGGAAACGAAACTCCGGGAGCATTTCCAGGACGACTCCCTCGAACTGGATCAGATCTTCTTTTGCCACGTACCCTCCTGCTAGGTGGGCGCGGATGCGCCCTGCGGATCAGCGGCCGGCATGCCGGCCTCGGCCGCTTATATAGAATAGTCCAGGGAAAAATTCAGGCGGAATCGCGACCGGCCCATGGCGGCTCCGCGCCGCCGGACGCTATCCTGCGGCCCCTACCTTCGAGGAGTTCGCCGCGATGGTCCAGCACAAACGTCAAGGCCTGCCGTCGGCGCCCGGCCGGCGTACCTTCCTGGCGACCCTGGGTGCCGGGGCCGCGGCGACCCTCCTGCCCCGCTTGGCCGTGGCCCAGCACGCCCAGCACGACCCGCTCCTGTCGCACCTGCGCCATGGCGGGCCGGTGGCGATGCCGCCCGAGGCCGAGACCCAGCGCTTTCTCTATTCGCCGGCCCCGCCCGCCGCCGATCCCGGCCACTGGGTGCAGCGCGCCCCGCTGCCGCTGCCGCGCAGCGAGATGGCCTGGGCCACGGCCATGCAGGGGCGGATGCATGTCGTGGGCGGCTACGGGCTGCAGCGCGTCGACCGGCCCTACCACCATTATTATGATGCCGCGGCCGATGCCTGGCGCGATGCCGCCCCCCTGCCGCGCGGCGCCAACCATGTCGGCGTCGCCGCCGACGGCGACAGGATCTATGCCTGCGGCGGCTTCATCGAGCAGAACCGCGCGCCCTTCAGCGCCTGCTTCGTCTATGCCGCGGCCGAGAATGCCTGGCGCGAGATCGCCCCCCTGCCCGGCCCGCGCGGCGCCATCTCACTGGTCGTGCTGGACGGGCGCATCCATGCCATCGGCGGGCGCGACGTGCGCTCGGTCGACGCCCACGACGTCTACGACCCGGCCGCCGACCGCTGGAGCCGCCGAGCGCCCATCCCCGGCCCGCGCGACCATGCCGGCGGCGTCGTGGTGGACGGCCGCATCCATGTCATCGGCGGCCGGATGGATACCTTCCACTTCAACACCGGCCTGCACCTGGCCTACGACGCGGCGGGCGACCGCTGGGAAGAACGCGCGCCGATGCCAACGCCGCGCAGCGGCCATGGCGCCGTGCTCTATCGCGGCCGCGTCTTCTGCATGGGTGGTGAGGGCACCCGGCGCGTCTTCGGCCAGAACGAGGGCTACGATCCCAAGGCCGATAGCTGGGCCGCCTACGCGCCGATGCCGACCCCGCGCCATGGCCTGGGAGCCGCCCTGGCCGGCGACATGATCCATGTCGCCGGGGGTGGGCCGGTGATGGGCGGGATGATCCAGACCGCCTATCACGAGGCGTTCCACCTGGCCGGCTGACGCCGATGGAACCTTTGCCGGCCGCGTCCGTTCCCGTCGTCAACTCGACGGAGGCACAACATGCGGTCCAGCGGCATTCTCGGCATCGTTCTTCTATGCGTCGGCGCGATCCTTCTGGTCTTCGCCTGGCGGGCGGCCAATGCGCCGGTCGACCAGGTGGTGAACTCGCTGACCGGGCGCTTCACCGACGGCACGATGATCTACATCCTGGGCGGCATCGCCGCGGTCGTCGGCGGCGTCTTCCTGATGGCATTCCGCCCGCGCGCCTGAACAGCCAGGGTCGCCAGCCAGCCCGCCGGTCGCAGCCGTGAGCGGCTGCGGCCTGGCGGCCCTGGAGGCAGCGCTGGCCCCGGCCCCCTGGTTCCGGGAACTCTGGCCCAGCCTGCCCGGGCTGGGCCTGCCGCACGCGACCGTCGTGGCCGGCGCCATCGCCCAGACGGTGTGGAACCACCGCACCGGGCGCGCGCCCGGGCACGGCATGGCCGACATCGACATCGTCTATTTCGACCCCGATGACCTGTCGGCGCAGGCCGAGAAGGTGGCCGAAGCCCGCCTGACCCGGCTCTTCGCGGCCCTGCCGGTACGGCTCGACGTCAAGAACCAGGCGCGCGTCCACCTGTGGTACGAGGCCAGATTCGGTCGCGCCATCCAGCCCTATCGCTCGGTGGACGACGCCATCGCCACCTATCCGACCACGGCGACGGCGATCGGCATCCGGCCCGACGGTGCCGGCGGCATCGCCTGCTGCGCGCCCTTCGGGACGGACGACCTGTTCGCGCTGGTCGTGCGGTCGAATTACCGCCTCGTGTCGCAGGCCGTGTACGAGGCCAAGGCTGAGCGGTGGCGGGCTATGTGGCCCGAGCTGCGGATCGTGCCCTGGGGCTCTTCGGGCCCCAATCGAGCGTCTGCCGATAGCGGCGCAGCCATTCTTCCTTGACCGGATCGGCCTGACGCTCCAGCGGGGATGCTGCCAGCGCGAAGGGCGGCAGGCCGTCGGCCACGCCCATCAACGCGCAGATGCCGCGGCAGGCCGGGTCGGGATCGGCCACCAGGTCCTCGTACCAGACGACGAACGGCGTGATGCCGGACTGCTCGAATCCCACCTGCCAGCAGCGCTCGTCGGCGGCGATCATGCCAACCGCGCGGTCGATGTCGCGCCAGGAATAGCGGCCCTGGAACGTGGCGCCGTCGCGGCCACGCAGGCGGCGCCATTCATCGGACTGCAGGGCCACCAGGTAGGAGATGGCCTGGGCCACGAGATCGCGCCTGCGCAGCCAGACGATGCGGCTGCCGCGGACCAGCGCGCGCACGGACGGGTCGTCCAGGTGCGGACGCAACTGGCTGAAGTGCGCCTTCACGCCGAAAACGCCGTTGGCCGAGGTGCGATGGCGGACCAGGGCGCGGATATAGGCATCCATGCCGCCCGGCCCGTCGATCGACGCCAGGCCCAGCCGCTGCGTCAAGGCCGGGATCGTGTGTTCGCGGTTGAAGTATTCGCCGGGCGCGCCCATCCGGCCGGTCCGCCACAGCAGGTCGGCCAGCAACTGGCTGCCCGATCGCGGGCTCTCGGCCAGCAGATAGGGCCGCGCACGACCGACGAAGGTCGGGAAATCGTAGCCGGCCGAGACGATCGGGTTGCCACGCACGAACGCCGGTGCGCTTTCGTGCGGCACCCCGGCGGCGTCAGAAGGCATGGCGCAGCCCGATGGAGATGCCATGGCTGGCGAGATCCGACCGCGTGCCGTCGATCGGCAGCGACACGGTGCCGGACGTCCGCACGCGCGTGGCATCGCCGCGATCGCTGTCGACCCGGCCGAAATCTGTATAGCGATACGCGATCTCGAGCGTCAGCGCGTCGGTCAGGCGGATGCCCGTCCCCGCCGTCGCCGTCCAGGCGAAGCCGGTGGACGTGCCGCCCGGCGTCGTCACCGTCTGCGATATCCCGGGGAAGCTGAGGGTCGTGCGGTCCAGCCGGTTGCGAGAGACGCCGGCGCCGAGGCCGACGAAGGGCTGGAACGGGCCCAGGTCCAGGGCCACCAGCGGCGCCAGGTCGAGATATCCCGTGACCATGCCGCTCAGCGTCGAGACCTCGCCGTCGACCGCCTGCCCGCCGGCCACGGGGAAATTGGCCTGGCCGTCGAAGCCGAAGCCGGGCCGCCAGCCGACCGTCAGGTCAATGCGGAAGCGCTCGTCGATGCGATAGCCGATGCCGCCGCCAAAGGCAGCCGAGCGCCCGAAATCGCCGCTGGCGCGCGCCAGGCAGCCATAGAGCGGGATCGCGGCCGGGTCCGTCCCGCCGCAGTTCCAGTCGCGGAAGCGGGCACTGGTGCCCGTCTCGAAGCCGGCATCGACGCGGCCGTACCAGCCCGGCGGTTCGGCCGTCGCAACTTTCGTGGCCAGGAACGGCAGCGGCGTTAGACCCAGGACGGCGATTGCCGCTAGACTCGCGCAATAGGCGAAACGGATGGTCAGCTGGCGAGCGTTCCGCAGGGGGCCGGCTGGGCGGGGGAAGTGCATGGAATTCGACTATGTGATTGTCGGGGCGGGTTCGGCCGGCTGCGTCCTAGCCAACCGGCTGTCGGAGGACCCGGCCGTCAGCGTGCTGCTGCTGGAGGCGGGCCCCGACGATCGGCTGCCGTGGATCCACATTCCGGCCGGCTTCATCAGAATGCTCGACGACAAGCGGGTCAACTGGGTTTACCGCACCGAGCCCGAGCCCGGCACCAACAATCGCGCCATGCTGTTCCCGCGCGGGCGGGTCCTGGGCGGGTCGAGCTCGATCAACGGCCTGATCTATGTCCGCGGCCAGCGCCAGGACTTCGATTCGTGGGCGCAGTCCGGCATCCGCGGCTGGTCCTATGACGATGTCCTGCCCTACTTCAAGAAGGCCGAGTCGAAGGCCGGCGGCGATCCCGCCTATCGCGGCAAGGATGGCCCGCTGACGGTGGACGAGTTCGCCGACCACCACCCGCTGACGCACGCCTTCGTCAAGGCCGGGCAGGAAGTGGGGCTGCCCTTCAACCCCGACACCAACGCCGCCGAGCAGGAGGGGGTCGGCTATTACCAGCAGACCCGGCGCGGGCGGTTCCGGGCATCGACCGCGCGCGCCTACCTGAAGCCGGTGATGGACCGCCAGAACCTCAAGGTCGAGACCGGTGCGCTGGCCACCCGCGTCATCGTCGAGCAATGGCGGGCGACCGGCATCGCCTTCACCCAGGGCGGCGAGGACCGCGTGGTCCGCGCCCGCCACGAGGTGATCCTGTCGGGCGGGTCCATCAACTCGCCCCAGCTCCTGCAGGTGTCGGG
The DNA here is from genome assembly GCF_006738645.1 of Stella humosa. Lineage (GTDB taxonomy): Bacteria > Pseudomonadota > Alphaproteobacteria > ATCC43930 > Allostellaceae > Allostella > Allostella humosa. The sequence goes on along the minus strand of NZ_AP019700.1, from coordinate 1,380,850 downwards.
CATCGGCCCGGGCGAGCACCTGCGCCCGCTTGGCGTGCCGATGGTGCACGAGCTGCCGGGGGTCGGGCGCAACCTGCATGACCATTTCGTCAGCCGCATCGTCCACCGCATGAAGGGCATCGCCAGCATCAACGAACTGTCGCGCGGCTGGCGGCTGATGATCGAGGCGGCCAAGTATGCAGCACTCGGCCGCGGCATCCTCACCTACTCGGCCGGCAACGGCGTCGGCTTCATGAAGACCCGGCCCGGCCTGGAGGCGCCAGACTTCCAGCTTTCCTTCGCTGCCGCCAGCTTCAAGGACGGCGTGCTGGGCCAGCTCGACGACGAGCCGGGGGCGACGCTGGGCGGCTGGCAGCTACGGCCGGAAAGCCGCGGATCGGTCATGATCAAGTCGGGCGACCCGCACGAGGCGCCGGCCATCCGCCCCAACTACCTGGCGGCGGAGACCGACCGGATGGTGACGGTGGCGGGCCTGAAGATGAGCCGCGCCATCCTGGAGGCGCCCGCCTTCGCCCCCTGGAACGCGGGCGAGAAGCATCCCGGCCTGGCCGTGCAGACCGATGCCGAATGGCTCGACTATGCGCGCGCCAACGGCACCACGGTCTATCACCCGGTCGGCAGTTGCAAGATGGGCCGCGACCGCATGGCCGTGGTCGACCCCGAGCTGCGCGTGCACGGGCTGGACGCGCTGCGCGTGGTCGATGCCTCGATCATGCCGATCATGGTGTCGGGCAACACCAATGCCGCCACCATCATGATCGCGGAGAAGGCGGCCGACATGATCAAGGCCGCGCGCAAGTGAAGCCGGTTGACCGCAGGCACCGCCCGGCCCGATGATCGCGCCCGTGAACGCATCCGTCCTCGCCACCGCAAGCCGACGTCGACGCCGCAAGGCCGCGGCGGGTTTGCCATGGGCTGAAGGACAGGGGAGGAGCGCCGGGCCGCACGTCGACTAGCGTCCCCTACCCCCCTCCACCGTTCACCCTGGAACCCGCCGAAGCGCTTCGGCGGGTTTTTTCGTGCCCGCCATTCACCCCCTGCCCAGCAAGGAGCCGCGCATGACCGAGCCTGCCACCCAACCCGTCACGATCCGCCGCGCCCAGGCCGCCGACGCGGGCGCGGTCCGCGCGCTGACCCGCGCCGCCTATGCCCGGTGGGTCCCGCTCATCGGCCGCGAGCCGATGCCGATGCGGGCGGACTACGAGCATGCCGTCCGCGCGCACCTGGTCGACCTGCTGTTCGTCGGCGACGAGCTGGCAGGCCTGATCGAGATGATCGACGAGGGCGACCATCTGCTGGTCGAGAACGTGGCGATCGCGCCGGACCGCCAGGGGCACGGCCATGGCCGCACGCTGCTGGACCATGCCGAGCAGGTCGCGGCCAGCCTCGGCCGGCCGGAGATGCGGCTCTACACCAACAAGGCCTTCGCCGGGAACGTCGCCTTCTATGGCCGGCGGGGCTATGCGATCGACCGCGAGGAGCCGTTCAAGGAGGGTTTCACGGTCTATATGAGCAAGAGGCTGCCGGCACCGCCCGGTCCCCGATGACGGGAACCGGGCGGTCCGGGCCGGACTACTCGATCTGGGCGCCGGAGGTCTCGACCACCGGCTTCCAGCGCGCGATCTCGCCCTTGTAGAAGGTCTCGAACTCCTCCGGCTTGGAGGCGACCACGACGCCGCCCAGGTCGAGCAGGCGGGCCCGCACGTCGGGCTCGGCCAGCGCCTTGACGACGGCGGCATGGATGGTCTCGACCACGTCGCGCGGCGTCTTGGCGGGCACGACGATGCCGAACCATGCCGACACGTCGTAGCCGGCGACCCCGGCCTCGCGCATCGTCGGCACGTTGGGGTATTGCGGCGCGCGGTTGACCGTGGTGACGGCCAGCGGCTTCAGCGTGCCGGCCTGCACGTGGGCCACCGTCTCCGGGAAGTTGTTGACGATCAGCGACACGTTGCCAGCCAGGCAGTCGTTGAGCGCCGGGCCCGCGCCGCGATAGGGGACGTGCAGGATGTCGACGCCCGCCAGCACCTTGAACAGATGGCCCGACATGTGGAGCGAGGTGCCGTTGCCCGACGAGGCGAAGGAGACCGTGCCCGGCTTTTCCTTGGCGATGCGGATGACGTCGGCAACGGTTTCGGCCGGGAAGCCCTTGCAGGCGCTCAGCACGTTGGGCACGCCGACCAACTGGGTGATGCCGGCGAAGTCCTTCACCGCGTCGAACGGCAGCTTCTTGTACAGGCTGGGGACGATGCCGTGGGTGGCGACCTGGGTCAGCAGCCAGGTGTGGCCGTCGGCCGGCGCCTTGGCGACGATCTCGGCCCCGACATTGCCGGCGGCACCCGGCTTGTTGTCGACCACGATCTCCCACTTCTGCATCTCGCCCACCTTGGCGGCGACGACACGGGCCAGGATGTCGGTGGCGCCGGCGGGCGTGAAGCCCACCACCATGCGGATCGGCTTCTCGGGGAACTTGGCGGCGGCCGGGATCGCGGGCGCGATCGCCAGGGCGGCGGCCGCCAGCAGCGGGATGGTCTTCATGAATCCTCCAACGATGTTCTTGTCGATGGGACGGCCGCAGGGTCGTTCCTATTCCTGGAACATTTCCTTGCGGCTCTTGCGGAAGGCCGGCAGGACGATGGCCAGCAGCAGCACGGCCGACACCGCCAGCAGGCCGAGGCTGATCGGCCGGTCGATGAAGACGCCCGGGTCGCCGCGCGACAGCAGCATCGCCCGGCGCAGGTGCTCTTCCATCAGCGGGCCCAGCACGAAGCCCAGCACCAGCGGCACCGGCTCGCATTCCAGCTTCATCAGCAGGTAGCCGACGAAACCGAAGAGGATGGTGACATAGATGTCGAAGGCACTGTTGTTCAGGCTGTACACGCCGATCGCCGAGAACACGAGGATCGCCGGGTAGAGCAGGTCGTAGGGCACCTTCAGCAGCTTCACCCAGATGCCGACCAACGGCAGGTTGATGACCAGCAGCATGATGTTGCCGACCCACATGCTGGCAACCAGCCCCCAGAACAGGTCGGGCTGGCGTGACATCATCAGCGGCCCGGGCTGGATGCCCTGGATGATGAGGGCGCCCACCATCAGCGCCATCACGGCATTGGTCGGCAGGCCCAGCGTCAGCAACGGGATGAACGAGGTCTGGGCGGCGGCGTTGTTGGCCGATTCCGGCCCCGCCACGCCCTCGATCGCGCCCTTGCCGAATTCGCCGGGGTTGCGGGAGATCTTCTTCTCGAGCCCGTAGGAGGCGAAGCTGGCCAGGGCCGCCCCGCCGCCCGGCAGCACGCCCAGGAACGAGCCCAGCGCCGTGCCGCGGATGGCGGCGGGCGCCGCCCGGCGGAAATCCTCGCGCGTCAGCCACAGGCGGCTGATGGCGCCGATGCGCGCGGTGCGCCAGTCGGCCGTCTCGAGGTTGCGGATCACCTCCGACACGCCGAAGAGGCCCAGCACGACCGGCACGAAGCCGATGCCGTCGGACAGCTCCTGGATGTCGAAGGCGTAGCGCATCTCGCCCGAATTCACGTCGGTGCCGACCAGCCCCAGCCCCAGCCCGACGAAGATCATGGCGATCGCCTTCGGCACCGAGCCATGCGCCAGCACGACCGAGGCGATCAGGCCCAGCACCATCAGCGAGAAATACTCGGCCGAGCTGAACTTCAGCGCGACCGTCGTGAGCAGCGGCCCGGCCACGGCGATGAACAGCGTCGCCACCGTGCCGGCGAAGAACGAGCCCAGGGCCGCCGTCGCAAGGGCGGCCCCGCCGCGGCCCTGCTGGGCCATGGCATAGCCGTCCAGCGTGGTGACGACCGACGAGGTCTCGCCCGGCAGCTTGATCAGGATGGCCGTGGTCGAGCCGCCATACTGGGCGCCGTAGAAGATGCCGGCCAGCATGATGATGGCCGAGGTCGCCGGCAGGCCGAAGGTGATCGGCAGCAGCAGCGCGATGGTGGCGACCGGGCCCACCCCGGGCAGCACGCCGATCAGGGTGCCGAGCAGGGCGCCGATGAAGCAGAAGCCGATGTTGGTCGGCTCCAGCGCGACGCCGAGGCCGAACCAGAGACCGCTCAGAACGTCCATGGCCAGACCTTCATGGTAACGCCGAGACCCCAGACGAAGATCGCGACCGAGAAAGCCGCCATGCCGACCGCCAGGGCCAGCACCCGCAGGGGCTGGCCGACATTGCCGGCGAGGCTGGCGACGCCGACCAGGACGATGGTGGCGACCACGAGGCCCAGCCGCTCGATGGTCAGCGCGAAGGCCAGCAGGGCGGCCAGGATCCAGATGGTGGCGACGATCGCCATGCGCTCCACCGGCGGCCCGGGCTGGACCAGCCCCTTCAGGAGCACCAGCCCGCCCATGAAGGCGAGCGCGCCGAAGACCAGCATCGGCATGTAGCCGGGCCCCATGCGGGCCGCCAGGCCGATGCGGTACTCGTTCAGCCAGAGGCCGGCCAGCCCCAGGCCCAGGAACATGATCCCGGCCAGCACGTCGCGCGAGCATATGCGGGCCTGCAACGGGCCGCTGTCGGCCGACCCGGCCATCCCCTCAGTCATCATCCCTCCCAACGCCCGCCCCCAGGCTCGCCCGGATCTTCCGGCACCGCCATTGGCGGCGCCTGCCCCCTCGTCCGACAGCCCTTCTACCCGCTGGGCATCGGTTGCGGAAGGGTCCGGCGGATCGCCGATCGCGGCGTGCCGCGCTTCATGCCAGGGGCCGGGTGACGATCAGGTGGTCCTGGTGGTGGGGCCGGTCGGCGCGGACCAGCGGGCGGCCGCACCAGTCACCCGGCTCGCGCCCGCCGACGACCAGCCCCGCCGCCGCCACCGCGCCATCGAGCTGGTCGGGATCCCACGCGGCGAACAGGTCCTTGCCGAAGCGGGTCAGCAGGGGGTCCCGCGGGCCGGCCAGCAGCGTCCGCCCCGATGGCCAGTCGGCCACCCTGGCCGTCCCGGCCGCATCCAGCAGGAAGAAGGTCAGCAATCCGCGCCCGCCCGGCTTCAGCACGCGGGCAAGTTCTGCCAGGTAGTGGCGGGCGGTGGGTCCGTCCAGGTGGGTGAAGACCGACAGCGACAGGGCGCGGTCGATCGAGGCGTCGGCCGCGGGAAAGCGCCACGCCCCGACCGGCACGCGGCCGCGCGGGTTCAGGTGTGGCTCGTCGATGTCGGCATGGACGAAGGTGAATTCCGGGCGCCGCGCCGCGATGTTCCGCCGGCACCACTCGATGCCCTCCCGCCACACGTCGAAGCCGACATAGCCGCCCGGCGGCCGCAGCAGGTCTGCCAGCGCGATGGCGATGCGCCCGGTGCCGCAGCCGATGTCGAGAACCATATGGTGGGGCTCGAGTTCGGTATCTTCTACCAGAAGCTCGCGGTAGCGATGGCCGACGCGTTTGAACTGGTCGGGCCCGGTGCTGCCGATCCATTGCAGGTGACCGGCCGGCGGCAGGTCGAAAGTTCCGTTTTCCGCAGCCATGCGGTCAAATCCAATGTGCGCTGTGCTGCTCCCCCGGGGCGGAGGCTAGCCTATGCACGCGCGAAAAACACCCCATAAGCGCCTACAGCAAAAGCGTTTCCGGCGCCTCCAGCAGCAGGTCGGGGTCATCGTTGCGCACATTGCCGACCCGCTGCGACACCGGATAGGCGACCAGGGCCGCATCCGGCGCCGGCCGCAGCAGCCCCGTCACGGCATCGGCGGGGCCGGCCAGCCAGCGGTCCCAGTCGGCCTCGTCGAGGATGACGGGCATGCGGTCATGGATCGGTCGCAGCCGGTCGTTGGCATCGGTGGTGACGATGGTGAAGCTCTCGACCGCGGGCGATCCGTCCGCCGGCTGCCAGCGCTCCCACAGCCCGGCGAAGGCGAACGGCGCGCGGTCGGGACGGACCATGCGCATCGGCCGCTTGGCCTTGCCGGCCCCCTGCCACTCGTAGAAGCCGTCGGCCGGCACGAGGCAGCGCCGCTCGCGCAGCGCGTTGCGATAGGCGGGCTTCACGGCCAGCGTGTCGGCGCGGGCATTGATCATCGAGAAGCGCGCGTCCGGCCCCTTCGACCAGGACGGGATCAGGCCCCAGCGCAGCAGGTCGAGCCGCCGCCCCTCGCCGCCCGGCCGCACCACCGGGGCGGACTGGGTCGGCGCCAGGTTGTAGCGCGGCGGCAGGTTGGGCAGCGGTCCGGCGGTACGGAACAGCCGGGCGATCGCCTCGGGCGCGGTGGTGATGCTGTAGCGGGCGCACATGGCCGGCGCGCCTTCAGCCGACCGCGCGATGGGGGGCGGCATCGGGCCGGCCCGCATCGGCCGCGGCCCAGCGCAGCAGCGCCTTCTTGATCCGCTCCGGCGCGAAGTCGAGCTGGGCCAGGGCCGAGCCGCGCTCGAACACCTCCGAGTAGCGGGCGATGGCGCCGTCGACCAGTTCGAAGCAGCCCATGCCGGCAAAGACGACGCGCCGTCCCGCCGCCTCCGGCATGGTCGAGGTATAGCTGAAGAGGTAGCGGACATAGCCGATGCGCCCGTCCGACACCGGGTCGACCATGTCCCAGCGGAAATCCCGGCCGGCGCCATGGAAATGCTCGTGCAGCATGCCGGCGATGGCCGCCCGCCCGGTGAAGGGGCCGTAGAAGCCGTCGACATAGGTGCCGTCGGGGGTGAAGAGCGCGGCCAGCGCCGGCCCGTCGCCGGCCATGACGGCGGCGGTGAAGGCCCGGGCCATCTCGCCCAGGCGGGCGCCATGGTCTGTGGTCATGCGGTCTCCTTCGTCGTGGCACGGCCGGCCGGCGGCGCCTCGCGCGCGGCCAGGCGGCGCCATTGCCCTTGCGAGCGGACATGGTGGGATACGAGCGCGCTCCAGCCGCGCCGGCGCCAGTCCTCGGCGATCTCGGCCGCCAGGGCGCCGTAGCGCACATGGTCCACCACCAGCAGCCCGGCCAGTCCCGCCCGGCCCGCCAATGGATGGGACTGGTTGGCGGCGGCCGGGACCAGCAGGTCGTGCGCCTGGAGGGCAGCCACGAACGGCGCCACCAGGGCGGCGTCGCGCAGCAGGGCGTCGGCGATGGCAGCCCCACCGCGGCCGAGCTCCGTCAGTTGGCCGCCATCCAGCAGCTTGGATGGCGCAGCCCGGTCGAGCCAGGGGCAGGCCTCGTCGATGCACAGCATCCAGCGATCGGCCGTCCCGTCGCGGCGGATCGAGAAGGGATACTGCCGGACCGCGGCCGGAACATAGGTGCCGCCGGCCCATCGGCCCTCGGCGACGAACAGGTTCCGGCCCGGCTCGCCCGACAGGACGGCCGCGATGCCGGGCGGGTCGGCGGTGAAGACGGTCGGGTAGTGGTTCGCGGCCTGCTCCAGCTCGACGGTGCCGAGCCCGATCAGATGGGCGCCGGCGGCAAACGCGTAGTCCATGCGCGCCACGCCCAGCCCGTCATGCCGGCTGCGGCTGATCGGCACCGGCCGGACGGAGAGCGTGTCCAGCACGCCGCGTACGGGAGCGGCGGGCGGGGCGGCAGCGGCCGGCGGGGGCGGTGCTGCCGCCTTCGCGCCGGCATCCGCCCGGGTATCGACCGGGTCCGGCAACCGCAGCTTGGAGGCGTGGCTGGCCGGGGCCTTGGTCCCGGTCGGCAGGCGGCCGCGGAAATAGTATTTCTGCCAGGCCTCGCCCACGGCCTCGGCCTCGCCTTCGGCCAGGCGCTTCAGGAAGTCGGTCCGGTGGTCGCGATAGGCCTCGTACTCCGCCTTCAGGTCGGGCTCGTCGTCGATGCTGCGGATCTGCGGCACCAGCCGGTCGAGCCCGCCGGCCGGCACCGGCACGATCTGGCAAAAGGGCTCACCCTTCTCGAAGCGCACCCGGCCCGGCCGCGTCATCTGCCAGTTCATGGTGAAGGGAAAGGGCAGCCAGTCGGTCTCGACCAGGCCGGTCAGCGGCTGGATGCCGTCCTTGGGCCAGTTGAACGGCCCCGTCGCCAAGAGCTGCCAGCCGGGGTCGGTGCGGAACAGATAGCCCGGATGAAAGGTCAGGATGCCGCGATTGAAGTGCGACACGACCAGATGCTCCAGCTCGGCCACCGGGTCGGGCGAGCTGACCTGGATGTCCTCCTTGTCCGGCCCGCCGGTATAGTCGACGTCGACGGTACAGGGCATCAGCAGGTGCCAGCCGAAAGCGTTGGCGATGTTGAGCGGCAGGCAACGATAGGGATAGCGCGACGGCGAGGCGTCCATCCAGGCCCGGTCCTGCGGCGCCGGCACCAGTTCACACGCGATCCGCCCGGTCGCGTAGCATTCGAGCTTCATCGGCGCTCCCTGCATCGTTGGCGTCACTGCGGCGGCACCATGCGGCCGAGCGGGGCCACGTCGTCGGGGAAGTCGACCGCCTCGCCCGGCCCGCCCCGGCTGGCATAGATGACCCATTGGAAACCGCGGACCTCCGGCGGGATGATGCGCACCATCTTCAACCCGGCGGCCGCGAAGGTCGCGCGCACGAAGGCGAAGTCATAGACCACCGCGTTGGTGGGGTCGTCGAGGTTGATGTAGAGGCCGTTCTGGAAGTCCTGCATCATCGGGAACAGGCGCTTGTCGAACAGGAACCACGTCGACCGGAACAGCCCTCCCTCCGGCCGCAGGGCGCGCGCGCACTGCCCGACATAGAAGGCCAGGTCGCGCTCCAGGATGTGGGTGAAGACCGAGTGCGCGATCACCAGGCTGGCACCGCCATCGAACGCGGGAAAGGCCACGGCGGCGGGCGACCCGGCCGGATTGAGGCCGCGGTTGTAGATGTCGATGTGCCGGAAGGCCATGCCCGGGCGATGGGGCGCCAGGTTTGCCTGGCACCAGGCGATGGCCGCGGCATTGAGGTCGATGCCGAGATAGCGCGACGGGGCCTGCGCCTGCAGCATCATCTGGCGGGCGATCCGGCCGCAGCCGCAGCCGAAATCGAAGACGCCATCATAGTCGATGCCCGAATGCTCATAGTCGAATATGTTGACCCGATCCGGATTGCGGTAGAATCGATCGTCGACCGGACCGACCGTGCGCATCAGCTCCATGGGCGGCACTGGAATATCGTCTTCGCCAATTATGTTCATGCTGCTCAATGGAATCCCCTCCATGGCCTCGTCTCGATAAATGGTGAAACGGGCGGTCTTTTCTGTTTGCGGGCCGAACTATGCGGCCCGCGTCGCAGCCCTGATGGCCAGCGCGGCCACGCACCTGCCCGACCATGAGCGATGGGTGGTGCTGGCCACCGAGCGGATCGGCCAATCCGAGCAGGCAAGCCTGCCACCGGCAACCCGTCTCGTCACCCCCGGAGATGCGGCGGTTCCCGACCTCGATGTCCGCCGACGCCTCTACAACGTCACCGAGTTCTGCACGGCCATCAAGCCGGACATCATCCAGTGGCTGTGGCGGCAGGGCTATGACGAGGTCGTCTATTTCGACCCCGACATCGTCCTGTTCGACCGCCCCGACGAGATCGGGCGAGCCTGGGCGGCCGGTGCCGAGGTGGCGCTCACGCCCCATCTTGCGACCGCAACCGACCACCCCGGATGGGTCATGCGCGCGGTCAACCTCAGCGGCCAGTTCAACCTCGGCTTCATCGCCGTGCGCAACCGGCCCGAGGCGCGCCGACTGGTCGAGTGGTGGCGCGCGCAGATCGCCTGGAACTGCATCGAGGATGCGGGCAACGGCACCTTCGTCGACCAAAAGGTGGTCGATCACTTCCCCGCCCTGTCGGCGGCCGTGCATGTCATCCGCCATCCCGGCTACAACGTCGCCTACTGGAACCTGCACGAGCGGGAGATGACCCGGACCGGGGGGCGCTATGCCACCGCGGGCCTGCCGCTGGCGTTCTTCCATTTTTCGGGCTTCGAGATGTTCGGGGCGGGCGTCAGCCGCCATACCGCCCTGGCGCGGGCGGGTGACGGCGCGGTCGAGACGATCCTGCGCGACTATGGGCGGCGGCTCGTTGCCGGCAACGACCTGGCGCTCTCGCTGGCGCCTTATGACTATGACCGCTTTCCCGACGGCACCCGGTCTTCGGCCCTGCTGCGCCAGGCCCTGCATCGCGCCATCCGGGCAGAGGCGATCGCCGCGGGTGACATCCTGCGCCCCGGCTTCCTGCTGGCGCCGGTGCCGGCCGTCGCACCCGCCCGGTATGGCGGCGCGGTGCCGCGCATCCTGGCGCTGATCGCCGGCTTCGCCGACCTGCCCGAAGAGCTGCGGCAGCCGTTCGACGGCTACCTTGCCGCCGACCATGCCCGGCGCCACAAGGCCGTCATCCCCCTGCTCATGGCGCTGCATCGCCTGGGCGCCGTCGATGCCGGCACGGCCGAGGCGATAGCGGGCGCCCGGCATTCCCCGGCGCCACCGGCGGAGGCCGATGGCGGGCGCATCACCCGGCTGACCTGGCCGGCCGACCTCGGCATCGAAGGCTGGCGCCAGATCGTCCGCCTGCCAGCCCTGCCCTTCCTGCTGCACTCCGCGCGCCCGGACCTGATGGAGAGCTTCGACCTCGATACCGCCGAGGGGTTGATCGGCTACCTCGCCTGGTTCCTGGCGATCGGGCAGGAGAGCTGGAAGGCGCGCGCCGAGACGATCGGCGACGTCGTCACCGCCCTCGACCAGGTCCCGCTGCCGGCGCCGGCCGACCTGGGCGTGACCGAGGGCAGCCTGCTGGATGCCGCCATCCTGCATGTCTTCGCCCCGGCAACCCGGCATGAAGGACCGCCCGCGCCTGCCGGGGTGCTGGCGCTGGAGGCCTTGCTGTCGGGCGCGCGCAACGGACCGATCAAGCCCGCGGTCGCCCACGTGCTGCGGACCTGGCTATGGCATCGCGAAGGCGGCGCCACGCCGAAGATCCTGCGGCTGCTGGCCGCCAGCGCGCGCCTGCGTGGCCGCCTGCTCGGATCGCATACGACGCGCCGCATCACGGTCGAGGCGGTGGACGAAGCCCTGTCGGCCATCGGCCTGGCCGATCTGGGCCGGCATCCGCCGCCACCGCCATTGGCACGCCGTCGGCTGCCCGTGCCGGACGACGTCGCCTCCGACTGCGCCATCGTCGGGCCATTCGCATCGGTTTCGGGGGTGGGCCATGCCGCCCGCGGATTGCGCACCCTGTTGCGCGCCGCCGGCCGGCGGCCGGCCTCGATCGACCTGCTGGCGCCGGCCGATCGGCCCGACGCGGCAGGCGGTGACGGCTGGCCGACCGACCGGCCGCTGCCGCTGCTGGTCCTGCACGCCAATGCCGACGTGACGCTGGACGCCATCGCCAAGTTCGAACCGCTCTGGCGGCGCGCGGCCCGGCGGGTCGGCTACTGGTACTGGGAGCTGCCGGCGATGACCGGGCGCATGGCCGCACCCGCCATGCTGCTGGACGAGATATGGGTCGCCACGGAGTTCGTGCGCCGCTCGGTCGCGCCGCAGGTCGCCATCCCCGTGCGGGTGCGCCCGCCGGTGCTGCAGCCGGCCGATTTCACGCCAAGCAGCCCCGGCGGCGGCAGCTTCGGTGCCAGTCGCCGGGGCTACCGCTTCCTGACCGTGCTGGACGCGCGATCCTTCCTCGCGCGCAAGAACCCCGCCGGCGTCGTTGGCGCTTTCCTCCAGGCTTTCCCCGAAGGCGACGAGCCGGCCGAACTGCTGGTCAAGCTCAGCAACGGGCACGGTGCCGACCAGGGGCTGGCAAACCTGCGCGACATGGCCGCGGCCGACCGCCGGGTCCGCGTCCTCGATGGGCATTTCACCGACATCGAGATGAACGACCTCTACGAATCGGCCGATTGCTTCGTGTCCCTGCATCGCTCCGAGGGGCTGGGGCTGGGGATCGCCCAGGCGATGATGCGCGGCAAGGCGGTGATCGCCACCGGCTATGGCGGTCCGATGGATTTCCTGTCCACCCGCACCGCCTTCCTGGTGCCGTTCCGCATGGTGCCGGTCGAGCGCGACGCCTATCCCGACTGGCTCGGGCAGGAATGGGCCGAGCCGGACGAACGGGCGGCTGCCGTCTACATGAAGGAACTCGTGCGCAACCCGGCGGCCGGCCGTGCGCTGGGCGACCGGGCGCGGCCGGCGGCGGAACGCTTCTTCTCGCCCGCCCGCATCCTGGGGCAGATACCCGGGCCCGCCGCGCCGCCGCCCCTGTCCCGGGGAGCCGCCTAAACTAGCCGGCGGCGGCCAGGTCGATCAGCCGTTCCAGCACCGCCGTGCCCGAGCAGGTGGCGCGCCATCCGATCGCCTGCTCGGTGGCGGCGGGGTTGCCGACCGACCGGGCAAGGTCAGCGGGCCGGACCAGGGTCGGGTCGACCTGGAGCGGGCCATGGCCTTCGAGGCCGAGCTTGCGCATGCCATGCTGCACCATGGCGCGCAGCGACGTGCCGGTGCCGCTGGCCAGGATCAGGTCGACCGGCTGGGGTAGCTGCGCCTGGCGGAAGATGGCGTCCATGTACTCTTCCGCCCAGCCCCAGTCGCGGACCACGTCGAGCGGGCCGAAGCGCAGTTCGCTAATGCGGCCGGCCTTCAGGTCGAGCAGCGAGCGCGCGATCTTCGGCAGGACGAAATCCGGCGAGCGCAGGGGCGATTCGTGCGGGAAGAGGTAGGCGAGTGCCGCGTTGACCGCGAACACCTCGCGATAGTTGCGCAGGATCATCGAGGCGGACGCCTTCGACACCGCATAGGGGCTCTTCGGCGCGTAGAGGGAGGCGGTGTCCGCCCCGCCGGGCGGCGTCTCGCCGAACAGCTCGCCCGACGATGCGAAGATGTAGCGCGCCGGCAGGCGGGCCACCCGCAGCGTCTCCAGGATGAAGAGGTTGAGCTGGCCGTTGTCGAGCAGCGTCTCCATCGGGTGGCGGAACGACGCCCCGACCGACGACAGGCCGGCGACATTGACGATGACCGCGGGCGCGACCGCCCGCACCAGCGCGTCGGTCGCCGGCGCCGTGATGGCGAAATCGCCGATCAGCCGCTCGAAATCAGCCGCGTAGTCGCCGAGCCCCACGGCCATCTCGGCAGCCGGACGCCGGCTGACCCCGATGACGCGAAAGCCGTCGCGGGCAAAACGTCGGGCGAGCAACCGGCCGTCCTGGCCGGTCGCACCGAAGATCAGACAGACGGATGGCAAGCGCTGGCCCCTGCTGCGTTGCCATCCTTATACGCCGAATGGCGGCGATAGCTGCAACGGCCTAGATCTCGAAGGCCTAGATCTCGAACTGGTCCAGGATGCCGATGAACTTGCCGGGCTGCGCCTGGAGCTGGGCCAGGGTGATGCCCATGATCGTGACGCTGTTGCCGCCGCCCAGGTCGATCGTCACCGCGTCGCCCGCCGCCGTGGCGCGGGCCAGAACGTCGGCCGCGCTGGCGAAGGCCAAGCCGTTCATCTCGCTCAGGAACAGCAGGCGGTCATCGTCGCCGAAATCCAGGATGACGTCGTCGCCGCCGTCCCCTGCGAAGAAGAAGGCATCGCCGTCGAGACCGCCCAGCATGGTGTCGTCGCCGCGATCGCCCGACAGGGTGTCGGCCCCGGCACCGCCCGCCAGCGTGTCGGCCCCGGCGCCGCCGAGCAGGGCATCGCCGCCCTGGCCGCCAAGCAGGGAGTCGTTGCCGGCACCGCCATAGACCAGGTCGTCGCCTATGTCGCCCGCGACCAGGTCGTTGCCGCCATCGCCGAACAGCTTGTCGTTGCCCTGGCCGCCCGACAGGGAGTCGTCGCCCTGCCCCGCATAGCCGGTGTCGTTGCCCTTGCCGCCCAGCAGCAGGTCGTTGCCGGTCGCGCCGAAAACCCAGTCGTCGCCGCCTTCGCCGATGACGGTATCGTTGCCGGCATCGCCGAAAGCACTGTCGTTGCCCTCGCCGCCGGACACGAAGTCGGCACCCTGGCCGGCGAAGATCCAGTCGTCGCCGGAGCCGCCCTCGCCGATGTCGTTGCCGGCATTCAGCCACAGCACGTCGTTGCCGCCCTGGCCGCGGACCACGTCGTCGCCGTCCCAGCCCATCGCCGCGTCGTCGCCCTCTCCGCCCTCGACCGTGTCGTTGCCGCCGGACGCCATCATCGTGTCGTTGTCGCCGCCGCCGCTGAGGAAGTTGGCGGCCTCATTGCCGACGAGGATGTTCTCGCGATCGTTGCCGATGGCGGTGGTGGCGAACGGCCCGTTCAACACCACGTTGTCGAACGGGCCGTCGAGGATGACGTTCTCGGTGGCGGTGACGAAATCGTCGCCCGTGAGCGCGTTCACGTCGAGGAAGCCCTGAATGAGCTGCCGCTCGACGACGCTGCGCACGCCGTCATCGAAGATCCCGCCCGGAATGGTCGCCATCAGTCTGCCTCCAGGGGGCGTCGCCGCCGGCCGCCCCGATCCTTGCCGAGAAGAAAGACGCGCACCGCGCGCCCCGACTAGACGTCGAGGACGAAGTCCGCCGTCGCCTGGACTTTCCAGCTATCCAGTTGCCAGGTCTCGATGTTGGCTGCCTGCTGCGGCGTGAGCGCGCCGAGCCAGGACAGCGAACCCAGAGAGAACGCGTCGTGCTGGATCGCATACCCAGCGAGGCCGGCGTTGAACCACAGCACCTCGTTGGCGCCGTCACCGTCGATGTCGACCAGCCGGTCGATCGCCCAGCCGCTGCCGTAGGAGCCGATCCAGGTCTCCGAGTCGTGCTCGATGCCGCCGGTGGCCGTGTCTTCCTGCAGCGTGGTGATCGCAATCGCGCTGTCGACGGAGTTCTGCCACAGCAGGTCGATCGTGCCGTCGCCGTTCAGGTCGCCCGTCTCCTCCAGGCTCCAGGTGGAGCCCGGGGCGCCGAACCACTGGGTGACGGCGCCCGGGTGGGCCGTGAAGGCGGCCGCGTTCAGGCTGTCGTTGAACCACAGGAAATCGGCATTGCCGTCGCCCAGGAAATCGGCGACCTCGATCAGGTCCCAGCCGACGCCGGGATGGCCGGCATACCAGGTGGCACCGGTACTCGTGCCGATCGGCGACAAGGCCATGCCGACCGTGCCGCCCAGCTCGTAGGCCCAGACCAGCTTGTTGCCGCCGCCATCGACGTCGGCCACGCCGGAGAAGGTGTAGTTCGCCCCCATCGTGACCGCGTTGCCGGTGATGCTCGCCCCGTCCGAGACGAGCGCGGTGCTGCGGCTGGCATTGACCCAGACGATGTCGTCGGTGTCGTCGCCGTCGACATCCATGATCCCGTCGATGGTGTAGCCGAAGGCCGGCGCGCCGATCCAGGCTGCCGACCCGACCTGGCCATCGGTGACCGGGCTCCAGGCGGCACCCTGGGCGGTGGCGTTCCACCACAGGATGTCGTCCTCCATGTCGCCGTCGAAATCGCCATAGCCGGCGAACGACCAACCCACCCCGGGCGACAGATCGACCTGGAAGGCGACACGCTCGGGGTCCGTCGCCACGACGTTGCCGATCCAGTCGGCGCTGCCGAAGTCGAGCGGGTCGCGCTGGATGGCATAGCCGCCGAAGGCCTCGTTGAACCACAGGATCTCGTCGCCGCCGATGCCGTCGGCGTTGAAGATGCGATCGAACGTCCAGCCGTCGCCCGGGCCGCCGAGCCAGTCGTTGGCGCCGGCCTCGAGCGCGCCGGTCGTGCCGTTTGTGGTCAGCGGCTTGATGATCGCGGCCGAACTGGCCTCGTCGAACCACAGCATGCCATCGACCGAGCCGCCGAAATCGCCATGGCCGAGATAGGTCCAGGCGCCGCCCGGATCGCCGACCGCCGCCGTGTAACCACTGGTGGCGATGCCGTTGAAGGCGGTGACCGCGACGTCCGTGTCGCCGTTCTTGAGCCAGATGAGATCGTCGCGGCCATCGCCGCCCAGGTCGTCGATGTCGCTCAAGGTCCAGCCGGCACCGGGATGGACACCGTAGAAGGTGGCCCCGACATGGGTCGTGGTCGGCGTCGTCACGACGCCGAACTCGTCCGGGTCGTCATTGACCCAGACCAGCCGGTTGCCGCCGCCGTCGAGGCTGCCGACGCCGGCAAACTTCCAATTCGGGTTCGTCAGCGTGACCGACGTGAAGGACAGGGTGACGCCGTCGCCGACGACGGCCTGGGTGCGGTCGCCGTTCGTCCAGACCACGTCGTCGGTGCCGTCGCCATCGACGTCGACGATCTCAGCGACGGAGAATCCCGCGCCCGGTGCACCGATCCAGTTGGCGGCACCGGCCGACACGCCATCGACCTCCGACCAGGCCGCACCGCCGAGCGAGCCGTTCCACCACAGCAGGTCGTCGTCGCCGTCATCGTCGAAGTCGCCGGTCCCGGCCAGGACCCAGCCGGCGCCGGGCGAGCTGACGATGGTGGTGTTGGTGAAGCCGTCCTCGGTGCCCTCGGCCAGGGCCACGATATGCCGGGGCGACCACGAGAAGAGATAGTCGGTGTAGCTCGGCACCGCCGGCACGTCGGGCGCGAAAGTCAGGCGGTCGTCGGCCAGGGTGCCCGCCATCGACTCCTCGGCCACCAGCGTGATCGCGATGTCCGCGCCCGCCACCGTGTCGAGGCCGAGCTCGACGACATGGTGCCAGTCATCGCCCACCTGGGTGACGTTGACGGTGTACTGCCCCTGAGCCAGCGTCGTCGCGAGGGTCGACGAGGCGACCTCGGTCGGGTCGGTCACGGCGGACAGGTCGATGCCTTCGCCGGTCGTGAGATCCAGGAACGTCAGGGCGGCCTTGGGTCCGGCCGCGAGCTGGGCCGGGTCGATGAAGACCAGGTCGCTGCCGGCGCCGCCGGTGAACTGGTCGCTGCCGAGCGATGCCGTGACCGTGTCCGCGCCGGGCCCGCCGGCCAGGGTATCGTTGCCGGGGCCGCCTTCCAGGTTGTCCGGCCCGTTGCTGCCGTCGACATTGAACTTGCCCGTGGCGGCGCTGTTCACGTCGAGCGTGTCGCTGCCGACCGTCCCCTGCACCGTAAGCGTGGCCAGCGTGCGATTGTCGAGCGCGCCCGATACCGCGCCCGAGATCGTGACGTTCTGCACCAGCACGTCGGTCGGCGTGTTGTTCACCTTGCCGGGCTCGCCCAGGCGGATGGCCGTGCTGGTGCCGTCGATCGAGCCGTTCCGGATCGTCACGCCATCGAGCGTGGCCGGGTTGGTGTTGTAGGAGGACGCGTCGTCGCGCGCCTTGACCTGGATGGCACCGCCGCCGGCGTGCGGGGTGCCGCCGCCCGAGCTGGTGCCGACATCGGTGAAGGTGAAATCCTCGATCAGGATGTCGGAATAGGCGCCGTACTTCAGGTTGATGTCGATGCCGGTGCCGAACTGGCCGAGGCCGGCATTGAACAGCGCGGTATCCGGGCCGCGGCCGAATTCGCCGACATTGTCCATCTCCACGCCGCTGATCGTGGCCTGCGACAGCTCCTCGAAATAGAAGCCCTTCGAGAGCATGTCGGTCACCTTGACGTCCTGGATCAGGACGTTGGTGAAGGACCCTGCCGCCGAATCCGAGAAGATCGTCATGCCGGCGCCGCCGTCGCGGATCTCGCCGCCAACCATGGCGAAGCCCGTCGATTCGACCTGCGTGCCCTTGCGGATGCCCTGGAAGTTGTCTTCCAGGATGACGTCTTCCAGGCGGATGCTGTCGCCCCCGCTGAGCGCCACCGCGTTGGTGTATTCGCGGATGGTGATGTCGCGCAGGGTGACGTTGTCCGCGCTGATGCGGAATGCGTCGCCCGCCGCAACGATCGAGGAGTCGGTCTCGAACAGGTCGAAGGTCGAACTGGTATAGGAATCGTTCAGCTCGCTAAGCTGGCCGTCGATGATCGCGCCGGCGCCCGCGCCCTCGATGGTGACGGACTTGTCGACGACGAGGTTCAGGATGCCGGTATAGCTGCCGTCGGCCAGCAGCAGCGTCTCGCCGCCGCCCGCCATCGACAGGGCCGCCCCGACCGACTGGATCGCCGCCCCCATCGTGTCGACCAGGATGAAGGTCTTGCCGTCGACCTCGACCTTCTCGACGCCGCTCAGCGTGTCCGTGCCGCCGCTGTCGGTGACCAGCCACTGCCCGCCGGAGAAGGTGATCGTGGCCCCGGCGCCGAAAACGGCGGTGTCGATCCCGTCGTCGCCGCTCAGCAGGTCGGAACCGGCACCGCCTTCCAGCCGGTCAGCACCGTTGCCGCCGAAGAGGGAGTCCGCGCCGGCGTCGCCCTTCAGCGTGTCGGCGGCCGGCCCGCCCTCAATGCTGTCATGGCCGCCCTTGCCGTCGATGACGAACATGCCGGTCGAATCCGGCGAGGTGGTGATGGTGTCGGCGTCGGGCGTGCCGTCGACCGTCAGCGGCTGGTCCGTGACGTTGGCATATTCCGCGATGGTGGCACCGGAGATGGTGACGTTGTTGACGTAGATGTTCTCCGACCCGTCGTCGGGCTTGGTGGGCTCGCCGATGCGGAAAGCGACGCTGGTGCCGTCGATGCTGCCGCCTTCGACGGTCACGCCATCGAGGCTGGCCGGGTCGCTGGCATAGGAGCCGTCGATGCGCGCGCGGATGACGATGGCGCCGCCGAACGCGTTCGGCACCGAATCCTGGCCGTCGCGGTCGCTGTCGCCGACATTCGTCAGGTCGAAGTCGCGCAGCGTGATGTTCTCGTAGTCGCCGTACTTCATGTTGAAGTCGACGGCGACGCCGGACGGGCCAGCCGGGTTGCCGAAGGGGCGCGGGCGCCCGAAATCGCCCACATCCTCCATCGAGATATTCTCGATGACGGCATTGCTGAGCTGCTCGAAATAGATGCCCTTGTAGGCCAGCCGGTCGAAGGACGTGCCGTCGATCAGGATGTCGTCGAAGCTGCCGTCGTCGCTGGCCGCGGCCACGTTGATGCCGATCACCCCATCGGAGATCGAGCCGCCGATCAGGTCGAAGTCGGTGACCTCGAACGTGGTGTCGCGATGGATGCCGATGATCGCGTTGGTGATGTCGACGTCTTCGACCGTCAGCCCCGAATTCGTCTGCAGGGCGATGCCGTGCAGGAAGCCGTCAATGGACAGGTTCTCGATCGTGACGTCGTTGGCGGCGACGGTGATCCCGGCGCCCGCACTGCCCGTATAGGCGGTCTGGGTCTTGATCCACTCGAAAAGGCTGGTGCCCTCGGGGATGGAATTGTCGGCGGCGATCGTGCCCTGGATGACCACGCCGCCCGGCTCGCCCAGGCCGACGATAGTCAGGGACTTGCTGACGACGACATTCTCGGCATAGGTGCCAGCGGCGATCTGGATCGTGTCGTTGGCTTCGGCCGCGGCAATTGCCGCCGAAATCGTCGTGAATGCCCCGCCGCCATTGGCGTCGACCAGAATTGTCGCCATAAATTCCCCCCCGGGCCGGTAACAGCCGCAGAATCGCCGGCACCCGTGCAACCGTCACGAGATTAGCGGCGCGAATGGCTAAGTTTATCCCCCATTTGGAGGAGAAGGGGGGAGAAAGTTCCAACTTGGACCAATTAATAACACCAAGCTGGTGCAATCACGTGGCTGCAGTGGCCGTCCTAACGGATCGTGCGCAGTAACCGGACGAGTGCCACGGACACCAGCAGCAGGATCAGCGCGCCCGCGAAATCGCTTATCATCACCGAAAGCAGATTGACCGGCAGGTCGCGCGGCGGCTCCAGGCCCAGCAGGATCAACTGGCTGTTCAGGAAGGCAGAATTGGCGAAGGCAGACAGCGCGGCAATGGCCGGCAGGTGCCACCAGACCAAGTCATGCCAGGGGTGGCGCACCCCCGTCACGTACGAGAACAGCCGGATCGACAGCCACGGCATGACGCCGACCGCGCCCGCCACCAGGGCCAGCGCCAGAGGGCCGATCCCCGGCAATGCGGTCAGCACCCCCGGAATGGCACCGAAGGCCATGCCGACCACCGCCCGCCAGCCGAGCAGCATGACCAGCAGGACCTTGATCCCGCCGGGCACGAAGATCCAGTGCAGATAGTCCTCGTCATGGGTCCAGGGAAAGAAGACCTCGTTATTGAGGTAGACTGATATGGCCCAGATCACCGCCGACAGGACGACAAGCCCCGCATCGACCGCCGTAGGGTGCGTCCGACCGACGCGGTCGACCCCCATCGGCCGTCTAGCTGCCCGACGCGAGGTGGGTGTCCAGCGACCAGGAGACGAGGTTGAGGTTGCGCTGCGCCTTCTCGGTCAGGCGCACTTCCTTGCGGACGCGACTGCCGTCGGCATAGCGGATCTCGACCCAGTCATTGTGCTCGAGATGGCGCAGCCGCTTGGCCACCGTCATCGGCGCGCCCAGGTCGCGGTTGCGCACGACGTCCGAAATATGCACCGCCGTGCCCGAGGCGATGACGCCGCCGATGGCGACCAGCACCCGCCGCTCCTCGGGCGAGAGTTCCCGCAACTGGCTTCTGCCTTCCGCCGCCGCAATGATGTTATGCAGCGCGAACAGGGTCTTCTTGAGTTCCATACTGCACCGCCCTAGAGCCAGCGTCCGCCGGCCCCGATCAGAACCGTGAATGTGCCCAGCCACATGTTGATCGTCACGATCACGCGGATCTGGTCCAGGCTGCGCGCGGCAGCCGGCCAGTCCTTGTTCGCCACGGCACGCTCCAGCCGGCGCCGGGGGGCGAACCAGAGATGCGCGAAAAGCAGCATCATGACGATGCCGCTCGCCTGCATCAGATGGACGTGGACCCCGAAGGAGCCGAAGCCTTGCACGCTTAGTATGCCATATCCGCTGATGACGAGCAGCAGGATCGCACCCCATACGAAGCGAAAGAAGCGGCCCAGCACATCGGCCATGAATGGCAGCCGGATCGGCGGGTCGAAGGCGCGGGCCGCCGGCCGCAGGCAGTAATGCGCGAATACCATTCCGCCCAGCCAGACGCAGGCGGAAACCGCGTGCAGGGCCACCAGCGTGCCGACCGTACCCATCGTCCTATCTCCCCGCCATCAGTGACCGAGGCCGGGCCGCGGCCGATAGCGGCCATCGGCCAGCTCGCCGAAAAGCTCCCGCACCTGCGGGTGGTTGACCGGCCGCCCGGTCTCGTCCGGCAGCAGGTTCTGCTCTGAGACGTAGGCCACGTAGGTCGACTGCTCGTTCTCGGCCAGCAGGTGGTAGAAGGGCTGGTCCTTGCGCGGCCGCAGGTGGGCCGGGATCGACTGGTACCACTCGTCGGTATTGGAGAATTCCGGATCGACGTCGAAGATCACCCCGCGAAACGGGTAGTAGCGGTGGCGGACCACCTGTCCGAGCGGATATTTGGCCTGGCGTTCGATCATCGTTGCGAATTCGGGGGCGGTTTGGGGGAAGGCGACCCGACGCGGCCCTGGTGGGCGCGCCCGCCGACCGCGACTCTAGCGGCAAGCCGGGCCGCTTGTCTCCCCCTAGCGCTGGCCCTGGCGCTGGACCCCGCCGCTACCCGCCGCCGCCGGCGGTCAGGAACAGCCAGGGCGTCGGCCCCGACCGCCATTCCCACAAGGCCAAGATGCGGTCCAGCTCGGGCGACCGGTCCATCCCGGCGGGCAGGTCGAAGGGCATGAACTGCTGGCGGCGCATCTCGATGCGGTGCGTCCCGCGAAACCGCTCGACCAGCAGGTCGGACATGCCGCGCTTGAAGCAGTCATGCGCTTCGACCAGCACATCCATGCCGTCCAGCGCCGGGTAGGCGGCAGGGTCGAGCAGCGCGTCCTCGGCCCCCTCGATGTCGCAGACGACCAGCACCCGCTGGCCCTGCCAGCGCGCGAAGTCCGCGCCCGACAGGGTGCCGCCGATGGTGATGCGGCCGGCCATCCCGTTGCGCTCGGCCAGACGGCGGCAGGCGGCCTGGGCCAACGGGTTGGTGTCGAAGGCCAGGATGCGCGTGGCCGGCATGCGCCGGGCCATGCCGACCGTGTAGTAGCCCTCCGCGCAGCCGATATTGACCACCACGTCATAGGGCGCGGCGACGATGCGCTCGACGATGTCGTGCAGTTCGCGCTCGTAGGAGCCGAGCAGCTTGGGCACGTGGCAACCCTCCAGCACCTCGATCAGGCCGACGAGACCGGCGAACGGCCCCCCCTGCACCGTGCCGCGGAATTCCTGCAGCAGGCGATCGCGGAGCAGCGTCGCCCGCCAGCGCGACAGCATCGGCAGCGCCTTGCCCAGACGCTGGCGGTTGGCGAGATCGGGATTGGCGATGTCCTCGGCCAGGTAGCCGACGACGCGGTCGTCCAGGTCGTTGACGGGGCGGGCCGGCGCGGTCACGACCGGTCGCCCGCGCGCAATGCAGGCTTGGCTCTCATCGGCGCAAGCATGCCACGAGCCGGCAGCGGCGCGAAAGGTCGCGGAACGCACGCCACGGCGATTGCCGCCGTCGCCATCGGGCGCCATCCGGCCAATCATGCTAAAGGGTCCCCGCATGCCAAAGGGTCCCCGCCTCCTCCGTCTTCTCGTCGTGCTGGCCGGCCTGTTCGGCGCCGGCGGCGTTGCCACCGCGGCCCTGGCCGCCCATGGCGGCGGCTCGGAGCTGCTGCGCACCGCCTCGCTGTTCCTGATGGTGCATGGGGCCGCGATCGCGGCGGCCGCGGCGCTGGGCGCCGCCTGGGCGGGCGGCGTCATGGCGCTGGGCACCGCGGTATTCTGCGGCGACCTGGTCCTGCGCGTCTGGCTGGGGCAGCGGCTGCTGCCCATGGCGGCCCCGGCGGGCGGGGTTCTGATGATCCTGGGCTGGCTTCTGCTTGCATGGCAGGGCCGGGCCAGGCAAAAATAGCCCTGGTATCTGGTGTCGTGGATTTGGTGTCGCGGCCGGGCGGACGACCCCTGCCGATCGGCCGCCGGCCGCGACACCACCGTTCGATCGCCGATCCGCTGGGTCATGCGGGGTTTCCCTGTCGCGAAACCGCGAACCCCCGCCGGAGCGACGATCGTCCGGGAACGATCTGGATGGTTTGGTGCCGCGACCGGACGGGCGACCCCTGCCGACCGCACGCCCTGTCGCGGCACCGCCGCACGATGACCGACCCGCTGGGTCCGCCGGGGTTCCCTGTCGCGAAACCGCGAACCCCGGCCGGAGCGATCATCGCCCGGATGCGAAAGCCTCAATTTTGGTACCGCGGCCGGACGGACGACCCCTGCCGACCACCCGCCCTGCCGCGGCACCGCCCGAACCTCCACCACATCCGCTGGGTCGACGGGGATCGTCCTGGGGACGGCCCGTCCGGAGCGATGGCGCCCGGGTATCCAGCCCACCCCGGAATGCGCGACCTGTGCCGCGCTTCCCGGGACCGGCCGTCTTATCGCGGGGACACCCCCTCCCCCCGAAGGGAGCCCGTCGCCACGCGAATAGGAACGAATGTCATCAATGACTTACGAGTCATTTGCAGAGGACAGAATCCGCCGCCGCGGCGTATGTTCCAGTCATCGGCGCGCCCGGCCGCGTGGGCGCCACCAGCTTTCAAGGAGACGGCATCGTGAAGACTGACGCCGAGGTCATCGTCCACCTCAATCGCCTGCTCAAGAACGAACTGACGGCGATCAACCAGTACTTCCTGCATGCCCGCACCCTGAAGCATTGGGGCTTCGAGCGGCTGGGGAAGAAAGTCTACGAGGAATCCATCGGCGAGATGCGCCATGCCGACCGGCTGATCCAGCGCATCCTGATGATCGACGGCCACCCCAACCTGCAGGATCTGGGCAAGCTGCTGATCGGCGAGAACGTGGTCGAGTGCCTCGAATCCGACCTGCGGCTGGAGAGCACCGCCCGGCGCGACGTGCTGGCCGCCGTCGCCCACTGCGAGCGGGTGCAGGACTATGTCTCGCGTGAGATCGTCGTGGCGATCCTCGAGGACACCGAGGAGCATATCGACTTCCTCGAGACCGAGCTTGGCCTGGTCGAGAAGGTCGGCCTGCCCAACTACCTGCAGAGCCAGATGGGGGATCATTCCGCCTGATCCCCTAGTCGGCGCCGGCCAGCATCGGCCGGTCGGCGCAGGCAGAGGCCAGCATCTCGCGGATCGTGGGAAGGCAGGTGCCGCATTGCGGAGCATTCCCGCAGCGGCGGAACACTTCCCCACATCGCCGGGCACCGGCCGCCGCGGCGGCGCGGATTTCGCGATCGGAGATGACGCGGCAACTGCAAACGATCATGACACCCAGCAACTGCGAACCATTCGCAGAAGATATTACGCGGACGCCTGGGCAAGATCAAGTGCGAATGCGAGCGATTCCTGCTGGCGGTGCCGGGCGGATGCCAAAGGCCGGGCTGATGCCAAAAGAAAGTGGGCCGGGACTCTCGCCCCGGCCCACCGGCTCCGGCAGGGCCGGCATGGCGGACGGGAGGGACGTCCGCCGCATGATCCCCGACATCGGAGCCTGAAGGGCGGCTGCCTTGTGGGGCGCCGGCCCTCTCGCTACCAGAGATGGGGATGGGCCGGCACCGACCAAGGCGGCGCCTGTTCAACTGCGCGTGAGGCAACCGCGCGTGGGGCAACTGCGCGTGGGGCGGCGGCCGCGATTTGCGCTATGCATGGCGGGCCGGCACCGGGTCGCATCGCGCGCGGGGAGCATCTTCGGTGATCGTCTATCTGTCCACGACCGACCATGCCTATACGATCGGCGACTATCTCGAGGGGCCGGGCGCCCATCAGGCCGGCCGCATCGTCCATCGCACCTATGTCGACATCCTGGGCGCCGGCACGGCCGGGCTGGCCGGGATGGTGCCGGCGACGTGGATCTTCTCGGACCTGGAGCGGCTGCTGCCGCCGCTGGCGACGCGCGCGGCCGGCCTGTGGCGGCACCTGGAAGCCGCCGGCTGCCGCCTGTTGAACCATCCCACCCGCGGCCTGCGGCGCTACGAGATGCTGCGCGTGCTCCATGACCGCGGCATGAACGACTTCGACGTCTGCCGCGTTACCGACCGGCGCCTGCCGCGCCGCTATCCGGTCTTCCTGCGGCGCGACGACAACCACTCCGGCCCGGTCAGCGCCCTCATCGGCGACGCCCCGGACCTGCGCCATGCGATCGGCGAACTGCACGAGCGCGGCTGGCCGCGGCAGAAGGCCATCATCGTCGAGTTCTCGGACACGGCCGATTCGCTGGGCCTTTATCGCAAGTACGGCGCCTTCCGCATCGGCGAGGCCATCGTCCCCGGCCACATGGACACCAGCCGCGGCTGGTCGGTGAAGGATGCCGACCTGGACTGGCCCGAAGAACGCGCGCGCGAGCTGCGCTTCCTCGACGACAACCCGTGGGAGGCCGACATCCGCCGCATCTTCGAGCTGGCGCGGATCGACTATGGCCGGATCGACTTCAGCGTACGCCCGGACGGCCGTTTCATCGTCTGGGAGATCAACACCAACCCGCTGATCGCCAGCCCCGCCAGCCTGCGGCCCGATCGCGCGCCGGTGGCCCAGCGCCTGTTCCCCCAGATCGCCACCGCCTTCGAGGCGCTCGACGGGGCCTGACCGCGGGCCGGCCGGCCCGTGGTCACGCCGTCAGGCCCCGCCCGGGCCGTTGATCCGTTCCGTCAACAGTTGGCGCAGGGCCGGGCCATCGACCTTGCCGGTGCCCGTCAGCGGAAAGGCCTCGACGAGGACGATATGCTGCGGGCTGCGCCGGGGGCCCAGGCGGGCCCGGCAATGATCCTTCAGGGCCGCCACGTCGACCGCGCCGCGGCCGATGATCGCTGCCGCCGGCATCTGCTGGGAGCGCACCGAGGGGAGGGCCACGACCGCCACGTCGGCCACGCCGGCATGCTCGCGCAGCACGTCCTCGATCTCGACGGGATAGATCTTCACGCCGCCGAAGTTGATCCGGTCGTCGAGGCGCCCGGTCAGGAACAGCAGGCCGTCGCCATCGAAGCGGCCGGCATCGCCCGTCCGGAACCAGCCCTCGCGGAAGCTGCGGTCGCTGGCGGCCGCGTCGCCGAGGTAGCGGGTGGCGGCATTGGCGGTACGCACGCGGATTTCGCCGACGGCCCCCGCCGGCACCTCCAGGCCGGTCTCGTCGAAGATGGCGATCTCGCATCCCGGCATCGCCCGCCCGATCGTCGCCAGGGCCCGGTCGAGGTCTTCGGGCCGGGCACAGGCGCTGACCCCCATCTCGTTGCTGCCATAGGTGATGTAGAGGTTAGGGGTCAGGCGGCGGCGCACCGTCTTGCGTTCGCCCACGCGCAGCATCGCGGTCGACACCGCCAGGCAGCGTATGCCGGGCAGCAGCAGCGGCCCGTCCGGCGCGATCCCGTCCAGCAGGTAGCGCAGGTGGCCGGGCGTCGCCTCCAGGTGGGTGATCGCGTGCCGCTCGACCAACCGCACGAAGCCCGCGATGTCGGTCGGCAGCCGCAGCGCCACCACCGTGCCGCCCGACAGCAGGACGCGCATCGCCGCCTGGCGGCCGAAGGCGAAGTGGAGCTGCAACAGCGGCAGGTGGCGGTCACCCGGCCCCTGCCCCAGGGCACCGATGACGCCGCGCGAGCGGCCGAGCTGCTGGGCATGGGCGATCGGCACCGCCTTGCGCAGGCCGGTGGTGCCGGACGACAGGTTGATCTGGGCCGGCCGCTCGCCGCCCGGCTGGCGCATGTCGGCCGCGACGGCCCCCGCACCCGCCGCCAGCACCTGGGCGAACGGGGTGGCCGGCCGGGCCCGGTCCCCGCCCGGCCAGTCGCCCACCAGCAGGCCGGCCTGGGCCAGGTCGAACAGGCGGTTGGCTTCCCCGGCCGGGCTGTCGGGATCGAGCTGGATCGGCGCGAAGCCCCCCAGCATCGCCCCGCTGAGGGCGACCAGCATCGCTGCCGGCTCGCGGATCGCCAGCGCCACGACGTCGCCCGGCACCAGCCCCGCCGCGGCCAGGCCGGCGGCGAATGCCGCCATCCGATCCACCAGCCCGGCATAGGACAAGGTCTCGACTTCCGTCTCGATCGCCGGGCGGTCGGGGCCGGCCGCCGCCAGCGCCAGGATCGGATCGACCAGATTTTCCAAGGACCGCTTCTCGTCAGGCACGACCCCAGCCCTCCCTCATCCCCCGGGCAGGGCAAGGCGGTCGCGCAGGGCCCGCACCATCACCTTCCCGGTCTCGTTGCGCGGCAGTTCGGCGAACTTGAATATCCGGCGCGGCACCTTGGCGCGCGGCAGCCGGCCGCGGCAGTAGGCGTGCAGGTCCGCCACCGCCACGTCCCCCCGCAGCACGACGACGGCCACGACGATCTCGCTGTACCGCGGCGCCGGCATGCCGAAGACCACGGCATCGGCCACCGCGGGATGCGACCGCAGGACCGCCTCCACCTCGAACGGATAGACCTTCTGGCCGCCGACATTGATGCGGTCGTCGACCCGTCCAGTCAGGAACAGGTGTCCGCCCGCATCGAAGTGCCCGGTGTCGCCCATGTGGAAGCCATCCGCCCGGAAGCCGCGCGCGGTCGCCGCGGCATCGCCCAGATAGGCCTGGGAGATCTGCCGGCTGCGGACGCGGATCTCCCCGATCGTCCCGGCGGGCAGCGGGCGACCGCGGTCGTCGACGACCTCGACCGCGATTCCCGGCAGGGGACGGCCGACGGTGTCGGGCGCCCGGTCCAGTTCCGCGGGGCCGGCATGGGCGACGTGGCCGGTCTCGTTGCTGCCATAGCTCACATGCAGGCCCGGCGTCAGGCGACGGCGGATCTCGGCCCGCATGTCCGCCGGAACATGGGCGCCGCTGATGGACAGCACGCGCACGCCGGGCAAGGCCGGCCCGTCGCCCGGCCCTAGAGCCTCCACAGCCTCCAGCATCACATGCGCATGGCCGGGCGTGATCGCCATGTAGGTCACCCGCTGGTCGCGCAGCAGCGCCATCAGGTCCGCCGCCGAACCCGGCAGAGGATGCAGGACGACCGCGCCCCCGACATCCAGCATGCGGATGGCGGCATGCCGGCTCAGGCCGAAGGACAGGTCGATGACGGGCAGGAAGCGATCGTCGGGGCCAAGGGCCAGCAGGCCTTCCAGCGATCGCGTGCGCTCCAGCATCTGGGCATGGGTGGCGGGTGCGGCCTTGGACGGGCCGGTGGTGCCCGATGTGATCGTGACCTGCGCCAGATGCGCGCCGCCCGGATGGCGGCAGGCCTCGGCATCGCCGGACGCGGGCAGGCTGTCGAGGTCGATCGCCGGCCGGCCGGCCAGAGTGCCGCCCTGCCCCTCCACCAGCGCGGCACTGGCGCCCGTCCGCGCCGCGATCTCGAACAGCGCGGCCGGGCCGGCCTTGAGATCGAGCGGCATGGCGACATGGCCGCCCAGGATCGTGCCGAGGATCGCGCGGAAGGTGGCGGCCGGTGAGCGGGTGGCGATGGCGACCACGGCGCCGGGCGGGAGGCCGTGGGCGGCCAGCCCGATCGATACCCCCGCCATCGACCGGGCGAGGCCCGCGAAGTCGATGGTGCGATCCGGCAGGATCAGCGCCGGCGCCCGGGGCCGCCGCGCGGCATGGTCGAGAATGCCTTCAAGATAGTTGGCCACGGACTGCTGCGTAGCAGGCCGCGGGAGAAAGCGGAAGCCGCCGCCGAGAAGATCCCCGGCGGCGGCGGTCGCGTCTTATCAGAATAGTCTCAGAGCGGGGCGAACTGGGCCACGAACTTGGTGTTGAGATAGGCGTCCAGTCCTTCGCTGCCGCCTTCGGAGCCATGGCCCGAATCCTTGACGCCGCCGAACGGCGTCTCGGGCGTCGAGACGGCCAGGCTGTTGACGCCGACCATGCCGCTCTCCAGCGCGTCGGCCACCGCCGTCGCGGTCTTCTCGGACGCCGTGAAGGCATAGGCGGCCAGACCGTAGTCCAGCCGGTTGGCGCGCTCGATCACCTCGTCGAAGGACTTGAACGACACGATCGGGGCGACCGGGCCGAACGGCTCCTCGTTCATGATGCGGGCGTCCTCGGGCACGTCGGACAGCACGGTCGGCTCGAAGAAGAAGCCGGTATTGCCCTGGCGCTGGCCGCCCGTCTCGAGCTTGGCGCCACGATCGACGGCGTCGCGCACGAAGCCCTCGATGGCCTCGACGCGGCGCGCATTGGCAAGCGGGCCCATCTTGGTGTCGGCCGCCAGGCCGTCGCCCAGCTTCAGGCCTTTGGCCACCGCCGCGAAGGTCTCGACGAAGGACTTGTACTTGCTCTCATGCACGAAGAAGCGGGTGGGCGAGACGCAGACCTGGCCGGCATTGCGGTACTTGCCGCCGGCCGCCATCGTCGCGACCTTCACCGCGTCGACGTCGTCGAACACGATGACCGGCGAATGGCCGCCCAGCTCCATCGTAGAGCGCTTGGCGCCGCGCGCGGCCTGGGCCATCAGCAGCTTGCCCACGGCGGTCGAGCCGGTGAACGAGATCTTGCGTACGATGGGCGAGCCGATCACCTGCTCGGACACCTTGGCCGGCACGCCGAAGACGAGGTTCAGCACGCCCTTGGGCAGGCCGGCCTCGGCCAGCGCGCGGGCGATCTCGACGCAGGTGGCCGGCGTCTCTTCCGACGGCTTGATGACGAGCGAGCAACCGGCCGCCAGCGCGCCCGCGATCTTGCGCATCGGCGTCAGCGCCGGGAAGTTCCAGGGCGTGAAGGCGGCGGCGACGCCGACCGGCTCACGCAGCACCATCTGGCGGGAACCGGGCGCGCGGCCGGGGATGATGCGGCCATAGGCGCGCCGGCCTTCCTCGGCATACCAGTCCATGATGTCGGCCGAGACCATGACCTCGATCTTGGATTCGGCCAGGACCTTGCCCTGCTCGGTCGTCATGCCGCGGGCGATCTGGTCGGCCCGCTCGCGCAGCAGCTGGGCCGCCTTGCGCAGGATGGCGGAGCGATCGTAGGCCGACGTGTGGCGCCACACCTCGAAGCCGCGCTTGGCCGCATGCAGCGCCTCGTCGAGGTCGGCCGGCGAGGCGTGGGTGACCGAGCCGATGGCCGCACCGGTGGCGGGGTTGACGATATCCTCGCCGCCGCCGGTACCGTCGCGCCAGACGCCGTCGATGAAGAGCTGGATGTTCTGCATGGGTTCCATGGCCTTTCGGGCTCGGGTCGGGTGGGGAAGAGGAATGGATATGCCCGGCTGGATATAGCGTCAGTGCCCGCGGCGGACCAGCCGGAACACCGTCTTGGCCTCCGCCAGGTAGTAGAGCCGGTCGTCGGCGGTGTCGTAGTACGGGCTGGGACCGGCGAACGGCACGAACCCCTCGAACCCGAAGCGGCGGTAGCCGACATCGAAGCCGGCGGCGCGGAAGGCCTCGGCATAGTCGTCGACCGCGCGGTCCTGGACCTGGACGTTGGTCATGCCGCCGATGACGTCCCGCCATTTCGGCCACAGGCGGCTGCCGGTGTGGCAGCCGGTCACGGCATAGTAGACGCCGCCCGGCCGCAGCGCCGCGTGGAGTGCCCGGGCATGCCCGGCAATGTCCGGCACGAGATAGATGACCTCGTGGCTGAAGGCGGTGTCGAAGCGGCCAGGATAGTCCGGCAAGGCCGAGGTCAGCGCGTATTCGAGCGGCAGGTCGCCCTTCAGCGCCTCGGCCCGGGCGACCGAGTCCGCCGCGATGTCGACCCCGAGGCCGAAGCGGAACGGGCGCATGGCGTGCAGCATCCGCAGGAAGCCGCCCTGGTTGCAGCCGAAATCGAGCACGGCATGGGCCGTCAGGTCGCGCTCCGGCACCAGGCCGATGAGGTGGCGCCAAACCGGCGAGTGGGCCGGCCCCATCGCGTTCTCGCGGATCGTGTCCTTGTGCCAGGTGGGAATGGTGCCGCTGTCCGCCATGGGAGACCTCTCGTTGCGACTGGTTCGCAACAGAAACGTATCCGGAACATCGACGGCCGGCAAGCCCGGCCTGCCCCCTATTCCACCAACACCTTGTACATGAAGCTGGTGGCCGCCAAGCGCCCGTCCGTCGCCTGGGCGTAGTCCGGCACGCTGCCGGCGAGCGCGTAGCCGAGGCCGGCATAGAGCGCCTCGGCCCCGTCGCCCGTTCGGGTGTCGAGCACCAGCAGCGTGCGGCAGTGGCGGCGGGCCTCGGCCTCGGCCGCCAGCATCAGGGCGCGCGCGATGCCGCGGCGGCGCGCGGCCGGGTGGACCAGCAGCTTGGCGATCTCCGCCCGGTGGCGGCCGTTGGGCGGCATCGCCAGCACGAGCTGCACGGTGCCGACCGGCCGCCCGTCGAGATGGGCGACGAGGAGCAGGCGGTCGCCCGCCGCGATCGCCGGCGCCATGCCCTGCCAGAACGCCAGCGCCTCCGACTGGGCGAACGGCAGCACGAAGCCGACGCTGGCCCCGTCCTCGACCGCGGCAAGCAGGATCGCCGCCAGGTCGGGCAGCAGCGCCGGCAGGTCCGCCGGGGCGGGCTGCAAGATTGCAAGGCCCGCCGTCATGGCCGGCAGATCGCCAGCACATAGCGCGCCGCCGCCGGCCCGGGACAGGCGAAGCGCGTGGCGCCGAACAGCCGGTAGCGCAGGCTGTCGCCCGCATCCAGCCGGTGCGCCCGTCCCTCCACGGCCAGTTCCAGCGCGCCTTCCAGCATCCACAGGTGATGTTCGAGCCCGGCCACAGGCGGCGCGTCGTAACCGATGGCAGCACCCGCCGGCAGTTCGCCCAGGATCATCTCGGCCTGGAAACCGGCGGCGGGCGGCGACAGGCCGCGACGGCGGAAGCCGGTCTCCGGGTCGGTCCAGACCGGCTGGTCGGCGGCGGCCAGCCGGTCTGCCGGCCGCGTCTCGACCTCCGCCAGCAGGCGCGACATGGTGCGGCCGTAGGCGGTGCAAAGGCGACCCAGCAGGGCCGCCGTCGGGCTCGTCTCGCCCCGCTCCAGGCGCGACAGGGTGGCCCGGCTGATCCCACTCTCACGGGCAAGGTCGTCCAGCGACCAGCCATGGTCCTGGCGCAGCGCGGCCAGGCGCGCGGCCAGCCGGTCATCCAGGTTGCGATCGTCGGCCACCGGCATTCTCATATTCGGGATATTTTCTCACAACGTCGCGTCCGTCAAGAGCGGCATAGTGCGGGCAACGAAGACCGGAGGAACGCCATGGCCGACGACCCGCCGCCTGCCCCGACCACCGCCCAGCTCTGGGATGCCCGCTTCGGCCTGGCCCCGCCGGATGGCGTGCCGGAAGCGGTGCCGCCGGCCCTGGCGCGCATCCTCGGCCGCCGCACCATCCGCCGCCTGAAGCCCGACCCCATCCCGGACGGCCTGCTGGCATTGCTGCTGGCCTGCGCGCAGTCGGCGCCGGCCAAGTCCGACCTGCAGCAGTATTCGATCCTGGTGGTGAAGGACCCGGCCCGCCGGGCGGCGATCGCCTCCTGGCTGCCGGCGCAGCCCTGGGTGGCCGAGGCCCCTGTGTTCCTGGTCTTCCTGGGCGACATGCGGCGCGGGCGGCGGATGGGCGAGCTGCGCGG
This sequence comes from Stella humosa, assembly GCF_006738645.1. Lineage (GTDB taxonomy): Bacteria > Pseudomonadota > Alphaproteobacteria > ATCC43930 > Allostellaceae > Allostella > Allostella humosa. Next base: position 1,348,555 of record NZ_AP019700.1, on the reverse strand, counting down.
CCGGCCCAATGCCAACGACAATGCCGACAGCTTCATGAATGCGGCGGTCGACGCCGGGCTGGCGATGGAGACGTTCCTGCTGGCATCGGAGGCGGCGGGGCTGGGCTGCTGCTGCATCAGCATGGTGCGCAACCGCATCGACGACCTGGCGGCCCTGCTGGAGCTGCCGGATGGCGTCTTCCCGATCGCCGGCTTCTGCCTGGGCTGGCCGGCCGCCGAGGGCCGGGTGTCGATGCGGCTGCCGCCGGCGGCCGTCGTCCATGTCGACCGCTACGACGACGCGGCACTGCCCGAGCTGATCGAGGCCTATGACCGCCGGCGCCATGCCCGCGCCCCGGTGGCACCGGCCTCGCAGCGCCATGGCGAACGCTACGGCATCGTCGACTATTGCCCCTGGTCGGAGAACGTGGCCCGCCAGCTATCGGTGCCGGAGCGGGCGGGCTTTCGCGACTTCCTGGCGCGGCACGCGATCGCGCTCGGCTGAGGCGGGCGCGGAAATGGCTCGGGCCCGCTCGCCGCGCGGCGAACGGGCCCAGCCCCGGACGGGCTGATCGGGTCCGTATCAGCTCGCCCGAAGGGTGCAGGCGCTGCGGCGCCGGTGGTGGGTCATGACCTCGTCGATGGTGCTCTCGACGGTGAGCGAGACATCGCCCATGCGATAGACCAGGGGGGCGACCGCGCCATGGCTGATGGCGATCGGGGCGGCGATCGGCGCGCCGTACTTGCGCATCGCCGCCTCGTGCAGCCGGCGCACCTGGTCGGGCGTGGCGGCAACGCGGTAGGACACGGCCACGACCGAGCCGCGGCAGAAGGACAGGTCGGCGCGCGGCGCCTGGCCGACCGGGTTCAGCGTGCGGACGTCGTCGGCGAAATGCGCCATCAGGCCGGCTTCCTCGGCGACGGCGGCCTGGCCGCGCGTCTCGGTGGCGGCGAAGGCGCCGATCCCGGAGGCGATGGCGACGAGGAAGGCGGCGGCGCGAAGGGCGGTCTGGAGGGGGCGGTTCATGGTCCGGGCTTCCGATGGGGGCGGTTGAAAACCGTTGTCCCCCTCGGTCGCGCGAAGCCGCCGGATGGTTCAGAAGATTCTCGGCCTATCGTCCATCCAGGACGGCCCGCACCTTGGCCGCCAGGCCGTCGCGGCGATAGGGCTTGCTCAGCAGCGGGTAGCCGGCATCCTCCGGCCCGCCTTCGATCACGCCCTGGTCGGCGTAGCCGGACGTCAGCAGCACCGGCAGCCCGGGGCGCAGGCGGCGCGCGGCGTCGGCCAACTGGCGGCCGTTCATGCCGCCCGGCATGATGACGTCGGTAAAGAGCAGATCGATGTCGGCCGGCCCCTCGACCACCGCCAGGCCCTCCGGCCCGGTGGCGACCGCGGTCACGCGATAGCCCAGCGCGAGCAGTTGGCCGAGCGCGTTCTCGCGCACCAACTGGTGGTCCTCGACCAGCAGGATATGTTCGGCCGCGCCCGTCGGTGGGCGCGTCGGCGCCGCGACCGGGGCCGCCGGCCGGGCGGCATTGGCGCGCGGCAGGTAGAGCCGCACCGTCGTGCCGACCCCGACCCCGGTCTCGATGATGGCATGGCCGCGCGACTGCTTGACGAAGCCATAGACCATGCTGAGGCCGAGGCCGGAGCCCTTGCCCACTTCCTTGGTGGTGAAGAAGGGATCGAACGCGCGGTCGGCCACGTCAGGCGGCATGCCGGTGCCGGTATCGGCCACGAACAGCATGACGTAGCTGCCGGGGGTCACCTCCTGGTGGGCGCGGGCATAGTCGGGGTCGAGCACGACGTTCTCGGCCGCGATGGTCAGGCGTCCGCCGTCGGGCATGGCATCGCGGGCATTGAGCGCCAGGTTGAGGATCGCCACCTCGAGCTGGCCCGGGTCGACCATCGCCGGCCACAGCCCCTCGGCCACGGCGATGGAGAAATCGATGTTGCCCGAAAGCGTGCGGCGCAGCAGCGCTTCCATGCCCGGCAGCAGGGCCGCGAGGTCGACGATCCGCGGCTCCAGCGCCTGGCGGCGGGCAAAGGCGAGCAGGCGCCCGGTCAGCTCGGCCGCGCGCTCGCCGGCCGTCGCCGTCATCTCGGCCAGGGGCAGCAGGGCGGGATCGTCGGCAAGTCCTTCCACCAGCACCTCGGCATTGCCGATGATGACGGTCAGCAGGTTGTTGAAATCATGGGCGACGCCACCCGTGAGCTGACCCACCGCCTCCAGCTTCTGCGACTGGCGCAGGCGCTCGTCCAGCTCCCGGCGCTCGGTCACGTCGGTCATGCTGCCCAGCATGCGCAACGCCGCGCCCGTCGCGTCACGGATGACGAAGCCGCGGTCGATGACCATGGCGAAGCTGCCGTCGCCACGGACGAAGCGGTACTCGTCCATCCAGCTTCGCCCATCGCCGTCGATGATGGCGTGGATGCCCCCGACCACGCGGTCGCGGTCGTCGGGATGGATGCGGCTCGTCCAGGATTCCGAGCAGGGCTGCACTTTCGCCGGATCATGCCCGAAGATCGTCAGCAGTCCGTCGTTCCACCAGATCGCGTCCGACGCCATCTCCCAGTCCCAGATGACGTCGCTGGTCGCCTGGGCGACGAGCTGGAAGCGCTCCTGGCTGACGCGCGCCGCGGCCTCCACCTTCTTGCGCTCGGTCACGTCGCGCTCGACCGCGACCCAGTTGGTGAACCAGCCGGTGGCATCGGCAATAGGCACGATGTCCAGCTCCAGCCACATCTCGCGGCCGTCCTTGGTGTAGTTCACCAACTCGCTGCGCACCGGCTGCCAGTGGCGCATCGCCTCGTGGATCCGGGCGAGCTCCGCGCGGTCGGTCTTCGGCCCCTGCAGGATGCGCGGCGTGGCGCCGATCGCCTCCGCCCGGGTGAAGCCGGTGCGGCGCTCGAATGCGGCGTTGACATAAACGATGCGCGGCCCGTCCGGCGCCTCGATCGGCTCGGCCTCGGTAATCAGGATAAGGTCGTTCAGGCGCGAGACGGCCGTCTCCAGCAGGCGAAGCTGCTCCAGTGCCGCACGCTGGCTGGCGATCAGGCGGCAGCGGTCGACCGCCAACGCCACGGGCCGCGCGATCGCCTGCGACAGCGACAGCACCGACGCCGAGAAATCGCGGCCGTCATCCGCCGGCCTTGCCACGGCCAGCACGCCGATCACCCGCTCGCCGCCGGCCCGCAGCGGCACGCACAGCAGCGCCAGGCGGCCGCTGCCGCCTGCAAGTTCGCCCAGGGCGGGGTCGTCCGCCGCCGCGACCGCGGCGAACGGGCCATCGGCGGCGGCGATGCGGCGGACCAGTTCGGGCACGGCGGACACCGCGCCTGCCTGTGGCAGCGCCGGCCAGTCGCCGCGGACCACCACCACGTCCGGCGGGCCGTCCCGCCCGTCGCCGACCCAGGCGACACCGCGCGTGGCCTCGCCCGCCGTCATCAGCGCGTCCAATGTCGAGGCCAGAACGCCGTGGCTGTCCTGCTCTTCGGCAAAGCCGCGCGACACCGCGTCGAAGCTGCGGAGCGCACCGCGCATCGACGCCACCGATTCGTCGAGCCGCGCCAGTTCGGCCACCGGCGTCGCCAGCGGCGGCCGGGCCGAGAAGTCCAGCCGCGCCACCGCCTCGGCCTCGCGGGCAAAGGCCTCGACCGGGCGGGCCACCAGGCGCGCCGCCAGCCAGACGATCGGCACGGCCAGTGCCAGGGCCAGCGCGCAGACCAGCAGCAGCCGGTCGCGGATGGCGTTGGGCCCGGCGCCCAGTTCGTCGGTCGCAGCCGCGATGGCCAGGGCCAGCCCATGGGTATCCAGGGGGGCGAGCGCCGCCCGCCATTCTCGGCCGCCGACTTCCACCAGGCCCGAGAAAGACTGCGGATCGGCCCGCCAGCGCTCGGCCAGGGCGGTCACCACCGGCGAGTTCAGTTCGGACGCCATCGGCAGCTTGCTGTGGTCGACCGGGCCGTTGCCCGGCCGCGACACGACGATGCGCCGTAGCCGCTCCGCGTCGGCGTCCGCCAGCACCACGCCCGCGCGGTCGACCACCACGGCCTGGGTCGACGGCACCGGGCGTCCGGCCGGCAGGCGGAGGGAAAGGTCCCACAGCGACAGGTCGACCCCGGCCACCGCGCCCGAGGTGCTGCGCTTGGCAGCACTGATCCCGGGCGAGCCGGTGGTGAAGAAGCGGTAAGGATGGGTGACGATGGTGCCGTCGGCGGCCGATGCATCGACGAACCAGGGACGCAGGCGCGGGTCGAAGTGGAACTCCGGCCGGCGCCGGGTCTCGATCAGGCCGAGATCGCCATCGAGATAGTCGAACCGCTGGCCGCCCTCGCTCGACCATTGCGCCAGCCAGATGGCGCCGGCCGGCAGGCTGAGCAGGCGGGCCAGGACGTCCGGCTGGCGCCCGGCCAGCGGCCCGACCGGGCGCAGCAGGACGAAATCGCCGTTCGGCCAGCCGACATAAGCGGCCGAGATGTCGCTGCCGGCGCGCAGGATCGCCGCCAGTGAATGCAGGTCGGCACGGCTGTCCCCCATGGGTGCGTGCAGCCCCACGCGGCTTTCTTCGGCCGTGGCGGCTTGGGCGATTGGGTCGGCCGCCAGCGCCTCGGCCGCATTGCGCGCCGTCCCCTCCAGCCGCCGCAGTTCCTGCAGGGCCAGGTCGGCCGCGCCGGCGAAGGACGCCATGGTCGCCTCGTCGACCAAGGCGCGCGACTGCCGGCTGGCGACGACGCCCAGCGCGAGCGAGACGGCCGCCAGCAGCGTCAGGAACAGCGCGCCGATCTGCACGCGCAAGGGCGCGCGCCAGCCGCGGAGCAGCGTCATTCCTGCCAGAGGTGGGGTCTTGGCCACGGGCATGTCCGCCGTCCTCGACTGCCCGGCCACCATGTCATGCTGGCAGGCAGCCCGTCGAGGGCGGCGGACCGGCCGCCCCTACTGCTTTGCCAGCGCCCCCTCGCGGAGCGCCGTCAGCGTCGTGCGGGTGGTGATCAGGTCGGGATCGGTCTTCACCTCGATCACCGCCAGCTTGCCGGAATCGCAGGCCCGCTGGAACGCCGGCGCGAAGTCGGCCGTGCGCTCCACCGTCTCGCCATGGGCGCCATAGGCCCGGGCCAGTGCCGCGAAGTCGGGGTTGGTCAACTGGGTGCCGTGCACGCGGGCGGGGAAATCGCGCTCCTGGTGCATGCGGATCGTGCCGTACATGTTGTTGTTGAGGATGACGATGATCGGCGTGGCGCCATACTGGATGGCGGTCGCGATCTCCTGCCCCGACATCATGAAGGCGCCGTCGCCGGCAAAGCCCACCACCCGGCGGCCGGGATGGGTGATGGCGGCCGCGACGGCGGCCGGCACCGCATAACCCATGGCACCCGAGGTCGGGCCGAGGAAACGGCCGGGCCGGCCGAATTGCAGGAAGCGCTGCGGCCAACCGCTGGCGTTGCCGGCGTCCGTCGCGATGATCGCGTCCCGCGGCAGCATCGCCCGCAGCGCCACCATCGCCTCGCCGACATGCATCGGCCCGCCATAGGCGCCGGGCGTAAGCTGCCCCTCATAGGCCGCGCGCGCACCCTTCAGCCAGCCGGCCCAGGCGCTGCCATCGACCGGGGGCAGCGCCGAGACGGCGGCGGCGAATCCCTCGACGCCGGACTGGATGCCCAAGGTCGGGCGGAACACGCGGCCCAGTTCCTCGGCCGAGGGATGGACGTGGATCAGCGTCTGGCGCGGCTCCGGCGAATCCAGCAGGTCGTAGCCCTGGGTCGTGATCTCGCCCAGGCGCGCGCCCACCGCGATCAGCAGGTCGGCGTCCTTGGTCAGCTTCGTCAGGTCCTTGGCTGCACCCGTGCCGAGGTCGCCGACATAGATCGGGCTCTGGTTGTCGACCACGTCGAAGCGGCGGAACGAGCAGGCCGTCGGCACGCCGTTCGCCTCGGCCCAGGCCTGGATGGCGGCACCCGAGCGGTCCGTCCAGTCGCCGCCGCCCACCAGCAGCAGCGGCCGCTTGGCGGCAGCCAGCATCGCGCGCAGGCGGGCCATGTCGTCGGGGCCGGGATGGGCCTTGGCCGGACGATGGGGGCCGGGCACGGTCGCCTCGGACAGGTCGCGCAGCATGTCCTCGGGCAGGGCCAGCACGACGGGGCCGGGGCGGCCGGAGGTGGCGATGTGGAAGGCCCGGCTGACATATTCCGGCACCCGGTCGGCGCTCTCGATCTGGCCCACCCACTTGGCGAGCTGGCCGTACATGCGGCGGAAATCGACCTCCTGGAAGGCCTCGCGCTCGGCCTGGTCGCGCGCCACCTGGCCGATCAGGACGACCATCGGCGTCGAATCCTGGTGCGCGGTATGGACGCCGATCGAGGCGTTGCAGGCGCCCGGCCCGCGCGTCACCAGCAGCACGCCGGGCTTGCCGGTCAGCTTGCCATAGGCCTCGGCCATGAAGGCGGCCCCGCCCTCCTGCCGGCAGGTGATGCAGCGAATGTCGTCGCGCGCGTCGTAGAGCGCATCGAGCACGGCGAGGAAGCTCTCGCCCGCCACCTGGAACACCGTGTCGACGCCGTTCACCTTGAGCGTGTCGACCAGCAGCTGCCCGCCGGTGCGGGCGTTGGCGCGCGTCATTCCTGTCGTCTCCCTGATGGGTTCTGGATGGGGTCGAAACGGATGGCGGCAGTTAGCGGCCGGGTCGGCGCCAAGTCAACGCCGCGAGGCGCCGGGTGCGGTTCTACCGGTGCGTCACGGCAAGGGCGGCGATCGCCGCCGCCGCCAGGCTGTCCGGCCGGCGGTCGGCGGCGGGAAAGTGCACCAGGCCGGCCTTGGACGCCCCGTCCAGCATACGGCCGTCCGGCAGGCGGCCGGCCGGGGCGATGAAGCCCAGGCGCGTGCGGTCGGCCAGCCAGGCGACCGTGTCCGCATCGACAGGCCCGTCGCCGAACAGGACCAGGTCGACGGCCGGATGGCCAAGGCCGCGCCGGGGCAGGCCTGCCGCCTCAATCTCGACCACGGCGGCATCGACCGACTGGTGGTCGACCAGCAGGGCCAGGGCATCGGAACCCCGCCGGTCGTCGAGGAAGAGGGTGAGCCCGCCGACCGACAGGCCGTGCCGCGTCGCGATGCCGACCGACCTGCCGACCGCCGCGAGCGCGGTGCCAAGGATGGCCGCCACGGCGTCGCCATTGCCGCCGATGACGGCAAGGATCGGGATGCGCCCGTTCGCCGGCGGCGGATAGAGATGGTCGAGATACCGGGCGGCCAGCGCCGCCCCGTCGCCATGGGCCGCCAGGGCCGCGGGCAGCAGCCCGGGATCGAGCGCGGTCAGCATTCCGCCCGCCGCCGGGAAGGGCTGTCGGACATCGGCGATGGTCAGCTCGACGACCGCCAGCTCGATCTGGCAGACCGCCGCCGCGCGCTCGACCAGGCGGACGTTGAGGGGATGGGCCGCGGGCGGCCCCTGGACCGCGACGCCGTCGAGGACGATGAAGCGGTACGCCTGGCCGCGAACGGCGGCGGACACCAGGACCCCGCCGGGTGGCAGGGCGGCATAGGCGGCAGCAACGGCAGCCGCGCCATCGGCGGCACCCGATGGCCGCGACAAGGCGCCCGAGCGGATCGGCCGCAGGACGACGGGCCCGTCGACGACGGCCGCCCGGGCGACCGCGTCCGCCACGGAGGCGGCGGCCGCGCTCTGCGGCACGGGCAGCCCCGCCTGGGTCAGGGCTTCATGGGTCAGCCACCGGCTGTGGCAGAGCTGGGCCGCCAGGAACGGCGTGCGGTCGCTGAACTGGTGGTCGAAGCGGCAAAGGTGCCGCCCCTCGCCGACATGCCAGAGGCCGTCGCCGCCGTCCCGCGGCGACAGCCCGCGCAAGGCCGCCTGGCGCAGGATCGCCTGCATCGCCGGCACCCTGTCCCAGCCGGCATGGCGGCCGGCGGCCTCAGTACCCACCATCGGTCCACCTGACGTCGCCATGGTTCCCACCCTGATGCGCCACGGCAATCCGGTCGATCACGATACCGTCCGCCGCCATGGCGAGCGAAGCCCGCGCGGCCCCGATGCCGGCCAGCACGGCCGCCGCCCGCTCGGCCAGCGCCCCCGGCCGGTCAGCGAGGATCGCCAGATCGGCCCGCTCGTGACCGAACCCCTGCGCCAGCAGGGCGGCCGGCTCGACCACCACCACCACGGCACCGATCGCGGGGTCGTCGACCAGCCGGCGCACCCGGCCCGCCTGGTTGCGTCCTGGATCGACCAGCGGCAGCCCCGCCGCCATGTAGCGGCTGGCCGTCGCCAGGCCCGGGGCCAGGCCGTGCCGCTCCAGCCGGGCGGCGGCGGCCAGCGCCGGCGCTTCCATTTCGCCGCCGCCGACGAAGACCAGGATCGGGATGGTGCGGGGCCCGCCCGGGCCATCCGCGCCGGACGGGCCGAACGGGCACGGGCACGGACAATCGAGCAGATGGTCGAGGTAGCGGCCCAGCACGGGCGTTTCGGCGCCATCGGCCACCATGTGATAGCGCAGGCCCGGCGAACGATTGACCTCGCAGATGCCGCCCCCCGTCTCGCGCCAGGAACGGGCGATGTCGGGCAGGACCATGTCGATGCCGCAGACGTCGATGCCGACCAGGTCGGCCGCCTGGCAGGCGGCCATGCGGTTGTCGGGGTGGATAGGGCCATCGACCCCCAGGATGGAGCCGCCATGACGCCCCTGCTCGCTCCAGTGCAGCGACACGACCGATCCGGCGGCCGGCACCCCGTCCGGCTCCAGGCCGTGCCGGGCGAGGTGCTCGATGATCTCCGGCGTCCAGGCGATCGGGCGCTGGATCGGCCGCGGCCGCTGGCGCCGGGGTATGCGATTGGCCTCGTCCACCAGTTCGCGCAGCGAGCGCCGCCCGTCGCCGACGAGGCGTCCCGGCGTGCTGACGACCGCCGCCACGAACCGACCGTCGATCGTCAGGAGGCGATAGGCAAGGCCCGGCAACTGCGCCTCCACCGCGATATCGGGCGAGTACGCACTAGCCGCGGCATACGCCGCGCTCACGTCCTCCGGCGTCGTCAGGCCGATGGTGACGCCGCGGGCATTGCTCCGGTCGAGTGGCTTCACCACGACCGGGAAACCGATCTCGGCCGCCGCCGCCCGGGCCGCGGCGGCATCGGCCACGCGAACCTGTCGCGCGACCGGCAGGCCGGCGCGCGCCAGCCGCTGCACGGTCCGGTCCTTGCGCTCCCCCAATATCGCGCCCGGATACATTGTGCGCATGGTGACGGTATGGCGCAGGCGGACGGCCCGGCGCCCTTCGCCGATCACGCCGACCGGCCCGCGCGGCCCGCCCCGCCAGACATGGCCGCGCGCCTCGACCGCGCGGACCGTGGCCGCCCGTTCCAGACGCCCGAAGCGGTCGGAGGCCGTGCCGCAGTGGGCCTCCAGCCACCGCTCGACGGGCTGGTCCGCCACCTGCCCGGCGATCGCGCAACGCAGCAGTTCCACCGCCAGGCCCAGCACCGCCTCGGCCCGCAGCGCCACGCCGTTCTCGATCAGGACCAGCCAGCGCGGGCGCCCCGCGGGCGGCAGGGCGTGCACCCGGGCGGCGAGATCGCTGCCCTGGGCCAGCAGCGCCACCATGATGCCGGCGAAGGCGCGTGGCAGCGGGGCCGGCGATCCCGTGACCCGCGCCATCCGGAACTCATCCTCCAGATCGCTGCCCAGGGTCGACAGAAGGGCGCCGACCACTTGATGGTCGCAGGCAGCGTCGGGGGCGGTCTCGATCGTGACGGCCAGGGCCGGGCGGCGGCCGAGGCTGTTGCCCGCCGCAACCGACAGGTGGCCGATGACGGTCAGCGGGCCGGCCGCACCGGCCCCGGCGTTCCCTCCATCGTCCTCCCGGCCTGTTGGCACCCCGCGCCCCTCTCCATGCGGTTCCAGGCTGGTAAGGTCGAGGGGCATGCGGCCGGCTGTCAACGGCCGTACCTCTCGCCGGCCGGATGCCGGGCGAGCAGGTCGGCGACGATCCTGCCATCCGCCAGGTCCGCCACCGAGAGGATCGCGGCCCCAAGCCTTCCCAGCAGGCTGGCGACCGCGGGCGGCGGGCGGGCATCGGCAAAGATCGCCAGGTCGACGCGCCCATGGCCCAGGCCGTCCGCCAGCAGTGCCGCCGCCGGCACGACGGCCACCACCGCGGCGACGGCCGGGTCGTCGACCAGGCGCGCCAGGCGCAGCGGCGACCCGATCCCGGGATCGGCCAGGGGCAGCCCGGCCGCCGCATAGCTGCCGGCCGTGGCGATCCCCACGGCCAGCCCGCCGCTTTCGAGCCGGCGGGCACAAGCGAGCGCCGGCTGTTCCAGTTCGTCCCCGCCGACGAACACCAGGATCGGAATGGTGCGCGGCATGGCCCTATCCGGCTGGCCGGGCCGGGCCAGCAGATAGTCGACATACCGGCCCAGCACCGGCGTATCCGGGCCATCGGCCACGATGTGATAGCGCATGCCGGGCGCGCGGTTGACCTCGCAGATGCCGCCCCCCGTCTCGCGCCAGGAACGGGCGATATCGGGCAGGACCATGTCGATGCCGCAGACGTCGACGCCGATCACCTCGGCCGCCTGGCAGGCGGCGCGGCGGTTGTCGGGATGGACCGGACCGGTGACTGCGATGGCCGAGCCGCCGCGCCCGCCATGCCCGCTCCAGTGGAGGGCGACGATCGCGCCGGCGTCCGGGACCGTCTCTGGCCCCATGCCGCGCTGGCCCAGATAGTCCAGGATCTCTGCCGTCCACTCGATCCGGCGCTGGATTGGTCGCGGCCGCTGGCGGGCGGGAATCCGGTTGGCCGCCTCGACCAGTTCGCCCAGGGTCCGGACGCCGTCGCCGACGAGGCGGGCCGGCGCGCTCAGCACGGTTGCGACCAGTTTCCCGCCGATGACCAGCAGGCGGAATGCTTCGCCCGGAAGCTGCGATTCGACGACGATGCTGGACGAGTGGCCGCGCGCAAGGCCGAAGGCCGCCGTCACCGCCTCCGGTGTCGACAGGCCCGTCGAGACGCCGCGGGCGTTGCTGGCGTCCACCGGCTTGACCACGACCGGATAGCCTATTTCCAACGCCGCCGCACAGGCCGCGGCGGCATCGGCCACGCGGACCTGGCGCGGCACCGGCAGGCCGGCCCGGGCCAGGCGGATCTGCGTCCGATCCTTGCGCTCGGCCATGTCGGCACCCAGGCTCGTCATGCGCATGGTACTGGTGTGGCGAAGCCGTACGCCCTCGCGGCCTTCGCCCATCGCCCCGATGGTGCCGCCATGGCGCCCACCGCGCCAGCCGGGGCAACGGGCCTCGATGGCAACCGCCAGCATGGCGCGCTCGCCATGCAGCAGGCGATCGGTGGCGCTGCCGCACAGGGCCGCCAGCCGCCGGACCTGATCCGGGCTGGCGGTCCCGCCGGCGATCGCTTGGCCGAACAGGGCGGCCGCCAGTCCGATCACGCTCCCGGCCCGGGTGCTGATGCCGTCCTCCACCAGGACGTACCAGCGCAGCCCCGCCTCCATGTGCAGCCGGCCCACCCGTGCGGCAAGGTCGCGGCCCTCGGCCAGGAGCGCCACCAGCAGGCCGGCGAAGGCACGTGGCAGCGGCGCCGCCGGTCCCTCGATCCGCGCCAGGCGGAACTCGTCCTCCAGGTCCGGCGCCAGGGCCGACAGCAGGCGCGGCACGGCCTCGGGATCGCAGACGAAACCGGGCGCGATCTCGATCGCGACCGCGATGCCCGGCCGCACGCCCAGCTTGTTGCCGGCGGCCATCGGCCAGTGCGACAGGATGCGCAGCGGCGCCGCGGCGGTGCCGTCGTCGACGCTGTCCTTGCTTCCCTGCCCGGCCGGATCTGTCGCCAATTCCGTGCGCCCCCCAACGCCCATCCGGCCTGCCCCGGCAGGTTCATGTGGTCGATGGGACCTGTCAACGCGCGCCGCGCCGGACGCGCAACGAAAGCGGTTGCAGGCGTGCGGGCTTGGCCGTCTACTGGTGGCAGAGCAGTTCGCCGGGGCCTCCCGCCCATTGGGAAACGGCCCGGCGACAACGCTGCCGTATTTTCGGGAGGGACAATGGATATCCGTTCGACGCAGGCGCCGCTGCGCCTTGCGACCCTGGTCGTGGCCGGTGTGTCGACCGCGGTGCTGGCCGCCGCCAGCCTGCCGGCCCTGGCCCAGCAGCCCAAGACGCTGCGCGCCACCATGCATGCCGACGTGCGCCAGCTCGACCCGTTCTGGACCACCCAGACGATCGTCGGCATCCACGGCGCCATGGTCTACGACACGCTGTTCTCCAGCGACGCCAACCTGCAGCCGCAGCCGCAGATGGTCGAGAAATGGACCGTCAGCGAGGACCGCAAGACCTATGTCTTCACCCTGCGCGACGGGCTGAAGTTCCATGACGGCACGCCGGTCATGGCCAAGGACGCCGTCGCCTCGATGAAGCGCTGGGGTGCGCGCGACGGTGCCGGCAAGCAGCTCATGGGCTTCACCGATTCGATCACGGCCACCGGCGACAAGACCTTCGAGTGGAAGCTGAAGGAGCCCTACGGCCTCGTCCTCGACACGCTGGCCAAGCAGGGCACCAACCTGCCCTTCGTGATGCGCGAGAAGGAGGCGATGGTCGACCCCTTCCAGCAGATCACCGAGGTCGTGGGCTCCGGCCCGTTCGTCTTCAAGCGCGACGAGTGGGTGCCGGGCTCGAAGACCATATACGCCAAGTTCGCCGACTACGTGCCGCGCAAGGAGCCGGCATCGGGCCATGCCGGCGGCAAGGTGGTGAAGGTCGACCGCGTCGAGTTCATCTGGATGCCCGACCCGCAGACCGCGCAGTCGGCCCTGGTCGCGGGCGAGATCGACTATCTGGAGAACCCGCAGATCGACTTCCTGCCGATGCTGGAATCGACCCCCGGCATCAAGCTGGAGACCAACCCAGCCCAGGGCACCATGGGCCTGATCCAGCTCAACCACCTGCACCCGCCCTTCAACAACGTGAAGGCGCGGCAGGCGATGCTGCACATCATCAACCCCCAGGACTTCCTCAACACCATCGCCGCCGACAAGAAGCTGCAGAAGCTCTGCTACTCCTATTTCGGCTGCGGCGTGCCGATGGAGACCGATGCCGGTTCGGAGCCCTACAAGGCGGCGAAGGACCTGAAGAAGGCCGAGCAGCTCTTCAAGGAGGCGGGCTACAAGGGCGAGCCCATCACCATCCTGCACGCCACCGACCACCAGTACATCAACCCCGCCAACCTGGTGATGATCCAGCAGCTCAGGCGCGCCAGCTTCCTGAAGCTCGACGTGCAGGCGATGGACTGGGGCACGGTGGTATCGCGCCGCGCCAAGCGCGAGACGCCGGCCCAGGGCGGCTGGAACATCTTCATCACCGGCACGACGGTGCTGAGTTCGGCCAACCCGGTCACCAACACCTGGATCGGCATGGGCTGCGAGAAAGCCAATGTCGGCTGGCCCTGCAACGCCGAGTTCGAAGCGGCCCGGCGCGCCTGGGGCCTGGCGCCCGACCTGGAGACCCGCCAGAAGCTGGCGGTCGACCTGTCCAAGCGACTCTACGACCAGGTGCCGTTCGTCTCGTTCGCGCAGTGGACGAGCCCGGTCGCGTACCGCTCGGACAAGCTGTCCGGCGTCATCTCCACGCCCTCCATCCCGGCGATGTGGAATATCGAGAAGAAATAGCGCCCGGCCGCCCCGCCCCGGAAATCGCTTGCCGGGGCGGGGCGGCGGCATTCTACTGAGGGCCGTCGCGGCCCGACCAACGCCCCCGTCCCTCCGGATCAGAGGCGGCGCCCCGCGTGGCCGCTCGTCTTGGAGGCATCATGAAAACTGTTCAGGAACGGCCGGCTCGCTGGCTCGCCGCCCTTCTTCTCGCCGGTGCGGCCGCACTGCCCGCCACGCCGGCCCTGGCGCAGCAGAAGGTTCTGCGCGCCACCATGCACGCCGACGTGCGCACGCTGGACCCCATCTGGACGACGCAGGTCATCGCCGGCATCCACGGCATGATGGTCTACGACATGCTGTTCGCGCCGAACGAGAAGCTCGAGACGCAGCCGCAGATGGTGGAGAAGTTCACCGTCAGCGAGGACAAGAAGACCTATGTCTTCACGCTGCGCGACGGGCTGAAGTTCACCGACGGCACCCCCGTGACGCCCAAGGACGTGATCGCGTCCGTCAAGCGCTGGGCTGCGCGCGACGGCGGCGGCCGCCAGCTCATGCTGTACACGGACGCCATCAACGGTCTCGACGACAAGACCTTCGAGTGGAAGCTGAAGGAGCCCTACAGCCTGCTCGTCGACCTGCTGGGCAAGCCTGACACGTCGATGCCCTTCATCATGCGCGAGAAGGAGGCCCTGACCGACCCGATGCAGCAGATCACCGAGGTGGTCGGGTCCGGTCCCTTCATCCTGAAGCGCGACGAGTGGGTGCCGGGCAGCAAGACCGTCTACATCAAGAACCCCAACTACATCCCGCGCAAGGAGCCGGCATCCGGCCATGCCGGCGGCAAGGTGGTGAAGGTCGACCGCGTCGAGCTGCTGTGGATGCCCGATCCGCAGACCGCCCAGGCAGCCCTGGCCGCGGGCGAGATCGACTATCTGGAGAACCCGCAGCCGGACTTCCTGCCGATCCTGGAAGGCACCCCCGGCGTCACGCTGGCGACCCACCCGGCCCAGGGCACGCTCGGCATCCTGCAGCTCAACCACCTGCACCCGCCCTTCAACAACGTGAAGGCGCGGCAGGCGATGCTGCACATCGTCAACAACCAGGATTTCCTGGACACCATCGCGGCCGACAAGAAGCTGCAGCGCCCCTGCTTCTCGTACTTCGGCTGCGGCACGCCGATGGAGACGGATGCGGGCTCTGAGCCCTACAAGGCGCCCAAGGACTACAAGAAGGCCGAGCAGCTCTTCAAGGAGGCCGGCTACAAGGGTGAGCCGATCACGCTGCTGCACGCCACCGACCACGCCTACATCAACCCGGCCAACCTCGTCCTCATCCAGCAGATGCGCAAGGCGGGCTTCCTGAAGCTCGACGTGCAGGCGATGGACTGGGGCACGGTCGTCTCTCGCCGCGCCAAGAAGGAGCCGCCGGCCCAGGGTGGCTGGAACATCTTCATCACCGGCGGCTCGGCCCTGGGCGCTTCCAGCCCGCTGACCAACACTGCGCTGCCGATGGCGTGCGAGAAGAGCTGGTTCGGCTGGCCCTGCGATGCGGACTTCGAGAAGCTGCGCGGCACCTGGGCGCTGGCCCCGGACGTGGCGGCCCGCAAGAAGATCGCCATCGACATCAGCAAGGCCGCCTACGAGAAGGTGCCGTTCATCTCGTTCGGCCAGTGGGTGAACCCGGTCGCCTATCGTTCCGACAAGATCAGCGGCGTGATCACGGTCCCGTCGGTGCCGCCGATGTGGAACATCGAGAAGAAGTAGGCCTCTACGGGTGCCGGCCGGGACGTTCCGGCCGGCACCTTTCTTGCGACGGCGGGCGGGGTGCACATGCCGCTCCGTCGCCTCGGCTCTTCGCTGTACCGTGCCTGGGCGCCCGACAGAGGAGAGACCATGAATTGTCCCCATTCCCGAAGGTGGCTACCCGCGGCCGTGCTGGCCCTGCTGGGCGCAACCATGCCGGCGGCCCAGGCCCAGCAGCCCAAGGTCCTGCGCGTGTCGATGCATGCCGACGTCCGCTCGCTCGATCCCGTGTGGACGACGCAGACGATCGCCACCATCCACGGCAACATGATCTACGACCACCTGTTCGCCTATGACGAGAAGCTGGAGCCCCAGCCGCAGATGGTGGGGGACTGGTCGGTCAGCGAGGATCGCAAGACCTATCGCTTCACGCTGCGCGACGGGCTGAAGTTTCACGACGGCACGCCGGTGACGACCAAGGACGTGCTGCCGTCGATCCGCCGCTGGGCCACCCGCAACAGCGCGGGCAAGACGCTGATGACCTTCACCGACGCCGTGTCGGCCGTCGACGACCGGACCTTCGAGTGGAAGCTGAAGGAGCCCTACGGCCTCGTCCTCGACACGCTGGCACGGGCCAACGGGCTGGTCATGATGCGCGAGAAGGAGGCCCTGACGGACCCCTTCCAGCAGGTGACCGAGGCGATCGGCTCCGGCCCGTTCACCTTCAAGCGCGACGAATGGGTCCCGGGCGCCAAGGCGGTCTACACGAAGTTCGCCGACTATGTGCCGCGCCGGGACCCGCCGTCCGGCCATGCCGGCGGCAAGGTGGTGAAGGTCGACCGGGTGGAGTTCATCTGGCTGCCCGACCCGCAGACCGCCCAGGCGGCCCTGGTCTCGGGCGAGATCGACTTCCTGGAGAACCCGCAGCCCGACTTCATGTCGATCCTGGAGGCGACGCCGGGGGTCAAGCTGATGGCCCACCCGGCCAAGGGCACCACCGGCGTGCTGCAGCTCAACCACCTGCACCCGCCCTTCGACAAGGTGAAGGCGCGCCAGGCGATGCTGCATGTCGTGCGCATGCCCGACATCATCGACACCATCGCCCCCGACCCGCGCTTCAAGAAGCTCTGCTACTCCTATCTCGGCTGCGAGACGCCGATGGAAACCGATGCCGGGTCGGAGGCCTACAAGGCCGCCCCAGACCATCGGAAGGCCGAGCAGCTCTTCAAGGAAGCCGGCTACAAGGGCGAGCCCATCACCATCCTGCACGCCACCGACCACGCCCACATCAACCCCGGGACCCAGGTGCTGATCCAGCACATGCGCCGGACCGGCTTCCTGAAGCTCGACGTGCAGGCGATGGACTGGGGCACGGTCGTCTCCCGCCGGACGAAGAAGGAGCCGCCGGCCCAGGGCGGCTGGAACATCTTCCTGACCGGCACCACGGTGCTGGGCTCGTCCTCGCCCATCACCCATGTGGCGCTCGGCATGAGCTGCGAGAAAGCCTGGTTCGGCTGGCCCTGCGACGCCCGGATGGAAGACCTGCGGCGGGCCTGGAGCCTTGCCCCCGACACGGCCGCCCGCAAGGCGATCGCGGTCGACATCTCGAAGCGGGCCTACGAGACCGTGCCCTTCATCCCCTACGGGCAGTGGGTGACGCCGTTCGCCTATCGCGAGGACCGCATCACCGGCGTCATCAACGTGTCGTCGATTCCGGCCATGTGGAACATCGAGCGGAAGCAGTAGCCGAAAGGCCGATCGCACGATCGAGAAGCGGGCGGCGCCGCACCCCGGCGGCGCCCGCATTTTCCCGCCATATCTGCCTGCTCCATCGTTTTTGGCACGGTCGGGACTGCTCGATCTCGCGCGATCCTGTCCGTTTTCCTTGCCGTCGACGGCGCGCGCGGTTCTACTGCCGGCCGGGAACGCAATAAGGCTGCGCGGACCACCCACCGGGGTGGCCGATCGGCCGGGCGTTCCGATCGGGATCGGCTTCGAGCAATTTGGATGGGAGATCTAGGACGATGAACGGGACGATCGCGCGGGCCCTGCTCGCCACGACGATCATGGCCGGGGTGTCGACCCCGGCCATGGCGCAGGAAAAGGTCCTGCGGGCCACCATGCACGCCGACGTGCGCTCGCTCGACCCGGTGTGGACGACGCAGACCATCGCGACCATCCACGGCAACATGATCTATGACCAGCTCTTCAACCTGGACACCAACCTGGAGCCGCAACCCCAGATGGTGGACAAGTGGACGGTCAGCGAGGACCGGAAGACCTACGTCTTCACGCTCCGCGACGGGCTGAAGTTCCACGACGGCACGCCGGTCACGACCAAGGACGTGCTGCCCTCGATCAATCGCTGGGCCGCCCGCCGCAACGCCGGCAAGATCCTGCTGGGCTTCACCGATTCGATCACCGCAAAGGACGACAAGACCTTCGAGTGGAAGCTGAAGGAGCCCTTCGGCCTCGTCATCGACACGCTGGCCCAGATCGGCGCCGTCTTCATCATGCGCGAGAAGGAAGCCACGGTCGATCCGATGCAGCAGATCACCGAAGCGATCGGCTCCGGTCCGTTCATGCTGAAGCGCGACGAGTGGGTGCCCGGCAGCAAGACCGTCTACACCAAGTTCAAGGACTATGTGCCGCGCAAGGAGCCGTCGTCGGCCCATGCCGGCGGCAAGGTCGCCAAGGTCGACCGGGTGGAGTTCGTGTGGCTGCCCGACCCGCAGACCGCCCAGGCGGCCCTGGTCGCGGGCGAGATCGACTATCTGGAGAATCCGCAGCCGGACTTCCTGCCGATCCTGGAAGGGACCCCCGGCGTGAAGCTGATCACCCACCCCGCCCAGGGCACCATGGGGATCATCCAGCTCAATCACCTGCACCCGCCCTTCAACAACGTGAAGGCGCGGCAGGCGATGCTGAACATCGTCCACATGCCCGACTACCTGAACACCATCTCGCCCGACAAGAAGCTGCAGACCCTCTGCTATTCCTACTTCGGCTGCAGCGTGCCGATGGAGACGGATGCCGGCGCCGAGGTCTACAAGGCCCAGCCCGACTACAAGAAGGCGGCCGAGCTCTTCAAGGAGGCCGGCTACAAGGGCGAGCCGATCACCATCCTGCACGCCACCGACCACGCCTACATCAACCCGGCCAGCCTCGTGCTGGTGCAGCAGATGCGCAAGGCCGGCCTGAACCTCGACGTACAGGCGATGGACTGGGGCACGGTCGTCTCGCGCCGGACGAAGAAGGAACTACCGGCCCAGGGCGGCTGGAACATCTTCATCACCGGCACCACCGTGCTGGGCTCGTCCTCGCCCATCTCGCACGTCTCGCTCGGCATGGGCTGCGAGAAGGCATGGTTCGGCTGGCCGTGCGACAGCAAGATGGAAGAGCTGCGGCAGGCCTGGAGCCTGGCGCCCGAGGTGGCGGACCGCAAGAAGCTGGCGGTCGACATCTCCAAGCGGGCCTATGAGACCGTGCCCTACATCTCGTTCGCCCAGTGGGTGAACCCGGTCGCCTATCGCGAGGACAAGATCACCGGCGTGATCCCGGTGCCGTCGGTGCCGGCGATGTGGAACATCGTCAAGAAATAGCCGCCTCTCCCCGGGTCCCCGGCCGGTCGGCAGGCCGGGGACCCGCATCGCCCGCCCCGCCGAAAAGGAAACGACATGCCCCGTCTGCCGCGCGCCATCGCCACCCTGTCCACCGTCGCCCTGGCGGCGGCGATCGGGAGCGTCGCCGCATCCGCCCAGCAGCCCAAGACCATCCGCGTCGCCATGCATGGCGACGTGCGCACGCTCGACCCCGTCTGGACCACGCAGGTCATCGCCACCATCCACGGCAACATGATCTACGACCAGCTCTTCAATCTCGACGCCAAGCTGGAGCCGCAGCCCCAGATGGTCGAGACCTGGACCGTCAGCGACGACCGCAAGACCTATGTCTTCACGCTGCGCGAGGGGCTGAAGTTCCATGACGGCTCGCCCGTGCGCAGCATCGACGCGATCGCGTCCTTCCGCCGCTGGGCGGCCCGGCGCAATGCCGGCAAGCTGCTGCTCGACTTCACCGATTCGATCAACGCGCTGGACGACCGCCGCATCGAGTGGAAGCTGAACCAGCCCTACGGCTTGGTGCTGGACACGCTGGCGCAGACCGGCACCGGCTTCGTGATGCGCGAGAAGGAGGCCAAGACCGACCCCTTCCAGCAGGTGCAGGAAGTCGTCGGCTCCGGCCCGTTCCTCTTCAAGCGCGACGAGTGGGTGCCGGGCTCGAAGACCGTCTATGTCAAGAACCCGAACTACATCCCGCGCAAGGAGCCGGCGTCCGGCCATGCGGGCGGCAAGACGGTGAAGGTCGACCGCGTCGAGTTCCTGTGGATGGCCGACCCGCAGACCGCGCAGTCGGCCCTGATCAACGGCGAGATCGACTATCTGGAGAACCCCCAGATCGACTTCCTGCCGATGCTGGAATCCACGCCGGGCGTGAAGCTGATCAACCATGCGGCCCACGGCACCATGGGCCAGATCGTGCTGAACCACCTGCACCCGCCCTTCAACAACGTGAAGGCGCGGCAGGCGATGCTGTCGCTGATCAACATCCCCGACTACCTGAACACGGTCGTCGCCGACAAGAAGCTGCAGAAGCTCTGCTACTCGTACTTCGGCTGCGGCACGCCGATGGAGACCGATGCCGGTGCCGAGCCGCAGAAGGCGGCCCCCGACTACAAGCGGGCCGAGCAGCTCTTCAAGGAGGCCGGCTACAAGGGCGAGCCCATCACCATCCTGCACGCCACCGACCACCAGACGATCAACCCCGCCAACCAGGTGATGATCCAGCAGATGCGCAAGGCGGGCTTCCTGAAGCTCGACGCGCAGGCGATGGACTGGGGGGCGGTCGTGGCACGCCGGGCCAAGAAGGACCCGCCGGCCCAGGGCGGGTGGAACATCTTCCTCACCACCGCGCCGGTGCTGGGCCTGTCCAACCCGGTCACCCATAGCTGGATCGGCATGAGCTGCGAGAAGGCCAATGTCGGCTGGCCCTGCAATGCCGAGTTCGAGGAAGTCCGCAAGTCCTGGGGCCTGGCCCGGACGATCGAGGACCGCAAGAAGATCGCGGTCGACCTGTCGAAGCGCCTCTATGCCGAGGTGCCCTATGTCAGCTTCGGCCAGTGGGTGAACCCGGTCGCCTATCGCGAGGACCGCATCTCCGGCGTGCTCGCGGTGCCGTCGGTGCCGCCCATGTGGAACATCGAGAAGAAGTAGCAACGACGAGAAGACAGCCTGGCGCAGCCCCCCGGCCCGGTCGGCAGGCCGGGGGGCCTGCGATCCGCCCGAACGCCGACGAGGAGACGTCATGTCCAGCCTGCCGCGTTCCATCGCCACGCTGTCTGTCGCCGCCCTTGCCGCATCGGTCGTCGGCCATGCCGCAATCGCCCAGCAACCCAAGACCCTGCGCGTCGCCATGCATGCCGACGTGCGCACGCTGGACCCGGTCTGGACCACCCAGACCATCGCCAGCATCCATGGCAACATGGTCTATGACCAGCTCTTCAACCTCGACAGCAGCCTGACGCCCCAGCCGCAGTTGGTCGAGACCTGGACCGTCAGCGACGACAAGAAGACCTATGTCTTCACGCTGCGCGAGGGCACCAAGTTCCACGACGGCACGCCCATCCGCAGCGCCGACGCGATCGCGTCCTTCCGCCGCTGGGCCGCCCGCCGCAACGCCGGCAAGCTGATGCTGGACTTCACCGATTCCATCACCGCGCTGGACGACCGCCGCTTCGAGTGGAAGCTGAACGCCCCCTATGGCCTCGTCATCGACACCCTGGCCCAGGTCGGCAGCCCCTACGTCATGCGCGAGAAGGAGGCCAAAACCGACCCCTTCCAGCAGATCACCGAGGTCGTGGGCTCCGGCCCGTTCGTCTTCAAGCGCGACGAGTGGGTGCCCGGCAGCAAGACCGTCTACGCCAAGTTCGCCGACTACGTCCCGCGCAAGGAGCCGGCGTCCGGCCATGCCGGCGGCAAGGTGGTGAAGGTCGACCGCGTCGAGTTCATCTGGATGCCCGACCCGCAGACCGCCCAGTCGGCGCTCATCAATGGCGAGATCGACTATCTGGAAAGCCCGCAGCTCGACTTCCTGCCGATGCTGGAGGCGACGCCCGGCGTGAAGCTGGTGACCCACCCGGCCCAGGGCACGATGGGGCTGATCCAGCTCAACCACCTGCACCCGCCCTTCAACGCCATCAAGGCGCGGCAGGCGATGTACCACATCGTCAACATGCCCGATTACCTGGACACGGTGGCCGCCGACCGGAAGCTGCAGAAGGTCTGCTACTCCTATTTCGGCTGCGACGTACCGATGGAGACCGACGCCGGGTCCGAGGTCTACAAGGCCCCCAAAGACCTGAAGAAGGCCGAGCAGCTCTTCAAGGAGGCGGGCTACAAGGGCGAGCCCATCACCATCCTGCACGCCACCGACCACCAGTACATCAACCCCGCCACCCAGGTGCTGATCCAGCAGCTCAGGCGGGCCAGCTTCCTGAAGCTCGACGTGCAGGCGATGGACTGGGGTGCCGTGGTCGCCAGACGGGCCAAGAAGGAGCCGCCGGCCCAGGGCGGCTGGAACATCTTCATCACCGGCACCACCGTGCTGGGCTCCTCCAACCCCGCCACCAACACCTGGATCGGCATGGGCTGCGAGAAGGCCAATGTCGGCTGGCCCTGCAACGCCGAGTTCGAGGAGGTCCGCAAGTCGTGGGGCCTGGCGCAGACCGCGGACGAGCGCAAGAAGATCGCCGTCGACCTGTCCCGCCGCATCTACGAGCAGGTGCCGTTCGTCCCCTTCGCGCAGTGGCTGAACCCGGTCGCCTATCGCGCCGACCGCATCAGCGGCGTCATTCCGGTGCCGTCGGTGCCGCCGATGTGGAACATCGAGCGAAAGTAGGCTTCCGGAGGCCGTTTCAGAAAGTTCACGTCGCAGCATCTATATTTCTAGGTTTTCCGGTACCATGTTTCCCCTAACGACAACCATAATGGGCTGGCGCACGGGGAATGACGGTCATTCGACGTCTGGGATATCTCGCCATTCTGGTGGCATTGGCGGCGGGCGCCGTGTTCGCCGTCAGCCATTTCCGCGACGGCGCGTCGCGTCTGGCGGCCGCCGGACGGGATGGAGCCAGGCCGCCCGTGCGGGCGATCGCGGTGGAGACGGCTGCCGTCACCGTCGGTCGGGTAACCGACGACATCAATGTCGTCGGCTCCCTCCAGCCGGCGGAATCGGTCGTCATCCAGCCGGAGATCCCCGGCCGCATCGTGCGTTTCGGCTTTGCCGACGGCGCACGGGTGAAGAAGGGTGACCTGCTGGTCGAGCTGGACCCCGCCCTGCTGAAGGGGGAACTGGCCAAGGCGCGCTCGGACCTGACCCTGGCGCGCACCAACAACGAACGTGCCAACCAGTTGGCGAGCCAGGGCACCGGCACGCTGCGCGCCCGCGACGAGGCGCTGGCCGTCCTCCAGGCGGCCCAGGCCAACTTCGACCTGGCCCAGACCCGCCTCGACCGGGCGGAAATCCGCGCGCCCTTCGCGGGCACGGTCGGCCTGCGCATGTTCAGCGTCGGCGCCTATGTCAGTCCCGGCGACCGCATCGTCGAACTGGCCTCGACCGACCCGGTGCGGGTCGATTTCCGCGTGTCGGAGGTCTTCCTCACCAGCATCCGCACGGGCCAGCGTATCGCCGTCCTGGCCGACGCCCTGCCCGGCCGCACCTTCGCGGGCGAGATCTACGCGCTCCACCCGATCGTCGACGAAAACGGCCGCGCGCTGCGCCTGCGCGCATCCCTGCCGAACCCCGACGGGGCATTGCATCCGGGCCTGTTCGTGCGCATCCGCGTCGTGGTGGAAGAGCGGCCGAACGCGGTCCTGGCGCCGGAATCCGCCGTCTTCCCGGTGGACCAGAAGAAATACGTCTACCGGGTCGACAATGGGCGCGCCGTCCTGACCGAAGTGCAGCTCGGCCGGCGCCAGCCGGGCCTGGTCGAGATCGCCAGCGGCCTCACCGCCGACGCAGTAGTGGTGACGGCCGGCCAGCCGCAGCTCCGCGACGGCGCGGCCGTCGAAGTGGTCGGACGCGAGGTCGTCGGCCGCGAGAAGGTCGGCCAGCCGGCCGCGCGCGGCGGCTGACCAGTCGATGGACTATCGCTTCTTCATTGAACGGCCGGTCTTCTCGACCGTCATCAGCCTGATCGTCGTCCTGATCGGCGTCGTCTCTTTCCTGCAGCTCACCGTCCGCGAATACCCCAACATCGACGAGCCGATCGTCTCGGTCCGCACCAGCTACCTGGGCGCCAGCGCCGAGATCATCGAGACCCAGGTCACCCAGGTGCTGGAGGATTCGATCGCCGGCATCGAGGGGATCGAGACGATCACCTCGTCGAGCCAGCCAGAGCTCAGCAACATCACCGTGCGCTTCCGGCTGAACATTGACCCGGACGTCGCCGCCAACGACGTGCGCGACCGGGTCGGCCGCGTGCGCGGACGGCTGCCCGACGAGATCGAGGAGCCGATCATCGCCAAGGTGGAGGCTGACGCGCAGGCGGTCATCTTCGTCGCCTTCACCAGCGACCGGCAGCCCACCATCGAGATCAGCGACTACGCCGACCGCTTCGTGAAGGACCGCTTGCAGACGCTGCCTGGCGTATCGGAGGTGCGCATCTTCGGCGAGCGGCGCTATGCCATGCGCATCTGGCTCGACCGCGCGCGCCTGGCTGCCTACGCGCTGACCGTGCAGGATGTCGAGAACGCGCTGAGCCAGCAGAATGTCGAGATCCCGTCCGGCCGCATCGAGAGCCTGGACCGGGAGTTCACGGTGCTTTCGCGCACGGGCCTGCGCACCCCGGCCGAGTTCTCGCGCATCGTCGTCAAGGATGCGGGCGGCTTCGCGGTACGCATCGGCGATGTCGGCCGGGTCGAGCTGGGGCCGACCGACGAGCGCCGCATCACCCGCTACAACGGCAAGACGGCCGTCATCCTCGGCATCGTCAAGCAGGCGACCGCCAACCCGCTCGACGTGTCGCGCGGCCTGCGCCAGATGATGCCAGACCTGGTGGCGGGCCTGCCGGCCGGGATGAACGCCGTCGTCTCCTACGACAAGTCGGTCTTCATCGACCGCTCCATCTCGGCCGTATACACCACCGTGGGCGAGGCGGTGGCGCTGGTCGTACTGGTGATCCTGCTGTTCCTGCGCTCGCTGCGGGCGACGCTGATCCCGCTCGTCACCATCCCGGTGTCGCTGATCGGCGCCTGCACGCTGCTCTATGCCTTCGGCTTCTCGATCAACACGCTGACCCTGCTGGCGATGGTGCTGGCGATCGGCTTGGTCGTCGACGACGCCATCGTCGTGCTGGAGAACGTACACCGCCACATGGAATCCGGCATGAAGCCGGTGGCGGCCGCCATCCGCGGCATCCGCGAGATATCGGGTCCGGTCATCGCCATGACGCTGACGCTGGCCGCGGTCTATGCCCCCGTCGCCTTCACGCCGGGGCGCACCGGGCGGCTCTTCACGGAGTTCGCCCTGACGCTAGCCGGTGCCGTCGTCGTTTCCGGCTTCGTGGCGCTGACGCTGACGCCGATGATGTGCTCCAAGCTGCTGCGCCATCATGACCATCACGGCCGCGTCTACATGGCGCTGGAACGGGTGTTCGATGCCATGACGCGCGGCTACCGCCGCGCCCTCTCGGCTTCGCTGACGGTGCGCCCGCTGGTGGTCCTGGTCGGGCTGGGCGTGGCCGGCGCCAGCGCCTTCTTCTTCCTGAACCTGCGCTCGGAACTGGCGCCGGTGGAGGACCAGGGCGTCATCTTCACCTCCGGCTCGGCGCCCGAGGGCGCCACCGTCGACTACACCGCGCGCTACGGCCGCGAGTTGGAGAAGGTGCTGGGCGCCGTGCCCGAGATCGCCCACCAGTTCGTCATCGTGGGCTCGCGCGCGGTGAACGAGCTGATCTCGTTCTCCACCCTGCGGCCGTGGGAGCAGCGCGAGCGGCGCCAGCAGGACATCGTGGCCGAGATGCAGCCGAACCTGCGGCAGATCGCGGGCGTCCGCGCCTCGGCCAACAATCCGGGCGCCTTCGGGGAGAGTGCGCGCAACAAGCCGATCGAGTTCGTCATCCAGACGTCCGAGAGCTATGCCGTGCTGGACGGCTATGTCGACCAGGTGCTGGAGGCCGCCGGCCGCTATCCGGGCTTCATCAACCTGGACAGCGACCTGCGCCTCAACAAGCCGCAGATCGAGGTCGAGGTGAATCGCGACCGGGTGGCCGATGTCGGCGCCAGCATCGTCAATGTCGGGCGCACGCTGGAAAGCCTGCTGGGCGGGCGCCAGGTCACCCGCTTCAACCAGAACGGCGAGCAGTACGACGTCATCGTCCAGGTCGCCCCGGAAGGGCGCCGGACCTCGGACGATGTCGGCGACATCTATGTCCGCGGCCAGGGCGGGACGATGATCCAGCTCTCCAACCTGGTCGACGTGCGCGAGACGATCTCGCCCAAGGAGCTGAACCGCTTCAACCAGCTCCGCTCGGCCACCATCACCGCCAACCTCGCCCCAGGCTACGCCATGGGCGAGGCCCTGGCCGCACTAGAGACCGCCACCCGGGACACCCTGCCGCAGACGGTCCGCTACGATTATGGCGGCCAGTCGCGCGCCTTCCGCGAGGCCGGCAGCAGCCTCTATTTCATCTTCGCCCTGGCGCTGGTCTTCATCTTCCTGGTGCTGTCGGCCCAGTTCGAGAGCTTCGTCGACCCCTTCATCATCATGCTGACCGTGCCGCTGTCGATCACCGGCGCGCTGATGGCCCTGTGGCTGACGGGGGGGACGCTGAATGTCTACAGCCAGATCGGGCTGGTGACGCTGATCGGCCTCATCACCAAGCACGGCATCCTGATCGTGCAGTTCGCCAACCAGCTTCAGGACGAGGGCCGGTCGGTGCGCGACGCGGTGACGGAGGCCGCCGTGCTGCGCCTGCGCCCGATCCTGATGACGACGGGTGCCATGGTGCTGGGCGCGGTGCCGCTGGCGATCGCCGCCGGTGCGGGGGCCGAAAGCCGGCAGTCGATCGGCTGGGTCATCGTCGGCGGTATGACCTTCGGGACGCCGCTCACCCTCTTCATCGTGCCCGTCGCCTACATGTATCTGTCGCGCATGCGCCGCCGGCCGGCCGAGGAAGCGGGCGTGGCGCGCGGCCTCCAGCCTGCGGAATAGGCTTGCCCGCCGGGCGGCCCGGTCACTAGGTTCGGGACGTCCTGAACCATCCCCAATTCCGGAGCAGATTGAATGAGAGCGACGCTCGCCGCAGCGTTCCTGGCGACCACCGCCCTGGCCGGCCTGACCGCCGCCCCCGCCCTGGCGCAGAAGGTCATCCGCGCCACCATGCATGCCGACGTGCGCACGCTGGACCCGGTCTGGACGACGCAGACGATCGCGTCGATCCACGGCAACATGATCTTCGACCGGCTGTTCGCCAGCGACGGCAACCTCGAGCCGCAGCCGCAGATGGTCGACAAGTGGACCGTCAGCGACGACAAGAAGGTCTATACCTTCACGCTGCGCGACGGCCTGAAGTTTCATGACGGCACCCCCGTCACGACCAAGGACGTCATCGCCTCGATGAAGCGCTGGGGTGCCCGCGACGGCGCCGGCAAGATCCTCTTCGGCTATACCGAGGATCTGGTCGCCAAGGACGACAAGACCTTCGAGTGGAAACTCAAGGAGCCCTACGGCCTCGTCATCGAGACGTTGGCCAAGACTGGCACCAGCCTGCCCGCGATCATGCGCGAGAAGGAAGCCCTGACCGACCCCTTCCAGCAGGTGAAGGACATGGTCGGGTCCGGCCCGTTCATGTTCAAGACCGACGAGTGGGTGCCTGGCAGCAAGACCGTCTATGCCAAGTTCCCCGACTATGTGCCACGCAAGGAGCCGCCGTCCGGCCATGCCGGTGGCAAGGTGGTGAAGGTCGACCGCGTCGAGTTCATCTGGATGTCGGACCCGCAGACGCAGCAGTCGGCGCTGGTCGCGGGCGAGATCGACTATCTCGAGGCCCCGCAGGTCGACTTCCTGCCGATCCTCGAGGCGACGCCGGACGTGAAGCTGTTCAACCATCCGGCTTCCGGCTCGATGGGGATCATCGGCATCAACCACCTGCACCCGCCCTTCAACAACGTGAAGGCGCGCCAGGCGCTGTTCCACATCCTGCACATGCCGGATTTCCTCAACACCTTCATCCCCGACAAGAAGCTGCAGAAGCTCTGCTACTCCTATTTCGGCTGCGGCACGCCGATGGAGACGGATGCGGGCTCCGAAGTCTACAAGTCGCCCAAGAAGGACTACAAGAAGGCCGAAGCGCTCTTCAAGGAGGCCGGCTACAACGGCGAGCCGATCACCATTCTGCACGCCACCGACCACTGGTACATCAACCCGGCCAACCTGGTGATGATCCAGCAACTGCGGAAGGCGGGCTTCCTGAAGCTCGACGTGCAGGCGCTGGACTGGGGCTCCGTCGTCGCCCGGCGGGCGAAGAAGGAACCGCCGGCCCAGGGCGGCTGGAACCTCTACATCACCGGCACCTCGATCGTGACCTCGGCCAACCCGATGACCCATGTCGCCATCGGCATGGGCTGCGAGAAGGCCTGGTTCGGCTGGCCCTGCGACGACAAGTTCGAGCAGCTTCGCCGCGACTGGGTAGCCGCACCGGACCTGGCCAAGCGCAAGGCGGTCGCGGTCGACCTGTCCAAGCGCGCCTACGACCAGGTGCCCTACATCTCGTTCGCCCAGTGGAGCAACCCGTCCGCCTATCGCTCCGACCGTCTGTCGGGGATCGTCGAGGCGCCGAGCTTCCCCATCATGTGGAACATCGAGAAGAAGTAGTCACCGCGGCCTCCCGCGCCGGTGCTCCCGGCGCGGGGGGCGCAATGACGTTGCCGCCGCAGCGTCCCTCGTTGGCCCCGATCCTGCTTGCCCAACGGACTCCCGCCATTCTCTAATCATCGCCAGGGAAATACCCGGCGGGGCCGGCCGCGCAGAACGTCGCAAAGACGGGCGCGGCCAACAGGAATGGCAACAATTCTGGGAGCCGACGATGAAAACCATGCTCGCAGCGGCGCTGCTGGCCGGCACCGCCCTTACCGGCGTGCTGACCGGCGGATCGACCGCGGCCCTGGCCCAGGGCAAGGTCCTGCGCGCCACCATGCATGCCGACGTGCGCACGCTGGACCCGATGTGGACGACGCAGGTGATCGCGTCCATCCACGGCAACATGATCTACGACCGGCTGTTCGCCAGCGACGAGAAGCTGGAGCCGCACCCGCAGATGGTCGAGAAATGGACCGTCAGCGAAGACAAGAAGGTCTACACCTTCACGCTGCGCGACGGCCTGAAGTTCCATGACGGCACCCCGGTCACCACGCGCGACGTGATCGCGTCCACCAAGCGGTGGGGCGTGCGCGACGGCGCCGGCAAGGCGCTGTTCGGCTTCACCGAGGACCTGGTCGCCAAGGACGACAAGACCTTCGAGTGGCGCCTGAAGGAGCCCTATGGCCTCGTCATCGACACGCTGGCCAAGCCGACATCCAGCCTGCCCGCCATCATGCGCGAGAAGGAGGCCCTGACCGACCCCTTCCAGCAGGTGACCGAGATGATCGGCTCCGGCCCCTTCGTCTTCAAGCGTGACGAGTGGGCCCCCGGCAGCAAGACCGTCTATACCAAGTTCGCCGACTACGTCCCGCGCAAGGAGGCCCCGTCCGGCCATGCCGGGGCCAAGGTGGTGAAGGTCGACCGGGTGGAGTTCGTCTGGCTGCCCGATCCGCAGACACAGCAATCGGCCCTGGTCGCGGGCGAGATCGACTTCCTGGAGGCGCCGCAGGTCGATTTCCTGCCGATCCTGGAGGCCGCCCCCGGCGTGAAGCTGTTCGGGCACCCGGCGTCGGGTTCCATGGGGATCATCCAGCTCAACCACCTGCACCCGCCCTTCAACAACGTGAAGGCGCGGCAGGCGATGCTGCACATCCTGAAGAATCCCGACTACCTGAACACCTTCATCCCGGACAAGAAGCTGCAGACGCTCTGCTACTCCTATTTCGGCTGCGACACGCCGATGGAGACCGATGCCGGGTCGGAGGTCTACAAGGCGCCGCCCGACTACAAGAAGGCCGAGCAGCTCTTCAAGGAGGCGGGCTACAAGGGCGAGCCCATCACCATCCTGCACGCCACCGACCACTGGTACATCAACCCGGCCAATCTGGTGATGATCCAGCAGATGCGGAAGGCGGGCTTCCTGAAGCTGGACGTGCAGGCGATGGACTGGGGCACGGTCGTCTCGCGCCGCACGAAGAAGGAGCCGCCGGCCCAGGGCGGCTGGAACATCTTCATCACCGGCACCTCGATCGTCGGCTCCGCCAACCCGATGACCCATGTCTCAATCGGCATGGGCTGCGACAAGGCCTGGTTCGGCTGGCCCTGCGACGAGAAGTTCGAGGCGCTGCGCAAGAACTGGGCGGTGGCACCGGACATCGAGAAGCGGCGCGAGATCGCGGTCGAGCTGTCCAAGCGGGCCTACGAGCAGGTGCCCTACATCTCGTTCGCGCAGTGGAACAACCCGTCCGCCTATCGCTCCGACAAGCTGAGCGGCCTGCTGATGGCGCCCAGCCTGCCGCCGATGTGGAACGTGTCGGTGAAGTAGCCGCCTGCGACCGGAAGGTCCCGCGCCGGTTGCGGGGCCTTCCGCCCAAGGCAAGGGGCTTGCCCTGCCACGGCCCGGCGCGCTCTACTGCGTGCCGCCGGACAAGAATTAGGCGCCGTCAGGGCGGCGCCAAGGCCAGCGGCAGGGAACGCCGGAGGTCTGCCGGAGGCACGGGCGGGGTCCGCTTCGATACCCGCCGGAATACGGGGAAAGCGCGCGGGCAATGCACCGCGCGCGATAGTGGTGCTTTGCGCGATCATTGCCGAAGTTGCGGACGCCATTGGCTTTTTCGTCGCGCTGGCATGGTTTTCGCTGTTCAAGCGCTGGGCTGTTCCGTTACAGGTTGCCGTCGCCTGAGACGATGAAAAAAGCAGCAATCCGCCCCCGTCAACGAGAGCGCACGATGCCATGAAGGTCGCAATGAAGGTTGGACGATGACCGCCTACATCATTCGCCGCTTGTTCGCGACGATCCCCGTGATGGTGGTCGTCGCCCTGTTCGTCTTCCTTTTGCTGCACCTGACCCCGGGCGACCCGGCGGCGATCATCGCCGGTGACGATGCCACGCCCATGGAGATCGAAGGCGTCCGCAAGCGGCTCGGCCTCGACCTGCCGATCTGGGAACAGTTCATCATCTATGCCTGGGGCCTGCTGCGCGGCGACCTCGGCACCTCCATCTTCTCCAACCTGCCGGTGACCACGCTGGTCGCCCAGCGGCTGGAGCCGACCCTCGTGCTGGCGGCCTCCACCCTGTTGGTGGCGGTGGTATGCGCCATCCCGCTCGGCGTCTTCGCCGCCTGGAAGGCCCGCACCTTCGTCGACCGCGTGGTCATGGGCTTCTCGGTGCTGGGCTTCGCCGTGCCGGTGTTCCTGGTCGGCTACATCCTCATCTACATCTTCTCGATCGAGCTGCGCTGGCTGCCGGTGCAGGGCTATCGCCCGCTGTCACAGGGGGTGGACCAGACCTTCCGCTCGGTCGTGCTGCCGGCGGTCGCGCTGGGCACCAGCTACATGGCGCTGATCGCCCGCATCACGCGCGCCTCGATGCTGGAAGTCTTGTCGGAGGACTATATCCGCACCGCCCACGCCAAGGGCGTCACCACCAAGTCCGTGCTGCTGCGCCATGCGCTGAAGAACGCCGCGGTGCCGATCGTCACGGTCATCGGCCTCGGCATGGCCGCCCTCATTTCCGGCGTCGTCATCACCGAGACGGTGTTCAACATCCCGGGGCTGGGCCGGCTGACGGTGGACGCGATCCTGAAGCGCGACTACCCGATCATCCAGGGCCTGATCATCATCTTCGCGGGGACCAAGGTGCTGATCAACCTGATGATCGACATCAGCTACAGCTTCTTCGATCCGCGAATCCGCTACTAGGGAGGCAGGTCCGATGGCCACCACCACCGCCGGCGCCGCCGCCCCCCGCGTTCGTTCGCGCAAGGGCCCCGTCGCCTGGATGCGGCGCAACACGACGATCGTCGTGGGCGCCAGCATCCTCCTCGTCTTCGTCATCTTCGCCTTCATCGCGCCGCTGATCGCCGACGACCCGCTCAGCTTCGAGCCGGCCAACCGGCTGAAGCGGCCGTCCGAGAACTTCTGGTTCGGCACCGACCAGTTCGGGCGCGACGTCTACAGCCGCGTCGTCTACGGCACCCGCATCTCGCTGATCGTCGGCATCAGCGTGGCCGCACTGGCCACCGTCATCGGCCTCGTGGTCGGGGTGCTCTGCGGCTTCTACAAGCGGGTCGACGCCATCGTCATGCGCATCATGGACGGGCTCATGTCGATCCCGTCGATCCTGCTGGCGATCGCGCTCATCACGCTGATGAAGGCGAGCCTGACGATCGTCATCATCGCCATCTCCATCCCCGAGATCCCGCGCGTCGTGCGCCTGGTGCGCTCGGTCGTGCTGTCCGTGCGCGAGATGCCTTACATCGAGGCAGCGATTGCCGCCGGAACGCGCAACGTCGTCATCATGTACCGGCACATCCTGCCCAACACGCTGGCGCCGCTGATCGTCCAGGCGACCTATGTCTGCGCGTCGGCGATCCTGGCGGAGGCCGGCCTGTCCTTCCTGGGCGCCGGCACCCCGCCGGAGATCCCGAGCTGGGGCAACATCATCTCGCTGGGCCGGACCTTCTTCCAGATCTCGCCCTGGATCATCTTCTTCCCCGGCGTCTGCCTCGCCATCACCGTGCTGGCCATCAACCTGGTCGGCGACGGGCTGCGCGACACGCTGGACCCGCGCATCGCGCGGCGCTTGTAAGGACAGGGGCTAGCATCCGGATGACCACTCCCGTTCTCTCCGTAAGCAACCTGACCACCTCGTTCCTGACCGAGGGGGTCTGGCGGCCGGTCGTGCGCAACGTCTCGTTCGAGGTGGCCCCGCGCGAGACGGTCGCCATCGTCGGCGAATCCGGCTCCGGCAAAAGCGTCACCGCGCTCTCGATCATGCGCCTCGTGCCCGAGATGAACGGCAGGATCGAGGGCAAGGTGGTCCTGGCCGGCACCGAGCTGACGGCACTGCCCGAGCATCGGATGAAGAAGATCCGTGGCAACGACGTCGCCATGATCTTCCAGGAGCCGATGACCAGCCTGAACCCGGTGCTGACCATCGGCTTCCAGATCGCCGAGGCGCTGATCGGCCACCAGGGCATGTCGCGGCGCGAGGCCGAGGCCGAGACCATCCGGCTGCTGGAGAAGGTGCGCATCCCCGCCGCCAAGTCGCGCTTCCACGAGTATCCGCACCGCTTCTCCGGCGGCATGCGCCAGCGCGTGATGATCGCCATGGCGCTCGCCTGCAAGCCCAAGCTGCTGATCGCCGACGAGCCGACGACGGCGCTGGACGTCACCATCCAGGCGCAGATCCTCGACCTCATCAAGGTATTGCAGGACGAGGAGGGCATGTCGGTCCTCTTCATCACCCACGACATGGGCGTGGTGGCGGAGATCGCCGACCGCACCATCGTCATGTTCAACGGCGAGCAGGTCGAGAAGGGCCAGACCGAGGACATCTTCGCCCGGCCCCAGCATCCCTACACCCGGGCCCTGCTGTCCGCCGTGCCGCGCCTGGGCTCGATGGAGGGCCACAAGCGGCCGATGCGCTTCCCGGTCGTCGACACCAAGACCGGCCTGTCGGACGTGCCGGTCGAGGTGCCGGACACGGTCGCCACGGCCGAGCGCCCGGTGCTGGAGGTGAACAACCTCACCACCCGCTTCGACATCCGCTCCGGGCTGTTCAGCACCGTCACCGGCCGGGTGCACGCGGTCGAGAACGTGTCCTTCAGCCTGCTGGCGGGCGAGACACTGGCCGTCGTCGGCGAATCCGGCTGCGGCAAGTCCACCACCGGGCGTTCCATCCTGCGCCTGGTCGAGCCCAACAGCGGCTCGGTCGTGGTCGATGGTCAGGACGTCATCGGCATGGAGCAGAATGCGCTGCGCGAAGCCCGCAAGCGCATGCAGATCATCTTCCAGGACCCCTTTGCCAGCCTCAACCCGCGCATCAATGTCGGCCAGGCGATCGCCGAGCCGCTGATGGCGCACAAGATGTGCACGCCGGCCGAGGGCCGCGACCGGGTGGCCGACCTGCTGCGCCGCGTCGGCCTGCAGCCCGACATGGCGGTGCGCTATCCGCACGAGTTCTCGGGCGGTCAGCGCCAGCGCATCTGCATCGCCCGCGCGCTGTCGGTCGGGCCCAAGCTGATCGTGGCCGACGAGGCGGTATCGGCGCTCGACGTGTCGATCAAGGCCCAGGTCATCAACCTGATGCTGGACCTCCAGGTCAGCCTGCGGCTGGCCTATCTTTTCATCTCGCACGACATCGCCGTGGTCGAGCGCGTCGCCCACCGGGTGGCCGTCATGTATCTGGGCGAGATCGTCGAGATCGGCCCGCGCGAGGCTGTCTTCGGCAACCCGCAGCACCCCTACACCCGCAAGCTGATGTCGGCAGTGCCGATCCCCGATCCGGCCCGGCGCGGCACCAAGCGCGGCATCTCCAACGACGAGATCCGCAGCCCGGTGCGCGCGCCCGACTTCGTGCCGCCCCCGCGGCAGTATCGAGAGGTCTCGCCCGGCCACATGGTCCAGATCTGGGGCCCGGAATGGGACGAGAAGCCCGGCACGATCGTCCGCGCCGCCTGAGCCGGCAACCATGACCGATATCGGAAGCTGGCCCGCCTGGGCCGGCCCGGCCGACGCCGGCTGGTGCGCGGACAAGTTGTCGGCGGCCACCGCTTTTGCCGACGGCATCGACACGGCCGCCCTGCTGCTGGTGGTGCGCGGCCGGGTGGTGCTGTCCCACGGCCGCGTCGCCGACCGCTTCAACACCCATTCCATCCGCAAGAGCATCCTCTCGGCCCTGATCGGCATCCACGAGGCCGAGGGGCGGATCGACCTGGATGCCTCGCTGGGCGGGCTCGGGATCGACGACCGGCTTGGCCTGACCGACCGCGAGAAGCTGGCGAAGGTGCTGGACCTGCTCTGCGCGCGGTCGGGCGTCTATCATCCGAGCGGGTATGAATCGCCCTGGATGGTCTCGATCAAGCCGGCCCGCCACAGCGCCGGCCCGGGCACCGTCTGGTGCTACAACAACTGGGACTTCAACGCGCTGGGGACGATCTTCCGGCAATCGACCGGGGCCGACATCTTCGCCGACTTCCAGGCCCGTATCGCCGGGCCGACCGGGATGGAGGACTTCCGGCCCGCCGAGGATGGTCGCTACATCGACCTCCCGGATTCCCGGCACCCGGCCTACCCCTTCCGCATGACGGCCCGCGACCTCGCCCGCTTCGGCCAGCTATTCCTGGAGGATGGCTGCCGCGACGGCCGGCGGCTGTTGCCCGAAGGCTGGGTCGAGGCCAGCACCGCGCCCGTCTCCGACGCCGGCCACCAGGGTGCCTACGGCTATATGTGGTGGGTGGCGCGGCAGAGCATCTTCTACCCCCATGTCCGCGTGCCCGAGGGCACCTATGCCGCGCGCGGCGCCGGCGGCCATGTCGTGCTGGTGATGCCGGCACTCGACGCCGTCCTCGTCCATCGCGTCGACACCGACCAGCCCGGCCGCGTGGTCACGGGCGCCCAGTTCGGCCGCCTGCTGAGGCTCGTCCTGCAGGCAGCTCCGCGCCACTGATCGAAGCGGCCGGACCGCCCGCGACCCGGCCGCATCCGACACCGTATTGACGCGGCAACCCGCATATTCTACGGGGTCGGCACGTTCTGCAACCAGCCACCGGACGATCGACGATCCGGCAGGTCGCCTTTTGATCCCAACCGCTGGCAGCCCCGGCCGCAACATGGATAGACCCAACGAAGGGCGTGGCGGCGACGGGTGCGGCGGCTGGCGGGATTTCATCCCCGCCGCGGCCCTGCTGGTCTTCGGCCTCGCCGGGCTCGGCATGGCCATGCTGGCCCCGTCGGGCAATGGCGGGCAGTATGCGGTGGTGGCGCCGCCCTGGTACGACCTGCGGCAGACGATGGCCCTCGTCCAGGCAGCCGATGGCCTGGTCTCCGGCACGGGCGGCCTCGCCAACATCGTCGTCGCCCATTCCGACAGTCCCGGTTTCGTCGGCGCCCTCTATCGGGCGGGCGCCTGGGCGGTGATTGATCCGATCCGGGAGCGGGGCTGTATCGGGGATCGACGGACAGCCCAGGGGGACGGCGGATGACGAACGAACTCGACAAGGTTCGCCATCACTTCGGGCAGTTCCTGGTCGTCCTGTTCTGGCTGCATGTGCCGATCCTCGCCGCGACGGCCGTGGCCGTGGACCGGTCGCCGGTCGGGGCGGCACTGGCCAGCACCGTGCTGGCCGCGGCCTATCACCTGGCATGGTGGCGGCGTGGCAGCGCGCCCTCCACGCGCTATCTGTCGGCCATCGCCCTGATGGGCGAGCCCGTCCTGCTTGTCTACCTGTTCTCGGGCAAGGCCTGGCAGATGGACATGCACATGTACTTCTTCGCCACGCTGGCGCTCACCATCGCCTGGTGCGACAAGCGGGCCGTGGTGGTGGCGGCTACGGCCATCGCGATCCATCACCTGGCGCTGAGCTACCTGCTGCCCCTGGCGGTGTTCCCCAGCGGCGGCGATCTCTCGCGGGTTCTTCTGCATGCGGGCATCGTCGCATTCCAGACCGCCGTCCTGGTCTGGCTGAGCGACACCCTGGTCGAGAAGTTCGGCCAGATCGGCACGATGAGCGCCGAGACGCAGGAGGCCGAGAACGCCAATCGGGCCAAGAGCATGTTCCTGGCCAACATGAGCCATGAGATCCGGACGCCGATGAACGCCATCCTCGGCTTCGCGCATCTGGCTCTGCGCACGGACCTGACGCCCCGGCAGCGCGACTACGTCACCAAGATCGACCGCGCCGGCAACTCCCTGCTTCGCCTCATCAACGACATCCTGGATTTCTCGAAGAACGAGGCCGGCAAGCTGTCGCTGGAGCGCCACCCCTTTGCCGTCCAGGCCGCGATCGACAACCAGCTCCACATCGCCGCCACCGCTGCCGAGGCCAAGGGCGTCGCCCTTCGCGCCGTGATCGACAAGACGGTGCCGGAGGTGCTGATCGGCGACGAACTGCGCTTCAGCCAGGTGGTGCTGAACCTGGTCACCAATGCCGTGAAGTTCACCGGCAACGGCACCGTCACCGTGTCGGCAAAGGTCGCAAAGCGGGAAGCCGACACGGTCACGCTGGAAGTGTCCGTCCAGGACACGGGCATCGGCATGACGGAACAGCAACTGGCGTCGCTGTTCCGCAGCTTCAGCCAGGCCGACAGTTCGACGACCCGCCGCTTCGGCGGCACCGGGCTGGGGCTGGCGATCTGCAAGCAGATCGTCGAGCTGATGGGCGGCACCATCCGGGCGGAAAGCAGCCCAGGTGCGGGCAGCACGTTCGTCTTCACCGTCGTGATGGAGGTGGGCGCCGCCGCGGCCATGCCCACCGAGCCCGTGCCGACGCCGGACATCGCGCGGCTTCGCGTGCTGGTCGCCGACGACAACCCGGCGTCGCGCAAGATCCTGCAGCAGATCTTTGCGTCCTGGTCGATGCCGGTCGACCTCGTGGCATCGGGACCCGAGGTGCTGGGGGCGATCGACATGGCCGCATCGGCAGCCACGCCCTACGACCTCGTCCTGCTGGACTGGAAGATGCCGGGGCTGGACGGCATCGAAACCATCGCAGCGATGCGCGCCAGCACCGGCGCCGGCCGGATGCCGTCCGTGCTGCTGGTGACGGCGTACGGGGACGACGAGGTTCGGGCCGACGCCGAAGCGATGGATGTCGCCGCCGTCCTGACCAAGCCGGTCGATCCCCGGGCCTTGCTCGCGGCCATCACCCGCCTGCATGCCAGCCAGACCGGGACGGCGACAGCCGCGGACGACGACCGCAATGCCGGCGCGATCCCGATGGTGGCGCCGGCCCGGCGCGGGCTTCGCGTGCTGCTGGCGGAGGACAACCCCATCAATCGGGAAATCGCGATCGAACTGCTGACCGGCGCCGGGCTGAAGGTGGATACGGCCGAGAACGGCCGGATCGCCTGCGATCGCATGCAGGCGGCCGGCGGGCGCTATGCCGCCGTGCTGATGGACGTCCAGATGCCGGAGATGGACGGCATCGAGGCGACTATGCGCATCCGACAGGACTGGCCGGCCGACCGCCTGCCGATCATCGCCATGACCGCGCACGCCTACGAAGTCGAACGGCAGCGCTGCTTCGCGGCCGGCATGAACGACCATATCGCCAAGCCGGTCGACCCGGCCTTGCTGATCCGCACGCTGGATCGCTGGCTTGTCGCCCGCGATGCGACGTCGCTGGCCGAGGAGGCGGCGTCGGCCGCCCCGCCGGCGGCATCGCCGACCGACACGCTGCCGGACAGCCTTCCGCCCTTCGATTTGCCGGCCGCCCTCCGCCGGGTCAACGGCAAGCACGCATTGCTGCGCCGGCTGATCGTCAACTTCGGCGCCAATTTTGCCGACGCCGCGCCGAACCTGCGGGCGCATGTCGCCCGGGCGGCGCTGGGCGATGCGCGGCGTCTTGCCCACACGCTGAAGGGCGTCGCCGCATCGTTGGAGATCCGAGAGGTCGCGGCGGTGGCCGCGGGCATAGAGACGGCCCTGGCCGATGACGACCTCGACGGGATGGACGCCAAGCTCGACGCACTGGATGGCCTGATGGCGCCCGCCATCGTAGCGGCGCGGAGCCTCCTTCCCGGCGGGCCGACCAGTGCCGCGCCGACCGGCGCAGCGGTCGACGCCGCCGCCGTGGCGAGGGCGACCGTGGCGCTCCGCACGATGCTCGGGCGACGCAGCCTTGGCGCCCGCGCCGGGTTCGACCGCCTGGCCCAGGCATTGGGCATGACGGCCGAGGCGGCAGCGCAGCATCCGATGAAGGCGGCCCTCGACCGGCTCGACTATGATCGCGCCTTGCAGTTGCTCGACGAGATCCCGCACGCAGACGATTCAACGGTTCCAAGGACAGAAACGCTATGGATCGGGCCACGATTCTGATCGTCGACGACGAGATCTCGAATATCGAGATCATCAACGCCGCCCTCGAGGACAGCTACGAGATCTGCTTTGCCACGTCGGGCGAGGAGGCGATCAAGCTGGCGCGGACCGTGCTGCCCGACCTGATCCTGCTGGACGTGCTGATGCCTGGCATGGATGGCTACGAAGTGTGCCGGACGCTCAAGGACGACCGGCTGCTCGCCGACGTGCCGATCATCTTCACCACCGGCCTCGACGGCCTCGACGCCGAAGCGCGGGGATTGTCGCTGGGCGCGATCGACTACGTCACCAAGCCGATCGCGCCGCGCCTGCTGTCCGCGCGCGTACGCAACCACATCGAACTGAAACGCCTGCGCGATCAACTGGCCGAAATGGCGGTGACCGATTCCCTGACGGGGCTCAGCAATCGCCGGCGCCTGCAGCAGACGCTGGACGCCGAGACGGCGAGGCTCGCGCGCTCCGGCGACTGGCTGTCGGTCATCATGATCGACATCGACTTCTTCAAGCTCTTCAACGACACCTACGGCCATCCCGTCGGCGACCGCTGCATCGCCATGGTGGCCTCGGTGCTCAACCGCGCGGTGCGCCGTGCCTCGGACCTGACGGCGCGCTATGGCGGCGAGGAATTCGCCTGCGTCCTGCCCGAGGCGGAGCTCGACGCGGCGATGGCGGTGGCACGGGATATCCAGGCCCAGGTCCGCTCGCTGGGCATTCCCCACACGGCATCCGCCATCAGTTCCTATGTGACCGTGAGCGTCGGCGTGGCAACGGCGCGATGCCTGCCCGGCATGGCGCCGGAACTGTGGATCAAGCAAGCCGACCACCAGCTCTATCTGAGCAAGTCTGCCGGCCGGGACCGGGTCGTGGGCGGCATCTTCGATACCGCGTCCGCGGCGGGCTGAGCCAAGGCCGGAAACATACGAGCGGGCCAGCCGCCGGTCGTATCGGTGTCGGGCTATCTGATCCGGTAAGAGCCCGCCCCGGCGGGGGCCGCGGCCGCCGCCCCGCGATCGGGCCGGCGGCCGAAGCCTGTGGGTCACGCGGCCGCGATGACCGCGATCTCGACCCGGTACTGCGGGGCGGCCAGCTTGGCCTCGACCGTGGCGCGGGCCGGCGTGTTGCCGGCCGACACCCAGGCGTCCCACGCCTTGTTCATCTCGTTGAAGGTGGCGATGTCGGGCAGCCAGATGTTGGCCGACAGCAGCTTCGACTTGTCGGTCCCGGCCTCGGCCAGGATCGCGTCGATCTTCTTCAGCACCTGCTCGGTCTGCGCGCCCACGCCGACGCTGGTGTCGTCGGCCACCTGGCCCGCGACATAGACGACGCCGCCATGGACCACGCCCGCGCTCATGCGGGGGCCGGACTTGATGCGCTTGATGCTCATGGAACTTGGCCTCTCTCTGGGAACGAAAATCGGTTCACGCCGCCGCTGTATAGGGCGGGGCGGGATCGTACTCCATCCGGCGCTGGACGTGGCGTGCGAAGGCGGGGTCGTAGAGCTGCCCGATCAGCCACAGCGACATGTCGATGCCGGCCGACACCCCGGCCGACGTGACGAGGTTGCCGTCGCGCACGAAGCGGACGTCGTCCAGCACGGTGGCGTCCTCGCGCCGGCGCAGGGTCTCGACGAAACCCCAGTGGGTCGTCACCTGCTTGCCGCGGCCGGGCCCGGCCTCCACCAGCAGCAGCGATCCGGTGCACACGCTGGTGACCCAGCGGCAACCAGGCGCCACCCGCGCGATCCAGTCGATCATGGCGCGGTTGGAAACCTCGCGCCGGGTCCCCTGCCCGCCCGGCACCAGCAGCACGTCGATGCGCGGCGCGTCGTCGAAGCTGTGGTCGGCCACCACCCGCATGCCCTTGGCGCAGCGGATGACGCCGGCGCGCTCGGCCACGAAGAAGGGCTTCAGCTCCCGGCGCTCGTGGGCGGCCATGCCGAAGACTTCCCACGGGCCGACGAAATCCAGCTCCTCGGCGTCCTCGAAAAGAACGATCCCAACATTGATGTCCATGCGTTCCACCCCGCTGCTCGACCGTTGGCGCGGAGCATAGCGCAGGCTGCCACATCCCGCGATCCGCAGCATGGGCTGGAACGTGCTGGTCCGGCGCGCGGCAACCGTCCGCCGCGCGCCGACCGATCCGGCTACTCCGCTGCGGCCTTGGCCTGCCCCAGTTCGGCTTCCTGCGGCACGCGGAACTTGGTGCGCAGCGGGTCCCAATAGTCCCCGCCCATGCGGCGGAAGCCCTCGGCGACCGAGAACTTGGTCTTCAGCTCGGGATGGACGCCGGTCTCGCGCAGTTCGTCCAGCACCGTCTCGCACATGCCGATGACCGAGCGGAACAGCACGCTGGGCATGATCGCCATGCGATAGCCCATGGCCTGGACATCCTTCACCGGCGACAGGGGCGTCTTGCCGCGGAACACCATGTTCAGCAGGCAGGGCCCGTGCACCAGCTTGGGCACGGCCGCCACCTCCTCCATCGTCTGCGGCGCCTCGACGAAGGCCATGTCGGCGCCGGCGGCCAGGGCGGCGTTGGCGCGGCGGATCGCTTCGTCGAAGCCCATGACGGCGCGCGAATCGGTGCGCGCGATGACCAGGAAGTCGGGGTTGCGGCGGGCGCCCACGGCCGCCCGGATCTTGGCCAGGTAGTCGTCGAGCGGCACCAGCACCTTGTCTTCCAGGTGGCCGCAGCGCTTGGGCATCTCCTGGTCCTCGATGTGGAAGCCGGCGACGCCGCGGCGCTCGTACTCGTGGACGGTGCGCACGGTGTTGAGCTCGTTTCCGTAGCCGGTGTCGGCGTCGGCGATGACCGGGATGCCGACGGCGTTGGCGATGCGGCCGGCATTGTCGGCCATCTCGGACATGGTCACGAGGCCATAGTCGGGATAGCCCAGCGAGGCCGAGGTGCCGGCGCCCGTCATGTAGACGGCCTGGAAGCCGGCATGGCGGATCATGCGGGCGGTAATGCAGTCATAGGCGCCGGGCGCCAGGACGAAGCCGTCCTGGTGAAGCTGGGCGCGCAGCTTGGTAGCACCGGATGTCATGAGCGTTCTCTCCCCTGGTGGTCGGTTGGCGGCGCACGCTCACTCGGCGAGCGTGGTCTCGTAGGACACGATGGGCCCGGCGGCCGGGTCTTCCCAGTTATGGACGGTGCGAAGCTGGTAGCGCTGCGGCGAGGCCAGCATGGTCAGGTCCTCGACCGGGCGGCCGTCGCCATCCAGCAGCCGGCGACGGATATGCAAGAGCGGCGCGCCGGCATCCAGTTGCAGCAGGCCGGCGATGTGGGGGTCGGCCAGTGCCGCCCCGATCCGCTGCTCGGCCCGGCGATAGCCGCGGCCCGCCCGGCGCAGCAGCTCGTAGAGCGGCGTCGTCTCCATGTCGGCGCGGTCGTAGGTTCGGCCAATCGCATCCGGCACATAGGTCGTCAGATGCATGATCGGCAGCCCGTCGCGGTGGCGGACGCGCACGGCGCGCTGGGCCTTCTCCCCCACCGCCAGTTCCAGCGCCGCACGCACGTCGGGCGGCGGCACGACATGGTCGAACTCCAGCACCCGGGCGCGAAGCTGGCCGGTGCGGGCGATCGCCGCCTCGACGTCGGCCACGGCGTGCTGCAGGGGCTCGGCCGCGGGCGGCGGGCGCACGAAGGTGCCGCGGCCGTGCCGACGCTCCACCAGGCCCGCCTGCTCCAGGTCGGCCAGGGCGCGGCGCACGGTGATCCGCGACACGCCGAAGGCCCGCGCCAGCGCCTCTTCCGGCAGCAGGGCGCGGCCGGCGGCATAGCGCCCCGACACGATCCAGTCCTTGAGGACGACGAACACCTGGCGATGGAGGGCGGCCCCGACCGACCGCACCAGGCCGGCCTCCGGCATCGTGGCGGCCGGCATCTCCAGACCGGCGATCGCTGGCACCGTGCTTGACACTCGACGCTCCGCCACAGCAGGATGTACTAACTTTATAACAAGATAACCTAAGCACCGGGGCGGGGGA
Source organism: Stella humosa (assembly GCF_006738645.1). Taxonomy (GTDB): domain Bacteria; phylum Pseudomonadota; class Alphaproteobacteria; order ATCC43930; family Allostellaceae; genus Allostella; species Allostella humosa. The sequence continues at coordinate 1,305,944 of NZ_AP019700.1, read as the reverse complement.
AACGCAATGGCGATCACGGCCGGCCTTGGCCGACAGGCTCCGGCATCCATGCCCGGGCCCGCGGCTGGGCTGATCTCCTTCGAGGGGTTCGGCAAGTCGTTCGAGGTGCCGGGCGGCACCGTGCATGCCGCGCGCGACGTGAACCTGACCGTCGACGAAGGCGAGTTCGTGACGCTCGTCGGGCCGTCCGGCTGCGGCAAGTCGACCTTGCTGAATGCGGTCGCCGGCCTCTTCCCCGCCAGCGCCGGGACCGTGCGCTATCGCGGCCAGCCGGTCGACGGCTACAACCGCTCGGTCGGCTACATGACGCAGAGCGACCACCTGCTGCCCTGGCGCGACGTCGCCGGCAACATCGCCGTGCCGCTGGAGATCCAGGGCCGGTCGCGGGCCGAGATCCGCGAGCGGGTGCAGGCACTGGTCGGCCTGGTCGGGCTGACGGGGTTCGAGAAATCCTATCCGACCCAGCTTTCGGGCGGCATGCGCAAGCGCTGCGCGCTGGCCCGCCTGCTGGCCTACGACCCCGAGACCTTGCTGATGGACGAGCCGTTCGGCGCGCTCGACGCCCAACTTCGCCTCGGCATGCAGATCGAGATCCGCAAGCTCTGCCGCGACCTCGGCAAGACCGTGCTGTTCGTCACCCACGACCTGGACGAGGCCGTGGCGCTGGCCGACCGCTGCGCCGTCTTCAGCCCGCGCCCCGGTACCATCCGGCGCATCGTCGACGTGCCGCTGCCGCGCGACCGCGACCTGCTGCGGCTGCGCCACGACCGCCGCTATGTCGAGCTGACGGCCGAGCTATGGGACCTGCTGGCACCCAGCATCGCCACCCATGCCGACATGGAGCCCACCCGATGAAGACCAGCCGATGAAGTCCACCCTGGGCCGCCCCGCCATCTGGGCCTTGCGCGCGCTGCTGCTGGCGGCGGTGCTGGGCGGGTGGGAGCTGGCGTCCGGCCGCCTGTTCGAGGAGTTCTTCGTCAGCCGCCCGTCGGCGATCGGTGCGGTTGCCTGGAGCTGGGTGAAGAGCGGCCGGCTCTTCTATCACGCCGGCATCACCATCACCGAGGCGGTGGCCGGCTTCGCGCTGGGCGGGCTGGCCGGAATGACGGCCGGCATCCTGCTGGGCCGGCTGCAACTGCTGGCCGACGTGCTCGACCCGTTCATCACCATGTTCTACAGCCTGCCGAAGATCGCGCTGGCGCCCTTGTTCGTGCTGTGGTTCGGCATCGGCATGGACATGAAGATCATTCTGACGGCGACGGTCGTCTTCTTCCTGGTCTTCCTCAACACCTACACGGGCGTGCGCAACGTCAGCCGCGAGCTCATCGCCATCCTGCGATTGATGGGGGCGAACGAGCGCCACGTGCTGACCAAGGTGGTGCTGCCGTCGGCCGTCACCTGGGTCTTCGCGGGGTTGCGCCTGTCGGTGCCCTACGCGCTGATCGGCGCCATCGTCGGCGAGCTGATCGCCGCCAACCAGGGGCTGGGCTACCTGCTGGCCGACGCCGCCGGGCAGTTCAACACGGCCGGCGTGTTCGCCGCCTTGCTGGCGATCGTGCTGCTGGCGCTCTGCCTCAACCTGGCGGTCAAGCTGTTCGAATATCGCGCCATGCCCTGGCAGCGCGGCCAGGCGGTGCGCGAAATGTCCATATGAAGACACCCCCCGGAGGAAACATGCGTTCGCCGTCCTGGATCGCCGCTGCCCTGGTGGCGGTCGGCATCGGCCTTGCCGCCCCCGCCGCCGCGCAGGAGAAGGTCCGCTTCTCCTTCACCGCCGCCAGCATGCTCTATGCCCCGGTCTACGTCGCGGACACGATGGGCTTCTTCAAGCAGCAGGGCCTGGAATCCGAGATCGTCCACTTCAAGGCGGGCGGCAGTGCCGCCTTGGCGGCAGTCCTGGGCGGCAATGTCGACATCTATGTGGGCGCGGCCTCCAGCGCGCTGCGCGCGGTCGACAAGGGCACGGACGCGGTCGTCATCGCCTCGCTGATGACCCAGTTCTCGATCAATGCCGTGATCCGCGGCGACATCGCCAAGGAACGCGGGCTGACACCCGCCAGCACCGAGGCCGAGCGGCTGAAGGCGTTGAAGGGCCTGCGCATCGGCGTCAGCGGTGCGGGCAGCGGCACCCACCAGATCATGCAGTACATGCTGGCCCGCGCCGGCCTGAACCCCGAGCGCGACGCCACCATCGCCTTCCTGGGCGGCGGGTCGGACGTGCTGGCGGCGTTCCTGGCCAAGCGCATCGACGCGGCCGCCTTCTCCAACCCCGCCAGCGACCTGGCCGTCCAGAAGCATGGCGGCTTCCTCTTGATAGACGGCGCGGCCGGGCAGCTCGAGGAACTGAACGGCTTCCTCTACGTCACCCTCATCACCTCGCGCCGCTGGCTCGCGAAGAACCCCGAGAAGGCGGTGCGCACGGTGCGTGCCTTCCAGCAGGCGCTCGATACCATGCACGACCCGGTCGAGGGGCCGAAGGCGCGCGACGCCATCCACCCCCAGCACTTCGCCCAGACCGAGAAGCCGATCTTCGACGCCGCCTGGGCCGCCCTGAACCCGGCCTTCCCCAAGTCGGTCGCGATCGAGCGCCCGCACCTGGAGAACGTCGTGCGCTTCCTCAACAACTTCTCGGAAGAGAAGTACGGCGAGGACGTGAGCAAGGTCTACACGAACGAGGTCGCGGACAAGGCGCGCAAGTAGCAGGCGGGCGGGAACCTGCGCGGTTCCCGCCCCCCTACCCCGGCACCAGTTCCAGGAACGCCCGCACCACCGCCACCCGCCGCCGGTCGGTGCGGCAGACGACGAACTCGCGGGTGACCAGCAGGGGGTCGTCGACCGGCACCATAGCCAGGCGCGCGTCGGCGCCGAACTCCGCCTCCGACACCACCGCCAGGCCGATGCCGGCGGCGACGGCCTCGCGCACCGCCTCGCGGCTTTCGATCTCCATGACGATGCGGGGGCGGATGCCGGCTACGGCCAGGCGCGCCTCGAACAGGCGGCGGGTGACGGAGCCTGCCTCGCGCAGGACCATGGGCTGGCCGGCGAGTTCCGCCGGGGCCACCATCGGCCGGGCGGCCCAGGGATGCTCGCGGGGTACGACGATCACCACCCGGTGGCGGCCGCAGGGCACCGCGTGCAGGCGCGGGTCGTCGGGCACGTCGGCCAGGATCGCGACATCGGCCGCGAAATGCAGCAGGTCGTCCAGCACGGCGCCGGCATTGCCGATCGACAGGATCGCCTGCACGCCCGGATAGCGTCCATGGAAGGCCGCCAACAGCGGCGCCACGTGATAGGGGCTGTCGGCCGCCACCCGCAGGCGGCCGGTGCGCAGCGTGCGCGCGTCGCCGATCAGTTCGGCCGCGGCGGCCTCCGCGTCGGCCAGGCGCTGCGTGACGTCGAGCAGGCGGCGGCCGAAATCGGTCAGCACCACGCGCCGGCCGAGGCGATCGAACAGGGCCGCCCCGCAATGTTCCTCGATCGCTTTCACCTGGGCCGACAGCGTCGGCTGGGTGACGCCCAGGCGCGCGGCCGCGCGGGTGAAGCTGCCCTCGACGGCGACGGCGTGGAAGGCGCGGAGCTGGGTCTGAAACATAGATTTCTTCTATGCTTCACATAGAGGATCGGGATTGGACTTATACAAGAAGGCTCGCCATCCTCCAACCAAATCCCCGATCCGGAGCCCCCCCTCGATGACCGACCCGAACGCGGTGCCGCTGCTCCTCACGCCCGGCCCCTTGACCACGTCGGAGACGACCAAGCGCGCCATGCTGCGCGACTGGGGCTCGCGCGACGGCCGCTTCGTCGAGATGAACGTGCGCATCCGCCGCCGGCTGGTCGACCTGGTCAATGGCGGCGACCGCTTCGTCGCCGTCCCGATCCAGGGCAGCGGCACCTTCGCGGTCGAGGCGATGCTGGGCACGATGCTGCCGCCCGACGGCAAGATCCTGCTCGCCATCAACGGCGCCTATGGCCACCGCATGGCCCGCATCGTCGAGATGCTAGGCCGCGCCGCGGTCGAGTACGAGACGGCCGAGGACACGCCGATCGACGCGGCCGAGGTCGGCCGCCGGCTCGACGCCGACCCCGCCATCACCCATGTCGCCATCGTCCATTGCGAGACGACGTCGGGCGTGCTGAACCCGGTGGAAGCCGTCGCGGTCGAGGTCGCCCGGCGCGGCCGCCGCCTGCTGATCGACGCCATGGCCGCCTTCGGCGCCCTGCCGCTCGATGTCTCCGAGGTTGCCTGCGATGCGGTGGCCGCCTCGTCCAACAAGTGCCTGGAGGGTGTCCCCGGCCTGGGCTTCATGCTGGCCCGCCGCGAGGCGATCGAGGCCTGCGAGGGCAACGCCCATGCCCTCAGCCTCGATCTCTACGACCAGTGGCGCTTCATGGAGCGGGCCGGGCAGTGGCGCTTCACGCCCCCCACCCACGTCATCGCCGCCTTCGACCAGGCGCTGACCGAGCATGCCGCCGAGGGCGGCGTCGCCGGCCGCGGCGCGCGCTATAGGGAAAACTGCCGCATCCTGGTGGACGGCATGCGGGCCATGGGCTTCGAGACACTGCTGCCGGATGCCATCCAGGCCCCGATCATCGTCACCTTCCACATGCCGTCCGACCCGGCCTTCCAGTTCCAGTCCTTCTATGACCGGCTGCGCGACCGCGGCTTCGTCATATATCCCGGCAAGCTGACGGTGGCCGACAGCTTCCGCATCGGCTGCATCGGGCAGTTGCATGCGGCCGACATGCACAACGCGCTCGCCGCGATCGCCGCCACCCTGGCCGAGATGGGCGTGACCCATTGCAGCCCGGTGCCGGTCGCCCGCCGCGCCACCGCCTGAAGGGAGCAACAGCCATGGACGGGACTTCCCGCGACCGCTCGGTCGAAGTGAACGGCCGGCGCTACCAGGCGCCGCGCCAGCCGACCGTCATCGTCTGCGTCGACGGCTCCGAGCCGGACTACACGACGGAGGCCATCCGGGCGGGCGTCATGCCCTTCCTGGAAGGTGCGCTGAAGCGCGGCGCCAGCCTGCTGGCCGATTGCGTGGTGCCGAGCTTCACCAACCCCAACAACCTGTCGATCGTCACCGGCCGGCCGCCGGCCGTGCATGGCATCGCCGGCAACTACTTCCTGAACCCGGAAACGGGCAAGGAAGTGATGATGAACGACCCGCAGTTCCTGCGCACCGGCACCATCCTGGCCGCCTTCGCCGATGCCGGCCTGTCGGTCGCGGTCGTGACGGCCAAGGACAAGCTGCGCACGCTGCTGGGCCACAAGATGAAGGGCATCTGCTTCTCGGCCGAGAAGGCCGACAAGGCGACGGTGGCCGAGAACGGCATCGACGACCTGCTGGCCTTCGTCGACCGGCCGCTGCCGTCGGTCTACAGCGCCGACCTGTCGGAGTTCGTGTTCGCGGCCGGCGTCCGCCTGCTGGAGACGCGGCGGCCCGACATCATGTACCTGTCGACCACCGACTACATCCAGCACAAGCACGCGCCGGGCACCCCGGTCGCCAACCACTTCTATGCCATGATCGACCGCCACATCGCGGCGATGGATCGCCTCGGCGCCGTCATCGCCCTGACCGCCGACCACGGCATGAACGCCAAGTTCGGTGCCGACGGGCAGCCCCAGGTGATCTATCTGCAGAGCGTGCTGGACGGCATGCTGGGTGCGGGTGCGGCCCGCGTCATCCTGCCGATCACCGACCCCTACGTCGTCCATCACGGCGCGCTCGGCTCGTTCGCGACGGCCTACCTGCCGGCCGGCAGCGATGCCGCTGCGGTGGCCGCCAAGCTGGCCGCCATCCCGGGCATGGAGCTGGTGCTGGACGGCGACGCCGCGGCCGCGCATTTCGAGCTGCCGCGCGAGCGCATCGGCGACCTGGTGGCCGTCTCGGCGCGCAACTGGGTGCTGGGCACGCGGGCCGACCTGCACGACCTGTCCGGCCTGGACGCGCCCTTGCGCTCCCATGGCGGGATCAGCGAGCAGCGCGTGCCGCTGATGGTGACGCGGCCGGTCACGGACCTGGACCCGGCCCACCGCCTGCGCAACTTCGACATCTTCGACGTCGCCCTCAACCACCTCGCCTGAGGCGTCATGACCGCACTTCCGAAGAACTTCGAGGCCGACGGCCTCCGCCACGAGACGCTGCGCATCGCGGGCGAGCGGGTCGACAACCCGCGCCGGATCGACGTCCACTACCCCTGGGACAACCGCGTCATCGGCTCGGTGCCCAAGGCGACCGAGGCCGACGTGGCCCGCGCCTTCGAGGTGGCCGCCGCCTTCCGCTCGCCGCTGTCGCGGCACGAGCGCGGGGCCATCCTGCAGCGCACCGCCCGCATCCTGGTCGAGCGCACGGCCGAGGTGAGCGACCTGATCACGCTGGAATCCGGGCTGTCGAAGAAGGATTCCGTCTACGAGGTCGGCCGCGCCCACGACGTCTTCATGCTGGCGGGCCAAGCCGCGCTCAACGACGACGGGCAGATCTTCTCGTGCGACATCAGCCCGCACGGCAAGAAGCGGCGCATCTACACCCAGCGCGACCCCCTGCGCGCGATCTCGGCCATCACGCCCTTCAACCATCCGCTGAACCAGGTGGCGCACAAGATCGCGCCGTCGATCGCCACCAACAACAAGATGGTCCTGAAGCCGTCCGAGAAGACGCCGCTGACGGCCTTCCTGCTGGCCGACATCCTCTACGAGGCGGGCCTGCCGCCGGCGATGTTCCAGGTGGTGACCGGCGACCCGCGCGAGATCGGCCTGGCGCTCATCAAGTGCCCGGAGATAGACCTCGTCACCTTCACGGGCGGCGTCGGCGTCGGCAAGTGGATCGCCGACAACCTGGGCTATCGCCGCTGCGTGCTGGAACTGGGCGGCAACGACCCGCTGATCGTGATGGAGGACGCCGACCTGGAGGAGGCCACGACGCTGGCCGCCGCCGGTTCCTACAAGAACTCCGGCCAGCGCTGCACGGCCGTCAAGCGCATGCTGGTGCATGAGAGCCTGGCCGACGCCTTCGCGGCCCGCCTGGTGGAGAAGACCAAGGCGCTGAAGTACGGCGATCCGATGGACCCGGCGACCGACATGGGCACGGTCATCGACGAGGAATCGGCGACCCGCATCGAGGGCCGCGTGACCGATGCCATCGCCAGAGGCGCCCGCCTGCTGCACGGGCACGAGCGCCGGGGCGCGCTCTACGCGCCGACGGTGGTCGACCATGTCCCGGTCGACGCGCCGCTGGTGATGGAGGAGACGTTCGGCCCCGTCTCGCCGATCCTGCGCTTCCGCGATATCGACGAGGCGATCCGGATTTCCAACGGCACGGCCTACGGCCTGTCGTCGGGCATCGTCACCAACCGGCTGGACTACATCACCCGCTTCGTCCAGGAGCTGAACGTCGGCACGGTCAACGTCCGCGAGGTCCCCGGCTACCGCATCGAATCCTCGCCCTTCGGCGGCATCAAGGATTCGGGCCTGGGCTACAAGGAAGGCGTGCTGGAGGCGATGAAGGCCTTCACCAACGTGAAGACCTACTCCCTGCCCTGGGGGTGAGGATGAGGGCGGGCGGGGTTCGACCGAGCCCTGCCCGTCCCGCTACAGCGGCAGTGTGGTGATCCGGCTGCCACGGCGAACGGGCAGACTGTAGAGCGCCGGCCCGCCGACGAGGCTAGCGATCTTGGCCATGTCCGGCCAACGCCACAGCAGAGCCGAAGCCACTTGGTTCAGCGGCGTCTTCTGGAAACCCGGCTCCAGCACGAAGCCGCGAAGGCCGGCGGCCCGATAGGCGGCACGCTCGGCCTTGTTGCGAACAATGCGGCCGTCCCCGGTCACGACCAGCCATTCATCCGCATCGGCGCCAAGTAGAGCGATCCACTCGATATCGCTCGCATGGCGGCCGCACGGCAAGTCCTTGATATGGATCGCCTCGTGACCGAGATGGGCGATGTAGCCGCAAAGTGTCGCGGCCAGTACCGGGGACGTGCAGTTATCGAAGAAGACCTTCACGCGGCGCTTGGCTGGTCCAGAATCTGCTCGAACGCCACCGCCCGCCGCACGGACGAGACCTTGACGCCCCATGCCCGCGCGGCCGCCTCGACCGAGCCTTCAGCCAGCGACGCAGCCGCCAGGATTGCCGCCGGAACGTGACTGTCCGCCTCGATCGGCTGACCGAAGGAGTGGCTTGGGTCGAGAAACACGCCCCCCGACCGCCCGGCCGGCCACCAGCGAAGGGGTACACCGCCGTCGCCGAAATCGACCTGCTTCATGAACGGGGCGACGATGTCGCGCATGGTCCACTGATTGCGCGCGAGGTCGATCAGCCTGGCGTCGCCGCTGTCCTCGACCACTTCCATGAAAATGGTTCGGCCATCGGTCTTGAACCGGTTCGTGGCAAGTGGATGTTCATCGCCCAGCCACTCGCGGGCCCGCTCGATGACGAGACGGACGCGCTGAGGCGGCAGCCCCCAGCCGATGAAGGCATCGGCCATCTTGACCTGCAGCAGGTCGCGGAAGCCGAGGTGGGTCGACCCGTCGCCCAGATCGACCTGCGGCCGCCACAGCGGCTCGTAGAACCGCGCCCCGATCCGATGCCCCTTCAGCCAGCGGACGAGCCTGGACGCCGGCACGTCGCTCAGGCGCGCGGCCTCGGCCGGCGTGTACAGGCCGATGCCGACAAGTGACTTCTGCGGCAACAGGAGGTTCAAACCCGGATTCCCCTGCAAGGGCTGGTGGAAATATGGCGAGCAGCCACGGCCGCCGTCAATGTGGCCCTCAGACGGCGCGATTCGACGCCGCCCCGCCCGCCCCCAGGTGATAGTGGCTGAGCGTCTTGTCCTCATGCGCCATGCGCCAGGACAGCAGCCGCCGCGCATAGTCGAACATCTGCCCCTGCCGGGCCGGGTCGCGCGACAGGTCGTTGAGTTCGCCCGGGTCGGCGGCCAGGTCGAAGAAGAGCGGCGGCAGGCCGGCGAAGTGGACGTACTTGCCCTGGGCGTCGCGCCGCACCAGCAGGCCGCATTCCTCGGGCGACAGGCCCAGGGTCTTCTCGAAATGGCCGCCGCGCACGTCGCGGAAGTCGTAGCCCCAGTGGACGGCGTCGCGCCAGCGGTCGGGCGTGCCGCCGGCCAGGAAGGGCGCCAGGTCGGCGCCGTCGCAGGCGGGCGGCACCGGCCGGCCGAGCCAGCCCAGCACCGTCGGCATCACGTCAACGGCCTCGGTGAATGCCTCCACCACCCTTCCGCGCCCGGCATCGGCCGAGCGTCGCGGATCGCGGACCAGCAGCGGGATATGGAAGGCCTGGTCGTGATAGCCGTCCTTGCCCAGCAGCCAGTGGTCGCCCAAATGCTCGCCATGGTCGGCGGTCAGCACGATCAGCGTGTCGTCATAGGCCCCGCTCGCCTTCAGGTCAGCGATGACCCGGCCCAGCGCCGCATCGGCCAGCGACACCAGCCCGTAGTAGGTGGCACGAAGCTGGGCGAGTGCGGCCTCGTCCATGGCCGCCATCGGCACTGCGTCCGCCACCGGCAGCTTGCCCGCCCATTGCCGGGCGATGTGGGCGGCCAGCCAGGGATGCTGTGCGGCCTGCGCCGTCCGGTCGGCGGCGCGCAGCGCGGGCGGCACGTCGGCCGGGTCGACCAGCCGGTCGTACGGCGCCGGGGCGATATAGGGCGGGTGCGGGCGGATGAAGGAGAGGTGGAGGAACCACGGCTTGCCGCCATTCACCGCCAGCCAGTCGCGCACCCGGTCGGCCAGGAAGAAGGTGATCTCGTCCTCGGCCACCATGTGCATCGGCGCCCGCGTCGGGCCGTCCCCCGGTTGGGCCCCGGAGCGATCGGGCAGATAGAGGTCGGTCGGCCGCGCCGGCACGTCGTGGCCGCGCGCCTTCAGCCAGGCCGCCCACGGCTCCAACGATTCGGTCAGCAGCAGCTCAGCGTCGAAGCCGGGCAGCACCCCCTCGTAGGTGGCGAGCACCGGGTCGTTCGGGTCGTGGTCGCGCGGGTCGGCACTGGTGTCGGTATAGCCGAAGAGCTTGGGCGCATAGCCGGCCTTGCGCGCCTCCAGCGCCAGGTTGGCGTGGCGGGCGTCGAGCGGCGTGCCATTCCGCAGCGACCGGTGGTTGTGCATGTAGAGGCCGGTCAGCAGCGAGGCACGGGCCGGGCCGCAGGGGGCCGCCTGGGTGAAATGGTTGCGGAACAGCACCCCGTCGGCCGCCAGCGCGTCGACGGTGGGCGTGCGCACGCAAGGGTGGCCCACCGCCTGGATGCAGTCAGCCCGCCACTGGTCGAAGGTCACGAGAAGAATGTTGCCCGCGGCCATGCGTCCGGCCCTCCCAAGCTGAAACCAAGCCAGCCTGCGACGTAGCACAAGGGCACCCCGGCGGCGTAGTCTCGGACGAGAGATTCCTGCCAACCTGGGGAGGTCCGGACCCGTGCCCTCGTTCCTGTTCGAGAACTGCAACCTCTATGACGGCCTGGGCGACCAGATGCGGGCCGGCATGCATGTCCTGACCGAGGGCACCCGAATCGCCGAGGTGTCGGACCGGCCGATCAAGTCGGCCTCGGCCCAGCGCGTGAAGGTCGATGGCCGCACGCTGATGCCGGGCATGATCGACGCCCATGTCCACATCACCGCCACCGTCACCAACCTCGGCACGCTGCAGGGCCACCCGCCCAGCCTGATCGCGGCGGGCTCGGCGCGCATCGCCTACGAGATGCTGATGCGCGGCTTCACCACCGTGCGCGATGCCGCCGGGGCCGACTGGGGCCATGCCGAGGCGATCGAGACGGGCCTGTTCCACGGCCCGCGCCTCTTCTTCGCCGGCCAGGCGCTGAGCCAGACCGGCGGCCATGGCGACTTCCGCCCGCGCACCTTCATGGCCGACGGCTGCGCCTGCGGCCAGGGCTTCCCGTCGCTCGGCCGCATCGCCGACGGTGCCACCGAGGTCCGCCGGGCCGCCCGCGACGAGCTGCGCAAGGGGGCGACCCAGATCAAGATCATGGCCGGCGGCGGCGTCGCCTCGCCCACCGACCCGATCCAGAACACGCAGTATTCCGCCGAGGAGATGCGCATCATCGTCGAGGAGGCGGAGGCCTGGCACACCTATGTCATGGCCCACGCCTATACCGGGGCGGCGATCAAGCGCGCGGTCGGCGCCGGCATCCGCACGATCGAGCACGGCAACCTGATCGACGCCGAGGCGGCCGCACTGATGGCCGAGAAGAAGGCCTTCCTGGTGCCGACGCTGGCCACCTACGACGCGCTCGGCCGCTATGGCCGCGAGCTGGGCTTCCCCGAGGTCAGCCTGATGAAGCTGACCGAGGTACAGGCGGCCGGCCTGCGCTCGATCGAGATCGCCAAGGCGGCCGGCGTCCAGATCGGCCATGGCAGCGACCTGCTCGGGGCCATGCATGTCCACCAGTTGACCGAGTTCACCATCCGCCGCGAGGTGCTGTCGTCGGCCGAGCTGCTGGCATCGGCCACCCGCATCAATGCCGAGATCCTGATGCGCCCCAAGGAACTGGGCCGCGTCTCGTCGGGCGCCCTGGCCGACCTGCTGGTCGTCGACGGCGACCCGATGGCCGACATCGGCGTGCTGACCCAGCCGGAGAAGCGCCTGCTGATGATCATGAAGGGTGGCACCGTGTACAAGGACACGCCCGCGCTGCATTGACGCAGCAACCCCGGCCACGCAGTCGAAGGGGAAAGAATTGGTTGCCTGAATCAATGCGTTGAGCGACGTTCTTCGCGTGATTTTGGCACTTTCCCGAACGCGCCCAGCCCGTATGCCACTAGCCGGCTGGCTGTCGCTGCTGCTGGCAGCGCTGGTGCTGGCCGCCTGCGGCAGCACGGCGCCGCCCGATCGGCCGCGCGCGGTCCGGGCGACACCGCCGGCACCGGCCCCGGGCGAGGCCTGCATGCGCGACCTGACGGCCCGCGGCGTCATTTTCAAGGCACTGCCGCAGCCGGTCTCGGTCGGCGGCTGCACGCTGCGCGACGGCGTCAGCGTGGAGGGCATGTCGGCCGCCTTCATCCGGCCGGTCACCATCTCGTGCCCGACGGCGCGGATGGTCGATCGCTGGATGGACGAGGTCGTGCAGCCCGCGGCGCGCCGCCACCTCGGCACGCGGGTATCGACGCTGCACCCGGCCGGCGGCTTCGTCTGCCGCAACACGCGCGGCGGCAAGCTCAGCGAGCACGCGCGCGGACGGGCGATCGACATCTGGGGATTCGAGATGGCCAACGGCACCAAGGCCATCATCCGCGACCATTGGCGCGGTGCCGGCGCGCGCTCCCGCTTCCTGCAGGAGGTCGGGCAGAAATCCTGCGAGCTGTTCCATGTCGTGCTGGGGCCGGGGGCGGACGCCGACCACCACGACCACCTCCACATGGACCTGGGAGAGTGGAAGCTGTGTCAGCTATGACGGCGGGTGGCCCCAAAAGGAATAGCCCCGCCGGACCAGGAGGCTGGGACCGGCGGGGCCGCGATCTGACGCGTCTGGGGGGCAAAGCACGTCAGGTCTGATAGGGAAGATAGGGTCTCGGCCCTTGCCATTCCATGAACGGCAGATGAATTCGACGTAAGGTTGGTGGGTCGCGGCACGCCGCCACGCTACAGCTTGCGCGACCGCTACTTCTTGCGCGGGGCTGCCTGGGCCTCGTCGGCGGGCAGACGCGGCAACACCACCGTCTCCGACGTGGTGCCCGTCATCTTGCGCCCCGTCTCCTCCGCCACCCGGCCGATCGGCCACAGGGCCGGCCCCGTCGGCTCCAGCAGGACATAGCTGCGACCGTTGACGACGATCTTGGCCTCATCCCCGGCGGACGGAATGTCGATCGCCAGCAGCGCATGCTCGGGCGGCAGCACCATGACGATCGACCGGTTCGGCAGCAGCGTCATCAGGATCGCCGCCAGGGCGGCCGACTTCACGTCGCAATCGCCGCGATTGAGGTCGAAGAAGGCCGCCGGCATGACGAAGCCGCCCTGGGTGCGGCGGTCCGGAACGGCATAGGGGATGGACTGGACGAAGGCCAGGGCCAGCGCGATGCGCTGACGCTCGTCCGTCGTCTGGGCGGCGATCGCGTCGGCGATCGGCTTCAGGTCGGCCATGGCGCGCGGCACGATGCGGGCGAAATCCGGTCGCACCTCCACGCCCGAGGCGTCGCGGACATTGTAGAAGGCGGCGTAGGTTTCCGAGGTCGCCGTCTCGGCCCGGCGCTCCACCTCCGCCTCGACCGAGGCGGTCGCCCGATTGGGCGGCAGCTTCACCTCGTAGTGGACCGACAGGCTGCCCTTCTTGCGCTCCACGTTCACCGTGATCGTGCCGCCGAGCGGCCGGACGAATTCGTCGAGCGACTGTTCCACCCGGCGCTTCAGCGAGGTCGCGACCTCGGGGCTGTCGATCGGGCGATACTCCCGGTGGCCGCGCGTCACCGCCGCCTCGGGCAGGCGGAAGGTCAGGCGCTGCAGCCGCCCCTCGGCATCGTTGAAGCTGTAGCTGTATTCGACCGTGCCCTTGTCCACCTGGCGGGCGAATCCGATCTGTTTCGCCGCCGCCAGGGGCGGTGCGAGCAGCATGGCCAGGAGTGCGGCCGAGGCCGACAGGCCCCGGAGGCAGAAGGGCATCCTTATCCTCATCCAGCGTGGGCGGCCGGTACGATAGCCGAGGCCGGCTTGCCGTGGAACGCCTCTCATCCGACAAATCCGATTTGAGGTAATGTCGACAGGCGACCCCGCCAACCCTCCTGCCGCCATTCGAGGCCCCGCGACCGATGCAGCTATCCCGCTTCCCCCGCCAGCGCTTCGCCCACCTGCCGACCCCGCTGGAGCGGCTCGACCGCCTGTCACGCCTGCTCGGCGGCCCCTCCATCTGGATCAAGCGCGACGATTGCACCGGCCTCGGCCTGGGCGGCAACAAGACGCGCAAGCTGGAATACCTGATGGCCGATGCCATCGCCCGCGGCGCCGACACGGTCCTGACGGTGGGGGCCGTGCAGTCCAACCATGCCCGCCAGACGGCCGCCGCCGCCGCCCGCCTGGGGCTTGCCTGCGACCTCGTGCTGGAAGCCAGGGTGAGCGAGGCCGACGAGGACTATCGCCATTCCGGCAACATCCTGCTCGATCGGCTCTTCGGCGCGCGCCTGCACGAATATCCCGCCGGAACCGAGATGGCCGGCGCCATGGCCGAGGTGGCCGACGGGGTAAAGCGTCGGGGCGGCACGCCCTACGTCATTCCCGGCGGCGGCTCCAATCCGGTGGGGGCGCTGGGCTATGTCAATTTCGCCGTCGAACTGCTGGCCCAGGCGACCGAGCGCGGCATCGTCTTCGACCAGCTGATCCACGCGACCGGCAGCTCCGGTACCCAGGCCGGGCTCGTGGTCGGGCTGGAGGGGCTGCGCGCGGGCCTGCCCGTGCTGGGCATCACCGTGCGACGCACGCGCGAAAGCCAGGAGGAACAGGTCCTGGCGCTGGTCGAGGCCACCGCCGATTTCGTCGGGGTGAAGGGTGCGGTGCCGCGCGGCGCCATCGTCGCCAATTCGGACTATGTCGGCGGCGGCTATGGCGTGCCGACGCCCGGCATGCTGGAGGCCGTGCGGACCCTGGCGCGGGAGGAAAGCATCCTGCTGGACCCGGTCTATTCCGGAAAGGCCATGGCCGGGCTGATCGACCTGGTGCGGCGCGGCGCCTATACGCCCGACCAGAACATCCTTTTCCTCCATACCGGCGGGCAGCCGGCGCTCTTCGCCTATCGCGGGGCGCTCGACCGGGCCAACGCCCCATGAGCATGGCGGCCCCGGCCGCGGTGCCGGATGCGCGCGGCGCCAACCTGTGGCGCTGCGACCCGACGCTGGGCCAGTTGCTCGGCCTGCACCTGCCGGGGCCGCTGCTGGCCCACCTGGCTCCCCATCTCGATCGGCTCGGCGGGCTGGCCGGCGACGGGCTGGACGGGCTGGCGGCCACGGCCGACCGCAACCCGCCCCTGCTGCACCACCGCGACCGCCAGGGCCGCGATCGGCAATGGATCGAGAAGCACCCCACCTACCAGGAAATGGAGCGGCTGGCCTTTGCCGAATACGGGCTGGCGGCGATGACGCACCGGCCGGGGGTGCTGGACTGGCCGGAACCGCTGCCGCCCATCGCCAAGTACGCGCTGACCTATCTCTTCGTGCAGGCGGAGTTCGGGCTCTGCTGCCCGGTCAGCATGACCGACAGCCTGACCGCGACCTTGGTCCGCCATGGCGATCCGGCGCTGGTCGCCCGCTACCTGCCCGGCCTGACCGCGACCGACCTCGACCACCTGACGCAGGGGGCGATGTTCATGACCGAGCAGGCCGGCGGGTCGGACGTCGGCCGGATCGAGACGGTGGCGCGCCGCGACGGCGACGGCTGGCGCCTGTGGGGCGAGAAGTGGTTCTGCTCCAACGCCGATGCCGGCCTGGCCATGGTGTTGGCCCGGACGGAGGACGGCGAGCCGGGGCTGCGCGGCCTGTCGTTGTTCCTGATGCCGCGGGTCACCGCCGACGGCAGCGCCAACCGCTTCCGCATCGTCCGCCTGAAGGAGAAGCTCGGCACCCGCGCCATGCCCTCGGGCGAGATCCGGCTGGAGGGGGCCGAAGCGCATCTGGTCGGCCAGCCCGGCCGCGGCTTCGTGCAGATGGCCGACATGATCAACCTGTCGCGCCTGTCGAACGGCGTGCGCGCGGCCGGCCTGATGCGCCGTGCGCTGCACGAGGCGCTGCACGTCGCCCGCCACCGCATCGCCTTCGGCCGCCCGGTGGTCGAACTGCCGCTGATGCGCCGCCAACTGCTGAAGATGATGCTGCCGACAGAGGCCGCGCGCAGCATGGTGTTCGCGACCGCCGCCGCCATGGCCGCAGCCGATGCCGGCGATGGCGAGGCCGTGCGCCGGCTGCGCATCCTGACGCCGCTGCTGAAATTCCGGGCCTGCCGCGATGCCCGCCGGGTCACCGGCGACGCCATGGAGGTGCGCGGCGGCTGCGGCTATGTCGAGGAATGGTCCGACGCCCGCCTGCTGCGCGATGCCCATCTGGGCTCGATCTGGGAGGGCACCAGCAACGTCGTGGCGCTAGACGTGATCCGCGCGATCCGCCGCAGCGATGCGGCGAGCGCATTGGCGGTCGATCTGCGGCAACGCCTGTGCGCGGTGCCGGCGCCGCTCGCGGGCGCCCTGGCGACGGCGCTCGACCGGGCCCTCGCCTTCGCCCAGGCTGTCGCGGCCGGCAGCGACGAGCATCCCGCCCGCCAGGTGGCGACCGGGCTCTACTATGCCGCCGCCGCCATCTTCATGGCCGAGGAGGGTAGCCGCCTGTCGCAGTCGGGATCTGCCCGGCCGGACGCCCGGCGCCTGCTGCTGGCGCGCCTGGCGCTGGACCATCGCCTGGTCCCCCGCGATCCGCTCGCCGGCGGCGGATCGGCCGAGGCGGCAATCGCCGGGCTACTGCTGGACGAGACCCCGGTCGCGCCAGGCGACGCGGCAACGATCCTGGGCTGACGCGCGACGGGCGCCTATCGCACCCCCGCCGTCCACACGTCGCTCCAGGCGATCCACCCCAGAACGCCGGACAGCACCAGCAGGCCGAGCGCGGTCACGCGCGCGGACGGCACCCGCGACAGCATGAAGAGCAGGATCGCGCCGACCACCCCCAGGACGGCCGTGATCGCCAGAACGGTCTCGACAATGTCCCCCATCCATCCCCCGGCTCGCCCCGACAGGCGGGGCGGATGTATAGCCCCGCCATCCGCCGGGTTGCCAGCGGCGATCGCGCCGTTCCGCTGCATTTCGCGAGCCGGCCGCGCATTCTGGGAACCGGCTCAGGCGGATTGGCGCTGAACGTCGGTCCCATCGCCCGTCGACTCGGACAAGGCGGGAAACACAACCCCTTCAGTGGCTTGGCATCCTCCTTGCGTGCCGGTAGGCCATCGAGCGACCTGCTCATGGCCCCGACCCGAGCGGTCGATCGAGGAGACGACGTGATGGATTGGATGCTGCTGATCCCGGCAGCGCTGGTGGCCGGCGCGCTGGCCATCCTGGTGATCGTCACCCGCGGCAAGTGATCGTCGCAGAGTTCCGCGGCGTTCCTGCGACATCCCACCCTGCACCGGCTACCCGCGACCTGCTAGGATCGCGCCCTGCGACCCGTTCGCCCGCTGGAGCCGCCATGCCGCACCCCGCCCCCGATATCGCCGGACTGGTCCGCCTGGCCGCCCCGCCCCGCCGTTAGCCGATGACCCCACATCGATCCCGCCCGTGGCTTCATGCGGCGCTGTGCATCCTGGCGCTGGTGTCTGGCGCCTGCACCCAGATGGACGGCGGCACGCCGGTCGCCACCGCCCCGGCGGCCGCCCCGCCCCGCCGCCGCCGCCGGCCGATCAGGTCAATGGCCGCGCCACGGTGCTGGAAGGCGACGTGCTGGAAATCGAAGGCCAGCGGGTGCGCCTGCAGGCCGTGGACGCGCCGGATGCCAAGACCGCACAGGGCAAGCGGGCGCTGATCGAGCTGAAACGCATCATCGGCCGCGAGCCTGTCCGCTGCGACCTGGTGGAACTGGAACCGCCCGCGCCCAAGGGGCGGCAGGGCTGGATCGGCCGCTGCGTCGCCGGCGGCGTCGACATCGCCCAGGAACTGGTGCGCCGCGGCTGGGCCCGCGCGTTGCAGCGCTACGGCGACAGCTACGTCATCGAGGAAGCATCGGCCCGCGCGGCCGGCCGCGGCATGTGGCCGAAGCCGCCGCCGGCCAAGCCGGCCACGCGCCAGCGCCAGACGGGCTGAACGCCAGCGAGCCGACCGCCAGCAGTCTGACCGCCAGACAACGCTATGCCGCCCCCGGCGCCTCGTCTCCGGCGCGGGCCGCGGCGGCGACCGCCTCGTACTTCTTGCGCAGCTTGAGGATCTCCTTCTCGGACATCTCCTCGAGGTCGAGCAGGCGGTTGTCCGCGCGCTCGATGGCGTGCAGGAGGGCGTCCAGCTTGATCTGGACCGTCTCGGCGTCGCGGTTCTGGGAATTCTGGATCAGGAACACCATCAGGAAGGTGATGATGGTGGTGCCGGTATTGATGGTCAGCTGCCAAATCTCCGAGAAGCCGAGGAACGGGCCGGAGATCGCCCACACCACGACCAGCGCGAAGGCCAGCCCGAACACGGCCGGGCGTCCCATGATGGCGGCAGCACGAGCCGCGAAGCGGCTGAACAGGCTCTTGCGGCGCATGACCGGGCTCCAGCGGGCGAGAACGGCGGGAAGAAACATGGGACGACAGAGAAGCGGCGCGGCCGGACGTTCGTCCAACCGCGCCGCGTCGGCACCCGGTTCCTTGAATGGCAGCCGGATCCCGAAGTCTTCCGGACGCCAGCGGGCGCTGGGGGTGTCAGGCGTCCGATAGCAGGTGAACTGGCGATGGCCAGTCGAAGTTCCAGGCGAACACAGAAATTCCTTGCGGCCGGCGGACGGAACTCTGTCGCGAGGCGCGGGTTCACTTGCCGACACCAACTGCTACCGGGAACCCCCACCATGTCCAAGATCGTCATCGCAGCCGCCGCCTTCGGAATGATGGTGGGCTCCGCGCTCGCCCAGACGACGATGCCGGCGCCCACCACGCCCCCGGCAGCCACGCCGCCCGCCAACCAGACGGCCCCCACCAACCCCGCGGTCAATTCCAGCGGGCCGAACAATCCGGGCGCGCCCGCGGCCGGTGCGAACTCCTTCACCGAGGCCCAGGCCAAGTCGCGGCTGGAAGCCAACGGCTATTCCGGCGTCGGCACGCTGGCCAAGGACAAGGACGGAGTCTGGCGCGGCAATGCCACGCGCAACGGCCAGTCGGTCGAGGTCGCCGTCGACTATCAGGGGAACATCGTCGCGCGCTGAGGCCGGCCAGGCCTCGCCCGATCCGATCCCCGACACCGCATAAAGGACCCTTCATCATGAAGACGACCATCTCCCGCCTCTATGACAGCTATGACGCCGCCGCCAACGCCGTGAACGGCCTGGTCGATGCGGGCGTGCCGCACGAGGACATCAGCATCGTCGCCAGCAATGCCGACGGCCGCTCGGTCCCGACCGTGGTCGAGACGACCGAGGCCGGCACGGGCGCCGGCACGGGTGCCGGCATCGGCGGCCTGGTCGGCGGCGGTGCCGGCCTGCTGGCAGGCCTCGGCATGCTGGCCATTCCGGGCCTGGGGCCGGTGGTCGCGGCCGGCTGGCTGGCAGCGACGGCGGCCGGCGCAGTCGCAGGCGTGGCGGCCGGTGCCGTCACCGGCGGCATCGTCGGCGCCCTGACGGGTTCGGGCGTCAGCGAGGAACATGCCCACGTCTATGCCGAGGGCGTGCGCCGCGGCGGTGCGCTGGTGACGGCGCGCGTCGACGACGACCGCCTGGGCGTCGCCAACTCGATCCTCGATCGCCACGGCGCCATCGATCCGGACGCACGCGGCCGGGCCTACCGCGAGACCGGCTGGGATCGCTTCGACGACAAGGCCGATCCCTACACGACCGAGCAGATCGCCCGCGAGCGCCGGCTGTACGAGCGCGGCCCGATCGTCTGATCGACCACTCGCCCGACGGCCAGCGATGGAGGCCGCCCGGCGACGGGCGGCCTTTTTCGCGACTCTAGTCCTGCGCGCAGCCGGCGCCGTCCTGTCGCGCCCGGATGCAGGCCAGGCGTGCCCGGCAGTCGGCGCCGGCAGCCCGACTCTCAATGATCCAGGCCAGCGCCGCCGCGACGCTACGGGGTGGCGGCGGCAGCGGTGGCTCCGGCTGGCAGTCCAGCAGGGCGGCCGGGTGCCGCATCGCCACCGGCTCGATCCGGGTCATCAGCCGCAACTCCGGGTCGGGCGAGCAGGCGGTCGAACAGGCGATCGACAGCAGGGCAGCGATCGGCCAGCGGTTGGGATGCATCAGGGTCACGGGCAATCTCCTGTCGGACGACGGTCAGGCGGGTGCCGGCCTTGCGCGACCGGGCGAGGTCGGCCGCCATGTCGGCCAGGTCGCGGGCATGGGCGCGGCGCAGACGGTCCAGTTCGGCCAGGTTGCCGGCGTTGATAGCGGTCGCCTCGTCGAGCTGCGTTCCAAGCAACGCCGCCCGCGCCTCGGCCGCCGCCGCACGATGGCGCCACCCGGCGGCGGCATCCCGCTCCACCCAGATCCACAACGCCGCCGCCGCGATGGCAGCCGCCATCGCCCATGCCAGGATCGGAACGCGGCCGGCGACGGCCGCCAATGCGCTGAACAGCATCGGACCTCCTTCCTCCCTTCTGGTCGAGCTCAGCCGGCGGCCGCGCCCTGGTCGTCGCGGCGCTGGGCCGCCGTCGCCAGGCGGCTTGCCTCCCACCCGGCCCAGGTCTGGCGGCGCGAGCGGTCGTCGTAGGTGGCGCCGGCGATGTAGGCCATGACGACCGAGCCCAGCAGCAGGGCGAGTGCCGAGGCGATCGTCTCGTGCAGGCGGCTGTCGTGCCGGCCCCAGCCCATGAGCCAGAACAGGCCACCCATGCAGAACAGCAGCGTCAGCCACACCGCGCGACGGCGCCAGACCCAGCTCGTCTCCAGCCCGGCCAGGCGGGGGTCGTCGCCGGGATGACGCTCGACAGGCTCACCCGGCACGCCGGATTCCTGCATCCAGCGTGTCCTGGTCGTACCAGTCGCCGCCCGGCAACGGGCCCGGACCACACTCCTTCTGGATGATCGCGCGCACCAGCGTGCGCAGAACCTCCGGCCGGTCGATGTCGACCGTCTCGTCCGGCCCCACGCCCAGCCGGTCGCAGACGAACCCGACATAGAGGTCCGTGCGATTCTCGGCCGGCGGTGCCCAGCGCGCGATGATGGCCCGCACGGTCGACAGGCCGTGGCGGTCGCGATAGGAGCGCAGCACCCGCACGATGGCGCGGACGCCCCATTCCGGCGCCTCAAACACCACGAAGCGCGGGTCCCCCGACTGGTCGGCTGCCATGCCCTGCCAGCGGTCGCGGCCGCGGTCGATGTTGCCGGGATTGTGGTTGCGGATACCCCGCGGCATTCGGCTCATCTCAGCCTCCGATGATGGTGCGGAAGAGGGTCGGCAGCAGGGCGCCCATGACCATGCCGACGGCGCCGCAGGCGGCACCGACCACGCGCCAGGCGCCGCGGATCTGCGCCACCAGCAGCTTCAGCTCGGTCAACTCGGCCAGGATGCGGGCGCGCTCGGCGGCACCGGCCTGGATCGTCTCGCGCAGATGGCCGATCTGGATTTCCAGCACCGCGATGCGGGCCAGCAGGTCGGCATGGGTCACCTCCGGCTCGCGGCCGGCACGCGTGCGTTCGATCTGCATGGCGGCTCACACCTCCGTCAGGGCGAAAGGCCAGCCCCAGTAGCGCCATTGCGCGTGCTCGACCGGGGTCGGCTCGTCGAGATGGCCCAGCATCGTCAGCCGGTCGCGGTGGATGCCGGGCTCCGGCGCCACCGACAGCAGGATCGGCCGCGTGCGGCCGGCCATCCGCTGGGCCTCGAACCAATGGGCCAGCGCCCGGTCGCGATCCTGCCAGCGCAGGGCCCCGGCAAGGCGCCGGCGCTGCCACAGCCGCCGGCCGACCAGCGTGCCGGCGCGGCTGCGGCGCACCGTCGCCTCCTCCACCAGCCCCAGCGACAGGCCGGGCGAGATGTCGACGGCCGGTCGCTCGCCCTTGGCCACGAACAGGATCGAGGCCTGGAGATGGCCGTCGGAATTGTCGGCGTCGTCGATCTCCACCGTCAGGCTGCCGGCGGTGATCGGACCATCCAGCACCAGCAGGAAGTTGACGCCGCGCGGGTCGGCCTCGTCGGCCGGCATGCGCCCGTCGGCCGAGGGCCGGCCGAACGGCAGGTAGCCGCCTTCGGGCCGATGGGTCACCGGCCAGGCATCCTGCCAGCCGCTGTCCCACCCTTCGTCGCTGGTGAGGCGGATGCGGGCGGCCGGCGTGAAGTTGGCGTGGAACAAGGCCACGACATCGACCAGGCGCTGGCCGCCGAGGGTCACGGTGAAGCAGGTATCCGCCGGGTCGGCGGAAGCCGACCGGGCATAGTCCAGCGGGTCGGCGGTCGCCAGCCGGGTCAGCGGCAGGCTCTCCAGCCAGTTGCCACCGGAGAAGGCGACCCCCTGGAGCCAAGCCCAATTGAGCGGCGCGATGAGGCAGTTGGCCATCTTTTCCTATCCCAGCAGGGTCAACGTCACGGCGTCGGCCTCCAGCCGCAGGGCCTTGCCGACGAGGACCAGGTTTCGCGGGGCGTGCAGGCCGACCTCGGGCGCGGTCAGCGCCACGGTCCGGCCGGGCCGCCAGTCGAGTGCCACCAGCGTGGCCTCGACCTCGAAGGCAAGCACCGCTGGCGAATGCAGGGCGAGCTGGCGGGCGGCCTCCTGCGTGGCGTCCGCGACCCGGTCGAACAGGCCGGCGGCGAACGCTTCCTCGGCACCCAGATCGTCGGTGAGGACGATCGCGTCCTCGGCCACCCCCTCGCGCCATTCGGCCAGCAGGAAGCGGCGGGTGGCCTCGGCCGCGGCCGGCGCGATCTCAGCCGGGCCGTGGACGCGCCAGCAGCGGCGTGCGCCGATCCGGCGCCGCCACAGCGCCGGCCCGACCGCTACCCGGCGGACGGCGGTGAACTGGCGTGGCCCGAGCGCATGGTCGGCCACGACGGCCGGACCGTCATGGCGACCGACCGTCAGCAGGCCGGCCGGGTCGGTGTCGATCCAGGCGCCGACCGTAGCCGCGATACGGTCCACCAGGTCGCGGCCGGTCGGGGTCTCCTCGCCGAGCCAGGCGCCCAGCGGCTGTGGACAGGCGGCTGCCAGCGCCGCCAGGGCGGGCGCATCCAGCTCGCCGCTCGCCAGGCTGAAGCCGGTCTCGGCGGCGCAGTCGGCGACCGCCTCCTGCACGACGAGACTGGTGGTCCCGACCAGGCGCGCCGTAAAATTGGTGCTGGCATTCTGCGACAGGCCGGCGAAGCTGACCTGGTCGCCCGGCTGGATGCCAAGTGCGGCAAAGCTGCCACCGCCGGCCGTGAAGGTGCGGCTGGCGGCATCGGCCGCGATCGACACCAGGACCGCCGGCCCGGCCTCGACATGGCGAAAGCCCAGCCGGTCGCGCAGCACGGCCATCAACATGCCGGCCGCCGTGGCGGTCGCCGCGGCATCGGGCGTCCAGGCCAGCACGACGCGGCCGGCTCCGCCCGATGCCCCGTCGTCGCCGCCGGTGCCGACACCAGCGGCATGGTCCGCATCGTCGACCCCGCCGGGAACGGTGCCGGCACCGGCCAGGGTCGAGCCGCCCGGCGCCAGGGCGGCACCACCGCCGCCGGCACCCGCCGTCGGCCCGGCACCGCCACCGCCGCCGGCGCGGCCGCCGCCACCGCCGCCACCGCCGCCGGAGCTGCTGCCGTCGCCGCCATTGCCCCCCTTGCTGGCCGTGCCGGCGCTGCCCGCCGATCCGCCGGACTGGCCGCTGCCACCGCCGCCGCCCGCGGCCGTCGTGCCGCCGTTGCCGTGACGGGCGCCGCCATCGCCACCGTCGCTGCCCGTGGCACCACCACCGGGCCCGCCGGCAGCCTCGGCCGAGCCGCCGCCACCGCCCGGCGCCTGGAGGACCGCCGTCAGCCCCTGGATGATCCCCGCCGCACCGCCGCCACCGCCGCCCGAGCCAGCCGAGCCCAGGCCGCCACGGCCGCCTTCGGAGAGCCGGGCGACATGCCGCCGGCGCCGGCCGTCACCCCGCCATTGCCGGCCCCGCCGCCACCGGGGACCACGACCGTCAGCAGGTCGCCCGGCGCCACGGCCAGCACGCCATCGACGAAGCCCCCACCGCCACCCGGAAAGCCGGTCGTGCCGACCCCGCCATGGCCGCCCCTGCTGCCCCACAGCTTGGCCCGGAGCGCGGTGACGCCGGCCGGCACGCGAAAGCTGTAGCCACCGGGCACGGCGAAGACCCGCCGCCCGGCGGTCGCGCCAAGCCCGCCGTCCAGCGTCGCGGTCAACGGGTATTGCGGCCGCGAGGCGACCCAGAGGGCACCTTCCGCGGCATCGACGAACGCCTGTCCCGGGGCGGGCGGAAAGGACTCCGCGGGATCGAGCAGGACCCCGCCATCATGGATGCCATGCCCAAGGGCCGGCTCCACCCGGACCGGCCCGTCCGCCAGGCGATAGAGCCACAGCCCCTGCACCGAGCCCAGTTCGGGCGGCTGGGCATGCCGCACGGTGCCCAGCACCGCCGGCAGGTTCTTGCCCGCCAGCTCCGCCGTGCCGGCATGGGGACGCAGCCAGATCGACCAGTCGGCATGGGTGCCGGTGCCGGCACAGTCCGTCGCCTCGACCGCCAGTTCCCCGGTGGCTTCGGTCCAGCCAGCGACCGTCCCCGCCATCCAGGTGCCGGTCAGGTCGCCGGTGCGAGCGATGCGCACGCCGTCGCCGGCCACCGCCAGCGGCTCCTGGCGCACCGAGACCGCGTCGACCGTGCCGGCGAAATCGGCGTCGGCCCGGAAGGACAGCCGGGTCGTCGACCCCACGGCGAGGAAGGTCGGGCGGTAGGTGCCGGTGGCCGCGATCGGGTCGCCCACGGGCTCGCCCCCCGCCATCGGCTGCAGGCTGCCGGCCGTGCGCACCACGTCGAGGCGGACGCGATAGAGGTTGTCGGCGGCCGTCGCCAGGTTCTGCTCCAGCGCCGCGGAAACGCCGGGCGACTTGGTCGCCCTGGCCGACCCGCCTATCCAGTCGGCGCCGGCATCCCAGCCGGCGAGCGACGTGGCGAAGCCGCCATTGGCGACGAGGTCGGGCAGCACGAAGGTCCGCGCGCCGAAACCCACCGCGACCGACGAGGCCGAGGCCAGCAGGACGCGGTCGCCACGGAAGGTCGCATCTTGCAGCGGCCGGTCGAGGCGGCGCAGCCGGTCGCGCACCAGGAAGGTCGCGCGGCCGTCGTCGAAGGCCGGCTCCTCGACCAGGCCGGTGAAGACCGGGCGGAAGGCGGCCCATGGCCAGGCCGGATGGCCGACCATGACCTGGACGCGGCGCCAGCGGAAATGCCAGCGCCGGCCGCCGGTCGTGGTGACGGCGGTGGCCAGGTGGTCGAGTGCGCCATCGGCATTCTCCAGCACGACCACGCCACGCGCCGGCTCGGACCGACCAAACACGGCCATTCCGGACCAGAGCTGCCGGCGCAGTTGGAAGTCCGCCAGCCGGCCGGGGAAGCGCGTGCTGGCCGGGTCGTCGGCGGCCCGCGTGATGTAGTCGCCGGCCGACCAGCGCAGCGGCACGAGAGTCGCCGTTTCGGCATCCCAGGCATCGATGGTCACGACCCATTCGAGGGTGCCGGCCGCCGGTGCCAGCAATGCCGCCAGGTCGCCCGGCATCGGCACCGGGTTCAGCACCGGCGTGCCGGCCGCCACGACGCAGGCGCCGCCGACGATGGTTGCCCCGCCGGCCGCGACCGTGCCCGCGAAATCCCAGGCGATCGAAACGCTGGCGAGGCCCTCCGCCAGCACGACTTCGCCGCGCGCGACAGCCAATACGGCGCCAGTGCCGACAGCCAGCCCGACTGAATGGCCGTTCGCGAACCATTCGCCCGCCATCGCATCCAGCGCGACACCCGCGCCGCCGATGACGGACGGGACCGCGCCGGAGAGGACGACGCTCGCTGTCGCCGAAGCCAGGCTCTGCCCCGCCCCAGCCAGCAGGTCCGCCGCCCCGGGGCTGGCCTGGACGCCGCCCGGCCCGCCATGCAGCAACTGGCCGGCCGAGAGGGCGATCGGCGAACCTGCCCACGCCACGGCGCCCGGCACGGAGATGCAATCGACACCGGCGCCGGCACCAATGACGACGGGCGACCCGGTGGCCTCGATCGTTGCCGCGCCTGCCTCGCAGAGCTGGCCAGTGCCGGCTTGCAGCAAGCCGGGGTGGCCGGTCGCCATGGGCACGGCTGCCGCGGCCATCAGCATCTGGCCCGCGACCAGCGCACCGGCCGCACCCGTGGTGATGCAACGGCCGGCGGCTGCCGCCAGCGCGATGCCGCCGCTGATCGCGGCTTCGGCGGAACCGCCGGCGAGGACGACCTCGCCGCCGATCGCAGTCGCGAACGCGCCCACGCCGGCCTGGACGGACGCCAATGCGCCAGTTGCCGCCGCAGCCCCGGCCGCGGCCTGGCCCAGCATGCCGACCGAAAGGCCGACCGCGGCACCGCCGGCAGCGAGCCCGCTGGTCGCAACCGCCAGGCCCTGGCCCGTGCCGGACACCAGCGTCGCCCCGCGGCCCTGCACCGCCAGTGCGGCGGCGCCGATCGTCAGTTCGACGCCGTCCCCGGCCGATCCCCAGCCGCGACTGAAGCCGGCCGGCGTGGTGCCGACATAGTCCGCCAGCAGCCGCAGGGTGCCGCCACGGGTGGTGCCGCCGCCATCCATGCCACCCGCCAGGAACAGCGTCGTGCCGCCGGTGAAGCTGTGCATGGCGCCGGTGCCGGCGGCGGGATTGCCGGCATGGACGGTGCCACCCCGGCCGTACCAGATGCGCCCGGCGTCGAGATCGACGAACAGGTCGACCGCATCGCCATTGGCAAAGTTGTCGTAGTCGGCGCCGTTGCTGCCGCCGGCGCGGATCGTGCCCTGGCCGTTGATCACCCAGCTCTGGGCGGTGTCGCCGGGCGGCGTGCCGATGGCGTGGCCCGCCGTGGCGAAGCCATGGCGTGCGGCACTGCCCGCGGACGAGACGTGGGAAAGCTGGACATGCCACTTGCCGGCCGACAGCCCGATCGTCGAACGCACGGCGCCGACCAGGCCGGACGCCGCCTGCCAGGTGCGATTGGCGTTGGAGAGGGTGAGGTCCGCATCCTTGTCGGCTGCGTTCCAGAGGGGCTGGGCCGGCATCGTGGCAGCCCCGTCAGGCGGCGGGTGCCAAGGTGAACCAGCCGTTGGTGCCGTCGGGCGACACCACGAACGGTCCGTCCGAAGACGCGGCCGAGCCGCCGCCGGTGTTGAGGTCGACATAGCCCAGCAGCGCGTCGCTCGCATGGCTGTCGTCGAAGATCACCAGCCACTTGGCGGTGATCGTCACGTCGCTGCCGAAGTTGACCGGAGACGAGGTGAACTTGACCGTCGTGCCCGACCGGGTCACCGCGACCGAGCCCAGCGTCGCGCGGGCATAGTCGCCACCGCCCGCCACCTCGTTGCTGACGTCGGCCAGGTCGTCATGGGTGGCCGCGTCGGGCGTGTGGGATGCGGTGGCGAGCAGCGCCTTGAAGCTGTGCCCGTCCAGGTCGATCTCGCCCTTGGCGATCCGCTCGATCGCCGCGCCGTAGAGGGTGAAGGTGCCTGCCGCCATGGGATCGCTCCTGCTGGTGAAAAGGGAGTGGATGGAAAGGTTCAGCGCCGGCCGCTGCCGGTGGCAGCACCCACCGCCGGGCGGTCGGCGACCGCGATGCGCAGGTCGGTGCGCAGGCCGCCCAGTTCGCGCGCCATCGCCGCCAGCCCGCGTTCGAGCATGGCGAAGCGCGCTTCCAGGCGGGCCGCCTCCTGCCGCTGGCTGGCATCGGCGCGCGCAGCGGTGGCGCGCAGCGCCTCGAGGCTGGACGCCATGCCGGCATGGTTCTGGTTGGCGGCCAGGCCCTCGACCAGGCGCGCCTGCTCCACCGACAGCACCCGCTCGCCCGGCATCGCCAGGATGGGCACGCTGTCGCGGCCGGGGATGCCGCCCGTGACCAGGCCGCCCGCGGCATAGGGAATGCCGAAATGGCCGAAGGGCACGGTCGCCTGGCGGCGCAACTGGTCGATGAAGGCGATCCAGCGGTTCATGTCGGGGTTGCCGCCCGGCGACAGGAAGGCTTCGTGCCCGCCACCACCAAAGGCGCCGCCATAGCCGGCCGCCGTGGCCGAGGCGAAGTACTGCCGCCGCGTCAGCCCCAGGCCCGAGGCGTGCGGCGCGTCGAGCCAGGCGAGCGCCCCGGCATCGGTCACTGCCCCCTGATAGTCGGGAAAGCGCCGGGCCATGAAGGTCCCCGTGGCCTCGTCCGCAGCGCGGCCGAGATGGGCGACGCCGAAGGTCGGTGCCGCCGCCGGCTGCCCGGCCGGCTGGCGCAGGTCGGCGCGCAGGCCCGCCACCTCCTCGGCGATGCGGGTCAGCTCGGCATTGGCGGCGCGCGCCAGGCCGGCCTCGACCCCGGCGGCCGCGGCCGCAGCACCCTCGCCGGCTTGCAGTCGCTGGAGGCTGGCAGCGAAGATCGCGACCGACTGGGCCGACGAGCCATGGACGGTGCGCGCCAGTTCCTGGACCCGGGTGGCCACCTGCTGCAGGTCGCGTGCGGCCTGGGGCGCATCCTCGCCGCCGGCCAGCAGGCGGCGCAGGGCATCGGCCTCCTGCCGCCGGGCCTCGGCCAACTGGTCGCCCGGTGCCAGCGGCGACGCCGGGCCGGTCAGCAGGCCGGCGCGAAAGCGGCCGAGGCCGGCTGCCGCCGTGCCCAGCGCATCGGCCAGACGGGCCGCCGCGCGGGCAGCCTCGCGCTGCTCCGCCTCCAGGGCGCCCAGCGCCAGGATCGCATCTTCCGCTGCCCGCCGCGCGCCATCGTCGACGACGCCCACGGCCCGCGCCGGGGCGGCATCCGTCACCGCGGCGTCGATCGCGGCCGCGATCGCCTCCAGCGCATCCGGCCCGATCAGCCGGCGGTCATACTGGTTGGCGAAGCGCGGCATCAGCGCTTCGGCGTCCGAACGGCTCAGTCCGCCGGTGGCGCCGGCCGCCAGCGCCGAGCGGATGGCGGCGAAGAAATCGGGCGTGGCCGCCGGGTCGAGGCCGAGCGCCGCAAACAGGGCATCGCCGGTCGGCACATAGTCGCGCCCGCCGAGCGTGGCGGCCGTCCGGTCGACGAAGGCCGCGCGCTCGCCGGGCAGGTCGGCCGCCAGGTCGGCGATGGCGCGGGCAAGGCCGGTCTCGATCAGGCCCGCCGCCTCGGCCGCACCATAGCCGAGCCGTTCCAGGATCGGCGCCATCGCCTGCCATTCGGCGGTCAGGCGGCGCGTGCCCTCCTCCAGCCGCGACAGGGGCTCGTCGGCCGCGGCATCGCGCAGGCCGGCCATGGTCTCGACCATTGCCCGCATGCCGTCGGTCGCCCGGTCGAGCGGCAGGCCCAGTTCCTGGGTCTTGTCGAGGAAGCCGCCGATCCGGGTCGCCAGCGCCTGGGCATCGGCGCGGCCGGCTGCCTCCGCCGCCGTCGCCATGGACTGTGCGAAGTCGCCGATGCCGAGGTTGAGGCGCGCCACCGCATCCTCGAAGCCGGCGATGAAGCCGGCATCGGCCATCAGTTCGTCGACGGTCTCGGCGGTCGACCCGGCCAGGTGGGTGGCGATGCGACGGCCCAGATCCTGGCCCCAGGCCGACCAGTCGGAATCCTTCAGCAGGGCGACGGCGAAGCCTTGCCGAGCCGCCTCGACCGCCGCCGCATTCTCCGGATCGGCCTGGAACCAGGCACGACCTGCGGCATCCGGGCCGTCGCCGGCACCGGCGTCGTAGAAGAGGCGCAGCCCCTCCTTCTGGTTCAGGGTGGCGCCGATCGCCGCCCCGGGATCGGTCGAGCGGCGGACGGCGAACTGCTGTTCCAGCGCCAGCACCATCCGCGTCAAGTCGGTGGTGACGCCCTGGGCCGCATCGGTGACGGTCGGGAAGGCGGTGCTGGCGTGCTGCGCCGTATCGGGGTCGGACAGCCAGACGGAGTACTCGCCCTGCGGCACCTTGGGCTTCTTCTTGAACAGCGATCCCAGGAACCCGCCCAGCGCCCCGCCGGCCAGACTGGCGATCGGCGACAGGAAGCCAAGGCCGGCCGGCAGGATGGCGGCCAGGCCCGTAGCGGCCGCCCGCCCGACATCGTCGAACAGGCGCGTGAAGTCGAGCGAGCCGCCCGCCCCGAACATCCGGCCGACATCGCCGGCCAGGCGGTTGAGGATGCCGAGGAAGCCGCTGGCGGCCCGGTTGCCGCCCACCAGCAGCCCGTCGAGCAGGCCGGCACCGCCCGGCACCGCCGCCGCCCGCTCGAACGCCGAAAGGCTTCGGGCGGCAGCATCCAGCGAGCGGGCGATGCCGTCGCCGCCCTCGCCCAGGCTGCGGCCAAGGTCGCCCACCCCGCCCTCGGCCGCCAGTGCCCCGGCGCGGATGTCGTCCAGCGCCCGGACCGCCCGCGCGGCCCCGGCCTCCGCCCCGGTCGGGTCGATCAGGATTTCCAGCACCACGTCGGTCATGGTCGGTCATTCCCCCTGGACGGTGCCGGCATCTGCTGGACGGGAAGCGGCCAGCCATTGCTGGTCGAGCGCGACGACGAGTTCGCGGAATTCGCCCCGCAGGACCGGGTCACGGACCTGCTCCTCGTCGAGCCAGGTACGGATGGCAGCGAGCGGGATGGCACCCGCCGGTAACCGCTCCCGCGACAGGTCTAGGAAGGCGCGCCAATAGGGATCGGCCCAGGGGGCGATCTCCGGCCGGCTTGCCAGCGCCGGCGGGACGATGCCGGTGCCGGCCGCCCGGGCCTCCAGGAGATCGGCCCGCGCGCCCCACTCCAGCACCCAGCCCAGGGCCGCCGTCAGTTTTTTGCGACGTCCGCCACGAACTGCCGGCGGAAGGTCTCGGCCGTGTTGGCCGCCTCGAAGACGAGGTCGCGGAAGCGGCGATGGGCCGGGTCGAGGAAGATCGCCGTCGCCCGCTCGCGCGAGAAGGCGATGGCCTGGCCGCCCTCGTCGGCCAGGCCCTGCCAGCCGCACAGCACCTCCTCGGCCAGCAGGCGAGCGGCGATCTCGTCCTGCTTCTCGGCCGGGATGGCGAGGCCGGCGCCGACGAGGCGCGCCAGCGGCCGCAACAGGCGGGCCTGGGCGTTGCGATAGGCGGGTGTCGCGGTCGACCGCACGGTGACGACGAGCCCCGGCAGGATTTCCACCGGCACGCCCGCCTGCTCGGCCACCGGATCGGTGGCGAGGTCGCTCAGCTTCATGGGACGGTCCTCCTCAGGCCGCGAATTCGGGCAGGCGGTCGATCTGGATCGAGCAGCCGGTGACCGGGTCGCGCAGGCCCATCAGGTCGAAGCGCAGGACGCAGTCGGCATTGCGGCTGCCGGCCTCGATGCGCCCGCCGGCCAGCTTCACGCGCGGCAGGGTGACGACATAGGCTTGGCCGGCCGCGGCAGCCACGAAGGCGAACGAGGTCTCGGTGCCGCCCAGGTACTTGTCGTAGAGGGCGCCGTCCTGGAAATAGGCCTCCAGCGTGCCGCCGACCGCGGCGTCGCCGACGCCGATGGCGACGTTGCCCAGCGCCCCCACCGCCTTCACCTCGCGCAGGTTGTTGTCGAGTTCGACCGTCATCTGGCGGACGATGCCGGCGCCGGCCCCGCCCTCGCGCACCAGCAGCACGTCGCCGACCGCGTTCATCACCGGCGCCGTCCCGGCCGGCACCGGCTCGCCGGTGCCGAAGCTGGCGGTGCCGCGCCGGGCGTCGCGGCCCACGAGGTCGAAGCTGGCCTCCAGGATCCGGCCCGTCGCCAGGGTCAGGCGCAGCACCCGCACCATCTGGCCGCGGAACAGCAACACCTGGCCGATGTCGTCATGCGCACGCTCGATCGAGTGGGAGATCTCCTCGATCCCGTTGTGCAGCACGTCGCCGAAGAAGACGCGGATCGTCCGCCCGGTGCCGGGGTCGGCCATCCAGCCTTCGGGCCGATGGTCGAGGGCCAGGGCATGGGCGGCGATGCCGGCGATCCGCGCCCAGCCATTGTCGGCCGCCGTGACGAAACGCTGGCCGGATGCCGCCCCGCCGATGGCGATCCACTGGCCGACCGCGAGCCCCAGCGTGGTGAAGTCCAGATCGGTCGATTCCAGCCCGCCCGTCACGGCGGCGATGTCGCCCGCCTCGCCCTCGAAGCCGACCGCGCGGATGCTTTGGCCGGCGGCCGTCGCCTCGACCGCCAGGGGCGTGCCGGCGACCGTTACCGCCGTACCTGTCGCAGACGCGACGCGATGCAGCCCGTTGTTGCCGGCAGCGGCGAAGCCGGCGCCGCGCAGCAGGTGCCCTTCGGCGAAGGCGCCACCGCCGGACGCCACGCCATAGGCCGAGGTGGAGGTCGCGGCGGCACCGGACAGATGCGCTACGGCCGCGAAGCGCCCGAACAGCCCCGCCTCGAACAGCGGGTCGGCGGCGCCGAAGCTGAGTTCGACGCCGATCGCGCCGGCGGCACCGGCATCGACGGTGGCGACGTCGGCCACCTGGCGGTCGGCGCGGAATTCCTCCGAGGCGACGTGGCGCAGGTTGAAGTCCAGGCTCTGGGACTTGGCGCGCAGGGCGCGCATGGGCAGGGCCGGCGTCTCGCCCCAGCTCGTCTCCTCGACGAGGCGCAGGGCCACGCGGCTGGTATCGCCGATGGTCATGTCGGGTCTCCGGATGTGGCGGAAGGGTTCAGAACAGGCTGTCGCGGGCGAACGGCACGGTGACGGTGGCGCGCGACCAGCCCTGGTCGTCCTCGCCCAGCGCCAGGCGGGGGGCAGCACAGCGCAGGCCGGGCGCCGACCAGCCGCGCAATATGGCGGCCGCCCGGTCGGCCAGTTCCAGCAGGCGCGCCCGGCCCTGCCCCGGTGGGGCAAAGACGTCGAGCGTCACCAGGCCGGCATGGCGGTAGAGACGCTGCCCGTCGACAGCCAGGCCGACCGCGCGGGCATCGACCGGCACGACCGCGAAGCGCAGCCAGGGGGCAGCGTCGGGCGGCGGGGTCGGATCGTTAGGCCAGCGGACCGGCACGGCCGGCTCGGCCAGCGCCCATTGCCCGGCAAAACGGGCCGAGAGCGCCAGCAGCTCAGCGCGCCAGCTCATGGCCCGCCTCCATCCGGTCGCGGCAGGGCGACGGCGACCGCCAGCACCGCCGGGCGCGCCATCGGCCGGGCGGGACGTCCGCGATTGCCATACTCGATGGCCGCGGCATAGGGGACGACGTTGAAGACGCGGACCGGACCGTCGCCGCCAGCCTCGACCGTCCAGCCATCGCGCAGCCGGCCGGTGCGCACCGGGCTGCGATCGGCGGCCGCATCGCGGACGGCGTTCGCCGCGGCCAGCGCCACATCGGGCGCCAGCCGCTCCAGCCGACGGGCGAAACCGTCGAGCACGTCCGTGAAGCCCGCGCTCATCGCCCGACCTGCAGCATGTAAAGGGCGGCGCCGGCACCGACCGAAGAGGTCTCGACCGTGACGACCGGATGGCTCGCCCCGTTCACCGTCAGCATGTCGCCCGGGCGCGGCGGCGCGGGGAAACCGGCGGCATCGAGCGCGCGGGCAGCGACATAGACCTCCATCACGCTCACCGTTCGTCCCCCTTCGCGCGTCGAGCGGCGATGCAAGAGCGCCGGCACCCGGCCGGTGGCCGCACCCGGCGTCGACGCCTGGGCAGCGGCGTCGAACGCGCCGGTCGCCCGCGTCAGTTCCACCGGCGTCCCGAAGCGCGCGATGATGTCGGCCGCGTGGCCGCGCACGAGACCTGCCAGCGGGTTCATCGCTGCCCTCCGTCATGCATGCCCGCGCGGAACGGCGGCGGCGCCGCCGCCGGCACGGCCAACCGCGGCACCGGCGCCGGCGGCCGCAGCAGCGGTGCGAGGGCTAGGCTCACCGCGGGCGGCAGCGGATCGCCCGCTGCCATCTCGACCGACAGCGGCCCCAGCGCGAAGCGGCGCACCGCGCGCGCGGCCTCGGCCAGGCACCCAGGCTGCTCCAGTTCCAGGCGCGCCGCCTCGGCGACCGCCACCAGGAGCGCCGCCGGCAGGGTATCGGCCGATACGATCGGCTGGTCGGCCGCGTCGCGAACGTCGCGGCGCGGCCAGGCCAGCCCGTTGACCGACCAGGGCACGGCCTTCGTCCCCTTCCAGCGGTCGGCGAACAGCCCGTCGACCGCCGCCGTCGCCCGGCGTAAGGCCGACTCTCGGACGGGATCCGATGCTTCCGGCCAGGCCAGGGCCCCCATGGCGGCGTGATGGGCGTCGGCTGCGGCCAGCGCCAGATAGCTGTCGGCGCCGGCGACGCCGGCACCGGTCTCCACCATGAGGGCCATGGCTCAGTTCGAGCTGTGGATGCGCACGGCGAGCGCCGGGCGGCGGACGACGGGCAGCGGGTTGCTCTCGGTCATCAGGTCGATGCCGCGGCCATCCGGGCGGCCGACCTGGCGGGCATAGAGCGGCAGGCCGATGGTGTTGGCCGCCTCGATCAGGTTGGCCGGCGCGAAGTAGGTGACGAAGGCGTCCGCCGTGCCGAGCGGCACGGCCAGCCCGTCATTGGCCGGCAGCAGCGGCTCGCTGCCGTTGCCGGACAGGGTGACGGTGCCGCCATACTCCTCGAACACCAGGCCGGCGAAGGGGAAGCCGCGGCGCATGTCCTCGCGCAGCGGCTGGCCGCCGGTGGCCGCGAAGTAGCGGTAGGCCTCCTTCACCGAGGCGTGCTTCACCAGCTTGTCCCAGAATTCCGGGCTGACCAGGACATGGACGCCAGTCATGCTCTCGCCGCGGAGGTTGGTCTCCATGTGGCGCAGCACCTCGCGGCACTTCTCGGCCACTTCCGTGCCCGAGGTGCCGAGCGCGAAGTCGACCGTCTTCTGGATGATGCCGAACTCCGCATGCCAGTCGTAGAGGACGGTCCCCGCCCCGTCGCGAAGCTGGCCGCGCAGCGCGTTGACGCGCATGAACTCCAGCGTCTGCGCATGCTTCATGCGCATGCGGGCCAGCCGGCGCTCCATGAGCTGGGCCAGCGGGTCGGCGGCATCGCTGGCGCCAAAGGCCCGCACCCCCTGCACGTCCTGCGGCAGGATCACGTCGTCATGGGGGATGTGCGGCACGACGAAGCCGCGCTGGCGGCGCTGCGTGCGGTTGGCCAGCGTCGGCGGGCCGCCGGGCGGCACGGAGGGTAGCAGGTTCAGCGTGCCGTCGGCCTCCTCCAGCACGATCTGGCGCTGGGTCACCCCCTCCTCGCGGAAGATGCCGAGCTGGCCCACCCGGCCGTAGCGGTTGGGCAGCAGGTTGATGGCCTCGGTCAGCTCGGCCAGCGAGAAGCCACCGGCGTCGAACGGATTGGTGATGACGGTCATGTCGATGTCTCCGGTCGGGGAAGGGAGATGGCTCAGGCGCCGGGGCGGGCGACGATGCCGAGCCGCTCGAGGTCGGCCAGCCCGGCCGCGACCTCGCCCGGCTCATGGTCGTCCGGCCAGGAGAGGCCGTCGGCGCGGACCAGCGCCGGCCCGCGCACCAGCGCCAGGCCGGCGGCGTCGCCTGCGGCCGGCACCAGCACCGGATCGACCAGGATGGCGGCCGGCCGGGCGGTGCCCTGGGTCCCGGCTGGGTCCAGCTCGACCAGCTTGCCGGAGCCGGCGGCCACCGCGATGGTGAAGCTGTCGCCGAGCGCGAAGTCGGTCGCCCCGTCCGCCAGCGTGAAGGCGAGACCGCCGCCGGCGAAGGCCGAGCCGACCCGGCCGATGCCGACCAGCCGGCCATCCGGCGCGGTGACGGCATAGGTGCCGCCATCGGTGGCGGCGGCAAAGATCCGCAGCCGATAGGTTCCGGGCTCGGCCCCCGCCCCCACTGCGACGGCACCCATCGCGCCGTTGCCGGTATTGCCGCCGACCGCCGCAGCGGTCGCGGGCGTGGCCGTGGCGATGCGGCCCAGCACGGTGCCGGACGGGATGGTGCGCGCGCTGCCGCTCGACAGCAGCACCACCCGCTCGCGGGTGAAGCGCGGATCGGACTCGTGCTTGAGCCAGTCGCCGGCCGCGGCCGGCAACGTCTTCGCCGTCATGGGAACTCCTTTCGAGGGTGATGGGACAGCCGGCCGGATCAGCCGCGGGCGGCGCGCGCCCGGCGGACGATGGCGGACTCGGCCTTGTGGACGGCCGCCCGGCCGCGCTCGCCATAGAGATCGGCCTCGGCCAGGGCGGCGGCGGCCCGGTCGAAGATGGCGTCGAGCCAGCCGCAGGTTGCGGGCGACACCTGGCCGGCATGCTCGGCATAGGCCGTGGGGTCGATGCCGATCGCCGACCAGCGCGCGGCCTTGGCGAGGCGATCGTGGCGCTCGCGCTCGGCCTTCAGGGCGGCGATCTCGGCTTCCTTGGCCGCGACTGCCTTGGCGACGGCGGCCGCCACCGGATCGGGGCCGGCATCCGTCCCCTTCACCAGCAGGATGCGGGCACCGGGGTTGAGGCCCTGGCGGCAGAGGCTGATCTCGGTCACCGACAAGTCGACGAGGCGATGGGTCATTGGCGTATCTCCGTTCAGGCCGGCCCCCCTTCAGGCCGGCAGGCGGCGGGCGCGGCCGCCAATCGACAGCGCGGTCAGTTCGCCCGCCAGCACCTCGGCCCAGGCGTCGGGGTCGTCGATGCGGATGCCGACGAACCAGCCCTCGCGGCCGGGCGGCATGCCCAACACGGCCTGGATCGCCGGGCTGACGACCAGGCTTTCGACGACAGTGCCGACGGCGGGGGTCTGATCCCCGCCGTCGGCATGTCCGGCCGCCCCGCGGCGGGATTGCGCCATGAAAGCGTGGGCGGCGCGGACAAGCTCGTCGGTCGCGATCACGTCGCCCTCGGCATCGACCAGGGGCTGGCCGGCCTCGACCGACACGCTGGCCCAGCCCCAGACGGTGCGGAGCGTCGCGTCGGCCTTGGCGATCGGCACGGTGAGGGCGAAGGAATGCTCGGTCATCACGATTGCTCCGGGTTGGGATCGGGCAGCGGCAGGCCGGCCGCCGTGCGCAGGAAGCGGGCGAGCCCGTCGTCGGGGAAAAGCGGCACGCCCGCCGCCGCCAGCCGCTCCACCAGGCCGGCCAGGGTGGCGGCATCGACCCGGCCGACCCGGCCCGGCACGAAGCGCGGCATGGTGGCGGGCGGCAGGGCGTTGATGCGCCACAGGCGCGGCACGAGATGGCGGTTGAGGACGGCCGCGATGGTGCCGAGCCAGGCGGTCAAGGCCGTCTCGAAGCGGTCGCCCTTGTCGCGGGCCAGCGCGTAGGAGCCATTGCCGTCGCGGCCGAGCAGGATGAAATCGGCCAGCGCCGTCATCGCGATCTCGCGGCTGCGGTCGACGATCGCCTCGCGGATCGGCACCGACTGGCCGGATGGCGCCCCCAGCAGCCCGAACTCGAAATAGGGGTGGCCGTGCTCGTCGCGGTCGGACGGCAGCACCAGCCCGGCGCGCTCGTCCACCTGGGTGTCGCGGACGATGCGCTGGAAGTCCTCGAACAGCGCACGCTCTTCGGGGGCCGCACCGGCCGCCATGAAGCGGGCCGGGATGCGGGCGACCGGCAGGCCGCCCAGCGCGCGCCAGTAGCCGATCGCCTCCCCCTCCTCCAGGCGCTTCTTGAAGTACCAGGGGCGATAGGCATTGCGCAGGATCGAGCGGCCCTCGGGATTGCCCTTGGCCGTGGTCGTGCGGAACAGCAGCGACTTCTCGATCGGCACGAAGACCGGCTGCGGCATCTCGGGCGAGGCTGCCTGCCACAGGCCGCGCACGCCGCCCGCCGGATCGAACTCCCACCGCAGCAGCGTCTCCTGCCCGCGCAGCGCCAGCTTGCGCAGGCCGATGCGGCCATCCGCCGGGCGCCGCTTCCAGACGATCTCGAACCAGGCCCAGCCATGCACCAGCATGCCCAGCACCTCGACCAGGAAGTCGTCGAAGCCGTGGCTCATGTCGTCGCGCACGCTTTCCAGGAAACGCGCACCATCCCGCGCCGCGGCATCACCGCCGGCCGGCTCGACCGACCAGGGCACGCCGCGCAGGGTCATCTCGACCGCGAAGAGGACCGCCCCCACGACCGGGTCGTTGGCCGCCATTTCGCGATAGACGGCGACGCCACGGCGACCCTGCAGCTCGGGCAGGAACTCCTCGCGCACCAGGCCGGACCAGGCGCGCAGGCCGGACCGGCCCAGTTCCGCCAGGTCGGGTTCAGCGCCGGCCATCGCCGCCCCCGAAGAAGAAGGGGGCCACGACCGGCACCGCCGGCCCGTCGGAAAGGGCCGTCAGCGCCCAGACCAGCGCGTCGACGCGGTCGGGCGACGGGCCGTCGCTGCCCGGAAGGTAGGCACACATCTGATCCTCCAATGCATCGAAGCGGCCGGCATGGTGGACCCGGCCCTGCTCGTAGAGGGCGGCCACCGGCTCGGCCCGTGCCTGCTTGCCGCGGCTGGCCGTCACCTTGCGGTAGGCCAGATCCGGCGATGGCCGCAGCCCGTCCGCCGCCATCGCCTCGGCGGCGCGGCGCAGCACCGCCTCCACCATGTCGCCGCCATTGTTGGCCTCGCCGATCAGGCGGTCGGCGCCGTGGCGATCGAAGGTCGCGACCGCCCGCCTGGCCCAGCCGGCCGGCGACAGGCGGGCGCTGGCATCGGCCAGGACGTAGAAGCGCCCGGCCCGGTCGCGGGCGGCCGCCACGATGCCGGTCTCGGCGCTGTCCTCGCCCGCCGTGGCCGCCGGGTCGACCGCGACCACGACCCGCACCGGCGGCTCGGCCGGCGCGGCGCGGAAGCCCGGCCGCTCGAACAACGCGCGCTGCCAGAGCGCGCCCGGCACATCCTCCAGGAACTCGCCCGCCAGCTCCTGACGGCCAAGGCGGGTCCCGCCATAGCGGCGCGCCAGGTCGGCCAGGGCGGCCGGCGCCAGGTTGGCGGCATTGTCCTCGGTCGTGCCGCGGGTCACCACGGTGCCGGGATCGGCCAGCAGGCGCTTCAGCCAGGCGCGCGGGCGCGGC
Organism: Stella humosa; assembly: GCF_006738645.1. Lineage (GTDB taxonomy): Bacteria > Pseudomonadota > Alphaproteobacteria > ATCC43930 > Allostellaceae > Allostella > Allostella humosa. Next base: position 1,267,218 of record NZ_AP019700.1, on the reverse strand, counting down.
GTCGAGGTGGCGATGCAGCGCGCCTCGCCCCGCCGCAGCCCCATCATCAGGTTGTGCCAGGCCTCCTCGTCCGGCCATTTGGCGACCTCGTCGGCCCAGGCCAGGTCGTGCTCGGGCCCGCGGAGCTGCTCGGGGTCGACGGCCGCGAAGGTCGTGGCGACGGCGCCGTTGGCCCAGGTGAGCCGGCGCAGCGAGGGCTGCCAGCGCGGCCGCGCCCAGGGCGGCGACACGGCCAGGATGCCGGACGGCCCCTCGACCATCACGTCGCGCACGTCGGCCGCCGTCTCGCCGACGATGGCGATGCGGCGCGCCCGGCCCTCCGTCACCTCGGCGCGGATGAATTCGGCCGCCGCCCGGGTCTTGCCGGCGCCGCGGCCGGCCTGGATGAACCAGACCCGCCAAGGCGGCGGCGGCGGTAGCTGCATCGGCCGGGCCCAGAACCGCCATTCGTGCAGCAGGTGGGCGCGGGCGGCCGGTGACAACGAGGCCAGGAAGGCCGAGCCCAAATCCGGACGGGCGGCCAGGCGTGCGGCGACCGACTGGTTCATGCCGACGCCCCCGCCGCCACGGACGTTTCCCGATCGTCCGCGCAGGCCGTGCAGCGTGCGACCGCCGCTGCCGGCGGCCGCGGCGCCCGGGCATTCAGCAGGTCGGCCAGGCGTTGCAGCCGGCGGGCGACCTCCGCCGCGGCCTGTTGCACCGCCGCGCCGTCGTCGACCGCTGCATCCTCCGGCAGGTCCAGCGCCAGCAGGCGGGCGCGCCTGGTCTCGATCGCCAGGATGCGGTCGATCGCCGGGCCGTCGCCGCCATCGGCCTTGGTCCAGGCGCCGGCCAGCGCTCGGTCGAGCCGGCGGGCCTGAAGGCGACGCTCCACATCCGGCTCGTCACCGGCCTCGCGCAGCGCCCGGGCGACGGCGCGGCGGGCGGCGGTGGCAGAGGGGAACAAGGTCGCCGGGCCCTCGCCGTCGGGGCTGGCGGCAATCCGGCCATAGTCCAGCCCGGCGGTGCGCAGGGCCAGTGCCTCGGCCCGGCGGCGGGCGGCGGCGCGGCGCTCGGCACCCCGATCCGTTGCCTCCATCGCCGGCCCTCCCCCTGAAACGCATTCGGCGCGGGGCCCCTCGCCAGGGCACCGCGCCGATCGTGCTTTTTGGTACACCGCCCACCGTTCTTGCGGTAGAGGGGTTACCGCATTTTTAGTTAGCCGGCCGCTCGAAATGCGCCGCCAGCGCCGCCAGCCCCAGGCGCAGGTCGGACAGCCGGGCGGGGCAGCCCGGCAGTTCCAGCGCCACCACGGCTGCATCGACCGCGCGCACCGCCGCCGGGCCAGCCAGGCCCAGCGCGGCCCGCGCCGCCCGGTAGCGATGGAGCGCCCGGCGCTCGGCCTCTTCCTGCGCGACGATGTCGGCGGGCGGGGACGTCGGCCCCGCCCGCTCCAGCCGGGCGGCCCAGAAGAGCGGGGGCAAGGCCACCGGCGCCCGCGACAGCCGCCAGGCCAGGCGGGCGAAGCGCCAGCCCGCCTGGACGGCCGCCGGCCGCAGCCCCGCCGCCGGGTCCTTGGCATGGCGCGCCGCCAGCACGTCGAGCGGGAAGTCGATCGCCACCCGCTCGTCGCCGGCCACCCGCCGGCGCTGGGCCAGCAGTTCGGGCGTGGGCCCGTCCACATCCGCCAGGCGCTGGGCCCGGGTGGTGCGGCGGCGCCGCTTGGCGTCAGGATCGCTCGGTCGGCCCGGCCTTGCCATGGCCGTCAACCCGCCAGCAAGGCAAGCGAACTGGTCCCTTCGACCACGGTCATCGGGCGAAGGATGCGGCCGATGCGGTCGCCGCGGACGGCCTGCGGATCGTCGCCGAAGCGGGCCCAGGCCGGCCAGTCGAGACCGGCACGATAGCCATAGTCGGCCGCGTCGGCCGCCGGCCCGTCGCCGCCCGCCGCCGGGCCGTTGCGGTCGCGCAGCCGCCGACGCCACGCCCGATAGGTCGAAGGATGCACCCCGAACAGGGCCGCCGCCCGCCCGTCGCCGACGCCGGCCGCGGCCAGTTCGGCCATCGCGTCGTCGCTCGGCGGCCAAGGCCTGGCACCGGCCGCCGGCGCGCGCGACCGCCCGGGCGGCACCGACGGCGGCAACCGCCCGGCCGCCCGCGCCGAACGCAGCCCGTAGCGCGCGGCCAGCAGCGAGACCGATGCCGGCGAACGGCCGAGCCGGCGGCCGATCACCGCCAGGGTCTGGCCGGCCGCGAGTGCCTCCGCCAGGGCATCCCTCGTCGGCGGCCAGGAAGGATTCGCGCGCCCCTCTTCGATCTCTGCGGTCATTCCGCCCTCCCGTCATGGAACATAACAGGAACAACGCTACGTATTATGCGTTATGCGGACAAGGCGGGGGTGTCGTTCAATGCAACTTTGCGGTATGGTGGGCCATGGTCGAGGCATCGCAAGCGGCCCGGGGCCTGAAGGTCCTGCGCGAGGAGGCCGGCCTGTCCATGCGACAGACCGCCGACGCGCTCGGCATGTCGCTGACCGGCTACCAGCATTACGAGGACCGCTTCAAGAAGCCGTTTCTGCCGGTCGACCTGATGCGTCGGGTGGCCGGCATCTTGGCCGAGCGCGGCATCGCCGCCGACCGCGCGATGGAACTGGCCGGCACTACGCCCGACCTGGTCGGCATCGAGCCCGCACCGCCCGGTTCCGTGCCCGCCCAGCCCACGATTGCCGCCCGTCCTCCCACCGCCGACCTGCGGTCGGCCGGGCCGACCGTCGTGCATTTCGACCGCGCCCGCCGCCTGCCCGTCTATGGCAGCGCCCAGGCCGGGCCGGACGGCCAGCGCATCGATTTCGACCCCATCGAGTGGATCGACCGGCCGGAGGCCCTGCGCGAGGTGAACGGCGCCTTCGCCATGTATGTCGTGAACGACAGCATGGAGCCCAAGTACGAGCAGGGCGACATGCTCTACGTCCATCCGACGCGGGTGCCGCGACGCCTGAGCCATGTCGTCATCGTCAAGACGGACGGCACGGCGCTGGTGAAGCGCCTGGTGCGGGCGGAAGCCGACGCCGTCGTCGTGCGGCAGTACAACCCGGCCTGCGAATACGTCATCCCGCGCGACCAGGTGAAGGCGCTCTACCTCGTCATGGGCTCGATGGACGGGCGGTAGCGGCAACCGCCCCGCCGCCACGGCCTTGACCCCGCCCCGCCCGCCTCCCTAGTTTCCGGGCGCCTCCCCGGACCAGCCGGAGGCGCTAGTCCGGAGACGTCATGCCGTCCGAGCCGATCGACTGCCCAATCCCGGCGATCCGCTATTCCCCGCGCGCCGTCATGGCGGCGCGGCCGCTGATCGTCGGACTGACGGTGGCGACGCAGACCTTCTTCGACGCCTATGTGCGAGCCAACCCCGGCCAGCCGATCGTCGGCTACGTGCGCGACGAGGCCTCCGTGGACGACATGCGCGCGCATGTCGCCGAGCTGGGGGGCGACCCCGCGCAGGTCGGCTTCGTCACGCCCGACAACCGCGACGAGCTTGCGCGGGCGGGGGCGGTGCTGATGCTGGACCCCGCCCTGGAGCGCGAGGCCCGCGCGCGCCGCGATCCCCGCGGCTACAGCCTGATCGGGCTGACGCACAGCCTGTCGAGCCGCGAATCCTGGCGCGAGATCTCCCGCTACACCGCAGCCCCTTTGCAGCCCTGGGATGCGATCGTCTGCACCTCGCGCGTCGCCCGCGACGTCATCGACACGCTGCTCGACGCCGCCGACGAGAGCATGGCGCAGGTGGGTATCCGCACCCCCCGGCCGCGCCCCAGCCGGCCGATCATCCCGCTCGGCATCGACGGCGCTGGGCTGGCTGCCTGCCCCGTGCGCCGTGCCGACTGGCGGGCAAGGCATGGCATCGCCGCCGACGCGGTGGTGGTCCTATTCTTTGGCCGGCTCAGCATGCACGCCAAGGCGCATCCCTTTGCCATGTTCCGGGCGGTGGAAGAGGCGGCACGGCGCCTTTCGGTGCCGCTGCACTTCGTGCTGGCGGGCCAGTTCGCGACCCCGCCGATCCGCGAGGCGTTCCACGGGCTGGCGGCCGAGCGCGCCGGCCTGTTCCGGACCACCATCATCGAGAGCCCGGACAACGAGGAGCGGCGCGCGGCCCTGTCGGGCGCCGACATTTTCCTGTCGCTGGCCGACAGCGTCCAGGAGACCTTTGGCCTGGCCCCGGTCGAGGCCATGGCCGCCGGCCTGCCGGTGGTGGTGACCGATTGGGACGGCTATCGCGACACGATCCGCCATGGCGTCGAGGGTTTCCGCGTGCCGACCGTGATGGCACCGTCGCCGGCGGGCGCGCTGGCCCTGCGCCAGTACCTCGACAACACCATCGAATATGACCGCTTCTGCGCGGTCATGGGCCAGATGGTGGCGGTCGACATCCGCGTCGCCGCCGATGCCATCCACACGCTGGCGAGCGACCCCGCCCGGCGCCGGCTGATGGGGGCAGCCGGGGTGGCCCGGGTACGGGCGATCTTCGACTGGCCGGCGGTGATGGGGCAGTGGCGCCGCCTGTGGACCGGCCTGGCCCGGCTCCGTGCCGAGGCACCGATGGTTCGTCGGCCGCGACCGCCCAGCCCACCCGCCGACACCGCCGCGCCATCAGCCCCGCCCCCGGGCGTGCCGCCGGCGACGATCCCGGAGCCGATGGCGCTGTTCCGGACCTTCCCGACCCGGCTGCTGAATCGTCACGACCGGCTGCACCTGACGGCGCCGGACGCGCCAGCCCTGGTCGAGCGGGCTCGCGCCACAGGCTCCTTCCGCTATGCCTTTGCCAACCTGCCGGGCCGCGAGCGGGTCGAGACGGTGATCGAGCGGATCGCGCAGACCCCCGGGATCAGCGTCGAGGGCCTGATGCTGTCGTTGCCGCAGCCCCACCGCACCGAGGCATTGCGCACCTTGCTGTTCCTGGCCAAGCGTGACCTGCTGACGATCAGCCGGCCGCCCGCCTGAGCCCGATTCAGTTCCCCGTCGCTGCCTGCCCGGTGCCCGCTTCCGTCCCCCCCGCTTCCGCCCCTTCGGCATCCTTCGCGTCGTCGTCGGCATCCTCGCTGCGCGCGACCGGGACGACGAGGTGGCGGGTGGCGTCGCGGATCTTGGCGGCCTCGTCGTCATAGAGGAACGGCAGGGTCGCGTAGCGCACGCCCTCGGTCACCGGCAGCGCCTCGTGGACCAGCGAACAGGAGAACACGACTGCGCCGCCGGTCGGCGCGCGGTAGGTCCGCCGCCCGAACTCCGGGAAGCGCAGGTCGCCGCCCTTGTAGGCGTCGGCGTTGAGGTTGATCGTGACCGCGAAGCGGCGGTGCTTGGTGGCCGGCGAGGTATTGTCGCGGTGTGGAAAGAAAAAGCCGCGGTCGGCCCCGTCATAGCGCGCCACGATGTAGCGCTCGATCCGTGTCGCCCGGAACTGGAAGGCGCGGTCGATCATCGGCACCAGGCGCCGATGCAGCCGGTGCTGGATCTGCAGCATGATCTGCTTGTCGGTGATCATGCAGTCGGTCCGCCGCTTGCGCGACCGGTCGAGCACGCCGACCGAGCGGCCGTCCTGCGAGGTCATGTGGCCGGACGCGAAGCCGCCCTTCTCGTCGTAATAGTCGATGAGCTGGCGGCAGAAGGCGGTCTCGAACACCCGCGGCACGATCAGCACGGGTGCCGGCCCCGAGGCCCACTTGTCCTCGTCGATCCGCGGCAGCCGGTCGAGGATAGTCGCCAGCGAGGCCTCGTGCTGGGCGGTGTCCGCCAGCGCGATCCAGCCCATGCCGCGCAGCATGGGGTCGAAGATGATGGTCTGCGGCACGACGTCGGTCGGCTGGCCGCCGCTGTCGGCGCGGAACAGGCGGGCGATGTCGCCCGAGAAATCGTGGAACCAGCGGATGCCCGGCGTGCGCTCGACAAGGCGACCCGAGGCAAAGTCGGCCGGATCGGCGGAGACGCCGAAGAAGGTGATGTTGCTGTCGTCGAAGCGGTCGCGATGGCGATGCACGAAATCGACGAGCGCGCGCCCTTCCGGCGTCGACGCGCTGCCGAACAGGCTGACCACCACGAAACGGCCGGCGACCGTATCGAAGTTGAAGCTGGGATTGGAATGCGTCTTTCCGGCAAACCACGGTGCCGGGTCCCCCGGCCGCAGCCTACGTTCAGGTATTGGTGCTGTAGCCATGGCGTCTTCCCCCAAAAAGACGGTCGACGCCCCCCACGATACCGCGATCCGCAGGCCGCCCGCCCGCTTGGTGAAGCCACTTAATACCGATTCGCGACGAGCCGTGCAATCGGCGGACGGCGCGCCGGCACGACTTCGACCCTCATGGGAAGCGCGATGCGGGGAACCGCTGGAAGCGGTTGGCGGTCGCGCGGGCCGGCCCTATCATCGCAATTCAAGATCGCGCCGCGGCAAGTGCGGCCGGCACCGGTTCTGGGCGAATGAGGGAGCGGCACCATGGGTCAGTTCGGCATGGGACAGGCGGTTCGGCGCGTCGAGGACTTGCGCCTGCTGACGGGCAACGGCCGCTACACCGACGATATCAGCCTGCCGCGCCAGACGGTCGCCCACATCCTGCGCAGCCCGCATGCCCACGCCGTCATCAATTCGATCGACACGACCGCGGCCAAGGCGGCCCCGGGCGTGCTGGGCGTCTTCACCTGCGCCGACCTGCGCGCCGATGGCGTGGGCGACCTGCCCTGCCTGGCACCGCTGACCAGCATCGACGGCACGCCCTCGGTTTCGCCGCCGCGGCCGGCGCTGGCGGACGGCCGGGTGCGCCATGTCGGCGACGCCGTCGTCCTGATCGTGGCCGAGACGATGGCCCAGGCGCGCGACGCGGCCGAGCTGGTCGAGATCGACTACGACCAGCTTCCGGCCGCCACCGACACCGGCTCGGCCGGTGACGCCGACCAGCCGCAGGTGTGGGACCAGGCCCCCGGCAACCTCTGCTTCGACTGGGCCCAGGGCGACGAGGAGGGCGTGGCCCAGGCCTTCGCCAAGGCCCACAAGACGGTGTCTGTCGAGGTCGTGAACAACCGCTTGGTCGTCAATTCGATGGAGCCGCGCGGCGCCATCGGCGACTTCCAGAAGGGCGACGGCCGCTACGTCCTGCATACCTCGTCGCAGGGGCCGCACCTGATCCGCTCGCAGCTGGCCGGCGCCATCTTCAAGGTGCCGGACCACCGGGTGCGCGTCGTCACCCAGGATGTGGGCGGCGGCTTCGGCATGAAGATCTTCCTCTACCCCGAGCATGTGCTGGTCACCTGGGCGGCCAAGAAGGTCGGGCGGCCGGTGAAGTGGATCAGCGAGCGCCAGGAGGCGTTCCTGTCGGACACGCAGGGCCGCGACAACGTCACCCGCGCCGACATGGCGCTCGATGCCGAGGGGCGGTTCCTCGCGCTCAAGGTCGAGACGCGGGCCAACCTCGGCGCCCATTTGTCGAACTTCGCCCCCTACATCCCCACCTATGCCGGCACCGGCATGCTGGCCGGCGTCTACAGCACGCCCATCATCCATGTGCGGGTGAAGGGGCTGTTCACCCACACCACCCCCGTCGATGCCTATCGCGGCGCCGGCCGGCCGGAAGCGGCCTACCTCGTCGAGCGGCTGGCCGACGTGGCGGCCGATGCCATGGGCATCAGCCCGGCCGAGATCCGGCGGCGCAACTTCATTCCGGGCGCCCTGATGCCGTTCCGCACCGCGCTCGGCATCACCTATGACTCCGGCGAGTTCCAGCAGAACATGGAAGACGCCCTCAAGCTCGGCGACTGGGACGGCTTCGAGGCGCGCCGTGCGGCGGCCGCGACCAAGGGCAAGCTGCGCGGCATCGGGCTTGCCACCTATATCGAGCAGTGCGGCGGCGGCGAGGACGAGGCGGCCACGGTGCGCTTCGACCCCTCGGGCTCGGTCACCGTGCTGGTCGGCAACCAGTCGAACGGCCAAGGCCACGAGACCGCCTATGCCCAGATCGTCGCCGACGCCCTGTCGGTGCCGTTCGAGAGCGTGCGCGTGCTGCAGGGCGATTCCGACGTGGTCTATTTCGGCCGCGGCACCGGCGGCTCGCGGGCCCTGCCGGTCGGCGGTTCGGCGGTGCAGCGCGCGGTCGAGAAGATCGTCGAGAAGGCCAAGAAGGTCGCCGCTCACATGATGGAGACGGCCACCGCCGACATCGAGTTCAAGGACGGGGTGTTCCAGATCGCCGGCACCGACCGCAAGGTCGGCATCCAGGAGGTGGTGCAGACCGCCTTCAATCCCGGGGCGCTGGGCGATGTCGAGCCCGGCCTGTCGGAAGTGGCGCACTTCACCCCGGCCGGCGCGACCTTCCCCAACGGCTGCCATGTCTGCGAGCTGGAGGTCGATCCCGAGACCGGCAATGTCGAGATCGTGCGCTACACCGTGGTCGACGATTTCGGCCGGGTGGTGAACCCGATGATGCTGGCGGGCCAGGTGCACGGCGGCATCGCCCAGGGCGTGGGCCAGGCGCTCTACGAATCGACGGTCTATGACGGCGGCTCGGGCCAGCTCGTCACCGGGTCGCTGATGGACTATGCCCTGCCGCGTGCCGACAACCTGCCGATGGTGCAGTTCGCCTGGAACGTCGTGCCCTGCCGCAACAACCCGCTCGGCGTGAAGGGGTCCGGCGAGGCCGGTGCCATCGGCGCGCCGCCGGCGGTGATCAACGCCATCGTCGACGCGCTGCGTCACCTGGGCGTGAACCATATCGACATGCCCGCCACCCCGCAGCGGCTGTGGTCGATCCTGCAGGGCGCGAAGAAGCAGCAGGCCGCTTGAGCGCGCCGGTTGCCATCGACGGGGCGGCGTTCGACGCCGCCCCGTTGCTGCCGGCCCTGCGCGCGATCGCTGCCAGGGCCGGCGACGCCATCCTCGGCGTCTATCACGGCGACCATGGCGTCCGCGCCAAGGCCGACGCCTCGCCGCTCACCATCGCCGACGAACTGGCCGACCGCCTGATCGTCTCGGCCCTGCGCGAGTTGACCCCGGAAATCCCGGTCGTGTCGGAGGAGACGGTGGAGACGAGCGGCCCGGCTGCCGCCGGCGCCCGGCGCTTCTGGCTGGTCGACCCGCTGGACGGCACGAAGGAGTTCATCAAGCGCAACGGCGAGTTCACCGTGAACATCGCGCTGGTCGAGGACGGGCGGCCGATCGCGGGGATCGTCCATATCCCGGTGCTGGAGGAATTGTTCGCCGGGGCCGTGGGCGCCGGGGCCACGCTCCAGCGCAAGGGCGGCGCGCCCGAGCCGATCCATTGCCGGCCGACGCCGCCCGAGGGGGCGGTGGTGATGACCAGCCGCAGCCACGCCGACAATGCCGAGCTCGACCGCTTCCTGGAGGGCAAGGCCGTCACCGAGCGGCGGATCGCCGGCAGCGCGCTCAAATTCTGCCGCGTCGCCGAGGGCGTGGCCGACCTCTATCCCCGGTTCGGCCCGACGTCGGAGTGGGATACGGCCGCCGGGCAGGCCGTCGTCGAGGCGGCGGGCGGGCGCATGACGATGCTCGACGGAACCCCCTTCCGCTACGGCAAGGCGCCGGGATTCCTGAACCCCGGCTTCATCGTCTACGGGCGATGATCGTCACCGCGTGGGATCGACCGGCCGGTCGCCTGCTGGCGGGCCTGCTGGGATCGCTGGCGGCGGTGGGAGAGGCAGGGCCGGTACGGGTCCTCGTCCCCGATGCGGCGGCGGCAGAGCGGGTGGGCCGGTTCACGGCCCCCGCCGACACCACCGCGATCGTCGCGGACTTCGTCGACCAGCCGGGCAAGCTCGCCTATGACGGGTTGATGCCGCGCCTGCCCCAACTGGTCGGCAGCGACGGCGGCCCGGTCACCTGGCTCGATCCCGGCACCTGGGTGCAGGAAGCGGGCGCGATCGCGCCGATGCAGGAGGGCGCGGCCGGGGGTGCGCTGGTGGCAGCCTTTCCGATCGACCGCGGCTACCGGTCGATGGCGTCCGACACTTCGCCTTGGCATGTGCATCGCGCCGCCATCCACCGCGCCTATGGGCCGAAGATGGCCGAGCATACCTGGACGCGGCCGGCGGTCGAGATCGGCGTCTTCACGCTGCGCGGCGACGCCCGCCACTGGCAATTCTGGCAGGCGGTCCGCGACGAGGCGGTGCAACGCGGCGTGACGCCGGGACCCGGCCTTTTCAGCCTGTCGGCCGTCACGCTGCATATGGCCATCTGGCGCCACCAACTGCCGCTGGCACCGCTGCCGGCGCGCTGGAACTGGCTCTGCCATCTGGGCCGGCCCATGCGCAACGGCCGGCGGCTGGTCGAGCCGGCTCCGCCCTACGATCCCATCGCCATCCTGCACCTGTCCGGGCCGGAACCGGGGCGTCCGGCCGCGATACGCGACCGGGCCGGCCGACTGTACAAGACGAACCTGTGCTTTCCGCCGACCTTCGAGCCATTGGCGGAGCCGCCCCCCTGACCCCGCGCACCATCATCGTCACCGGTTGCGACCAGCGCCAGTTCAGCCTGGCCTGGGGTCTGCTGCGATCGCTGACGCGCAATGGACTGCACCGGCGCCATGCGCTGGGATTCATCGATGCCGGGCTGACGGAGACCCAGCGCCGCGGGCTGCCGCAGGATGGCATCGCCATCGCCCGGGCCGGCTGGGACTTCGACTTCCCCACCCGCAGCCATCTGGAGCGGATCGCACCCGGCCTCTGCGCGCTCTACGGCAAGCTGCGCATGCGCGAGCTCTTTCCCGGCTACGACATCTATGTCTGGCTCGATGCCGATACCTGGGTCCAGGACCCGGGCGCACTGCCGGTCATCGTCGAGGAGGCGGCCCGGACCGGGTTGGTCGCCGCATACGAACTGGATCGCGCCTACCTGACCGGCCGCATCGGCCGGGTCATCTGGTCCAAGTACCGCGACTGGTACGGCGAGGCCTTCGGGCCCGAGATCGCCGCCGACATGTACCTGAAGCCGATGCTGAACGTCGGCGTCTACGGCATCGCCGCCTGGGCGCCGCACTGGTCGGTGTGGGAATGGCGCTATCGCTCCGGCCTGCAGGCGCAGCAACTTGGCCAGGAAGCGTCCATCTTCATGACCGACCAGTTGTCCTTGAACGTCGCCGTCCACCACCACCGGCTGCCGGTCGCCCTGCTGCCCGCCAGCTTCAACTGGCTCTGCCACCTGGCGCCGCCGATGTGGGATGCCGAAGCCGGCCACTTGGTGGCACCCGCCCCTCCGTACGAACCGGTGCGGATCGTGCATCTGTCCGGATCGGCGAAAACCAAGCCGCCGCTGCTGCCCGGCCGGAGCGGCGGCTATTTCACCACTTCGCTTCGATACCCGCTGCAGGTGGAGCCGGCCCCGGCCGACCAGCAGCCGGCGGAAACCGCGGCAGACGAGGATGAGGAGGTCGAGGCATGACCGGCATGATCGTCGCCGTCGCCCAGCAGAAGGGTGGGGCGGGCAAGACCACCTTCACCGCGCACCTGGCCGCCGCCTGGGCCGCCGCCGGGCACAAGGTGGCCCTGGTGGACGCCGACCCCCAGGGCAGCCTGACCGCCTGGGGTGCGTTGCGCGAGAGCCAGGGCGGCCGCTGGCCGGCCATTCCGGTCGAGGCCGCCAGCGGCTGGCGGGCAGACACGGTGGCGGGGAAACTGGCCGGGCGGTACGACCTGGTCCTGGTCGACACCCCGCCCCATGGCGAGATCGACACCCGCTCGGTCGTACGGGCGGCGCGCCTGGTGGTCGTGCCGGTGCAGCCGACCCCGCTCGATGTCTGGGCGACCAGGCCGACCCTGGCGCTGGCCAAGGCCGAGGGCCGGCCCGTGCTGGTGGTGCTGAACCGGGTGCCGGCGCGGGCCGCCCTGACCCTGCCGATGCGCGAGGCCATCCTGGCCGAGGGCGCGCGGCTGGCCAAGGCCGGGCTCGGCAGCCGCGTCGCCTTCGCGGCTGCTTTCGGCGAAGGTGCCACCGCCGTCGAGACCGCCCCCGGTAGCCGGGCGGCGCAGGAGGCCAATGCCGTCGCCCGCGAGGTCCTGGCTTTGCTGCGCGCCGACGAGAAGAACGAAAAGAAGAAGTAGCCGCGGGCCGTCAGCGCCGGCGCCAGGGCAGCACCCACATGGCGCCCTCGTGCGTGCCGGCCAGCGCCTCGACCCGATAGGCGCGGGCCAGCCAGTCCGGCGTCAGCACCGCGTCCGGCGGCCCCTCGGCCAGGATGCGGCCGCCATCCATCAGGGCGATCCGATGGGCGAAGCGCGCGGCCAGCGCCAAGTCGTGCAGGACCGCCACCACGGTGCGGCCGGCATCGGCCTCCCCCCGCAGGACCTCCATCACCTGGAGCTGATGGTGGGGATCCAGCGCCGCCGTGGGTTCGTCGACCAGCAGGAGTGGTGCCGCCTGTGCCAGTGCGCGGGCCAGCAGCACGCGGGCACGTTCGCCACCCGACAGGCGGTCGACCGGCCGTGCGGCCAGACCCTCGACCCCGGCTGCCGTCATCGCCCGGTCTATGGCGGCGCGGTCGCCGGCCCCCTCGCCCGCCGCGAAGCCGATATGAGGCAGCCGGCCCAGGGCCACCACCTCGCGCACGGGCAGGCCCCAGGCGATGTCGCGCTGCTGCGGCAGGTAGGCCACCATCTGCGCGCGAACACGCGGCGGCACCGCCGCCAGATCCTGCCCGGCGGCCATGATCCGGCCCTGCCAGGCGATGGCACCGGCGACCGCCCGCAGCAGCGTCGTCTTGCCGGCGCCGTTCGGCCCGACCAGCGCCAGCAGGCAGCCGGGGGGGACGGCCAGGCTGGCGTCGACCACGACGGGGCGGCGGTCGAGCGCGACCGAGACCCGGTCGAGGACAAGGGCGGCCGTCATTGCCGGCCCAGCGACAGCAGCAGGACGAGGAAGAAGGGCGCGCCGGCCAGCGACGTCACCACCCCCAGATGCAGTTCGGTCGCCGTCGGCACCAGCCGCACCAGGATGTCCGCGACGGTCACCAGCAGCGCCCCGCCCAGCGCGCTCGGCAGCAGCAGCCGCGCCGGGCGATGACCGCAGAGCGGCCGCAGCAGGTGCGGCACCACCAGCCCGACGAAGCCGATCGAGCCCGCGACCGAAACCGCCGCCCCCACGGCCAGTGCCGTGCCCGACACCACCAGCCAGCGCAGGCGGCCAACCCGCACGCCGAGGCTGGCGGCCGTCTCCTCCCCCAGCGTCAGCGCGTCCAGCCCGCGGCCGCTGGCCAGCAGCATCGCCGCCCCGATCGCCATGAAGGGCAGCGCATGCAGCACGTCGGCATTGCTGCGGTCGCGCACCGAGCCCAGCAGCCAGAACAGCATCTCCGACAGGGCATAGGGGTTGGGCGCGAGATTGAGCGCGAGGGCCGTCAGCGCCACGGCGAAGCTCGATACCGCGACCCCGGCCAGGACCAGCGCCAGCACCCCGCCGCCCGGCCGGCCAGCGCCAGCACCAGGATCGCCGCCACCCCTGCCCCCGCCATGCCGAGCAGCGGCAGGCCGGCGGCCAGGCGGCCGCCAGCCCGAAATAGAGCGCGATCACCGCACCCAGCCCGGCACTGGCCGAGATGCCGACCACCCCCGGTTCGGCCAGCGGGTTGCGCAGCAGCCCTTGCAGGGCCGCCCCCGCAAGGCCGAGCGAGGCACCGACGGCCAGGCCCAGCACGGCCCGCGGCAGGCGGATCTCCTGCACCAGCGGCGCCGCCTGCCCATGGCCGAACAGGCCCGCCACCAGGTCGGACAGCGGCAAGGGCACATAGCCGATGGCCAGGCTGGCGCTGGCCGCGACGGCCAGCAGGGTCGCCAGGGCGAGGGTCGGGGTGCCTTTCATGGCGCCGCCGCCAACCGGCGCAGTTGGTCGACGGCGCCCCGCATCCATGGGCCGGGACAGAGCCAGGTGGCGGTCGCGACCGCCCCCACGCGCATCGGCGGCGACAGCCGGGCCAGGGCCGGATGCACCAGCACCGCCTGGGCGCGCGAGGACTTCACCGCCATGTGGTCGTCCACCACCAGCAGGCCGGGCGGGCGGGCGACCAGCCGCTCCAGCGGCATGGTGCCCCAGGCGCCGATGCCGGCCAGGGCGGCCGCATTGTCGAGCCCGGCCGCCGCCAGCGCCGCGTCGACCAGCGTGCCACGGCCGGAGACGAAGCCGTTCGGGCGCCAGACCAGCGCCGTCATGGTCGGCGAAGCGGCGGGCGGGGCGAAGATCGCCCGGAACGTCGCCGCCAGGTCCCGCCCCCGCTGCCCCTGGCCCAGCGCCTGGCCGACCGAATCGATCATGGCGGCCACGCCCGCCACATCGTCCGGGCTGGGCAGGGCCAGGACGCGGAACCCCATGCGCTCCAGCAGCAGGTTGGTGCGCCGCTGCTGGAAGGCGCCCGACAGGACGAGATCGGGCCGGAGGCGCATCACCTCCTCGGCCGTGCCGCGCAGGATGGGGATGCCGGCGGCCTCCGGCGCCATCACCGACAGGGCCGGGTCGGCCGCCAGCGGCCCCAGCGCCAGGATCTGCGCGCGGTCGGCCAGCGCCAGGGTCAACTGGTCGGCGCAAAGGTTGATGCTGACGACGGTGGGCGCGGCGGCCGCCGCCACCGACCACCCCAGCGCCAGCAGGAGGGCCGCTGCCCTAGAAGGCGACACGCAGGCCCACATAACCCGACCGGCCGGGCGTGGCGAAGCCGTAGGTCTCCTCGAAGTTGGCATCGAACAGGTTCACCACCCGGCCATAGACGGCTACGCCGTCGTCCAGCCGGTAGTCGAGCCGCAGGTCGGCGGTGACGAATCCGCCCGCCTGGGTCCCGGCACCGAAGCCGCTGTCGCTGGTGCCCCGCATGCGCACCGTGGCGCCGACGCTGGCCCGCTCGACGAAGCGCCAGTCCAGCGCGATGGCACCCTGATGGATCGGCACGTCCTTCAGCCGGGTGCCGGTCCGTGCGTCCTCGGCATTCTGGTAGGTGTACTGGGCCCGCATGGTCAGCGTGTCGTCGAGCCGGGCCCGCACCTCGCCCTCCAGCCCGCGGGAGCGGACCTTGTCGACGTTGAGATAGCCGCCAAACGCGAAGGGGCAGCCGGCGGGGGCCGCACGGGCGAAATCGAAGCGGATCTGGTCGTCGATGCGCGAATCGAACCAGGTGCCGCTGACCGTCACGCGGTCGCCGGCCAGGTACTGGTCGAAGCCGACGTCCCAGCCGCGGCTGCGCTCGGCCTTCAGGGTGCGGTTGCCGATGCAGGGATCGGACAGTTCGAACAGCGACGGCGTGACGAAGCCGGTGCCGTAGCTGGCCCGCAGCTTGGTGTCGGTCGGCGCCACCAGATAGGCGCCGGTCACCCGCCAGGTGGTGGCGCCGCCGAAACGGTCATGGTCGTCCTGCCGGACGCCGGCCGTCAGGTTCAGACCCTCCAGCGGGTTCAGGCGATACTCGGCGAAGGCACCCAGCGTGCGGGCGCGCGCGTCGATGCGCGCGAATTCCGCGCTGCCGAGTGCTGCCGGCGTGTCCTGGTCGAGCCGGTCCCATTCCCCCTCGGCGCCGAAGGCGATGGCGTGGCCGGGCGCCAGGCGGATATTGCCCAGATAGTCGAGCTTGGTCTTGGTGCCGTCATAGCGGTCGCCCAGGCTGACGTTCTGGCTGCCCTTGTAGTCGCGCTGGTGGCTGGAATGGGACAGGCCGAGCTGGCTCGTCCAGCGGCCGTCGAATGCGTCGAGCCGGGTCGTGCTGCGCACGAAGCGCTCGCGCTTGGTGAAGTACTGGTCGATCAGGTCGGCATTGCTCTGGTCATAGTCGACGCGCGCCTCGCTCTGCGACAGCCACAGGTCGGTGCGCAGGCCGGGGGCGATCTCCATGCCCACATTGGCCCGGCCCGACCAGGTCTCGTGCCCGTCGCGCTCGCGCCCGCCCCGCGCCTTGGGGAAGGACGAGAAGCCGTCGGTGCGGAAGCCGAAGGCCGACGCGCCATAGGTGAAGCGGCCGACCGTGCCGCGCACCCCCGCACTGGCCTCGGCCGTGCCCCAGGTGCCGGTCTCGACCGCGGCATTGCCCTCGAAGGGCCGGGTTGGCCGGCGGGTGACGATGTTGATCACCCCGCCCGAGGCATCGGCGCCATAGAGCGTCGATTGCGGGCCGCGCAGCACCTCGATCCGTTCCACCTCATCGACCGGGATGGTGCCGAACTCATAGGTCACCTGCGAGCGGCTGGGATCGCCGATCTCCACGCCGTCCAGCAGCACCAGGGTGTTGCGCACGCCCAGGCCCCGCAGCGACACGGCGGCCGGCGTGCCGATGCTGCCGGTGCGGCGGACATTGATGCCCGGCATCAGGTCGAGCGCATCCTCCAGCCGGCGGACCTGGCGGCGGCGTAGTTCCTCGCCGCTGATCTGCGAAACCGCGCTGCCGACGCTGTCGGCCGGCACCTCGACCCGGTTGGCCGAGACGATGATGGAATCGAGCCTTGCCGGCTCCTGGGCGCCGGCGGCCGACGCGTAGAGCAACAGGAATACGGCCGCGCTCGGCCCGGAACGATGGATCATGGTGCCCCCCGGCGCCCCGCCGCCCGGGCGGGGATCGACCGATCGCTGCGACGGGGGGCGGCCGGCCTGGCGGCCGGCCACTCCACGACACCCCGGGCACCCCGCCGCGGCGCGCGCAAACGACCTCCAGTGCCGGCAGGTCTCCTGGCTCGCGGGTCGTCGTATCCGGGTCCGCCTTCCCGGCGCCCCTTGGGGCGCCAGTGGCATGCTTGGACTCGGCACTCGCCGCTTACAGTTGCGGGGGCAGCCGCGGCATTGCCCGGACCATGAAGGCCCGGACGCACCGCGTTCCCTTTGAAACCCCGAAGGGTACCGGCCCGGGGACGCTACACCATCCGGCTGCGACCGCAAAGCCGCCCCCCGCCTGGGGCCGACCCGGCGCTTTGCGATTGCGGGCGGCCGGAGGGGCGCCCATATTGCCGCCCGACGTGGACGGCCGGAGCGGCACGGATGGCGAAAGCCGCAGACACGCGAAATCGGGATCTTCGGCTGGATTTCTTCCGCGGTCTCGCCCTGTGGTTCATTTTCCTCAACCACATGCACTATAATGTGCTTACCTGGGCGACCAATCGGAACTACGGTTTCAGCGATGCTACGGAGATCTTCGTCTTCATCTCCGGCTATTCTGCGGCCATCGCCTACGGGTCGGCGATGGACCGGCAGGGATTCCTGCTGGCCGCGGCGCGGATATTGCGACGGGTCTGGCAGATCTATGTCGCCCATCTCATGCTCTTCCTGGCCTTCACGGCCGAGATCGCCTTCCTGGCGCTGCGCTTCGACAACCAGATGTTCGTCGAAGAGATGAACGTGCTGACCTTCCTCGACGAGCCGCATGTCACGCTGATCCAGGCGCTGCTGCTGAAGTTCCGGCCCGTCAACATGGACATCCTGCCGCTCTACATCGTCCTGCTGGCGGCATTCCCGCTGGTGCTGTGGGCGGCGATGCGCCGGCCGGTGCCGGTCATGCTGGGCTCGTTCGTCCTCTACCTGCTGGCACGGCGCTTTGGCTGGAACCTGCCCAACTATCCGGGCGATGCCGGCTGGTTCTTCAACCCGTTCGCCTGGCAGGTGCTGTTCGTCATGGGCGCGGTCGCCACCCGCATGCCCGAGGTGCTGGTCTGGTTCGGGCGGCAGTTCCGCTGGCTGATGCCGCTGGCGGTCGCCTATCTGGTCTTTGCCCTGTGGATCGCCGTGTCCTGGAACGTGCCCGGCGTCGACGGCACGGTGCCGCAATGGCTGGCCCGCCTGCTCTATCCGATCGACAAGACATCGCTCGACCCGATGCGCGCCCTGCATTTCCTGGCGCTGGCCTACCTGACCGCCCACTGGGTCGGACCCAACGCGGCCTTCCTGTCGTCGCGCTTGGCCCGTCCGCTGGTCGTGTGCGGCCAGCACAGCCTGGCGATCTTCTGCGTCGGCACCTTCCTGTCCTTCACGGGCGAGTTCGTCCTGCTCGAGGTGGATGGCTCGCTCGCCACCCAAGTCGCGGTCGGTTGCGCCGGCTTCCTGCTGATGACCCTGCTGGCGGCCCTGCTGGGCTGGTTCAAGGCGGCCGAGAAGGCAAGCGCCCAGCGCCCGCGGCTGGCGGCGGCCCAATGACCGCCCGCCTTCGCCAGGCGGCCGGGGCCGCACTCATCCTCGTGCTCACGGCAGTGACCGGGGCATCGGCCCAGGCGCCGGCCACGGCGCCCGCCCCGATCCCGGCCCCGGCCGCAGCCATGAAGCGCGACTGCACCGCGCCCGAAGGCGCCCTGGAGACGACCGGGGAACTGCCGGTGGTCGCGGCCTTCAAGCGCGCCGGCAAGCCGATCAAGGTCACCATCGTCGGCTCGGCCTCGACCGGCGGCGCCGGCACCAGCGGCCCCGGCAAGGCCTATCCCTCGAAGCTGCCGGCCGCCCTCACCCGGACGCTGGGCGTGCAGGTGACGGTCGACGCGCATGGCCGCCGCGGCTGGACCAGCGAGGCGATGGCCGACGAGATGGCCGGCCTGGTCGCGGCCGACAAGCCGCAGGTCGTCATTTGGCAGACCGGGACGGTAGATGCGGTGAAGGAGGTCGCCCCCGAGGCGTTCGGCGCCGCGCTCATCAAGGGTGCCGACGCCCTGAAGCGCGCCGGGGTCGACCTGCTGCTGATGGACATGCAGTTCAGCCCGATCGGCAGCCGCCTGATCGACTTTTCCCCGTATCTCGAGTACATGAACTGGGTTGCCACCGGCACCGGCAGCCCGATCTTCCGCCGCCACGCGATCATGCGGGCGTGGTACGAGGAAGAGCGTTTCGGCGTGCCTGGCCGAGTCAAAGCCGAGCAGGAAGGCTTTGCCGACAACGTCCACGCCTGCATTGCAGAGTTGCTTGCCCGTGTCATCCACACAGCCCAGGACGCAGCGCCGCGTTGACGGCCTGCGGCGGGTCGCCGCGGCCGCCCTCCTCGCCATGCTCAGCCTCTCCACCGGCGCCGTTCCGGCCGCCGCCTGGAGCACGGACGAATGCGAGGTGCCGGAGGACCTGCTGCGCCTCGACGCCCCGCTGCCGCGGACTGCCAGCAAGCTGGTGCCCGGCGGGACGCTGACCATCGTCGCCATCGGTTCGTCCTCGACCTATGGAGCAGGCGCCAGCGATCCCAAGATGGCCTATCCCAGCCGCATGAAGCGGATGCTGTCGGCGGAGTTCCCGCAGACCAAGATCCGCGTGATGAACCGCGGCGCCGGCGGCGAGGTCGTGTCGGACATGCTGGCGCGTTGGGATCGCGATGTCGTCGCCCTGCAGCCGGATCTGGTGATCTGGCAGGTGGGCGCCAACTCGGCCCTGCGCGCCTCGATCCTGGGCGACTATGCCGACCGGCTGCGCGAAGGGGTGGCGCGGACCAAGGCGATCGGCGCCGACCTCATCTTCATGGATGCGCAGTACGCGCCCAAGGTGCTGGCCAAGCCGATGGCAGCATCGGTGCTGCTGGCGACCGACCAGGTGGCACGCCAGAATGGCATCGGCCTGTTCCGTCGCTTCGACATCATGCGCCACTGGGTGCAAGGCGGCGTGCTCACCTTTCCGGTGCTGCTCGACCCCGATCAGCTCCACCTGAACGATCGCGGCTATGCCTGCGTGGCCGCGGCGATGACCGACGCCATCATCCAAGCAGCGCGGCCGTTGACGGACTGATCCGCGCTCGCCGCGGATCGCGCGGGGCCGCGAACAAGCGGGAACGTTTTCACCCTTGCGGGGTTGAGATCGGCAGACGGGCGGCAGCCATGCCGGCCTGGGCTCCACCCCCCTGGAGCGTTCCCCTTTTCGAGGTGTCCGATGAAGATCCAGCTTGCCGCGGCGACGGCCGCGATCGCCCTGTTCGCCGGCGCGCCGGCCATCGCCGCCGACCTGTCGACCGACCCGGTGCTGTCGACCTCGGCCTCGTACGAGAACACGACCTCCAACCCGCTGAGCCCGTTGCAAAGCCGCCCCGGCGCCCCCTCCTCCGGCGAGCGCGCGAACGATCCGGGCGAGGGCATGCCGCCCCATTCGGCTGGCCTGCCGCCCACCAGCTATGGCCTGCCGCCGTCGAGCGCGCCCGTGTACTACACGCAGCCGACCTACTACGTGCCGCCGCAGCCGGTCTATTACCAGCAGCCCGTCTACTACCAGCAGCCGGCGACCACGATCGTCACCACCACCACCGCCCCGACCTACGTCGCGCCTGGCTACGTCACGCCGGCCGGCTACGGTGGCCTGATCGGCACCGAGGTGACGGACATGTATGGCAGCCGGGTCGGCCAGGTGACCGACGTGCAGGTGATGGCCGACAGCCGGGCGATCGCGGTCATCGGCCTCGGCCCGTGGGCCGGCCAGGTCGACCGCGTGATCGCGCTGCCGCTCGACCAGATGCGCCACACGACGCCGGGGCGCCTTGCCTACGGCGCCACCGCCGACCAGATCCGCGCGGTGCCGTCGTATCGGTAGCAATCCGGCCGCATAGGCCCGCATTCGAGGGGGAAGGCGCCCAACGCCTTCCCCCTTTTTCGTTGTCTGCGGGCAGCCTGGGCGGTTTTCTTTGGCGAGCCGGTGCGTCCTCGCCGATGATGGGCCAGAAACCGCATCGGGAGTGAAGCTATGGAAATCCGACTGGACGGGCGCGTCGCCCTGATCACCGGGGGCAGCAAGGGGCTGGGCCGCGCCATGGGCGAGATGTTCGCCACGTCGGGTGCGTCCGTCGTACTCGCGGCGCGCGGCGCCGAATCGCTGGAGACGGCGCGGGCCGCCATCGCCGCCAAGGGTGGCGAGGTGCATGTGGTGGCAGCCGACGTCGCCACCGCCGATGGCTGCAAGGCCGCCTACCAGGCGGCCGTGGATCGCTTCGGCCGTGTCGACATCCTGGTCAATAATGCCGGCAAGTCGAACACGGCGCCGTTTGCGTCTATCGACGACGCGACGTGGCAGGACGACATCGACCTGAAGCTCTTCGCGGCGATCCGGCTGACCCGTCTGGCTTTTCCCGCCATGTGCGAGCGCGGCTGGGGACGGGTCATCAACGTCCTCAACACCCATGCCAAGGCGCCGGGCCCGCGCAGCGCCCCCACGTCCGTCACGCGCGCGGCCGGGCTCGCCCTGACCAAGGTGCTGGCCAACGAAGGCGCGCCGCACAACGTCCTGGTCAATGCCCTGCTCGTGGGCCAGATCGACAGCGACCAGTGGACCCGCCAGCACGCGGCATCCGGCACGAACCTCACCTATGCCGAATTCCTCGCCGAGAAAGGCAAGGCCATTCCGATGGGCCGAGTCGGCCGAGCCGAGGAATTCGCGTCCGTCGCCTGCCTTCTGGTGTCGGATGCCGGCGGCTACGTCACCGGAACAGCCATCAACGTCGATGGCGGCCGGACGCCCATCACCTGACCCGACCACCGGCGGTATCCAGGCCACCGGCCTGGATACCGCCACTTGTGTGCAGTAACTTATTGACTGTCGCCTAGAAATTGCCTCAATTAAAGGCGTTACAATTAGACTCATTTCCAATGACACTCGGGCCAATGACGTCGAGTCGCCGACCTGCCGCCGGAACGATCGCCGCCGCGCCACGTTTGAGTGGGGTGAAGAGCCCCTCCATCGATCGCGCGACCGCGGAGCGGTCCCATACCGCCCATCTGGTCGCCCACCGCAACGCGAGCCCGGTCCTGTCGGTCGCATCGGGTGCGCGCGACCACACGCTGGGCCGCCCCGGCCGGCACCGCATCGTCAATCACCTGTTCTGGCTGCTCGTGCTGGCGCCGGCCGTGCTGGCGGCACTCGTGGCCGGCCCGCTGGTGGGTCTGGTGATGCTGCCGCTGCAACTCCTGGCGGCCATCCTGATCGGCACCGCCTTCGCACGGCGCCGGCAGTGCGGGGCGATGACCCTGGCTTCGCTGCCGCTGACGGCGCTGGCCATGGTGTGGGTGGCCACCAGCATCTGACGGCAGGCCCGGCGGCGCCTCGACACCGCCTCGACACCCCCGCTACGATGGCGCTCCCTCCGGAGTGTCCATCCCCATGACCGAGCCCTGCGATCTTTCCGCCGTCGAACTGCGCCGCCTGATCGGCGCCAAGCAATTGTCGCCGGTGGAGTTGATGGGCTCCTGCATCGCCCGCACCGAGGCGACCAATCCCGCGGTCAACGCGCTCGTCGCGACCGATTTCGAGTGTGGTCTGGCCGAGGCACGCGCGGCCGAGCAGGCCGTGATGCAGGGCGGCGCGCTCGGGCCGCTGCACGGCCTGCCGATCGGCGTGAAGGACCTGACCGACACGGCCGGCCTGCGCACCACCTATGGCTCGCCGCTCTTCCGCGACCATGTGCCCGAGCGGGACGAGCGGCTGGTGGCGGCGATCAGGCGGGCGGGCGGCATCGTCGTCGCCAAGACCAACACGCCGGAGTTCGGGACCGGCGGCAACACCACCAACGACGTCTATGGTGCCACGGGCAACCCGTTCGACCCGGCGCTGTCCTGCGGCGGCTCCTCGGGCGGCTCGGGCGTGGCGCTGGCGCTCTCGATGCTGCCGCTCTGCCACGGCTCGGACACCGGCGGCTCTCTGCGCAAGCCGGCCGCCTGGTGCGGCGTGGTGGGCTTCCGGCCGACGCCGGGCCTGGTCGCCTCCGAGCGCCGCCGGCTCGGCCTGTCGACGCTGGGCGTGCAGGGGCCGATGGCGCGCGACGTCGCCGACACCGCGCTCTTCCTCTCGGTTCTGGCCTCCGACGATCCGCGCGACCCGATGGCCAACCCGCTGCTGGATGCCGCGGCCGCAGCAGCCCTCGCCCGGCCGCCGGCCGTCGACCTGGCCCGTCTGAAGGTCGCCTGGTCCGTCGACCTCGGCTTCACGCCGATCGCGCCCTCGATCCGCCGCGTGTTCGAGGACCGGATGCGCCGCCTGACCGACGCCTTCGCCCGCTTCACGCCGGAGGACCCCGACTTCGAGGGCATCGAGCAGTCCTACCGCGTCGTCCGCTCGGTCAATTTCCTGGCCGCCTACAAGGCGATCTACGAGCGCAACCCGGCCGACCTCGGCCGCAACACGCGCACGAACTACGAGGAAGGGCTGAAATACTCCCTGGCGGACTTCGCGGCCGCCCATGCCGCCCAGACCCGGGTCTACCGCGCCTTCCAGGACTTCTTCGGCCGCCACGACCTGCTGATCGCGCCGACCCAGGCGATGTCCCCCTTCCCCAAGGATCAGCTCTATCCGACCGACATGGAGGGGATGAGCCTGTCGCACTACTTCGCGACGTCCGGCATCACCTACGCCATCTCGATGACCGGCCACCCCGCCATCTCGATCCCCTGCGGCGTCGACGAGAAAGGGCTGCCCTTCGGCCTGCAGATCGTCGGCCCGCGCGGCGGCGACGCCTTCACGCTGGGTGCGGCCCTCGCCCTCGAGAAGCTGTTCGCCGCCGACCCGGCCACCGGCCGGCCGATCCCGGATCCGGCGAAGTGGCCCAGCCGGCCCTAACCCCGTCGCAGGCCCGGTTCCGGAATGGCGACCGTCAAATCGCCGCCCTCCACGGATGCCACCCCGTCGATGCGCCGGAGATTGCGAACCACGGCACTCGGCCCGTTGCCGGTAATCATCCCAAGTGCCGGCAACCACTTGGATCGCTCGAGGCCGGCATCGGCTGCCGCCTGCATGATCGCTTTCACCTGCCTGTCGTCGGCCCGCGCATCTTCGGTGACGACGACGACGATCTCGCTCTGGGACATGGCATAATCTTTCGCTGCATCGCTGCGGCCTGCCCCGTCAAGGCCGCAGCGATTTTGCGCCTTCTAGGGAGCGATGGCGAGTCCCGAGCCGATGTCCTGAGCGCTGCCCGACAATCGCCGGGCGCTGGCCGTCAGCTTCGACCACAATGCCATGCCGCGAAGGCTGGGGTCTGCTTCCGCATGCAGGGCGGCTATCCCGGCCACATGCGGGGTGGCCATGCTGGTTCCGGAAATGGAACGATAGCGCGTCGGCAGGGGCCAACTCGAATGCACATCGACGCCCGGCGCCGCGATGTCGATGCCGCCTCCGCCCGCATTCACCCCGCCATTGGAGAAGTGCGCCACGGCCATATCTTGCGCGAGCGCCGCCACCGACATGATGGATACGCTGTTGGCGGGCGCGGACACCGGTTGCACCAGCCCCGGCCGGCGCGAGTCGTTGCCAGCGGCTGCGATGAGCAACGTTCCTGCCGCCAATGCCCGTTGACCGGCCGCCTCGTAGAAGGCAAGCGGGCCGTTGCCCGGCCGGATCTGGCTCGCCAGTGACAGAGACACGATATGGCACCCCTCGCCTACGGCCCAGTTGATGCCGTCCAGCACACTGCCGGCGGCACCGAACCCGCTGTTTGCCAGGACCTTACCGACATAGAGTTCGGCGTCGCAGGCGATGCCGAAGCGGGGCGGCACCGCAGCCGCCCGCGGTCCGCATGCCGTGCCGGCGCAGTGGGTGCCGTGCCCATTTCCGTCCTGGACCTCTTCGCCCTCTATGAAGGAGCGATGGATGATCGCGCGCGATAGAAAGTCCGGGTGCGTGAAGTCGATTCCGGTGTCAAGGACCGCCACGCGAATGCCGCGACCGGTGAAGCGCGATTGCAGCACCCGGGTCGCCTGAAGGCCCCAGGTCTCGCGGGCTTCGTCCCACGCGGCAGCCTGCGTGCTGGCAATGCCTTCGTCGTCTCCCAGGACCTTGGCAATGGCGTCGCGAACGCCGTCGCGGTAGCCGCGCAGGTAGGCCGCTAGTTCTTCGGATACCGAGCCGCCTGCACCGATGGCATACACGATCGGCTCCGGCTCCACCGACAGGATGCCGGCGTCGGCGGCACTCGACGCCATGAGTGAGCCCGCGGCACCGGGATCGACGTTGACAACCGCTATTCCGAGCCTGTCGAAGTAAACCCCACTGTCGGGGACGTTGGCTGCGGCCAGATCGTCGCGCGCGGTCGAGACCGCCATCTTGGCGCCGCCAAACTTCAGCACCGTGCGTACGGCCGCATCCGAGTCGGTCTCCGCAAATGTCACGATGTAGCGGCCTGTAACGCCAGATCCCGTACCGAAGGGATCCACGGGTTGCGCGCGCACCTCGTTGGCTGCGGCGGGCTGGGCCGACACCTGGGCGCGTCCCTT
Source organism: Stella humosa (assembly GCF_006738645.1). GTDB lineage: Bacteria > Pseudomonadota > Alphaproteobacteria > ATCC43930 > Allostellaceae > Allostella > Allostella humosa. Next base: position 1,242,097 of record NZ_AP019700.1, on the reverse strand, counting down.
TCGAACTTGCCTCATGAGAACCTCCCGCGGATCCGCGCGCTCGCCATTTGCGAACGAAGGTCCGCGGGTATTTTCTACCTTATACCCCCATAACGTGCATAGCGGCTGACAAGGGCGACCCTCGCCTACCGTCTCCCCGACCGCGCCCGCACCGCCGCCTCGTTGACCTCGACGCCCCAACCAGGGCCGGTCGGCAGGTGCAGGTGGCCATCGCGGATGACGGGCGGGTTCAGGTAGAACTCGTCGCGCCAGCGGCAGTCGTCGACGTCGATCTCCATGATGCGGAAGTTCGGCACGGCGGCGGAGAAGTGGGCGCTGATCGCCGTCGACAGGTGGCCGTAGAAGTTGTGCGGCGCCACGTTGATCTCGTAGGCGTCGGCCATGGCGGCGATCTTCAGGGATTCGGCTAGGCCGTTCCACACCACGTCGACGATGGCGACGTCCATGGCGCCGGCCGCCAGGTAGGGCAGGAAGCCGCGGCGGCCGAACAGGGATTCACCCGAAGCGATGGGCGTGCGCACCTGGCGGCGGATGTGGGCCAGGGCGTCCGGCTCAAACAGGTCGATCTCGACCCAGGTCGGGTCGTGGTCCTCGATCGCCCGGGCCATGCGGATATAGCCCTCGGTGCGGAAGTTGAAGTTGAGGTCGAGATGCAGCCCGGCATCCTCGCCCGCCCCTTCCCGGAAGGCGCCCAGCAGCCGGTCGACCGCGCGCGTCAGCCCGCGGTCGACATTGATCTCCGGCCCCTCGCCGCCGCGCGCGAAGCCCGGCATGTGGAGGGCGGCCGCGCCACCGTCGAAGCGCAGGATGTTGGTCTTCAGCGAGCCGTAGCCCTTTGCCCGGACCTCGCGCCCCAGCGCCTTCACGTCGTCCAGGCTGGTGACCGGCGGCACGCCGCACAGCTCGGGATAGGTGACGCGATAGGTGCCGCAATGCGACCAGTAGAGCGGCAGGCGCTCGCGCACCGGCCCGCCGAACAGCTCGCACACCCGCACGCCCAGTCCCTTCGCCTTCACGTCGAGCAGCGCGTTCTCGATGGCGGCGATGGCCTGGGCGTTAACCCCGCCCGGCGCCTGCCGGGTCTGGGCGTAGAGCATGGCCGTGATCTTCTCGACCGGACGCGGGTCGACGCCGACGAGCTGGGCCGCGATCGCCCGGATGACGCCGGTCAGGCCGGCGCTGCCATAGTTCTCGGAATATTCCGACCAGCCGACGATGCCGTCGTCGGTCGTGACCTTCAGGAAGGAATAGGTTCGCCAACCGGCGTCGGCGTGCAGGTCCTCGATCGCGGCGATGCGCATGGGCGTTTCCCTCGTGATCTTCTTTTCTTGTCTCAGGCGCCGAGCAGGCTTTTCGCCAGCATGGCGTGGATACCCTTGTTGCCGTCCACCGTCTGCGTCACCCGCAGGTCGACGGCGAGGCTGCACAGCATGTAGGCCTGCTCGCGCGTGATGTTGGTGCGCTCGACGATGAGCTGGATCATCTCGCGCAGCGCCTGCTTGGCGGCGTCGTCCAGGTCCTCGTTGAGGCCGAGCGTGATCAGGTGGGTCGGCGTCTCGGCCCGCGGGAAGCGGAAGGTCAGGTCCTTGCGCACGACGAAGCGGAAGGTGCCGGTCATCGCCGTCTCCAGCGCCGTCAGGCAGACTTCGCCATCGCCCTGCACGCCGTGGCCGTCGCCGGTCGAGAAGTTGGCACCCTCGACCCAGACCGGCAGGTAGAGCGTGGCCCCCGCCCGCATCTCCTTCAGGTCGATGTTGCCGCCATGGTCGCGCGGCACGATGGTGTCGATGCGGCCCCAGGCCTTGGGCGGGGCGACACCCATGACGCCGAAGAAGGGCGCCAGCGGGATGTCCATGCCCCACGGCATCCGGGTGACGCCGGCCGCTTGGTCGATCGGATAGTGGGCCAGCGTCTGCTCGTGGAAATCCTCGGGCAGGGTGCCGCGCAGCGGGCGGATCGCCATCCAGCCCCAGTCCTGGCGCGGCTCGACCGAGAGGATCTGGATTTCCAGCACGTCGCCCGGGGTGGCGCCCTCGATGCGCACCGGCCCGGTCAGGATGTGGCCCGGGCCGCGCGGCACCTTGGCATGCACCGCGCGCAGCTCCGGCAGCACCTCGTAGGGGGCGGGCGGCATCACGTCCGGCCCGCCCGAGATGGTCTCGATCGTGACCGTGTCGCCGGACTGCACGGTCAGCACCGGCGGCAGGGTGGCGTCGAAGATGCCCCAGTGGCAGGTCTCGGGGCTGGACTTCAGGTGGTGATGGGTCATCGGGCAGCTCCGGGTCTGAGGGTGGAGAGACTGACGAGGACGGCGCCGCCGATCACCAGGCCGGCGCCGAGCGCCAGCGACAGCGTGACCGGCTCGCCCAGCGCTACGGTCGAGGCGACGACGCCGACCGCCGGCGCGGCAAGAAATCCCAGCGAGGTGACGATGGTGGGCAGCGCCCGCGACACGGTGGTGGTGGCCCAGGTGCCGGTCGGGCCGACGATGATCGCGACATAGGCGAGCGGCACGAGCGCGGTGGCGGACCAGCCGACATGGCCATCCGGCTCTGCCACCATCGCCACCACCGTCAGCAGCAATGCCGCCCAGGCCATCTGCCAGGGCAACACCTGCAAGGGCGACAGATGCCAGCGATGGACGCGGGCATGGACGATGGCGAGCGACCAGGAGAGGGCTGCCGCCAGCAGGAACAGGTTGCCCAGCAGCACCCGCCCGTCCGACCAGTCGAGCGCGGCCGGATTGAACAGCACCGCCACCCCAGCGATACCGCTGACGAGCCCGGCCAGCCGCCAGGCGCCCAGCCGCTCGCCCAGAAAGAGGGTGCCGATCGGCACCAGCCAGATGGTGGTGGTGTAGGCCAGCACGACGGCCCGGCTGGCCGGAACGTAGCCCAGGCCAAGATTGGCCAGCGTGAAGAAGCCGGCAAGCTGTCCGGTGCCGACCGACAGGATGATCGGCCAGTCCGCCCGTGCCGGCAGGGCGGCCCGGCCCAGCACCACGACCATCGCCAGGGCGGCGATGGCGCTGACGGCCGCCCGGGCGGCCGCGTACCAGACCGGGGTGGCATCCGCCAGGCCGTTCTTCATTGCCGGCCAGGCGGTGCCGAACAGCACCACCGCCAGGACCAGCAGGGCAACGGCCTCGGTGGTGCCGACGGCGCCCTTGGCCGGCGCCGCCGCCCCCTGGCTCAAGCGCGTGGCATCAATAGCCGAGCGCGCAGCCGTCCTTGCGCTTCTCGGACCCGCCGATCAGCACGCCGCGCTCATGGTCGATCCAGATGGCCTGGGCACCGCCGGTCGGCGCATCGAAGCGGCCGATGACATGGCCGCGGGCCGCCAGGTCGCCTGCGATGTCCTCGCCGATCGGGTCCTCCAGCTTCAGCTCGCCCTCATAGGCGAAGGTGCGCGGGCGCTCGATCGCCTCCTGCGGGTCGTCGCCGCGATCGATGATGTTGGAGATGAGGTTCGCATGGCCGACCGACTGGTAGTGGCCGCCCATGACGCCGAACGGCATGACCGCCTTCCCGTCCTTCAGCAGCATGCCGGGGATGATGGTGTGGAACGGCCGCTTGCCGCCCTCGATCCGGCTCGGATGGTCGTCGTCGATGCGGAAGCCCATGCCGCGGTTCTGCAGGATGACGCCCGACTTCGGCGCCGTGATGCCGCTGCCGAAGCCCGCGAACAGCGAGTTGATGAAGGAGACGGCGTTGCGGTCCTTGTCGACGACGCAGAGGTAGGTCGTGTCCTTGTGCTCGACGCCGTTGTAGTGGACGCCGGCATGGGCCTCGTCCATGCGGATGCGCTTGCGGATGGAATCCGCCTCCTGGCTCGACAGCAGGCGCTCGATCGGCACCTCGGCGAAGCGCTGGTCGGCGAAGTAGGTGTCGCGCCGCCAGTAGGCGGCCTTGCCGGCCTCGGCCAGCAGGTGGATGCGGTCGGCCTCCGACATCGCCCCTTCCGACAGGTCGTAGCCGGCCAGCACGTTGAGGATGATGAGCGCGGTCAGCCCCTGCCCGTTGGGCGGGATCTCGCACACGTCGTAGCCGCGATAGTTCGTCTGCACCGGGGTGACGTACTCGCACTCCTGCGCGGCGAAGTCCGACAGCTCGTGCAGGCCGCCCAGCGACTTCAGCTTGGCGACGATGTCCTCGGCGACGCGGCCCTCGTAGAAGCCGGCGCGGCCCTTCTCGCCGATCAGGCGGAGAGTGGCGCCCAGCTCGGGCGAGCGATGCTTGTCGCCGACGCCGGGGGCCTTGCCGCCCGGCAGGTAGGAGCGCGCGGTGTCGGGGTCGGACTGCAGCTTGTCGACGCTGCCGGCCCAGTCATGGGCCACGCGCGGGGTCAGGATGAAGCCTTCCTCGGCCGCCTTGATCGCGGGCGCCAGCAGCTCGGACAGCGGCATCGTCCCATGGTCGGCCGCCAGCTTGCACCAGGCGTCGATGGCGCCCGGGATGGTGACGGCATGCGGCGTGCGCAGCTCGATCTTGGAGATCCCGCGATCCTTGTACCAGCCGACATTGGCCGCCGCCGGCGCCCGGCCCGAACCGTTGAGGCCGATCGGCGCGCCGCCCTTGGGGCAATAGATGACGAAGCAGTCGCCGCCGATACCGGTCGACTGCGGCTCGATCACCGACAGCATGGCGATCGCCGTGATCGCCGCATCCATGGCATTGCCGCCGCGGCGCAGCACGTCGAGCCCGGCCAGCGTCGCGCGCGGGTGCGCGGTCGCGACCATTCCGTCCTCGGCATAGTTGGCGGAGCGGCCGACGTTGAAGTCGCGGATCGGCGATGCGCGCATGGTTCAGGTTCCTTGTATCCGGGGGTACGGCGCGGAATGGATGGCCGATCATAGCCGCCCGCGCGGCCCGCGTGCTAGCCTCGGCTTCCCGCCGACCGATACCAATCCGACAGGTTCCATGCCCGCCTTCGCCGGTTCCGTCCGTATCGCCGTCGACATCGGCGGCACCTTCACCGACCTGCAGATCCTGGACGAGGCGACGGGGCAGACCGCCGCCCACAAGGTGCCGACGACGCCGGCCGACCCGTCCGAGGGGTTGATGCGCGGCATCGCCGAGGCAGCCGAGAGGCTGGGATTCGAGATCGCGCGGGTTTCTGGCCTGATGCACGGCACGACGATCGCGACCAACGCCGTGCTCCAGCGCCGGCTGGCCCGCGGCGCCCTGATCGCCACGGCCGGGTTCGAGGACGTGCTGGAGATCGGCCGCCATGTCCGGCGCGAGATCTATTCGCGCATCGCCGAGCCGCGCACGCTGCTGATCCCGCGCCGCCATCGCTGGGGCGTGCGCGAGCGGCTGGACGCCGCGGGCGAGGTGGTCGAGCCGCTGGACGAGGCAGACGCCCGTCGCGTCGCCGCCGAGATCCGGTCGGCCGGCATCGACGTGGTCGTGGTGTCCCTGCTCCACGCCTATGCCAACCCGGCACACGAGGAACGCCTGGCCGCCATCCTGCGGGCCGAGATCCCCGGCTGCCACGTCTCGCGCTCCAGCGCCATCAGCCCGGAGATCCGCGAGTTCGAGCGCACCTCGACCGCCGTCCTCAACGCCCTGCTGATGCCGGTCGTCGCGTCCTACATCGAAAAGCTGGGCGCCCGGGCGGCGGCCGCCGGCTTCGCCGCGCCGATCTACCTCGTGCAGTCCAACGGCGGCGTCACCACGCCCGCCGTCGCGGCCGAGGAGCCCGCCCGCCTGATCCTGTCCGGCCCGTCCGGCGGCGCGCTCGCGGCCGAGACGCTGGCCGCCGCCCTGGGTCGGCCGAACCTGGTGGCCGTCGACATGGGCGGCACCAGCTTCGACATCTCGATCGTCCATGACGGCCATACCCGGCTGGTGACGCAGGGCGAGATCGACGGCTGCCCGGTGCGCCTGCCGATGATCGAGATCCGCACGATCGGGGCCGGCGGCGGCTCGATCGCCGCGGTCGACGCGACCGGCCGCCTGTCGGTTGGCCCGGCCAGTGCCGGCGCCGTACCCGGCCCCGCCTGCTATGGCCGCGGCGGCAGGCTGGCGACGGTGACCGATGCCAATGTCGTGCTGGGACGCCTCGATCCCGGCTTCTTCCTGGGTGGGACGATGCGGCTCGACGGCGCGGCCGCCCGCCAGGCGGTGGCCGACGGCGTCGCCGGTCCGCTCGGCCTGGGGCTGGAAGCGGCTGCGGCCGGGCTGCTGGCGGTGGGCGTGGCCACGATGGCAAACGCAACCCGCCTGTCGCTGTTCGAAAAAGGGCTGGACCCCAAGGATTTCGCCGTCGTCTCGTTCGGCGGCGCTGCCGGCCTGCATGCCGTCGAGGTGGCCGAGGCCCTGGGCGCGGACACCGTCATCTTCCCGCGCGACCCCGGCACGCTCAGCGCCTGGGGCATGCTCTTCGCCGATATCGTCCACGACCTCGCCCGCTCCCGCCTGGTGCCGGCCCTGGCCGGTGCGGTGGCCGAACTGGCCCCGCTGGTGGCGACCCTGCGGCAGGAGGGCGACGCGTTGCTCGCCCGCGACGGGGTGCCGGCGGGCGAGCGCGAGTTCCGCTTCGCGCTCGACCTGCGCTACAAGGGCCAGGCCTACGAGATCACCGTGCCGCTGCCCGACCGGGCGTTCGACGCCGACGCCCTGGCCGAGGCCGCGGCCGACTTCCATCGCCGGCACGCCATGCAGTACGCGCACAGCGACGCGGCGGCCGTGCCCGACGTCGTCACCGTGCGCCTGGCCGCGGTCGGCCGCCTCGCCAAACCCCGCCCCCGCCCCTTCACGCCGGCCGAACGCTCGGCCGCCAAGGGAGCGCGCCGGATCTGGATCGAGCGCGCATGGGTGGATGTGCCGGTGCACGACCGCGACGCGCTCGGCATCGAGCCGCTGGCCGGGCCGGCCATCATCGAGGAGCCGCATTCCACGCTCTACCTGCCGCCGGGCTGGACCATGGCGCCGGCGGCGACCGGCGACCTCGTGGCGACCTGGGAGCGGCCGCCCGCAGGCTAGGTACCCGGCCCCACCCTATGCGCGATATTCGAGGATGGACGGCGCGACGGGCGTTCGGCATCCTGGCCGCCGATCCTGGCCCATGAGGCCGGCGCCGGAAACGGGCGCAAATCGGAACAATCGGATCGGAGGAGACGCACATGCTCGACAAGCGATTGGGACGCCGGCAGGTCCTGCAATCGACGGCGGCCCTGGTGGGCGCCGGCGCCCTCGGCAGCGCCTGGACCGGTCCGCTGTTCGCCCAGGGCAAGCTCGAGAAGCCGAAGGTAACGCTGGCCGTCGGCGGCAAGTCCGCCCTCTACTACCTGGCGCTGACGATCGCCGAGCAGAAGGGCTTCTTCAAGGACGAAGGGCTGGACCTCGAGATCAACGACTTCGCCGGCGGCAGCCGCTCGCTCCAGGCGCTGGTCGGCGGCAGCGCGGACGTGGTGGCGGGCGCCTACGAACACACCATCCGCATGCAGGCGCGCGGGCAGGAAGTGCAGTCCTTCGCGCTGATCGGGCGGGGCATGCAGATCGCCATCGGCATCAAGGCCGACCGTGCCGACAAGGTGAAGTCGGCGGCCGACGTGAAGGGCATGAAGTTCGGCGTCACCGCGCCCGGGTCCAGCACACACATGCTGCTGATCTACTGGATCGCCAAGGCCGGGCTGAAGGCGACCGACGTGGCCGCGATCGGCACCGGCGCCGGGGCGTCCGTGGTGGCGGCCGTCGACAAGGGCGAGATCGACGGCGTGTCGCAGACCGATCCGGTCGTGACCATGCTGGAGCAGCAGGGCGCCATCAAGGTCGTGGTCGACACCCGCACGATGAAGGGCAACATGGATGTGTTCGGCGGCGCCCTGCCGGCGGCCTCGCTCTATTCGACGTCCGACTTCGTTAAGGCCAACCCGAACACCGTGCAGGCGCTGGCCAACGCCATCGTCCGCGCCAACCAGTGGCTGCAGAAGGCGACGCCCGACCAGGTCGCCGACACCGTCCCCGCCGGCTATCTGCTGGGCGACCGCGAGTTGTACAAGAAGGCATTCGTCAACGTGAAGGACGTGATGTCGCCGGACGGCTTGATGCCCGACAACGCGCCCGAGACCTGCCTGAAGTTCCTGACCACGTCGGACCCCGCGATCAAGGGCGACACGATCAAGCTGGGCCTGACCTGGACCAATGACTTCGCGAAGAAGGCCAACGAGAAGCACAAGGCCTGAGCGGCAGGACGGAAGCGGCCAGATGACGATCCCGGTCAGCCATACGCCGGCCAGCCATACCCCGGCCTTGGCGCTGCGCGACATCACCTGCCGCTTCCCGTCGCCGGACGGCCAGGGCACCTACACGGCGGTCGCCGACACCACGCTGGTGGTCGAGGCGGGCGAGTTCGTGTCGGTGGTGGGGCCGACCGGCTGCGGCAAGTCGACCCTGCTCAACGTCGCCGCCGGGCTGCTGGCGCCGTCGTCGGGCACGGTCGAGGTGTTCGGCCAGCCGATGGCGTTCGACGGCAGCGTGAACCGGCGGGCGGGCTACATGTTCCAGACCGACGCGCTGATGCCATGGCGCAACGCCATCGGCAATGTCGTGGCCGGGCTGGAGTTCCGCGGCGTGGCGCGGGCCGAGGCGGTCGAGCGCGGCCAGGAATGGCTGCGGCGGGTGGGGCTGTCGGGCTTCGGCGACCGCTACCCGCACCAGCTTTCGGGCGGCATGCGCAAGCGCCTGGCGCTGGCCCAGACGCTGATCCTCGACCCCGACATCCTGCTGATGGACGAACCCTTCTCCGCGCTCGACGTGCAGACCCGCCAGCTCATGGAGAACGAGTTGCTGGCGCTGTGGGCGGCCAACCGCAAGTCCGTCCTCTTCATCACCCACGACCTGGAGGAGGCGATCGCGCTGTCCGACCGGGTTGTCGCCCTGTCAGCCGGCCCCGGCACGCACCCGATCGGCGACTTCGTCATCGACCTGCCGCGGCCGCGCGACGTGTCGGAGATCCGCATGGACCCCGGCTTCCTCGCCTTCCACAAGGACATCTGGAACGTGATGCGCGAAGAAGTACTGAAGGCCTATGCCCGGCAGCGGGCGGCCTGAACGGCGATGGCAACCCGTCTGCGCATCAGCCGCGTGCGGCTGCGCATCTACCAGGTGGCGCTCCTGGTCGCCGTCCTCGTCGCCTGGCACCTGCTGACGGTGCCGGGCCTGCTGCCCAACTTCTATTTCGACCGGCCCAACCGCGCCGCCTTCTTCTTCGGCGAGCCGCTGAAGGTTGCCGACCGCATCGTCGACTGGTTCGTGTCGGGCGAGATCTACGGCCACCTGTGGATCACGCTGGTGGAGACCATGCTGGCCTTTGCCATCGGCTCGGTCGCGGGCCTGCTGATCGGCCTGTGGCTCGGCCTGTCGGAAATGGCGTCGGCCATCCTCGACCCCTACATCAAGGCGGCGAACTCCATGCCGCGCGTCGTGCTGGCGCCGATCTTCGCGGTGTGGTTCGGGCTCGGCATGTGGTCCAAGGTGGCGCTGGGCGTGACGCTGGTCTTCTTCATCGTCTTCTTCAACGTCTACCAGGGCGTGCGCGAGGTGAGCCCGACCATCCTCGCCAACGCCCGCATGCTGGGCGCCAACCGGCGCCAACTGCTGACCGCGATCTACCTGCCGAGTGCCACCAGTTGGGTCTTCGCCAGCCTGCACAATGCCGTGGGCCTGGCCTTCGTGGGCGCGGTGGTGGGCGAGTATCTGGGGTCGGCCCGCGGCGTCGGCTACCTGATCCTCCAGGCCGAGGCGACGTTCGACATCAACACCGTCTTCGCCGGCATCGCCGTGCTGACGGCGTTCGCCCTGGTGCTGGACGGCATCGTCGGCATCGTCGAGCGCCGGCTGATGACCTGGCAGCCGCGCATGGCCGAAACCGACCGGACATGACGGCACCCGACCCCATCCGGCCCGACCCGATCCGCCCCGATCCCATCCGACTGGAGATCATCCGCCACGCCCTGGTGGCCGCGGCCGAGGAAATGAGCATCACCGTCTGGCGCACCAGCCGGTCGTCGGTGGTGCGCGAGATCCTGGACTATTCGACCTGCGTCTTTGACGCGAACGGCCGCAGCATCGCCCAGGCGGCGCGCATGCCGGTGCACCTGAATTCCATGCCGAGCTGCCTGGCCGACATCCTGGCCGGCCCCTTCCCGATCGAAGGCTGGGACGAGGGCGACGTCATCGTCACCAACGACCCCTATGCCGGCGGCCAGCACCTGCCCGACATCCAGACCTTCAAGCCGGTCTTCGTCGACGGCCGGCTGGTGGCGATCGCCGGCATTCTGGTCCACCACCTGGACGTGGGCGGCGGCGCGCCGGGCAGCTACTACGCCCAGGCGACCGAGATCTTCCACGAGGGCTTCCGCATCCCACCCTTGAAGCTGGTGGAGCGCGGGCGGCGCAACGAGCAGGTGATCCAGCTCCTGCTGCGCAACAGCCGCGAGCCCGAGAATGTCGGCGGCGACTTCGCCTCGCAACTGGCCGCGCTCGACGTCGGCGTCGCCAACCTGCAGCGGCTGGCCCGGCGCTACGGGCCGGACACGCTGCAGGCCGCGGCCGACGCCATCCAGGACCAGTCCGAGGCGGCGATGCGCCGCGCCATCGCCGCCATTCCGGACGGCACCTGGAAGTTCACCGACCATGTCGACGATGACGGGATCGAGGACCGGCCGCTGGCCGTGGCCGTCACCCTGACGGTGGCCGGCGACACCATCGCGGTCGACCTGGCGGGATCGAGCCCGCAGGCCGCGGGTCCGGTCAACTGCACCCTGAACATGACCAGCTCGGCCGTCATCTGCGGCGTGATGATGGCGATCGGCGCCGACATCCCGGCCAATGCCGGCTGCTATCGCCCGATCACGATCGCCGCCCCGCCCGGCAGCGTCGTCAACGCCCTGTCGCCGGCGCCCGTCGCCAACCGCATGGCGATCGGCCACCGGGTGGTGAATGCCGTGCTGGGGGCCTTCGCCGGCGCCCTGCCGGGACAGATCCCGGCCGCCTACTACGGCGTCAGCTATGCCTATGCCCTGGGGTCGCGCCGGACGGACGGGCAGCGCCAGGTCTATTTCGACCTGGAATGCGGCGGCTGGGGCGGACATCCGGATGCCGATGGGGCGGCCGCCTTCTCCTGCGGCTTCCACAACATCTCCTCCTCGCCCGTCGAGATGATCGAAGCGACTTACCCCGTGCGCTTCCTGCGCTATGGCCTGGCGCCCGACACCGGCGGGGCGGGCTTTCGCCGCGGCGGCACGGGGCTGGAGCGCTCGTTCCTGCTGACCGCGCCCGAGGGTCGGTTCGCCGCCAACCTCGACCGCTTCAAGTTCGCCCCCTACGGGCTGGAGGGTGGCGAGCCCGGCAGCACCGGCCGGCTGGAGGTGCGCCGCAGTGGCAGCGACGATTGGCAGTCCTTGCCGTCCAAGGTGGCTGGCCTGCCGCTCGCCGTGGGCGATGCGATCCGCCTGGTGACCTCCGGCGGCGGTGGCTGGGGCGACCCGGCCGGGCGCGAGGCGGCGCGCGTGGCCGACGACGTGGCCGACGGTTATGTCTCGGCGGGTGCGGCCGGGCGGCAATACGGGCCGCGGGCGGCCGCCGCCGACTGACCTTGCTGCATTGCAGCAAAGACCCTATGTCGGGGTATGAGCACCGACATCACCACCCCCGCCCAACCGGCCAAGCCCAAGCCCATCAACGTCGCCCTCCAGGGCGGCGGCGCCCATGGCGCCTTCACCTGGGGCATCCTCGACCGCCTGCTGGAGGATGGCCGGGTGGAGATCGAGGGCCTGTCGGGCACCAGTGCCGGGTCGATGAACGCCGTCGTCTATACCTACGGCAAGCTGACCGGCGGTCCGGCGGGGGCACGCGCGCTACTCGACCGCTTCTGGCGGCGCATCAGCCAGGCCGGCAGCGTCTTCAGCCCGATCGGCGCCAGCGCCTGGGGCCATTGGTGGACGGGCTCGTGGAACTTCGACGACATGCCGAGCTACCGCGCCTTCTCGGCCATGACCGGGATGCTGTCGCCCTACGAGTTCAACCCGCTCGACCTCAACCCGCTGCGCGACATCGTGGGCGAGTTGGTGGACTTCACGGCGTTGCAGGGCTGCGACGACACCCGGCTGTTCATCAGCGCCACCAACGTCCGCACCGGCCGGGTGCGCGTCTTCCACGCCCATGAGGTGACGCTGGACGTGGTGATGGCGTCGGCCTGCCTGCCCTTCCTCTACAAGGCGGTGGAGATCGCGGGCGAGTCCTTCTGGGACGGCGGCTATGTCGGCAACCCGTCGCTGTGGCCCTTCTTCTACCACACGCGCACGCCCGACCTGCTGGTGCTGCATGTGAACCCGATCGAGCGCGACACGATCCCGCGCACCGCGCCCGAGATCAACAACCGCCTGAACGAGATCACCTTCAACGCCTCGCTGATCGCCGAACTGCGCGCGATCCGCTTCGTCCAGCGGCTGGTGCGCGAGGACTGGCTGAAGGACGAGCACCGGGACCGCGTGCGCGATATCCGCATGCATGCCATCCGCGCCGACCAGGAGCTGCTCGACCTCAGCGCCGCCAGCAAGTTCAACGCCGACTGGGGCTTCCTCAGCGACCTGCGCGACCGCGGGCGCCGGGCCGCCGACGAGTGGCTGGCGGCCCACTGGGATGCGGTCGGCGAACGGGATTCCGTCAATCTGGCGCGGGAGTATCTCGATCGCCCGTAGGACGGGTATAAGGGCGGCCCATCCGACCGGAGTCCCGTCCATGTCCGTTACCATCGCCGATATCGAGCGGGCCCAGGCCCGCATCGCCGGCGCCGTGCGCCGCACGCCCTGGGTCGAGGCCGCCCCCGCCCGCGCGGCCTTGGCCGGCCGCGTCGCGCTCAAGCTCGAATGCCTGCAGGTCACGGGCTCGTTCAAGCCGCGGGGTGCCATCAACGCCTTGCGCTCGCTCGACCCGGCGGCGGCCGCGCGCGGGCTGGTGACGGCATCGGGCGGCAACCACGGGCTGGCAGTCGCCTTCGCCGGCCATGGGGCCGGCCTGCCCGCGACGATCTTCCTGCCGGAGACCGTGCCGGCGGCCAAGGTGGCCGCGCTGAAGTCCTGGGGGGCCGATGTGCGCATCGAGGGCGCAGTGTGGGACGACAGCAACCGCGCCGCGCTGGCCCACGCGCAATCGAGCGGCCAGGCCTACCTTCACCCGTTCGGCGACCCGGCGGTGATGGCGGGCCAGGGCACGCTGGGGCTGGAGATCCTGGAGCAGATCCCAGACGCCGACACCCTGCTGGTGGCGATCGGCGGCGGCGGGCTGGCGGCCGGCGTCGCCACGGCGGCCAAGGCGCGCCGGCCCGGCATCCGCATCGTCGGCATCGAGCCCACGGGCGCCCCCACCCTCTACGAGAGCCACCGCGCCGGCCGCGTCGTCACGCTGGACCGGGTGACGACGGCCGCCGGCACGCTGGCCCCCAAGGCGACCGACCCCCGCACCTTCGCCGTCATCGAGCGCCATGTGGACGACTTCATCCTGGTCGACGACGAGCAGATGCGGACGGCCGCCCGCTGGCTGTGGCAGGAGCACAACGTCGCGGCCGAACTGTCGGGTGCGGCCGCCGTCGCCGCCCTGATGGCCGGCGCCTACAAGCCCCGCGCCGACGAGCGCGTCGTCGCCATCGTCTGCGGGGTAGGCACGGACGGGATCGGGTAGGCGTCTTGCCAATCGCCACCCGCGCGAACAACTATCGGAGCGTTCAGGATCGGAGGACAGCCATGGCGCAGAACACCTCGGTCGTGCTCGATGACCATTTCCTGGCCTTCGTGGACCGGCAATTGACCGCTGGCAGATATCGCTCGGCCAGCGATGTCATCCAGGCCGGCCTGCATCTGCTTGAGGATCACGAGCGCAAGATCGAGGCGTTCAGGGCCGCACTGATCGAGGGCGAAGAAAGCGGCTCGGCCGAAGACTTCGACATCGAGCGGTTTCTCCAGGAAAAGCGGGCCGGCCAGGGTCAGTGAGGAGGCTGCGTCTCCTGCCGGCCGCCCGCAGGGATGCTGACGAGATCTGGGACTATTCTGCAGACCGCTGGGGTAGCAACCAGGCGGACGAGTACCTGCGAGCCCTGATCGCCGCCGGACAGGCGATAGCGGATGGCCGGCGGCAGGGGGGCAGGATCGCGGGCGTCCGGCCCGGCTATTGGAAGCTCGCCGTCGGCGCCCACCTTCTCTGCTACCGCTTCGCAGGGGACGATGCGCTCGAAATCGTCCGCATCCTTCATCAGCGGATGAACGTCGAAAGCCGGCTGCGACGGGATCGGTAGCGTCGGGGCGCTACCGCCCCGCCAGCGTCACCAGCGTTTCCGCCAGCACCCGCGCGCCGGCGGCGAGGTCGGCGGGGGTGGCGTTCTCGGCTTCGGCGTGGCTGATGCCGTGTTCGCAGGGCACGAAGATCATGCCGCTGGGGGCCGCCACCTGCATCGGGCCGGCATCGTGGCCGGCGCCGGAGTTGATGCGCATGTGGCCCAGGCCCAGGCCCTTTGCCGCTTGGTCCACGGCGCCCGGCACGAGGTCGAGGAAGGTCAAGGGCTTGCCGCGCGCAGTCTGGTGGACGGTGACGGCGCAGCCCTTGCGGTTGGCCTGGCAGATCGGCTCCACCTGGTCGCCGAGGCTGGTCAGCACGGCGTCGTCGGGGTGGCGGAAGTCGATGGTGAAGGCGACGTGCCCCGGCACCACGGCCGGCGCGTTGGGGGTGACGACGAAGCGGCCGACGGTGAAGCGCACCGTGTCCGACGGGTCGTCGTGGAAGACCTTCTCCAGGGCCGCCACCATGGCGACGGCGGCCGACAGCGCATCCTTGCGGCGCGCGCGCGGGGTGGTGCCGGCATGGGCGTCCGCGCCCTCGATCTCGACCCGGAAGCGGCGGGCGCCCTGGATGCCGGTGACGACGCCGATCTGCAGCCCCTTCTCCTCCAGGATCGGCCCCTGCTCGATATGGGCCTCGACGAAGGCGGCGATGGGAAAGCCGAAGGTGCGCTCGGGCAGGTCGGGCAGGGCCGCCCGGGCGGCGTCGACGGCCTCGCCCACCGTCACCCCGTCATAGTCGGCCACGGCGCGGGCATCGGCCAGCGGCGTGCGGCCGACGAAGACGCCCGATCCCATCGTGCCCATGGGAAAGCGCGCGCCGCCCTCCTCGCAGGTCCACACCACCGTCTCGATCGGGCGGCGGGTGCGGATGCCGGCGGCCTCGATCGCCTCCATCGCCTCGAAGGCGGCCAGCACGCCATAGATGCCGTCGAAGCGCCCGCCCGACGGCTGGGTGTCGGTGTGGGAGCCGGACAGCACCGGGTCGGCATCGTTGTCGGTGCCGGGGCGGCGGATATAGAGGTTGCCGATCGCATCCATGCTGACCTGCCAGCCGTAGGGCTTGGCCCAGTCGGCCAGCAGGCGGCGCGCGGCGATGTCGTTGGCATCGAGCGCCAGCCGGCGCACGCCGCCCTTGGGGGTGCCGCCCAGCTTCGCCATGTCGACGTGCCGCTGCCACAGCCGCGCCTCGTCCACCTTGGCCGCCGCACTGCCGAATCCGTTGCCGCCGTCCGCCATCGCCCGCACTCCCTCGACCCAGTCACCAGACAGAATGCGGCCAAGTGCCCGGCCTGTCGAGATTGCTCCGCCAGCCCATCCGGGCGAAAACCGCCCCTCCACAGGCGAAGGGCCGGGACCGACCGATGAAGCGCACGCTGTTCCTGCTGGGCGATATCAACTTCCTGGGCGTGGCGGACGCGGCCGGCCTGTTCGACCGGGTGAAGCCGGCGCTGGCCGGCGCCGACCTCGTCTTCGCCAACCTCGAATGCTGCCTGTTCGACCCGCCGGCCGGCTATGCCGAGACGCGCGGCTTCTACGCACCCGCCCGCCTGGCGGCAGCCCTGGCCGACCTTGGCGTCGATGCCGTCGGCACCGCCAACAACGTGAATGTGGGGGCGGCCGCCATCCTCGGCTCGCTGGCGGCACTCGACGGCGCGGGCATCGCCCATGCCGGCAGCGGCGCCGACCTGGCGGCGGCCCGCGCACCCGCCATCGTCGACGGCAATGGCCTCAGCATCGGCATCCTGCAGCGCACCGCCGTCTTCTGGCGCGGCCAGCCAGCGACGGCGCGCGGCCCCGGCGTCGCCACCATCCTCGGCCACACCGCCTATCGCCCGATGATCGAGCATGGCCACACCCTGACCCGGCCCGGCGTGCCGCCGGAGGTCGTGACCTGGGCCGACCGCGACGGGCTGGCGGCCTTTGCCGCCGACATCGCGGCGCTGCGGCGCGAGGCCGGCTTCGTCGTCGCGTCGTGCCACTGGGGCCTGAAGCACGACGTGCTGGCCTATATGCGCGAATACGCCCATGCCGCGATCGACGCCGGTGCCGACATCGTCTTCGGCCACGGCCCGCACGCGCCGCTGGCGATCGAGCGCTATCGCGGCCGGACGATCGTCTACGGCGCCGGCGGCTTCAGCTTCCAGGCCGAGCATGGCGGCGTGGCGCTGACCCACTGGACCGGCCTGATGGTGCGCCTCGACCTGGTTGACGATCGCATCCAGCGCACCAGCTTCTCCTTCGTGCAGCGCAACGACGCCAACCAGACCGTCATCGTCCCGCCCGAGGGAGTGGCCGAAGAGCTGCGCCTGCTGGTGGCATCGTCGGCACCCCTGGGCGCCGCGCTGACGGTCGCGGACGGCTGCGTGACGGTGACGGACCGGTGAAGCGCCTGGCGGCCCTGCTGCTGCTGTTCGGCCTTGGCGGCTGCATGGCTGTCGCCACCCCGCCCGACGAACAGGCACGGCTGGAAAGCGACGGCGAGTGCCGCAACGCCACCCCCGGCAACCGCCTGCCCTTCTTCCGCTGCCAGGGCGACTACGACTCGTTCGAGTAGGGCGGGCGGGATGAGGGACGCACCCTTCCCCGTCAGTACGCGGCGAAGCCGATGGTTACGTCGCAGGCGCCGGAGATGGGATAGGAATTCGTCCAGCTACCCACGGCGCTGAAGCCGCAGGTCACCCGGTCGTAACTCTGGCTGACGATCGCGCAACTGAAGGGATTGCCAACGGTCGCCCCCGCCGCGCCATAGGTCATCTTCAGCTCAAGGGTCGCCCGGCAGCCGCGATTGCCGGGCAGCGTGACGGCCAGATCGTGGTTCTGGACGGGAACATCGCGTGCGGGCTGCCAATGCACGATGCGCTCGACCTTCTGGCCGGCGGGCACGTCCACCGGGCCATGGTTCTGCCCCGTCTCGCGCACCGCCCAGCCGGCGATCGCCTTGGTGCCGGCCTCGCTGGTCCAGGTCAGCTTGACCTCGAACATCTGCGCCGCAGCCGGCAGCGATGCCAGCGGCACGAGCAACCCCGCCAAGAGATGGGCTCGCCTGAACATCGCTTGTCCCCCGCTGCCACGGCTGCGTCGCGGGCTTCAAGCTAGCGCATGGGTATGGGATCGCAAGCGTCCGTTGTGGACTGCGCCCGCCCGAAGCGGTGATATGGTGTCCGTATGAGAAATCCGCCGGGGACGGGACGATCGGTATTGGAGCCTCGGCTCGAGGATGCCGGCGCGAGCATATCGTTCACCGATGCCGCGATCGCCGAACTGGGCCGCGAATGGGACATCGGCATCGCCAGCGGCCCTTCACGGGATGGCGAACGGGCATTCGCCCGCATCCTGTCCCGATTCACGGCGGAGAACGGCGGACGGTTCGCTTAGGCCCCGCCTGCCGCTCTCCCCACTTCTTCCCCTACTTCTTCTCGATGTTCCACATCGGCGGCATCGACGGGTTCGACAGCACGCCCGACAGCCGGTCGGAGCGATAGGCCATCGGCGACACCCACTGGCCGAAGGGGATGAACGGCACCTGCTCGTAGGCACGCTTCGACAGGTCGACCGCGATCGCCTTCCTCTCGGCCAGGGTCTGGGCCATGCCCCAGGAGCGGCGGACGTCCTCGAAGGCGGCGTTGCAGGGCCAGCCGAAATTGGCCTTCTCGCAGCCCATGCCGATCCAGTTGTTGGCGATCGGGTTGGACGAGCCCAGCACGGTGGTGCCGGTGATGAAGATGTTCCAGCCGCCCTGGGCCGGCGGCTCCTTCTTGGCCCGGCGCGCGCTGGCCGCGCCCCAGTCCATCGCCTGCACGTCGAGCTTCAGGCCGGCGCGGCGCATCTGCTGGATCAGCACCAGGGTCGCCGGGTTGATCATCCAGTGGTCGGTCGAATGCAGGATGGTGATCGGCTCGCCATTGTAGCCGGCCGCCTTGAACAGGGCCTCGGCCGCCTTCGGGTCCTTCTTGGCCGACTTGTAGACGTCCGACCCGGCGTCGGTTTCCATCGGCGTGCCGCAGCCGAAATAGGAGTAGCAGAGCTTCTGCAGCTTCCTGTCCGGGACGAAGGTGTTGAGATAGTCCGGCATGTGCAGGATGTGCAGCATGGCCTGGCGCGCCTCCACCTTGTCGAAGGGCGGGTGCAGGTGGTTGAGCTGGATGACGCCGATGGCGCCCGCGGCCGGGTGGGCGGTGATGGTGATGCCGGGCGTGGCCTCCAGGATCGGCAGGAAATCGACCTGGGGGGCCTCCAGGAAGTCGATCTCGCCCGCCACCAGGGCTGCCTGCTGCGTCTGCGGGTCGGAGAGGGTGATGAACTCCACCCGGTCGACCTTCGCCACCTTGCCGCCCGCCTGGCCGGACGCCGGCTCGGCGCGCGGCACATAGTCCTTGAACTTCGTATAGACGGTCTTCGACCCCGGCACCCATTCCGCGCGCTGGAAGACGAACGGGCCGGAGCCCACCATCTCCTGCACCGGCTGGAACGGGTCGGTCATCGCGTCCTTCTCGCGCATCACCGCCGGCAGGGCGCTGCTGTTCTTGGCCAGCGTCTCGATGACCAGCCCGAAGGGCTCCTTCAGCTTCCACTCGAACGTGCGGTCGTCCCGCGGCGTCAGCGCGTCCGTATAGCCGAACAGGATCTTGGCCCCGGCGTCGCGCACGCCCCAGCGCTTCATCGACTGGATCACGTCGCGCGACGTGACGGGGGTGCCGTCATGGAACTTCAGCCCCTCGCGCAGCGTGAAGACGTAGGTTTTCTTATCCTCGCTGACGGTCCATTTCTCGACCATCTGCGGCTGTGGCTCCAGCTTCTCGTCGGTCGCGAACAGCCGGTCGAAGATCATGTTTCCGTGCATCGAGGTGATGACCTGGGTGCTCCAGATCGGGTCGAGGGCGCGGACGTCGGCATGCAGCGTGGCGCGCAGGGTCTTGCCTTCCTGGGCTGCGGCGGGCATGGGGGCGAGGCCGGCGGCGGCGGACGCGGCCAGGACAGCCGCAACGCCTGCGAGCAGTGGCATGCGGGCGATTCGAGGTTTAAGCATCGGGGGCTCCTGGGCGCGGGACCGCAACCCGCGCGGCGATGGGGCGGGCGACGGCAATCGGGCGGGGAAGCGATGATCGTGGGCGGCAAGGTGAAAACTGTCAACAGTTTGATGCGCGGCGACGACGACGCGGCCCTGACGGCCCCCTCCCCGTCCGCCACGGCCGCCATCGCGCTGCGCCGGTCGGAATCGCTGGCCTCGATCGTGCTGCGCGAGATGGAGCGGATGATCCTGAGCGGCGAGTTGAAGGCGGGTGCCCGCATCAGCGAGCAGAACCTGGCCCAGCGGCTGGGCGTCAGCCGCGGGCCGGTGCGCGAGGCCGCCAGCGCGCTCGAGCGCAGCGGCCTGCTCACCAGCATCGCCAACCGCGGCGTCTTCGTGCGCGAGGTCTCGCCCGAGGAGCTGCTGGAACTCTATGACATGCGGGCATTGCTGACCGGCTTCGCCTGCCAGCGCCTCGCCCGCAGCGCCACGGCCGAGCAGAAGGCAGCCCTGCGCCGCATGGTCGACCAGATGGCGGCCGCCCTGAAGGCCGGCGACGGCCCCGCCTATTACCAGGGCAACCTCGACTTCCACGACGCGCTGATGGACTTCGCCGGCCACCGCAAGGCAGCCGAGATCTACGACACGCTATTGAAGCAGGCCCACCTGTCGCGCCGCGAGGTGCTGTCGAAAAGCGCCATGATGCAGGAGTCCGACGCCGAGCATGTCGCCATCGTCGAGGCGATCGAAGCCGGCGAGGCCGATCGCGCGCGCAAGGCCGGCGAGCGGCACGTGCTGAACGGCCGCGTGCGCCTTCTCAAGCGGCTCGGGCAGCGGCCGACGGCGTAGCGGCCGGGCTGGCCAGGGAGGGGTCGGCCAGGTGCCGCGCCAGCATCTGGCGGACCTCGGCCACCAGCGGTGGCTCGGCGGCCCGTGCCGGCAACAGGCCGAACTCCACGTCCGGCATCGGCGGCAGGCGGCCGTTCCAGTCGAACGGGGCAACGTCGGCCGGCGTCGCCGATGGGTTGAGGCAGGCGACGCCGAGGCCGGCAGACAGCGCCATCTGCAGCCCGCCGACGCCGGTGGCAGAGTGGACCACGTCGTAGCGGATGCCGTGGCGGTCCAGCACGCGGACCACCTGCTGCTGCAGCGAGCAATGGTCGGGCAGCACGATCAGCGGCAGGCAGTCGGAGGGGCCGGCGGCGAAGGCAGGGTGGGCGATCCACACCAGCGGCTCCCGCCCCAGCAGGATGCGGCCATCGTTCGGCGGCGGCGAGCCGTCGAGGTAGCGCATGGTGAGGCCGATATCGAAATCGCCGTTGCCCACCTCCTGCTCGATCACCGCACTCTTGCGGATCGACACATGCAGGCGCAGGCGCGGGTATTCCGCGCCCAGATGCTTCAGGAAGGCCGCCACCGCGGCGGGCCGGAAATAGTCGGTGATCGCCAGGCGCAGGTCGCCCGCCAGCCGCGTGCCGCGCATCTCCTGCAAGGCCGCGTCGCTGGCCGCCAGCAGCGGCCGGGCATGGGCGACCAGGCGCTCCCCCGCCGGGGTCAGCCGCGCACCGGTCTTGCCGCGCACCAGCAGGGGCACGCCGCAGAACGCCTCCAGCTTGCGCACCTGCTCGCTGACGGCCGATTGCGACCGGCAGAGGCGCGGTGCCGCCGCCGTCAGGCTGCCCGCCTCGGCGATCACCACCAGCGCATGCAGCAGTTCGAGATCGAAGCGCGCCATCGCACCATCAGGGAAACAAGCCATCGGGAAACCCGATGGATGCGATCATATCTTCCCGTTATTCCCGCCGCCACTCCTGCCGCACAGTCGCGCCCGAGCGACACGACAGACCGGCAGGAGACGACATGCCCTACACCAGGATCGAAACGCGGCGCGGCTGGATCGGCGAGCGCCGGCAGGACGTGATCGAGGCCGTCCAGCGCGCGCTATGCACCGGCCTCCTCATCCCCGAGACTGACCGCTGCGTGTTCCTCACCGAATACGATGCCGATGCCCTCATCGCCCCGCCCGGCCGGGGGCCGAGCTACATGGTCATCGCCGTCACCCTGTTCTCCGGCCGGTCGCTGGAGGCCAAGCGCCGGCTGTACCGGGCGCTGGTCGACGAGCTTGCGCCGTTCGGCGTGCCAGCGACGGACGTGAAGACGGTGTTGGTAGAAGCGCCGCGGGAGGATTGGGGGTTTCGCGGGTTGCCAGGGAGCGAGGTGGAGTTAGGCTTCAAGGTGGAGGTGTAAAGGGCACATTTGGATCGGCCGGCGCTGTCTCCCCCGCGGCGACAGTTACCACCTGAAACCCAGGAAACTAACCCGTCTGAATAACTTCAACTCCGAATAATCTATCCAGCCCTGTGATTTTCGTATTATGGAGCCTTACTTGCTTGAGATTTTCCAAATCTTTCAGCGGTTCTACATTAATCATATGCGGCGCACTAGAAATGTATAAACGCTCAAGTTTTTTTAGATTCTGCATAAAATATATATCAGAAAGATTCGCACACTGAATACTAAGTTCTTTTAAGTTTACAAGATTCCCTACTACGTCCAAATTGTTTGGATAATTTGCATAAATAGTTAATCTCTCTATATTATGTAGATTTTCTATTGGCTTTATACTTTTCAGCGCCGGTGCACCAATAGACAAAAGTGTCAATGCCTTCGAATCCGCTAACGGATCTAACCCTCCGATACCAGAATAGTGAACGGTAAAAGATTCTATCTCCGCAAGACCTTTGACAGCAAATATATCCACCAATCGCCTCGCGCTGATTATCAATTTACGCAACCCTGGTATTGGAGACAAATTTGGCACAACAATGTCAGACTTTGTATGTAAAGAAAAATACGACAAACTTTTTAGGTCCAGTATCGGATCTAGATTAACGCTGTTGTCAGATCTGATAAACAGAGTCTTTAGGTTAGTCATATTCTGAACGGGCTGGAGAGTTAATATTGATCCTCCTACTATAGATAGATGCTCCAATTTGGACAGACGACTAAGTCCAGATATATCGCCCGCCGCAGAGATGCGCAGAGCTCTTATACTCGCCATATTCTCTAAGATACCAGAGTCATTTCGAATTGAAAAATTCGCTCTTGTTAGTCTTACATCACGAACATTCGAGAGTTCGGATAAATATTCCCAATGCGGAATTACATTGTTCTTCTCTGCGGTACCTTGCAAATCAATTTTACCCACCAGATCAGCTAACTTCTTTGGTGGCTTTTCTCCCGCGAGCAGCAGCGCTCTAACTTCCGTTTCTGCTTTAATAGAATCTATGTTGCCAGACTCAATGTCTGGCGCTTCTTCTTTGTTGCCAATTTTACTTAGTCGTACCTCAATACGTTGAAGGGCATCCCCCAACCCTCGAACCGTCTTAATAGTAGACTCTAGGTGATCTCGAACGAATGCGACCCACCAATCAGCAAGAGGCTGCGCGATCTCGGTACCAATGTGTATTGCTCGCCCAGCGGCCCCAATGAGTGCTGGTGACATGCGTAGAGCGACGGAAATGGCACTCAGCCAGCGACGCACCAGAGGCTGCATGCCAACTTGAGACCGAGCCGCAAGAGAAAGATTGGCACTATCGACAAGCCTTCTTCGCAGAATGTCACCATTCTTTGTTTCTGACACCTTTTGTCTATCAAGTTCGCTCGCTGCAAACAGAACCTTGTCGCCAATCGAGTCAGAAATATTAAACACACTAGAGATAATATCTGTATTATTTATCGTTCCGACATCATCTGGCTGCGTTTTATCATCAAATTTTACTTGTGACTGGAGCCTATATTCTTCCAACGCCGTGGTAACGGAAGCTAGAAGTAAATTTAAGAGATTATCGATGTGCATACCGCGATAAAAACGAATTTCATCATCAGCACCCTCATGCTCAGACTCCGTTTCATCAAAATAAAAAAATTCTCTACGAACTCTTGGGAGAATATTCCTAGCCGACTCAAGTTGGACTCGACACTGCTCAGCGGTTCCGTTGACTAATCCAGCCAATGAAGCACAAAGATCCACAATAGCTAATTTTGGGAATCCTAGCGGAACAGCATTTAGACGCCCGATATTGTCTGATACTTGGAATGCATCTTTTTGGACTTGCTGGAGCTCCCTGAGCAAATTCTCATTGGGGGCATCAAAGGTGAGAGCCATAGCGTCCCCACTCATAGTTGAAATAAAGATTTAGAAAACCATATTTCGCAAGGTCAGTCTACCATCTGGTTGCAATTTATGTGGACAAAGCCCCTCCGACCCAGTCGCAGTCTAAAGTAGGTCTATCAGACCTCTTCCCTCACCCGCTCCGCAATCACCCACTCATCCCCCGGCTTCAACGCCACCGGGCTGAACAGCACCAGCCCGTCATGCACCCGCGACGGGTTCGCGTGGACCGACGGCGTACCGTCCTGCAATCGCCGCACGAGGTCCAGTGCCGTCATGCCGGCGGCTTCCTCGTCCAGCGCCAGGTGGACGGTGGGGACGGACGGGCGGCGGCGGTCGCGGACGAGCGTGACGGTGGCGTGGGGGATGCCGGCCAGGCCCGCCACCAGGTTCTCCATCAGCACGGTCCAGCGGGCGATGCGGGCGTCGTCGCCCTCGGCCAAGAACAGCTCCAGCGCGGTCAGCAGGCCGACGATCGCCTCCTTCCCCACCTTGGCGGGGCGGCCGATGCCGTGCTGGGGCAGGCCCGGGATGCGGTCCTTGTCGAACAGGCTGGCGGGCGGGTTCCACTGTTCCCAGAAGATGTCCTGGTCGAGGTGCTGGAGGGCCGCCGCCATCACCAGGTCGCGCTTGCCGCAGAGGATGCCGGAGGCCTGCGGGCCGCCGATCGCCTTGCCGCCGGAATAGCAGACGAGGTCCGCCCCCTCGGCGATGAAGCGCTTCAGGTTGGCGGCGGGCGGAAGCTGGGCCGCGGCATCGACGAGGACGGGCACGCCCTTGGAATGGGCGGCGGCCACCACTTCGGGCAAGGTCGGGCGGGCGTCGCGGCCGGCGACGTAGAGGACGGCGGCGGTGTACTCGTTGATGGCGGCCGCGATCTCCCACGCCTCGGTGTCGCGCACGCCAGCGCCGGAGTATCGGTCCGAAATTCCTACTTCAACCAGCGTCACGCCGGCCGCGCGCACCGCGTGGTCGTAGAAGTTGCGGTGGCTGCGGGCGACCACCACCTCGTTCTTCATGCCGCGCGTGTCGGGCAGGCGGTTCATCTTGGCGGGGTCCAGGCCCGTGACGCAGGCGGCCGTGCCCAGCAGCAAGGCGGCGGCGGCACCGGCCGTGACGTAGCCGGCCTCCGCCCCCGTATAGCCCGCGATCAGCTCGGACGCGCGGCCCTCGAGTGTCGCCATGTCGACGGTCCACTGCGTCGCCTCGCGCATGGCGTCGGCCACCTCGGGCTTCATGATGCCGCCGGAAAGGCGGGTGGCCGTCGTGTGGGCGTTGATGACGGTGGGCACGCCCAGCCGGTCATAGACGGTGGAGTTCGGGCGGCTGGGGCTGGAGCTGGGGCTGCTGGTCATGGGCGTCACTTCCACGGGTTCTCGTCGAACGGCCAGATCGGCCGCGGCAGTTTCTTGTAGGGCAGCGTGCGCAGGTCGCGCGGCAGCGGGCCGGGCGCGCTGGTGTAGAGCACCTCCTCGGCGATCGGGCCGAAGGCGGCGAAGAAGTGGTTGGTCGACTTCACCACGACGATGCGCCGCTGGGCCAGGTCGATGCCGAGGTTGGTGAAGAGGTCGGTGCCCAGCGCCTGCAACCGCGTGCTGATCAGCACCACGGCGATGCCGTCGACGTCGATGGCGGCCGCATCGCCGACCGAGCGCAGCTCGCCCGCGAAGGTCTGGGTCATGCCGCGCACCAGCTTCAGCACCGTCACCCGTGCGTCGATCGGCTGGCCGGAGGTGACGGCCACCTTGCCGCCGAAGCGGAGCTGGAAGCTGGTCCCCTCGCCCGCGTTGAAGCACATGCGCACGGCGACCGGATCCCAGATGGGGCCCAGGGCCGCCTCGGTGATGCCGCGCTCCATCATGCGGCGCAGGATGAAGGTGCTGTCGCCGCCCGCCCCGCCGCCGGCATTGTCCGCGCCATCGGCGACGACGACGGTGCCCTGGTTGCGTGCTGTGCCGCGGTCCAGCGCCTCGTCGATCGAGAGCGCCGGCGGGCGCAACTCGTCGCGCAGGTCCCACAGCTCGCGGCCCAGCTTCTCGGCCAGGGCATCGCCAAACTCTTTCCGGTCGTCGGTGACGACCAGCATCTTCGCCCCCACCTCGGGCACGTCGCCATAGCCGAAGCCGTGCGCGACGGAGATGGAGAGGATGCCGTCCTTGCCCTCCATGGACATGATCTTGTCGACGAAGCCGCGCATCGGCTGGCGCGAGGTCGGGAAGCCGTTCAGCATGCGCATGTCGAAGACCGACATGACCGGCTTCACCTGGCCCAGCGCCTGGGCCTCGATGATGTCGGCCAGCTCCTCGGCCCGGGCGACCGTGTCGGTGTGGGGGAATTCCTTGTAGCAGATGATGACGTCGGACGCGGCGACGCGTTGCCTCGTCAGGTGGCAATGCGGGTCGAGCTCGACGCCGACCGGCACCTTCGGCCCGACGATCTCGCGGATGCGCGACAGCAGGTCGCCCTCGCAATCGTCATAGCCGTCGGCCACCATGGCGCCGTGCAGGCCCATCAGGACGATGTCGACCGGCATGGCGGCCCGCAGCTCGGCCAGGATCTCGTCGCGCATCGCCTCATAGTCTCGGCGGACCGTGTTGCCGGCCGGGTTGGCGGCGAAGCACGAGCCCTCGACCACGTCCCAGCCCTTGGTCTTCGCCCGCTGGCGCGCGACCCATAGCGGTGCCGCATAGAGCGTCGGCCGCTCGGGATGCTCGCCCGGGCCGACATGCAGGCGCTCGCGATAGCCGTCGCGGCTGGTCAGCATCGGCGAGAAGGTATTGGTCTCCGCCCCCAGGGAGGCCGTGAAGCAGCGCATCGGGTCAGCTTTCAGGATGTAGAGACGGGAGGGTTGGGCGGGGCCGGTGCGCCCTCGACTGCTCGCTGCGCTCCCGCGCTCGGGGTGAGGATGGTCCGTTCGCTCCACCATCGTCGGCGCCGGTTTCCGCCCCCCTCATCCCGAGCGCGCAGCGCCGCGGAGCGGCGTGAGCAGTCGAGGGACGCAGCGGCGGTCATGCCGTCACGCCGCCCACGGGTCGGCATCCATCGGCCATTTCGGCCGCTGCACGCGGGTATAGGGCAGGCGCAGGAAGTCGCGCGGTAGGGGGCCGGGGGCGTCCATGTACAGCACCTCCTGCGCCACCTTGCTGAAAGAGGCGTAGAAGTGGTTGGTCGACTTGACGACGCAGAGCCGCTTGGTCGCGAGGTCGATGCCGAGGTTCGAAAACAGGTCGCTGCCCAGCGCCTGGGTGCGGTTGTCGATCAGGACGATGGCGATGCCGTCGACCTCGATCGCGGCCGCGTCGCCGATGTTCGACAGCGCCTTGCCGAAGGTCTGGGTGGCGTTGCGCACCAGCTTCGTCACCGTCACCATGGCGTCGATCGGATCGCCGGACGTGGCCGCCATCTTGCCGCCGAAGCGGAGCTGGAAGCGCGTGCCCTCGCCCGCGTTGAAGCACATGCGCACGGCCACCGGGTCCCAGATCGGGCCGAAGGCGGCGTCCGTGATGCCGCGCTCCATCATCCGCTTCAGGACATAGGTGGAATCGCCCGCCGCCCCGCCGCCGGCATTGTCGGACGGGTCGGCGATGACGACCAGGCCGTCATTGCGGGCGCTGGCCTTGTCGAGCGCCTCGTCGATGGAGAGGAAGGGCGGGCGCACCTCGTTGCGCAGGTCCCACAGCTCGCGGCCGAGCTTTTCCGCCAGGGCGTCGCCCTTGGCCTTCTGGTCGTCGGTGACGACCAGCACGCGGGTGCCCATCTCGGGCACGTCGGCATAGGGGAAGCAGTGGGCGATGGAGATGGAGAGGATGCCGTCCTTGCCTTCCATCGCCATGATGCGGTCGACGAAGCTGCGCATCGGCTCGCGCGAGGTGGGAAAGCTGTTCACCATGCGGCAGTCGAAGACGGACTGCACGGGCTTGACCCGGCCCAGCGCCATCGCCTCGATGAGGTCGGCCAGTTCCTCGCCACGCTCGACGAAGTCGGTGTGGGGGAACTCCTTGAAGCAGATGATGACGTCGGCGGCGGCCACCCGCTTTTCCGTCAGGTGGCAGTGCGGGTCGAGCTCGCAGCCGACCGGCACCTTCGGCCCGACGATCTCGCGGATGCGGGCCAGGATGTCGCCCTCGCAGTCGTCATAGCCATCGGCCACCATGGCGCCATGCAGGCCCATCAGCACGATGTCGACCGGCAGTGCCGCCTTCAACTGCTCCAGGATCTCGTCGCGCATCGCCTCGTAATCCTTGCGCACCAGGATGCCGGCCGGCTGGGCGAAGGAGCAGGAGCCCTCGACCACCGTCCAGCCCTTGGACGCGATGCGCTGGCGGGCGGCCCAGAGCGGGCCGGTGCAGAGCGTCGGCCGGTCCGGGTGCTGGCCGGGGGGCGCGTAGAAATCCTCCTCGAAGCTCTGCCGGCTGGTCAGCATCGGCGAGAAGGTGTTGGTCTCGGTGCCGAACGAGGCGGTGAAGCACTTCATGACGGGCGGTCCTGGTTCCAGGGGTTCTGGTCGAGCGGCCAGATCGGCCGCTGGATGCGGGTATAGGGGATCGACGCGAAGTCCAGCGTCAGGCTGCCGGGCGCGCCGGTGTACAGCACCTCCTCGGCCATGCGGCTGTAGGAGGCGTAGAAATGGTTGGTCGACTTGACCGCGCAGACGCGGCGGCGGGCCAGGTCGATGCCGAGGTTGGTGAAAAGGTCGGTGCCGAAGGCCTGCTGCCGGTTGGTGGTCAGGACCACGGCGATGCCCTCGACCTCGATCGCGGCGGCATCGCCCAAGGGCGCCAGCGCGTCGCCGAAGGTTTGGGTGGCGTCGCGCACCAGCTTCGTCACCGTCACCATCGCGTCAATCGGGTCGCCGGAGCCCAGGCCCATCTTGCCGCCGAAGCGGAGCTGGAAGCGGGTGCCCTCGCCCGCGTTGAAGCACATGCGCACCGCCACCGGGTCCCAGATCGGGCCGAAGGCGCCGCCCTCGATCCGCCGCTCCAGCATCCGCCGCAGGACGAAGGTGGAATCGCCGGGCGCCCCGCCGCCGGCATTGTCGGACGGGTCGGTGATGACGACCAGGCCCTGGTTGCGGGCGACCGCGCGGTCGAGTGCATCGTCGATCGACAACACGGGCGGATAGGCCTCGTCGCGCAGGTCCCACAGCTCGCGGCCAATCTTCTCGGCCAGTGCGTCGCCGAAGGGCTTGCCGTCGTCGGTATAGACGACGACGCGGGTGCCGATCTCGGGCACGTCGGCATAGGGGAAGCCGTGCGCGATCGAGATGGTGAGGATGCCGTCCTTCCCCTCCATCGCCTTGATGCGGTCGACCAGCCCGCGCATCGGCTGACGCGTGGTGGGGTAGAGGTTGATCATGCGGCAGTCGAACACGGACGCCACCGGCTTCACCCGGCCCGCCGCCACCGCCTCGATCACGTCCGCCAGCTCCTCGCCGCGCTCGACGAAGTCGATATGCGGGAACTCCTTGAAGCAGATGATGACGTCGGTCGCGGCCAGCCGCTGCTTCGTCAGGTGGCAGTGCGGGTCGAGTTCCGCCCCGATCGCCACCTTCGGCCCGACGATGTCGCGGATGCGGGCCAGCAGGTCGCCCTCGCAGTCGTCATAGCCGTCGGCCACCATGGCGCCGTGCAGGCCCATCAGCACCATGTCGACCGGCAGGGCGGCCTTGAGCTGGCCCAGGATCTCGTCGCGCAGATCCTCATAGGCCGCCCGCGTCGTGATGCCGGCCGGCTGCGCGAAGGCGCAGGTGCCCTCGATCACCGTCCAGCCCTTGGTGGCGATGCGCTTGCGCGCCGCCCACAGCGGCCCGGCGAACAGCGTCGGCCGGTCCGGGTGCTGGCCGGCGGGCGCATAGAACTCGTCGAGGAAATCCTGCTTGCTGGTCAGCATCGGCGAGAAGGTGTTTGTCTCGGTGCCCAGCGAGGCGGTGAAGCAGCGCATCGTCGTCGGCCTCCCCTTGCCGTCAGGACCAGGGATTCTCGTCCAGCGGCCAGATCGGCCGCGGGATGCGGGTATAGGGGATCTTGGTGAAGTCGCGCGGGATGGCGCCCGGCGCGTCGGTGTACAGCACCTCCTC
This sequence comes from Stella humosa, assembly GCF_006738645.1. Classification (GTDB taxonomy): domain Bacteria; phylum Pseudomonadota; class Alphaproteobacteria; order ATCC43930; family Allostellaceae; genus Allostella; species Allostella humosa. Next base: position 1,212,501 of record NZ_AP019700.1, on the reverse strand, counting down.
GGCGATCGGGCCGAACTCGGCGAAGAAGTGGTTGGTCGACTTGACCACCGCGATCCGCTTGGTCGCCAGGTCGATGCCGAGGTTGGTGAACATGCCCCGGCTCTTGCACTGCTGCCGGTTTGTGATGAGGACGACCGAGATGCCGTCGACGTCGATGGCCGCCGCGTCGCCCAGGAAGACCACGGTGCCGCAATAGTCCATGCGCGCGTCGGGAACGAGCTTGGTCACCGTCACCATCGCGTCGATCGGGTCGCCCGAGGTGGGGCCGATCTTGCCGCCGAAGCGCAGGTTGAAGCGCGCCCCCTCCCCAGCATCGAAGCAGAGGCGGACGGCGACCGGGTCCCAGAAGCCGCCGATGGCAGCATCCGTGATGCCGCGCTCCATCATGCGCTTCAGCACGAAGGTGGAATCGCTGGGGGCGCCGCCGCCCGGGTTGTCGGACGGGTCGGCGATGACGACCAGCCCCTGGTTGCGGGCGACGCCGCGGTCCAGCGCCTCGTCGATGGTGAGGAACGGCGGCCGCACCTCGTCGCGCAGGTCCCACAGCTCACGGCCCAGCTTCTCTGCCAGCGCGTCGCCGAATTCCTTGCGGTCATCGGTCACCACCAGGACCTTCGTCCCCATCTCGGGCACGTCGGCATAGGGGAAGCAGTGCGCGACGGAGATCGACAGGATGCCGTCCTTCCCCTCCATGGCCATGATCCGGTCGACGAAGCCGCGCATCGGCTGGCGCGAGGTCGGGAAGCTGTTGATCATGCGGCAGTCGAAGACCGAGCTGACCGGCTTCACCTTCCCCAGCGCCATCGCCTCAATGATGTCGGCCAGTTCCTCGCCACGCTCGACGAAGTCGGTGTGGGGGAATTCCTTGTAGGTGATGATGACGTCGGTAGCCTCCAGGCGCTGCTGCGTCAGGTGGCAGTGCGGGTCGAGCTCGCAGCCGATCGGCACGCCCGGGCCGACGATGGCGCGGATGCGCGCCAACAGGTCGCCCTCGCAGTCGTCATAGCCGTCCGCCACCATGGCGCCGTGCAGGCCCATCAGCACGATGTCGACCGGCATCGCCGCCTTCAACTGCTCCAGGATCTCGTCGCGCAGCTCCTCGTAGGCCCGGCGCACCGTGGTCCCGGCCGGCTGGGCGAAGGAGCAGGAGCCCTCGACCACCGTCCAGCCCTTGGTCTGGGCCCGCTTGCGCGCGGCCCAGAGCGGCGAGGTGCAGTTGGTCGGCCGGTCGGGGTGCTCGCCCGGCCGGGCATAGAAGTTCTCGGTGAAGCTGCGCAGGCTGGTCGGCATGGGCGAGAAGGTGTTCGTCTCCGTACCCAGGGAGGCGGTGAAGCACTTCATCGGCAGGGGTCTCTCGATCGGAGGGGGCAGCCGCGGACGGCGCCGCGAAAGGCGGAATGAGAACGCTATCATGGTCCGGCGACGGGATGCGACGGGCAAGAGCGAAGGCGGCTCGCTTGACGCTGGCGGGCTCACGCGCAACATTCGTCGCAGCCGCCAACCATCGGAAGCGTGAGGACATTGACGAACCGCCGCCTCGTCGTCGGCATCAGCGGCGCCTCCGGAATCATCTACGGGGTGCGGCTGCTGGAAGTGCTGCGCGATACGCCGATCGAGACCCACTTGGTGATGACCCGGTCGGCCGAGGTGACGCTGGCCTACGAGATGGCGCGCAAGGTGGCCGACGTGCATGCCCTGGCCGACGTGGTCCACAAGGCCGATGACATGGGGGCGGCCATCTCGTCCGGCTCGTTCCGCACGCTGGGCATGGTCGTCGCCCCCTGCTCGGTGCGCAGCATGAGCGAGATCGCCTCGGGCGTGACCGCCGGCCTGCTGTCGCGGGCGGCCGACGTGGTGCTGAAGGAGCGCCGCCGCCTGATCCTGCTGGTACGCGAGACGCCGCTGCATGTCGGCCACCTGCGCACCATGACCCAACTGGCCGAGATGGGGGCGGTGATCATGCCGCCGGTGCCGGCCTTCTATGCCCGTCCCGCCAGCATCGACGAGCTGGTCGACCACACGGTCGGCCGCGCGCTCGACTTGCTCGACCTCGACCATGACCTCGTCCGCCGCTGGGGCGAGGCGCCGGACGACGGCTCCACCCCGGTGCGGCGCTTCCGCCGCGCCGCCACCCAGGATGGTGCATGATGCGCACGGCCCCGCAGCCGCCCCGGCTCTGGCCCTCGCCCTGGCCTTGCTGCTGGCCGCCCCGCCCCGCCGGCCCATGCCGAATCCGCCGCCTTCGAGAAGGGCGTCGTCGCCTATGACCGCGGCGACTTCGCCGAGGCGGTGCGGATCTGGACGCCGATCGCCCGCCAGGGCGACGTCGCCGCCCAGTTCAACCTGGGCCTGATCTACGAGAAGGGCCGCGGCGTGCCGGTAAGTGCCCAGCGTGCGGCCCAGTGGTACCTGAGTGCGGCGGAATCCGGCCACGCCAAGTCCGCCTACAATCTCGGCATCCTCCATTCGCGCGGCGCGCTCGGCCCCAACCGCGACCTCGATTCCGCGGCCAAGTGGCTGGAGCTGGCGGCCGAGAAGGGCATCCCCCAGGCGCAGTACCTGCTGGCCCTGCTGCTGGTCGATCGCGACTATCGCGGCATCAACCCCAACCTGTCGGACAAATGGATGCGCCAGGCCGCCGCCGCCGGCCTGCCCGCCGCCCGCCAGCACCTGGCCGAGAAGCAAAAGGAGGCGGCGCCGACGCCACCCGGGACGACCGCCCCGACCGTGGCCGCCGCCCGGCCCCTGTCGCGCCGCCACCGCCGGCACCGCCGCCAACCCCACCGGCGGCCGCCGCTCCACCACCGCCGCCAACGCCCGTGTTGCCACCAGCCGTGTCGCCACCACCGGCCAGCCCCGCCCCATCCGTGGCGGCAGCCGATCCGGCACCGATCGCTGCGCCGACCGCATCGCCACCGCCGCCGGCCCCCGCCCGGCCCCGGCCGTCGCCGCCGTGGTGCCGCCGCCGCGTCCCGCGCCGCCGCCGCCGCGCCCGGTGCCGGCCCCGCCGCCCTCGGGCGAGATGGCGGAAACACGCGCCGCCACCCCGCCGATCCTGCCCGGCCGCGGCCAGGCGCCGACGGCACCCGCCGAGGCGATCGAGCCCGCCCTGCCGCTGACGCTCGCCCCGCCTCAATCGACGCCGGCCCCGCCGCCGCCTTTGGCCGCGCCACAGCCGCCACCCCTGGCGCCTGTGGCGATCGTGCCCCGGCACCGGCAGCCGCCCCGCCGGTGTCAGAGCCGCCCCGCCGGCCAGACCGGCGCCACAGGCGGTGGCCGCCCTGCCGGCCGCACCGCCACCGCCGCGCCCGGCAAACGCGCCGGCACCGTCCCGCTCCGATACCGGCTGGCGCTCGATCTTCAGCACCCGCGACCCGGGCTTCCGGTCGGTCGGGGCAGAGGTCGGCGAGCCGCGGCCGCAGGCGCCCCCCGTTCCATCGACAGCCTCTCCATCGACCGCCGCCCCGACCGCACCGCCACCGACCGCGGCACCCGCACGTCCCGCCGTCGCCCCGCCGCCCGCGCGCCCGGCGCCTGTTGCCGCCGCCGTTCCCCGGCGCCGGTGCCGGCCGATCTGCCCCCCGCCGCGCCCGTGCCGGCGCCCGGCCGACTACCCGGCCCCTCCTCATCGCAGCCGAGTTACCAGCCGCCGGCCTATGCACCGCCGCCGGCGCCGTACCAGCCGCCGGCCTATCCGTCCCAGGCCTACCAGCAGCAGCCCGCCTATGCGCGGCAGTCCTACCAGCCGCCGCCGCCGGCCGGCCGCTATCCCGATGCGGGCTACCAGCCGCCGGCCTACGAGCAGCGGAACTACCCGCGTCCCTCGTACCAACAGCCCGACTACCAGCCGCCCGCCTATCAGCAGCCATCCTACCAACAGCCCAGCTACCAGGCGCCCAGCTACCAGCCCCCCAGCTACCAGGCGCCGGCCTACGCCCCGCGCACGTCCGCGCCGGCGCCGGCCTATGCGCCGCAGCCGGGCTATCAGCCGGCACCCTCCAACTATCCGCCGTCCGGCACCACCCAGCGCCCGCCGCCGGCGCAGACCCCGCCGGCCTGGATGCGTCTGCCGCCGCTGCCGCCCGAGCGCCAGTCGCTGGCCGCCGACCGCTACGTGCCCCCGCCGCAGAACCTGGCCATGGCAAGCCCGCCGCCCGGCCGCGGCCAGGGCGGCTATGCCAACCTGCAGACCGAGATCGTCGAGCCCGGGCGGGCAGCCCGCGGCCCGCGCAACTATCGCGTCTGGCTCGGCACGGTATCGACGGAGGCCCAGGCCCGCTGGGAGTGGGAGCGGCTGCTGGAACGCCACCCGCGCGCGCTGACCTCGGCCGCGGCCGACGCGGCGCTGTCGCCGGCCGAACGCGGCTGGCGCATCTATGCCGGCCGGTTCGAGACGATGGCGGCGGCCAGCGCCTTCTGCGCCGAACTCCGCCTCGACGACCGCCTGGCCGGCTGCATGCCCTATCGCGAGCCGAACTGAGCGATCGACGACGCCCGATGGCACCGGCCGGGCAGGACTGCCCGGCCGCCTTGGCGTCCCTCGACGGAATGCCCGCGACGGCGGGCTCGCCTGTCGGCAGGGACGGCCGGGTCCGGCTCTAGGGCCGCCAGATCCCGTCGATGCGGTCGAACGTGCCGGCGCGCGGGTCGCTGCCGGCCGCCACGATCTGGTGCTTGGCCAGCTTGTTGGAGGCCGTGCGCGGCAGCGTGTCGGCAAAGGCGTAGTAGCGCGGGATCTTGAAGCGGGCGAGGTTGGCTTCGCAATGGGCGATGATCGCGCGCAGCAGGGCGGCGTCGCCCGCCTCGCGCGCTACGCCCTCGCCGGCTTCCCGTTCGATGGTGATGCGCACTTCCTCGCCGCGGGTCTCGTCGGGGACGGCGGTGACGGCGGCGTCGATGACGCCCGGCAGGTGGCGCACGACGCTCTCGATCTCGACCGCCGCGATGTTCTCGCCGCCACGCCGGATCATGTCCTTGATGCGGCCGACGATATAGAAGAAGCCCTGTTCGTCCTGGCGGGCAACGTCACCGGTGCGGAACCATTCGCCGTCGAAGGACCGCGCCGTCGCCTCGGGCTTGTTCACGTAGAGCTTCAGCATCGACGGGCCGGTGATCTGGAGCTCGCCCGGGTCCCCCAGCGCCACTTCCTGCCCTTCCGGCCCGCGGATGCGGGCGCGGCGGAACAGCGACGGCGCCCCGATCGAGCCCGAACCCACCATGTCCTCGACCTCGAACGGCATGAAGGTGCCGGGGCCGACCTCGGTCATGCCGAAGATCTCGCGCGCGCGGACGTTGAAGCGGCGCTCGATCTCGCGGTGGCCGTCGCGGCTGACGGCAGCCATCGCCACCTCCGACAGGGCCGTGCGGTTGTCGTCGAAGGCGGCCGGCTGCTTCAGCACGACCTCGGGGAAGATGCACCAGTTGGCGCCGATCTCCTTGATCCAGCCGATGAAGCGCGTCGCGCTCGGCCGTTCGGCCATGTAGAGCGTGGCGCCGATGTTGAGTGCCGTCAGCAGCAGGAACTGGGCATTCATGTAGAAGAAGAGGTTCTGCACCAGCAGCCGGCGCACCTGCGAGGTGGTGCGCGCGCTGGCCGACCGGCACAGCACCAGCCAGTAGCTCTGCGGCAGCAGGCAGCCCTTCGGCAGGCCGGTGGTGCCCGACGTGTACTGGATGCCGATGGGGTCGTCGCCGGTCACCGGCTCGGCCGGGGTGAAGCTGTCGCGCGCGCTGGCGATCAGTTGTTCCCACGAGCGCGTGCCGCCGACCGGCGAGGTGCCGACGACGACGATGCGGTCGTCGGTCAGCGCCGCCGGCCGCTCGGGCGCGGCCAGGAAGGTCGCCATGCAGGTCTCGTCGACGACGGCGAAGCTGGCGCCGCCGTCGGTCGTCGCATAGGCGATCTCGCGCGGGGTGTAGCCGTTGTTGACCGGGATCATCGCCGCGCCGATGCGGGCCAGCGCCAGCCAGGTCACGGGATACTCCAGCCGGTTGGGCAGCATCACCGCCACCCGGTCGCCACGGCGGACGCCGATGGCGACCAGCGCGTTGGCCGCCCGGTTCACCGCCCGGTCGAGCCCGGCATAGGTCAGTTGCTGGCCGCGCTCGAAGAAGACGATGGCCAGGCGGTCGGGATCCCGCCGCGCGGCATCGGCCAGAAGCTCGCCCATGGTGGCGTAGAAGGGCTCACGCTCGATCCGGCGCAGGCGCTCCTGGACGATGGCGACGACGGGATGCATCAGTCGATCCCCAAGAGGCGGGCGGCGTTGCCGTAGACCCACTTCTGGGTGACCTCGGGCTTCAGCGGCAGGGCGCGGATCTCGTCGAAGGCCCGGCCGATCGGCTGCAGCGGGTGCGAGGTGCCGAAGATGATCTGGTCCTGGAGGATCGAGTTGCCGTACTTCACGAGCGGCTCGTAGCCGGAATCCTCGGCCTCCAGGTACTTCGGCCGGACCGCCGAGACGCCGATGAAGACGTTCTTGTGGCGCCAGGCGACGCCGATCAGCTCCTGCACCCAGGGCCAGCCCGGCGGGGCGGCGACCACCCGCAGCTCGGGGAAATGCACCATCACCTCGTCTAGGAGGATCGGCCGGCCATGCTCCATCAGGCATTCGGTCGAGAAGTTGATGCTCGAATGCACCGTGACCGGGATGTCCAGCTCGATGCACTTGGCATAGAGTGGGTAGAGCTTCTTGTCGTTGATGGCGATCTTGTGCTCGAAGCACTGCAGGTTGAGCCCGCGCAGGCCCAGCTCCTTCACCGCATGCTCCAGCTCGCGGATGGCGGCCATGCCCTTGTGCGGGTCGACGCCGGCAAAGCCGAGGAAGCGCGGGCCATGATCCTTGCAGAAGCCCGCGACGAACTCGTTGGTCGTCTTGTGGCCGAAGGTCGTCTCGGTGTCCTTGGCGCGCACGACGACGTGCTTGGCGTCGACCGCGTCATAGGCCGCCAGATAGTCCGCCATCTTGTCCTCGCCGGCAGCCTCGGACTCGGCGGCGGCCGCCTCGCTCGAGCGGTAGACCCGGCGATAGTTCGACAGGTGGCTGGCCCGGACGCCGAAATCCGGCAGGGGCGGGCGGCTGGAGAAGTCGATGACCATCAAGGGCCTCCGGATTGGGCTGGCGGGGAAATCGACGATAGGCGCCACCCCCGCCAGGCGAAAATACTGAATGGGCATGTCGTCTTTCCCGCAGGGCATGAGGGTGCGTCGGCGACCGTCATTGCCTTTGATCGGGTGATCGGGGATGATTTTGTCCTGGCATGATGTTCGCAACGGCCCTGCCGGACCGGCGCGGACCCCGAAGGAGCGACAGCATGGCGCATGAGAAGATTGAGACGCGGGCGGCCTGGAAGGGCTCGGAGATCGACTATCGGACCGAGATGATGCACCGCTTCACCGACACTGAGGTGGCGGAGATCGATGCCGCCCTGAAGTCGGTCGGCGACAGCGACATCCCCGCGATCACCCGCGACAGCTTCGTGCTGCCGACCATGGGCCCGACCCTGAACCGCCTGCGCGACGAGTTGCTGGACGGCCGCGGCGTCGTGCTGCTGCGCGGCTTCCCGCGCGATCGCTATTCGGCCGACGACATGGCGCGGGTCTATATCGGGCTTGGCGCCCATCTCGGCCGGCCGCTGGCGCAGTCGTGGCAGGGCCAGTTGCTGGGCAGCGTCATCGACATCTCGGACGTGGTCGAGAAGGTGCGCGGCTACAATGCCGGCGGCGGCCAGCACTTCCACATCGACGGGTCGGCCTGCGACATCGTCTCGCTGATGTGCCTGCGCGCCGCCAAGTCGGGCGGGGCCAGCCGCATCGTCAGCGTGGCCGCCCTCTACAACCACCTGGCCGACACCCGGCCGGACCTGCTCGACGTGCTGGTGCGCGGCTACTACCACCGCAACCACGAGTTGGACGCCCAGCATTCCCTGTCGCCGGCCCAGAGCGTGGAGCGCATCCCCGTGTTCGGCCAGCGCGACGGCCGCATTAGCTGCGTCATCGACACGGGCTGCCTGCGCTATGCCGTCCATCATGGCGGGGTGAAGCTGTCCGAGGCCGAGGTCGAGGCCTTCGACCTGATGCAGCGCGTCGCCCAGACCGAGGAGTTCTTCCTCGACATGAATTTCGAGGAAGGCGACATCCAGTTCCTCAACAACCGCTCGATCATGCACGGGCGGACCAACTACGAGGACCATGACGACGTGTCGCGCCGCCGCCACATGCTGCGGCTGTGGCTGCACGTGCCGGAATGGCCGGCCCGCCCGGCCGACCAGATCTTCATGACGCTGGAGGACTGCCATCACTGGGTGAAGCGGCGCACCCCCTACATGGACATGCCGACCAAGTACCTGGCGACCCTCCAGGCCGAGCAGGAAGAGCGCCGCCGCGCCCAGACGGTGATGCCGCGTCAGGCCCCGTCGCAGCGCTATCGCAGTGCCGCCGACTGGCAGCCCGAGCCCCAGGTTGCGGTGGGCTGACAATCTCGGTGGGCTGACAGGAGCCCCCGACAGGACCACAATAAAAAGAGAAAACCCGAACAGACGAGGCAACCGATGAACGAGCGCGACGACGACCCGGCCCGCCGCGGCCTTGCCAATCTGATGCTGCCGCGACGGACCTTCCTGGGCATGGCGGCGGCGGGATCCCTGGCCGCGGCCATGCCGACCGGCCAGGGCGCCTGGGCCCAAGCCGCCGCGGCCAAGCCGCCCAAGGGCACCCGCAAGGGCCAGATCGTCGTCGGCCTGTCACAGGAGCCGACCGTCTTCAACCCGCTGCGCGCCCGCATCGAGGTCGATGACGGCGTCCACCTCAACCTCTTCAGCCCGCTCTGGTCGCTGGATTCCAAAGGCACCCTGGTGCCGGAGCTGGCGGCCGAGATTCCGACCGTCGCGAATGGCGGACTGTCGGCCGACGGCCTGACCTGGAAGGTGAAGCTGCGTTCCGGCGTGACCTGGCACGACGGCGCGCCCTTCACCGCCGAGGACGTGAAGTACACCATCGAGCTGATCCAGAAGCCGGACTTCCCCGCCTTCAGCCGCAACGGCCACAATCTGGTCCGCGACATCCAGGTCGTCAGCCCGACCGAGATCACCTGGAAGATGGAGCGCTTCTTCGCGCCCTACTTCTCGATCGTCGCCTGGACCATGATCGTGCCCAAGCACATCCTGGGTGCGGGCGGCGACCCCAAGGATTCGCCGTTCAACAACAAGCCGGTCGGCACCGGCCCCTTCAAGTGGGGCGAGCGCCGGCCCGGCGACTACCTGCTGCTGGAGGCCAACGACAAGTTCTACGGCGAGGGTCCGTATGTCGAGAAGCTGATCTTCAAGTACATCCCCGACCTGATCGTCCTGAAGACGCAGTTCATGACCGGCGCCGTCGACGCCGTCGGCATCCAGGGCATCACGCCGGACAATTTCGAGGAAGTGAGCAAGGTCAAGACGGTCAAGCTCTTCCGGGCGCCGATGCCGTTCCTGGAAAGCCTGTCGCTCAACAACGGCCGGCCGCAGTTCCAGGAACTGGCCGTCCGCCAGGCGCTCTACATGGCGATCGACAAGGAAACGATCATCAAGGAGATCTACTACGGCGCCCATCGGCCGACCGAGACCTACCTGCCGCAGCAATCCTGGGCCTACAACGCCAGCCTGCCCGCCCACAAGTTCGACGCGGCCGGAGCCAGGAAACTGCTGGACGATGCCGGCTGGAAGCCGGGTGCCGGCGGCGTGCGCGAGAAGAACGGCGTGAAGCTGGAATTCAGCAACTCCACCACGGCCGGCAACCATCTGCGCGAGCAGACGCAGCAGTTCGTGCAGCAGGGCTGGAAGGCCATCGGCGTCAACCTGTCGATCAAGAACCTGCCGCCTGCCGTCATGTGGGGCGACTACTGGCGCAAGAGCGAGTGGGACACGGTCATCGTCGGCTCGGCCTTCGGCGTCGGCTCCGACCCCGACGTCAGCGACCGGCTCGGCAGTTGGGCCATTCCGGTGAAGACGGGCACCGGCGCCAATACCATGCAGTATGCCAATGCCGAGGTGGACGCGATCCTGAAGGAAAGCGTCGGCCTGGTCGATCGCGAGCAGCGAAAGAAGAACTACCTGAAGGTGCAGGAAATCTTCCGCGCCGACCTGCCGCTGCTGCCGATATTCCAGCCGAGCCAGACCGAGGGCACCAAGGTCAACCTCATCGGCTACGAACCCAACGTCAACTATCGTTCCAACTGCTGGAACATCAACACCTGGTACTGGGCAAGCTGAACGCCCGACGGGCAGCCGGGAAGGATACCCTTCCCGGCCCGCTGTCGACACCGGGCGTGACCAGAGATATCCTTTCGCCTTGTCTCGCAGGCGCGAAGTAATTGGGCGGCGCACCATTGCGGTGCAGCCGCCCATGTTATTTTGGAAATGCGACATAACCAGTCGGCCACTTGACCGGGAAGCGCCGGCAGACCCACCCTTGGGCCACAGACCCAGGCATGGGCAGAGCCGAGGGCGGGACCAGGACGGACGATGGCGGCTTACCCCCAGACAGCACGCGCTTCGGCCACGGGCGACAGCCCGGCCGACCTGCGGCGCCTTTTCGACCCGCGCACGATCGCCTTCGTCGGCGCCAGCGAGGACCCCGGCCGCAACGTCGCGCGCTCGCTGCAGGCGACCATGTGGGCCGGATTCCAGGGCCGCATCCTGCCCATCAACCCCAAGTACCAGACCGTCTTCGGCCATCCCTGCGTCGCCTCGATCGACGACGTGGCCGAGCCGATCGACGTCGTCATGGCCTTCGTCGGCCCGGACCGCCTGCTCGACGTCTATCGCTCGTGCCGCGGGGCCGGCTTCTTCATCGCGGTGGGCGACATCGTGCCCAAGGGTTCGCCCGATGCCGACCGGCTGGCGCAGGAGATCCTGGCGCTGGCCCACAGCGGCTGGCCGCGCATCGTCGGCCAGCAATGCGTCGGCATCGTCTCGCCCGAGACGGGGGCGGCCGCCACCATCTCGACCGCGGTCGACGAGACCGGCCTGCCGCGCGGCCCCGTCGGCATCATCTCGCAGAGCGGCGGCATCGTCTCGTCGCTGATCGAGCGCGCGCGCAAGCTGGGCGGCGGCTTCAGCCACCTCGTCTCCAGCGGCGGCGAGTTCGACCTGACGACGCCCGACTACATGCGCTTCATGATCGAGGACCCGGCGACCAAGGTCATCGGCATCTATGCGGAATCCGTCGCCGACTACGCCGCCCTGCTGGCGATGGGGCGCCTAGCCCAGGCACGCGGCAAGCCGGTTTTGCTGCTTCAGCCCGGCCGCTCGGCCGCCGGCGCGGCCGCCGCCCAGTCGCACAGCGGGCGCATCGTGGGCGACCGGCAGGTGAAGGACGCCGCCTATCGCCGCCACGGCATCGTCGTGGTCGACGACCTGGACGACCTGCTGGTCGGCGGCATGATCCTGTCGCGCCATCGCGCGCGGCCTGGCACCGGCGTTGGCGTGGTGTCGCTGTCCGGCGGCTATGCCGCGGCCTTCGGCGACCGCATCCATGACCATGGGCTGCGCGCGGCCAGCTTCTCGCCCCCCACCGTCGCCCGCATCAAGGCCGAGACCAACCAGCAGAACCCGGCCAACCCGATCGACGCCGGCGGCCGCGGCCGGCCGCGCGCGGGCTATCTCGACGTGCTGCGCACGCTGGAGATCATGGACGCCGAGCCCGATGTCGGCGCCACCATCTATGCCGAGACGCTGTTCAGCTACATGGAGGACATCGTCGACGGCCTGCCGCAGTTCGCCCGCCAGGCTGCCGGCCCGCACCTCGTCTGCTGGCAGGCTGGGCCGATGGTGGAGCCGGTGCTGGCGGCGCTGCGCCAGCAGGACGTGCTGACCTGCACCGACCCGCACACCGCCTTGAGCGCGCTGCGCGCCTTCTACGACCATGCCGCCCTGGCGCCGGCGCCCACGGCGACGGATGGCACCGCCGCCGCCCTCCCGTCCCTGCCGGCCGGCGCCCTGGACGATGGTGCCGCGCGCGACCTGCTGGACCGCTTCGGCGTGCCGTTCGTGCGCGAGGCCGCGGGCGACACGCCGGAAGCGCTGGTCGCGGCCAGCGGCGCGCTGCGCTTCCCGGTGGCGCTCAAGGGCGACCTGCCCGGCTGCCTGCACAAGTCCGAGGCCGGCCTGGTCGTGCTGGGTCTGGCCGACCGGCCGGTGCTGGCCGCCGCGGCGGAGGCCATGGCCGCCCGCACGCCGGGCCTGTCCGGGCTGCGCGCCCAGGAGATGGTGGCGGACGGGCTGGAACTGATCGTCGGCGTCAAGGTCGACCCCGATGTCGGGCCGGCCGTCATCCTGGGCTTCGGCGGCATCTATGCCGAGGCCATGGGCCCGCCGGTCATCGAAATGGCGCCGATCACGCCAGCCCAGGCCGACGCCATGGTCGCCCGCCTCGACCCCAAGGGCATCCTGGCCGGATATCGCGGCCGGGTGCTGGCGCGCGACCGACTGATCGACCTGCTGGTCGCCGTCGGCCGCCTGGCCGCCGCGGGCGGCGGCCGCCTGAAGGAAGTCGACCTCAACCCCGTCATCGTCACCACCGAGGCCGCGGTCGCGGTCGACGTCGTGGTCGTCGCCGGATCTTCGGTCCCCTGAGAAGCCTGTCCCCAGAGAAGCCCAAGGAGGGAACGCCATGCCTGACATGAAGCACATCACCCGGCGATCGGCCGGACGACTGGGCCTGTGGCTGGCCGCGGGCCTGGCCACCTCCGGCCTGCCGCTGGCGGCCACGGCGCAGGAGCCGCCCAAGCCGCGGCAGATCGTCGTCAACGCCTCGATCGGCGACACCATGGTCGCCACCCGGGCGATCTACTATGCCGAGTTCGAGAAGCTCTACGGCATCAAGGTGGTGGAGAGCGGGCCGGTCAACCTCGCCAAGCTGCGGGCGATGGTCGAGAGCGGCAATATCGAATGGACCATCTCCGAGGTCGGCGGCGAAGAGGCGATCCGCGCCGAGAAGCTGGGCCTGTTCGAGCCGATCGACCGCAAGATCGTCGACATGGACGCGCTGCCGAGCCCCATGAAGGAGCGCAAGGTGACGCTGGCGCGCGGCGTCTATTCGACCGCGCTCGGATATCGCAAGGACGCCTTCAAGAACGGCCAGTACCCGACCAACTGGGCCGACTTCTGGGACGTGAAGAAGTTCCCGGGCCCGCGCTCGCTGCGCGCGCGCGCCATCGACAACCTGGAATTCGCCCTGATGGCCGATGGCGTGGCCACCGACAAGCTCTACCCGCTCGATGTCGACCGCGCCTTCAAGAAGCTCGACGAGATCAAGCCGCACATCTCGGTCTGGTGGTCGACCGGCCAGCAGCCGGCCCAGCTCCTGATCGACCGCGAGGTGATCATGACCAGCGGCTGGAACGGCCGCTTCTACAAGCTCCAGCGCGATGAATCCGGCATCGACGTCGCCTGGGGCGGCGCCATGACGAAGATCGGCACCTTCGGCGTCGTCAAGGGCACGCCGAACGCCTATTGGGGCCAGAAGATGCTGGCGCTCATGAATGATCCCAAGCTCCAGGCGGCCTATGCCGAGCGGGTGGGCTATCCCGGCACCCATCCCAAGTCCTGGGACTATGTGGACAAGGCGGCGCTGAAGTACTTCCCGACGTCGCCCGAGAACCTGCCGAAGGTCGCCTGGACCAGCGACGAGTGGTGGGCCGAGAACGGTGCGGCCGTGGAGGAACGCTTCTCCCGCTGGCTGCTCGCGCGCTGACCCTGATGGCGACCACCAGCCAGTCCCTGCCACTCAGCCTGGCAGGCATCGAGAAGCGGTTCGGCGCCGTCACCGCCATCGGCGGCGTCGACCTGGCGGTCGAGGCGGGGGAATTCCTCACCCTCCTCGGCCCCAGCGGCTCCGGCAAGACGACCTTGCTCAAGGTCATCGCCGGCTTCGAGATGCCCGATCGCGGCACCGTCCGCATCGGGCAGGCCGACATCACCCGCGCGCCGCCGGGCCGGCGGAACATCGGCATGGTCTTCCAGAACTATGCCCTGTTCCCCCACCTGACGGTCGAGCGCAACGTCGCCTTCCCGCTCGCCGTCCGCCATGTGCCGCGGGCGGAGATCGGGCGGCGGGTGCAGGAGGCACTGGCCCTGGTGGAACTCGACGGCTACCAGGCGCGGATGCCGAGCCAGCTTTCGGGCGGCCAGCAGCAGCGCGTGGCGCTGGCCCGCGCCATCGTCTTCAACCCCGGCCTGCTGCTGCTGGACGAGCCGTTCGGCGCCCTCGACCGCCGCCTGCGCCAGCAGTTGCAGGAGGAGGTCCGCCGGCTCCAGCGGCGGCTGGGCCTGACCGCCATCTTCGTCACCCACGACCAGGAGGAGGCACTCCTGCTGTCCGACCGGATCGCGGTGATGAATGGCGGTGCCATCGAGCAGCTAGGGCCGCCGCACGAAATCTATGCCCGGCCCAGCACCGTCTTCGCGGCCGGCTTCATCGGTGAATCCAACCTGTGGCGGGGCACGGTCGCGAACGCCGGGCACGACCGGGTGACGATCGCGCTGGACGACGGAACGCGCATCCTGGCCGAAAGCACCGCCACCCCAGGCCCGGCAACGGCCCTGGTGCGGCCCGAGCGAGTGCGCCTGCTGGAGGATGGCGAGGCCGCCGACAACCGCCTCTCCGTCACGGTCGAGGAGGTCAGCTACCTGGGCCAGACCCAGAAATACCTGCTGCGCAGCGGCGATCGCGTGCTGACGGCGGTGTGGACCCTGGCTGCGGTCGCGGTCGGCCGGGTCAAGGCCGGCGACACGGTCGCGGTCGGCTGGCAGGCGGCGGACGTCCATGTCATCGCGGGCTGAGGCGCCGGCCATGGCCGGCGGCGCGCTGGCCGCCCTGGCGGCGCGCGTGCCGAGCGGCCCCTTCGTGCTGGGCCTGCCGGCGCTGCTGTTCCTGCTCGTCATCTTCGTGGGCCCGGTCCTGCGCCTGCTGCTGCTCAGCATCGAGGGCGGCAGCCTGGGCGCCTACGAGAAGGCGCTGACCGACGGGCTCTACCTCCAGGTCTTCCGCGACACGTTCGAGATCGCGGCCATCGTCACCGTCTTCTGCGCGCTGCTGGGCTATCCGGTCGCCTTCTACCTCACCACGCTGTCGCGCACCGGCTCGGCGCTCGGCTTTGCCTGCATCCTGATCCCGCTGCTGACCAGCGTGCTGGTGCGGACCTATGCCTGGATGGTCATCCTCGGCCGCAACGGCATCGTCAACCGCACGCTGATGGACTGGGGGATGACGGACCGGCCGCTGGCCCTGCTGCACAACCTGCCCAGCGTCATCATCGGCATGACCCACGTGCTGCTGCCCATGTTCATCCTGCCGGTCTATTCGGTGATGGTGCGGGTCGACCGCGAACTGCTGCGCGCCGCCGACGGGCTGGGCGCCAGCGGCTGGCAGGTCTTCACCCGCGTCTACCTGCCGCTCACCTGGCCGGGGGTGCTCGCCGGGGCGACACTGGTCTTCATCATCTCGCTCGGCTTCTACATCACGCCGGCCCTCCTGGGCGGCGGACGGATCATGATGATCGCCAACGTCATCGAGCATCAGGTGCAGAGCCTGCTCGACTGGCGCTTCGCCGGCGCCCTGTCGATGGTACTGCTGGTCGCCACGCTGGCCGTCCAGGCCATATCCAACCGCGTGCAGGCCCGCCGTGGCTGAGGCAACCCCCATGCGCCCCTGGCTGCGCCGCCTGCTGCGCGGCTATTCGCTCGTGGTGTTCGCGCTGCTGCTGCTGCCGCTGCTGATCGTGGTGCCGATCTCGTTCAGCTCGGCGCGCTACCTGCAGTTCCCGCCGCCCGGCTGGTCGCTGCAATGGTACAAGCGCTACCTCTACGACCCCGCCTGGATCGAGGCGACGATGGTCAGCCTGCGGGTCGCATGCGGGTCCACCCTGCTGGCGCTGATCCTGGGGACCGCACTGGCCTACAGCGTGGTGCGCGGGCGCTATCGCGGCCGGGTCGTCGTCGAGCGGCTGGGCAGCGGGCCGCTGATCGTGCCGCACATCGTCATCGCCATCGCCATCTACAGCCTGTTCGCGCGCATGCACCTGACGGGGACCGAGACCGGGCTGATCCTGGCCCACACGGTGCTGGCCATCCCCTTCGTGCTGGCGGTCATGTCGGCCTCGCTGCGCACCGTCGACCCGGTGCTGGAGCAGGCGGCGATGAGCCTGGGCGTCAGCCGCATCGGCGCCATCGTGCGCGTGACCCTGCCGCTCATCCGCCCCGGCATCGTGTCGGCCGGCATCCTGGCCTTCCTGTCGTCCTTCGACGAGGTGGTGGTGGCCATCTTCCTCAGCGGCACGACCAAGACGCTGCCCAAGCAGATGTTCGACAACATCATGAACGAGATCGACCCGACCATCGCCGCCATCTCGGTCCTGCAGATCGCCCTGGTGGTGGTGGCGCTGGCGCTGGTGGCCCGGTTCGGCGCCAAGGCGGTCCCGCGCTGAAGCGGGTTTGCGCGGGCGCGCGATTCATGGTGCTGTCGCGGCCATGAACGTGCGGCAGCTCGAAGTCCTGCGAACGATGATCCGCACCGGGTCGGTCAGCGAGACCGCCCGGCGCCTAGGCATTTCGCAGCCGGCCGCCAGCAAGATCCTGGGCGCGATCGAGCTGGACCTGGGGATGACGCTGTTCAGCCGCGCCAACGGCCGGCTGCACACGACGCGCGAGGCGCAGGACCTCTTCCCGGAGATCGAGCGAATCTTCGGCGACATGGCGACCTTCCGGCAGCGCGCGGCCGAGCTGCGCGAGGGGCGCGCGGGCGAGGTGCGGATCGCGTCCGCCCCGGTCCTCGGCACCCTGCTGCTGCCCCAGGCGATCCAGCGTTTCGGCGCCGAGAATCCCGGCGTGCGCTTCGATGCCCAGGTGCTGCCGACGCCCGAGATCATCGAGCAGGTGCGCGCCAACCGGGTCGACCTGGCGCTGGCACAGGCCGTGCCCGACGACACGCTGACGATCATCGCCCGGCTCTGCGTCGGCCGCGTCGTCTGCGTGCTGCCGCCGGGCCACCGGCTGTGCGGCCATGCCACCGTCACACCGGCCGACCTGGCGGGGGAGCGGCTCATCACCTTCTATCCGGGCGCCCCCACCGGCGACCGCATCCGCGAGGCCTTCCGCAATGCGGGCCAGGTGCTGGAGACGGTGGTCGACACCAACCAGGCATTCTTCGCGGCCTCGCTGGTGCGCAACGGGGTCGGCGTCGCGCTGATCGATTCCCCCTTTCCCTTCGCCGAGTACCTGCCGGAGCTGGTGGTGGTGCCGCTGGAGCCGGAGATCCGCTTCATCCTGAACGCGCTGGCATCGCGCCTGCGGCCGCTGACCCCCGTCGCCCTGCGCTTCGCGCGCACGCTGGCGACCGTCGCGGCCGAGATCGCCGGCAACCATCCGGGGATGCTGCCCCTGCAAGGACCCTGATTGACAGGGCGCCGGCTGGCATAGCAACCTTGCCGGCAAGGGGACCATCCGCGATCGCCCCGTGAGGCTTCGGCCGAAGCATCGCGTCCGATACTCCCGAATACAGGGGTGGACGCATCATGGCCGGTCCCGACTTCATTTCCGCAACCCAACTCGCTCGCCTCGTCGGCACGCCCGACGCGCCGGTCATCGTCGACGTGCGCACCGACGAGGACCATGCCCGCGACCCGCGCATGCTGCCGGCCGCCATCCGTCGCGATTTCCGCACGGTCGACGAATGGTCCGGCGCCCTGGCCGGGCGGGTGGTGGCCGTGGTCTGCCAGCGCGGGCTGAAGCTGAGCCAGGGTGCTGCCGCCTGGCTGCGCCATGCCGGCGCCCGCGCCGAGACGCTGGAAGGCGGCTTCGAGGGCTGGGTCGCGGCCGGCGGCCTGCTGGTGCGGCCGGACCGCCTGCCGGCCGCCGATCGCCAAGGCCGCACGGTATGGGTCACCCGGGCCCGGCCCAAGATCGACCGCATCGCCTGCCCCTGGCTGATCCGCCGCTTCGTCGACCCCCAGGCGGTGTTCCTCTTCGTCGCCGCGTCCGAGGTGGCGGCCGTGGCCGAGCGCTTCGCGGCGACTCCCTTCGACATCGAGGGCGCGTTCTGGAGCCATCGTGGCCCCGACTGCACCTTCCAGACGATGCTGGCGGAGTTCACCCTCCACTCCGACGCCCTGGCACGGCTGGCGGCCATCATCTGCGCGGCCGACACCGACCGGCTCGACCAGGCACCCCAGGCGGCCGGCCTGCTGGCCGCCTCGCTCGGCCTGTCGCGCATGTATCGCGACGACCTGGCCCAGCTCGACGCATCGATGGGCCTCTACGACGCCTTCTATCGCTGGGCGCGCGACGCCACCGGCGAAACCCATGACTGGCCGGCACCGGCCGCGACGACGGGACAGCCACGATGAGCGCACCACCCCTGCCCAGCTTCCGCCAGGCACTCGCCGTCTGGTGGCGGATCGGCCTGCTGTCCTTCGGCGGGCCGGCCGCCCAGATCGCCATGCTGCACCGGGCCGTCGTCGACGAGCATCGCTGGGTATCGGAGCGGCGCTTCCTGCACGCGCTCAACTTCTGCACCCTGTTGCCGGGGCCGGAGGCGCAGCAACTGGCGACCTATCTCGGCTGGCTGATGCACGGGGTGCGCGGCGGTCTGGCGGCCGGCCTGCTGTTCGTGCTGCCGGGTGCAGCCGTCATGCTGGGGCTGTCGATCCTGCATGCGACGCTGGGCGAGGTGCCGGCGGTGGCTGCCCTCTTCTTCGGCCTGAAGGCAGCGGTCCTGGTCCTGGTGGTGGAGGCGCTGCTGCGCATCGGCCGGCGGGCGTTGAAGGGCCGCACGGCCTGGGCCGTGGCGGCGGCGGCCTTCGTCGCCCTCTACGCACTCGACATCCCCTTCCCGGCGGTCGTCCTGGCCGCCGCCATCCTGGGGTTCCTCGTGCCCGACGCGTTCGTGCGCACCGGCCACGGCACCGCCGGCAGCGACGCGTCGCCATCTGCGCTCGATGCCGTGCTGGCGGCCGACCCCGGGCGGCCGGCGCGGATGGCGACCGATGCGCGGCGGGCGGGCTGGATCGCGATCGGCCTGTGGCTGGCACCGACCGCCTTCCTGGTCGCCGCGGGCGGCGGGGTGTTCGCCGACGTCGCGTGGTTCTTCTCCAAGATGGCCGTCGTGACGGTGGGCGGGGCCTATGCCGTGCTGGCCTATGTCGCCCAGGAGGCGGTCGAGCACTACCGCTGGCTGACCGCGCCCGAGATGCTGGTCGGGCTGGGCCTGGCCGAGACCACGCCCGGGCCGCTGATCCTGGTGCTGCAGTTCGTGGGCTTCCTCGCCGGCCACCAGGCGGCGGGCATCGCCGGTGGCGTCCTTGCCGCCATCCTGACCCTGTGGGTCACCTTCGCGCCCTGCTTTGCCTTCATCTTCCTGGGCGCGCCGGCCGTCGAGCGGGCGCACGGCAACCGTGCCCTGACGGGGGCACTGGCGGCCGTCACCGCCGCCGTCGTCGGGGTCATCGCCAACCTGGCACTCTGGTTCGGGCTGCGGGTCCTCTTCGCCGAGGTACGACCGCTCGAACTCGGCCCCGCGCGCCTCGACCTGCCGGTCCCGGCCACGCTCGACCCGGCGGCACTGGCCATCGCCGTCCTGGCCGCCATCTGCCTCTTCCGGCTGCGGCTGGGGGTCGTGCGCACGCTGGCCGTGGCGACAGCGGCGGGGCTCGCCATCCGCCTGGCGTTCTGACGTCTGGCCCGCATTGCCGCCGGCGCCGGATGCGCGTTACGCTGGCGGCCGGGATCGGCGTTTCGGGGACGGCTTCTCATGCATCGCATCGGCGTCGATATCGGCGGCACCTTCACCGACTTCGCCCTGTTCGACGCCGCGGGCGGGCGGATGGCGATCCACAAGCAGCTCACCACCCCGCGCGACCCGTCGGCCGCCGTGCTGGAAGGCGTGGCCCGCCTGCTGGCCGACAATGGCGTCGCCATCGGCCAGGTGGCCGACATCGTCCACGGCACGACGCTGGTGACCAACGCCGTGATCGAGCGGCGGGGTGCCGTGACGGGTATGCTGGTGACGGCCGGGTTCCGCGACATCCTCGATATGGGCTACGAGAGCCGCTACGACCTCTACGACCTGCGGCTGAAGTTCCCGCCGCCGATCGTGCCCCGCCGCCTGCGCGCCGAGGTGACCGAGCGCATCCGCGCCGACGGCAAGGTCGCGACCAAGCTGGACCGCCAATCCGTACGGGATGCCGTCGCCCGACTGAAGGCCGACGAGGGGATCGAGGCGCTGGCCGTCTGCCTGCTGCATTCCTATGCCAACCCCGCGCACGAGCAGGCGATCGCCAAGCTCGTCGCCAAGGAATTTCCCGACCTCTACGTCTCCACCTCGGCCGACGTCTTCCCCAACATGCGCGAGTTCGAGCGCTGGACGACGACGACGGTGAACGCCTTCACCCAGCCGATGTTCGACCGCTACCTGAAGCGACTGGAGGACGGGCTGACCGGCCAGGGCTTCGCGGGCCGGGTCTACATCATGACGTCGAGCGGCGGCACGGTGACGACCGACACCGCCCGGCGCTATCCAGTGCGGGCGCTGGAATCCGGGCCGGCGGCGGGCGCGCTCATGTCGGCCCATCACGGCCGCAACCTGGCGCTCGACAACGTGCTGGCCTTCGACATGGGCGGCACGACCGCGAAGGGTGCGCTGATCCGCGACGGCGCGCCCTTGAAGAAATACATGATGGAAGTGGCGCGCGTTCACGACTTCAAGCGTGGCAGCGGCCTGCCCGTGCGCATCCCGGTCATCGACATGATCGAGATTGGCGCCGGTGGCGGCAGCCTCGCCGGCGTCGACGACCGCGGCCTGCTGCGCGTCGGCCCGAAGAGCGCCAGCGCCGATCCCGGCCCCGCCTGCTACGGCCGCGGCGGCAGCGGCGCCACGCTGACCGACGCCAACCTGGTGCTGGGCTATCTCGATGCCGGGTTCTTCCTGGGCGGGGCCATGCGGCTTGACCGCAAGGCGGCCGAGCAGGCGATCCGGGCGGCCGTCGCCAAGCCCCTGTCGCTGTCGCTGGCGCGGGCCGCCTGGGGCATCCACGAGGTGATCAACGAGGACGTGGCCCGCGCCTTCCGCATCCATGCCTCGGAGCGCGGCTTCGACTATCGCGGCGCCAGCATGGTGGCCTTCGGCGGCTCCGGCCCGGTCCACGCCATGGCGATCGCGCGCAAGCTGAAGATCCCCAGCGTCGTCTTCCCGGTCGGCGCCGGCGTCATGTCGGCGCTGGGCCTGCTGGCGAGCCCGCTGTCCTTCGAGGTCGCGCGCTCGCGCCGGCTGCATGTCAGCGACCTCGATCCCGCCGCCTTCGCCGCGCAGTTCGGGCAACTCGTCGCCGAGGCGTCGGGCTTCCTCACGCGGGCCGGCGTCGCCGATGCCGACATCGCCGTCACGCTGCGGCTCGACATGCGCTACCAGGGCCAGGGCCACGACATCGAGCTGACGCTGCCGCGCGCGACCGGGCTGGAGGCACTGTTCGCCGAGCTGCCGAAGCTGTTCGCGGCGGCCTATGCCGAGACCTACCTCGTGAGTTTCCTCGACGAGCCGGTCGAGATCATCAATTGGAAGGTCGAGGCCGCCGGCCCGGCGCCGGACTTCACCAGCGGCTACAGCCTGGGCGACCCGCCATCGGGCGACGCCAAGGCCGCCTTCAAGGGCACGCGCCGGGTCTATTTCGGCGAGGCCGGCGGCTATGCCGACGTGCCCGTCTACGACCGCTACAAGCTGGCGCCCGGTACCCGGATCGCCGGCCCGGCCATCGTCGAGGAGCGCGAATCCACCTGCGTCATCGGCCCGGGCGACCAGGCCGAGGTCGACCGGCACTACAACCTCGTCGCCCGCCTGGCGCGGTAGGGAGAGCAGCGATGGCCAAGCGCGCCCGGGAATCCTTCGACGCCGTCAGCCTCGGCATCCTCTGGGACCGGCTGATCTCGATCACCGACGAGATCGTCTCGACGCTGGTCCGCAGCTCCTTCTCGACCATCGTGTCGGAAAGCTACGACCTGTCCTGCGTCGTGCTGGATGCCGACGCCAACTCGATCGCCCAGGGCACCATGAGCGTGCCCATCTTCATCGCCAGCGCGCCCGTCACCGCGCGCCACATGCTGGACCGCTTCCCGGCCGAGACGCTGAAGCCCGGCGACGTCATCTTCACCAACGACCCCTGGCTCGGCACCGGCCATCTGTTCGACGTGACGCTGATGCGGCCCGTGTTCCGCAACGGCCGCATCGTCGCCTACACCATGAGCATCACTCACCTGCCCGACATCGGCGGCATCGGCTTCGGCTCGTCGGCGACCGAGATCTATCACGAGGGCCTGCGCTTCCCGATCTGCAAGCTGGCCGAGGAAGGCCGGGTCGACGAGCGCCTGATCGAGATCATCCGCACCAACGTGCGCGTGCCCGAGCAGGTGGTGGGCGACCTGATGGCCAACGTCGCCTGCAACGAGGTTGGCGGCCGCCAGGTGCTTGAGTTCATGGACGAATACGGCATCGAGGATCTGGGACCGCTGTCGCGCGCCATCCGCGAGCATGCCGAGCGTGCCATGCGCGATCGCATCCGCACCACCCTGAAGCCCGGCACCTATCGCAACAAGATCGAGCTGGAGGGGCTGGACGGGCCTATCAAGTTCGCCGTGCGCATCGACATCGAGGATGACCGCGTCCATCTCGATTTCGACGGCACGGGGCCATGCGTGCGCGCCGGCATCAACGTCCCCTTCTGCTACACGCGCGCCATGTCGCTCTATTCGGTCAAGACGCTGACGCTGCCGACCATCCCCAACAATGGCGGCATGGCGGTGCCGATCACCGTGTCCGCGCCCAAGGGCTGCATCCTCGACGCCCAACCCCCGTTCGCCACCGGCGGGCGCCACGCCATGGGCCATTTCGTCGTGCCGCTGATCTATGGCGCGCTGGCCAAGGCCGCACCCGACCGGGTGCAGGCCGATTCCGGCATGATGAACCTCGTCACCTTCCAGGGCCGCCACCGCAACGGCCGCGGCGTGTCGACCATCTATTTCGCCGCCGGCGGCTATGGCGCGCTGGACGGCACCGACGGTGTCCCCACCGTGCCGCACCCGTCCAACATGGCGGTCGTGCCGGTGGAGATCTGGGAGACGATCACCAGCACCACCATCGAGCGCAAGGAACTGCTGACCGACAGCGGCGGTGCGGGCCAGTGGCGCGGCGGCATGGGGCAGGAGGTGGTGGTGCGCAACGACAGCGGCTCCACCATGACGTTGCTCGGCATGGGCAACCGGACGCAGTTCCCGGCCCGCGGCCTGTTCAAGGGCCAGGAGGGGTCGATGCGCGTCCATGCGATCGACGGCACGCCGATCAACGCCAAGGCCCGCGTCGAACTGCAGGCCGGCGCCCGCCTGACCGTGCGCGAGGCCGGCGCCGGTGGCTTCGGCGACCCGCTGAAGCGCGATCCGGCGCGCGTGCTGGCCGATGTCCGCGAGGGCTTCGTCAGTCCGAAGGCGGCACTCCGCGACTATGGCGTGAAGGTCGACCTGAAGCGCGGCACGGCGGTGCGGCCGGCGGCCAAGGCTGGACGCGGGAAGGCGGCCGCGAAGTAGGCGCACGGCACGACCTTCCCGTTGACATGGATCAAGGCGGCCATTCGCCGCCGGTGCTGTGCTTCGCGGTGCGTTGGAGCCGGCCGTTGGTGACGGCCGGCGGCGATTGCCCCAGGAGGAGCATGATGCGCGCCAGAGACGTGATGACCACGACCGTCCACACGGTCGCCCCCGAGACCAGCATCGCCGACATCGCCCGCCTGCTCGTCGACCGGCGGATCGGGGCCGCCCCCGTCGTCGAAGCGACCGGCCGGCTGGTCGGCATCGTCAGCGAGAGCGACCTGATGCGCCGGCCGGAGATCGGCACGGAGCGCCAGCGGTCGTGGCTGATGCGTTTCCTTTCCGATCCGCAGGCCCTGGCCGAGGAATACGTCAAGAGCGAGGGTCCCGCGGCGGCGGCCGTCATGACGCGCAAGGTAGTGACCGTTGGGCCGGACGCGCCTTTGGACGAGGTGGCCGGGCTGATGGAGGACAACCGCATCAAGCGGGTGGTCGTCGTCGACGAAGGCCGAGTGTGCGGGATCGTCAGCCGGGCCAACTTCGTCCAGGCCATCGCCACCCATGGCGCGCCGCCCAGGGTCGAGGCTGCAGCCAGCGACGCTGGCGATGCCGCGCTGCGCGACCAGCTTCTCGACAAGATCCGCCGGCAGCCATGGTCGCAAGGGCCGGCGTTCAACGTCCTGGTGTCCGGCGGCGTTGCTCATCTGTGGGGGGCGGTGCGCAACGACGAGGAACGCCAGGCCATGGTCGTCGCCGCCCAGACACTGCCCGGCATCCGCGCGGTCGAGGACCATCTGGCGGTCGTGCGCTGGAACTTCGGCGCCTGACCGGGTTGGCCGGGCCAGCCAATCAGCGGTCGAGCGCCTCGATCGCCTGCGTCATGCAGGGCATGAAGCGGGCCGCAAGCGCGCGGCTCGCTTCGTCCTCTTCCGAGAATGCGATCAGCGGGTTGGTGTTGATCTCCCACACGACGATGCTGCCGTCGCCGCGCAGGCTGAAGTCGATCCGGCCGTAGTCGATCCGCGCCAGCTCGAATGCCCGCCGGATCGGCGCCTCCCAGGGATTGTGCTCGATGAAGTGGAACTCGCGCTCACGGTCGCCTGCCATGTCGAGCACGTCGTCCTTCACGGACCAGTCGCGGCTGGCGTCCACATGGGCAGGGACGATGGCCGGCCCGACGCGGAAGGCGCCGTACTTGCGATAGACCCCGGCCTCGTCTCCCGTGTCGGAGAATTCGACGATGATGACGCTCTGCAGCGGCCAGCCCCGCCCCCGCAGGCCCTCGACCGCCCGGTCGAGGGCCGCCGCATCCTCGAGCAGGATGGAAAGCGGGCCGGAATGGTTGTTGTCCCGGCGCAGGAACACCGGATAGCGCCGGGGCCGGCGCCGGTCGGTCACCCGGTAGACGTCGAAGTCGTTGATGCCGCGATGGTGGAGGAGGCGCAGCAACTCGTAGCGCCGCAGCGCCAGGGTCGGATGGTTCAGCAGCCGGCACCCGCGGGTGCCGAGATGCCGCCACAGCGCCAGCACGTCCGGCACCAGGGCGGGCAGCAGCCGCTCAATATCCGAGAATATCCAGGTAGCAGGAACCAGACCCGAAAGCGCGGCGCCGCCGGTCAGCACTTCGACATAGGTGCGGTGCACGAGCCGGCCAGCCAGATGGGCGCCGGGGCCGGCCAGGTACTTACCGACCGTGTAGCCATGGTTGGACGTGGACAAGTAGACAATCATGAACGTTCGTCACGCACTCCAATCGGAAGACCGCGGCGGACCGGGGAACATGCCCGATCGACGGTGCGGCGCCGGCGACAGGCCCGGCGCGGGCAGGGCTGGCGTCGGTGGGGTCGCTACCCGGACGTCTCACTGGATTCCGTCTCCATTCGCGTGCCACGACAGTACCCTCTCCATCGACGTTTGCCGATCCGGAAGCGAGTTCGGCACGATGGTTTCAATCTTGGAGTCCGGTATCGGCCCGCGGGGCGACGCATCATTCGCACGCCGGCAGATGCCCCTTCGGCCCCGGGATCGGCGACATCGCCAATCGCCTGATCGCTAAACCCGCGGCGGCTTCCTCGTGGGGATGAACATGAAGGTCGACCTGCAGTCGCCGGACAGGCGCGGGCCTACAGCCGCTCCCAGATCTCGCCCTCCTCGTCCAGACGCGCCTGTTCCAGGCCGCGGAAGTCGCCCCGGGACACAATGCCGACGACCCGGCCGTCGGCCACGACGGGCAGGTGACGGAAGCCGCCATCGGCCATCAGCCGCAGCGCCTGGATCGCCGTGGCGTCCGCCGGGATCGTCGCCGGATCGGGGGTCATGACGTCGGCGAGGACGGCATCGGCCGGCGACAATCCATCCGCCAGGACCCGGCAGACGGCATCGCGCCCCGTGAATATCCCCAGCAACCGGCGTTCCCCATCGGCCACGATGACAGCGCCCACGCCGCGGTCGCGCATGCACCGGCAGGCGTCGGCGACGCTAGCATGCTGGTCGAGCACAAGCGGTGCGCGATTGCGGACCATGTCGCTCAGATGACGCATCGTCATGGTATCGCCTCCTGCATGAACGGAGGTCATTCAGCGCGTCTTTTCTCGCCCACGTCTTGAGGTGGATCAACGCGACGGATCATCCCGAATGCTTAGTTTCTCCTTGCGTTCGGCCCGGCCCGATGCCCTGGCCGAGCATGATTGCCCCAGGAGGAGCATGATGCGCGCCAGAGACGTGATGACCACGACCGTCCACACGGTCGCCCCCGAGACCAGCATCGCCGGCATCGCCCGCCTGCTCGTCGACCGGCGGATCGGGGCTGCCCCTGTCGTCGATGCAGGGGGCCAGCTGGTCGGCATCGTAAGCGAAAGCGACCTGATGCGCCGGCCGGAGATCGGCACGGAGCGCGAGCGGTCCTGGCTGATGCGGTTCGTCTCCGATCCCGAGGCGCTGGCGGCGGAGTACGTCAAGAACGAGGGGCCGACCGCGGCCGCGGTGATGACACGCAAGGTCGTCACGGTCGGCAAGGACGCCCCGCTCGACCAGGTCGCCGGACTAATGGAGGACAATCGCATCAAGCGCGTCGTCGTCGTCGACGAGGGCCGGGTTTGCGGGATCGTCAGCCGGGCCAACTTCGTCCAGGCGATCGCCACCCACGGCACCCCGGCCAAGGTCGAGCCCGATCCCGGTGAGGCGGGAGATTCGCTCCTGCGCGAGCATCTGCTCGACCGGATCCGCCAGCAGCCCTGGTCCCAGAGTCCCACCTTCAATGTACTGGTGTCCGGCGGCGTCGCCCATCTGTGGGGTGCGGTGCGCAACGACGCGGAACGCAAGGCCATGGTGGTGGCCGCACAGACCATGCCGGGCATTCGCTCGGTCGAGGACCACCTGGCGGTAATACACTGGAACTTCGGCGTCTGACCGAGGTGGCCGGGCCGTGGCGTGCGATCCTCTGGGATCGCGACGCCGACGTGCATGTCGAGTGGCGGGACGCATCGCCGCTGCGGCTGCACGGCCCGCCCCTTCGCCGGGCAGACTGCAATACCCCGGTCCTGACCGAGGGCGGCACGATCTTGGCGCTGCCGGCCCACTTCACGCCGATCGGCCACAGCTACCGGCGGGTGGGTCGGCCACCGTTCCATTTCCGGGAAGCTGGCGCGGCGATCCGCATCCTCAACGACCCGGACCCTCGCGCCGGAAAATGGGTCGAATCGATCTGGCGGGCGCCGGATGCCACGCTCTACGGATGGTATCACTGCGAGGCGCCCGCACCCTGCCCGCAGCCGACGGTTACCTACCGGATTGGCGCGCTGCGGTCCCGCGACGACGGCGTGACCTGGCAGGATCTGGGTCCGGTGCTGACGCCGCGACCGGACGAGATCGATTGCAGCTTCGACAATGGCTGGTTCAGTGGCGGCTTCGGCGACTTTACGGTCGTCCCCGACCGCTCCGGACGATTCTTCCTGATCCACCTGACCAGCTACCATGCGGACGATTCCGCCCAGGGAATCGTTGTCGCCCGCTATCCGATCGGCGATCGCGATGCCCCCGGCGGGGCGCTGGATTGGTGGACAGACGCGGGGTGGCAGCCGCGCCATCGCTTCCCGCCGCAGCCGCTCATTCGGCCGAGGCTCGGGTGGCGCCACGCCAGCCCGGACGCCCACTGGGGCCCGGCCGTTCATGAGAACCTCGATATCGACCAGTTCGTCATGCTGCTCAACCGCACCCATGACGGCGAACGCACGCTGGTCCAGCGGGGGGTCGCGGTGTCCTTCAACCGCGATGCGGGCAATCCCGCCGGCTGGACACCGCCGCGGACCCTGATCCAGGGTGCGATCTGGTACCCGCAGGCGATCGCGCCCGATGGCAGCGACCGGCGCGGTGGCGGCAGCATGCGGTTCTTCGTATCCGGCTTCTCCGCCTGGGATATCCGCTTCCGGCGCGGGCCGCCGCGGCAAGGGACACTGCCGCTGCCGGCCGCCTTCGACGAGGGGGATCTGGCCCGCGTGTTCGGTCCGCGTCAGCCGGACGGCGGGTTCGGATCATGAGCTGTGCCACAGACCGGCCATTCAGCCCGGATCTTCGCCAAAGCCACGGCGAATGACCTCGATGGCCGGCCAGCGCGGGGCAGCCTTGTCGCCGGCGGCGCGCTCGCCGCTGTCCCGCACGAAGACGCGGCCGTCTGCCGCCGGTTCAAAGCGGAGCGTGCGGCCGTAGAAGGCCTCCAGCTCGGCATGGTGGGACGCGGTCAGCAGGGTCGCTGACGGCAGCGCTTCGGCAATCACCTGCATCAGAGCGAGCTCAGTCCCGGAATCCAGCGACTCACCAGGCTCCTCCAGGAAGATCCAGCTGGGCCGCTTCAGCAGGATGCGCGCGAACCCGATCCGTTGGCGCTGAGATGCATCGAGCTGGAGCATCCAGTCGTCGGGCGTATCAAGGCGGGCGGTCAGATCCTCCAGCCCGACGCGCGCCAGCGCCCGCATGCAGGCCAGCCCGTCGAGTGTCTCGGGATCATCGGGATAGGCCAGGATCGCGCGCAACGTGTCGGCCGGCAGATGGAGCGACGATGGCAGGAAATGGATCGCCGCATCGTCGGGCAGTTCCACCCGCCCCCGCCCCCACGGCCATACGCGTGCCACGACCTTGAACAGCGCACGCGCCAGCCTCGGATCGCCCAGCAGCAAGACCCGCTCCCCTGGATGGATATCGGTAGAGATGCCCGAGAACAGGATCGCGCCGCCGGCATCGGCGATGGTCAGGTCGCGGAATGTCAGCGTGCCGCCGCTCGCCGCCACGACGTCGATGGCGATCCCCGGACGGGCTGCCTCCGCTTCGATCGTATCCAATGCCGCCTGGAGCGCCAGCACGCGCTCCATGGAAGCCATCGTCTCCGCCAGGCGCGGAAAATTGTCGACGGGCCACGACAAGGCGGCGGTCACCTGCTGGAATGCCTGGGCCGTCTGCATGAGACCACCCAGCGTCAGCTCGCCCGCGAGGTAGCGCGGGGCCGCGACCAGGACCGGAAACATCGCCGCCATCGTTCCATAGGCCGACGTGAACAGCGTCAGACGGCGCAGTCCCTGCGTCTGCAATTGCCAGGATGCGGTGATCGCCCGGAACAGGTTGCGCAAGCGCCGGCGCTCGTTGGCCTCGCTGCCGAGGAGGGCGATCTCCTCTGCCTGCGCGACGTCGCGGACCAAGCCAAACCGGTAGCCGGCCTCCGCGCTTTGTCTGAGGTCGGTCACATGCACCAGCGACCGCCCGAGCAGGAAGGCCACCGCGACGCCCGCTGCCGCGTAGACGAGGGCGAGGCCGACGAGATATCCGGGCAGTTCCAGGGTGATGCCGCCCAACGCCAGGGTCACCGTACCGGACAGCCCCCACAGGATGCTGACGAAACTGACCAGCAGCAGCAGGCAATAGAAGAGGGAATTTGCCAGTTCGATCGTCGCCTCGGTCGCCAGGCGGATATCGTCGGCGATCCGCGCATCCGGATTGCCGGGTGCCCCCGGCACCAGCGCCAGCTGGTGCTGCCGGCCACGATCCAGCCAGCCATCCGCAACCCGCATCGTCAGCCAGTGCCGCCAACCCATCTGCAGGCGCCGGCGGACTTCCAGGTGGGCCGCATTGACCAGCATGGTGGCAATGACGATGGCAGCGAACACCAGCGCCTGGATCAGCACCTGACGGGCGTCGCGTCGCTCGAGCGCGTCGAAAAGGTCGGCGCTCCAGAGATTGAAGCGTATGACGAGAAGGACCTGGAGAATGCCGAGCACCACGAGCAGCGCGGTCAGCAGGCGGGCTTTCCAGCGATCCGCGCCGTTCCAGTAGGCGCCGCCCAGGCGCACGAAGCGAAGAAGGGTTCCGCCCGGCGCGTCGCCGGCCGCGTCGGCGGGCGTGGCCGCTTCCGGCAATGGCTCAAGGACCGGGCCGTCGGTCACCGGCGGTCAGGCGAAAGCCGTCGGGACACGGCTGGTGCGGATATGTTCGCGATACCAGCGCGCAGAGGATTTCAGCGTGCGGCGCTGCGTCGGGTAGTTGACATGGACGATGCCGAACCGCTGCGAATAGCCCGAGCCCCACTCGAAGTTGTCGAGCAGCGACCAGACGAAATAGCCACGGACGTCCGCGCCCCGCGCCATCGCCTCGCCCATGGCATGGATATAGGCGCCAAGATAGCCGACGCGCTCCGGATCCTGGACGGCACCCGTCGCATCCGGCGCATCCGTGCCGCCATAGCCGTTCTCGGTCACGTAGATGGGCAGGCGATAGGTTCGATGCACGTCTATCAGGGTGTCGCGGAAGGCGTTGGCGTCGATGACCCAGCCGACATCGGTCTGGGGCCGGCCTTCCGGCGGCGACCCCCAGCCGAAGCCCAGGATCGCTTCGGGGTCGGCGCGGGCGTAGATGGGCGAGTAGTGGTTGAGCCCGAGCCAGTCTACGGGCCGGCAGATGCGCGCGAGGTCCCCGGCCTTGACCCAGGGCGCCACCTTGTCGATCAGCGCGGACGGATAGGTTCCCAGGATCTGGGCATCCGGGAAGGCCCTGTTCCAGCAGGCATCGAAGAAGGCCGCCGCCTCCCTGTCCGCCTCGGCTTGACTGACCGGCAGGCAGGGCTGGCGATTGTGGATCGCACCCACGAGGCCGCCTGGCACCAGATCGCGCAGCACGTCGACCGCCGCACCGTGGGCCAAGTTGACGTGGTGCATGGCGGCCAGATAGGAGGCCCTGTCCATGATCCCGGGTGCCTGCCAGTCCATCACATAGCCGAACAGCGTGAAGACCGACGGCTCGTTGAAGGTGGCGAAGCGCTTCACCCGGTCGCCGAGACGGCGCGCGATCAGCACCGCATAGTCGGCGAACCAGCCGGCGCTGTCGCGCGCGACCCAGCCCCCTTGATCCTGAAGGGCCTGGGGCAGATCCCAGTGATAGAGGCAGGCCCATGGCTCTATTCCGGCGGCGAGCAGCCCGTCGACCAGGCGGTCGTAGAAATCCAGCCCGGCTGGATTGACCTGCCCGCGGCCCTGCGGCAGCACCCGGGGCCAGGATATCGAGAAGCGGTAGGCATCGAGCCCGATCTCGCCCATCAGGGCGATGTCCTCGCGGTAGCGGTGATAGTGGTCGCAGGCGACGTCGCCGGTATCGCCGCCCGTGATTCGACCCGGCATGTGCGACCGCACGTCCCAGATGCTCGGGCCCTTGCCGTCGGCCGTCGCGGCCCCTTCGATCTGATAGGCGGAGGTCGAGGCGCCCCAGCGGAACTCCGCCGGCCAGAGCGGCACGGCCGGCGCACCCGTGCCGTCGGCGGATCCAGGCGCGCTGCAAGACTGTGGCAACCGCATTCCGTGCTCCATCGTCCAGGCTGGCATCGGGCAGGCCGGCTTCCGACGGTGGTCAGTCCCCCACCGGAAAGCGTCGATCGCGCACTCCTAGTATGGCATGGGCCGCTCCCGCCTTGATCCGAATCAAAGCGCGCGCGCGAAGCCATGGAAAATCGCCATCGCCCGAGCCATCATCGGGGCAGACGCCCTGCCCGGAAGGTAACCCCTATGACCGACGCTGTGCCCTTCGGCCCCTGGAGCGGCGACGTCGCCGATCATCTCATCCGCTACACCCGCGGGGGGTTCCTGCCGGGGATGATCACCCGGGCGGAGGGGTCGTTCGTGCATGACGCGGACGGCCGGGCCATCCTGGACTTCGCCTCGGGCCAGATGTGCGCGACGATCGGGCACAACCACCCGGCCGTCGTACAGGCGATGCGCGACGCCGCGGGCGAGCCGCTCCACCTCTATTCCAACATGCTGTCGCCGGCCGTGGTCGAGCTGGCGGTCGAGCTGGCGGGGATGCTGCCGCCCACCTTGCAGAAGGCCATGTTCCTGTCGACCGGCAGCGAATCCAACGAGGCCGCCATCCGCATCGCCAAGCTGCATACCGGCGGGTTCGAGATCATCGCCATGGGCCATTCCTGGCACGGCATGACGGCGGCCTCCAACGCCAGCACCTATTCCGGCGCGCGCAAGGGTTACGGGCCGGCAATGCCGGGCACCATGGCCCTGCCGCCGCCCAACGGCTATCGCTGCCCCATCCGCCACTGCGCCGGCACCTGCGACACCACCTGCCTGGATGTCGGCTTCGAGATGGCCGACATGCAGTCGGTCGGCGCGTTTGCGGCCGTCATCTGCGAACCGGTCCTGGCCGCCGGCGGCATCGTCGTGCCGCCCGAGGGCTACATGCGGCGCCTGCGCGAGCATTGCGACCGGCGCGGCCTGCTGCTGATCTTCGACGAGGCGCAGACCGCCTTCGGCCGGCTCGGCTCGCGCTTCGTGTTCGAGCAGCAGGACGTGGTGCCCGACATCCTCACCTTGTCGAAGTCGCTCGGCGGCGGCCTGCCGCTGGCGGCCACGATCACCAGTGCCGCGATCGAGGCGGACGTCCATGCCAAGGGCTTCCACTTCTACACCTCGCACATCTCCGACCCGTTTCCGGCGCGGGTCGCGCTCACGATCCTGAAGCTGATCGAGGCCGAGCGGCTGGTCGACAAGGCCAAGGCGGACGGCGCCTACTTCATGGACGGGCTGCGCGCCCTCCAGCAGCGCTACGAGACGATCGGCGACGTGCGCGGCCTGGGCCTGCTGGTCGGCGTCGAGCTGGTCGAGGACCGCGCCTCGAAGAAGCCGGCGACAGCACTGGCCCCGGCCCTCGTCCGCCGCTGCTACGAACTGGGCTTGCAGACGACCCAGTCGGGTGCCGCGCGCGACCCGGCCAGCGGTGCCGTGTGGAAACTGGCCCCACCCCTGACCGTGACCCGCGCCGAACTGGACCAGGGGCTGGAGATCATCGACCGGGCGCTGGGGGAGCTGACCGGCCGGGCCTGACCGTCAATCCGGCCGGATCGGCCGCTCGGTGAACACGGCCGAGGCCGCCGGCGTCCGCCGTGTCTGGGTGATGGCGATATAGATGCCGGCCGCCACGATGATGGCCGAGCCGATCCAGGTATAGATGTCGGGCAGCAGGCCGGAGATGGCCCAGCCGATCGCGACCGAGCCCACGATCTGGGCGTACTGGAAGGGCGAGACGATGTTCGCCTCGGCATAGGCGAGCGAGCGGACGACGCAATAGTGGCCGCTGGCGCCCAGCACGCCCAGCCCGACCATCATCAGGGCATCGAGCCCGGTCTTCGGCGTCACCCAGACCCAGGGGACGATGGCCGACATGATGATGGTGCCGACGAGTGCCGAATACATGACCGAAGTTTCCGGCCGGTCATGGCCGGCCACGCGGCGCGCCACCACCTGATAGACGCCGTAGCAGGCCGCACTGCCGACGATCAGCACGGAGGCCCACTGCACCACCTCCAGCCCCGGGCGGATGACGACCAGCACCCCGGCGAAGCCGATGGCGACGGCCAGCAGGCGGGAGCCGCGGATGCGCTCGCCCAGGAAGGGCCAGGCGAGCAGCGCCACGAAGAACGGCGCGGTGAAGCTGATGGCGGCGGCCTTGGCGAGCGGCACGCTCTTCACCCCGATGAAGAACATCGCCGTCGAGGTGATGAGGCAGACCGACCCCAGGATCTGCAGCCACGGCCGGCGGGTGCGGAGCGCTGACACGCCCTGGCTCGGCAGCAGCCACAGCAGCGCGACCAGCAGGTGCGAGGCGGTGCGCGCCCAGATGATCTGCTCCGACGGGTAGTCGCGGCTGAGGATCTGGACCAGCCCGTTCATGAACGGAAAGATCATCGCCGATATGCACATGAAGAGGATGCCCAGCAGCACCCGTCGATCGCGCCCGCCCGCTGTCGCGGCGCGCCCTGGTCCCGTGGCCATCGCCTAGTCCCGCTCCATCGTCGATCCGCCGTCCGCCCGTCAGGATGGGGTGGCGGGCGGCACCGTGCAACCGCTCGTCGCGCCCGATCCGAGACGATCGAGCAGGGCACGCTTGGCATGGTCGAGCCCCCGCCGGCAATTGGCCAGCCGGCCGATGCGTGCCCGCGACAGCGACCGCCCGGTCGCCGCCTCGTAGCCATCGATGACGGCCGACAGGAATTCTGGCCCGAGGTCACCCAGGTGGCGAAAGTCCCAGTGCGGGTCGTCGATCGACAGGTCGGCGAAGTCGATCACGCCGGCGAGCCGGGCCGGGTCGCCCGCGACCAGCATGTTGCCCGGGTGCAGGTCGTAGTGGACGGGCGTCGCCGGCAGGGCGCCATCGGTATCACGCGCCACCGCCACGTCGCGCCGGATCATGGCGAGGACGCCGGCATCGGGTACGCGGTCGGCGGACAGGCGGGCGGCATGGTCGAGGAAATCCGCCCAGAACCCGGGCACGATGCCGCCCTGGGCCAGGAGCGCCGGTGGCGTGCCGTGCAGGGCCACCAGGAAGCCCACGAGATCGGAAACGAGCGCCGGCCCGGCGTCGGCAGGCCGCGGCGCCCGGCCGGGCAGCAAGGGATAGGTTTCCAGCGCCGGCGGGCCGGCATGCGCACGGGGTTCCGGGATGGCGACCGGCAGCCGGTCGCGCAGGATGGCAACGGCCCGACGAGCCAGTTCGAAACGGCTGGCCACCAGGGGATGATGGGGGATGCGGACGATGTCGGTGCCGCCGAACAGCAGCACGAGCGAGGCGCCGCCGCCGGCCAGGCACTGCGGTGGGCCGGGCGGCAGGTCCGGGAACGCGGCCCGCGCGGCCCAAACGAATTCGGCCGGGACTTCCGCCCCGGCCGATCCGTCTTGTGCAGGCCCGCCGCTCAGCGGGTTTCGACCAGTTCCGGCTCCTTCGGCGCCGCATCGTCGTCGCGGCGCTTGGGCTCGTCCGGATAGGTGAACACGAGTTGGCCGTCGGCCACGCCGATGCGCACGGTTCCGCCCTTGGCGAGGCGGCCGAACAGCAGTTCGTCGGCCAGCGGCTTCTTGATGTACTCCTGGATCGTGCGACCCAGCGGACGGGCGCCGTACAGCCGGTCATAGCCCTTGTCGGCCAGCCACTTGCGCGCCGCGTCGTCGAGCTCGATCGCCACCTGGCGGTCGCCGAGCTGGCCTTCGAGCTGGGCCACGAACTTGTCGACGACCTGGGCGATGATCTCGGGCGTCAGATGCTGGAAGGCGATGGTGGCATCCAGGCGGTTGCGGAACTCCGGCGTGAACATCCGCTTGATCGCCTCTTCGTCCTCGCCCTGGCGCACGGTGCTGCCGAAACCGATGGCCGACTTGGTCATCTCGGCCGCCCCCGCATTCGTCGTCATGATGATGATGACGTTGCGGAAGTCGACGATCTTGCCGTTGTGGTCGGTCAGCTTCCCGTAATCCATCACCTGCAGCAGGATGTTGTAGAGATCCGGGTGGGCCTTCTCGATCTCGTCCAGCAGCAGCACGCAGTGCGGATGCTGGTCGATGGCATCCGTCAGCAGGCCGCCCTGGTCGAAGCCGACATAGCCGGGCGGCGCGCCGATCAGCCGCGAGATGGTGTGGCGCTCCATGTATTCCGACATGTCGAAGCGCTTCATCTCGATGCCCAGCACGCGCGAGAGCTGGCGCGCCACCTCGGTCTTGCCGACGCCGGTCGGGCCGGAGAAGAGGTAGGAGCCGATCGGCTTCTCGGGCTCGCGCAGGCCGGCGCGGGCCAGCTTGATGGCGGCAGCCAGGGATTCGATCGCCTTGTCCTGGCCGAACACCAGGGTCTTCAGGTCGCGCTCCAGCGTGCGCAGGATGGCGCCGTCGTCGCGCGACACGGTCTTGGGCGGGATGCGGGCGATCTTGGCGACCACCGCCTCCACGTCCTTCACCGCGATCGTCTTCTTGCGCTTGTTCTCGGGCACCAGCATCTGGGCCGCCCCCGTCTCGTCGATCACGTCGATCGCCTTGTCGGGCAGCTTGCGGTCGTTGATGTAGCGCGCCGACAGCTCGACCGCGGCCTTGATCGCGTCGTTGGTGTAGCGCACCCGGTGATGGTCCTCGTAATAGGGCTTCAGCCCCATCAGGATCTTCACCGAATCCTCCAGCGACGGCTCGTTCACGTCGATCTTCTGGAAGCGGCGGACGAGTGCCCGGTCCTTCTCGAAGTAGCTGCGGTATTCCTTGTAGGTGGTCGAGCCGATGCAGCGGATGGTGCCGCTGGCGAGGGCCGGCTTCAGCAGGTTGGAGGCGTCCATCGCCCCGCCGCTGGTGGCGCCGGCGCCGATCACCGTGTGGATCTCGTCGATGAAGAGGATGGCGTGGGGCATCGCTTCGAGTTCGCCCAGGACCGCCTTCAGCCGCTCCTCGAAATCGCCGCGATAGCGCGTCCCGGCCAGCAACGAGCCCATGTCGAGGGAGTAGATGACGGCCTCGCGCAGCACCTCGGGCACCTCGCCCTGGATGATGCGCCGGGCCAGCCCCTCGGCGATGGCGGTCTTGCCGACACCGGGATCGCCGACATAGAGCGGGTTGTTCTTCTGCCGGCGGCAGAGGATCTGGATGGTGCGCTCGACCTCGGCCTCGCGGCCGATGAGCGGGTCGATCTTTCCGTTGCGTGCCTTCTTGTTCAGGTTCACGCAGTAAGCGTCGAGCGCCTCGTGTCCCTTTTTCACGACCTTCTCCGCCGCCGCATCCTCGTCCGCGCCCTGGACCCGGCGGGTCTCACCCTTGCCGGGGACCTTGGCGATGCCGTGGGAGATGTAGTTGACCGCATCGAACCGGGTCATGTCCTGCTCTTGCAGGAAATAGACCGCGTGGGATTCCCGCTCGGCGAACATGGCGACCAGCACGTTGGCGCCCGTCACCTCCTCGCGGCCGGAAGACTGCACATGGATGGCCGCACGCTGCAGCACGCGCTGGAAACTGGCC
Source organism: Stella humosa (assembly GCF_006738645.1). Classification (GTDB taxonomy): domain Bacteria; phylum Pseudomonadota; class Alphaproteobacteria; order ATCC43930; family Allostellaceae; genus Allostella; species Allostella humosa. Next base: position 1,175,599 of record NZ_AP019700.1, on the reverse strand, counting down.
GTCGGCTTGGCATCCTCGAGCCGGCTGCTGACCAGGTTGGACAGTTCGTTGTCGAGATACTCCACCAGCTCGCGGCGCAGGCGCTCCAGGTCGACGCCGCAGGCACGCAGCACGGCGACGCCGTCGCGATCCTCGGTCAGGGCCAGCAGCAGATGTTCCAGGGTGGCGTACTCGTGTCGGCGCTCGTTGGCGTTGGCGAGCGCCCGGTGCAGCGTTTCCTCGAGATTGCGCGACAGCATGGGCTACTCCTTCTCGAGGGTGCATTGCAGGGGATGCTGCTGCTGGCGGGCGAAATCCATCACCTGCGTCACCTTGGTCTCGGCGACCTCGTAGGTGAACACCCCGCAGATGCCGACGCCGCGCCGGTGGACGTGCAGCATGATGCGCGTCGCTTCCTCGCGCGTCTTGGAAAAGAACCGCTCCAGCACGTGGACGACGAACTCCATCGGCGTGTAGTCGTCGTTCAGCATCAGCACCTTGTACATGGACGGCTTCTTGGTCTTGGGCTTGGTCTTGACGACCACCCCGGTTACCGACCCGTCGTTGCCGCGGCGCTCATTGTCACTCATCAGATCCCGCGGACCGGCTGTTCGCCTGCGCCCGCGCCTTTTTCATGCATCCGGCATGGTCCTCTCCGGCTGATCCGAATGGGGCCGGCTTGTTCCAGATGGGGATCGAAGGCCGGTATGTCTCCTCGTCCGGGGAATCATATTGCGTTCCGGCGGCGCGGGAAAAGAGGCTCGGTGCTGCGCCGCATTAAAACCCTGCCATGCGGCCGCCGCGGGGCGCGCATGCATCCATAACGAAAACGGCCCGGCGGGGGTCCCGCCGGGCCGTTCGAAACCGGTGCTGTCGAAAGGATCAGGCGGCGGCGGCCGACTTCGTGATCTTCTCGACGACCTGGTTGACGCGGGCGTTGATGGGCGCGAACGCCTCGTTCGTCACCTTCACGCCGATCTCCGACAGCTTGGTCGTCTCGGTGACCATCTGGTCGAAGGTGCTGCGCGCGAACTCGGTCTGGAGGTCGACCAGTTCCTTCAGGGTGCGGGCGCCGAGCATCGCCTTCATCGCGGCCATGTTCGATTCCATGCGCGCCTGGGCATAGCTCATCACTTCCTTGCCGATCACTTCCACGCCACGGGCGTAGATCGTGCCGGCCTGTACGACGGCGTCGACATTGTCCTTGCCCAGCGTGCTCATCTCGTCGACGCCCTTGGCGACGGCGGTGCGGGCCTTCTCGACCTGGTCCTTGGTCATGGTCACGGCCTGCTCGTAGCCCTTCTGGGCCGCTTCCTGGCCGACCTTCACGAAGCTCTCGACCATGTCCTTGCCGGCGGCGAAGTTGGCTTCGACGGGCTTCGTCATCTCGTCCACCGCGGCCGCGGCCGCCTTGGTCTTCGGGTTCATATTGTTCTCCCTCGGGCTTGCCGATTGCGCTCGGTTGATCGTTCCGCAGCGGTGCCGGCGGTGTCTCGACCGCCCATGCTGCACTGCAACACGAGTGCCTTATATCGGGCGAAAGAAACCAGCGTCAAGGGTGTATGGTGCAGTGCAGCAAAACGCGACGAACTGTCGCATCGAGCCGAAAAACCTAGGATTTCATGGCGACCCGCCGATGCCACTCGGCGCGATAGGCGGCCTCCATGGCGGCTGCAAAACCTGCCGCATCGCACAAGGAAGAGGCCCGCAAGCGGCCCGGCAGCGCGGCCCGGAGACGCGCGCGCATGGCGCCGTCGGCGGCCAAGCCAGCCGCGATGCCGACGTACCCCCGCACATCCTCCGCGAGCAGGCCCTCCAGCCCCAGCGGCCGCAGGATGGCAGCACCGACCCGCGCCGCATGGCGGTCGCCCGCCAGCCCCACGACGGGCACGCCCATCGCCAACGCCTCCATGGTCGTGGTCGTCCCATTATAAGGAAAGGGATCGAGCGCCACGTCGACCAGCCCATATTGGGCGAGGTGGCCGGCCGGCGAGGAGACGCGGCCGCGCAGCAACAGGCGGCCGGGGTCCACCCCGGCCGCGGCGAAGCGGCCACGCCAGAGTTCGGCCGTCGCGGGGTCGTCCAGCCCGCGCGCCTTCAGCAACAGACGCGCACCCGGCACGGCCGCCAGGATCGCCGCCCAGGCCGCCACCGTCTCGGGCGAGATCTTGGCCGGCACGTTGAACGAGCCGAAGGTGACGGGTTGGCCCGGCACGCGCGGCGGCGGCGCGTCCGGTGGCAGGTCGTAGCACAGGAACGGCCGGTCGAGCCGCACCAGCCGCTCGGAATATTGCGCGTCGTTGATGCCTGGCGGGTCGGCGATGGCGTCGGTGACGCGGAAATCGACCGCCGCCAGGCCGGTCGTGTTGGGATAGCCGAGCCACGTCCCCTGGACGGGCGCCGGCCGGCGGGCCAGGACCGGCAGGCGGCTGTGCGCCGTATGGCCGCCCAGATCGACCAGGATGTCGACCGCGTCCGCGCGTATCAGGCCGGCCACCGCATCGTCGTCCATGCCGTGGATGTCGCGCCAGCGGTCGCAGTTGGCGTGCAGGCGCGCCGTCACCGCGTCCCCGCCGGCGGGGACATCGGCATAGGCGATGACCTCCACCCGGTCGCGATCGTGAGCGAACAGCAGGGGGGCCAGGAACCAGGCGACGGAATGGGCGCGGAAATCGGCCGACAGGTAGCCGATCCGGAGGCGGCGGTCGGGATCGCGGTCGAGGGTGGCGGGAGCCGTCGCCGGCACGGCGGCCGCAACGGCATCCCCCCAGGCGCGGTGGAGGGCGGCAACCTCGCCGCCATCGCGATCGGACAGATAGTTGAGGGCGAACAGCCGGGCCGAGCCGGCCGCGGCATGGGCGGGCTCGATCGCCAGCACCCGCTCGAAGGCCGCGCCCGCTTCTTCCGGCCGCCCATGGTCCAGCAGGACATAGCCGCGATGGAGGTGGGCCGCGGCAAAGGCCGGCGCCCGCGCGACGGCCCGGTCGAGGGCCGCCAGCGCGTCGCCCAGCCGGTCCCGGTTGTGTTCGGCGGTCGCGCGGTTGAAGGGCACGTCGGCCCTGCCCGGGTCCAGCGCCTCGGCGCGCTCCAGCGCCGCGGCCGCGCCGGCATCGTCGCGGCCATCCAGGCGCACGAGCCCGAGCGCGCCCCAGGCGCCGGCATGGGCCGGGGCCAAAGCCACCGTCTCTTCCAGCAGGGCAAGTGCGGCCGGTCCCTGCCCCAGCCGGCGCAGCGCCAGGCCGCGGACGACGGCAAAGTCCGGGTGCGCGCCAAGCCGGACCCGCGCCCGGTCGAGGGCCGACAGGGCCTCCGCCGGCCGGCCCGCCTGCAACAGGCTGTCGGCATGGCCGAGCCAGGCATCGCGATGGTTGGGGTCGGCCTGGAGGGCGGCACGGAAAGCGGGTACGGCGTCGGCGAAGCGGCCAAGCGCCGCCAGCGCCGTGCCGCGGTTGGCATGGGCGGACGCCATGCGCGGCGCCAGCCGCCCCGCCTCCGCCCAGGCCGCGGCCGCGTCCTCCAGCCGGCCGAGGCCGGCCAGGGCGTGGCCCAGATCGTGGCGCATTGCGCCATCGCGCGGCGCCAGTTCGATCGCCCGGCCAAGCGGCGCCAGGGCGGCGGCCGGCTGCCCTGCCTGCAGGGCAACGATGCCCAGCCGATGCCAGGCCACGGCATGGGCGGGCCGCGCGCCCAGGACCGCACGGTAGGCCGCAGCGGCCTCGTCCAGGCGGCCGGCGCGGTGCAGCCGCTCGGCCGCGGCCAGGATCGAGTCGTCCGTCTGTGGGCGCTTCACCGCCGGATCCACCTTGGGCCACTACAAGACCCGGTCGCGCGAGAACCAGGAAAAGCCATCAATATCACGGGTATCGCCATGTGTGCGTAGACTCGTGGTGAGGAAGACGTTAAGGAATCGTGATCGACGGAACGATGGTGCGCGGGGGGCATCGGATCGTGGCGATCTGGGGACGCGTAGGGGCTCTTTTCTTGGCGGCAGCGATCACGCTGGTGACCGTCCAGGCAGAAGCGGCACCGCGCCGCAAGGCGACCAAGCCGGTGCGGGAACGCTATGCCGCGATCGTGCTGGACGCCCGCACGGGCGAAGTCCTGCACGAGGCGAATGCCGACGCGCCGCGCCACCCGGCGTCGATCACCAAGATGATGACGCTCTACCTGGTGTTCGAGGCGCTCGAACGCGGCCGCCTGTCGATGAACCAGTCGATGCCGGTATCGACCTTCGCTTCGACCGTGCCCTGGGGCCTGCCGCTGCGCCCCGGCATGACGATCACGGTCGAGGAGGCGGTCCTCGGCCTCATCACCAAGTCGGCCAACAACGCCGCCACCGTCATCGCCGAGACGATGTCGGGCTCCGAAAGTGCCTTCGCCCAGATGATGACGGTGCGCGCGCGCCGCCTGGGGATGACCAGCACGACCTTCCGCAACGCCTCCGGCCTGCCCGATCCGCGCCAGATCACGACGGCGCGCGACTTCACGGTGCTGGCCCGCGCGCTGCTGCGCGACCACCCGAAATACTATCCCCTGTTCGCCACCCGCGGCTTCACCTTTCGCGGCAATTTCTACCATAACCACAACCGCTTGCTCGACCAGTTCGACGGGCTGGACGGGATCAAGACCGGCTTCGTCAATGCGTCCGGTTTCAATCTGGTCGCCTCGGCCGAGCGCAACGGCCGCCGCCTGATCGGCGTGGTGATGGGCGGCAACTCCGCCTCGGCCCGCGACCTGCGCATGGCCGATCTGCTCGATGCCGGCTTCCAGAAGGCGCCGAGCCGCCGGTCCGAGCCGCGGATCGCAGTCCTGCCGCCCAGCATGCCGGAACTGCGCGACACGACCCTGACGACGGCACCCGTGCTGGCGGCAGCACCGGCTGTCATCCCGCAGCCGGCCCCCACGCCGCCGGTGCTGCATAGCGCCTTGTCGGCGCCCCAGGTGGTCCCCGTCCTGCCGCCGCCGTCACCGGTGATGGCCGCCCTGGCCAGCCCGGCCGTGGCCATCACGCCGATCCTGCCGACGCCGAGCCCGGTCGCGCCCCCTCCCCACACGCTCCAGCTTCCGGCGAACATATCCGCCGCGATGGCGTCTGCCAGCCCGCCGCCATCCAACCCGTCCACCTCCAGCCCATCGACGGCCAGTACCGTTCGTTCGCTCGGTACGTTGCCGGTGCTGGGCCGGTCGGAGCCGCTGCGTCTCGTCGTCGTCAGCAACGACGCCGCCGGCCGCATCGCCCAGGCCGCCGGGTGGCGCGAGGATGGCGGCGACGGCTGGTCGGTGCAGGTCGGCGCCTATGCCAGCCGCGACGCCGCCGCCCGCGCTCTGAAGCTTGCCCAGAAGAAGGCGATCAAGCTGCGCGACAGCGCGTCCTCGGTGATGGCGCAGGACGACCGGCTGTTCCGCGCCCGCTTCGTCGGGCTGGAGGAGCGCGACGCACGCGCAGTATGCCGCCTGCTGGGCGAACGCACCTTCCCCTGCGCGATCGTGCCGCCCGGCGCGTCCTCCTTCGCGCGGATCGACTGACCGTCACGCTACGCGGCCGGGCCTCCTGTCTGGCCGCGCCCACGCCAGCGCAGTTCCGCCTGCGCCAATTCGGCTGCCGGCAAGGCCGCCCGCCAGGCTGCGATCCGCAGCAGCGTCGGCGCCTTGTGGCGTACAACCCAGTCGTCAAGCATCCAGGACAGGTCAGCCACCACCCGGCGCCGCGGCAGGAACACCCAGGAATCGACCGGCCCGTCGGCACCCGCGGGCGCCAGCCGCGCCAGCCGATAGCCGCTGCCTTCATAGAGCGTGAGGATGGCGGCCGCGGTCGCATCGAGCCCGTCGGCCACCACGCCCGCCACCACGCCGGCTGGGTCGGCCACCAGGAACGGGTAGGTGCGCCCACGGCTGCGGCCACGGCGATAGCCGGCCAGTTCCGCCCGCGCCAGGGTCCAGGCGTCCGCGGCCGGGCCGCACAAGGTGCGGCGCAGGTCCGCGTCGAGCAGGGTGCCGTAGAAGAAGAAGCGCATGGGCGCCTTCGATAGCCGCGGCCGGCGATCTTGTCACGCCGCGGCGCGGGCGGTCGTGATAGCGTGCCGCCCGAACAAACTGTTGCCCGACCTGCCTCTCAGAGGATCGCCCATGCGCCCGTACTTCGTCCCGGCCGTGCTCGGCCTTGCCCTGGCCGTCGCCTTCTCGCCCGCACCGGCCGCCGCCAAGGACCGCGTCGTCGTCGGCATGCAGGCCGAACCGCCGGTCCTCGATCCCACGATCAATGCCGCGGCCGCCATCGACAGCATCGTTTCCGGCAACGTCTTCGAGAGCCTGACCCTGATCGACGATCGTGGCGGCGTCACCCCGGGGCTGGCCGAGAGCTGGACGATATCCGCCGATGGCCGGGTCTTCACCTTTCGCCTGCCCGAGAAGGCGACGTTCCACAATGGCCGGGCGCTGACGTCGGAGGATGTGCGCCTCACCTTCGCGCGCGCCATGGCCGGGGACAGCATCAACCCGTCCAAGAAGGTGTTCCAGCCGATCGAGGCGGTCGAGGCGCCGGATGCGCGCACCGTCGTGATCCGCCTGAAGCAGCCGACCAGCATCTTCCTCTTCTCGATGGCGTCCGGCGATGCCTCGATCACGGCGACTGAGACGGTGGATCAGAACCGCATCCGCCCGGTCGGCAGCGGCCCCTTCCGCTTCAAGGAATGGGTGAAGGGCGACCGCGTGGTGCTGGAGCGCTATCCGGACTATCGCCATGTCGGCCGCATCAAGATGCGCGAGGCGGTCTTCAAGTTCATTCCCGACCCGTCCGCCCAGGTGGCAGCCCTGCTGGCCGGCGACGTCGACGCCTTCCCCCTGATCGGCGCGCCCGAAAGCCTGGGTCGCTTCCAGCGGGACCAGCGCTTCAAGGTCGTGATCGGCACGACCGAGGGCGAGGTCATCCTGGCCCTCAACAATTCCCGCAAGCCCTTCGACGATGTCCGCGTCCGCCGCGCCATCAACCATGCGATCGACCGCAAGGCGCTGATCGACGGGGCGATGTTCGGCTATGGCACGCCGATCGGTGCTCATTTCCCGCCGCATCACCCCGCCTATGTCGACCTGACCGGCCGCTATCCGCATGACATCGCCAAGGCGAAGGCGCTGCTGGCCGAGGCGGGCCTGCCCAACGGCTTCGAGACGACGGTGAAGCCGCCGCCCTTCCCCTATGCCCGGCGCGGCGCCGAGGTGCTGGCCGCCCAGTTGGGCCAGGCCGGCATTCGGGTGAAGATCGAGCCCATCGAGTGGGCGCAGTGGCTCGACATCGTCTACAAGCAGCGCAACTACGACATGACGATCGTGGCGCACACCTCGCCCTACGACATGGACAATTACGTGCGCGGGCCGAACTACTACTACGGCTACCAGAACAAGGACCTGGACGCGCTGATGAAGCGGATCGACGTCGAGGTCGACACGCCCAAGCTCTACGACCTCTACGGCCAGGCGCAGCGCATGATCTCGGAGGATGCCGTCCACGGCTTCCTGTTCCAGCTTGCCAAGACGGGCGTCTATGCCAGCGGCCTGCGCGGCTATGGCCAGAACGAGCCGATCGTGCAGACCGAGCTGTGGCAGTGGAGCTGGGCCAACTGATGACCGACACGCCGTCGCCGGTCGCGACCCCGACCCGGCTCAACATCGGCAGCGGCCGGCTGTGGGACGAGGCGTCGATCAACATCGACATCTCTCCCGCCGCCGGCCCCGACATCCTGGCCGACCTGAGCCGGCGCGACCTGGTCGGCATGCGCTTTGCCACCCATCGCTTCGGCACCGTCGAGCTGGCGGCCGGCGCCTTCGACCACATCACGGCCTCGCACGTCCTGGAGCATGTGCCGGACTTGGTCGGGCTGATGACGAACTGCCTGGCGCTGCTGCAGGATGGCGGCATCATGGCCATCGCCGTGCCCTACGACCTGTCCTATGGCGCCTGGCAGGACCCGACGCACCTGCGCGGCTTCAACGAGCGGAGCTGGCTCTACTACACGGAGTGGTTCTGGCAGATCGGCTGGACCGAGGCGCGCTTCGACCTGGTCGACCAGCAGCTCGTGCTCAGCCGGCTCGGCCAGAGCCTGCTGAAGGGCGGCGCCACCGAGGACGAGCTGCGCGCCCGGCCGCGCGCCGTCGACGAGGTGCGGGTGCAGTTGCGCAAGCGGCCGCTGACCGATGCCGACCGGGCCGCCGGCGATGCCGCCGCCCACCCCCATCTGGAGCGGTTTCCCGAACTGGCCCGGCCCGCGCTGGCGCGCGCTCCGCTCGGCTCGGCCGGGGACGACCGCTATCTTGACCTGCTGGCGGCCTGGCTTGGCGAAGCCGCACCCGGCCACGATCTGGGTGGCCTGCGGCTGGCTGCCGGCGGCGCCCTGGACGGCACCCTCGCGGGCGACTTCGTCGCCGCTGGAACGGACGCGGCCATCATCGGTGCCATGCTGGCCGGCCTGCGCCGCAGCGCCGACACCACCGGCCGCTCCTGGATCGCGACGGAGGGGCCGGAGGCGGACGCACGCCAATGCCTGGAACGGTTCCACGCGATGGACGACCGCGTCAGCCTGCTGGCCGGCGCCTATGGCGACAGCCTGCCGCTTGCCCCGGTCCATCGCATCGCCCTCCTGGCCATCGGCGGCGGCAGCGAAGTGGCCGCGCGCATCCTGCCCTTCCTCTTCGACCGCATGCCCGAAGGCGGCATCATCCTGGTCGAAACGGCCGGCCGGGACGCCCTCGACCACTTCCTCGGGCGCCGCGCCATCGCGGCACCGGCGCCCGCGGAAAGCGGGGGCTGGATCTGCTGGCGGAAAGCGCGCCCGATTGCTTGACGGCCGGCCCCGGCGGCCTTAGCCCCTTGAGCGAATGACCCTCTTCCTCCTGCGACGATTCGGGACCCTGATCGGGACCCTGCTGGCGGCGTCGCTCGTCGTGTTCCTCGTCCTGGAGGTGCTGCCGGGTGACCCCGCCCAGGTGATGCTGGGGGTCGACGCGCAGCCCGACACGGTCGAGGCGCTGCGCCGCAAGCTGGGGCTCGACCGCCCGCCGGTCGAGCGCTACCTCGCCTGGGTGGTGGGGCTGGCGACCGGCGACCTCGGCATCAGCTACACCTATTCGGTCCCGGTGTCGGAGCTGATCGCCGAGCGGCTGGTGCTGACCATCCCGCTGGCCCTGATCGCCATGGCGCTGACGGTGGTGCTGGCGCTCAGCCTCGGCCTTTATGCCGCCAGCCATCACGGCCGGCCGGGCGACTGGGGCGTCATGGCATTCGGCCAGCTCGGCATCGCCATTCCCAACTTCTGGTTCGCGATCCTGCTGATCCTCTATTTCTCGGTCCATCTCGGCTGGTTCTCGGCCGGCGGCTTCCCCGGCTGGGGGGCGGGCATCCTCCCGGCCCTGCAGTCGCTGCTGCTGCCCGCCATCTCGCTGGCCATCGTGCAGGCCGCCATCCTGGCCCGCGTCACCCGTTCGGCCGTGCTGGAAGTGCTGCGCGAGGATTTCGTGCGCACCGCGCGCGCCAAGGGCCTGTCCCGGCGCCAGGCGCTGTGGCGCCATGTCCTGCGCAACGCGCTGATCCCCGTGGTCACCATCATGGGCCTGCAATTCGCCAACCTGCTGACCGGCACCATCATCATCGAGAACGTGTTCTACCTGCCCGGCGTCGGCCGGCTGGTGTTCCAGGCGATCACCCAGCGCGACCTGATCGTGGTGAAGGACGTGGTGGTGCTGATCGCAGCCCTGGTGGTGGTGGTGAACTTCCTGGTCGACGTGCTCTATGCCGTCATCGACCCCCGCCTGCGGAGCCGGCGATGAGCGACACGGCCATGCAGCGGCCCGGCACCATCCGCCGGGCCTTCCGCCACCGCAGCTTCGCCATCGGCGCATTCCTGACCGGGCTGGTGGTCCTGGCCGCCGCCGTCTCCTATGTCTGGACGCCCTATTCGGCGATCGAACTGGCGGTGCCACGCAAGCTGCGCCCGCCCTCGGCCGACCACCTTTTCGGCACCGACCATTTCGGCCGCGACATCCTGTCGATGATCATGGTGGGGGCGCGCAACTCGATCGCGGTCGGCGTCGTCGCGGTGGCCATCGGCTGCTCGGTCGGCACGACGCTGGGCCTGCTGGCAGCCGCCCGGCGCGGCTGGATCGAGGAGCTCGTGATGCGCTTCTCGGACTTCACCTTCGCCTTCCCCGCCATCCTGTCGGCCATCATGATCACCGCCCTGCTGGGGCCGGGCACGGTCAACTCGATCCTGGCCATCGGCATCTTCAACGTGCCCGTCTTCGCCCGGCTGGCGCGGGGTGCGGCCAGCTCGATCTGGGCGCGCGACTTCATCCTGGCCGCGCGCGCGGCGGGCAAGGGCACGACGCGCATCACGATCGAGCATGTGCTGCCCAACATCCTCAGCATCATCATCGTCCAGGCGACGATTGCGTTCGCGCTCGCCATCCTGGCGGAAGCCGGCCTCTCCTATCTCGGGCTGGGCACCCAGCCACCCTTGCCGAGCTGGGGCCGGATGCTGAACGACGCGCAGACCTTCATGTACGACGCCCCCTATCTGGCGGTCTTCCCGGGCATCGCCATTGCGGTCGCCGTGCTGGGCCTCAACCTGCTGGGCGACGGGCTGCGCGACCTGATCGACCCCCGCCTGGCGCGCAAGCGATGATGGTCCGGCGATGACCCTGCTCGAGGTCGAGGACCTGACGGTCGCCCTGCCCACCCGCAACGGCTGGGCGCGGGCGGTGCGCGACCTGTCCTTCTCGCTCGACCGCGGGCAGACGCTGGGGCTGGTCGGCGAGTCCGGCTGCGGCAAGTCGATGACGGCGCTGGCGCTGATGGGCCTGTTGCCCGACGGCGCGCGCGCCTCCGGCCGGGTGGCGCTTGATGGCCAGGAGCTGCTGACCATGGACGAGGCCGACCTCTGCCGCATCCGCGGCAACCGCATCGCCATGATCTTCCAGGAGCCGATGACGGCGCTGAACCCCTTGCAGCCGATCGGCCGGCAGGTGGCCGAGCCGCTGCGCCTGCATCGCGGCGCCAGCCGGGCCGATGCCGAGCGCGAGGCCGTGCGCCTGCTGGACCGGGTCGGCCTGCCCAACGCGGGCGAGCGCGCGCACGCCCCGCCGCACATGCTGTCGGGCGGCCAACGGCAACGCGCGATGATCGCCATGGCGCTCGCCTGCGAGCCCGACCTGCTGGTGGCCGACGAGCCGACGACCGCACTCGACGTCACCATCCAGGGCCAGATCCTCGACCTCGTCATCGAGCTGGTGGACGAGCGCGGCATGGGCCTCATCCTCATCACCCACGACCTGGGCGTGATCGCCGAGACGGTCGACCGGGTCATCGTCATGTATGGCGGCGCCGGCGTCGAGGAGGCCGGGACCGAGGCCCTGTTCCAGTATCGCGCCCACCCCTACAGCCAGGGGCTGTTCGCCGCCCTGCCGCAGATCGGCCTGGCGCGCCGCGCCCGGCTGGAGCCCATCCCCGGCACCGTGCCCGACCTGGCAGACCTGCCGGCCGCCTGCACCTTCGTCGATCGCTGCCCGATCGCGGCCGGCGCCTGCCGCGCGGCACCGCCGCCGCCACTTGCCGTGGGCCCCGGCCATCGGGCACGCTGCATCCGCCTGGACGAGGCGCGAAGAAGGAGCATCCCATGATGCCTCCGGACGATCCGGCCGGCCCACCCGTGCTGCGGACCGCCGGCCTGCACCGGCGCTACCCGCTGCCGCGGCGCACCCTGTTCGGCCCGCGCGAGGCCGTCCACGCGGTGAACGGCGTCGACATCGTCATCCCCGAGCGCGACAGCCTGGGCATCGTCGGCGAGTCCGGCTGCGGCAAGTCGACCCTGGCGCGCCTGGCCATGGGGCTGGAGGCGCCCAGCGCCGGCTCGGTCGAGATCCGCGGCGAGGACCTGGCCGCCGTCGACGCCCCCACCCTGAAGCGCCTGCGCCGCGCCTTCCAGATGGTCTTCCAGGACCCCTACGGCTCGCTCAACCCGCGCCACACGGTGGGCCGCATCGTGGCCGAGCCGCTGGACGCGCTGGAGCGCGCCGGCGACCGGGCGCAGCGGGTGGAGGAGGTGCTGCGCGCCGTGGGCCTGCGCCCGGCCGACACCGGCAAGTACCCGCACGAATTCTCGGGCGGGCAGCGCCAGCGCATCGCCATCGCCCGGGCGCTCGTCACCCGTCCGGCGCTGATCGTGCTGGACGAGCCCGTCTCGGCGCTCGACGTCTCGGTCCAGGCGCAAGTGCTGAACCTGCTGAAGGACCTGCAGGAACAGTACGGCCTGGCCTACATGCTGATCAGCCACGACCTGGGCGTGGTCGACTATGTCTGCCGCCAGGTGGCGGTCATGTATCTGGGCCGCATCGTCGAGGAAGGCCCGGCCTCGCTGCTGTTCGAGCGCCCGGCCCACCCCTACACCCAGGCCCTGCGCGCGGCCGTGCCCAACGCGGCCGCCGCCAACCGCCGCCGCCGGCGCCCGCGCCTGCAAGGCGGCGTGCCGAGCCAGACCCACCTGCCCCCCGGCTGCGCCTTCGCCGACCGCTGCCCCATCGCCGAAGCCCGCTGCCGGGTCGAGGTGCCGCTGCTGCGCGAAATCGCCCCCGGCCAGCGGGCGGCGTGCCACCTGGCGTAGTCCGGTGCCGCTGCGGCGGCCCCCTAGACTAATGTGAGGGCCGCCGCCGGCCCGACAGCGCCTCGCCCAGCACAATGACCAGGCTGCACAGCGCCACCAGCACGATCGAGATGGCGGCCGCCGCCGGCAGGTCCGTGCCTGTCTCCGACACCTTGCTGTAAAGCAGCAGCGGCAGGATGTTCACCTGCGTCCCGGCCAGCGCCAGCGCCGTGCCGTAGGCGCCGATGGCGACCGCCGCCGTCAGGCAATAGGCCGCCAGCAGGCTGGGCACGATCTGCGGCAGCAGGATTTCCACGACCGTGCGGAAACGCCCTGCACCCAGCGAGCGGGCAGCGGCGAGCTGGGCCGGATCGAAGTTGCGCAGGGCCGGCAGCACCACCAGCACGACCCGCGGGATCAGGTAGTAGGAATAGGCAAGGCCCAGCCCGGCCGGGCTGAAGATGAGGCCACCGACCACGGCCGGGTCGAAGCCGACCATGGCCAGGAGCTGGGTCAGGAAGCCCGCGCGGCCCAGCAGCAGGATGAAGCCATAGGCGACGATCAGGCCCGAGAAGGTGAGCGGCAGCGAGATCGCGAAGAGGGCGGCCGTGCGCCGGGCGGGCGACATGCGGGCCAGGGCCGCTGCCAGCACGAAGCCCACCACCAGCGAGAAGGCCGGTGCCACGGTGCCCAGCAGCAGGCTGCCGCCCAGGCCGTTCCAGAACACCGGGTCCGACAGCAGGGCCATGAAGGCGACGCCGCCGTCCGACCCGGCCTCGGCCAGGATCAGCGACAGCGGTAGCAGGAAGAACACGGTGAACAGCACGACCCCCGGCAGCAGAAAGGCCAGCAGCAGCGGCCGGGGGACGTGCGGCGTCATCGGTGGAAGCCTGTGCCCGAGGCCTCAGCGGCCCAGCACGGCCTTGGCCCAGCCGGTCTCGATCTCGGCCTTCTTGGCGGTCGCCTTGGCGATGTCGATCGGCTTCAGCTGGGGTGCCGGCGGCAGCTTGTCGGCGACGCTGTCGGGCAGCTTCACGCCCGGCACCGCCGGCCGCACGAAGCCCTCGGCGAAGATGCCCTGCCCCTCCTCGGTCATGATGTAGTTGAGCCACAGCTTGCCGGCATTGGGGTTGCGCGCCCCCTTCACCAGGCTGATCGCGTAGGGGGCGGCGGCCGACGCCTCCTTGGGCATGACGACAGCGATGTTGTCACCCATGCCGTCCAGGAACTTGGCCTTCAACCCGTCATTCTCGTAACCGATCCAGATCGGGATCTCGCCCTTCAGGAACTGCGCATAGGGCGTGGTGCCGACGGTGCGCAGCACGTTGCCGGCCTTGGAGAGCTGGCCCAGATAGTCGATGCCGGGGGTGACGTTGTCCATGTCGCCGCCATTGGCGAAGGCAGCCGCGAAGGCCACGACCTGGCCCTGGCCCGTCGAGCGCGGGTCGAGGTACACCACGGCGTTCTTGTATTCGGGCTTCAGCAGGTCGGCCCAGCCGGTCGGCACCGTCTTCACCAGCTTGGTGTTGACCAGGAAGGCGACGTTGAGGGTGTGGATGGTGAACCACTGGCCGCTGTCATGGCGGAAGGCGGCCGGCAGCTTGGCGAAGTTCACCGGCTGGAAGTCGGCCACCAAGCCCTTGGCCGCGGCATCGAGGGCAGAGGCCGCGAAATAGTAGGCCGTGTCGGCCTGCGGGCGGTTGCGCGCCTTGTCGAGCGCCACCACGGTCGCGGCCGAGCCCAGGTCGTTGTAGACCATCTCGATGCCGGGATAGCGCTTCTGGAACGCCTTGAACTGCGCGGCCCAGTTGGCCCAGGTCGGGCCGGTGTCGAAGGAGACGACGATCCCCTCCTTCTGGGCGGCCTCATAGAGGGTGCGCTCGCCGGCATAGAGCTCGGCACCCTCGAATGCCTGTGCCGCGGGCGAGAGCGCCAGGCCGGCGGCGACGGCCGCCGCGAACATCCGCTTCTTCATGGTCACGTCGTTCCTCCGTTGGTGGGGGCGTGGGTGGGGGCAGCGGCGGGCAGCAGCCGGACCGCGGCGGGCGGGACATGCACGGCCGCGATGGCATCCTGGGAATGGGTCTCGAGCCGGACGACCCCGTCCGCCACGGCAAGATCGACCCGGCGCACCGGCCCCAGGAACCGGTCGGAAAGGATGCGGCCGGCAAAGGTGCCGGGCGGTGGCGACGGCCCCGGATCGGGCGCCGGCAGCACGCGCTCGGGCCGCACCAGGACGGTGACGGCCGTGCCCGGCGCCAGGCCGGCGGTGTCGCAGGGAAGGTCGCCGATGGCGGCGCGGACGCGGCCCGGGCCGGCGACGACGGCCGGCCACAGGTTCGACTGGCCGACGAAGGCAGCGACCAGCGCGTCGGCCGGTCTGTCGTAGAGCTCGCGCGGGCTCGCCACCTGGATCAGGCGTCCCTGGCGCATGACGCAGACGCGGTCGGCGATCGACAGCGCCTCCTCCTGGTCGTGGGTGACGAGCAGGGTGGCGATGCCGGCGTCGCGCTGGACGCGCAGGATCTCGTCGCGCATCTCCACCCGCAGGCCCGGATCGAGCGCCGACAGCGGCTCGTCGAGCAGCAGGCCGTGCGGACGGAACACCAGTGCCCGGGCCAGCGCGACACGCTGCTGCTGCCCGCCGGATAGCTGGGCCGGATGATGCCCGGTGCGGTCGCCCAGCCCGACCCGCGCCAGGGCGTCGGCCGCCTGGCGCCGCCGTTCCGTCCGCCCCAGGCCGCGCACCTTCAGGGGATAGGCGACATTGTCGAGCGCGGTCATATGGGGAAAGAGCGCATAGGACTGAAAGACCACGCCCAGGCGGCGCGCCTCCGGCGCCAGCAGGCTGACGTCGGCACCGTTGATGCGGATCTGCCCGGCATCCGGCCGGGCGAAGCCCGCCAGCAGCTTCAACAGCGTCGTCTTGCCCGAACCGGACGCGCCAATGACGGCGACCAGTTCGCCCTCGCCGATCTCCAGGTCGATGTCGAACACGCCGGCCTCGCTGCCGGGATAGCGGTAGCCGACGCCGGTGTAGGAAAGTGCCGCCTTGCTCATCGCGCCCTCGCCAGTCGCGCCGTGGCGCTGCTCAGCACCGAGGCCGTGACCGCCAGCACCAGCAGGACGACGGTGGCAGCACAGGCAAAGCCCGTGGCGCCGTAGAACGCCTGGAGCAGGACGACGGGATAGGTGCGCGACAGGAAGCCCGCGACCAGGTTGGAGAGCTGGAATTCGCCGATCGACAGGGCCGCCACCGTCAGCATCGCCGACAGGAGGCTGGTCGCCACCATCGGCAGCACCACGTCGCGGAAGCGCGCCAGGAAGGGCGCACCCAGCGTGGCGGCGGCCTGCTCGTACTCGGCCAGGCCAAGCTGCTGCATGTCGGCCGCCAGCGTGTTCACCGTATAGGGCAGGGTCAGCACGACATGGCCCGCCACCAGCAGCCAGAAGCTGCCGAGCCAGGGCAAGGTGTCGGACGAGAAGACCAGGATGAAGCCGAAGGCCAGCACCAGGTCGGGCACCGCTATCGGCAAGAGCGTGAGCAGGCGGGCCGCGACCCGCACGCCGCTGCGGGCGGCCGACTGGATGGCGTAGGCCAGGGGCAGGCCGATCAGGACGTTGAGGACGCAGGTGAGGCCCACCACCTGGAGGCTGGTGACGAAGGCGCGCCGGAAGCTGGGGTCGGTCGCCACCTCGACATACCAGCGGCCGGTGAAGCCGGTCGGCAGCAGCGTGTTGGTCCAGCTCTGCCCGAACGACCCGACCAGCAGCAGCACCATCGGCGCGAACAGGAACAGGAGGTAGAAAACGGTGACGAACGCCATGCTTCCCCCTCCCCCTTCTAGTTGCGACCGAATTCGACCATACGGGCGGCCGATGATCGTTTTATGACACCGACACCGCTGGTCGCAGCAGATGGTCCGCGATCCGGTCCATGGCCTCGTCGACCGAGGCGCAGGCGACCGCGCCGTCCACCGCCGGGGCCTTGTCCAGGGTCAGCACAAGGCGATCGAAATGCAGGCCGAACGCCATCTCCGACAAAGTGCCGTAGCCGCCGCCGACCGCTACCAGCACGAGGCAGGCGCGCGCGATCAGCGCATTGCGCGCCTGGCCGATGCCGGTCGCGATGGGGATGGCGACGTAGGGGTTGGCGGCGTCCCATTCAGTGTCGGGCAGCAGGCCGATCGGGCTGCCGCCCGCTTCCAGATTGCCCTTGCAGGCGGCTTCCATCACGCCGCCACGCCCGCCGCACAGCAGTTGCAGGCCGATCTCGCCCAGGCGGGCGCCCAGCGCCTCGGCCAGGGCGAGTTGTGCCGGCGTCGCCTCGCGCGGGCCGATGATGCCGACCGGCACACGCCGCGCCCGGCCGCGCAGCACATATTCCAAGCCGGTCGTCGCCGACACCGGCTGCGCGTCGGGTGGAACGGGGGCCGGCACGGCAGCCGGCGCCCAGGCCAGCGCCCAGCCGTCGAAGCGGGCACCATAGCGATGGAGCGACCGGTCCATCGCGGACCAGAGCAGCGTTCCTGGCATTCGACCCGTCCCCTCCCGCGACGCCGGCTGCGTTAGCGCTGGCGACATCATTGGGATGTAAACTATCTTACATCCATGAACACGCAAACGGCTTTTTCCAGCCCGCCAGAGGACGAGGTCGGCCAACGCCGGCAGGCGATCCTGGCGATCGTGCAGGAGCAGGGCTTCGCCACCATCGAGGTGCTGGCGCGGCAGTTCGGCGTGTCGGCGCAGACCGTGCGGCGCGACATCGTACATCTAGATGGCGAGGGCGCGGTGCGCCGCTTCCATGGCGGCGCCGGCCTGCCGGAGGCGCATGGCCGCCTGCCCTATGCCGAGAAACGCGCCGTCGCCCCCGACGCCAAGGAACGGATCGGCCGGGCCGCGGCCGCCCTGGTTCAGGACGGCGCCTCGGTGTTCCTGGATGTCGGCACGACCGTGGAGGCCATCGCCCGCGCGCTGCGGGGGCGGCGGGCCTTGCGCGTCTTCACCTGCTCGCTGCCCGCCGCCACCCTGCTGGCCGACGCGGCCGATGGGCCGGAGCTGTTCGTGCTGGGCGGCCTCGTGCGCGGCGCCGACGGCTCGCTGACCGGCGACGCCACCACTGCCGCCATCGCCCGTTTCCGCTTCGACTGGGCCTTCGTCGGCTTCTCGGGCTGCGAGCCGGACGGCACGCTGATGGATTTCGACCTGGCCAAGGTGGCGGTCAAGCAGGTCGCCATCGCCCGCAGCCACGCCGCCGTCGCCGTCGGCACCGCCGACAAGTTCACCCGCACGGCACTGGTGGCCGTGGCCGGGCTCGATGCCTTCTCTTGCCTGGTCACCGACCGGGCGCCGCCGGCGGCCCTGGCCGAGCCGATGGCGGCCGGGGCCGTCCGGCTGGTGACGGCATAGGCCGCCGCCCGCCGGACGGCCCTGCCCGTCAGTGCTGGGTCTTGTAGCGGTTCAGGGTCCCGCCCTTCATCACCTTGCCCGGCAGCTCGTGGCCGACGAACCCTTCGGCCATGCGGGCGACCTCGACCAGGGCGTCGAGGTCGATGCCGGTCTCGATCCCCATTTCGTGGCAGGAGAAGACCAGATCCTCGGTCGAGACGTTGCCGGCCGCCCCCTTGTGGCCGGCGAACGGGCAGCCCCCCAGGCCGCCGACCGAGGCGTCGAAGTGGGTGACGCCCATCTCCATCGCCGCCACCGCATTGGCGACGGCCTGGCCGCGGGTGTCGTGCAGGTGCAGCTTGATGCGCAGTTCGGGCCAGCGGTCGCGGATGAGGCCGACCAGGCGCTTCACTTGCATGGGCGAGGCCCAGCCCATGGTGTCGGCTAGGTTGAGGGTCTTCAGCTTGCAGTCATGGTCGGCCATCACCGCCTCGGCCCGGGCGATCAGCTCGACCACCTTGGCCTCCGGGATGTAGCCCTCGAAATTGCAGCCGAAGGCCGCCATCAGGCCGAGCGTGCGCACCTCGACACCGGCCGCCTTGTAGCGGGCGATCCACTCCGGCATCTCGGCCAGGGTGTCGTCGATGCTGCGATTGGTGTTGCGGCGGATGAAGGTCTCGCTGCACGTCATCGTCAGCTTGCCGTTGACGTCGACATGGCCATTGGCGATCGCGCGCTCCAGCCCGCGGGCGTTCAGCCACAAGGCGCGGTAGGCGACGCCCTCCTTTTTGCGGATGCCGGCGAAGACCTCGTCGCCATCGGCCATCTGCGGCACGGCGCGGGGATTGACGAAGGACCCCGCCTCGATCTCGGGCAGGCCGGCGTCGGCCAGCGCCTCGATCATACGGATCTTGTCGGCGGTCGGCACGAAGTTGGGCTCGATCTGGAGGCCATCGCGCGGCCCCACTTCCAGGATATGGACCGATTTCGGCAGGTCGGACATGGGTCTACCTCACTCGACGACAGGACGTGGTGCGCCGCTGCGGCGGCGGCGAAGCTCGTAGATGATGGCGGCGGCGACCATGCCGATGGTGACCAGGTGCAGGCCGATCGACAGCGGGCTTTGCAGCAGGATCGCCCAGTCGCCGCCGCTGGCCTGCATGGCGCGGCGCAGGTTCTGTTCCATCGGCCCGCCCAGCAGCATGCCCAGGATCAGCGGGATCATCGAGAACCCCATCTTGCGCATGCCGAAGCCGAGGATGCCGAAGCCGGTCATGAGCAGCAGGTCGAAGGCGCTGTTGCTGATCGAATAGACACCGACATAACTGATGACGACGACGATCGGCATCAGGTAGCGGGTGGGGATCGTCAGCAGGCGCGCGAAGATGCCGACCAGCGGGATGTTCAGCACCAGCAGCATGAAGTTGCTGACATAGAGGGCGGCCACCAGGCCCCAGATGAGGTCTGGCTGGCGCTCGAACAGCAGCGGCCCCGGCTGGATGTTCAGCGTGACCAGCATGCCCAGCATGATCGCCGTGGCGCCGCTGCCGGGGATGCCCAGCGTCAGCATCGGCACCAGGTTGCCGCCGGCGGCCGCGTTGTCGGCCGCCTCCGGTGCGGCCACGCCGCGCGGGTCGCCCTTGCCGAAGGTGCCGTCCTTGTCGGAGATCTTCTTTTCCAGCGTGTAGCCGAGGAAGCTGGCCATCGTGGCACCCGCCCCCGGCAGCACGCCGATGACGAAGCCAAGCGCGCTCGCCCGCAGGGTCGCGGCCGGAAAGATCAGGTCGCGGAAGGACGAGCGGATCTGCCCGACCGGCAGGCGCTTGGCCTGCCCGCCATCCTTGTCGGCCAGGAACATCAGGAATTCGCTGATCGCGAACAGGCCGATGGCGGCGACCACGAAGTCGATGCCGTCATAGAGCTCGTAGCTGTCGAAGGTGAAGCGCGGCTGCCCGCTGGCGGGATCGAGGCCCACGGTGGCGAGCGCCAGGCCGACCAGGCCGGCGATCAGCGTCTTGGCCGGGTTGGCGCCGCCGACGCCGCCGACGGCGACCACTGCCAGCACGAAGAGGGCGAAATATTCGGGCGGGCCGAAATAGATGGCGGCCTTGGCCAGCAGCGGCGCGCAGATGGTGAGGCCGATGGTGGCCAGCGTGCCGCCGACGAAGGACGAGATGGCCGAGATGGCGAGGGCGTCGGCCGCCTTGCCCTTGAGCGCCATCGGGTAGCCGTCCAGGCACGTCATCACGGCGGGCGCGTCGCCCGGAATGTTGAGCAGGATGCTGGAGATGCGGCCCCCGAACATGGTGCCGTAATAGACGCTGGTCAGCAGGATCATCGCCTCGACCGGCGCCAGCTTCATGCTGAAGGCGAGCGGGATCAGGATGGCGATGCCGTTCACCGGGCCGATGCCCGGCAAGGCCCCGATCACCGTGCCGAGGAAGCAGCCGATCAAGGCCAGCACGAGGTTCATCGGCTGGAG
Organism: Stella humosa; assembly: GCF_006738645.1. GTDB lineage: Bacteria > Pseudomonadota > Alphaproteobacteria > ATCC43930 > Allostellaceae > Allostella > Allostella humosa. The sequence continues at coordinate 1,155,127 of NZ_AP019700.1, read as the reverse complement.
GGCGACGCCGAAGCCCCCGCCCAGTGAGGTAAGGATGTCCATGGCCCGCCTCAGCTTCCCGCGAACAGCTTGCCGGCCGGCAGCGCCAGTTCGAGCCCGTAGGTGAACAGCACGTAGCAGCAGACGCTGACGGCCACGCCGGACGCCGCGGCCGGCACCGGCCGCGCGCCCAGCATCGCCGCCAGCAGCCCGGCCAGGACCGATGTCGCGACGACGAAGCCGACCGGCACCAGCAGCAGGGCGTAGGCCAGCATCAGGACGACCGACGCCCCCTGCACCACCAGCACCATGCCACCGTCCCAGCGCGGTTCCGGGTCGGGCCGGAAGACCAGCCACAGGCCGAGCGCGGCGATCATCGCCGCCAGCACCTGCGGAAAGACCGCCGGCCCGACCGGATCGGAGAAGTCGGCCTCATAGAAGCCGGCCGACCACCCGTACCAGGCCGCCAGGATCATCAGCCCAAGGCCAACGATCCGGTCGCTCACTTGATGACCCCGATCTCCAGCGACAGCGACCGCAGGTCTGCGACCGACTTGCGGACGTAGGCCTCGAAATCCTTGCCGCCGATCCAGTTGGGCGTCAGCCCGCTCGCCTCGGCGGTCTTCTTCCACTCGTCGGTGTCGTAGAGGCGCTTCAGCCCGTCGACCATCTTGGCGTACTCGGCATCGGTGACCTGCCCGCCGGTGTAGAAGCCGCGCCAATTCAGGCCGACCACGTCATAGCCCTGCTCGCGGGCGGTGGGCAGGTTGGCGAACTTGCCCGGCAGGCGGTCCTGCGACAGGGCCGCGAGCACCCGCACCTGGCCGGATTCGACGAAGCCCGAGATTTCGCCCAGGTCGGTGGTGACGACGCCGATATGCCCGCCCAGCATCTGCGTGACGGCGCTGCTGCCGCCGTCGAACTGCACCCAGCGGATCTTCCGCAGGTCCGGGCCGGGGATGCCCGCCGCTCGCGCGACGAGCAGCAGCCGCAGGTGATCGTAGCCGCCGGCACCGCTGGAACCGCCGGTTACCGCCACGCCGGGATTGGCCTTCATCGCATTGATGAGGTCGGCCAGCGTCTTGTAGGGCGAATCGGCCTTGACCATGACGACGCCCGTGTCGGCGCCCAGCATGCCGAGCCAACGCATGCGCTCGGCGTCGCCGGGATAGCGCTTCTGGGCAATCTGGGTCATGCCGACGCTGCTGGCCGCCACGATCAGGTTGCCGTCCTTCATCCGGTTCTCGGACACATGGGCAAAGGCCACGGCGCCGACGGCGCCCGGCATGTTCGTCACCTGGATCGGCCGGTCGACGATCTTCAGCTCATGCAGCAGGCGGCCGACGGTGCGGCAGGTGAAGTCCCAGCCGCCGCCGGGTGCCGCAGGCGCGATGCATTCCGGCTTGGCGCCGGCAAAGCCCGATACCGTCAGGGCGGCGGCGAGCAGCAGGGCGACGCGCGCCCCGACCTTGGCATGTCTCTTCATCTCTCTGGTCCCTCCCGTGGGGTGATTTCTTGTCCAATCCTGGGCAAAGCTAAACATCATTCCGCGGCACTGCGCGAGCCCCCGACCGCACCAAGGTCGAGGATGCCGGCCGCCGCCAGCCGCTCGATCTCCAGCGGGTCGACACCGGCAGCGGCCAGCACCGCACGGGTATCCGCACCGGCCGCCGGCGGCTGCATCCGCAGGCCCGGCCGGGCGCCCGCCATCTCGATCGGCAGGGCCGGCAGGCGCGCGCGCAGGTCCGGCCGCAGGTCGACGTCCAGCAGGCCGCCCTCGGCGTTCAGATGCGGGTCGTCGAACAACTGGTCGGGCCGCGCCACCGGGGCGCAGGGGATAAGGGCCGCGCGGCAACGCTCCAGGATCGTGTCGACGGCGATGGTGGCGAACAGGGCGCCCAGCCGTTCGATGAGGCGCGGCTTTTGGGCGACGCGCTGGTCGTGGGTCGCCAGGCCCGGGTCGTCGCGCAGGTCGTCGATCGGGAAGGCCTGGCAGAAGCGCAACCAGTGCGCCTCGCTGGTGACGCCGATGAAGACCGGCCCGTCGGCCGCCTCGAAGACGTCGTAGATGCACCAGGCAGCGCCACGCCGGCCCGGCATCGGCGGCACCGGATGGCCGACCATGGCCGAGGCCGCCATATGCTGGGTGACGAGAAAGGCCGTCGATTCGAAGAGCGCGCTGCGCACGAGCTGGCCCATGCCGGTACGGTCGCGGTCGCGCAGGGCGGCCAGGATGGCGACGACGCCGAAGACGCCGCCGAACAGGTCGACGACCGAGGCTCCCGCCCGCAGCGGCCGGCCGGGCGGGCCGGTCATGTAGGCCAGCCCCGCCTGCATCTGCACCACCTCGTCCAGCGCCGGCAGATGCTCGTACGGGCCGGGCAGGTAGCCCTTCAGCGCGCAATAGACCAGGCGCGGGTTGATGGCGCGGGCATCCTCCCAGCCCAGGCCCAGCCGCTCCATCACGCCGGGCGCGAAGTTCTCGATCACCACGTCGGCCTCGCCCATCAGGCGGTGGACGATGTCTCGCCCCTCCGGCTGCTTCAGGTCGATGCAGACGCTGCGCTTGTTGCGGTTGAAGCTGCCGAAGAAGCCGATGGCGAAGCCCGGCAGGCGGCGCGTGCGATCGCCGCCCGGCGGCTCGATGCGCACGACGTCGGCGCCAAGGTCGGCCAGGACCAGCCCGCAGCTCGGCCCCATCACCGTATGACCGAAATCGAGTACCCGGATGCCGGCGAGCGGCAGCGCCGCTTCGTCAGCGGCGGCGGCAACGGTCATCTCTCGTCTCTCTCCCCCGCCGGCTGCTCGAAGGGCGCCAGCTTGATCGGATTGCAGTGTTCTGCTAGGCAGAACACCAGTTCTGATACAGCCAGTCTGTGGGAAGATGCCGAATCCTGTCAAGCAAGCGGACGCGGCGGCCGAGCCGAAGGCACGCCGCCGCGAAGCGGACGGGGCTGCTGCCGTCGACCGCGCGCTGCAGGCGCTGCTGGCGTTCCGGGAGGGCGACCGCGGCCTGACGCTGGGCGAGCTGTCGCGGCGCACCGGCCTCTACAAAAGCACGCTGCTGCGCCTGCTGGCCTCGCTCGAGAAGCAGCGCTTCGTGCTGCGCCGGGCCGATGGCAGCTACGGGCTGGGGCCGACGCTGTTCCGGCTGGGGTCGCTCTACGAGCGCTCGCTCGACCTGCGCGGGGTGGTGGAGCCGGCCTTGCGCGCGCTGGTCGCCGAGACCGGCGAGAGTGCCTCGCTCTATGTCCGCGAGCGCGATCGGCGCCTCTGCCTGATGCGCATCGACAGCCGCCAGAACGTGCGCGACCACATCGTTCCGGGGGCCTTGCTGCCGACCGACCGGGGTGCGGCCGGCCGGGTGCTGCTACGCTACGAGGCCGGGCCGGGTGCGGATCGCGGCCGGGCGCTGGTGGTGACCTCGATCGGCGAGCGCGACCCGGAACTGGCGGCCGTGGCGGCCCCCCTCTTCGACCGCGAAGGCCGGCTGCTGGGCGCGCTCTGCGTCGCCGGCACGGCCACCCGCTTCGCCGACGCGGACCTGATGGCGCGGGCGCGCGCGGCCATACTGGCGGGCGCCCGGGCCGTCACCGGCATCCTGGGCGGGCCGGCGGAACTGTTCGACGCGTAAGAAGAAGGCCGATCCACCGGCCAGCGTCGATCAGCCGGCCCGCCTGCCGGCGGTGGCGGCGCGCGCCGGGAACGACATCTCGCAGACCAACCCTTCGGGCTCCCAGCGCTTGTCGACGGTGCCGCCGATCTGGCCCTCGAAAAGCATGGTGATGAGGCGCGAGCCGAACCCCTTCTTGGGCGGCGTGCCGTCCAGCCTGGGCCCGCCGCGCTCTGCCCAGTGCAGGTGAATGCGCTCGCCCTCGATCCGCCACGTCACGGACAACTGGCCGGATCCGACCGACAGGGCGCCGTACTTCGCGGCGTTCGTCACCAGTTCGTGCAGCGCCATCGAGATGGGCTGGGCCGCGTCCACGCCCACGGTCACGGGCGGCCCCTCGACCTTGATGCCGAGGTCCTCGCCGCTCCCGCCGCGGCGGAACGGCTCGAGCTCGCTTTCGACGATCTCCCGCAGTTCGGCCCCCTGCCAGCGCCCCCGGCCGAGCAGGCCCATCGTCTGGCCGAGGGCCCGCACCCGGCCGTCCAGGATCCGCACGAGTTCGCCCGGGGTGTCCGCCTTCGTCATGCGCAAGAGACTGGAAACCACTGCCAGGGCGTTCTTGGCGCGGTGCTCCACTTCGTGCGCCATCATGCTCGTCAGCTCTTCGGCCCGCTTGCGATCGCTGATGTCGTAGGCGAGGCCCATCAGCCGTTCCTCCGCCATCTGCGGCGCCTTGATCTGCCTGGCCCGTACGGCGATCCAGAGCGGCTCCGACTTGCCCTCGGCGCCGGTGCGCAGGAGGCGGAACTCGGCCCGGAAGCCGCCGGTGCGACGAACGTCCCGGAGAAGGGATCGCAAGCCCCGGCGGTCATCGGGATGAATCCGCGAAAGCACGTCGACCAGCGTCGGCGTCTCGTCGCCAGGCTCCAAGTTCCAGAGCTCCCTGAACTTGCGCGAACAGGTCAGTCTCCTGGTCGCCGGCACCCACTCCCAGGCACCGATGCCCAGCGACTCCTGCGCCAGCCGGAGCCGCGCATCGCTTTCGGCCAGGGCCAGCTCGGTGTTCCGCAGGGGGGTGACATCGACATGGGCCCCGCGCATCCGCACGGCGCGACCGTTGGCGTCGCGGGTGATCTCGCCGCGCGCGGCGATCCAGCGCACCTGGCCCGACGGCGTGACGATACGGTAGGTCTGGGCGTAGTCGGTATCGCCGCTCTCGTCCGACAGCGCGCGCAGCACCTCGCCTTCCGCGCGCTGGCGGTCGTCGGGGTGCAGCCGCCTTGCCCAGTCGTCATGGCTTTCGCCGGTCGGGACCGCCGGCAGTCCCTGCACCGACATGTATTCGGCCGATCGCCGATTCATCCCGGTCACGATGTCGTATTCGAAGGTGCCGATCAGCCCGAAGCGCTTCACCCGGTCGAGACGGTCGGTGCTGAGGTCATTGTCGCGCTGAAGGTCGCGGTTCATGCCGGAAAGACGCCGCTGGTCGCGCCCCACCCAGAGACCCAGCACGAACAGGCCAAGCGTCGCCGGCAGCCCGAAGGCCATGTGCGGCAGCATGACCTGCCACCAGTGCGATACGATCTCGGCCTGCGCACGGGTGATGACGGCGTAGACCGGGAAGCCCTCTATCGACCGCATGGCCGCCAGGCCGCCGTTCCCGGACGTAGCCGTACTGGACGGATAGACGGCGCTCTTGGCACCCTCACCTGCCAGCACATGGAACGGACTGGCGAGATCGACCCTGGGCAGGGGGGTGGAATCGGCGACTGCACTCGTCGTACTGATCGCGTAACCATCGGTGCGCACCAGCGCCATCTGGTCGGTCGGCAGCGGCAGCAGTCGCCGCATGCCCTCGGCCAGGACATTGGGGTTGACCGAGACCGCGACCACGCCGTCGAACCCATCGGCTGTGGGGGGATTGCCGGTGTCCCGGCGCGCCCGGCTGACGGAAAACAGCAGCCGCCCATCGAAGCGGCCGACGAAAGTCCGGCTGACGTGGACGGGTGGCGGCCTGGGGCCGCTCAAGGCTTGGAAATAATCTCGGTCGGCCAAGGATGCGCTGGACGGCACCCGGTTCACGGTGCTCGCCAGCAGTGGATAGCCATTGTGGTCGATGACATAGACGAGCTCGGCTTGCGAGAGCTCGGATCCGATGCGCTTCAGGTCTTCATGCAGAATGGCTTCATTGTCACGGATCTGGGTATCGGACAGTCCGCGCAAGCGGTCGTTCACCCGTCCGGCCACCAGACTGTAACTCTCCAGCGTCCGCTGGCCATATTCCGCGGCCGAGAGTGCCGCTCGCCGGACCTCGGATTCCGCATCCTGCCAGACGGCCCGCCAGTTCAGCCATCCCACCAGGGCCAGAATGGACAGCGGGACCAGGATCGCCGCAATCGGTAAGACGCTCGACAGCCGCAGCAGGCCTCTGGTCGGAACATTCAGCGGGCGCGCCTGCCGAAGGGAAGACGTCAGCCCTTCCCTCCCGACCTGGTGGCCCATCGCTGTATCGCCCATCGCTGCAAGCCTAGCCGACACTGATGCAGGCCGGCCGGGTTCTTGGCAATAGGCCTAGTTGCCCAGATCGTCCTCGAGCATCGCCTGGAGGAACTCCATGTCGCCGTCCCGCAGGCAGAACAGCCCGTCCTGCGGCTGCGGCTGGTCAAGCGCGGCCAGCGGATCGAGGCCGCCGTAGAGGCCGCGCAGCACCCGGCCGGAAAAGCCGTGCGAGACGGCGATGGTCGGGCCGTCGACCTCCGCCAGCCAGCCGCCGAGCCGCGCCATCATGGCCGCATGGGTCTCGCCGCCGGGCGGCCGGAAGAAGCGTTCGTGGCTGGTGGCGCCGTCGAGCGCGCCCGGGAAGGCCGCCTCGATCTCGTCCCAGGTCATCCCCTCCCAGGCGCCCAGGCCGATCTCCATCAAGCGCGGGTCGTAGTCCACCGGCAGGTCGAGGGCGGCCGCGATCGGCGCCATGGTGGCGCGCGTCCGGCCGAGCGGGCTCGACACCAGCCGCACCGGCGGCCGCTTGCCCAGCGTGCGGGCCAGCAGGTCGGCGATCGCCAGCGCCTGGCGCTGGCCGCGCGGCGTCAGCGGCGAATCATGCTGGCCTTGCAGCCGGCGCTGGGCGTTCCATTCCGTCTCGCCATGGCGGACCAGCCAGACCACGGCGCCCGGCCGGGTCTCGATGCGGGTCAGCAGGGGGGCCGCCGCCGGGTCGCCAGCGAGGGAGCCAGCTGCCAGGGAACCGGCGGTCAGGGAAACTTGCATCGATCCACCGTCACATTGATGAAGCCGCGGGCACCGCGCGCCATGCGCACCCGCCATTCGGCGCCGGCGCCGATGATCGTCTGGTCGAGCGGCAGCGAGCCCTGCACCTGGCGCTCGCTGTCGCCGGCGATCAGCACGACCTGCACCGGCTTGTCGCCCTCGAAGAAGGATTGCGGCTGGTTGTTGCGCGGATTGAGCGCGGCCTCGCCTTGGCCGCTGACGCGCAGCAGCCCGCCGCCGAACCCGGCCTCGGTACCACCGCCGCGATAGAGCGGCACCTTGACGTAGAAGCGCTTGTTCTCGGGCGGCTCGCAGGATCGCTTGGCCTCGAGCATGGCGACCACCGCGGTGATGCGCTGGGGGGCGATGCCCTCCTCCAGCTTGATCTGCACCTGGCGCTGGATCTCCTGCGCCGGGCCCTTCGGCACCTCGCGGGCATAGCGCTGCTCGAGCTGCTGGTAGGCGGTGCGGAGCTGCCCGACGCCGGCCTCGGCCTCGCCCTTGGTGCGCAGCAGGCGGTCGTTCGTCTCGGTCAGTTCGGCGATGCGGCTGTCGAGCGCGTTGATCTGGCCCGCGGCAAACTCGCCGCCCAGATAGAAGGTGAACGCCAGCAGCGCCGACACCGCGCCGATCGCGAGCAGCGTGCCCCAGACCCGTGCCCGCCCCCGGCGGCGGCGCCTATCCTCTCGAAAACTCAAGCTCATAGCGCTCCAGCCATGCCCTCCGGACGGTTTCGCCGCTCCGCCTTACGACGGAACGGCGAAGGGTGCAACGTCCGGCGGCGCGACCTTTCCGCCGCGTCAGACGGTCAGGCCGCCATCGACGACCAGCGTATGGCCGGTCACCATGGCCCCGCCGCCGCACAGGAACAGCATCGCTTCGGCGATGTCGTCCGGCACGCAGGCGCGATTCATCGGCGTCTTGGCGATGGTCTCGGCCTTGCGGTCGTCCGGCCACGCCTTGGTCCAGGGCGAGTCGACGAAGCCGGGCGCCACCGCGTTCACCCGCACGTCGGGCGCCAGCGCCTTGGCCAGCGACCGGGTCATGTTGATGAGTGCGGCCTTGCCCGCCGCATAGGGCAGGCTGGAGCCGGATGCCGCGATGCCGGCGATCGAGGCCGTGCTGACGACCGCCCCCTTGGACGCCCGCAGCGCCGGTGCCGCCGCCTTGGTGCAGCGGAACGGGCCCAGCAGGTTGACCGTCAGGATCGTCGTCCAGAACTCGTCGGTCTGGGCGTCGAAATCGTCGAAGGCGATCGGCGTCGAGGTGGCGGGCGTGCCGGCATTGTTCAGCAGGTAGTCGAGCCGGCCCAGGCGGTCGACGGCGGCCGCCACCATCGCCTGGATCGCCTGCGGGTCGGCGACGTTGCCGGGCGCGCCGACGACGTCCAGCCCATCCGCCTTCAGGCGGGCGACGGAGTCGGCGCCGCGCGGGTCGTCCGGCAGGTGGTTGATGGCGACGCGCGCACCCATGCGGGCGAACAGCGTGGCCGCCGCCAGGCCGATGCCGGACGCGCCGCCGGTGATGAGCGCCGTGCGCCCGGAAAGATCGGCCGCGATCATGCGTGGTTCCTCAGCTTCAGCATCTGGCGGGCTTCCTGCGGCGTCGCCGTCTCATGGCCCATCAGGTTGATGATCTTGATCGCCTTCTCGACGAGCTGGGCATTGCTGCCGTAGACGCCCCGCTCGAGATAGATGTTGTCCTCCAGCCCGACACGGACATGGCCGCCCAGCAGGACCGCCTGGGCCACCATCGGGAACTGCATGCGCGAGATGCCGAAGCCCGCCCACTCCGCCCCCGGCGGCAGCAGGTCGCGCATGTAGGCCATGGCGGCCGGCGTCGCCGGCTGCCCCCAGGAGATGCCGAGGCAGAGCTGGTAGAGGGGCGTGCCCTCGATGATGCCGCTCTCGACGAAATGGTTGGCCAGCCGCACATGGCCGCTGTCGAACACCTCCAGCTCCGGCTTCACGCCCGCCGCCTGGATCGCCTTGGCCATGGTGGCCAAATGGGCCGGCGTGTTCATGAAGACATGCGGGCCGAAATTCATCGTCCCCATGTCGAGGCTGCAGATTTCCGGCCGCAGCTCCTCGACATGCTGCACGCGCTCGGCCGGGGTCGACAGGTTGGTCCCCTTGGCCGGCTCCGACGGCACCACGTCGCCCGGGATGAAGCGGCCGCCGGCCCCCGTCGTCAGGTTGATGACGAGGTCGGTGCCGCTGTCGCGGATGCGGGCCACCACCTCGCGATAGAGGGCCGGGTCCATGCTGGGCTTGCCCGTTTCCGGGTTGCGGACATGGATGTGGCAGATGGTGGCGCCCGCCTTGGCCGCCTCGACGCAGGCCGTCGCGATCTGCTCGGGCGTCACCGGGATCGCCGGATGCTTGCCGACCGTGTCGCCCCCGCCGGTGACGGCGCAGGTGACGATGACCTTTCTATCCATTGGGGGCTTCCTCGAAGGCTTCTGGCAGGGTGGCCGAGCGCGGGCTCGAAGCCGGAGCCTAAGCGGCGGCGGCAGCCACGGGAAGCCCCGTCGGCGTGCCGGCACTGCGCGGCGCGCTTGCAGCACCCGCCGGTCCGGGGTCGAATGGCGCCGATGTCGAACCCGCCCCCTGCCCCGCCCGATACCGCCGACCGCGAGGCGGTGCAGGCGCTGGTGCGCGGCCTGGCGGTGATGCGGGCGCTGGGCACCCGGCCGGCCGGCGCCACCATCGCCGAGACGGCGCAGGCGACCGGCATCACCCGGGCGGGCGCCCGGCGGATCCTGCTGACCCTGGCGGCCCTGGGCTATGCCCGGCAGGACGGCCGCCGCTTCGCGCTGACCCCGCGGGTGCTGGAGATCGCGGGCGGGCTGCTGGCCGGCGGCCCCCTGCCAGTCGCGGCCGACCCGGTGGCGCGCGCCTTGTGCGAACGGCTGGAATGCGCCGTGTCGGTCGGGCTGCTGGAAGGGCCGGACGTGGTCTATCTGCTGCGGCACGACCCGCCACGGCCGATCCGCCTTGGCATCCAGGCCGGCTTCCGGCTGCCGGCCCATGCCAGTTCGATGGGCTGGGTGCTGCTGGCGGGACTGCCGCCATGGCAGGTGGAATTCCAGCTTCGCCGCAGCCACCTGGCCCGCCTGACCGAGCGGACGGAGACCGACCCCGAACGCCTGCTGGCCGGCATCGAGAGCGTGCGGCGGGCCGGCTGGTCCTTCCTCGATTCGGCGGCCGAGGACGGCGTCGCCGGCCTGTCGGTGCCGATCCGCGACGCCGGGGGCCGGCCGACAGCCGCGCTCAATCTCAGCGTCCGCAGTGTCCGCTTCCCGCCGGATCGGGCAGAAGCAGAGTTGCTGCCGGTCCTGCGGGCGGCCGCGGCCGATATCGAGGGTCGGATGGGCCACGCGGTCCCGCCCAACCGGCCTACCCCACCCCGGCCTACCCCACCAGCGTGAAGGCCAGGCGCGTCCAGCGCACGCCCGGCCGGCCGAAGAGGCCCGGCTGATCGTCGAGCCGGATCGCCGGCTCCAGCCCCTCGCGGGCCGCCAGCGCGATCGTCTCGTCGGCCGACACCGCGAACATGCGCCGGCCGGCCGGCACCGGCCCGTGGCGCAACGACAGCAGCAGCGTGCCGCCCGGCCGGACGCAGCGGGCGACCGCCGGCATGGCGCGCCGCCGCTGCCCCTCGTCCAGATGCATCCACACCGCCGACAGGACAACGAGGTCGAAGCGGTCGCCGCGCCGGTCGAGCACGGCCAGCTCCGGCAGGCTGTCGTCCAGCCATTCGATGCGGGGGGAGGCATGCAGGGCGGCCGCCCCGTGGCGCAGTTCGGCCGTCGGCTCGACCGCCACCACGTCGTGCCCCATGGCCGCCAGCGCCGCCGCATCCCGCCCGGTGCCGGCGCCGATATCCAGCACCCGGGCCGGAGGCGGCGGCAGCAGGTGCAGGAAGGCCCGGTTCAGGTCGGCAAAGGAAATGCTCTCATATTGCCGGAACAGCGCCTCTGCCTCATGGGCGTAACCCTCCGTCCCGGATACCGGCGTCTCGTCCACCATCGACATCCCCGCTGCTGTCGCCCCGATCATGGCTGTTCCGGTTCGCCTGCGTAAGCACCGTCGCGCGACGGCCAGCGACGGCCACATCGACGAAACGGGCGGCACCGACCCCGGGGATATAGATGCCGGGCTCCACCACCAGCACCTCGCCCGCCAGGATCGGGCGGGGATCGAACGGCATGTCCTCGGGGATCTCGTGGGTGCCGACGCCGATGCCATGGCCGGTGCGGTGCAACAGGTAGGGTCCGAACCCGGCCCGCTCGATCACCGCCTGGGCCGCCTCGTCGACGCCGCAGAGCGGCTTCCCGGCCACCACGGCGGCGAGGCCGGCGGCGGTCGCGGCGTGGGCGGTGTCGACCGCCCGGCACAGCTCGGCCGGTGGGCGGCCCAGCACGAAGGTGCGCTGGTCCTCAATGCTGAGGCCATCGAGACGCACGTTGCAGATGGTGACGGTGGTCGTGTCGTCCAGCGCCGTGGCCGCCGACTGCGCGCCGTCGCCGTGGGGGGATGCGGCGGCCGGACCGCTGAGGCTGAGGAAGCGGAGGATCTGGAAGTCGCGGCCGGGCGCCAGGCGGGCGGCATCGACCATGGCGGCCGCCGCCATGCGGTGGTCGAGTTCGCCCAGCAGCCGGCCCGGACGGATTTCGTCGGCATAGCGGGCGAGTGCTGCATCGGCGATGCCGGCCGCCAGGGTCATGGCGGCGATCTCCTCCGGGTGCTTGACCAGGCGCACCGGGCGCAGCTCGCGCGCGGCCGGCACCACGCGCATCTGCGGCAGCAGGCCTGCGGCCTGCGCCAGGGCTCCGGCCGCGTCGACGCCTACCCGCGCCCGCGACAGGCCGAGGTCGGCCAGCACGCCCGCCACCAACTCCGGCCACTGGTGCAGCAGCGGCAGCCGTCCGCTCTGGCGCGGCTGCTCGCCGTAATGGACGATGCGGTCGAGCCAGAGGTTGCCACGGGCGCGCTGGGCGTCGGCCCGGTTCCCGGCGATGCGCGGCAGGATGGCGGCCGAAGGCCCGTCGCGCGGCACGACCACCAGGAACGGGCGCTCCCAGGCCTGGACCGCCAGCGGCAGGTTGGTCGCGAATTCGAACCATTCCGCACCCGACAGGGCGAGTGCCGCCACGTCGGCCTGGTCCATCGCCCGCCGCAGCGCATCCAGCCGGTGCCGGCGCACCGCGTCGCTCAATCCCGGCATCGAACTTCCCTTCATGGTCGACCAAAGGATGGGTGGCCGGAACCTTGAGCACGGCGCTTGCTGGGTGCCAGATGTTCGGCAACCGCCCATTTGTTCGCTGGGCGCACCAATTGACGGCGGGGCCGGACCGGCCCCACCGTTCGGCAGACGGTTCCAGCAGGGGGAGATTCGAGCATGCGCGGAATGTGGCGTGGCCTGGTCGGCGTGGCGGTCGCTTCGCTGGTGGCGGTCGGGGGCGCGGCCGCCCAGACCTATCCCACCAAGCCGATCCGCTGGATCCTGCCCTACCCGCCCGGCGGCGGCACCGACGTGATGGGCCGGCTGGTCGCCGAAGCCGTGGCGCCGCGCCTGGGACAGCAGGTGATCGTGGTGAACCAGAGCGGGGCTTCCGGCACCGTCGGCAGCGATGCCGTGCGCCGGGCGGATCCCGATGGCTACACCCTGCTGTTCAACGCCAGCATCTTCGTGCTGGGCCGCAACGTGGTGAAGGCCGCCCCCTACGACCCGGTTGCGGACTTCACGCCCGTGGCCCGCATCGGCGAGGTGCCGCTGATCCTGCTGGCATCCAACGGCGTCACCGGCCAGACGATCCCGGAGATCGTCGCAGCCGCCAAGGCCAACCCGTCCGGGTTCAACTTCGGCCTGTCTTCCCTGGGGTCGGCCGGGCACCTGGCGACGCTGGAATTCATCCGCCTGGCCGGCACCCGGATCGAGACGATCGCCTATCGCGGCGCCTCGCCGGCCCTGACCGACCTGGTGGCCGGCAACGTGCAACTGATGATCGACCCGATCACCACCCTGCTGCCGCAGGCGCAGGCCGGCCGGGCCAAGGCGGTCGCCGTCACCGCGGCTGCCCGCAGCCCGCTCGCCCCGGACGTGCCGACGACGGCCGAGGCCGGGATGCCGGGCCTGGTGCTGGCCTCGTGGTACGGCGTCTGGGGGCCGAAGGGCCTGCCGCCGGCGGTGGTCGCGCGCGTCTCGGCCGCCATGGCCGATGCCGCCAAGGACCCGGCCTTCATCGCCAAGCTCGCGACCTACGGCATCCAGCCGACCTACATGGGGCCGGCAGAGTTCCCGGGCTTCATGCAGGCCGACATCGACCGCAGCATCGCCCTGCTGCGCGCGGCCGGGTTCCAGCCGGAATAGCCGGCCCCTATGGGGCGGCGGCCAGCACCTGCTCGGCCGCCGCCACCCCCGTCTGATAGGCGCCGTGGGCGGTCGAGAAGTCGTTCGCCGAGCAGGCCTCGCCCGCGAACAGGATGCGGCCTTCGACCGGGGCCGCCAGCGCCGCCCGGGCATCGGCAAAGCCCGGCAAGGCGTGCGAGTACGAACCCAGCGCCAGCGGGTCGCGCGCCCAGGCACTGGCCGTCAGCGGCCGCAGATGGGGGCGAATGGCGCTGCCGAAGGCGCGCACCAGGTCGTCGACCGCATGGGCGAAGAAGGCGTCGATGCCGCCCGCCTCCAGCCGGCGGGCGATGATGCCGCCGAAATAGCCCTCGATATAGTCGCGGCCCAGCGGCCGCAGGTGGTAGGCGCCGATGGCGGTGCTGTCGATGCGGCCATAGATCTGTCCCTCCACCGGCACCATGTCGGGCCGGTCGAGGGCGATGTAGAGCTTGTCGGCCAGGCCCAGCGGCAGGCCGGCCGCAGCCGCCAGCTTGTCGGGCAGGGCCGGGTGGAAGACGACGCCGCCCGTCAGCAGCAGCGGCGGCGGCAGCGTGACGATCACCCGGTCGGCCGTCAGCGTGCCCTGTGGCGTCTCCAGCCGGATGCGGCGGCCGGAATGGTCGATGCGCGTGACGGGGCAGCCCAGCCGGATGGGCAGGCCGCGCGCCCGGGCGGCGACCAGCGCGCCATAGCCGGCGGGCAGTCGCCAGTTGAAGTCGGTGTCGTCGTAGCGCCAATGGTCCAGCGTCGACAGCCGGTCGGGCTCGACGCCATTGGCCCAGGTGCTGCCCGCGGCGATCAGCGGGTTCCAGGGCGAGGCCGGGTCCGCCAGGTCCGACGCCGGGCGGTCTTCCCCCGCCTCCGCCGCGGCATGGACGCGGTCCCAGAAGGCCTCGCGGTCGGCGCGGAATTCGGCCTGGCCGCCCGGCGGAAAGGCCGGGTTGCCGGTCGTCCGGCCCCAGGGTGCCGGCGTGCGGTCGACCATGAAGCCAAGCTCGTCCGCCACCCCGACCCACGGGTTCCGGTCGGCCGAATGCAACCAGTGGCAGCCGAGGTCGAGCGCGTCCGGCCCCAGGCCGGTCACCGTCCAGGCGCGGCCGCCGATCCGGTCGCGCGCTTCCAGCACCTGGAAGTCGCAGCCGGCCTGCGCCAGGCGCCACGCGGCCCCGACACCCGCCGCCCCGGCACCGACCACGGCCACCGTCACGTCATTGCCCGATCCCGCCACGCTTCCCCCTGCCGTTGTCCTGGGCTCCACCCGCCCCTTGGATGGTGGGTGGCATGGCCGGGGTCAAGCCAAGCCATGATGACAGTCCCCCAACTCTCGGTAGAGTAGCGGTCCGATTTTCGGCCACCAGGTACGGGCTGCGGCCAATTGTGGCTAAAGTTGGTACGAAGTGTGCTTGAGTCGAGCGCGAGTCTTCGGTACTTTGCGGCACTTCCAGGTTCGTCGATGAACGTCCCGGAAGATAGCAAAAGGGGCTGGTCGGATGACAGCATGGCGGGGGGCGCTGGGCGCTTTGGGCATCGTGGTGGCTGCCGCCACTCCGGCCGTCGCCGCGTCGCCGATTGCCGAGCTGGAGCAGTTGCTGCTGCGTGAGCAGGCGCAGCCGGCAGCACCGGCGCGCAACGTTCGCCCGATCGCCAGCCAGATCGACCGCAAGCCGGGCCTGCCCTGGAACTATGCCGTGATCGAGCGCGATCCCAACTTGCGCCGCGCGGCGATCGATCCGCTGACGCCGGTGGCGCCTTCGGCGCAGGCGCCGGATGCGAGCTCCGAGCTGAAGAACAGCGTCGGCTGCATCGTCGGCGGCACGCTGGGCGCCACCGTGGCTTCGCTGGCCGGCGGCACCAACACCATCAACCTGATCGGCGGCGGCATCGTCTCGGCGATCAACCCCGTCACCTTCTATGTCAGCATGGTCGGGGTGGTGTTCGTGTCGTTCTGCCAGCTTGGGCAGGCGCTGACGCCGCTCTATGTCTACATGACGACGCCTTCTGCCCCGGCCGAGCCGATCATCGGCGCGCCGCAGATGGAGCGGCCGCCGCAGGACCTGCCCGACTTCCGCCGCGGCGTGCCCTACGAGTCGCGGCCGGGCGTGCCGATGGTGCGCGCCGCCGATCAGCCGGCGGGATGGGCGGCCGAGCCGCCGGCGCGCGGCAACTGCGTCCGCGACCGCCGCTCCATCCGCCTCGCCATGGCGGCCATGGTCCATGGCGAGGTCATTCCGCCGCGCTGCTCCGGCTCGCTGATCTAGCCCGCCCTTACGCCGGCGTCGCGGCCGGCAGCCCCAGCAGCGCACGGCGCCGCAGCCACAGGCTGGGGCGATAGCGGTCGTCCCCGGTCGCGGCCTGGATCGCCTGCAGGATGGCGTGCACTTGGCTTGCCCCGATCTGGTCGGTCATGGCCAGCGGCCCCTGCGGATAGTTCAAGCCGAGCTGCATAGCCGTGTCGATGTCGGCCGGTGCCGCCACCCCGATCTGGGCCATCTCGCAGCCCAGGTTGGCGATCATGGCGCGCAGGCGCTGCTGGATGAAGCCCGGCGAATCCTTGATCGCCGTCACCGCCCGGCCATTGGCGACGATGCGGGCGGCCACCGCCGCCAGCACCGCCGGGTCGGCGCCGGGTGCCGTCATCAGCGTCACCCGCTTGGAGATGTCGCAGACGAGGTCGACCGCCACCAGCCGGCGGTGGTCGACGCCCAGCCGCACGGCGACCGCCGTGCAGTCCTCGCCCACCGGGGCGACCAGCAGCGGGCTCTCGCCATCGTCATGGGCGATCTGGTCGGCGCCAGCCATCAGGTCGGACAGGGCGGCCGACACGTCGAGCAGCACCACCCGTTCGGCCGGCGCGGATTCGGGCAGCGACGGCACGAGGCCCGGCGTCCGCACGCCCTTGGCGTCATAGGTGAAGTGCCCCTGCCCGGTCTTGCGGCCAAGCCGGCCCGCCTCGCGCATGGAACGGTGATAGGGCGTCGTGCGCAGGCGGGGGTCGTTGTAATAGCCCTGCCAGATGATCTCCGACACCGGGTGGTTCACGTCGATCCCGGTCAGGTCCATCAGCTCGAACGGACCCATGCGGAAGTGGCAGCAGTCGCGCATCACCTGGTCGACCTGCTCGGGCGTGGCAACGCCTTCATGCACCAGTGCCAGGCCCTCGGTCGTGAAGGAGCGGCCGCCGAAATTCACCAGGAAGCCCGGTGCGTCCTTCACCTTGACCGGGACGCGGCCGAACCGCTCCCCCAGGGTGGACAGGCGGTCGGCGACCGCCGGATCGGTGTCCGGGCCGCTGATGACTTCCACTAGGCGCATCACCGGCACCGGATTGAAGAAATGCAGGCCGGCAACCCGGCCGCGATGCTTCAGCGCCTGGGCGATGCGCGCGATCGGAATGGACGAGGTGTTGCTCGCAAGGATGGCATCGGGCGCGCAATGCGCCTCCAGCGTGGTGAAGACAGCGTGCTTCACCGCCAGGTCCTCCACCACCGCCTCGATGACGACGCCGGCCGGCGCCATCTGCGACAGGTCGTCGACGACGGTGATCCGGCCCTTGGCGGCCGCCGCGGACTCGGCCGTCAGCGTCCCTTTCTCGGCCAGGCGATCGATCCGGCCGGCGATGGCGGCCAGCGACTTGGCGGCGAAGCCGGGTGCGGCGTCGTACAGCAGCACCGCATGGCCGCCGGTCGCCGCCACCTGGGCAATGCCGGCACCCATGGTGCCCGCCCCCACCACGCCGACCACGATCGCGTCGTTCATCCCTGAAGCTCCTTGCCTGAATGCGCCGGCAATCTGGCACGGCGGGACAGGGAAAGAAAACCACGGCGGAATCCCGTCCGCGCGCGACGGTCCGGCGCGCATATTGGCCAAACCGGTGCTAAATTGATTCCAGATCGGCGTCGGTGCGGGGGCACTGGCGTCCGGCGAGGTGGGGGATCGATGACAATGCCATCCGGCGGCCGCATACGGTCGCCGCAGGATTTCATGGCGGGCCTGTCGCTGATTGCGCTGGCCGCCTTCGCCCTTTGGCAAAGCGCCGAACTGGATGCCGGCACCATCGGGCAGATGGGGCCGGGCATGCTGCCGCGGGCGCTGGCCCTGCTGACCGGCCTGTGCGGGGTCGGCATTGTGGCCGGGTCGTTCTTCTGGCAGGGGCCGGGGCTCGAACGCTGGGCGATCCGGGCGCCGCTCTTCATCCTGGGGTCGGTCGTGCTGTTCGGCCTGACCGTGCGGCCGCTGGGCCTGGCGGTGGCGGGCCCGCTCTGCTTCATGGCCGGCGCGCTGGCCGGCACCGAGGGCCGCCTGGTCGAGACGATCGTCTATTCCGTCGTCCTGACCGTGGCCTGCCTCGGCCTCTTCATCGGCGTCCTGGGGCTGCCGATCCCGGTCGCGCCGTGGCTGATCGGCCGCTAGGGAGGGCCGGATCATGGAAGACCTGTTCGGCAACCTGGCGCTCGGCTTCTCGACCGCGCTGTCGCCGCAGAACCTGCTGCTGTGCTTCGTCGGCTGCCTCGTCGGCACGCTGATCGGCGTGCTGCCGGGCGTCGGCCCGATCGCCACCATCGTCATGCTGCTGCCGCTCACCTTCACCGTCGACCCGACGGGCGCGCTCATCATGCTGGCCGGCATCTATTACGGCGCCCAGTATGGCGGCTCGACGACGGCGATCCTGGTGAACATACCGGGCGAGGTCAGCTCGGTGGTGACGACGCTGGACGGGCACCAGATGGCGCGCCAGGGCCGCGCCGGCGTGGCGCTCGGCACGGCGGCCATCGCCTCCTTCGTCGCCGGCACCTTCGCCACCTTCGTCATCGCGGGGCTCGGCCAGCCGCTTACCCGGCTCGCCATGCTGTTCGGCCCGGCCGAGTATTTCGCGCTGATGGTGATGGGGCTGGCCTTCGCGGTCGTGCTCGCCCGCGGCTCGATCATCAAGGCCATCTCGATCATCGTCGTCGGCCTGCTGCTGTCGACCGTGGGCACCGACCTGGAGACGGGCGAGGACAGGATGACGCTGGGCCTCAGCGCGCTGTCCGACGGCATCGACTTCGCGGTCCTGGCCATGGGCATCTTCGGCTTCGCCGAGATCCTGCGGAACCTCGACAAGCCGGAGGCGCGCGACGTGGTGCGCGGCGCCATCGGCCGCCTGCTGCCGTCGCGCGCCGACCTGCGCCAGGCGCTGGGGCCGACGTTGCGCGGCACGGGGCTGGGCGCCATCCTGGGCATCCTGCCCGGCAACGGCGCGGTGCTGGGGCCGTTCGCCTCGTACTCGCTGGAAAAGCGGATGGCGAAGGACCCCTCGCGCTTCGGCCGCGGCGCCATCGAGGGGGTGGCCGGGCCGGAGGCCGCCAACAATGCCGGGGCCCAGACCGCCTTCATCCCGCTGCTGACGCTCGGCATCCCGCCCAATGCGGTGATGGCGCTGATGGTGGGCGCCATGACGATCCACGGCATCATCCCCGGTCCGCAGGTGATGACCAAGAACCCCGGCCTGTTCTGGGGGATGATCACCAGCATGTGGATCGGCAACCTGATGCTGCTGATCATCAACCTGCCGCTGATCGGGCTCTGGGTGCGCCTGTTGAAGGTGCCCTATCGCCTGATGTTCCCGGCCATCCTGCTGTTCTGCTGCATCGGCATCTATTCGATCAACAACAACCCCGCCGACGTGCTGACGGCCGCTTTCTTCGGCCTGGCCGGCTATACCCTCTACAAGCTCAGCTTCGAGCCCGCGCCGCTGCTGCTGGGCTTCGTGCTGGGCCGGCTGATGGAAGAGAAGCTGCGCCAGGCGTTGATCCTGTCGCGCGGCAGCTTCATGACCTTCGTCGAGCGCCCTGTGTCGGCCGGCCTGCTGCTGGTCGCCGTGCTGGTGCTGGTGGTGGCCACCCTGCCCGCCATCCGGCAGCGGCGCGAGGAAGCATTCCAGGAATGACCCCAGAACCGAACAAGCGAGGAACCATGAACCCCACGAGACGCGCCGTCCTCGGCATCGCGGCCGCCGCCGCCATCGGCGTGATGGCCGGCACGGCCCAGGCCCAGGCCTATCCCACCCGCCCGGTCGTCATGATCGTGCCGTTCGCCGCCGGCGGCCCGACCGACGTCATCGCCCGCATCGTCGGCGAGCACATGTCGCGCACGCTGGGCCAGCAGGTGATCATCGAGAACGTGGCCGGTGCCGGCGGCACCACCGGCATCACGCGGGGCGCCCAGGCGGCGGCCGACGGCTACACCATCATGATGGGCCACATGGGGACGCATGGGGCGGCACCCGCGCTCTATCCCAAGCTGCGCTACGACCCGACGACGGATTTCGAGCCGATCGGGCTGGCCGCCGGCACGCCCATCCTGATCGTCGCCAAGAAGGACTTCCCGGCCAATAACCTGGCCGAGTTCGCGACCTACGTGAAGGCGAACGCCGCCAAGCTGAACGAGGCCCATGCCGGCGTCGGCTCGGTGTCGCACACCACCATCACCATGCTGAACGCCCAGCTCGGCGTGAAGCCGGCCCAGGTCGCCTATCGCGGCACCGGCCCCGCCCTGAACGACCTCGTCAGCGGCCAAGTCGACTTCATGTGCGACCAGATCGTGAACCTGGTGGAGCAGGTGAAGGCCGGCACCATCAAGGCCTACGCCATCGCCACGCCGGTCCGCTCGCCGGCCCTGCCCGACCTGCCGACCACCACCGAGGCCGGCATGCCCGACTACCAGGTCAGCGCCTGGAATGCCGTGTTCGCGCCGAAAGCCACCCCCAAGGAGATCGTCGCCAAGCTGAGCGATGCGCTCGACAAGGCGCTGTCGGACGAGGGCACGCGCAAGCGCCTGCTCGACCTGGGCGGCGTCATCCCCGAGGGCCGCGAGCGCACGGGCGCCTATCTGGGCGAGTTCGTGAAGGCCGAGGTGGCGCGCTGGACGCCGATCCTGAAGGCATCGGGCGCCGTCGCCAACTGACGGGCGGGTGGCGGCGGCTGGCAATGCCGGCCGCCGCCGATCCGAATGTGGCGCGCGCCCGTGCGTCTCTCGACCGCTCGCTGCGCTGTGCGCTCGAGATGAGGTTCTTCCTCATATTGCCAGGTCCTGGAACGCACCCGGCGCCCACGTCGGCAGCAGACAGGTATCAGAGCCCCAGATAGGACCGCCGCACGCGCTCGTCGGCCAGGAGGCTGCGGGCGTCGGCTTCCAGCAGGATGCGGCCGGCCTCCAGCACATAGCCGCGGTCGGCCAGGCCCAGCGCCATGGCGGCGTTCTGCTCCACCAGCAGCACCGTCATGCCCTCGCGCCGGATGTCGAGGATCAGGCGGGCGATCTCGGCCACGATGCGGGGCGCCAGGCCCATCGACGGCTCGTCGAGCAGCAGGACCTTGGGCCGGGCGACCAGCGCGCGGCCGAAGGCCAGCATCTGCTGCTCGCCGCCGCTGAGCGTGCCGGCAAGCTGGCGATGGCGCTCGCGCAGCCGCGGGAAAAGCCCGTACATGCGCTCGATGTCGGCGGCGACGCCCGCCTTGTCGCGCCGCACCAGCCCGCCCATGCGCAGACATTCATGGACGGTCAGGTTGCGGAAGACCTTGCGCCCCTCCGGCACCTGGGCCAGTCCGGCGGCGACGATGCGCTCGGGCGGTTGGCCGTCGATGCGCTGGCCGGCGAAGCGGATCTCGCCCCGCGCGGGCCGCAGCAGGCCCGACACGGTGTTGAGGATGGTGGTCTTGCCGGCCCCGTTGGCGCCGATGAGGGCGACGATCTCCCCCTCGGCCACGGACATCGAAACGCCGTTCAGCACCTGGATCGGGCCGTAGGCGACGGCGAGGTCGGCGATCTGCAGCATCAGCCCGCCTCCAACATCAAACGGCTGTCCCGCCGAGATAGGCCTCGATCACCTGGGCGTCGGCCTGCACTTCGGTCGGCGTACCGGTGGCGATGACCCGGCCATAGTTCAGCACGGTGATCCGCTGGCAGATGTCCATCACCATCTTCATGTTGTGTTCGACCAGGAAGACGGTGACGCCGCGGTCGACGATGCGGCCGATCTGGTCCATCAGCGAGCGGGTCTCGGACGGGTTCATGCCGGCGGCCGGCTCGTCCAGGATCATCAGCTTGGGCTCAGCCGCCAGCGCGCGGGCGATCTCCAGCAGGCGCTGGTGGCCGTAGGGGATGCGCCGGGCGGGCTCGCGCGCCTGGTCGGCCAGGCCGACGACGGCCAGCGCATCCATCGCGCGCTCGACGATGGCGGCCTCCTCCGCCCGCACCCAGCGCCGCCCGACCATGGCCGCCAGCGCGCCCGCCCGCGTCAGGCGATGGCAGCCGATCATGGCGTTCTCCAGCACCGTCATGTCGTAGAAGAGCTGGATATCCTGGAAGGTACGGGCGAGGCCCAGTTGGGCGATCGCCTCGGTCGGGCGGCCGGCGATCGGGTGCCCGTCGAAGGTGATGCGGCCGCCGTCGGGCCGGTGCACGCCGGTGACGACATGGAAGAGCGTCGACTTGCCCGAGCCGTTCGGCCCGATCAGGCCGCGCACCTCGCCCTGGCGGACGTCGAGCGAGGCCCCATCCAGCGCCGTCAGGCCGCCGAAGCGCTTGGTGACGCCCTCCAGTTCCAGCAGCATCGTCATCGCTGCCCCGCGACCAGCCGCCATGCGCGCCGGCCGATGTCGGCCAGCCCGCCCGGCAGGAACATCATGAAGAGGATCAGCAGCCCGCCATAGACGACGAGGCGATAGTCGGCCAGCACCCGCAGCACCTCGGGCAGCAGGCTGACGACGAGCGCGCCGACGATGCCGCCGGGCAGAGAGCCCAGGCCGCCGATCACCACCATCGTCACCATCTGCACCGAGGTGAGGAAGTGGAAGCTCTCGGGGTTGATGTAGGCGATGTAGTGGGCATAGAGCGCACCGGCCAGGCCGGCGCAGGCCGTGCCGATGACGAAGGCCACGATCTTCTGCCGGTCGGCCGGGATGCCGGAGGCGACCGCCGCCAGCTCGTTCTCGCGCACCGCCACCAGGCTGCGGCCGAAGCGCGAGCGCGTCAGCCGGCGCAGGAAGAACCAGGTCAGCGCCAGCACGCCCGAGATGAGGACGAAGAACCCCTCCTCGCTCTCCAGCTCCCAGCCGGCGAAGTTGGGCAGCGGGATGCCGTAGATGCCGTAGGCGCCGTTGGTCAGCCACTTCCAGTTCAGCATCAGCAGGTTGACGATCTCGCCCATCGCGAGCGTGCCGATCGCCAGGAAGTGCCCGGACAGGCGCAGCAGCGGCGCCACCAGCAGGCCCGCCAGGCCGGCCAACATGGCCGCCAGGGGCACCGCCAGCACGAAGGGCACGCCCAGCTTCATCGTCAGCAGGGCGCTGGCATAGGCGCCGACGCCATAGAAGGCCGCATGCCCGAAGGAGAAGGCGCCGGTGTAGCCGACGATGAGCTGCAGGCCGAGGACGGCGATCGCCGACAGGAGCGCCATGTTGGTGATGCGCAGGGCATAAGTGTCGGCCAGCAGGAGGAAGCCCAGCCACAGGGCGAAGATCCCGCCCAGCACCAGCACGGCCCGCCCGGTGCCGCGCGACAGCAGCTCGACGGCGCCGCTGGTCGCCACCTTGGCGCCTTCTGTGATCGAACGCCCGGTGCGGCTGGTCGGGCGATAGAAGGCCATCAGGATGACCAGCAGGGCCGAATAGGTGATGACGTTCTTGTACTCGGACGAGATGGTGCCGGCCGCCAGCGTCTCGATCACGCCCAGCGCCAGGCCGCCCAGCATGGTGCCGACGATGCCGAAGCCGCCGATCGCACCGGCGGCGAAGGCCTTGATGATGACGCCGTGGCCGATGCCGAACGAGGCGAAGAACATGGGCGCGATCAGCACGCCCGCCGCCCCGCCGAGGGCGCCGCTGATGCCGAAGGTGAGGGCCACGTTGCGCCGCCGGTTGACGCCATAGAGGGCCGCCGTCGACGGGTCGAGCGAGGCCGCGCGCCACGAGATGCCGGCCATCGTGCGCTGGAAGAAATACTGCAGCGCCGCCATGACGCCGAGGCCCAGCCCCAGGATCCAGAGGTTCAGCGCCTGCACGCGCAGGCCGAAGACGATGATCGGCTCAGCCGAGAACAGCACCGGATAGGCGATCGGCTCGCGGCCCCAGATGATGATGGCGACCGCCTGCATGGCGATCGACAGGCCCAGCGTGGCGATCAGCAGGTTCAGCAGCGGCGCCCGCCGGTCGAGGATCGGCCGCAGGATCGTGCGCTCCAGCAGCACGCCGACGAGCCCCGTCGCCAGCAGCACCAGCAGGAAGACGACGGCATAGGGCAGACCGGTGAAGAGCAGCAGGCTGAGGCCGAGGAAGCCGCCCAGCATCACCATCTCGCCCTGGGCGAAGTTGATGAGCTCGGTCGCGCGCAGCGTCAGCGCGAAGCCGAGCCCGACCAGGCTGTAGACGCAGCCGATGGTGAGGCCCGACAGGACGAGCTGGGCTAGGGTCTGGATGTCCATGACGGTCGATCGCCCGCCCCCGGGCTGCGGGGGCGGGCGGGTTCCCGTGCTCGGGTGGGCTTGCGGTTCAGCGCGCCAGGATGACCTTGGCCCCGCCCTTGACCTGCACCTTGTAGAGCGCGAACGACACCTCGCCCGTCTGGTCGAACGACCAGTTGCCGAGGATGCCGCTGAAGCTGTTGCCGCCGGCCTTCAGGTTGGCGGCATAGTCGCGTACCGCCTGGCGGTCGATCTTGCCGGTCTTCTGGACGGCCTGGTGGATGATCTCGACCGTGTCGTAGAGCTCCGCCACCCAGCCGTCGGCGTCGCGGCCATACTGCTCGCGATAGCGCTTGCCGAAGGCCTGCAAGGTCGGGTCCGGGTCGGCCGGGGTGAAGGGCTCCACCAGCACCGCGCCCTCGACCGCGTCGCCGCCCAGCTCGATATACTTGGGCGAGGCGTTGCCGGTGTCGCCCAGGAGCTGGAGCGACAGGCCAAGCTGCTTGGCCTGCTTGGCGATCAGCGCGGACGCCGTGTAGGCGCCGATGGTGTAGAGGCCCGTCGCGCCCGACGCCTTCACCCGGCTGAGCTGGCCGGTGAAGTCCTGGTCGGCGCGCGGGAAGCTCTCGAAGGCGGCCGGCTGGAGGTTGCGGGCGGCCAGCGCCTCCTTGAAGCCGTTGGCCATGGATGCGCCGTACTCGTCGTCGGAATAGAGCACCGCGATCTTGGTCTGGCCCAGCTTCTCGACCGCGAAACCCGCCAGTTCCTTGGTCTGGGCGGTGGCGCCGACGGCGATCCGGAAGACGTAGTCGGAGCCCTGCTTGGTGATCGACGTGCCGACGCCGGCCGTGAACTGCGGCGTGCGGTAGCGCTTGGTGATCGGCACCATGGCCAGCGCGCAGGGGCTGTTCATCGCCCCCAGCACCGCCACCACATTGTCCTTGGTGATCAGCTTGACCGTGGCGTTGACCGACTGGTCGCAGTTGCTGCCGTCATCCTCGGAGACCAGCTCGATGCGGTACTTGCCGCCCGCCGCGTTGATCTCCTTGGCGCGCAATTCCGCGCCCGTAAGCTGGCTCTGGCCGACGGCGGCGAAGGCGCCCGTAAGCGGCCCGACGACGCCGATCTTGATCACCTGCTGGGCGGCGGCCTGACCGCCGACGAGCCCGACCGCCAGCATGGCGGCGACCGACAGGAAACGCATGGTGGACCCCCGCAGCCCCCGGCGGGCGCCCGGCGGAATGCAGGCGCGGCCCTTGGGGAACGCGGCACTCTCATGCAGAACCCGTGCCTTGCCAAGCGGGATTCCGCATCGCAAGATTGCGCTAACAGCCCTACGGCTTTCCCTTCCCCAACCCAGGCTTGGCATGATCCGGATCGGCGTCGATATCGGCGGCACCTTCACCGACTTCGCGCTGACGGGCGTAACGGGGGCGGGCCTCAGCCTGCACAAGCAGCTCACGACGCCCGACGACCCGTCGCGCGCGGTGCTGGAGGGGGTGGCGACCCTGGCCGCCGCGGCCGGCATCACCGCCGCCGACATCGGCGAGATCGTGCATGGCACCACGCTCGTGACCAATGCCGTCATCGAGCGGCGCGGTGCGCGCACCGGCATGATCGTGACCGAGGGCTTCCGCGACCAGCTCGATATCGGGCTGGAGCAACGCTACGACCTGTTCGACCTGCGCATCCGCTTCGCCCCGCCGGTCGTGCCCCGCGCGCTCCGGCGCGAGGTGCGCGAGCGCATGCGCTGGGACGGCAGCGTCGAGACGCCGCTCGACGAGGCGGGCCTGATCGCGGCCGTGCGCGAGCTGGTCGATGGCTATGGCGTCGAATCGCTGGCGCTGTGCTTCCTCCATTCCTACGCCAACGACGCGCACGAGCGGGCGGCGCGCGCCCTGGTCGAGGCGGAGTTTCCGCGCCTGCACCTGTCGGCCAGCGCCGACGTGCTGCCGGCGATGCGCGAGTTCGAGCGCTGGACCACGACGACGGTCAACGCCTACACGATGCCGGGCTTCGACCGCTATCTGGGCCGGCTGGAGGCGGGCCTGGCCACGGCGGGGTTCGCCGGGCGCCTGTTCCTGATGTCGTCGAGCGGCGGCGTGGTGACGCCGGCCACCGCCCGGCGCTTTCCCGTGCGCATGCTGGAATCCGGCCCGGCCGCGGGCGTGCTGATGTCGGCCCGCCACGGGCGCGAACTGGGGGTGGCCGACCTTCTCTCCTTCGACCTGGGCGGCACGACGGCCAAGGGCGCGCTCGTGCGCGACGGCCGGCCGATGCGCCAGTACGAGATGGAGGTCGCGCGCACCTACGAGCACAAGCGCGGCAGCGGCCTGTCGCTGAAGATCCCGGTCATCGACATGACCGAGATCGGCGCGGGCGGCGGCAGCCTGGTCGGCATCGACGAGCGCGGCCTGCTGTCGGTCGGCCCGCGCAGCGCCGGCGCCGATCCCGGTCCCGCCTGCTACGGCCGCGGCGGCACCCAGGCGACGCTGACCGACGCCAACCTGATCCTGGGCTATCTCGACCCCGATTTCTTCCTGGGCGGCGCCATGGCGCTCGACCGGGCAGCAGCCGAAGCGGCCCTGGCCGCGGCCGGGGGGCCGCTCGGCCTCGACGTGCTGCGCACGGCCTGGGGCGTGCACGAGATCATCAACGAGGATATCGCGCGCGCCTTCCGCATCCATGCCGTCGAGCGCGGCTTCGACGCAAGGCGCGCGACCATGGTCGCCTTCGGCGGCGGCGGGCCGATCCACGCCATGGGGGTGGCGCGCAAGCTGCGCATTCCGCGCGTCGTCTTCCCGGTCGGTGCCGGCGTGATGTCGGCGCTGGGCCTGCTGGCGAGCCCGCTGTCCTTCGAGGTGGCGCGGTCCCTGCCCGTGCGCCTGTCCGACCTCGATCCCGCCCGCTTCGCCGAGATCCTGGGCCGGCTCGAGGCCGACGCCGCGGCCTTCCTGGCCGATGCCGGGCTGGCGCCCGCGGATATCACCATCGACCGCCGCGTCGACCTGCGCTTCCGCGGCCAGGGCCACGAGGTCGAGGTGCCGGTGCCCGACCAGGACCTGGCCGGCGCCTTCCCGTCCATGACCGAGCGCTTCGCCGAGCTCTATCGCCGCCGCTTCGGCGTGGCGCTGATCGACGAGCCGGTGGAGGCGGTGACCTGGAAGGTGACGGCGCACGGGCCGGAGCCGGCGATGCCCGCCGCCGAGGCACCAGCCGGCGACGCAGGCGACCCGCGCAAGGGCAGCCGGCTGGCCTACATGCCGGAGGAAGCGGGCTTCGTCGCGGTGCCGACCTGGGACCGCTATCGCCTGCGGCCGGGCGACCGCATCGCCGGCCCGGCCCTGATCGAGGAGCGCGAATCGACCGTGCTGCTGCGCCCCGGCGACGTGGTGACGGTCGATGCACGGATGAACCTGGTGGCCGAGATCGGTGGGGACAGCCAGCCATGAGCACGAGCGAATTTGACGCCGTCACGCTGCGCATCCTGTGGGACCGCCTGATCTCGATCTCCGACGAGATCGTCGAGACGCTGGTCCGCACCTCCTTCTCGACCATCGTGCGCGAGGGCTACGACCTGTCGGTCATGCTGTTCGACCGCGAGGCGAGGCTGCTGGTGCAGGGCACGCGCTCCATCCCCGTCTTCATCGGCACGGCACCGGTGACGTTGGCGCACATGCTGGCCCGCTTCCCGGCCGAGACGCTGCGACCGGGCGACATCGTCGTGACCAACGACCCGATCATCGGCACCGGCCACCTGTTCGACATCTGCGTCATGCGGCCGCTCTTCCGCGAGGGCCAGCTCGTCGCCTTCACCATGAGCATCACCCACCTGCCCGATATCGGCGGCATGGGCTTCTCGGCAGCCGCGACCGAGATGTTCCACGAGGGGCTG
Organism: Stella humosa; assembly: GCF_006738645.1. GTDB lineage: Bacteria > Pseudomonadota > Alphaproteobacteria > ATCC43930 > Allostellaceae > Allostella > Allostella humosa. The sequence goes on along the minus strand of NZ_AP019700.1, from coordinate 1,127,539 downwards.
CTGCTGCCGATCTGCAAGCTGTTCCGCGAGGGCGTGGTCGACGAGACGCTGGTCGAGCTGATCCGCCGCAACGTGCGCGTGCCCGAGCAGGTGATGGGCGACATCTATGCCAATGTCAGCGCCTGCGAGGTGGCCGCCCGCCAGATCGTCGACTTCATGGACGAGTACGGCATCGACGACCTGGTACCCGTGTCGCGTGCCATCTGCGCCCAGTCCGAACGCGCGGTGCGCCGCAAGATCGCCGAGATCCCCGACGGCACCTATCGCAACCGCGTGCAGATCGAGGCGATCGGCGAGCCGGTCCACATCGCCTGCACCATCGAGAAGCGGGGTGACGCGATCGCCATCGACTTCGCGGGCTCCAGCGACTGCATCCGGGCCGGCATCAACGTGCCCTTCTGCTACGCGCGCGCCATGGCGATCTATTCGATCAAGTGCATCACGGCCCCCGGCATCCCCAATAACGAGGGGTCGGTGGCACCGATCACGGTGACGGCACCCGAGGGCTGCATCCTCAACGCCCAGCCGCCCTCGCCCACCGCCGGGCGCCACGTCGTCGGCCATTTCGTGACACCGCTCATCTTCGGCGCACTGGCCGATGCGGTGCCGGACCGGGTGCAGGCCGACTGCGGCATGATCAACATCATCACCGTGCAGGGGAAGCGCCCGGACGGCGATGCGCTGTCGACCCTCTATTTCGTGGCCGGCGGCTTCGGCGCGCTGTCCGGGCTGGATGGCGCGCCGACGACGCCCGGCCCGTCCAACATGGCCTGCGTGCCGACCGAGATCTGGGAAAGCCGCACCGGCATCACGGTCGAGCGCAAGGTGCTGCGGCCGGATTCGGGCGGCCCCGGCCGCCATCGCGGCGGGCTGGGGCAGGAGATCATGCTGCGCAACGATACCGGCCACCTGCTGACCGTCTTCTCCATGGCCAACCGCACCGACTTTCCCGCGGCCGGCCTGCATGGCGGGCAAGCCGGAGCCTTGCGCGAGCACCAGCTCGAAGGCGTGGCCGTGCATCCCAAGAGCCGACAGGAGCTGAAGCCCGGCGACCGGCTGCTGCTGCTGGAGGCCGGCGGCGGCGGCATCGGCGACCCGCGCCTGCGCGACCCGGATGCCGTCCGCGTCGACATCGAGAATGGCTTCGTCAGCCGCGCGCAGGCCGTGGCCGTGTATGGGCTCGACCTGCCGCAACAGGACGCCGCCGCAGACTGAATATTCGTCGAACGGAACTCCACGGCCGCATCTCAGTTTCTCCTGTGGAACAACAACAGGAGAACGGACATGAAGAAATTTGCTCTTGGTGGTGCGGTTGCCCTGGCCATGCTGACTGCGGCCGGTGCCGGTATCGCGCAGACGGCGACGACCACGACCACGACCCGCACCACGACGCTTTCGCCCGACCAGCGCACGGTGGTGCAGGAATACGTGGTGCGCGAGAAGCGCCCGTCGGTCGTGGTCGACAACTACGAGGTCCGCACCGGAACGGCCCTGCCGCCCAGCGTGCAGTTCTACACCGTCCCCCAGATGGACAATTATCGCTACACGATCGTGAACAATCGCCAGGTGATCGTCGACCCGACGACCCGCCAGGTGATCGAGGTCCTGAACTAGCGTCCTGAAGGTGGGGCTGCCGAGCCGGCAGCCCCTTCTTCATGCCGCTTCGGACGGGAAGGGCTGGCGCCAGCCCTCCAGCCCGTTCATGCGGTCATGCCAGCGGCCGATGGCGGGAAACGCATCGAGCGGAATCCGGCTGGCCTCGGCATAGGGCAAGGCTATCGCGACGGCGAAATCCGCGATGGTAGGCCCATCCCCGACCAGCCAGTCGCGCGCGCCCAGATGGGCTTCCAGGATAACGGCGCTTTGCCGGAAGCTGCTGGTCGCTGCCCGAACCCCCTCCGCATCCGCCGGGCCCAGGTCGAACAGCGGCCGGATGACATGCTCGAAATAGAGCGATCCCCCATGGCGTGTGAAATGCTCGCTGTCCCAGCTCAGCCAGCGGATCACCTCGACCTGTCGCGCGTCGGCCGGCCACAGGTCGGAACCGGCCCGCAGGGCGAGATAGGCCATGACCGCGTTCGATTCCGACAGGCGGTAGTCGCCATCGACCAAGGCCGGCACCCGGCCGGCGGGGTTGATCGCCAGATAGCCGGGCTTCTTGTGCTCGCCCCGGCCAAGGTCCACCCGGACGAACTCGACCGGCGAGCCCAGATGGCGGGCGACGGCACACGCCTTCCGCGGCATCAGCGTCTCGGCGTAATAGAGCTTCATGCCGCATCCCCGATGAAGAGCCGCACCAGGCGCTCCATGGACTCCGTCCAGCCGCGGGTGTGGCCGGTCTTCGACTGCTCGTCGGCCAGGCGATCGTGCTGCACGGTCACCTCGGTCCCGTCTGTCAGGGGCCGGAAGGTGACGGTGACGCGCGACACGCGCTCGGGCGTCGAAACCCACGCCCAGCTAAAGACCAGGCGCCGCTCGGGCTCGACCACGCCATAGACGCCCGACACCTCGTGGCGGTCGCCATTGTCTTCGCGCAGGACGGTGCGGAAGCCGCCGCCGACCCGCACGTCCAGCGTGGCGCTTTCCACCCGCGTGTGATGCGGCCCCCACCACAGGCCCAGAAGCTGCGGATCGGTCCAGGCCGCATAGACCCGGGCCACGGGCGCCCGGATGCGGCGAACCAGCGTCAGGCTGGGCTCGGTGATCACTGGCTGGTCTGCGTCCATCAGGCCTTGCCTCGATTTAGATTACTTATTGGTTAAGTGATAAAGTCCCGGCCAAGGGCTGTCAATCGGGGGCGCCGGCCAAGAATGGGCTTGTGCAGGCGGCACGGCTGGTCGATTCCATTCGGCCACCCGTTCGCCGACCCACCCAGCCGACTGGAGCCGCCGATGCCCGCCAAAGTGACCGCGTCCCCCGAAGTGATCGCCGAGCTCGCCCCTACGGGCACGCTGCGCGCGGCGATCAACATGTCGAACTTCCTGCTGGTGACCGGCCGCAGCCCGACGGGCGATCCCGACGGCGTCTCACCCGACATGGCGCGCGCCATCGCCGACCGTCTGGGCGTGCCGGTGTCCTACCACCCCTATCCCAAGCCGGGCGAACTGGCCGACGACGTCGAGAACTGGGATATCGGCCTGATCGGCGCCGAGCCGCAGCGCGCCGCCAGGATCGCCTTCACCGCCGCCTATGCCGAGATCGAGGCGACCTACCTGGTGCCAGCCGGCTCGCCGATCACGACGCTGGCCGAGGTCGACCGGCCGGGCGTCACGATCGCGTCGACCGGCCGGGCGGCCTACGACCTGTGGCTGGAGCGGAACATCCGCAATGCCACGGTCATCCGCACCGACACCCTGGATGCGGCCCTGGCCCTGTTCGTCGCCGACAAGCTCGACGTGCTGGCCGGCCTGCGCCCGCGCCTGATGGCCGACATCGACACGCTGCCCGGCGCCCGCATCCTCGACGGCAGCTTCATGTCGGTGCAGCAGGCGATCGGCACGCCGCGCGGCAATGCGGCGGCTGCCCAGTTCCTGGCGGCCTTCGTCGAAGAGGCCAAGGCGACCGGGCTGGTCGCCAGCTTCATCAACGGGCGCGGCGTGCGCGGCCTGACGGTGGCGCCCGCCGCCTGAGGGTCATTCCGCCCGCTCCAGGCGGTCCAGATGCCGGCGGATGTGGTCGGCCTCGGCTGCACTGCCGGCCAGCGCGATCGCGCGGCAGAAGGCGACCCGCGCCTCTGCCGCCCGGCCGAGCTGTTGCAGCAGCCAGCCGCGCAGGCCGAAGAAGTGGAAGTAGCCGGCCAGCGCCTCGGCGAGGGGTTCGATCATCGCCAGGGCGGCGGCCGGCCCTTCGACCTTGGCCACCGCGACGGCGCGATTGAGGGTGACGACCGGCGACGGCTGCACGGTCTCCAGCGCGCCGTAGAGCTGGGCGATCTGCGGCCAGTCGGTGTCCTCCGGCCGGGCCGCCCGGGCGTGCAGGGCCGCGACCGCCGCCTGGATCTGGTATGGCCCGCGCCGACGGTGGCGCAGCGCCTTGTCGAGCAGGGCCAGCCCCTCGGCGATGGCCGTGCGGTTCCAGCGGCCACGATCTTGCGCCTCCAGCAGCACGATGGCGCCGTCGCCATCGAAACGGGCATCGCGGCGGGAATGCTGCAGCAACATCAGGGCGGCCAGCCCCATGATCTCGGGCTCTGCCGGGAACAGCCGCAGGAGCAGGCGGGCCAGCCGGATCGCCTCGTCGCACAGCGGGCCGCGGGCATCGGCCTCGGCGGCGCCGGCCGAATACCCCTCGTTGAACAGCAGGTAGATCATGGCGGCGACGGCTGCCAGCCGCTCCGCCCGTTCCGACGCCCCCGGCGTGTCGAAGGCCAGGGCAGCCTCGCCGATCCGCCGCTTGGCGCGCGTGATGCGCTGCTCCATCGCCGCCTCCCCCACCAGGAAGGCGCGCGCGATGCGCCCGACCGGCAGGCCGCAGACGACGCGCAGCGCCAGCGCGATCTGCTGCGTCGGCGGCAGGTCGGGATGGCAACAGATGAAGAGCAGTCGCAGGATATCGTCGCGGTAGCCCTCGCCGTCCAGGCGCTCGGCCAGGGCCGCTTCCGCATCGCCCAGGTCGGACAGCATCTCTTCCGCCGGCAAGGGCTCCTGGCGGCTCTGCCGGCGGACGCCGTCGATGCCGCGGTTGCGTCCGACCAGGATCAGCCAGGCGGCCGGATCGCGCGGCGGCCCGTTCGCCGGCCAGGATTCGAGCGCGCGCAGGCAGGCGTCCTGGAACGCCTCCTCGGCCAGGTCGAGGTCGCGGAAATAGCGCAGCAGGGCCGCCACCGCCTGGGGGCGGGCGGCGACCAGCGCATGCTCGACCCAGCCCAGTTCGTTCACGGCGCGACCGCGCCCGGGCGAAACATCGACACCGGCCGGATCTCGTAGGACCCGGTGCCGGGGTTCGCCACCGCCAGGTCGCGCACCGTCGCCAGCGCCTCGTCGAGTGAGGCGCATTCGATCAGGTAGAAGCCCAGCAACTGCTCCTTGGTCTCGGCGAAGGGGCCGTCCACCACCAGCGGGCCGTCCCGCCCCTTGCGGACGGTGGTCGCGGCGGTCGTCGGCAGCAGGCGGGCGACGGGACCCAGCCGGCCGGCACGCGCCAGCCCGTCCTGCACCACGGCCAGCTTCGTCATGACGTCGTCATGATGCTCCTTGCTCCAGGAGCCCACAGCATCTTCGGAATTGTAGCAAAGAACGGCATAGAGCATCGGTCGCTCCCTCCTGGTCTCTCCCCAAGGACGCGCGGCGGGCGCCGTTGCCGACATTGCCCCCGCGGGAAATCCGCAGCGCCCCGACCGATAGAAAATATACGGCCCGCCCGGCGGCGATTGCCGCTATATGGCGCCGCCATCATGCCCTTCCCATCCAAGCTGTTCGTGCCGATCCTGGCCGGCGCCACGCTGCGCGACCGCGTCGTCGCCTGTGCCGGCGCGCTGGCGGGCATCGGGCTGACGGGGCTGCTGTCGGCCCTGCTGCTCGGCCACGGCGCCGCATCGCCCCTGCTGGTGGCACCAATGGGCGCATCGGCGGTGCTGCTGTTCGCGGTGCCGGCGAGCCCCCTGGCCCAGCCCTGGTCGATCGTCGGCGGCAATGTCGTCTCGGCCCTGGTCGGGGTCGCGGTCGGGCGGCTGCTGCCGGATCCGATGCTGGCGGCGGGCGTGGCCGTGGCCCTGGCGATCGGGGCGATGTCGCTCGCCCGCTGCCTGCACCCGCCGGGCGGGGCGGCGGCGCTGACCGCGATCCTGGGCGGGCCGGCGGTCACCGATGCCGGGTTCCTCTTCCCCCTCGTGCCGGTCGGCCTCAACGCCCTGGTGCTGGTCGCCTTCGGCTGGCTGTTCCACAAGCTGGCGCGGCGGTCCTATCCCCATGTCGCCGCGTCCCCACCCGCCAGCGCGCACGGCACCCGCGACGCCCCGCCCCAGGCCCGCATGGGCCTCCAGGCCGGCGACATCGACGGGGCGCTGGCCGACCTGGGCGAAACCTTCGACATCGATCGTGCCGACCTGGCCCGGCTGCTGCGGCAGGCCGAGCTGCGGGCACTCCGGCGGGCATCGGGCGATCTCGCCACCGCCGATATCATGTCGCGTGATGTTATCGCGGTGCGTGAGGATGCCGACCCGGCCACCGCGCGGACCCTGCTGCTGAAGCACGGCGTGCGCACCCTGCCGGTGGTGGACGGCACCGATCGCGTCGTCGGCACGGTCGGCCTGCGCGAGCTGTTCGGCCCCGGCGCCCGCGTCGGCGAGGTGATGTCGGACGGCCCGACGATCGGTCCCACCCAGCCGGCCGGCCTGCTGGTCGCCGCCCTGACGGACGGGCGGACGCATGCCGTCACGGTCGTCGACGGCGAGCGCCGGATTCTCGGCATCGTCACCCAGACCGACCTGCTGGCGGCACTGGCGCGCAACGCCGCCGCGGCCGGGCCAGTGACGGCCAGCCGGGCGGCCGCCTGACGGCCGGCGATCGCCTCCCTATCGCCCGGCCCCAAGGCAGGGCATATCTGTCGGGCTGCATGGCACAGACGGGATGCCACCATGACCGCCACGGTAGGCCCGCCTCGGGTCCGACTGCATGACTGACGAGCCCGCCACAGCCGGCGCGCCGAGCCTGGCGGTCGCGCGGCGCGGCATGCTGCGGGGCGTGCTGGCCAATGCCTCGGTCCTGCTGGCGGGCAAGTCGGTGGGCGCAGTGCTGAGCCTGGCCTACATGGCCCTGGCCGCGCGCACGCTGGGCATCGAGCAGTTCGGCGTGCTGATCCTGATCCACGCCTTTGCCCAGACCGTGAGCGAGATCAGCAAGTTTCAGTCCTGGCAGGCCATCATCCATTACGGCACCGTGCCCTTGCGCGAGGGCCGGCTGGGCGATTTCCGCCGGCTGCTGCGCTTCAGCCTGCGGCTGGACCTCTACAGCGCCATCGCCGGCATGCTGCTCGGCGTCGCCGGCGCCGCCTGGCTGGGGCCGTGGCTGGGCTGGACGCCCGCCGCCGTGCCGGCCGCCATGCTCTATACCACCTCGGTCGCCTTCATGGTGGCCGCCACGCCGACCGGCGTGCTGCGCCTCGTCGACCGATTCGACCTGATGGCCGTCCAGGGCAATGTCGCCTCCCTCGTGCGCCTGGTCGGGGCCGGATTTGCCTTTGTGCTGGGCGGCGACCTGCTGGTCTTCCTGGCGGTATGGTACGGGGCATCCCTGCTGAGCTGCGCCACGCTCTTCGGCTGCGCCTGGCAGCAGCTCGGCCGGCGCGGCTGGCTTGCCGCCATGCCGGCCGGCGGCCCCCGCGGGGCCGCCGGCTTTCCCGGCCTGTGGAAGTTCGTCTGGACCACCAACCTCAACAGCACGCTCAATATCGGCTTCAAGCAACTGACGGTGCTGATGATCGGCGCCATGCTGGGCGCGCGCGAGGCGGCCCTCTTCCGTGTCGCCCGGCAGGTCGGCGACGCCATCGCCAAGCCCGCCCGCCTGCTGGTGCCAGCCCTCTATCCCGAACTGGCCGACCTGTGGGCCAGCCGCAAGCTGGGCGACCTGCGCCGGCTCGTCTTCCAGGTGGGCGTGATCGCCGCCGTCGTCGCCCTGGTCCTGGTATCGGCCGTGCTGCTGACGGCGGCACCCGCGCTGCGGCTGGTGATGGGGCCGGAGTTCGAGGCGGGTGCGGCGATCATGGTCTGGGTGGTGGCGGCGGCCGCCGTCGGCGTTGCCGCCCTGCCCTTCGAACCGCTGCTGATCTCGGTCGGCGAGGCGTCGGCCGCCCTCGTCATCCGCGCCGTCACCATCGCGCTCTACCTGCCGGCCGCGCTGTTCCTGGTGGACCGCTACGGGCTGACGGGCGCGGGCGCGGGCATTCTGGGCGGCGCTCTGCTATTGTTCGCCTGCCAGTTCGCAGCCGTGCTGCGCTGGCATCACGGCCAGTCGGGGGGCGGCCGGGGGCGGCCGCGTGCCGCCGGGCCGGGCGAATAGCCCCCGGGCAATCCGCGATTCACTATTGGTTCGCGCGTAATTCTAGTATCAGGCGCCGATGATCCTTCCCACCCCGACCGCCAGCGGGCTTGCCTGCCAGCGCACAGCCAGCTTCGAGACCATCCAGGAAGCCCTGGAATATGCCGCCGGCGGCAGATCGGGGCTGAACTTCTATTCCGGCCGCGGCCAGCTCGTGGAAACCCTGCCCTATGCCCAACTCCGGGCGGACGCGATCGACCTTGCCCGCACGCTGCTGGCGGCAGGGCTGGCGCCGGGAGAGCGGGTGGCCCTGGTCGCCGAGACCGACGGCGACTTCGTTCGCGCCTTCTTCGCCTGCCTGCATGCGGGCCTGATCCCGGTGCCGCTGCCGCTGCCGACGACGGTCGGCGGCAAGGACGGCTACATCGCCAACCTGCGCCGCATGACGCAATCGGCCGGCGCGGTGGCAGCCCTGGGTCCGGCGTCGCTCGATGGCTGGCTGCGCCTGGCCGTGGACGGGCTGCCGATGAAGCTGCTGGGCACCGTGGCCGAATTGCGGGCGGCCGGCGGCCAGGGCCCGGGCCTGCCCGCGGCCGACCCGGAAGCCCTGCTCTACCTGCAATTCTCATCCGGCAGCACGCGCTTCCCGCTCGGCATCTCGGTCACCCAGCGCGCGCTGATGGCCAACGCGCGCGCGATCAGCGCCCATGGGCTGCGGACGACGGCGGACGACCGCTGCGTTTCGTGGCTGCCGTTCTATCACGACATGGGACTGGTCGGCTTCCTGCTGGCGCCGATGCTGACGCAGCTTTCCGTCGACCTGCTGCCGACGCGCGAGTTCGCCCGCCGGCCGCTGCTGTGGCTCGACCTGATCGGCCGCAATGGCGGCACCATCTCCTACAGCCCGACCTTCGGCTACGAGTTGTGCGCCAGGCGGGCCGAGACCGCCTCCATCGAAAACCTCGACCTCGGCCGCTGGCGGGTCGCCGGCGTGGGCGGCGATATGATCCGGCCGGCCCGCTTGCAGGCTTTCTCCGATACGTTCGCCGCGCGCGGCTTCGGCGCCCGCGCCTTCCTGGCCAGCTACGGCATGGCCGAGGCGACGCTGGCGCTGAGCTTCGCCCCGCTCGACCGGGGCCTCGTCACCGAGCGCGTCGACACCGACCGGCTGGAGCGCGACGGGTCGGCCGCCACGCCCGCCGCCGATGCCCCCCGCGCGCGCGATTTCGTGCGCTGCGGCCCGGTCCTGCCCGGCCACGCCATGGAAGTGCGCGGCCCCGGCGGCGCGGTGCTGCCGGAGCGGCAGGTCGGCCGCATCTTCGCCCGCGGCCCCAGCCTGATGGATGCCTATTTCGACCGACCGGACGAGACCCTGCTGGTCATGTCGGCGGACGGCTGGCTCGATACCGGCGACCTCGGCTTCATGGCCGATGGCGAGATCGTCATCACCGGGCGGGCCAAGGACCTGATCCTGATCAACGGCCGCAACGTCTGGCCGCAGGACCTGGAATGGACGATCGAGACCGAGATCGCCCTGCTCCGCACGGGCGACGTCGTCGCCTTCGCGCTCGACACGGCAGCGGAGGAACAGGTGGTCGTGCTGGTGCAGTGCCGACCCGTCGACCAGGCCGAGCGCGCCGCGCTGCAGGAGGAGATCGTCCGCCTTATCCGCGCGCGCCACAGCATCGAGGTGTCGGTCACGCTGGTGCCGCCCCGCAGCCTGCCGCAGACCTCGTCGGGCAAGCTGAGCCGGGCGCAGGCGCGCGAGATCTATCGCAGCGGCGCCTTCACCCCGGCCGAGGCCGCGCGCGCGGCCGTCTGAAATGGACAGGGCCCGGCCAGTCGCCGCGGTCACGGGCGCCACGGGGTTTCTCGGCCGGCCGCTGGTGCAGGCACTCGACGCCTGCGGCTACCAGGTGCGCATCCTGGCCCGCCGCGACCCGGTGGACGCCCGCTGGCAAGACCTGGCGCTGGAGGTGGTGCCGGGCGGCCTGGGCGATGCCGGGGCGCTGGCGCGGCTGGTGTCGGGTGCCGCGGTCATCGTCCATGCCGCGGGCCTGGTGAAGGCCGGCCGCGACCAGGACCTTTTCGCCGTCAACCGCGACGGGACCGCTCGGCTGGCGGACGCCGTGCGCCGGCATGGCGCAACGGCGCGCCTGGTGCTGGTTTCCAGCCTGGCCGCCCGGGCGCCGCACCTGTCGGCCTACGCCGCCAGCAAGGCCGCGGGCGAGGCCGCGGTGATCGCGGCGCTGCCGCCGGACCAATGGTTGATCCTGCGCCCGACCGCGATCTATGGGCCAGGCGACCGCGAGCTGCTGCCCTTCTTCCAGATCGCCCGCCGCGGCCTGATGCCGATGCTGGGCCGGCCCGAAGCCCGGTTGACCCTGCTGCATGTCGAGGACGCCGCCGCCATGATCGCCAGCCTGGCCGGCGATGCCCCGCCCGGCCGGATCCACGCCCTGGCCGATGGCCGGCCCGAAGGATATGGCTGGACGGATGTGGCGGCCGCGATGGGCGCCGCCCTCGGCCGGCCGCTGCGGCGATTGCCCATACCGGTGCCGGCGCTCGCCCTGCTCGCGCTCGGCGTTAGTGCCATCGCCCGCGCCACCGGCCGGCCGGCGGCGATGTCGCCCGCCAAGATCCGCGAGATCGCCCATCCCGACTGGAGCATCGGCGCGGACGAGCTGCCCCCCGCTGGAATGACTATTGCGAAGACGCAGTTGACCGAGGGATTCCGGCAAACCGTTGAGTGGTATCGAGTTAAGAACTTACTGTATTGAAGTAATGCGTAATCTTCCGTGAACCATTACCATGTTGCAATCCGCGGGCGCTTCTGTGAACCTAATATGAGCGCCTTGGCGTGTGGCAGGCAGCCGTTTCCTCGCGAAGAGTACCCAGGACCGTTTGAATGCAGTCTATAGAAGCACTAGAGGAACGGATCATCGCCGAGCTCCGATCGGTCGTCGAACAGAACATCCCGATCAGCAAGACTACAGACATCTCCAGGGACCTAGGACTGGATTCGTTGACCATCATGAACTTCGTGATGAAGCTTGAGGACGCCTTCGATATTTCCATTCCCTTGGAAATGTTGCCGGAGATCCAGACCGTCGCCGACCTTGCCCGCACGATCCAAGACATTCAATCGAAGGCCTGATGATGGCGATCCTCGAGAAGTTCGCTCACCTGCGCGGCGCATACCAGGAGTTGAGAAGCCAGGGCAGCGACCCGTTCGCCGTCCGCTTCGACCGCATCCTGTCCCCGACCGAAGGCCTGCGCGGCAGCAAGCGCACCATTCTCTTCGGCACGAACAACTATCTGGGCCTGACCTTCGACGCGTCCTGCATCGAGGCCGGGATCGACCAGTTGCAGCAGTCCGGCACCGGCACCACGGGCTCGCGCATCGCCAACGGCAGCTATGACGGCCACACCCGGCTGGAGCGCGAGTTGGCCGACTATTACGGTCGCGCCCATGGCATGGTGTTCACCACCGGCTACCAGGCGAACCTGGGCATCATCTCGACGCTGGTCGCCAAGGGCGACTACCTGATCATCGACGCCGACAGCCACGCCAGCATCTATGACGGCGCGCGGCTGGGCACGGCCCAGGTCATCCGCTTCCGCCACAATGACCCCGAGGACCTGCGCAAGCGGCTGGCCCGCCTGCCCGCCACCGGCAGCAAGCTGATCGTGGTCGAGGGCATCTATTCCATGCTGGGCGACGCCGCGCCCTTGCGCGAGATCGCGGCGGTCAAAGCCGAGGCCGGCGCCTATCTGCTGGTCGACGAGGCGCACTCGCTGGGCGTGCTGGGCCAGAAGGGCCGCGGCCTGGCCGAGGCGGCCGGCGTCGAGGACGAGGTCGACTTCATCGTCGGCACCTTCTCCAAGACGCTGGGCACGATCGGCGGCTTCTGCGTCTCCGACCTTGAGGATTTCGACGTCCTGCGGGTCGCCTGCCGGCCCTATATGTTCACGGCCTCGCTGCCGCCGTCGCTGGTTGCCTCCACCTTGCAGGCGCTGAAGCGGCTGCGCACGGACCCCGGCCTGCGGGCACGGCTGCGCGCCAATTCCCGCCGCTTCCATGCGGGCCTGGAGCAGCTTGGCTTCCGCCTCGGCTCCGAGCCGAGCCCGATCGTGGCCGTGATCCAGGAAGACCGCGACCTCGCGGTCGCCTTCTGGAACCGGCTGCTGGAGAGCGGGCTCTACGTCAACCTGGCGCTGCCGCCGGCGACGCCGAACGGCTCGGCGATTCTGCGCTGCAGCGTCAGCGCTGCCCATTCCACGCAGCAGATCGACACGGCCATCGCCATGTTCGCGGCCGTGGGCGAGGAACTGGGCGTGCTGGCCCCGCAGCCGATGGCTGCCACCGGCTGAGGCCGGCTACCGCACCACGCCCCGGCGCCACAACCGGAACAGCAGGAACGGGCCTGCCAGCACGGGGTGGCGAAGCTGCCACGGCGTGAGCGCCAGCCGGGTCCCGGTGTGGCGCTCGATCTTCCAGGCCAGGTAGTGGCCGCCATCGACGAAGGTGAAGGCGGCCTTCGTCAGCCGCAGGATGTTCAGCACCTTGCCGACCCGCACCCGCCGGCCCCAGGCCAGTGCGGCGGCACGGCGGTCGACATCGGGGATCAGCGGCGAGATCGTGCCGTCCGGGTGCTCGACCGTGGCGATCCCGGCCCGGTCCCAGGCCGGCGCCAGCAGCCGCTGGTAGCGATCGGGCGCGCTGCCGACGATCAGGTCCGAGCGCCCTGCCCCCTCCACCCGCAGTTCGGCCCGGTAGGTGTTGGCGAATAGCGCACGCCAGTATACCAGCGGCCCGCCCGCCAGCGGGCCCAGCAGGGCCGCCCACCGCGCCGCGGTGACGATCGCATCGCCGATCGCGGCAGACACCCGCCCCCGCGTCGCCTCGTCGCGGCAATAGGGCAGTGCGGCGGGCTGGGCGAAACGGGCCCAGATCGTGCTATCCGCCCCGGCGAAACCGGCCGCGCGCGCGAACTGGTCGACCCCCATCACCGCCACCTTGGCGCGGACCATGCGGCCCTCGTGGGCGACCTCGGCATAGCTGACATTGGGCGGCAGCAGGCGGTTGGCGGTCGCGCGCCAGCGGCTGCCGTGCCAGTCGGCCAGCGAATCCACCAGGACGTAGAAATCGAGCAGGCCGTCCATGTCCCCGTCGCGGAGGGCAGCGCCGTAGAAGAGGACGGCCGCGACGCTGGGCGAACGATCGGCCAGATGGCGGGCAAGGGCGATGGCGGGCGCCGGCACCGGGCGCGACAGTTCCCGGCCGACGAGGCGATCCAATGGGTCGATCATGGCACGACGAATCCGAATTCAGGGCCGGCCTGGATGACGATCCGGCCATCGACGCCCGCCGCGAAGGCCTCGCCGTCGAGGATGAAGGGCCGGTCCAGGGTTAGGGCCAGGCTGTCGGCCCGGCCACTGCGATAATCTGTCGCCATCCAGGGCGCCGGGCGGCCGCGCAGGACGCGCCACAGGGCCGTGCCCAGGCGCTCCGGCTCGGCTGCGACGTCGAGGAAGCGGACAGCCCCCCGCCCGCCGCCCCAGAATGGCCAGAGCCCCAGCATCAGCCGGTCGAGCGTGGTGGCGAGGAAAATGAGGCGATCGCCCGCCGGCTGGGCGGCCCCGTCGACGGCAACGGCCATCGGCTCCCCTGCCGTCCAGGCCGGCTGCGTCCCGAACAGGGCGCGGCGCAACGACCAGGCGATGGTCAGCAGGACGGCCGGCTTGCGGGCGACGCCGCTGCGCCCCATCGCCGCCTGCGCCACGCCGACGGCGCGGGTGAAGGCTGCCGCTCCCAGGAAGAGCCCGTTGACCGGCGGGCGCGACCCATCCGGCCAGGATACGGTCAGCACCGGGCGCCGGCGCACGATGTCGGCCAGCTTGCGCCGGCGCGCCAGCTCGGCCAACCGCTTCAGCCCGGCCGGGCCGCGCCCGCCGGTGCCGATGGCGGCCGCCACCAGGTTGGTGCGGCCGGATGCCAGGATGGCCACGGCCGGCAGGTCGTCGCCATAGGCTGCGGGCAACTGGGTCAGCACCTCGCGCACCGTGCCGTCCCCCCCGTCGATGACGACGATGCCGACCCCCTGGCGCGCAAAATCGGCCAGGTCGCGCCGCAGTTCGTCGGCCGTGGCCGGTGCGGCGAAGCGCACGCCCAGCGCATCGGCCGCGCGCTGGCGCGAGCCGGCCACCGCCGACCGGTTGCGGCCGCTGCGCGGGTTGTGCACGAGCCCCAGCCGCGTCATTGCGACAGCCAGGACTCCAGCGGGCCGCGGCGGCGGGCGAACCAGCCCTGGACGATCTGCGCGGCATGAACCGCCAGCGACAGCGCCGTCCACACCGCCACCGCCAGGATGCCGAGGTCGGGCCGGCCGAAGATCATGGCGACGGTCAGCAGGATCAGGTTGGGGTTGCGCCGGGCCGTGATCAGCCGGAAGCGACTATCGAAGCGCCGCCAGATATGCATCTGCATACCGAATGCGGTGATGAAGACCGCCTCGCCGATGCGTTGCAGCACATAGCCGCCCGCGATCACCGCCAGCACCAGGTCGAACTGTGCCAGGGGCATGCCGACATGGGCCAGCCCGACCATCCAGGCCCACCACCAGAAGGGCGGGTGGATGAGGTCTATGCCATGGTCGAAGATGTTGCCGAACTTGCTGGAAGTGAGCGTGACCCGGGCCAGCTTGCCGTCGACCGTGTCGAGGAAGGTCATCGGCCAAGCCGCCGCCAGCCCCCACCAGAAATAACCTTTCCAGAACAGCGCGAAGGCCGCGAACACCAGCAGCAGGCTGACCGCCGTCACCTGGTTGGGCGTGATGCCGGCGACCGCGCACCACTTGGTCACCATCTGGGCCGGCCGCGGCCAGACATACTTGGTGACCAGGTCGGTCACGCCCTTGTAGGAGCCCGCGAACATGCGCCGTTCGATCGCCGGCAGACCGGCCTCGGTCAGCCGCAGCAGATAGGGCGGCTGGCGCTTGCGCAGCGCCTGGTCGTAGGCGCCGGCCAGTTCGGCCGAGTTGACCCGGCGCAGGGCGGCCGCGCCCGTGCGCGCGGCCGCGGCGCCGGTCGTCAGGGCCTGCAACGCCTCCCCGGCCTGGCCGGCGGTGGCATGGGCCGCCACCGCCTGGCCGCTGTCGGCCACCAGCAGCGTGCCCGGCTGCTTCACCAGGCGCTGGATCAGCACGTCGTCGAACACCCAGTCCGCGCGCACCAGGATCACCGGCCCGGCGGGATCGCCACCCTGCTCGGGCGCCACCTCGCGCACGCCCGCGCGTGCCAGCGACCGCCGCAGCCGCTCGGCCGAGGTGATGCCCCAGAGCAGCACCGGGCCGGCGCCGATGATCCGCGCCGGCGGGGGTGCCCCCGCCGTCCCCGTCGCTCCCCCGACTGCCATCCTGTCCACCCCGTCCATGTCGAAGCCCGGCAGGATGCCGGGATCGTGTAGGCTTGTCCAAACCGCCCGTCATCCACCCGCGCCCGAAAGCCGCCCGGTTTGCCCAGCCTGACCATCGCCCACTTCTCGGACATCCACCTGGCGCTGCCGGAAGGCCGGCCGGCGCTGGGCCATCTCCTGTCCAAGCGGTTGCTGAGCTACATCTCCTGGCGGCGTTCGCGCCATCGGATTCATCGCCGCACCGTCGTCGATGCGCTGCTGGCCGATGTCCGCGCCCATGCACCCGATCATGTCGCCGTCACCGGCGACCTCGTCAACCTGTCCCTGCCGGCCGAATTCGCCGCCGCCCGGCAGTGGCTGGAAACGGTGGGGCCGCCCGGCCGCGTCACCGTGGTGCCCGGCAACCACGACGCCCTGGTGCCGGTCCCCTGGGCCGACGGGCTGGGTCGCTGGCAGGAATGGATGCAGGGCGACGATGCCCCGCCCGGCCCCGACGCCTTTCCCTTCGTGCGGGTGCGCGGCCAGGTCGCCCTGGTCGGCGTGCGCTCCGCCGTGCCGACCGCTCCCCTGCTGGCGACCGGCCACATCGGCCAAACGCAGGCCGACCGCCTGTCCGCCATCCTCGACGATCTCGGTCGCCGCGGCCTCTTCCGCATCCTGCTGGTCCATCATCCGGTCCACCGGGCCGGCGAATCGCGGCGCAAGGCGCTGGACGATGGGGAGCGGCTGACCGCCGTCATCGCCCGCAGCGGGATCGAGCTGCTGCTGCACGGCCATGGCCATGTCGGCCGCCTGGATTCGCTGGTGGGACCGGCCGCCCCGATCGCGTCGCTCGGCTGCTCGTCGGCCTCCGCCCTGCCGTCCCATCACGGCGAGGCGGCGCGCTGGCACCTCCTCACCATCACCAGAACGGACCGCGGCTGGGAAGCCAACGTCGTCGTCCGCCGCCTCGACGGTACAGGCACGGGCTTTGCGACCGTCGGCCGCTACCGCCTGGACATCCCGGCGCCGCTCAATATTTGAGGTGGATGGTCAGCTTGTTGTCGCCGACCCTGGCCGCGAAGCGCGCCTGCTCCAGCGTCGGCAGGCCCAGCGTGGCCGGCGCATCGTTGGAGAAGCCATAGCCCTCGGTCGGCAGCCCCACCATGCTGCGACCGAACTTCCGGTCGCCATCCTCGTCGTGATAGACGGCGGCCGCATAGTTGCCGGGGGCGGGCACGGCAACGCAGCCGGTCGTCACCGGCTTGGCCGCCGGCACCCGGATGCGCGCGATCCGTCCGCGCGGCGACAGGAAGCGCGCGGCATCGTCGGGATAGATGGTGATGGTCAGTTCGCCCGCCGCCGCCCGCACCCCCTTGACGGTGATGTGCAGGCGGGTTTCATCAGGCTTGCCTTCGCAGGCCTTCTGGGCCGATGCAGTAGCGGTTCCACCGGCCAATGCCAGGGCGGCCAAACCGGCCACCGCCCAACCGCGACCCGACCATGCTGCCTTCATCTTGTGCCGATCCTGGGGTGTTCGATAACAATGCTCGCCCGCCCGAGCCGGCGCCGACATAACCGCCAGGAAGCCCCATGTCCAACGCCACCATGACGAAGTTCGGTTTTCCGCGGACGCTGGTCGCCGAGACGGCCCACTGGACGGTGCTGGTCCGGCCGCAGCAGGTGACTCTGGGCTCGCTGGTGCTTGTCTGCAAGGAGCCCGTGACGGCCTTCGGCGCCGCCAGCCCCGCCGCCTTCGCCGACCTGCAGCCGGTGATCGCCGGGGTGGAGCGGATGCTGAAGGGGTTCGTCGACTATGAGCGCATCAACTACCTGATGCTGATGATGGTCGACCCCGACGTGCATTTCCACGTCATCCCCCGCCATCCGGGCACGCGCGAGCGGGACGGCGTCGCCTATGCCGATGCCGGTTGGCCCGGCCCGCCCAACCTGGGCAGCGGCGTGGCGCTGGACGAGGCCGGCCAGGCCGCCCTCGCCCAACACCTGCGCCAGCTTTGGTCGTCCGCCAACGCCTGACGCCAAGGATAGAACGACAGTGGCATGGCGTCGGCCCCGGTTCCTGCCGCGGCTGATCGACCGCTATCTCCTGGCCGAGGCGGCCCGTCCGCTCGCGGTGTCGCTGGGCGTCGTGCTGACCGCCCTACTGCTGGAACGGCTGCTGCGTCTCTTCAACCTGCTGGCCCATTCGAGCGGCGCGCTCGAGTCGGTGGTCGAGCTGCTGCTGAACCTCATCCCGCACTATCTGGGACTGGCCCTGCCGGCCGCCTTCTTCATCAGCATCTTCTTCGTCATCGCCCGGCTCAGCGAGGAAAGCGAGTTGGAGGCGATGCTGTCGGCCGGCTTGTCGATCGCCCGCATCGCCGCCCCGCTGCTCTGGGTCGGCGTCGTGCTGTCGCTCTTCAGCATGGCCCTGTTCGGCTTCATGCAGCCCTACAGCCGCTACGCCTATCGTGCGGTCCTGCATGCCGCGGTCAATGCCGGGTGGGACGCGCGGGTCGAACCCAGCAGCTTCGTCAAGGCAGCCAAGGGCTTCACCGTCACCGCCGACCGCGCCGATGACAGCGGCACCTACCTGGAGGGGGTCTTCGCCCAGCGCATCGTCGACGGCATCGAGGAGGTCTTCACCGCCGAGAGCGGCCGGCTGGCCCTGGTCGACGGCGGCCAGCGCCTGGTCCTGCGGCTGAAGAACGGCCAGCACTGGCGCCAGCCACCGGCAGCCGCCCTGGCCGGCGTCGCCCACCCGCAGGCCCCCCGCGCCGCGGCAGAGCGGCCGAGCCTGGTCCAGTTCACCGACCTGACGCTCAACACCGACTTCAATCCCGACGCCCCGCCCTATCGCACGCGCGGCGACAGCGAGCGCGAGCTGACCATGATCGAGCTGTGGCAGGCGATGCACCAGCCGGCAGCCGAGCGGAAGCCCGGCGCGGCGGGCCCCATGCCCCGGCGCCGGCTGGCGGCGGAGTTCCACACCCGCATCGTGCGCGCCCTGTCGCTGCCGCTGCTGCCGTTGCTGGCGATCCCGCTCGGCATGGCGGCCAAGCGCGGGCGGCGCGGGTCCGGCCTCGTCATGGCGGCCGTCATCCTCGTCCTCTACCACCATGGGATCCAGCTCGGGCAGAGCCTGGCCACGACCGGCCGGCTGCCGCCGGTGCCGGCCGTGTGGGTGCCGTTCACCCTGTTCACGATCCTCTGCCTGTGGCTCTTCCGCAGCAGCCAGGCGCGGCCCGGCCAGAACAGCTTCACCTGGCTGGTGGAGCGCATCGAGCTGGGCCTGATGGCCATTCGCGGGCTGTTCCGGCGCCGCCGCACCCCGGCGGCGGGACCGGGCGCACAATGACCGGCCGCCTCGCGCGCTATGTCGGCCGCCTGTTCCTGGCGCGCACCGTGGGCGCGGTGCTGGTCTTCGCCGCCCTGATGCAGGTGCTGGACCTGCTCGATGCCGCGACCGAGGTGATGGAGCGGGGTAAGGGGGCATGGGGCATCGGCTACTATGCCCTGCTGCGGCTGCCGGTGATCCTGGAGCAGACCTTTCCGCTGGGCGTGCTGGTGGGCGGGCTCCTGACCTTCGCCACGCTGGCCCGCAACAACGAGATCGTCGTCCTGCGCATGGCCGGCCTGCCGGTCTTTCGCCTCGTCCTGGGGCTGCTGCCGCCGGTGCTGGCGATCGCCGGGCTGCATTTCGCCATCGCCGACCAGGTGGTGCCGCGGTTCGAGCGGCGTCTGGCGATCTGGTGGGAGCGCGAGCCGACCGAGGAGCAGCGCCAGCCCAAGGCGATGTGGGTGCGCGCCGACGGCGACCTGGTTGCGATCGACCGGATCAGCCAGGCCGGCACCCGGGCCGAGGGGGTGCGCATCTATCGTCGGGGCGCCCGCGAGCAACTGGAAGTGCGCATCTTCGCCCCCCAGGCCGTGCTGGAGAACGGCCGCTGGCGCCTTCTGGGAGCGACCGAATCGACGGTGGTCGACGGCCGCATCACGCCGTCGGAGCCGGCCGACCGGACGTGGGAAACCAGGCTCACCCCGTCCGACCTGATCCAGCTTACCCTGCCCTTCGGCCATGTCTCGGCCGGTGCTGCCCGCAGCGCGCTGACCGGCGACCAGGCGACTGCGCGGGCGCCGGCCTATTACGAGATGCGCCTGCAGCGCGCCTTCGCCGAGCCCTTGTCGGCGCTGGTCATGCTGCTGCTGGCGACGCCGGCTGCGACCGCCAACCGCCGGGCCGGCCAGGCCGGGCGCCGGCTGCTGATCGGCCTCGGCCTCGGCATGCTGTTCCTGCTGGTGGACGGCATCCTGGTGGCGCTGGGCGAGGCCGGGCGGCTGCCGCCCGAGCTGGCGGCGTGGGCGGCCCTGGGCTTCTTCGGCAGCATCGGCGCCTTCGTCCTGCTGCAACTCGATGCCCAGTGAAGGCCCGGTGAAGATCCCATGACGATCGAAATGGTCCCCGTCGAGGGCAAGGCGATGATGGAGCGGTTCATCCGCCTCCCCTACCGCCTCAATCGCGGCGACCCGGCCTGGGTCCCGCCGCTGCTGATGGAGCGGCGCGAGGCGCTGAGCGCCAGGCACAACCCCTTCTTTGCCCATGCCGAGGTCCAGTTCTGGATCGCCCGGCGCGACGGCCGGGACGTGGGCCGCATCAGCGCCCAGATCGACCGGCGGATCGCCGCCCAGGACGGCCACAGGGTCGGCCATTTCGGGCTGGTCGCCGGCGAGGACGACCCGGCCGTCTTCGCCGCCCTGATGCGGACGGCCGAGGACTGGCTGCGCCAGCGCGGCATCGGCCGCGTGCTGGGGCCGTTCAACCTGTCGATCAACGAGGAGGCGGGCCTTCTGGTCGACGGGTTCGACACCCCGCCGATGCTGCTGATGGGCCACGACCCGCGCCATGTCGCCGGGCACCTCGAGCAGCAGGGCTATGCCAAGGCCAAGGACCTGCTGGCCTATATCTATGACTGCCGGCGGCCGCTGCCGGCCGCCCTGACCAGCCGGCTGCTGCGTCCCCTGCCGGCCAACATGCGCCTGCGCCAGGTCGACATGCGCCGTTTCGACCAGGAGGTCCGCACCCTGGCCGACATCTTCAACGATGCCTGGTCGGACAATTGGGGCTTCCTGCCGCTCGGCGAGGCCGAGGCGGCGCATCTCGGCAAGTCCATGCGCCCGCTGGTCGATCGCCGCCTGATCTGGTTTGCCGAGATCGACGGCGAGGCGGCCGGCTTCATCGTCGGCCTGCCCAACCTGAACGCCGCCATCGCCGACCTTGACGGCCGGCTGCTGCCGCTGGGCTGGGCCCGGCTGCTGTGGCGCCTGAAGGTGCGCAACCCCACCTCGGCCCGGGTACCGTTGATGGGCGTGCGGCGACGCTACGTCCAGGGCATGCTGGGCGGCCTGATGCCGTTCCTGCTGATCGCCGAGCTGCGGCGCGAGGGCATGGCGCTGGGCTATCGCCAGATCGAGCTGTCCTGGATCCTGGAGGACAACCAGCCGATGCGCCGGATCAACGCCGCGCTGGGCGGCGACGCCTACAAGACCTATCGCATCTACGGCAAGGACCTGGCGTGACGCCGGTCACCGCCCTCGTTCTGGCCGGATCCCGTGGGCCCAGTGACCCGATGGCCGTGGCCGCAGGCGTGGAGCACAAGGCGCTGATCCCGGCCGGCGGCGTGCCGATGCTGGTGCGCGTTGTCCGGGCGCTGGAGGCGACGCCGGGGGTGGGCCGGATCGTCGTCTGCATCGAGGATGCCGCCATCGCCCGGCAACTGCCCGAGATCGCAGCCGCGGCCGACGCCGGCCGCCTCGCCTTCCTGCCGGCCGCCGGCAGCCCAAGCCTCAGCGTGGCGGCCGCCCTGGCCGAACTCGGCACGCCGCTGCTGGTAACGACGGCCGACCATGCCCTACTGCGACCGGAATGGGTCACCCATTTCCTGGACCACCTTCCGCCCGGCACCGATGTGGTGGCCGCGGTTGCCCGCGCCGACGCGGTGATGGCGGCTGCGCCCGGGACCAGGCGCACCTTCCTGCGCTTTGCCGACGGCGCGGTCTCGGGCTGCAACCTGTTCTGCATGGCCACCCCGGCCGCCAAGGGCGCCGTGGCCTTGTGGCGGGAGGTGGAAATCCACCGCAAGCGGCCGCTGCGCATGGTGCGCCTGCTGGGACCGATGGCCCTGCTGCGCTTCGCGCTGGGCCGGCTGACGTTGGCGGCGGCCCTCCAGCGCTTCGGGCGCATCGCCCATGTGCGGGCGGCCGTGGTGACTCTGCCGTTCGGCGAGGCCGCCGTCGACGTCGACAAGCCCGACGACCTGACGCTGGCGGAAACCCTGCTGCGACGCCGCGGCTAGGTCAGCCTGCCTGGGCGACTATCCCGTTGCCCGGGGCGAGCCAGCCCGCGACCATGCGGGCGGCCTTCTCGACATCGGCCGGGAAGTCGATCTCGGCCCAGTCCAGCCCCTCGATCGTGCGCGCCTCGACCCGCGTGCCGGCGGCCGCGATACGGTCGATGACCGAGAGATACCAGAGCTTGAGGCCGGTGCCGCCCCGCATCAGCCCCTCGATCTCGGCCACGAATCGGGCGCCACCCTCAGCGGTGAACCGCAGGAAACCGATCGATTCGCCGCCGACGCGCTCGGCCGGCAGGGTCTTGCCGATCGCCGTCAGACGCCAGCCATCCAGCTCGACCTTCATGTCGTCGGCGTCGTAGGCGGCCTTGCGGTCGATCGTCACGGTGATCGGGGCCGTCGCCGGCTCCAACAGGCGGCGGGCGATCGCCGGCTCGAACATCGTGTCGCCGTTGAGGATCAGGTAGTCGCCCGTCATCTCGCCGCGCGCGATCCAGCAGCTCGCCAGGTTGTCGGCCACGGCATAGAAGGGATTGTGCAGCGTGCGCACGCTGAGGCCCGGCAGATCGAGCCCGGCCAGCAGCGCCTCGATCAGGTCGGCGCCGAAGCCGGTGACGACCACCGCGTCGGCCACCCCGGCCGCCGCCAGCCCGCGCAGCTGCCATTCCAGGACGGTGATGCCGGCCAGCTCGACCAGGCATTTCGGGCGGAACTCGGTCAGCGGCAGCAGGCGGCGGCCCTGCCCGGCCGCAAGGATGATCGCCTTCACGGGCAAGTCCGGGAAATGCTGGACACTAGGATGGCCTTCCGACTGGCATGGGTTCCGGATCCCTCAAAGGCACCAGGCTCTCGCGCCCCTCCACCCGGCAGGCGAAAGCCCATATGATGCGGCCGCCTCTCCGCCGAAGCCGGCGATGCCGCACCGCCACATACCACATTCCGGACGCCGAATCCCCGTGTCGCTGAAGCCCGTGTCGCCGCACCCTGCCGCCGGCCGGCCGCCCCTGCGGGTGGCATTCCTGTTCAACGCGCAGTTCCACCAAGTGCTGCACGGGCTGCCGATCGCCCAGGCGATGGCGGCCGGGCACGGCGATGTCGAGGTGTCGGTGCTGGCGCCGACCATGGCCCATTTCGACTTCATCCGCCGCTACCTGCCGCCCGAGGCAGCCGCCCGCCTGCGCTTCGTCGACCTCCGCCAGCCCGCGTGGCTGCGCCTCTATCGCGCGCTGTCGGGCAACGTCACCGCCGGCAAGCGGGCGACGCTGGCCCACAACCGCGCCCTGCTGGCCGGATTCGATGCGCTGGTGACGCCCGAACGCACCAGCGCCTATGTCCGCCAGCTCGACCTGCCGGGGCTGAAGCTGGTGCATACCGGCCATGGCGCCGGCGACCGCGAGCGCAGCTTCAACCCGGAAATCCGCAAGTACGACTTCGTCCTGCTGTCGGGCGGCAAGTACGAGACCTACCTGCTGGACCACGGCCTGGTGCGGCCCGGGCACTATGCGGTCGTGGGTTATCCCAAGTTCGACCTGCTGCTCGACCGGCCGTCCGCCTCGGGGCGCCTGTTCGCCAACGAGCGGCCGACCATCCTTTACGCGCCCCATTTCGACCCCCGCGTCTCATCCTGGCCGGTGCTGGGGCGCCCCTTGCTGGAACTCGCCCTCGGCACGCCCGCCTGGAACCTGATCTTCGCCCCCCATGTCCGCCTGTTCGACCCGGTGCGGCTATCCAAGCGCCTGGCCTTCCGGCGTTTCGCGCGGGCCGGTAACATCCATGTCGATCTCGGCAGCGACCGCTCGGTCGACATGACCTATGCCAATGCGGCCGACATCTATGCGGGCGACGTCAGCAGCCAGCTCTACGAGTTCATCGCCCGGCCACGGCCCTGCATCTTCCTCAACGCCCACCGCGTCGCCTGGCAGGACAACCCCTTCTATCTGGGCTGGCGCTGCGGCCCGGTGATCGACGAGATCGGGCAGTTCCCGGCCGCCCTGCGCACCGTGCTGGAGCAGCCGGACACCGGCCTGGCCGAGCAGCGGGCGCTGTTCGCCCACACCTTCGATCTCGACCAGCGCCCGTCGTCGGCGCGCGCGGCCGATGCCATCGTCGGGTTCCTGCGCCAGGACGGCCGCCGCTAGACCCTGTACGCGCAGACGGCGATCCGGCTACACAGCACCCAGTCGCTCCAGGAACCAGGGACGGTTCGGCATGTATCGGGCAACCTTCGCGGCGATCCTGCTGGCGGCCGCCGCAGCCGGCTCCGCCGCCGCCACGCCGCAGGCGGCCGCGGTCGCCGCCGCCGGCCAGGCGGCTGGGATCGAGCTGGCGTCACGCACCTCGACCCGGTCGGCGGTCAGGGCGGCCGCCTGCACCACCGAGCAGGACAATTTCCGCCGCAAGCGCAAGAAGGGCTTCTGCAAGAGCAAGAAGAAGCCCGACTGAGCGGTCGGAGGATCGTCGTCAGCCGCCCTCCACGAAGGCGACGAAGCCGGCCATGAACTGCGCCAGCCGGCCGCGCATCGGTTCGTCGACCAGGGCGCCGCCGGCATCGAAAAGCTTGCCCGCCTGGGCCGCCATCAGCCGCCCGCCATGCCAGGGCCGGGTGCCCAGCGTGCGCAGCACGGGCAGCCAGTCGTTCTGCGCCAGGATGGTGCCGAAGCCGCCGGGCGAGGCGCCGATCACCGCCACCGGGCGACCGCCGAACACCCGGCCGATGTCGCTGGCCGGGCGCGAGGCCCAGTCGATGGCGTTCTTGAACACGCCCGGAATGCCGTTGTTGTACTCCGGCGTCACCAGCAGCAGCCCGTCGGCGCCGGTGATCGCCGCCTTGAATGCGGTGACGGCCGCCGGGATGCCGTCGGCCGCCTCCAGGTCGCCGTCATAGAGGGGGATGCCGGCGATCGTCGCGATCTCCAAGGTCGAGCCCGCCGGCATCACCTCCCGTGCCGCTGCCAGCAGCCCGGCATTGAAGGAACCCCGTCGCAGGCTTCCCGAGACTCCCACCAGCTTCGCCATCGTCACGCTCCCCATCGCCGCTTCGCCCGGATCCTATCGCAGCGCCGACGATCGGGCGATCGCCCGGCAACCGCAAAATCCTGCCAAATAATTCTCGGCGCTCCGGCAAAATATCGCGCGATATATACTTTCCGGACATTCGGCCGGAACCTTGTATAGATTGCCGATCGTCCGCATCTACCGGACGTGGCGCGAGTGAAATCGCCGCCAATAAATCGATCTTCTTCGAAGGATGGTCCTCTTGAATTTTCGCCCGCTGCAAGACCGCGTCGTCGTCCGCCGTATCGAAGCCGAATCCACGTCGCCGGGCGGGATCATCATCCCCGACACGGCCAAGGAGAAGCCGCAGGAGGGCGAGGTGATGGCGGTCGGTCCCGGCGCGCGCGATGCCCAGGGCACGGTGCAGGCCCCCGACCTCGGCGTCGGTGACCGCATCCTGTTCGGCAAGTGGTCGGGTTCCGAGGTGCGGCTCGAAGGGGTCGACTACCTCGTGATGAAGGAAAGCGACGTCATCGGCATCGTCGCCTGATTTTTTGCAGCCTGCTGGCCTCCCCAATCCATTCAAGGGAAACAAGACCATGTCCGCCAAAGATGTGAAGTTCAGCGCCGACGCGCGCGAGAAGATGCTGCGCGGCGTCGATATCCTGGCCCGCGCCGTGAAGGTCACGCTGGGTCCGAAGGGGCGCAACGTCGTTCTCGACAAGTCCTGGGGCTCGCCGCGGATCACCAAGGACGGCGTCACCGTCGCCAAGGAGATCGAGCTCGCCGACAAGTTCGAGAACATGGGCGCCCAGCTCGTCCGCGAGGTCGCGACCAAGACCAACGACCTGGCCGGCGACGGCACCACGACCGCGATCGTCCTGGCCCACGCCATCGTCAAGGAAGGTGCCAAGGCGATCAGCGCCGGCCTCAACCCGATGGACGTGAAGCGCGGCATCGACCTGGCGGTGGCCGCCGTGGTCGAGGAGATCGCCAAGCGCGCCCAGAAGATCTCGACCAACGACGAGATCGCCCAGGTCGGCACCATCTCGGCCAATGGCGAGGTCGAGATCGGCCAGATGATCGCCAAGGCGATGAAGAAGGTCGGCAACGAGGGCGTGATCACGGCAGAGGAAGCCAAGGGCTTCGAGACCGAGCTCGAGATCGTCGAGGGCATGCAGTTCGACCGCGGCTACATCTCGCCCTACTTCGTCACCAACGCCGAGAAGATGACGGTCGAACTCGAGAACCCCTACATCCTGCTCTACGAGAAGAAGCTGCCGAACCTGCAGGCCTTCCTGCCGCTGCTGGAGGCCGTCGTCCAGGCCGGCCAGCCGCTGCTGATCGTGGCCGAGGACGTGGACGGCGAATCGCTGGCGACGCTGGTCGTCAACAAGCTGCGCGGCGGCCTCAAGGTCGCGGCCGTGAAGGCGCCCGGCTTCGGCGACCGCCGCAAGGCGATGCTGGAGGACCTGGCCATCCTGTCCGGCGGGCAGCTCATCAGCGAGGATCTCGGCATCAAGCTCGAGACGGTGACGCTCGACATGCTGGGCCGCGCCAAGCAGGTGATCATCAACAAGGAGACGACCACCCTGGTCGGCGGCAGCGGCACCAAGAAGGCGATCCAGGGCCGCATCACCCAGCTTAAGTCGCAGATCGAGGAGACCACCTCGGACTACGACAAGGAGAAGCTGCAGGAGCGGCTGGCCAAGCTGGCCGGCGGCGTCGCGGTGATCCGCGTCGGCGGGGCGAGCGAGATCGAGGTGAAGGAGCGCAAGGACCGCGTCGACGACGCGCTGCATGCGACCCGTGCGGCGGTCGAGGAGGGCATCGTCGCCGGCGGCGGCGTCACCCTGCTCTATGCCAGCCGCGTCATCGACAAGCTGAAGCCCGAGAATGCGGACCAGAAGGTCGGCACCGACATCGTCCGCCGCGCCCTCCAGGCGCCGGTGCGGCAGATCGTCGAGAATGCCGGCTATGACGGCGCGGTCGTCGCCGGCAAGCTGCTGGAGAGCAAGGACCACAACTGGGGCTACGATGCCCAGAAGGGCGAGTACACCGCCATGATCAAGGCGGGCATCCTCGACCCGGCCAAGGTGGTGCGCGTCGGTGCCGCCTCCGATCGCCGCCTGGGTCAACACCGAGCGGCCCGCCGAAGGCGCCGGCCCAGTCGCGGCGGCCTGCCGCGCAGCGCCCCCGCCTGCCATGCGCCTGACGCTGCATGCGCCGGGCTACGGCGTGCCGGTGACGATCCTCTTCGGCTGGTCGACGCGCTCCCGCCTGCGGCGACGCCGCGGGTGCGCCTGTGCGGTGCTGGGCAAGACGACCACGACCGAGTTCGGCCATAAGGCGTCCGGCGTGTCGCCCCTGACCGGGGTGACGCGCAACCCGCTCGACCCGGCCTGGAGTTCGGGCGGATCGTCCTGCGGGGCGGCGGTGGCGACGGCGGCGGGCCTGGCGCCGCTCAACCTCGGCAGCGACGCCGCCGGCTCCATCCGCATCCCGTCCGCCTTCTGCGGCATCCACGGCCACAAGCCGAGCGGTGGCCTTGTCCCGGCCTATCCGCCCAGCGCCTTCGGCCATGCCGCCGTGCTCGGCCCGATGACCCGCACGGTGGCCGACGGCCGGCTGATGCTGCGGGTGATGGCGCGCCCGAACGGCCAGCGCATGGCCGGCGACACCCAGCCGTCCGAGGCCCGCCACCTGCGCCTGGTGGCCGCGACCGGCGTCAACGACTGCGTGGCCAGGGGCGAGGTGCTGGACCGCTTCGAGGCGGGCCTGGCCACCCTGGCCGCGGCCGGCGCGCGGATCGAGCGGCAGGACATCCGCATCGACCAGTTGCTACCCCGCTTCCTGTCGCTGTGGCACGTCTTTGTGGCGACCGCCGGCCGCCTGATCCCCGACCACGACATGGACCGGATGGAGCCGACCATGGCGGCGATGATCCGCCAGGGCCGCACCATCGGCGCCATCGAGTTCAATGCCGCCACCGTCTTCTTCGCCGAGGTCGCGGCCATGCTGGATGGCCTGATCGGCGAGGCCGACGCCCTGCTGCTGCCGACCCTGCCCTTCGGCCCGTTCGGTGCCGCCGAGGAGCATCCGGGCACGCCGCCGGCCGAGGGCTGGCTCGCCTGGGGCCAGACCTGCTGGCTCTTCAACGC
Source organism: Stella humosa (assembly GCF_006738645.1). Taxonomy (GTDB): domain Bacteria; phylum Pseudomonadota; class Alphaproteobacteria; order ATCC43930; family Allostellaceae; genus Allostella; species Allostella humosa. The sequence continues at coordinate 1,099,665 of NZ_AP019700.1, read as the reverse complement.
CACGATGATGCCGGCCAGCAGCGTGCCCTATGCCCGCCTGGCCGACGGCCGGCCGCTGGGCCTGCAGGTCGTCGGCCACCGCTGGTCGGACGCGCGCGGCTGGTCGGACGAACGGGTGCTGGCCGTGGCGGAGATCGCCGCGCGGCTGCTGCCGTTCCCCGGCCGCTGAGGCGGACGCCGTTACGTCCCTCGACTGCTCGGTCCGCTGCGCGGCCCTGTGCGCTCGGGATGAGGTAGGTCTCTGGAATATAAGGAAGAACCTCATCTCGAGCGCGCAGCGCAGCGAGCAGTCGAGAGACGGACCGGCGACCGCATCACGCCACCGGCGCGGCCTTCAGGTGACGACCGACCGCAGCGTCAGGTAGCGGTCCTTCACCGCCTCGTCGGCGGCGAAATCGGCGGCCGAGCCTTCATAGACCGTGCGGCCGAGGTCGATGATGGTGTGGCGGTCGCCCAGCTTCATGCAGACGGCCAGGTTCTGCTCCACCAGCAGGATCGCCGTGCCCTGGTCGCGGATGCGCCGGAAGGTCTCCACCAGCTCGTTGACGATGACCGGCGCCAGCCCCTCGGTCGGCTCGTCCAGCAGCAGCAGGCGCGGGCCAGAGACGAGCGCGCGGGCGATCGCCAGCATCTGCTGCTCGCCGCCCGAGAGCCGGCTGCCGAGGTTGCGCCGCCGCTCGGCCAAGCGCGGGAAGAGGCCGAACACGTCCTCGATCTGCCAGGGCGACTTGGCGTCGACCGCGATCTCCAGGTTCTCGCGCACGCTGAGGAGCGAGAAGATGCCGCGATGCTCGGGCACCATCGCCAAACCCAGGCGGGCAATGGCGTGGGTCGGCATGCCGGCCAGATCCTGGCCCATGAAGGCGACGCGTCCGCCGGTCGGCGGCAGCAGGCGCATGATGGCGCGCAAGGTCGTCGTCTTGCCGGCGCCGTTGCGGCCCAGCAGCGTCACCAGTTCGCCCGCCCCCACCGTCAGGGACACGCCCTGGAGGATGTGGCTCTTGCCGTAGTGGGCGTTGAGGCCCTCGACGGTCAGCATCACGCCACCTCGCCCAGATAGGCCATCTGCACCCGGCGGTCGGCGCGGATGGCGTCGGGCGGTCCCTCGACCAGCACCTCGCCCTGGAACATGACCGTGATGGTGTCGCTGATGCCCATGACGATCGCCATGTTGTGCTCGATCAGGACGACGGTGCAGGTCCGCGCGATCTCGCGGATCAGGCGGCGGACGGCATCGATGTCGTCGATGCCCATGCCGGCGGTGGGCTCGTCCAGGAAGACGACCTGCGGCCGGGCGGCCAGTGCCAGGCCGATCTCCAGCCGGCGCTGCTGGCCGTGCGACAGCTCACCCGACTTGCGCTCGGCCACGTCGCCGAGGCCGAGGAAGGCCAGCAGCTCGTCGGCCCGGGCCGCAGCCGGCGCCAGGCTGCGGTCGCGCGACAGAATGCCCAGCAGGCCGAGCCCGAGCTTGCGCTGGCAGGCGAGCGCCAGGCTCTGGCGCACCGTCATCGCGGCGAAGAGGCTGGTCACCTGGAAGGACCGGCCGATGCCCAGCACCGTGCGCCGGTGCATGGGCAGGCGGGTGATGTCGCGGCCGGCAAACGTGACGCTGCCGGCGGTCGGCATCACCCGCCCGGTCAGCGCGTTGAACAGCGTCGTCTTGCCCGCGCCATTGGGGCCGATGATGGAATGGATGCTGCCCGGCGCAAGGTCGAAGGAGACGTCGCGGACGGCCACGAAATCCCCGAACTTCACCGTCAGCCCGCGCACTTCGAGGATGGCGGTCATGGCCGCCCGCCCCGTCCGGAGAGGCGCCGGAGGACGATCTCCACCCCGCTCCAGGCACCGCCGCGCAGCAGCAGGACGACGGCGATCAGCGTCACCCCCACCCCGAAGAGCCAGCGCGGCCAGATCGACGACAGCACGTCGGCGGCGACGTTGTAGATGAGGGCTCCCAGGAAGGCGCCGTAGAACGAGCCCGTGCCGCCCAGGATCGCCATGATGACGATGCGCTCGCTCATCTCGAACTCGATGTTGTTCAGCGGCACATAGCCGATGAACATGGCGTGCAAGGCCCCGGCCAGCCCGGTGACGGCGCCGGCCACGACGAAGGTCGCCCATTTGTACTGCAGCACGTTGAAGCCCAGCGCCTCGGCCCGCGTGTCGTTCTCCCGCAGCGCCACGACGACGGCGCCGAACGGGCTGCGCACCAGCCGGCCCAGCGCCACGAAGACGAGGCAGAAGACCGTCGCCGTCACGACATAGAAGGCGCCCGGCGTCGCCAGCGCGCTCACCGTATGGCCGGCCAGCACGAGGGCCGGCCGCGGCACGTCGGTCATGCCGTTCTCGCCGCCGGTGACATGGCCGAAGGCCAGGATGACGAAGTAGGCGACCTGCGAGAAGGCCAGCGTCAGCATGACGAAATAGACGCCGCGCTTGCGGATGGCGAAGAGACCGATGATGCCGGCCAGCACCGCCCCCGACACCGCCCCTGCCGCCAGCGCCGGCAGCAGCGTCAGCCCCAACCCCTTCATGGCGAACGCGGTCAGGTAGGAGCCGCCGCCGAAGAACACGCTCTGGCCGAACGACATCAACCCGGCATAGCCCAGCAGCAGGGTGCAGCCGGAGACGGCAATGGCGAAGATCAGCACCTCGGTCGCCAGCGACACCGACGGCAGGGCGAAGCGGAGGGCGACCGCGATGGCGATCAGGATGGCGAGGTCGCGGAGCGCGCGCGGCATGCCCGGGTACGACATGGCTATGCCCGGCCGAACAGGCCGTAGGGCCTGAGCAGGATCACCGCCAGCATGGTGACGTAGATCATCAGGCGCGCGCCCTCGGGCCAGATGCTGCTCATCAGGCTCTGGACGATGCCGATCATCAGGCCGCCGGCCAGCGCCCCGGTGAAGTTGCCAAGGCCGCCGATGACCACCACGACGAAGGCGATCGCCAGCGCCTCGAAGCTCATGAAGGGCTCGACCCCGCGCAAGGGGGCCGCGATCGTGCCGGCGACGGCCGCCAGCCAGGCCGCGCCCGCGAAGGTGAAGCCGAAGAGGCGGAAGGTGTCGACGCCCAGCAGCGACAGCATCTCCGGCGACTCGCTGCCGGCGCGCAGCATGGCGCCGATGCGGCTGCGCTCCATCATCAGCCACAGGCCGCCGGCCAGGACGGCCGCGACCGCGATCACGAACAGGCGGTATGTCGGGTAGACGAAGTCGCCCAGGATGACGATGCCGTCGAGCCCGGTCGGGATCGGCACGTGCTGGGGCACCGGCCCCCAGATCGCCATCACCGTCTCCTGGAACATCAGCGCGATGCCGACCGTGACCAGGATGTGGGCGTCGTGGGACATGTGATAGATGCGATGGAACAACACCCGGTCGAGCAGCCAGGCGAGTGCCGCCACCGCCAGCGGCGACACCAGCAGCGCCAGCCAGAAGCTGTCGAAGAGCTGGATCAGGTAGAAGGCCAGATAGGCGCCGACCAGGTAGAAGGCGCCATGCGCGAAGTTGACGAAGCGCAGGATGCCGAAGATGACCGTCAGCCCGACCGCGATCAGGAAATAGATCATCCCGATGCCGATGCCGTTCAGGATCTGGAGCAGGTAGATGTGCATCGGGCTTCGCGACCGGGCCTTCGTCTGAGAGAACGGGAAGAACGGCGGCAGGGCGCCTGCCCCGCCGCCGGTATCGGTCAGGCCATCTTGCAACCGGTCTTATCCAGCGGCAGGAACGACTTCCCGCTGGAGATGATGTCGGCGAAGTTCTCGCCGTCCTTCATCGCCGAGCGCGCCTTGCCGATGGCCAGGTAGTAGTCCTTGATCACCTGGTGGTCGCCGGCGCGGATCATCTCGTCCCCGGTGATGCCCTCGTAGGTCATGCCCTCCATGGCGGCGATGATCCGGGCCGGGTCGGTGGAGTTGGCCTTGTTCATGCCCTCCAGCAGCATCTGGACGATGGCGTAGCCGACGGCGACGAGATAGGTCGGCGTCTCGTTCAGCTTCTCCTTCACCAGTTGGCGCAGGCGGCGGTTACCGGGCGTGTCGACCTCGTGCCAGTATTGCAGGCCGAAATAGACGCCCTCGATGACGTTGGAGCCCAGCGCCTGGAACTGGTCGAGGCCGGTCGACCACGGCACCACGATCTTCATGTTGCGCTTGGCGCCGAAGCTGACCGCCTGGCGGATCACGTCGGCCGTCTGGTTGCCGAAGTTCAGGATGCAGAGCACATCCGGCTTCTGGGCGATGGCCGCCGTGATGTAGCCCGAGAATTCCTTCTCGGCCAGGGAGTGGTAGCTGTTGCCGGCATGCTCCAACCCTTTCTCGGCCAGGACCGCCTTGGTGTTGCGCAGCAGGGCCTCGCCGAAGACGTACTGGCCGGTGATCGTGTACCAGCGCTTGGCGCCCGGGTTCAGCTCGATCACCGGCCGCACGGTCTGCTCGATCGCGCCATAGGTGGCGACCGGCCAGCGGAAGGTGGCGCGGTTGCAGTCCGGCCCGGTGATCTCGTCGGCACCACCCTGGTTGGTGTAGACGCCGCCCGCCTTGTGCACCTCCTTGGAGATGGCGAGCGCCATCGAGGAGATGGTGGCGCCGATGAAGTGGCGGATCTTCTGCTGCTCGATCGCCTCCTGCACCTTGCGCACCGCCTTGCCGGGGTCGCCCTGGTCGTCGAGCAGGACATAGTTGAGGGCGGCACCGCCGGCCTTGCCGTAGGTGTCCACCGCCAGCTTGGAGCCGCGGTTGGCCAGCACGGCGGCACTCGCGAACGGTCCCGTCGAGGAATAGACCGCGCCGATGTCGACCCGCTCGGCGGCGAAACCGGAGCGGATGAAGCCCGGCAGCGGCAGGGCGGCGGCACCCGTGGCAGCCGCCAGTTGGATGAAGCGTCGGCGATCCATTGAGCCCCCCATCGATGACCGGCGCCCCCGCAGGGGGCTTCAACCCGGATTTCACAAAAGTGAAAGTGATGCTACATATGCTGAAAATGCACGTCAATCGCCAGGAGCACGCGTCATGGAACTAAAGGGCAAGGTCGCGATCATCACCGGCGCCAGCAGCGGCCTTGGGCTCGCCTGCGCCGAGGCCCTGGCGGGCGAGGGCGTGCGGCTGGTCCTGGGTGGGCGGCGCGTGGACCGGCTGGAGGATTTCGCCCGGCGCTTTCCCGGCACGCGCGCGGTGTCGGGCGACATCACCGAGCCTGCCGCCATCGCCGCCCTCTTCGCCGAGGCCGAGACCGCCTTCGGGCAGGTCGATATCGTCTTCAACAATGCGGGCTACATGACGTCGGGCACGATCGAGCAGATCGACATCGACCGCGTGGCCGCCATGGTGCGCCTCAACGTCGAGGCGGCCTACCGGGTGATGTACACGGCGATGAAGCACTTCCGCCGCGTCGGCAGCGGACACCTCGTCAATACCTCCAGCATCCTCGGCCTGAAGGTCGGGCTGGAGAGCGGGGCCTATGCCGGCACCAAGTACGCGATCGAGGCGCTGGCCGAGGCGCTGCGGATGGAGGTGGCGCGCAGCGACATCCGTATCACCAACCTGCAGCCGGGCCTGATCGCCACCGAGCTGCATCGCGAGTACGAGGTGTCGATCGCCAAGCAGCGCAGCATCGACCATCCCTTGCAGCCGGCGGACGTGGCCCAGGCGCTGCTGTTCGCCCTGAAGCAGCCGCCGCATGTGCGGGTGCCGGCGATCCTGATCTCGCCCGGCGAGTCGGCCCTGTGATGGCTGGGCGGACGATAGCCGGCCCGGCCGGGGCGCCCTGGCCGGCGGCCGGCATCGCCGGCCCGCTGCTCTATCTCGGCAGCCACACGCCGCACCGGCCGGACACGGGCGAGGTCGTCGCCAGCTCCGCCGAGCTCCCGGCGGATGCGGTCCGGTCGGTGGCGACGGGTGCCGCCTTCGTCGATATCCGCGCCGACCGCTTCACCGCCCAGGCGTGGCAGTGCCTGCGCAACCTGGAGGCGACGCTGGCCGCGGCCGGGGCGACGCTGGCCCACTTGGCGCTGCTGCGCGTCGTCCTGCGCCGGGTCGAGGACGGGCCGTTCCTCGCCCGCGTCCTGGCGGCCCTGCTGCCGGCGCCGCTGCCGGCGGTCGACGTCATGGTCTGCGCCACGCCAGGCAGCGACCCCGCCATCGACATCGTCCTGGATGGTATCGCCACCCATGGCGGGGACGCCCCGCCCGACAAGGTAATCCTGCCCGAGCTGGCCGGCCTGACGCAGCCCTATGCGACGCTGGCGAGGGCGGGCGGCCTCGTCTTCACCTCGAACCTGCCCGGCATCGACGCCGGCACGGACGAGGCGCCGGCGCGCGCATCGGCACTGCCGGCCGACCTCCGCAGCCTGGTCGAGGCCTGCCGGCCGGGCGACCGCGAGATCGAGCGCTTCCTCGTCCAGCAGGCGGCGATGTGGCGCAACCTGCGCCGGCTGCTCGAACTGGCCGGCATTCCGTCGCGCGACGTCCTCTATCACAACGCCTGGCTGCTGCGCTCGATGCAGTTCCTGGCCTATGGCTCGGTCGCCCGCGCGCTGGGGCGGGACTTCGACGGCTTCGCCCTGTCCTGCTTCCCCGTGACGGCCATCCCCGGCACCGACAGCCTGTGGACCGGGCGCCTGGTGGCGCGCGACCCGGCGGGGGCCATGGCCAAGCGCGTGGTGGGCGAGCCGCATGCCCTGTCGCGCTCCTACCACGGCATCGTTCAGGCGGGCCCCATCGTCATGACGGCCGGCGAGGTGCCGATCGATCTTACGGTCCCCCGCCTGATAGAGGGGCCACGCCACCTGTCAGCGGCCGCGCGCGGCATCGCCGCCGGCCGCAGCGACCGCGCCGGCCCGGCCGCGGCCCAGGCGGCCCATGTCTATGGCCTGCTGGCGGAAGGGCTGGGGCAGTACGGCACCGGGCTGGGACAGGTAGTCCACCAGACCATATATCTGGCCGACCTGGCCGACACAGCCGCGGTGCTGGTCGTCGCGCTGGGGATGTTCGGCGGCAGGCTGCCGGCCACGTCGATCCTGCCGGTGCTGGGGGCCACGGCCTATGACGGCGCCCTGATCGAGATCGAGGTGACGGCGGCGACGGACGCTGCCTGAAGGCGACAACCAGCCCCTCGATCGCAGAAGGGGAAAGAAAGGCAGCGGGAGTGAAGCAGGACGTCAAGGAGCGAGGCCCAGCCGCACGCAAGAACCGGGCGGTCGACGCCGACATGCCCGATGAAGGCGCGCCCGAGGAGACCGAGGCGCTGGTGCCGCCCCCGCCCGGCATCGGCGCCCACCTGCGGCGCATCCGCAAGGAGCGCGGCTACCCGCTGACGCGCCTGGCCGAGGCGGCCGGCGTGTCGATCGGCCTGATCAGCCAGATCGAGCGCGGGCTGACCTCGCCTTCCGTCCGGTCGCTGCGGCAGATCTGCGGCGCCCTGGGCCTGCCGCTCAGCAGCGTGTTCCAGACGACCGAGCAGCCGCAGCCGACCGATGGCGGCCGGGTGATGCGGCCGGTGGCGCGCCGCATCCTCGACCTATCCTACAAGGGCGTCATCAAGCAGATGCTGACCCCGGCCGACCCGAGCACGCTGGAAATGATGTTCGTCCACGTGGCGCCGGGCGGCAGCTCGGGTCCCGACTACTACACCCATCGCGGCATCGAGTGCGGGATGGTGATGGCCGGCCAGCTCGAGTTGTGGATCGACCAGAAGCGCCACCTGCTGGAGCAGAACGACAGCTTCCGCTTCCACAGCGACATCCCGCACCGTTTCGCCAACCCCGGCCGCATCGAGGCTGTCGTGCTGTGGGTGACCTCGACGGTCGGCGCATGACAAGGCCCGGAACGTTTCCCCGCGGCCGTCGTTATCGCGGCTGAACTATCGCATCGGGGGTTCCATGTACAACATCGTCTGGCTGGTCGGCGCCGTGGTCATCGTTATCGCCATCCTGGGCTTCCTCGGGCTGCGATGAGGCATCCCGTCAGGTCGTGTAGAAGGGTGGAGCGGCGATCCGGCCGCTCCAACTCCACACGGCCAGCAGCGGATCGGCAAAGCTAGTCATGGCATGCGGCACGTCCGCCGGGTGCCAGATGACCGAGCCCGGCGGGCGCATGGCGGCGGGCGTCTCGCCCGCCTGCCACAGCCCGGTGCCGGAGATCACCAGATAGGTCTCCGCCGCCGGATGGGCATGGGCGGGATAGGCCGTCCCGGGCGCCATCAGCGTCAGGCCGAGGCGAACCGCCCCGCCCGGCCGCAGGCCGCGAAAGCCCACCACCTCGCAGAAGGCGATCCGCTCGGCCAGGCCGGGATAGCGGTCGTCGGGCGGATAGCCATAGGTCCAGCATAGCGCCGGGGCCAGCGCCGCCACCGCCGCCACGAGCGGGGCTTCGGCGCCCGCCAGGCCCGCTGCGATCGCGCACGGCAGATGGGCGCAGGCCGGCTGCTCCTGTGCGACAGCCGGCTCGCCGTCTGAGGAACCGACCGGCAGCGCCCGGCCGAGCCGCGCCACCTCTTCCTGAAACAGCGGACCCGGCGCGGGTCGCGCGGCGATGGCGTCCAGGAAGCGGCGCTGGAAGGCGTCGACATGCGGGTCGAGCGCCGCGATGACGGCCATGGCCCGCCCCCCTACCGCGCCGACAGGATTTCTTCGAGCAGCGCCAGGGCCGCGGCCGCGAAGGCCACCATGTTGGCCGACCGGTCGCTGTCGCCGGTCTCCAGCGTGCGGCTCGCCTCGCCGTCCGGCCCCACGACGGCCAGGCAGCAATGGCCCGCCGCATCGCCGTAGCGGTTGCCGGTCGGCCCGGTCGCCCCCGTCTCGGCCAGTGCCCAGTCCGCACCGAGGCGCTGGCGGATGGTGCGCGCGCCCAGCAGGGCCGCCGGCTCGGTCGCCGAGCGGATGCCGGCCATCATCGGCCGGGTGATGCCGAGCAGCCCTTCCCGCGCGGCGGCCGTATAGATGACGCCGCCCCCCAGGAAATAGGCCGACGCACCCGGCACCGACAGCAGGGCCGCCGAGACGAGCCCGCCGGTCGAGGATTCCGACACGCCCAGCGTCTGGCGCCGGGCGATGAGCAATGCTGCGATGCGGATGGCGGCGGCGGTGTCGACGGTCAAGGCGGACGGCATGGGGGGCTCCTGTCTGGCCGACTCGACGATAGCCGGCCTGGGCTGCGGTCTCCACTCGTTGCGCGCGATCCCTTCCTATCCAGGTCCCGGGAACGGTCGGCATGATCAAGGTCGACGCGCAGATTGGGCTTGGCCATGGGCCCATCACCCGGGGTCTCCGATCCTCCATGACCTGCTTGACGGACGACGGCCGCGGACCATCTTGCAGCCGCGCGGGAATGGAGGACTGGCATGAGCGAAGCAACAGTGATGGCGAAGGCCCGGGGCCGCCTGTCGGCGCTGGCCGGCCTGGCATGGATGGTTGCCGCCGGCATCGGCCTGGCGGCAGCCGGCGCGTCGGCCGAGCCGGCGCGCGCGCTGCCGCCGCCGGCCATCGACCAGGCGACCATTGACCAGAATGCCTCGGCCGAGGCGACTTCGGCGGTGGCAGTCCTGGCCGGCGGCTGCTTCTGGGGCGTGCAGGGGGTGTTCCAGCATGTCGACGGCGTCAGCAACGCCGTCTCCGGTTATGCCGGCGGCACGCGGGAGACGGCCCGCTACGAGTTGATCGGCACCGGCCGCACCGGCCATGCCGAGGCGGTGCGCATCACCTACGACCCGCGCCGGATCAGCTATGGCCGGTTGCTGCAGATCTATTTCTCGGTCGCCCACGACCCGACGGAGGTCGACCGCCAGGGGCCGGACGAGGGGCCGCAATACCGCTCGGCCATCTTCCCCGAAAGCGCCGAGCAGGCCCGCATCGCCGCGGCCTACATCGCCCAGCTCGACGCGACCGGCATCCTCGGGGCGCCGATCGCCACGAAGATCGAGCAGTACCGGCCGTTCTATGCGGCCGAGGACTACCATCAGGATTTCATGACGAAGAACCCGCGGCACCCCTACATCGTCGAGCACGACCTGCCGAAGGTCGACTGGCTGAAGCGGCAGTTCCCCGATCTCTACCGCGACCAGCCGACACTCGTTGCCGGTCAGCCGCGCACGAACTGAGGGCCGAAGTCGGTCGCGGCGACGAGGATCGCCGCCAGCGCCTCGACGCCTGCCTGATCGTCGGCATCGAAGCGTGCCGGCAGCGGGCTGTCGAGGTCGAGCACGCCCAGGATCCGGTCGCCCGCCCGCAGCGGCACCACCAGTTCCGACCGCGAGGCCGCATCGCAGGCGATGTGGCCCGGGAAGGCATGGACGTCCTCGACCAGCATCGACCGCCGCTCGGCCACCGCAGCACCGCAGACGCCGCGCCCGACGGGAATGCGCACGCAGGCGGGCTGGCCCTGGAACGGCCCGACCACCAGCTCGCCGGGTGCGCGCAGGAAATAGAACCCGGCCCAGTTCAGGTCCGGCATCATCTGGAACAGCAGCGCCGAGCAGTTGGCGGCGTTGGCCACCGCATCGCACTCGCCCTCCAGCAGGGCGGCCAGTTGGCGGGCCAGGTCGGCATAGAATTCCGGCTTGCCGACGCCCTCGATCTTCTTCGCCTGGAACATCCCCGTGTCTCCCTGGCCACCGCCGCCGACGCCCCGCCGTCCAAGCGCCCAAGGCGCGGACGGCGGGGGTTGCTGGCCGCTATGCCGCTTCGTAGCCGATGACGGCCTTCACCTCCAGGAACTCCTCCATCCCCCACTTGCCATACTCGCGGCCGTTGCCGGACTGCTTGTAGCCGCCGAAGGGCGCGGCGTTGTCGCCGGCCGGGTAGTTCAGGTGGACGTTGCCGGCGCGGAGCTGGGCCGCCACCTTGCGGGCGCGGGCGATGTCGGTGCCCTGGACATAGGCGGCCAGGCCATAGTCGGTGTCGTTGGCGATGGCGATCGCCTCGGCCTCGTCGGCATAGGGCTGGATGACGATGACGGGCCCGAAGATCTCCTCGCGCGCGATCGTCATGTCGTTGCGGACGTTGGCGAAGACGGTCGGCCGCACGAAGAAGCCGCGGTTCAAGTGCTCGGGCCGGCCGGGCCCGCCGGTCACCAGCTCGGCACCCTCGGCGATGCCGGCCTGGATCAGGCGCTGGACCTTGTCGAACTGCACCTCGCTGACCAGCGGGCCGAGGTTGGTGCGCTCGTCAGCCACGTCGCCCACGACCAGGCTGTCGGCAGCCGCCTTGGCATACGCCTTCACCTCGTCCTGGCGGTCGGCCGGCACCAGCATGCGGGTGGGGGCGCTGCAGGACTGGCCGCTGTTGCCCATCATCTGGAGGACGCCGCGGGTGACGGCGTCGCGGAAGTCCACGTCCGGCAACAGGATGTTGGGCGACTTGCCGCCCAGTTCCTGCGCCACCCGCTTGACGGTGGCGGCGGCCGCCTGGGCCACCAGCACGCCCGCCCGGGTCGAGCCGGTGAAGGACATCATGTCGATCCCCGGGTGGAACGACATGGCTTCGCCGACCACGGCGCCCTCGCCCTGGACCATGTTGTAGACGCCCTTGGGCACGCCGGCCGCGTGCATCACCTCCGACCAGAGGATGGCGTTGAGCGGCGCCACCTCGGACGGCTTCAGCACCATGGTGCAGCCGGCCGCGAGCGCCGGGGCGACCTTGCAGACGATCTGGTTGATCGGCCAGTTCCAGGGCGTGATCAGGCCGACGACGCCGATCGGCTCGCGCGCGATCAGCGTGGTGCCCTGCAATTCCTCGAATTCGTAGTTCTCCAGCACCTGGATCATGCGGCGCAGGTGGTTCGTGCCGGTCGCGGCCTGGCGCTCGCGCGCCAGCTTGATGGGGGCCCCCATCTCCTGCGACATGATGCGGGCCACGTCCTCGCGGCGGCGGTCATACTCGGCCAGGATCGCCTGGAGCAGGTCGATCCGCTCCTTCCTGGTGGTGCGCGCGAAGGCCGGAAAGGCGGCCCGGGCGGCCGCGACGGCGCGGTCGACATCCCTGGCACCGCCGACCGCGATGGTGGCGCAGGCCTCCTCGGTCGAGGGGTCGATCACCGTGACCAGCTTGGGCTCGATCGGATCGACCCAGGCCCCGTCCACATAGTGCTGGCGTTCGTGCTGCATCTCGATATCCCTTCCGCCTTCCCCCGCCTCGCGGGGGCCGTGAATCGCCGCTATATACCGCGGGATATAGCGATTGACGAGAACCCAGCCCAGGACACAGCCATGAAGAATATGCATCCCGCCCTGGAAGCCGGGCGCACCGCCGTCGTCACCGGGGCGGCCGGCGGCATCGGCTTGGCCGCCGCCCGGCGCTTCGCCACGCTGGGCATGAAGGTGTGCCTGGCCGACTTGGCCGGCCCGGCGCTGGAAGCGGCTGCGGCCGAGGTCGCCGCCGCCGCGCCGCTCGGCCGGGCCGGCGTGCTGGCGGTGCCGACCGACGTCAGCCGGCTGGAGGACGTCCAGGCGCTGAAGGACGCCGCCTTCGGGGCCTTCGGCGAGGTGGCCGTCCTGATGAACAATGCCGGCACGGCCCCCGGCGGCGGCCCATGGGAGCATATCGACCGCTGGCGGCGGGTGCTGGAGGTGAACCTGTGGGGCGTGATCAACGGGGTGCAGACCTTCGCGCCCGCCATGCTGGCCCAGGGCACGGCCGGCGCCATCGTCAATACCGGGTCCAAGCAGGGTATCACCTGCCCGCCGGGCGACACCGCCTACAATGTCAGCAAGGCCGGCGTGAAGGTGATGACCGAGGCGCTGGCCCACAGCCTGCGCGAGACAGAGGGCGGCCGCATCACCGCCCACCTGTTGATCCCGGGCTCGACCTTCACCGGCATGACGCGCGGCACGCGGACCGAGAAGCCGCCCGGCGCCTGGACCCCGGACCAGGTGGTGGACATGCTCGTGGTCGGCATGGCCGCGGGCGATTTCTACATCCTCTGCCCCGACAATGAGGTGACGCGCGCGGTCGACGAGCGGCGCATCGCCTGGGCGGCCGGCGACATCATCCACAACCGCCCGGCCCTGTCGCGCTGGCATCCCGATCACAAGGCGGCGTTCGCGGCGTTCCTCGAGCGGGATGGCGATGTGTAACTAGCGGAGCCGCGCAGGTTGCGTCCGGGCTGGGAGGCGCAAATGGCATCGCCGTCGTTGCGTCCCTCGACTGCTCGGCCTGCAGCATTGGTAGCGGAGCGCACCGCCGATCCTTATCCCGAGCGCGGAGCGCAGCGAGCAGTCGAGGGACGCAACGCTGCCCGGGCCAGGCGCTCGCCGCCGTCAGGCCGGCGGCTTGCCGGCGCGGACATAGTTGGCGTCGAGCCGGCCGGCGAAATAGTCGACGAAGCGGACAGGCGGGTGCGCCGCCGGCCGGTCGGCGCGGAAGCGCGGCAGGCAGTCGATGACGGTTTCCAGGTTGGGATCGAAGAAATAGGCGATCGAATAGCGGTCACGCTCGGGCGAGGCGTTCACCACGCGGTGCGGCGTGGAGTTGAAGGCGTCGTTGGTCCAGCGCGCCATGGCATCGCCGATGTTGCAGATGAAGGTGCCGGGGATGCAGGGGGCCGCCCGCCAGCCGCCGCCCGGGATCTGCACCTCCAGCCCGCCGACATCGTCCTGGGCCAGGATGGTGAGGAAGCCATAGTCGGTGTGCGGGTGGCTGCCATAGAGGTCGTCGGGCCGGTCGGCCGGTGCCGGCGGGTAGTGGTTGAGGCGGAGCGCCGTGGCCGGCGGGGCAAAGCGCTGCCCGAAGAAGCCCGCATCCTCGCCCACCGCCAGTGACAGGGCCGGCAGCAGGCTCGTCCCCAGGCGGGCCACCGCGCCGTCATAGCGCCGGACCTGGTCGCGGAACAGCGGGTCATCCGGCCACTGGTTCGGGCCTTGCAGCGGCTGGCCCGCCAGGCGGCCCGGATCGTCCTCGGCCACCTCGTGGCGGACGAAGAAGGATTCCATCTGGTTGGGCCGCCGCGCCGGGGCGAAGCGGGCCGATGCCGTCAACTTCGCGGTGCCAAAGCCCATGTAGCCGCGGTGCCAGTGGTTGGTCGCCAGCGCCTCCTTCTCGGCCATCGGCCGGGCGTGGAAGCGCCGGTTGGCCTCGAAAGCGTCGGCGATCCAGGCGTCGGGGACGCCGTGGTCGGCGATGTAGAAGAAGCCGGTGGCATCGCAGGCGCGGCGGATGGCGTCCGCCACCCGGGCCACGTCAGCCACCGCCGCGCGATCGTCCGCCCGGCCGAGACGGATGACCGGGAACCCCTGCCCCTCAGACATGCCCGGCCCTCCTCTCACCCGTAGCGCTGCCCGCCCGCGAACCAGTCGTCGAAGGCGGGCGCGGTGCGCACGACGATGCTGCGCTTGCGCATGTAGCTGCGCAGCGCGTCCCAGCCGTTCTCCTTGCCGTAGCCGCTTTCGCCGAAGCCACCCCAGACCGAGCGCGGGTCGTTCTTGTGGTGGTCGTTGATCCACACCACGCCGGCCCGCACCTCGGCCGCCAGGCGATGGGCGCGGCCGACATCGCGCGTCCAGATCGCTGCCCCCAGGGCGAAGTCGCTGTCGTTGGCCAGCGCCAGCGCCTCGGCCTCGTCGCGGAAGGGGGTGACGGCGACAACCGGGCCGAACACCTCCTCGCGGAAGAGGCGCATGGCGGGCGCCACGTCGGCGAAGACGGTGGGCGGCACGTAGAAGCCGTCGGCCAGGGCCGGCGGCAGGGCAAGCGCATTGCCGCCCTGCACCAGGCGGGCGCCGGCGGCCCGGGCGGCCGCGATATGGTCGAAGCAGCGGTCGCGCGACGCGGCCGAGATGACCGGGCCGATGTCCGTCGCCGGATCGTCCGGGGCACCGATGCGCAAGGCCGCCACCCGGTCGCGCAATGCTGCCACGAAGGCCTCGCAGACCGGCTCGGCGACGATGAAGCGGGTGGCCGACACGCAGGTCTGGCCGGCAGCGACGAAGGCCGCGAACACGGCCCCGGCCGCCGCCTCGGCCACCGGCACGTCGTCGCAGATGATGATTGGTGCCTTGCCGCCCAGCTCCAGCGTGCAGGGCACGAGACGCTCGCCCGCTGCCGCGGCCACGCGCCGGCCGGTGACGGTGCCGCCGGTCAGGTCGATCTTGCGCACGGCCGGTGCCGCGCACAGGGCCGCCCCCGTGGCCCCCGCCCCCGTCACCACGTTGACGGTGCCGGCGGGCAGGCCCGCCTCGCGGCACCAGTCGGCGAACAGCAGGGCCGAGACCGGCGCCAGTTCGGAAGGCTTCACGACGCAGGTGTTGCCGGCCGCCAGCGCCGCCGCCAGCTTCTTCACCAGGATCAGGATCGGGTGGTTCCAGGGCGTCAGCAGGGCGCAGACGCCAAGCGGCTCGTACTGCGTCAGCGTCACCAGGCCGCCGCGCACGCGGTTGGATTCGCCCTCCAGGCCAGCCGCGATGCCGCCGAAATACTCCAGCCATTCCGGGATGCGGCCCATCTGGGCGCGCATCTCACGGATCGGCCGGCCGGTCACGGCGGATTCCAGTTCCGCCAGCGCGCCGATGCGCGACCGCACGAGATCGGCCAACGCCCGCAGGTGGCGACCACGGTCGAGCGCGTCCGTGCGCCGCCAGTCGGCGAAGGCGCGATCGGCCGCATCGACGGCAGCCGCGACGTCGCTCGCGTCGGCCACCGGCACATGGCCCAGCAGCACCCGCGTCGCCGGGCTGTGGACGGCGATCTCTGCGGTCCCGTGCGCCGCCTGCCACTGGCCGCCATAGTGCAGCATGCCGCGCGGAATGGTCTGGTCCTGGTTCATCGTCGCGTCCCCGTCTGGCGGCATCAGAAGGCCGCGGCGTCCAGTTCCATGATGCCCTCGGCACCGCGCGCGACCCGCCGGGCCAGCAGCGCCGTCTCGGGCAGGGTGCGGTCCATGTAGAAGCGGCCGACCGCCAGCTTGCGGCGGTGGAAGGCGGGATCGCCGCTGCCCGCGTCGAGGGCACGCGCCGACACGGTTGCCATGCGCACCCACATCCAGCCCACCGCCACCAGCCCGAACAGGCGCAGATAGTCGGTCGCCCCCCCGGCTGCCTCGACCGGCGCGGCGCCGACCTGTCCGTTCATCCAGTCGGTGGCCCGGCGAAGGTCGGCCAGCGCGGATTCCAGCGCCGCGCCGAAGCATGCGGCTGCCGGCACGGCGCGGCTGCGGACGGCCGCATCCGCCATCTCGTCGAGCAGGGCTGCCAAGGTCCGGCCCTCGTCCAGCGCCAGCTTGCGGCGGACGAGGTCGAGGGCCTGGATGCCGTTGGTGCCCTCGTAGAGCTGGGTCACGCGGACATCGCGGACGAACTGCTCGATGCCGTATTCGCGGATGAAGCCGTGCCCGCCATGGCATTGCAGGGCGAGGTTGGCCGCCTCGGAGCCGCGGTCGGTGAAATGCGCCTTGATGACCGGCGTCAACAGGGCCGCACGCTCGTCGGCGCGGCGGCGCTCGTCCGGGTCGGGGTGCAGGCGCGACAGGTCGATCTGCATGGCGACCCACAGGCCCAGCGCCCGCGCGCCGTCGATGAAGGACCGCTGCGTCAGCAGCATGGCGCGCACGTCGGGATGGCCGATGATCGGCTGCGCTTCGCCGCCCGCATCGGCACCCGGCACCCGGCCCTGGTGGCGTTCGCGGGCATAGTGGGCGGCGTTCTGGCAGGCGACCTCGGCGATGCCGAGCCCCTGGAGGGCGACGCCGAGGCGGGCGTCGTTGACCATGGTGAACATCGCCTGCAGCCCGCGATGGGGCTGGCCGACCAGCTCGCCCACCGCACCCTCATAGACGATGACGCCGGTGGGCGCCGCGCGCAGGCCCATCTTGTGCTCGAGCGACGCACAATGGACGGCGTTGCGCGCCCCCGGATTGCCGTCCGCGTCCGGCAGATGCTTGGGCACCAGGAAAAGGCTGAGGCCACGCGCCCCCGGCGGCCCGTCCGGCAGGCGCGCCAGCACCAAGTTGACGATGTTGTCCGCCAGGTCGTGCTCGGCGTTGGTGATGAAGATCTTCGAGCCGTGCAGGCGATAGGAGCCGTCGCCTGCCGGCTCGGCACGGGTGCGCACGCGGCCCAGGTCGCTGCCGGCATGGGCCTCGGTCAAATGCATGGCGCCGGTCCACTCGCCCGATGCCAGCTTCGGCAGGTAGAGCCGCTTCTGCGCGTCCGTGCCATGGGCGGCAATGGCGGTGAAGACGGCCTCGCTCAGTTCGATATAGCCGCTGAAGGCGAGGTTGGCGCCGGCCAGCATCTCGTAGAAGGATTCGGCCAGCACCCCCGGCAGCCCCTTGCCGCCATGGTCGGGATCGAAGGCGAGCCCGATCCAGCCGCCATCGGCGAAGGCCTTGTAGGCCTGCCGGAAGCCCTGGGGCGTGAAGACCGATCCATTCTCCCAGCGACAGCCCTCGGAATCGCCGGGCTGGTTCAGCGGCTGCGCCACGCCCTCGCAGATGTCGGCAGCACCGCGCAGGAAATCCTGGATGAAGTCCGGCGACAGGTCGGCATAGGCCGGCAGGTTGGCCAGGCGCTGGACCTCCAACACCTGGGTCAGGACATAGGCGAGGTCGTCGACGGGGGCGGCATAGGTCGGCATGGCAGCCGGCGCTCAGGCGCGGTCGGCGAGCTGCACCAGCAGCTCGGCCAGCACGCGCGCACCGGCCGCGAGATCGCCCGGCAGCGTCGCCTCGACCTCGTTATGGCTGATGCCGCCGGCACAGGGCACGAAGATCATGGCCGAGGGGCAGACCATGTGCAGGTTGCGGGCATCGTGGCCGGCGGCCGAGGCCAGAGCCATGGGGGCGAGGCCAAGGCGCTCCGCCGTCTGTCGGGTCGCGTCCTGCATGGCAGACGGAAAGGTCAGCGGTGCAGCATCGACCAGCGGCGTGACGGTGACGGTGCATGGACCGGCATTGGCCTGGCAGATGCTTTCGACCGCGGCGCCGAAGCCCTCCAGCGTGGGGCCGTCCGGATGGCGCAGGTCGATCGAGAAATCGGCCCGGGCCGGCACGACGGACGGGGCGTTGGGCTCCACCTGGATGCGGCCCACCGTGAAGCGCACCACGTCGTCGGCATCGACGATGGCGCGGTGGAGAGCGGCGATCATCGCGGCGGCCGCCGCCAGCGCGTCGCGGCGACGGCGGCGCGGCGTCGTCCCGGCATGTGCCTCCTCGCCACGAACAGACACTTTCCAGGTTTTCTTGCCCTGGATACCGGTGACGACGCCGACCTGGTGCCCGGCTGCTTCCAGCTCCGGGCCTTGTTCGATATGGGCTTCGACATAGGCCGCCACCGGGAAACCGACCGGCCGGCGCGCCATGTCCGGGAAGGCGGCATCGAGGCGGGCCAGTTCGGCCTCGACGCGGATGCCGGCGGCGTCCGCCACCGGCAGGATCGTCTCCAGCGCGCGGACCCCGGCGAAGGCTTCCGACCCCATCATGCCAGGGGCGAAGCGCGAGCCCTCCTCGTTGGTCCAGGCGACGATGTCGATGGCCCGGCGCGGCTGGTACCCGGCTGCCCGCATCGCCTCCACCGCCTCCAGCCCGGCCAGCACGCCATAGACGCCATCATACTTGCCGCCGGTCGGCTGGCTGTCGATGTGCGAGCCGGTCATCACCGGAGTCAGGGCCGGATCGTACCCGGGCAGGCGCAGGAACAGGTTGCCGATGGCATCCGTCGACGCCTCCAGCCCCAGCGCGCCGGCCCAGCCGATCAGCACGCGCTTGGCCGCGATCTCCTCGTCGGACAGGGCCTGGCGGTTGACGCCGCCGCGCTCGGTGGCCCCGACCCGGGCCAGCGCCTCGTGCCGGTCCCACAGGCGGCGCTCGTCGATGGCGGCCGCGACCTGCCCGAAGGTCGTCACGACCCGGCCGTCCGCATGATCTGGTCGGGCCGGGCCCGGGGATCGCGCGGCGTCCAGCGCCCGGCCTCGACCGCGTCCAGGAACTCGCCCAGGACGGTGTTGAACAGCTCCGGCTCCTCCTGGTTCGCCGCATGCCCGGTCTTGGGCAGGATCAGCAGGCCGCAGGCGGGAATGGTCTTCTTCAGGAAGACGCCCGGCTGGATGCAATGATCGTCCTCGTCGCCGACGACGACCAGGGTGGGGGCGGCCATGCGGGCGAAGCGGTCGGCCAGGTCGTAGAGCGACGGCCGCCGCACCTGCACGCCGCGCATGGTGGCAGCCGCCCCGGCCGCCGAATGCTGCGCCAGCCGCTCCACGAACTCCCGCCAGCCGCGCGGATTCTTGTTCTGGAACTGCACCCGCGACGCGCCAGAGCCGTAGGTCTCGGCGAAGCGCTCGGCGCCGATCTCCTCGAAGTTGCGCGCGACCGTCAGCGAGATGTTGCGGAAATACTCCTCGTGCTGCTTCTCGGCGCCATAGCCGGCCCCGGCGGCGACGATGGAGAGCGCGCGGTCGGCATGGTCGAGGCCGAAATGCAGGGCAGCGAAGCCGCCCATCGAGCAGCCGACGACATGCGCGCGCTCGACCCCGGCCGCATCCAGCACGGCCGCGATGTCCGACGCCGCGATCGCCTGCGAGTAGGCCTCCGGGTCGCTCGGCACGTCGGACGGGGGATAGCCGCGGGCGGCAAAGGTGATGCAGCGGCGGGTGCGCGCGAAGCGGCGCACCTGCGGCTCCCACGAGCGATAGTTGTCGCCGAACTCATGGACGAAGATGACGGGCGTGCCGGTGCCCGTCTCCTCGAAATAGAGGCGCACGCCGTCGCCCGCGGTCGCGAAGCCCATCGCGCTTCTCCTTCAGAACATTTCCGGTGGGGCGTTGAGGCTGCGCGCCTCCTCCACCATCGCCGGCAGCAGGTCGCAGAATTCCCGCACCCATTCGGCCGGGACCGAGGTGCTGACCTTCACGAAGCGGTCGCCGAAGCGCTGGGTGTGATAGGCGCCGTGGCGGATCATGATCTTGCGGCGGCGATAGACCTCGGCCAGCGATTCCGGGCGGATGCCGGCGGCGTGGGTCTCGATCACCAGGAAATTGCCGTGCGATGGATAGACCGGGATGCTGAGGCCGGGCGTCTCCTGCACGCGGGCATGGATGGCGGCCTTGTTGGCGTCGTCCAGCGCGCGCACCTTGGCCATCCATTCATGCTTCACCGCCAGGCCCGCCATGGCGCCGCGCTGGGCGACGACGCTGGCGCCGAGCGCGGCGTGCGACAGACCCGCCAAGTCGGCGATCAGGCCGGGAGCGGCCACCAGCCCGCCGATGCGCATGCCGGCCAGGCCCAGCCACTTGGAGAAGCTGACGGTCATCACCGCGCCCTCCGGCATGGCCGCCAGCACGGGATAGGGCTCGGCCGCGAAGTCGCGATAGGTCGCGTCCTGGATCAGGAGCGCGCCGACGCTGCGCGCGATCGCCGCGAACGCCTCGATCTCGGCCCGGCTGTAGGACACGCCCAGCGGGTTGTTGGGATCGACCAGGTAGATGACGCTGGTGCGCTCGTCGACCTCGGCCGCCAGGCGGTCGGCGGTCAGCCGGTAGCCCACGGCCGGGTCGAAGATCGGGATTTCCACCACCTCGGCCCCGGCCTGGCGGGCGAAGATGCAGGGCCATTTCCAGGTGGGATCGGTGGTGACGAAGCGGCTGCCGGGCCGGCAATGGGCCTTCACCAGCAAGGCCAGGGCCGAGACGCCGCCCTCGGTCACCAGCGCTTCGGCGCTGCCGGGCGCCAGACCCAGATCCTCCACGATGCCGCGGCGCAGCGCCTCGAAGCCGAGCGGCGGGGCATAGGCGTGGAACTCCTCCTCCACGATCGAGCGCGCCATCGCCCGCAACACGTCGGGATGAGCCGGGACATGGTTGGTGTTCTGCCCGAGCCAGCGCAGGTCCGGCGTGGCGAACAGGTCGTCGAAATGCCGGTTGCGCACGGCGGCGGTGGACATGGGCCAGATCCTCGAGCGGCTCAGATGCCGGGGGCGTCAGATGATCGAGCCGCGCGACGCGATGCCGCCGTCGATGGTGACGATGGTGCCGGTGATGTAGCCCGCGCGCGGCGAGGCCAGGAACACCATCAGGTCGGCCACCTCTTCCGCGCTGGCCGGGCGGCCGCCCGGATAGAGCTTGAACAGTTCCTGCCAGCGGCTGTCGTCGCCCCAGTTGTCGACGGCGCGGCGCTTCATCAGCTTGACCATGCGGTCGGTGGCGACCGGGCCCGGATTGACGCCGACGACGCGCACGCCATGGTCCAGGCTGACGCCGCCCAGCGCCCGGGTAAAGGACATCAGCGCGGCATTGCCGGTGCTGCCGGCAATGTAGTTGGCGTCCCAGTTCTCGCCGGAATTGCCAATGTCGTTGACAATGACGCCATGGCCGCGCTCGGTCATGCCGCGATAGACCGCGCGCGTCAGGTCGATATAGCCGAAGACCTTGAGGTCGAAGCCGCGCCGCCAGGCGGCCGCATCGACGGCGTCGATCGGGCCGGCCGGGATGTCGCCGGCATTGTTGATCAGGATGTCGATGGCCCCGCAGCGGCCGGCCAGGTCGACCATGCTGTCGGGCGTCGACAGGTCCATCACATGGATGTCGACCGCAACGCCGTGGGCGGCGCCGATCTCGTCCTTGGCCTTGGCGAGAGCCGTTCCGTCGCGCGCCGCCAGATGCAGGGCGCAGCCCTCCCGGGCGAAGGATTCGGCGGTCGCCAGACCGATCCCCTTGGATGCGCCGGTGATGAGGACGGTCTTTCCTTCGAGATCCAGCTTCAAGAACGCTCTCCCAGTGCTTCATCGGTGGCGGGGAAATGGGCTGCGGCAGAATCGATCGGATGCACGATCATGTATGCAATATCGGTAATTCTGCACTCTTGACGGTCGATAACGATTTCTCCGCGAATCACGCGATCTGCCAATACGCCCAAGGCACCTTGGCATTTCCCGTCGACAATGGTGCGCCGTCGCGGTGGCTTGTGTCAATGATCGTGGCAGTTATTGCATTCAATTTATCTGATTTTGCATACATACTGCTGCAACAGATAACCGATTGGCCGGTGGATCTGGAATCGTGCTGCGCGGCGCGGGATAGGGCGCGTCCAACGCGGGCATCCGGTATAGTGACCGCCACGATGCTGCCGATGCCCCGCTGCACCTCGCAGTGGAGCGCACGGTCTGCTGGGCGGCATTGTCTTCCCCGGTGCGCCATGGAACGATATTTTCAGTATCAGGTCGTCAGCGCCTTCGCCGCGCTGGAGATGCGCGAGCCGGTGAACGCCACCAAGATTCGGCTCCTCGGCACCAGTCCGGTATTCTACCGCCAGGACGACGTCAGCCCCGCCCGCATCCTGCGCTGAAGCGCAACGCGCGCGACCCCGCCTTCGCTATCAAGGAACATCCCGCCCAATGGCCACCATCCTCAAGCGCGGCAAGGACGTCGAGGCGATCGCCGAGATCGACGCGCAGGTCCGCAGCACCGTCGAAACCGCGCTGAACGACATCGCGCGGCGCGGCGACGACGCCGTCCGCGACCTGTCCCGCAAGTTCGACAAGTGGGAGCGCGACGACTTCCGGCTGAGCCAGGCCGAGATCGACGAGGCGGTGGGCCAACTGCGCCCGCGCGACATCGCCGACATCCAGTTCGCGCAAGCGCAGGTGCGCAACTTCGCCGAGATCCAGATGAGCGCCCTGCAGCCGGTCGAGCGCGAGACGCTGCCCGGCATCATCCTGGGCCACAAGAACATCCCGGTCAGTTCGGTCGGCTGCTATGTCCCGGGCGGCAAGTATCCCCTGCTGGCGTCGGCCCACATGTCGGTCGTCACGGCCAAGGTGGCCGGCGTGAAGCGCATCATCACCTGCGCGCCGCCGTTTGCCGGCAAGCCCGCACCGGCGATCATCGCCGCCCAGCACCTGGCCGGCGCCGACGAGATCTATGTCCTGGGGGGCATCCAGGCCGTGGGCGCCATGGCACTCGGAACCGCCACCATCGCGCCGGTCGACATGCTGGTCGGCCCGGGCAACGCCTATGTCGCCGAGGCCAAGCGCCAGCTCTATGGGCGGGTCGGCATCGACCTGTTCGCCGGTCCGACCGAGACCATGGTGATCGCCGACGAGACGGTCGACGGCGAGCTTTGCGCGGTCGACCTGCTGGGCCAGGCCGAGCACGGCCCGAACTCGCCGGCCGTCCTGCTGACCACGTCCGAGCGGCTGGCGCGCGAGACGATCCGCGAGGTCGAGCGGCTGCTGGCGATCATGCCGACGGGCGAGATCGCCGGGCTGGCCTGGCGCGACTACGGCCAGGTCATCGTCGCCGACGATCATGACGAGATGCTGAAGATCGCCAACCAGATCGCGTCCGAGCATGTCCAGGTGATGACCGACCGCGACGACTGGTACCTGGAGCACATGGTGAACTACGGCGCACTGTTCCTGGGCGCCCGCACCAACGTCAGCTATGGCGACAAGGTGATCGGCACCAACCACACGCTGCCGACGCGCCGGGCCGCGCGCTATACCGGCGGCCTGTGGGTCGGCAAGTTCCTGAAGACCTGCACCTATCAGAAGGTCGTCACCGACGAGGCCTCGGCGATGATCGGCGAGTACTGCTCGCGCCTCTGCGCGCTGGAAGGGTTCGCCGGCCATGGCGAGCAGGCCAACATCCGCGTGCGCCGCTATGGCGGGCGCAACGTCGAGCCCTATTCCGCGGTAGAGCCCCTATGATCCTGCCGACAAGCCCGAGCTTCCGGCTCGAAGGCCGCACCGCGCTGGTCACCGGGGCCAGCCGCGGCCTCGGCCTCGCCATGGCGACGGCGCTGGCCGAGGCTGGTGCCGCGGTGACGCTGGTGGCGCGCAGCGCCGACGACCTGGCAGCCGTTGCCCAGGCCATGCAGGCGCGCGGATGGGCGGCCACGGCCCTGCCGCTCGACATACTCGACCGGGAAGCCACCGACCGCGCCGTCGCCGCGGCCGGCCCGTTCGACATCCTGGTCAACAATGCCGGGCTTAACCGCCCGCTCCTGCTGCAGGACATCACCGAGGCCGACTACGACGTGGTCTACGACCTCAACGTCCGCGCCACCCTGTTCCTGACCAAGACGGTGGCGTACGGCATGAAGGCCCAGGCGCGCGGCGGCTCCATCATCAACATCTCGTCCCAGATGGGCCATGTCGGCGGGCCGCGGCGCACCCTCTATTGCGGCGCCAAGCACGCCGTCGAAGGCATGACGAAGGCGCTGGCCTGGGAGTTCGGGCCGGACAGAATCCGCGTCAACACCATCTGCCCCACCTTCATCGAGACCGACATGTCGCGGCCGATGCTGGCCGACCCGGCCTTCCGCGACTTCGTCACGGCCCGGATCGCGCTCGGCCGCGTCGGCCAGATCGAGGAGGTGATGGGGGCGGCGATCTTCCTGGCGTCGGACGCGTCCTCGCTCGTCACCGGCTCTGCCATCATGGTCGATGGCGGCTGGACGGCGGCGTAGAGCCCAACCCGACCGCGCTGGATGGTCGGGCGGGCAGCGCAGCGAGCAGTCGAAGGCAGCAGCGTTCCCGCCAGACCGCCTCAGGAACGCTCTTCCAGCACTTCCTCGGCCGCGGCGCGGGCCCGGCGGCCGGCCGGGGCACCCTCGCCGGGGGCCGGGCGGCTGCTGGCCAGCGAGGCGATGAAGTCCGACAGGTTGTCGCCCAGCAGGTTGACATGGTCGCGCAGGCTGCGCCGCGCGGCCTCGCCGTCATGGCGGCAGATGGCGTCGATGACGGCGGCATGCTCGCGGATGGTCGAGGCGACCCGGCCCGGCAGGTAGGTCACCTGCCGGCGGTAGGCGCCGACGCGGGTGCGCAGCGCGCGGGTCTGCTCGGCCAGGAAGTCGTTGCGCGCGGCGTCGTAGATCGCCTCGTGGAACTCGCGGTTGATCTCGTAGAACTCCAGCGGCGAGACGCTGCCGCCGGCCGCGATCAGGCGCTCGTGCAGGGCGGCCAGGTTGGCCTTCTCCTCCTGGGTGATGCGCCGGGCGGCCAGCTCGCCGCACAGCCCCTCGAGCTCGGCCATGACCTGGAACATCTCGATCAGGCGCGGAATGTCGATCGCCCCCACGGTGGCGCCCTGGCGCTGGCGCACGTCGACCAGGCCGCTGGCCGCCAGGGTCCGGATCGCCTCGCGCACGGGGGTCCGCGACACGCCGAAGCGGTCGGCGATCTCCTGCTCGTCGAGCCGCTCGCCCGGCCGCATGGCGCCGGTGACGATGGCGCGCTCGAGCTGGGAGCGGATGGTCTCGGCGATGGTGGAGCCGGTGGGCTGGTCACTCATGTATGCAACATTCTCATTTCTGCATTTCCGACCGCAGCAGCCGCTGAGCTAGCCATTGCTCGGCCATTATTGGCATTTCAGCGGGATTTTTACCATCCCGGCGCGGATGAAGTTGCGTCATCGCTCGCGGCCATGTCAATGTTTGCAACGTACCTTGTATTCAGATTACTATTTCATGCATACAACAAGCGCAAAACAGGAGGCTGGCATGGCTGGAACGTTGGGCAGGCTCGTAGCGGCTGCATTGGCCGTCGGGATCGGTGCGGCGGCGACCGACGCAGCGGCGGCCGAGGCCGTCTCGGTTCGCCTGAAATGGGTAGCCCAGGCGCAGTTCGCCGGCTTCTACGTCGCCAAGGAAAAGGGCTTCTACACGGCCGAGGGGCTGGACGTGACCGTCAATCCCGGCGGCCCCAACCTGAACGGCGAGACCCTGGTCGCCTCGGGCGCCGACCATTTCGCGCTGGCCGGCGGCATCGAGAACCTGCTGGCGAGCCGGGCCAAGAACCTGCCGATCACCGGCATCGCCATGATGCTGCAGCGGACGCCTTCAGCCTATGTCGCCTTCAATGACTCGGGCATCAAGTCGCCCAAGGACTTCAAGGGCAAGAAGGTCTCCACCTTCTTCACCGGCGCGCACAACACGCTCTATGCCGTGCTGTCGAAGTTCGACGTCGGCGCCAACGACCTCAGCGTCGTGCCCCAGGCCGTCTCGATGGCCCCCTTCATCGACCGCCAGATCGACGTCGCCACCGTCATGCTGTTCAACGAGCTGAACGTGCTGAAGGCGCGCGGCGTGAAGGACTTCACCGTGTTCCGCGCCGAGGACTACGGCGTCAGCTTCCCCAGCGACACGCTGATCGTGAACGAGAAGCTGATCGCCGAGCGGCCGAAGACGGTGCAGGCGTTCCTGAACGGCTCCATGCGCGGCTGGAAGTACGCCGCCGCCAACCAGGAAGAGGCCGTCGACATCGTGATGAAGGCCGCGTCCGGCCTCGACCGCAACCACCAGCTCGGCATGCTGGCCGAGTATTCCAAGCTGATGGTGGCCGACCTCGGCACCAGCCAGGGCATCGGCGCCATCGACACGGCCAAGCTGGAGGCGGTCCGCCAGTCCCTGGTCGACCGCAAGGTGCTGGACGCCAACGTCAAGATCGGCAGCGCGCTGGAGCCCAAGTTCTGGAACGCGGTCCCCGTCGAATACAAGAAGCCCTGACGATCCCGCAACCCGAGAGAGGCAGCAGAGCGGTGCAGGGAATGACCGATCCGGCGAGCGACGCCATCATCGAGCTGGCCGGCATCTCCAGGACGTTCGGCGGCGGTGCCGACCGTGTCGTGGCGATCGATGGCGTCGACCTCCGGGTCGGCCGGGGGGAATTCGTCACCCTGGTCGGCCCCAGCGGCTGCGGCAAGAGCACGCTGTTCAACATCGCGGCCGGCCTGGCCGATGCCGACCCCGGCGGCGAGATCCGCTTCGGTGGGCAGCGCCATGCCGGCCGCGACCTGCTGGGCCGGGTCTCGTTCATGCCCCAGCGCGACCTGCTGCTGCCCTGGCGCCGGGTCATCGACAACGCCATCCTGGCGCTCGAGGTCGAGGGCATGCGCCGGGCGGAGGCGCGCGCGAAGGCTTTGGCGATGATGCCGGAATTCGGCCTGGCCGGGTTCGAGCGGCACTATCCCCACCAGCTTTCGGGCGGCATGCGCCAACGCGTGGCGCTGATCCGCACCTTCCTCTTCGAGCGCGACCTGATGCTGCTCGACGAGCCGTTCGGCGCGCTCGACGCGCTGACACGGACGATGATGCAGCGCTGGCTGCTGGATGTTTGGCAGCGCCACCGCCGCTCGATCCTGTTCATCACCCACGACGTCGACGAGGCGATCTTCCTGGGCGACCGCGTCGTCGTGATGACCGCCCGGCCGGGTCGCATCAAGATGGACGTGGCGGTCGACCTGCCGCGGCCGCGGCCGGCCCATGTGGCGACCTCGGCCGACTTCCTGCGCATCAAGAGCACGCTGCTCGACGCGATCGAGGAAGAGAGCATGAAGTCCTTCACCATGGCCGGCCACTGACGCCATGACGCGCGGCGGCATCCTGGCGCTCCAGACCGCGACCATCCTCGGCTGCCTGGCCGTGTGGGAGGCAGCCGCGCGAATCTGGGGCGGCCCCTACTCCGTCATGCCGGCGGTCTCGGCCGTGCTGGCCGACATGGTCGTCAACCACGCCGCACTCGCCCGTGGCATCCTGCGCACCCTTACCGAGACGGTACTGGGCTTTGCCGCCGGGGCGGCCTTCGGCTTCCTGGCCGGCGCGGCATTCGCCCAATTCCGCCTGCTGGAGCGCCTGCTGCTGCCGCTGCTGGTGGTGTCGCAGACGGTGCCGGTGATCGCCTTCGGGGCGCTCGTCGTCATCTGGTTCGGCAACGGCATCCTGTCGAAGGTGGTGATCGCCTTCTACCTGACCTTCTTCCCGGTGACGGTGAACACGCTGCGCGGGCTGATGTCGGTCGACCCGCAGCGCGTCGACCTGATGCGCAGCTTCGGCGCCTCGGCCTGGACGCTGTTCTGGCGCCTGCGGCTGCCCTTCGCGCTGCCCGCCATCATGGCCTCGCTGCTGCTGGGCGTCAGCCTCAGCCTCGTCGGCGCCATCGTCGGCGAATGGTTCGGCGACACGGTCGGCCTCGGCATCATGCTGGTGCAGGCGATGTATGCCGAGAACATGCCGCGGCTGTGGTCGATCGTGGTCGCCTGCGGCGTGCTGGGCGCCGGGCTCTACGGCATCCTGGCCGCGATCGAGCGGCGCTTCGTCTGGTGGGGACGCGAGCTGTGAACGCACTCTCCCGCATCGCCTATCCCATCGCCGGCCTGCTGGTCATCGCCTTCGTGTGGGAGGCCTCGATCCTCGTCTTCCGCATCCCGACCTTCGTGCTGCCCAGCATCCCCAGCATCGCGGTCGCCCTGTGGAACGACCTGCCGGCGCTGCTGGCCGGCCTGCGAGTCACGCTCTACGAGGCGGGCAGCGGCTATGTCCTGGGTGGCGTCGCGGCGATCGTGCTGGCGCTTGTCTTCGTGCTGATGCCGCTGGTCGAGCGCGCGGCCATGCCGATCGTGGTCGCGGTCAACTCGGTGCCGGTCGTGGCCTATGCGCCGGTGGCATTGGTGGCGCTCGGCATGGGGTCTGCCTCCAAGATCGCCATGGTGGCGCTGGCGGCGGGCTTCGCCGTCTTCGTCAACGCCATGAACGGGCTGAAGGCGGTCGACCCGGCAGCCGTCAACCTGCTGCGCAGCTTCGGCGCCGGGCCGCTCCGGACGATCTGGACGCTGCGCCTGCCGGCCGCCCTGCCCGCCATCGCCAGCGGCCTGCGCGTGGCGATCGTGCGCAGCATCATCATCGCCATCGTGGCCGAGATGCTGGGCGCCTATGCCGGCCTTGGCCAGATCATCTACCTCGCGACCCAGCAGGTCGACTTCCTGCGGGTCTGGGCCGCGATCGTGCTGGCGTCGGCCGCGAGCATGGCGATCTACGGCCTGTTCGCCTGGATCGACCGCCGCCTCGTCTGGTGGAAGTGACCCGCCTGCCCCAAGAGCCCGCCTGCCCCCCAAGAGCCCTACCCCAAGAGAAAGACAGCAGAATGAGCGAGCCCCAGCGGAAATACGTCAAGGTCATCAAGCAGGACGGCATCGCCTGGACCTACCTGAACCGCCCGGAAAAGCGCAACGCGATGAGCCCGGCGCTGCATCGCGAGATGGCCGCCACCCTGGACGAGCTGGAGGAGGACCCCGACACCAAGGTCGTCGTCATCGCCGGTGCGGGCGGCAACTTCTCGGCCGGCCAGGACCTGAAGGAGTATTTCCGCGCCAACGAGGGCAAGCCGGCCCAGGCCAAGAAGGCCCGCCTGGTCTCCAACGGCTGGCAGTGGGACCGGCTCTACATGTTCGACAAGCCGACCATCGCGATGGTCGAGGGCTATTGCGTCGGCGGCGCCTTCTCGCACTTCCTGGCGACCGACTTCGCCATCGTCGCCGAGGACGCGACCTTCTCGCTGTCGGAAGTGAACTGGGGCATCCTGCCGGGCGGCATGGTCAGCAAGGCGTTCGCCGACGCGGTCCTGCTGCGCCATGCGCTCTATTATGCCTGCCTGGGCGAGGCGTTCGACGGCAAGGAGGCCGTGCGCATCGGCATCGCCAACTTCGCCGTGCCGAAGGAGACGCTGGAGGAGGAGGTCACCAAGCTGGCCAAGAAGCTGATGACCAAGAGCCAGGCGGCGCTGCGCGGCACCAAGCAGGCGATCCGCATGGTGCGCCAGATGGGCTTCGCGGAGGCGGCCGACTACATGCAGGAGAAGAAGCAGGCCCTGCGCGTCGACGACGCCGACCACTCCTACCAGAGCGGCCTGCAGCAGTTCCTCGACAAGAAGAGCTACAAGCCGGTGTTCGAGCCCTTCAAGAAGGGCACGCAGATCACCGACCAGCGCGACAAGTAGGCATCCACGCCACCGGGCGGCGCGACGGACCGCGCCGCCCGCCCCGCCATTCTCCATCCCCCATTCGCCAGAGGACCCGCCCCATGCCCGGACCGCTCGACGGCATCGCCGTCGTGGAGCTGACGACGATGATCACCGGCCCGCTGACCGGCATGATGCTGGCCGACATGGGCGCCGACGTCGTGAAGATCGAGAATCCGGAGGGCGGCGACCCGTTCCGCAGCTATGGCGGCGGTGCCTACAGCGCGCAGTTCTGCTCCTACAACCGCAACAAGCGCAGCCTGGCGATCTCGCTGCGCACCGACCTCGGCCGCCAGGCGCTGGAGCGCCTCGTGCAGCGCAGCGACGTGCTGCTGGAGAATTTCCGGCCCGGCGTGCTGGACCGCCTGGGCTTCCCCGACGCCCGCCTGGTGGAGCTGAACCCGCGCCTGGTGCGCTGCTCCATCACCGGCTTCGGCGCGGACGGCCCCTATTCCGACCGCCCCTGCTACGATGCCATCGCCCAGGCGCTGAGCGGCATGTCGAGCCAGTTCCTGGATGCCGCCGCCCCGCGCCTGTCGGGCACCACCATCTCGGACAACGTGACCGGGCAATATGCCTGCTACGGCATCCTCTCGGCCCTGCTGGAGCGCGAGCGCAAGGGCGTGGCGCGCCGGGTCGAGGTGAACATGCTGGAGGCCACCGTCGCCTTCATGCCGGAGCCCTTCGGCTACTGGACGCAGAACGGCGAGGTGGCCGACGCTTACCTGCGCATCCGCAATTCCCAGGCCTATGCCTTCCGCTGCGCCGACGGGCGGATGGTGGCGATCCACCTCTCCTCGCAGCCCAAGTTCTGGGCAGGACTGCTGGGCGCCATCGCCCGGCCGGACCTGGGCGCCGACCCGCGCTTCGCCACGCTGGAAGGCCGCATCGCCAACTACGAGATCCTGCTGGCCGAAGCCGGCGTCGACTTCGCGCGCCAGCCGGCCACCCATTGGTTCCAGCGCCTGGCCGAGTTCGACGTGCCCTTCGCCTCGGTCAACGACGTGACCGAGGTCTTCGCCGACCCGCAGGTGAAGCACCTGGATTCCTTCTACGGCCTAACGCACCCGGTGAAAGGCGACCTCGTGTCGGTCCGCCGCCCGGTGCGCTTCGACGGCAGCCGCGCCGACCAGCCCGCCGAGGCCCCGCCGATGCTGGGCGAGCACACCGACGCCATCCTGGCCGAACTGGGCCTGGCCCGCGAGGCGGCCGCGGCGGGCTGAGCGCGGCTACCACGCTCGACCGTCAGCCGGCGACGGTCGCGTCTGGCTGGCCGGCCATGAGCGCATTGATCCAGGCAAGGGCGAGGTCGCGGCTGCGATAGCTGCCCCATCTGGCGACCTCCTCCCGCTCGACGATCGGGAAGGTCGAGTAGATGTAGCGGATGTCGTCGCGGCTGCGCACCGCGTCCGCCGGATCGAATACGCCGTAGAGGATGAAGTAGAGCGCATCGAGCTTGGCGCGCAGGCGAAGGCGCCGGTCGTCATCCCAGACGAAGGGCGGCCGGACGGCGCCGGCATCATCGACATGCCCCATGTCACGCGCGAACGGAGCCAGGTCGTGCGCGGTGTAGCTCAGTTCGAGCACCGCTTCCTGGACGATGGACGCAGCGGACTTGGAGCCGAACTTCCGGCCGTAGGCAGCCGGTGGCACTACAGGCAACTGCTCGACGATGTACCAGTTCAGATGTGTGCTCTGGGCCTTCTGACGAGCGACATAGTCGAACACCAGAGCGTTAAGGTTGCCGAGAAGCATCGCCTGGTCGCTTGCTGACAGATCGGAGACAATCAGCGGCGCGGTATTGCCGGCGGCCCGATGCGGCAGCAGGGCCGCGATCATTGTCCGCGCATCTGTAGCTCTAGCAATGTCGCGAAATGCGATTGCCCGACCACCAAGATTGCCCTGATCCAAAAGCCAGTATTGCGGCGTGGCGAGAAATGCTGGATCGACCTTCATCTGAGCAGTGACTTCCCCACTCAGAGCGGCATTGTGCAAGTTCTCGTCGTTGACGGTAACCGAGGCTGCGCGGTGATCGAACTGATGGATCATGCGCCCGACATACAGTGGCAGCCAGTCGCCAGCCGGCGACTGGAAGCGATTGCCGCCAGTGCTCCAGGCACCTTCGCGTTCCTCAAGTTCGGCGCGTGTCCGAAACCGATGGCTGTCATTGGTCATATGGAACATGGTGACATAGCGCACCGGCCATGCGGCGACCGGAGTGCCGCTCGATCGGTTGACCAGGACCGGCAGGCGCTCATAGATCGCGGTGGTCAGCGCCATATCCCGCCGAGAGCGGAAGATTGGCGCGGTGCCGGTATTCGGATTGACCGCGGCGAAATCGGCTGCCGTGATCAAGAATGACCGATCGGCCTCTAATGCTTCGTTCGTCGCCTGAAGAAAAAAAGCGCACTGCGCCCGTTCGAACGTCCGAGCGGGACTGGTTACCAGCGCGCAGAACTTGAATCGGCTGTCCACATCCGGGAAGAAGGGCTCAAGCCCATGGCGCGTTCGCCGGTTCTCGAAATCATACAGCGATTTCAGGTGCCCGCCGGTCGCCACGCCCCGGAAGAAGGGGCTGGCGGACAGGTCGGACGCGATGCCGCTTGGCACCAATAGGCCGACCATGCCGCCCGGCCGCACCAGCGCGTGGGCGCGCTCCACGAACAGGCAATAGAGGTTGGCATCGCCCCGGCTGAGCAGAGGATAGTGGCCGGAGGTCCGCGCCACGCGGGCGGTGTCGGCAGCACGCGCATCGGCCTTCTGGAAGTCGGCGAACAGTGGATCGCCATCGGCGCGTAGCGCGGCGATCATGCGGCCGCGATCCGATGCCCGCTGCGCCAGTGCGATGGCCGGCCGCCGCGCCGCGAACCATTCCACCTGCTGCAGCTTGATGCGATCCCAGGGCGGGTTGCCGACCACGGCGTCGAACCCGCCCTCCCGACCCTTGCTGGCCCAGTTCTCCCACACGCCGGGGAAGGCGATCTGCCAGTTGAGGAAGCGCTCCTCGGCCATCAAGCCGCGCGCGCGTTGCCAGATACTGGTGAAAGCCTCGACTTCCTCGGCTTTGGCCGTGCCGCCGTCCGGGGCCTTCCGGCCGCGGGCGATGGGAATGGGATCGCCGAACCGCCCGTCGAGCCAATGGCGGACCAGTGCCTTGTCTTCGCGCGACTTCAGATTGAGCCAGTCGAGCGCGTGCATGAAGCTGACGAACCCGTCGAGTTCGCCGGTCATCAACTCCACATCGCCGTACATCTCCGCCGACCGATGCGCCTCGCCGATATCCGCATCGGTAAGGGTCTCGATCGTCTTCATCGCCAGTGCCGATCGCTGCGCATTGCGCAGCGCTTCGGCGTACAGCAGCTCACCGCCGATGGCGCCCGCCTTGTCGATGGCGTCGCGCACCCACAGCCCGAACAGGCTGTCGCCGGCGTGCAGGTGGTGGTCGATGAACGACAATGGCGCGCCAACCGTGAAGGTGTGCAGCCAGAGCCCGACCTTGGCCAGTTCGACCGCCATCGGGTTCTTGTCGACGCCATAGACGCAGCGCTTCAGCACCATCCTTCGGACGATATGCCGATCGTCGAGCTGCTCCTCGTCGATGCTCCATTCTGCCGTCCTGGCATTTCGGAGAATGGTGCTGCGGATATCCTCGATCCGGTCCGCCAGCGGGGAGGTGTATTGCATGCCCGCACCGAGCGCGGCCGCCTCGGCCATGGCGTCCAGAACATGGTCGGCCAGCGTATCGACGAGGCTGACCAGAAAATGCCCGGACCCCATCGCAGGATCGCAGACGCGCAGCGACAGTATCGCCATCGCCGCGTCGGCGTCGCGCAGTTCGCGCCGGCGATAGTCCTCGGCATCGCGCGGGTTCAACCTGTCGAGCGCCGCGACGAACGCTTGGCGCCGTTCGGCAATCAGCGGTTCCAGCGTTTCGTCGAGGATCAGGCGGACCAGATCGTCAGGGGTATAGTAGCTGCCCGTATTGCGGCGGGCGAACAGGTTGGGCCGCACGGCAAGCCCGCCATCCTCCCGCACGATCTCGAACTCCAGCAGGCGCTCGTAGATCGAGCCCAGTTGCTGCACCGACAGGTCGCGATAGTTGATGTAGCGCCGGTCGCCGGAAGATCGCTCATAGGACAGGGCATCGAGTGCTGGAGCCATGACGCTGTCGGGGATCCGCGTGCTCGTCAGGAGAGGCGTGCGGCCGGTGGCGAACAGGCCCCCATTGTAGGGTGGGATGCCGACCGAACCGTCGCCGGTATCGATAATCCGGGACAGATCAGAGATGTGGGCCCATATGCGCCCCGCCGAAGCCGAGAAGC
The DNA here is from genome assembly GCF_006738645.1 of Stella humosa. Taxonomy (GTDB): domain Bacteria; phylum Pseudomonadota; class Alphaproteobacteria; order ATCC43930; family Allostellaceae; genus Allostella; species Allostella humosa. The sequence continues at coordinate 1,065,632 of NZ_AP019700.1, read as the reverse complement.
TGTCGCCGTTCGACACGCGACGGCCGACGTCGATCCGGAGCGGTCGCAGCGCATAGTCGTCATAGCGCCGGTCGCCTACAGGCAGCAGATCGCGATCTTCGGCATAGAGCAGGAACAGCAGCCGGTACAGAAGGATGAGTGCCGCGTCGCGAACCTCCGCCAGAGACGCCTCAGGATTGCCGACCGCGATCACTTGGGCAAGGTTGGGAAAGACTTGGTCGAACACCAGCCTTGAAAGGCTGGCGGCTACGCGTTCCTCGTAGAAGGCGCCTTCTGCCCGTGCCTGTTCATGGAAGGTCCGCCGATCCGGCCCGACCGGCAGGAACGCCCCTCGACCGAACATGACCGCGAACACGCGCAGCCAATGCTCTCGGGTGGACTCGTCTGCGAACAGATCACCCCCGCCTTCCAGCGCCAGCGCGCGCCCGAGGTCGATCTCCAGGAACTGTTCGGAAATCGAGCGGGCGCCCGCCCAGTAGAGCCGCCAGCGCAGGCCGTTGGTCAGGATGCCCCAGCGCAGCCGACCGCCCGTCGTGTCGTCGATCCGCCGCAGATACCGCAGCATCTGGGTGGAAGGCGCCGTCGCTTCGCTGCGCCCCGACGCACGATCCAGGGGACGCGCCCAGCGCTTGCTTTCCACCACCGCCAGCCCGTGGGCATAGCGGCGCCACTGGTCGCCCAAGGCATTGGCGGCGTTCTTTGCCTCTGCATCCGCGAACAACAGGCCGTCCGGCACATCGTCGCGCCCAGTGACCGTCAGGTTCTGCTGCCGAAGGAAATCCGTCCAGCCGAGCGACGTCAGCACCGGCCAGATGAAATCGTCCTCGGTCTGGCTTTCGTTGGTGCGAAGATTCTGCGGAAAGGCGGCAGCGATCTGGACGAGGCGCGCGCGCAGGCTGGCAACATCGACCGCGCGATAGGCCGAGGTCGCCTTGATCGCCTCGCCGAGGTAGTCGGTGGTGAACAGCCCGCCGGATGTGAACAGCGCGGAATCAGACAAGCAGCAGGCTCCCCAGGTCCTGCCCGATCAATAGCTTGCCACGCCCACTCTGGTATAGCGGCAACATGCCGCCCGATAGCCTGACGCTACCGGCCCGCGCCCTCGACCACCAGGCGCCGGATCATCCGGCCCAGTTCCTCGGCGTCATAGGGCTTGGCGACGACGGCGGTGCGGCCGAGGGCGGCGGCCTCGGGCAGGAAGGCGTGGCCGGTCGCGAACAGGATCGGCAGCGCCGGGACGATCGCACGGACGCGGGCGGCCAGTTCCAGGCCGGACAGGTCGGGCAGGCCGACATCGGTCACCAGCACGTCGACGGCGGCCGCCTCCACCCTTGCCAGGGCCTCGGCGGCGGTCGCGGCCTCGATCACCCGCAGGCCCAGCTCCGCCAGCATGTCGGCGGTGGCCATGCGCACGAGGTCGTCGTCCTCGCACAACAGCACGGTCAGGTCAGCGGCCGGCACTGGGACGGGCGTAACGAGGGCTGGCGCAACGAGGACCGGCGCAGCGGGAACGGGCGCGGCCGGAAGCGGCGCCAGCGCGGCGCCCGGGCGGGGGGCATCGGCCCGCCGCCGTTGCGCCTGGTTGGCCAGGACATGGCGCACCTTCCGCGCCAGCGCCTCGCGGGTATAGGGCTTGGACAGTAGCTCGACCCCGGCGTCCAGGCGGCCGCCATGGACGATCGAGTTCTCGGTGTAGCCCGAGGTGAAGAGCACGGCCATGCCGGGCTGCAGCTCGCGCGCCTTGCGCGCCAGCTCCGGGCTGCGCAGGTTGCCCGGCATCACCACGTCGGTGAAAAGCAGGTCGATGGGGATGCCGCTCTGCACGACGATGAGGGCGCTTTCCGCGTCGCGCGCGATCAGCACGCGGTAGCCGAGGTCGCCCAGCATCTCGACCACCGTGTCGCGGACATGTTCGTCGTCCTCGGCCACCAGGATCGTCTCGGTGCCGCCGGCGATCGGGCCGGTGGGCGGCGGCGTCGCCAGGTCCTCGCCCTGGTGCGAGCGCGGCAGGTACAGCTTCACGGTCGTGCCCTGGCCGACCTCGCTGTAGATCTTCACGTGCCCGCCCGACTGCTTGACGAAGCCGTAGACCATGGAGAGGCCGAGGCCGGTGCCCTTGCCCTGGGGCTTGGTCGAGAAGAAGGGCTCGAACGCCTGGGCCAGCACGTCGGGCGTCATGCCGCTGCCGGTGTCGGTGACGGCCAGCACGACATACTGGCCGGCCCCGACGTCGGCATGTTCGCGGGCATAGGCGTCGTCGAGGAAGGCGTTGCCGACCTCGATCGTCAGCTTGCCCGTCTCGTCCATGGCGTCCCGCGCGTTGATCGCCAGGTTGAGCAGCGCGTCCTCGAGCTGGCCCGGGTCGATGAGGGTGTTCCAGAGGCCGCCCGCGACCATGGTGTCGACGTCGACGCCCTCGCCGATCGTGCGCCGCAGCATGTCGGCCATGCCCGAGACGAGCCGGCCGATATTGACGACCTTGGGCTCCAGCGCCTGGCGCCGGCCGAAGGCCAGGAGCTGGCGCGCCAGCTTCGACCCGCGGCTGACGCTGGCCATGGCGTTCTCGATGCGCCGCTCGGCCCGCTCGCTGCCGGCCACGTCCTTGGCCAGGAGCTGCAGGTTGCCCGAGACCACCTGCAGCAGGTTGTTGAAGTCGTGGGCGACGCCGCCGGTCAGCTTGCCGATGGCGTCCATCTTCTGGGCCTGGCGCAGCGCCCCTTCGGCGCTGGCGCGCCGGGCGACCTCGTCCTCGACCCGCTGCTCCAGGTTGGCGTTGAGGGACTGCAGGGCCTGGAACAGGCGGGCATTGTCGATGGCGGTCGCCGCCTGGCCGGCGATGCCGAGCAGCAGGGTCTCGTGCTCGGCCTTGAACATGCCGGGGGTGGCGTGGCCGAAGAAGAGCCCGCCCAGGACCTCGCCGGAGCGCGACGCGACCGGCACCGCCAGGTAGCTGCGAACCGGCAGGTGGCCGGCCGGCATGCCATGGTGCGGGCCACTCCGCCCATAGCGCGGGTCGGCCAGGATGTCGTCGGAACGCACGACCCCCTCGCCCTTGAAGGTCGGTTGGAAGATCGCGGTCGCGCGCGGCATGGCGAACTGGGCGAAGGCCTCGCGCGGGACGCCGGACAGGGCATAGAGCATGTAGCTTTCGCCCTCGTCGTCCAGCACGTTGTAGAAGAACGCACCGAACTGGGCGCCGACCAGTTCGACCCCCGCATCGGTCACGAGCTGGACGATGCGGTCGAGGTCGAGTTCGGCTGCCAGGGCCGCGCCGGTCTGGTTCAGGATCTCCAGCACCCGGGTCTCGCCCACCAGGCGGGCCTCGGCGGCGCGCACGGCGGTCATGTCGACATTGACGCCGATCATGCCGACGAACTCGCCGCGCGCGTCGAAGCGTGGCTGGGCGTTGGTGCGGATGATGCGGTACTCGCCGTCGGCCCGGCGGAAGCGGGCCTCGGTCGTGACCGGGCCGGGGGCGGCCATGGCCTGGCCCAGCGGTTCCACCAGCCCGGCCAGGTCGTCGGGATGGACGGTGGCGGCCCAGTCGAACCCCGGCAGGTCCTCCAGCGTCACGCCCCAGAAGGCGCGCTGGGCCTCGTTCACATAGACGCAGGCGCCGGTACGATCCCCCATCCACAGCATGACGGGTGCGCTCTCGGCAACCAGCCGGAAGCGCTCCTCGCTTTCGCGGAGCGCGTTCTCGGTCAGGCGCTGCTCGGTCACGTCGTGGGCCTGCACGAAGATGCCCGAGATGCCGCGATCCTCGCCGACGATGGGCTGGTAGACGAAATCAAGGAAGCGTTCCTCGACCGCCGGGCCGATCGTCAGCAGCAGGCGGACGCCACGGCCGACGAAGGCCTCGCCGCTGGCGCGCACGGCATCCAGGAGCGCGATGAAGCCCTGGCCCTCGATCTCGGGCAGGGCCTCGCGCGCCGGGCGGCCGATCACGTCGCGGTTGCCGACCAGCGCCAGGTAGGCGGCATTGGCCATGGTGAAGACGTGGTCGGGGCCGTCCAGCATCGCGATCATGCCGGGTGCCTGCTCGAACATGCGGCGCAGGCTCTCACGCTCGGCCGTCAGCCGCTGCTCGGCGCGGACCTTGCCGGTGGTCTCGACGACGACGGCCATCACCGCGCAGGGACGGCCTGCCTCGTCCAGGATCGGGGAGTAGTCGAGGTTCATCCAGGCCGGCGCCGGGGCGCCGTCGCGGTCGAGCACCAGCTCCTGGTCGCGATAGGCCAGCGTGCCGCCGGCCAGGCCGACCTTCATGACGTTGTCGTTGAAGTCCGCCACCTCGGGCCAGCCGGCGCGGACATTGGTCCCGAACAGGCGCGGATGGCGCCGCCCGGCGAAGACCGAATAGGCGTCGTTGTAGATCATCACCCCGTCCTCGCCCCACAGGGTGACGATGGGCACGGGCGAGCGCAGGATGAGGCTGACGGTGGTCTTCAGATGCGCCGGCCAGGCGGCGATCGGGCCCAGCGGCGTCGCGGCCCAGTCGAAGCCGGCGATGATCCCCGCCGCCTCGCCCCCGCCCGCCAGGAAGGCGTGCCCGCACCTGTCGGCGCGCCCGTCGACGTCATCGTTCATCGGCGCCGGTTCTCGTTGATGCAGGGGTTCAGGGTGCGGACCACGCCCCTTCATAGGAAGCCGCCGCCTCGGCGGTCAATCGGACAATGACGGGACAAGGACCCGGGGACGAACCGTCGCGACAGGCCGGCTCAGAACCGATCCGGCCGGTACGGCGTCAGGTCGACCGGCGTCGGGCGGCCGGCGACGATGTCGGCCACCAGCCGTCCGGTGATGCCGCCCAGCGCCAGGCCGATATGGTCGTGGCCATAGGCGAAGACGACGTTGCCGAAGCGGGGCGAGCGGCCGATCACCGGCAGGGAGTCCGGATGGGACGGGCGCGGGCCCATCCATTGCGAGCGGCCCTCGGTCTTCAGGCCGGGTAGCAGGCCCTGGGCGCGGCGCTCCACCATCTCGGCATAGCGCATGTCGGCCGGGCGGTCGGGGTCGGCGAACTCGGCCACGCCGGTGGCGCGGATGCCGGCTTCCATCGGCGTCACCGCGATATAGCGGTCGGCCGACATGATGGCTGCGCGGAGCGCGATGCCGGGCTGCGGGAAGACATTGTGGTAGCCGCGCTCGGCCTCGATCGGCGTGCGGGTGCCGAGCTGGCGGGCGAGGTTCTTCGACCACACGCCGGCGGCGACGATGAAACGGTCGGCGGCGATGCGTCCGGCATCCGTCGTGACCGCAACCGGGCCGCTCGGCCCCATCTCGAAGCCGCGCGCAGCCTCGCGCCGGATGCGGCCGCCGCGCTGCTCGAAATGGCGGGCCAGCGTCTCGGTCAGGCGCAGGGGGTCGATGACATGGGCCAGGCGCGGGAAATGCACCGCGCGCATCACCGAGGGGGCGAGTGCGGGCTCCATCTGGCGGGCCTCGTTGCCGTCCAGTTCGTCCATCGGCACGCCGCGGCGGCGGCGCAGTTCGAGCGCGTAGCGCGATCCGGCGAAGGCCTCGTCGCTCTCCCACGTCATCAGCAGGCCGGAATAGTCGATCAGGTCTTCGGCGCCCGCCGCTTCCAGCAGCGGCGCATAGCCCTCGTGCAGGCGGGCCAGCAGGGCCTGGCGGGCGTCCGCGATGGCCTCGATGCGCGACGGACGGGCCGCGGCGATGAAGCGCGCGAACCAGCCGGCAGCGGCCGGCACATGGCCCCAATGCAGCTTCAACGGCGCATTCCCGTCGAACAGCATCTGCGGCACCTTCTTCAGCACGCCCGGCATGGCGGCCGGCACGCAGGATGCCCAGCCGAGGTTGCCGGCATTGCCGAAGGAGGCGCCCAGGCCGACGCCGCGCGGGTCCACCAGCGTGACCGAATGGCCATCCCGCTGGAGATAGAGGGCGCAGCAGACGCCGACGATGCCGGCGCCGATGACGACGGCCTCGCCCTTGGGAGCGGCGGTGGCGGTGGCGCTCATGGTCCAACTCCTCGGGCGATGGATACGGGCGGCGGCAGGAAGGGCTCCGGCCCATCCGCCGCGCGGTCGAAGACGATGCGGCCGCCGACGATCGTCCGCTCGGCCACGATGGCCGGCAGGCGATCCTCGTCGACCGTCAGGGGATCGGCGGAGAGCACGGCCAGGTCGGCCAGGCGGCCGGGCGCGATGGTGCCCTTCCGGTCCTCCTCGAAGGTGAGGTAGGCGCCGGCTACGGTCGCCGCCCGCAGGGCCGCCATGCGGTCGAGGCGCTGGTCGGGCGCGATCACCCGGCCGGACCCGCGGGCGCGCCGGGCGACGGCGTGCCAGATCGTGGGGAACATGCTGGGTGGCACGTTGTCGGTCGCCAGCGACACCGGCACGCCGGCCGCGCGGATGGCGGCCAGCGGCACGATCTCGTTCTCCCGCTCGGGGCCGATGCGATCCAGCAGCATCTGGCCCTCCTTCCACACATAGCGGTTGGTGTGCGTGGTGACGACGAGGCCGAGGTCGGCCATGCGCGCGATATCGGTCGCCGTCGCGAGGCTGACATGGCCGAAGACCCAGCGCCGGCCGGCCAACGGGATATCGCGGTCGACCTCCACGAACAGCTCCAGCATGTTGGGCCAGATGCCGACGGCGCGCACGCCCGAGCGCGCGGCCTCCAGCAGCAGTTCGCGGGTGGCGCCGCGCGGCAGCCCGGCATCGTAGTGGAAGCCGGCCCAGCCGGTCTGCGGCAATGCCCGGGCGCGCAGCGCGTTGTCGCCGCCCTCGTCGATCTCGGCATAGATACCCGACAGGCGCAGCCAGTCGTCGCCATAGCCGCGCCCGCGCAGCCAGCCGAGCCAGCCCTTCAGCACGGCGGCCGGGCTGCCGTCCGGCCCCATCAGCGACCAGGCGGGGCTGTAGACGAGGTTGGCGCGCACCGTCTGGTCGCCGCTGCCGCGCACCGTCTCGAACGCCGCCTGCACGTCGGCGGCGACGCCGTGCCCCTCGAAGACGCTGGTGGTGCCGAAGCCGTTATAGATGCGCATGGAGCGGCGGAGCGCGCGGGCGCGGGCGGCCACGTCGAAGCCGGGCGCGCCAGCCATGATCGACAGCTCGACCAGGGGCATGAAGTGGCGCTCGACGAAGACCCCGGTCGGCTCGCCCGTCGCCGGGTCGCGCACGATCTCCACCGTCGGGGCCGGCGGCGGGGTCGCGGCGTCGACCCCGCACAACGCCAGCGCCCGGCTGTTGGCGATGGAGACCAGCGGCAGGGTATGGCGCCAGTAGCCCCAGATGGACTTGATGTAGACGGGATTGTCCGGCGCCACCCGGTCGAGGTCGTGGCGGTCGGGCCAGCGCCCCTCGGCCAGTCCCTCGGGCATGCCGGCGAAGTCGGGCGGGGCGCCCAGGGGCATGGTGACGATCCATTCGCCGGGCCGGGCGCGGGCGACCAGGCCCGCCACGATCTCCTGCACGTCGGCGATGGAGCGCGCGCCGGCCAGCGAGGGCAGCTCGTGCTTCAGCCCCTCGCGGTCGAGATGGGCATGGCCGTCGATCAGCCCGGGCACGACCGTACGGCCGGCAAGGTCGACCTCGGCCGCACCGATCGCGGCCGCCCACCCGGCCAGCTCGGCCCGGCTGCCGACGGCGGCGATGCGGTCGCCCGCGATCGCGACCGCCTCTGCGACGCGGTCCGCGCCGTCGAGCGTCACCACCCGGCCGCCATGGAGGAGGAGGCCGGTCATCTTGCGTCGATCCCGTTCATGCCGGCGAGCCTAGCCGCCGGGCCAGCGGCACGCATCAAAAGAGATGCACCGCCTCCGGAATGAAGAAGCCGATCGCCGTCATCGCCGCCCCGGCCAGGCCCAGCACACCGGCGACGCCGACCAGCGCCATGGCCCCGGTGATGATCGCGGCCGAGGCCAGCACGATGGCGATCTGGAACGCGGCCGAGCCGACCTCATAGTGATGATAGGCGGCCTGGGCGTGGTCGCGCTTGGCCTGGGCGGCCTTGGCCTTCTCGGCCAGTTCGCGCCGGCCCTCGCCGGTCTCCGGCTCCGAATCGTAGCGCGCGGCGGTCTTCTGCCAGCGGTCGATGCGGGCTTCCAGCCGCTTCTTCTGCTCCGGGTCGGTGGTCACCGGCAGCAGCGTCTCCAGCTCCTCGGCCGCGGTGCGCGTCACCGTCATGCGGATGGTCTTGGCCTGGAAGAAGGACCAGTAGTTCGCGGCCTCGATGTTCTCGCCGATGGTGGTGGTCTGGGCCGCCTTGCCCAGCGTCTCGGACACCGCCAGCAGCAGGGCCAGCACCGAGATCAGCAACGCCACCCTCTTGTTGCCGCCATGGGAATCATGCGCGCCGTGTCCGCTCATCGCCTTGCCCTTTCGCGCGGTCATGCGACCGCCGCGCCTGATAGCGCGGCCCAGGGCGAAAGCCAAGCAACCGCCGGGGCGGATGTTCGCGAACGCGAACGTCGACGTTCGCAAAGCTGGACGCCGGCCAGCGGGATATCCGCTAAACCACTGTAGAGACGCCATTTTTCCGCTGGCACGCGGCTTGAAACGCCAGCCGACGATGATCGCTTCGCTGGCATCCCCCCTGATCGCCCCGCTGGTCCTGGCCGCCCTGGCCACCGTGCTGGCGGCCGCACTGCGACCGCGCATGGCAGCCCTGCTGGGCGCGGGCGCGGCCGCGGCCGGATTCGCCTTCTACCTGTCGCTGCTGCCCGGCCTGGCGGAGGCCGGCCGCGTCACCCAGCCCTTCATGGCCGTGCCCAGCCTGGGCATGGGCGGGGGGCTGGCGGTCGACGGCCTGTCGCTCGTCTTCGCCCTGCTGATCACCGGCATCGGCAGCCTGATCTTCCTCTATTCCAGCGCCTACCTGAAGGACGACCCGCGCCTGCGCCGGCTGGCGATCATGCTGCTGGCCTTCATGCTGGCGATGCTGGGCTCGGTCACCGCCGACGACGTGATCGTGCTGTTCGTCTTCTGGGAGGTGACGAGCCTGACCTCGTTCTTCCTGGTCGGCTTCAACCACGAGAACAAGGCCGCCCGCCATGCCGCCTTGCAGGCGCTCCTCGTCACCGGGGGCGGCGGGCTGGCTCTGCTGGCGGGCCTGGTCCTGGTCTCGATCGCCGCCGGCACCACCTCCATCGCCGGCATCCTGGCCGCCCGCGAGGCGGTCCTGGCCCACCCCGCCGCCCTGCCCGCGATGCTGCTGGTGATCGCCGGCGGGTTCACCAAGTCGGCCCAGGTGCCGTTCCATTTCTGGCTGCCGAACGCAATGGCCGCGCCCACGCCGGTCAGCGCCTACCTCCATTCGGCCACCATGGTGAAGCTCGGCGTCTATCTGCTGGCGCGCTTCAACCCGCTCTACCAGGACGAGGCGGCCTGGCAGGCGATCCTGACCTGGGGCGGGCTGGCGACGACGGCGACCGGCGCCTTCCTGGCCTTGCGCGAAACCGACCTGAAGCGCGTGCTGGCCTACACGACGGTGACCGGCCTGGGCACGCTGACGATGCTGATCGGCATCGCGCCCGCCCTGTCGGCGACGGCGGCCGTCACCTTCCTCATCGTGCATGCCTTCTACAAGGCGGCCCTCTTCCTGGTCGCGGGCATCGTCGACCACGAGACCGGGGTGCGCGACGCATCGCGCCTGGGCGGGCTCGGCCGGGCCATGCCGCTGACCGCGATCGCCGCCGTCCTGGCCGCGCTGTCGATGGCGGGGCTGCCGCCCTTCGTCGGCTTCGTCGCCAAGGAGCTGATCTACGAGGTGAAGATCGAGGGGGGCCAGCTCGCCTTCGTCCTGGTCGCGGTGGGGTTCCTCGTCAATGCCGCCATGGTGGCGATCGCGGGCGTCCTGTCGCTGCGGCTCTTCCTCGGCCGGCCGGTGCCAACGCCCCGCGCGCCGCATGATCCCGGGCCGGCGATGCTGGCCGGGCCGATCCTGCTGGCGGCACTCGGATTGGCGGCGGGCGCCCTGCCCGGCTTCGTCGGCAGCCGCTTCGTCGACCCGGCCGCGGCCGCCATCCTGGGGCGGCCGGCCCCGGTGGCGCTGACGCTGTGGCATGGGTTCACGCCCGTGCTGGCGCTAAGCGTCGCCACCGTCGCCGCCGGTGCCCTGCTCTTCGTCTGCTGGGGCCGGCTGGTGCCGCGCCTGCGCCGGGCCGCCGTCATCGACCTGGCGGGGCCGGCCGCCGCCTATGATCGCGGGCTGGCGGCGATCATCCGCCTGGCAGAGGACACCACCGCCCGGGTCCAGCATGGCAGCCTGCGCGGCTACCTGCGGACCCTGTTCGCGGTGACGGCCGCGGCCATCCTGGCGACGCTGGCGCTGCGCGGCGGCTTTGACCGGCCGACCTTCGACTGGGCGACGGTCGATGCCCGCGCCCTGGCCTTCCTCGGCCTGCCGGCCGGCGCGCTGGCCGCCGCGATAGCCCCCACCATGTTCATCGCCGTCCTGTCGATGGGCCTGGTCGGCTTCGCCACGGCGATCATCTTCCTGGTTTTCGGCGCGCCGGACGTCGCCTTCACCCAGTTCGCGGTGGAAACGCTGCTGGTCGTCATCTTCGCGGCCGCCCTCGTCCGCCTGCCGATCCGCCGCCGCAGCCGCCGCACGACGGCCGAGCGGGCGACGGACGCGGCCATCGCCATCGCCACCGGTGGCGCCACGACCCTGCTGCTGCTGGCGGTCCTGGCCACCCCGCATGACGGCCGCCTGTCGGCGTGGTTTGCGACCCAGAGCGTGCCGGCCGCGCACGGGCGCAACGTCGTCAACGTGATCCTGGTCGACTTCCGCGCCCTCGACACCCTGGGCGAGATCACCGTGCTGGCCATCGCGGCCTTCGCCGTGACGGCGCTCCTGCGCGCCGGCCGCAGCCCCGAGGAGACCAAGGCGCCATGAACGATTCCCTGATCCTGCGGACATCGGCGCCGATGCTGATGTGGCTGTCGCTGGCGGTGTCGCTCTTCATCGTGCTGCGCGGGCACAACGCGCCGGGCGGCGGCTTCCTCGGCGGGCTGATCGCGTCGGCCGGCATCCTGATATATGCCATCGCCCGCGGTCGCGCCGCCGCAGAGCGCCTGATGCGGCTCGACCCCGTCGCCATCTGCGGCGCGGGCCTGCTGGCGGCACTCGCCAGCGGCCTGCCGGCCTGGCTCGATCCGGGCGCGCCCTACCTCGTCCATGCCTGGTGGTTCCCCGGCGGCGGGCTGGCGATCGGCACCACCATCCTCTTCGACCTCGGCGTCTACCTCGCCGTCATCGGCACGGTGACGGCGATGTTCCTGGCCCTGCTGCCGCGCTGATCGCTGCCATGGAAACGCTCCTCGCCATCGCCATCGGCACCGTCGTCGCGGCCTCGGTCTACCTGTTCCTGTCGCGCGACCTGCTGCGGCTGCTGCTCGGCTTCATCCTGCTGGGCACCGGCGCCAACCTGGCGATCCTGCTCGCCGGGCGGATCGGCCCGATCCAGCCGCCGCTGGTCGATCCCGGCGCCACGGCGCTGGCCACGTCCGCCGCCAACCCGCTGCCGCAGGCCCTGATCCTGACCGCCATTGTCATCGGTTTCGGCCTGACGGCGTTTGCCCTGATGCTGGTTCTGAAGGCGCACGAGGCCATGGGCACCACCAGCGCAGAGGAGATGGCCGAGGCCGAGGCCGGCCCGGCCGCCCCGCCGGTGTCGGCCACCGTCCCCGCCCGGCGCGAGGCCGCATGATGGACCAGATCCTGCTGGTGGCCCCCCTGCTGCTGCCGCTCGCCACAGCCGCCCTGACCGCGATCCTGTGGCGCCGTCCGGCGGCCCAGCGCGTGATCAGCCTGGGTGGCGCCGTGCTGCTGCTGGCCGCGGCCGTGGCGCTGCTGGCGCGCACCCTGTCCGGCGGCATCCTGACAGGCCAGATGGGTGCCTGGCCGGCACCGTTCGGCATCGCCCTGGTGGTCGACGCCTTCTCGGCGGTGATGCTGGTCATCACCGGCCTGATGGCGGTCGCGGTCGCGGTCTATTCCGCCGGCCAGGGTGCCGCCGAACGCGACCGGGCGGGCTTCCACCCCCTCTTCCATGGCCTGCTGCTGGGCGTCGCCGGCGCCTTCTCCACGGGCGACATCTTCAACCTCTATGTCTGGTTCGAGGTGATGCTGATCGCCTCGTTCGGGCTGCTGGTCCTGGACCGCACCCGCGAGCAGCTCGACGGCGGGCTGCGCTATGTCGCCCTCAACCTGGTCGGCACCACCATTTTCCTGCTGGCGGTCGGCCTGCTGTTCGGGCTGACCGGCACGCTCAACCTGGCCGACCTCGCCCGGGTGGCCCCGGCCGTCGAGAACCAGGGGGCGCTGGCGGCGGTGGCCATGCTGCTGCTGATCGCCTTCGGTGCCAAGGCGGCGGTATTCCCGCTCTTCAACTGGCTGCCGGCCGCCTACCACACGGCGTCGATGCCGGTGGCGGCCATCTTCGCGGCCCTGCTGACCAAGGTCGGCGTCTACGCGATCATCCGCGTCTTCACCCTGGTCTTCGCCCACGACACCGCCTTCTTCGGGCCGCTCGTCGCCCTGGTGGCCATGGCGACAATGGTGACGGGGGTGCTGGGTGCGGCCGCGCACTACGACATCCGCCGCATCCTGTCGTTCCACATCATCAGCCAGATCGGCTACATGCTGGTGGGCGTGGCCCTGATGACGCCGCTGGCGATCGCCGGCAGCATCCTCTACGTCATCCACCACATCATCGTTAAGGCCAACCTGTTCCTGGTGGCCGGCGCGATCCGCCAGGCCGGCGGGTCCTTCGCGCTGGCCCGCCTGGGCGGCCTGTGGGTGACGCGGCCGGTCCTTGGGCTGCTGTTCCTGGTGCCCGCCCTGTCGCTGGCCGGCCTGCCGCCCTTGTCCGGCTTCTGGGGCAAGCTGGCGGTGATCCGCGCCAGCCTGGAGGCCGAAGCCTGGCTGCTGGCGGCGACGGCCCTGCTGGTCGGGCTGCTGACGCTCTTCTCGATGATCAAGATCTGGAACGAGGCTTTCTGGAAGGCCGCACCCGAGGGGGCCGCCGCCCTGCCCTGGACCCGCGCGGAGCGGCTGGCGACGCTGGCGCCGATCGTCGTGCTGGGCGGCACCACGCTCGCCATCGGCCTGTGGACCGAGCCCTTCATGGCCCTGTCGATCCACGCCGCCGACAGTCTCCTGGACCGCCAGGCGTACATCGCCGCCGTGCTGGGCGAACGCTCCACCGCTGTCCTCGCAGGGGCCGTGCGATGAACCGGCGGGTCCGCGCCTGGGGCTGGCTCGCCACCGCCTTCGTGGTCGAGCTGGGCAAGGCGACCTGGGCCACGGTCCGTGCGGCACTGGCCCCGCCGGGGCGGCTGCGCCCGGCCATCCTGGCGGTGCCGCTGGACGTGCGCTCGCCGGTCGCGATCACGCTTTTCGCCGACATGGTGACGCTGACGCCGGGCACCACCAGCCTCGCCGTCTCGGCCGATGGGCGCACGCTCTACGTCCATTGCCTCGACGTGGCCGACGCCGATGCCGCCATCGCCGACATGAAGGGCGCGCTGGAAGCCCGGGTGCAGGAGGTTCTGCCATGACCGATCTCGTGCCGACCGACATCGTCACCCTGGCCGCGACGATGGCCGCCATCATCGTCGGCCTGGCCCTGCTGGGCGTCGCCTGGCGGCTGTTGCTGGGGCCGTCCGCCGCCGACCGGGTGATCGCCACCGACATGCTGGGGCTGGTCGCCATCGCGCTGGCCGCCCTGACGGCGGTCCTGGCGGCACACGCCGCCTTCCTCGACATCGCCTTTGCCATCGCGCTGTTCGGCTTCCTGGGTGCGGTCGCCTTCGCCGGGCTGCTCGAAGGGGCGGCCGAACGACCGGCGGGGAAGGAATGATGGCCGCCATCCTGGATCTGCTGGCCGCCGCCTGCCTGGTGGGCGGCGCGGTCGTGATCGCCCTGGCCGCGATCGGGCTGGTCCGCTTTCCCGACCCGTTCACGCGCATGCACGCCGCGACCAAGGCCGGCGTCGTCGGCTCGGGCCTGGTGCTGCTGGGCGCGGGGCTGGCGCTCGGCACGGTGGCGGCGCTGCTGACGGCGCTGGCCGCCGTGCTGTTCCTGCTGGCGACCACGCCCATCGCCTCGCACCTGCTGGGCCGCGCGGCCTACGTCGCCGGCGCGCCGATCGCCCCCGCCACCATCGGCGACGCACTGCACGGCGTCCTCGATCGCAAGGTCTTCGACATCGACCCGGCGCGCCGCACGCGCGTCCGGCGCAGTCCCGCCCCCATGCCGGAGGAGACCGCCATGACGCCATTGACCATGCCGATGCAGGCGGCCGATCCCGCCCAGACGCGCGGCCGCGACCAGCCCGCCCCTGTCCGCCGGATCGTCTGCTGGCTGGCTGGCGCCGCCTGCCAGCGCCAGGCATCCGCCGTGGCGCTGGAAATGGCCCAGGCCACCGGCGCGCGGCTGACGGCACTGTCCATCGTCGGCGCCGACGACGGCCCCGGCCGGACGGCGCTGCCGGCCGGCGGCGGCCATTGGGCGCGCTGGCTGGCCAGCACGCGGCGCAAGCGGATGCGCCATGCCGCCGCCCATGCCTTCGCGGAGTTCCAGGAGATGGCCGGCGACGCCGGCGTCCAGGCCGAGGCCCGGCACGAGGAAGGCGGCTTGGGGATGCTGCCGGCACGCCTGGCCGGTGCCGACCTCGTCATCGTGCCGGCCGGCATCGACGAACAGGGCGAGCCGGCGCGGGCCGCCGACGAGCTGGCGGCACGGATGGCAACCGCCCGCCTGGCCCCGGTCCTGCGCGTGGCGCAGGCCCCCGACAGCGTAAGGCGGGTGGCGCTGCTGGTGGGCGGTGGGCCGGGCTGCGCACGCCTGGCCCACGCCTTCATCCATGGCGGCCTGTGGCCCCAGGCCGAGGTTGCCGTCATCCCGGTCGGCGACCAGCCCGAGCGTGCGACGGCGGCCGCCCTGGGCCAGATCGAGCTGCTGCAGGCGCACGGCCGGCGGGCCGCCGCGGGCGACCCGCTCGACGGGACCATGGCGCCCGTCGACGTGGCCACCCGGTTGCGGCGCTACGACGCCGCCATCGTTTCCGCCCTTTCCGCCAACAGCGGCTGGTTCGGCGCCGTGCGCACCGACATCCACGAGGTCGCCGCCGACACGGTGCCGCTGCTGCTGCTGCCCTGAGACGCCGGGGGGTATGCCGGACGGGGGGTCTGCGCCCTTATGGCGCAAACGCACCAAGGCGGGATTTCAATGGATTAGCGGCGCCAAACGAAAAAGGGCGCCGCACTCGTACTGCGGCACCCTTCGTTCGGAGGTGGCCGGCGACTGTAGCAGAACCGCCGGCCGATAACCAGTGAAGAGGTCCGAGTTTGGCCGCCCTGGCGGCTGGCGTCAATGGGGTGGAGGCGCGCCCTTCATCGCCTCCTCGATGCGCCATCCCAGCATCAATTTCTCCCAGCGGTTGACGGGGCAGATCGGTCGCGCTCATCCTTGACCGAGCTAGACGGAGGGGGTGCCGAGTGCAGTTTGAGATGTTCCATCTATCGCTACTGCGCCGTCCGGCGGACCTACTCACAGCAACCGGTCCCGCCCCCAGCCGCGAAGCGTGGTTGCGCGACTTGTTCACGTCGGCCATCGAGTTCGACCATCGAACGGAAACATTCCACTTCGTCCCCGAAGAGGGAGCCGAGAAGAACTCCGGAGGCATGGTCATAGGCCGGATTGGGCGCCAGATTGTTCGAGAGGAGAACGAGCCGCCGACCCGCGGCTTACAGGAGACAACTCGCGATACTTGGATAGCGGCGCTTGTCGTAATCGATCCTAGGGACCTGGTTGACGTTGGGCAAACGCTGGCTTTCGAGGTTTTGGGACCGATCGGCCAACCTCAATCTGTCATTAATTCTTTCTTGTACGCAGTGAACAGTCGTCGATTGCGCGAGCATTATATACTAGAGGCAGCACCCGTCTCAAATTCAGAGAGTTTCTGGACGTTCGCGCGGGAAAACGCAAAAGATATCACCTTTCTTCGCTTTGAGCTTATTCCCCCAAATATGTTCGGCATTGACGGCGATATTGACGCTGACATGCGAAGCGCCCACAAGGAAGAGAACGCTCGAAAAGTGACATTAGCGTTTGAAAGCGACGACTACTTGAATACGGACACGCCTATGACGAAGGCGCTGGTGGGCTACGTTGCCAAGGGTGGAGGCAATATTCTAGCAAAAACCAAGAAAAAGAAAACCTATAACTCCAAGCGCAAGACTAAGCGCGTACATATTCCAAAATTGGAGGCAAAGGGTGCAGAAGAAAGCTTGATTTCGCGCGTGATTAAAGCTATCTTTAGAAGATGAGCAAGACCATTTCGTGGTGCATTTTGGTTATCGCGGCTGCATTGGTCGTGGTGATGGCGGCATCCGCGCCAATGGTACTGTCCGACAAGAACACATTTTTGATGGGATTTGTAAATCATGAATTTCTTAATCTTCTCGGCGTCATACTCGCCATTACGATTGCGTCCGCCGCGCAACTACATTTGGCATTGAATAATATTGAGGAGAAGCACGGCGGCAAGGATATATTTGTTCGCACAAGACGTGGGATTAGATCCGGATCCTACTATCTTATAGCGCTTTTCCTTATTGGAATTGTGGTGGTTGTTGCCAAGCCACACTTGGCGCACAACGAATGGTCACAGACCGTATTCAACGGATCGGCGCTTTTTATTCTCTTGTGGTATGCGCTTATCTTGGTGTCCGTCACGAATGGGATTCTGGCTGTCAAAGCGGATAGCGCCGCAGTCCAAGCCCAGCGAGCGAGGGGTGTCTCTGAAGGGCGCGACAACCCGCCCGGCGGCAGCCGTCGTCGTTAGCGGTCGTCCAGCCGAACCGTCTGGCACCCGACTGCGACGAGGCATTGCAGCATGAACGCTGCCGAAAACCCGCCTCGCGCTACCTTGTTCCTGATGTTCACAGCGGTATCCGCCACGCCCATCTCGGCGAGCTTCGCGGCTAGCTGCTCGTAGGTGATGCCCCGGCGCGTCATCTCCGCGCGGAGGATGCCCTTCGCCATGTTCACCCACTTGTCGTCTGACTTCACGGCGCCCTCGTCATCGTTACGGACGCCATCATATTCGTTACTAATGCCGTTGGCAATCCCACGCTGTGCCGCCATATTCGTTACAGAAGCAACGCAAACGGCGGCAAACAATGTCCCAGCACTTCCTCCTCTCTGCCAAGGCCCGGACGCTCAGCGTCACGAAGGTTGCGCGGATGAGCCACGAGGAAGCCGCCCAGACCTTCCGGGCGCTGCGCTGGGCCAACAATGACGGCAACCCGGTGTGCCCGGCCTGTGGCTGTTGCACATGCTACGAGTACGCCACGCGCGCCATCTTCAAGTGCAAGGGCTGCGGCAAGCAGTTCTCCGTCACGTCGGGCACACTGTTCGCCTCGCGCAAGCTGCCGATCCGGGACTACCTGCTCGCCATCGCCATCTTCGTGAACGCGGTTAAGGGGATCTCGGCCCTCCAGCTCGGCCGCGACCCCGATATTTCCTACAAGTCGGCATTCGTCCTGGCGCACAAGCTGCGCGAGGCGATGATGGCCGAGCAGAACGAATTGATCCTGACGGGCATCGTCGAAGTCGATGGTGCCTACTTCGGCGGTCACGTCCGCCAGGAGAACCGGAAGGCTGATCGTCGGGACCGTCGCCTTGCCGAGAACCAGACCGGCAAGCGCCGCGTCGTCGTCGTGATGCGGGAGCGCGGCGGCCGGACTGCCACCAGCGTGTTCCATCGCGAGGACTAGGCGCTTCCGACGATCCTGGATCGGTCGCCCGTGGCTCAACCATCATGGCCGACGAAGCGTCTTCCTGGGACAATCTCCACGCCGTCTATGCCGCCCGGCGGATCAACCACTCCGTCGCCTTCTCCGATGACGGCGCATGCACCAATCAGGCGGAAAGCTACTTCTCCCGCCTGCGCCGCTCGGAGTGGGGCCAGCACCACCACATCAGCGGCCAGTACCTCGCTTGCTATGCCGGCGAGATGGCGTGGCGCGAGGACTACCGCCGCCGCGCCAACGGCGAGCAGTTCACCATGATCGCCGGGGCGCTCAATCGGCCGGTGTCGCGGGTTTGGGCGGGGTACTGGCAGCGGGCGGCCTAATCGCTGTCCTCAGGGCCGTCTCACGCATGCTGCGCGCCGTCGTTGGTTGTCGTTTGAATGCAACGCACCATCTAACTGCACGACAGATGATGTCGCGCCAACGGCACGTTTGCGCATTGTCAGCGTTGTCAAGGTGATGGTAGTGACCCCTGCGCGGCTGCGGTCGCGATGTGGGGGGGAGTCGGAATGAGCAGTCACGGTCTTGCGAAATATATGGAAGACCCGCGTTTCGTCCGCGGCGTTTTGCACCGCATGGTCGTTGAGGGCCACGCCCCGCAGTATGGATATCATGCTAACCACCTGCCGGAGACGCGAGGAGAGGCGACGGCTGTCGAAACGATGTTCTTGATAGCCCACCCCCGAGCCAAGAAAGCTGATCGCCCCTGACCAGCCGCGCCCCGGACGATGGCGATCGATGGGCGTTGCCTGCCCAATTTGGCCCAGCTTGATTTCTTCGTAGACGAGTTTGTCGCGTACTGCGATGAAACCCTCGATCTCGGGAAGCTCCGCCCACATTACTCAATAAGCAGAATTCGCGACGCCCACCATGCGTGGCGTGACGATCTCGCCCGCGTCGGTGCGGCAGAGCCGAATCTTGCTGAGGGCATGGATCACCTAAAGCAGTGTGGGCACCTAGCCTATTGGCTGCGCCGAATGGCGCCGGTGATTGACTATGAGGATGTGCTGAAAGCCGCCGAGGACGATCCGGAACCGTACCCCGAAGAGGCGGCTTTCCGCAGCATGATTACAGGATACGGCACGGAGTATCTCGCCTTCGATTTTGGGCGCAAAATCTGCTCAATATACGAGGAGCTGCGCGTTGACCGCGGGACTCCATTCCAGCACCCCGCGATAACCGCCACTTATATCAAAGATACGTGCCACATGCTCAAGTTCAAGCACGTTTCTCCACACTCAATGTACTTGATCTATAGATCCCTTTTCCTCTAGTCGCCGCGCGGTATGACGTAATACCGCCTACCCCGCCAGCCGCTTCCTGACCTTCCGCACGGCCCCGGCGACCTTCTTCCTGATGAGATAGCGCGCCGTGCGATCCGTGGTCGGGATGCCGCGCTGCACCATGATGATCTCGGTTAGCTCGATGGCCGACCGGCCCTGGTTGTCGCGCATCAACTCCATGTCGATGCGGGGTAGCTCGCCGTCGGCGAAGTAGCCGGACTGCGCCCGTTTCAGGATGGGATCGCCTCCCGGCGGCTCCCGCTCGGGATCGAACAGGGCAATCGTCGCGTCGATGTGGACGAGGCTGGTCCGCAGGTAGGCCAGCCGGTCCTCGGCCCCGGCAATCTCGCGAACGATCTCCGCCCGCTTCCGCTCCAGCCCGGCTATCGCGTAGGTGTCTCCCATGCCGGGAGTCTAGCCAAACCGCTGGCGGACAACGATATGGGGGAAGGTGCGTTTGCGCCATAAGGGCGGGGGTCTGCCGGACGGGCGGTATGCCGAATGGGTCGGCCGGGCTAGGATGGATGCCGCATCATGATCCGGCCCGGCTCCCTCGTCTCCTGGCTGCCGCCCGCGGCCCGCCTGCCGGCGATCGCCGGAGCGGCGGTGTTCGTCGTCGCCGTCGCGACGACGCAGATCGCCCTGCATCTCCAGGCTGCGGCCACCGATTCGCAGTTCCAGCGCCTGGGCGAGGTCTATCTCGACGGCTTGACGGCAAGTGTCCGGCCATCGCTCGAGGCCGGCGACGGGCCGGCCTTGGAAGCCCGCTTCCGGCTGGCCTTCGGCGAGCGGCAGGGCGTCACCGAGCGCGGCCTGTTCGCCTTTGCCGCCGATGGGCAATTGCTGGCAAGCCATACCGATTCCGCCCTGCCGGCGACGCGCGCCGCGGCGACGCGAGCGGGCCATCTCGAGCTCGACCATGCCACCGGCCTCGCCTGGGTCGCCCGGCCGGTCGATGACGGGCGAACGGGCCGGCTCGTCGCCGCCCTCGACCTTGGGCAGTTGCTGGCGGACCGCCGACGCCTCGCGCTGGGGCTGGTCCTGCTCGATCTGGCACTGGCAGCGGGCTGCGCGGCGCTGGCCTATTGGGGCCTGGCCCGGATCGGCCGGCCGATCGCCATCATGCTCGACCGGCTGCATCAGGCGTCGGTCGGCCCGCCGGCCGCCATTCCCGATGCCGCACTGGCAGCGGCCGACCGGCCGACGGCGGCCCTCATGACGGCCTTCAACGCCATGGCCGACAGCCTGCGCGAGCGGCAGCGGATGGCCGACGAGGCGGCCGAGCGCGAGCAGGCCGCCGCGCTTGGCCGACTGGCTGCGACCATGGCGCACGAGGTGCGCAACCCGCTGGCCGGACTGGCCACGGCCGTGTCCACCCTGAAGCGCTTCGGCGATGACGGCGCGGTGCGCGCGGAATCCCTCGGGCTGCTGGAACGCGGGATCGACGCCATCGACCGCATCGTCACCAGTTCGCTCGGCTTTTATCGCCCGACCGACGAGCGACGGCTGGGCCCGGCCGACTTCGCCGACCTGGAACAGCTCGTGCGGCCGGCGGCCGATCGCGCCGGGGTCGGGCTCGACTGGCGGATCGAGCTCCCCGATACCGTGGCGCTGGGTGCGGTGGGCGTGCGCCAGGTCCTGCTCAACCTGCTACTGAATGCCTGCGCCGCCACGGCGCCCGGCGGCACCGTGGCCTTGCGCGCGGCCATGGAGGGCGGCGAACTGGTATGCACCATCGTCGACGGCGGGGGTGGCCTCGACACCCATGCCGCCCGCCTTCTGGAGCAGGGCGGCATTCGCGAGCCGGGCAGCGGCGATGCGGGCGGCGGCGATAGGGGCAGCGGCGGCCGGCGGCGGCTCGGCATGGCGGTCGTCATCGGGCTGCTGGGCGATCTCGACGGCCGCGCCTCGGTCGAGAGCGAGCCCGGCCGCGGCACCAGCATCCGCATCGCCATCCCGCTGCGGGACGAGCCGTGACGCCCGGCCCGCGCATCCTGCTGATCGAGGACGATCCGGTGCTGGGCCCGGCGCTGATGCAACGCCTGCGGCTGGAAGGCTTCGCGCCCGAGTTGGCGACGACGGGGGCAGCCGCCCTGGCCGCCGCGACCGCCCGTCCGCCGGCCGCCATCGTCAGCGACATGCGCCTGCCGGACATGAGCGGCGAGGCGGTGCATCGCCGGCTGGCGGAAGCGGCGGCAGCCGCGCCCACCTTCTTCATGACCGCCTTCGGCGACGTGGCCCAGGCGGTGCGCCTGGTGAAGGCCGGCGCCCGCGACTACCTGACCAAGCCGGTGGACGTCGACCGGCTGGTGGCGGCGCTGCGCGCGGCCACCGCCGAAGCCCCGGCCGACGGTGGCCTGGGCCGATCCGCCGCGATGCAGGCGGTCGAGGTCTTCCTGCGCAAGGCCGCCCGCCTGGATCTGCCCGTGCTGCTGCTGGGCGAGACCGGGGTCGGCAAGGAGGTGGCCGCGCGCTACCTGCATGATGCCGCTGCGCCGGCGCAGCCGTTCGTCGCCGTGAATTGCGCGGCGATCCCGCGCGAGCTGCTGGAAAGCACCCTCTTCGGCCACGAGAAGGGCGCCTTCACCGGAGCGGCCCAGCGCCAGGCTGGCCTGGTGGAGGCGGCCGAGGGGGGCACGCTCTTTCTCGACGAGGTCGCCGAGCTGGCGCCCGAACTGCAGGCCAAGCTGCTGCGGCTGGTGCAGGAACGGGCCTACCGGCCGGTCGGCGGCAGCGGCCGGGAGCGCGCCTTTTCCGGCCGGCTGGTCTTCGCCACCCACGCCGATCTGGCCGCCCGCGTCGCCGATGGCCGGTTCCGCGCCGACCTCTACTACCGCATCAACGTGCTGGAGACGACGATCGCCCCCCTGCGCCGTCGCGCCCAGGACGTGGAGGACCTGGCGCGGCATTTCCTGGTCGCGGTCGAGCGCAGGCTCGGCCTCGAAGCCCATTGCCTGTCGCCGGCCGCGGTCCTAGCGATGGCCGACCATACCTGGCCCGGCAACGTGCGCGAGCTGCGCAACCGCATCGAGCGCGCGGCCGCGATGGCCGACCAGGCCGAGATCGGGCCGGCCGATCTGTTTCCCGAACGCCGGCTGGGCGATCCCGCCGATGGCGCGCCGGCAGCCAGCCTGCGCGATGCCGTAGGGCAGGCGACCAAGGCGCAGATCCAGGCCGCGCTCGGCGAATCCAATGGCAATCGCGCCGAGGCCGCGCGCCGCCTGGGGATATCCCGTACGACGCTGTGGAAGCGCATGCAGGAGCACGGGCTGTAGGCTCATCTCTCGACCAGGAAACCCTGGCACGAATGCTGCGTTGATCTCCGTCAGGCGCTGGGCGACAATCGGCCACCTGCCCAATCCCGGTGGATAGCGACGGAGGCCGGCCCCGTTCGGCGCCTCCCTGCCTTGCGCACGCGCGCCCGCCGGCATCCCGTCTTCGAGGAAATGCGTTCATGGATCCGTCGCTACAGAAGTTCGGCATCGGCCAGCCCGTCCCGCGTTCGGAGGACCCGGTACTGGTGAAGGGCCACGGCCGCTACACCGACGACATCAACCTGGCGGGCCAGGCCCATGCCTGGATCGTGCGCAGCCCGGTCGCCCATGGCGTCCTGAACGGCATCGACGTCGAGGCCGCGCGCGAGGCGCCGGGCGTCCTGGGCGTGTGGACGGGGGCCGACCTGGAGGCCGCCGGCTACGGCCCGCTGAAATGTGCCGCCCCCATGAAGAACAGCGACGGCAGCGCGATGCGCAAGCCCGAGCGCCCGGCCCTGGCGCGGGACCGTGTGCGCTGGGTGGGCGATCCCGTGGCGGTCGTGGTCGCCCGCACCGTGGCCGAGGCGCGCGAGGCGGCCGACCTGGTGGCGCTCGACATCGACCCGCTGCCGGCCGTGACCGATGCGGGCGCTGCTGCGGCCGACGGCGCGCCGCAGCTCTATGACGACGTGCCCGGCAACCTCGTGCTCGACTTCCACTATGGCGACGCCGGCAAGACGGCGGCGGCCTTTGCCGAGGCGGCCCATGTCGTGGCGATGCGCCTGGTCAGCAACCGCATCATCGTCTCGGCGATGGAGCCGCGGTCGGCGATCGGCGAGTTCACGGGCGGGCGCTGGGTGCTGCATGTCGGCAGCCAGGGCGTGTTCGGCCTGCGCGCCGGCATGGCCGAGATCATGGGCGTGCCGGCCAAGGAGCTGCGCGTCCTGACCAGCAATGTCGGTGGCTCCTTCGGCATGAAGGCCCCGCCCTACCCCGAATATGTGGCGGTCCTGCATGCCGCGCGCGAACTGGGCGTGCCGGTGAAGTGGACGGACGAGCGCTCCGGCAGTTTCCTCTCCGACACCCACGGCCGCGACCATGTGGCCGAGGCGGAGCTGGCGCTGGCGGCCGATGGCCGCTTCCTGGCGGTGCGCATCCGCAACTTCGCGGACATGGGCGCCTATCTGACGACGCCGGGGCCGCTGATGGCCACGACCAACATCATCAAGAACGTGCCCAGCGTCTACGCCACCCCGCTGCTGGAGGTGACGACGCGCTGCATGGTGACCAACACCACGCCGATCGGCGCCTATCGCGGCGCCGGCCGGCCCGAAGGCAACTTCATCATGGAGCGGCTGATCGAGCGCGCCGCGGCCGAGATGGGCATCGACCGGGTCGAGCTGCGTCGGCGCAACATGATCCGCCCCGACCAGATCCCTTTCACCGCCGCATCCGAGATGGTCTACGACAGCGGCGACTTCGCGGCCGTGATGGAGACCGCGCTCGAGACAGCCGACTGGGACGGCTATGCCGCCCGCCAGACCGAAAGCCAGGCCCGGGGCCGGCTGCGCGGCCGCGGCATCGGCTGCTATCTCGAAGTGACGGCACCCGCCAACAAGGAGATGGGCGGCCTGCGGTTCGAAGAGGACGGCACGGTCACCATCATCACCGGCACGCTCGACTATGGCCAGGGGCACGCCACGCCGTTCGCCCAGATCCTGGCCGACCGGCTGGGCATCCCGTTCGAGCAGATCCGCCTGCTGCAGGGCGACAGCGACGAGATGCAGGCCGGCGGCGGCACCGGCGGCTCGCGCTCGGTCACCAACAGCGGCCAGGCGATCCACGAGGCCAGCATCCAGGTGGTCGACAAGGGCCGGGCGCTGGCCGCCCACCTGCTGGAGGCGGCCGAGGCCGACATCGAGTTCGCGGCCGGCCGCTTCGTCATCGCCGGCACCGACCGCGCCATCGGCATCATGGAGATGGCGGCCAGGCTGCGGTCCCGCCCGGCCCTGCCGGCGGGCGTACCGGATTCGCTGGACGTCTCGCATGTCAGCGATGGCGCGCCGTCGGCCTTCCCCAATGGCTGCCACGTGGTCGAGGTCGAGATCGACCCCGAGACCGGCACGGTGGAGATCCTGCGCTACAACTCGGTCAACGACTTCGGCACCATCGTCAACCCGCTGCTGGTCGAGGGCCAGGTGCATGGCGGCGTCGTCCAGGGCATCGGCCAGGCGCTGATGGAACGCGTCGTCTATGATGAGTCCGGCCAGCTCCTGACCGGGTCCTACATGGACTACGCGATCCCGCGGGCACCCGACCTGCCGACGATCGGCTTCCGCAGCCACCCGGTGCCGGCCAGGAGCAACCCGCTCGGCACCAAGGGCTGCGGCGAGGCCGGCTGTGCCGGCGCGCTGGGCAGCGTGATGAACGCGGTGGCCGATGCGCTGGCCCAGGCCGGCGTCGACCATATCGACATGCCGGCGACGCCGTCGCGCATCTGGGCGGCCCTTCAGGCGGCGAAAGCCGCCTGAAAAGGCCCTATTCGTCCATGGCCGTCGCGCGGATGCGCAGGCGCTTCAGGATCGAGCCCAAGGCCAGGAACAAAAGCCCGGCGGCCAGCCCCAGATAGCCGCCGATGCCGACCAGCAGGCGCTCCTTCTGCAAGGCATCGTAGGCCAGGCACGGCTCGGTGGCCGGGCCGCCCTGGCGCAGGATGAAGTCCAGGCGGCCGCGCAGGCCGTCGGGCGCGGCGGCCGGCGGGGTGACGACGATGCACTGCATGGCGAGGTCGCGCCGGGCCGGGTTGGGCCACGGAAAGGCAGCCGCGGTGATCGCCACCGCGACCACGATCGTAAGCAACCCGAAAAGCCTGAGAATCGTCTGCATGCGCCCTTCCCCCGTCCGGCGATATCGCCCGCGAACCTAGCGTGCAAATCCCGGGCTTGCCATGGCGGGATGGAACCGGCCAAGAGTTCCCGGCTTTCAACGGTGGGCCGCCCTGCGCCGGCCCGCCACGCCCGAGGGGAGGGATCGACCGAGATGCCGCACGGCCCGTCTGCCACGCTTGCCACCACCCTGCTCGCGGCCGCCACGCTGCTGCTGCTGCCGGCCGCGCCGGCCGCCGCCATCGACTGCGTGCGCGCGACCCAGCCGATGGAGGTGCAGGTGTGCCGCGATGCCGGCCTGTCAGCCCTGGACCGGGAGGTGCAGCGGCTCGTCGCGGCGGCCAGGCCTTCGCTGAGCGGGCGTCGGCTGGAATCGCTGGACGAGACGCAACGCGCCTGGCTGCTGCGCCGGGGCGACTGCCGCAATGCAGTCGACCCGCGCGCCTGCCTGCTGGCCGTTCACCTCGACCGGATCGCCACGCTGCGCCAGCACCATGCCGGGGTGCGCGGCCCGGCCGACCAGGGGACCAGCCGCGGCCCGGTCGGTTTCGACTGCGGCGGCCACACGCTGGCGGCCACCTTCGTCACCGGCGAGCCGGCGATGGTCCACCTGCGCTACCGCGGCCGGGGCTACGCGCTGACGCGCGCCCCGGATGGCGGCGAAGGCCGCTATGTCGGCGCCGGCGGGGCGGAATTGACGCGCAAGGGGAACGAGGCCGCCGTCACCCTGCCCGACCGCCTGCCGCTCACCTGCCGCGAGCGCGCGGGCTAACGCGACCGGCCGCTTCCACCGCCGCACCGGCCGTGCCGCCGCCATCACTTGGGCGTGACGGACGGCGGCGCCGGTAGCGCGACGCCCGCATCGCGGCATCTGCAGGAGAAGTCGGCTGAGAGCCGGTCGGCGCCGGCGCCTGATTGTCACCCCGACAATGTCCCGGTTGCCCGCTGCCGGCCCGGACGGCAGTCTGCGCCGGTCGGTCGGCCCGGGAGGATGCAACGGTGGTCTCGTACGGCAATCTGGCAGCGTTCGCGCTGGTGGCGCTGGGGATGGTGCTGACGCCCGGGCCCAACATGATCTACCTGATCGGGCGTTCCATCACCCAGGGCCGCCTGGCGGGATTCATCTCGCTGCTGGGCGTGGTGCTGGGCTTCGTCTTCTACATGCTGTGCGCGGCGTTCGGGCTGACCGCCTTGCTGCTGGCGGTGCCGCTGGCCTACGAGGCGATCCAGTGGGCGGGGGCGGCCTACCTGCTGTGGCTGGCCTGGAGCGCGATACGGCCCGGCGCCCGCTCGCCGCTGCAACCCGATCGCAGCCTGCGCCACGACCGGCCGGGACGGCTGTTCGCCATGGGCTTCCTCACCAACCTGCTGAACCCCAAGATCGCGGTCCTCTATCTGTCGCTGCTGCCGCAGTTCATCCAACCCGAGCAGGGCTACGTGCTGCTCCAGGCGGTGGTCCTCGGGCTGGCGCAGATCGCGGTCAGCTTCTCGGTCAACCTCGCCATCGTCTTCGCCGCGGGCTCGGTGGCGCTGTGGTTCGCGACCCGGCCGCGCTGGCTCGTGATCCAGCGCTGGCTGATGGCGACCGTGCTGTCGGCACTGGCCGTCCGCCTGGCGCTGGAGCAGCGACAGGCTTAGTCGGCTGCCGGTGCGGCCGACGGCCGTGTGCGCCTCCGACGCCAGCCGACGATTGCCCCGGCCAGGAAACCCAGCACCACCCCCGGCAGGCCGAAGCCCAGGAAGACGAGGAATCCGGCCGCGCCCTCGAAGCTGCTGACCTGGAAAAGCTCGACGAAGACGATGCCGGCACCGATGCCGACCGCACCGCCCAAAACCCCGCCGACAGCACCGCCCATGGCCGCTTCCAACAGGCGCAGCCCAACATTGGCCGGATCGGTGGCGGCTTGGCCCCGCACCCAGCGATGGAGGAAGAAGCCAGCGAGCGCCCAGGCGACCGGCGCGATCAGGGTCAACGGCAGGGCCAGCCAGACGATCTCGGCACCTTCGGGCAGATCGGTGAAGGCCTGGCTTATGCCGAACAGCACGACCGCGATCGCCACGCCGCCCAGGACGGCCTGTCCGGCGGACCGCACCAGCCAACCGACGAGGAAGCCGGCCGCCAGCACCTCCAGGCTGGTAAGCCCGCCCACCACGCTCCACCAGAGTGCACCGATCAACTCGCCCGACGCCGCTTCCATCGTCATTCGCCCCCAAACCGGTCACGCCCTTGCCTACGGACGCGCCTGATGACAGTTTACCGTACCCTGGCGGCCCCGTTACCGAGGGCGTTCGCGAGCGCCGCCTGGTTCATCGCATTCGGAGATCGAGCATATGGAAAGGCGTAGTTTTCTGCGCGGCACGGCTGCGGGCGCGGCCACGGCGATCGGCACCACCCTGGCCGCCCCGGCGATTGCCCAGTCGTCCAACCCCGAGATCCGCTGGCGCATGACCTCCAGCTTCCCCAAGAGCCTGGACACGCTCTTCGGCGGGGCCGAGTTCCTGGCCAAGCGCGTGGCGGCGCTCACCGACAACAAGTTCCAGATCCGCGTCTTCGCGGCGGGCGAGATCGTCCCCGGCCTGCAGGCGCTGGACGCCGTCCAGGCCGAGACGGTCGAGATGGCGCACACCGCCAGCTACTACTATGTCGGCAAGGACCCGACCTTCGCCTTCGACACGACGGTTCCCTTCGGCCCCAACGCGCGCCAGCAGTCCGCCTGGATGCATCACGGCGGCGGGCTCGACCTGATGCGGGACTTCTTCAAGCAGTACAACATCCTGAGCTTCCCCTGCACCAACACGGGCGCGCAGATGGGCGGCTGGTACCGCAAGGAGATCAAGACCGTCGAGGACCTGAAGGGCCTGAAGTTCCGCATCGCCGGCATCGCCGGCATGGTGCTGACCAAGCTGGGCGTGGTGCCGCAGCAGCTGGCCGCCGGCGACATCTACCCCTCGCTCGAGAAGGGCACGATCGACGCCGCCGAATGGGTCGGCCCCTATGACGACGAGAAGCTCGGCCTCTTCAAGGTGGCCCCCTACTACTACTATCCCGGCTGGTGGGAAGGGCAGGCGCAGCTCTCGGCCTACATCAACCTGAACGCCTGGGCCAAGCTGCCCGATCAGTACAAGGCCGCCCTGCAGTCGGCCTGCGCCGAGGCCTATGTCGACACGCTGGCGCGCTACGACGCCGTCAACCCGGCGGCACTGCGCCGGCTGGTGGCCGGCGGCGCCCAGCTCCGCCCGTTCTCGCGCGAGATCATGGCCGCCTGCTACAAGGCCGCCCACGAGCTCTATGACGAGATCTCGGCCAAGAACGCGAACTTCAAGAAGGTCTACGAGCCGTGGAAGAAGTTCCGCGACGACGAGTACCTGTGGTTCCGCGTGTCCGAGAACAGCTACGAGAACTTTGCCTTCACGGCCGCCCAGACCGTGAAGTGACCGGACGGCGGCTCCGTCCCGGCCTCGTCACTGGATGAGGATCGGGACGGAGTCGCTGCCGCTCGGCGGCGGCGCCACGTCGATGCGGATGGTGCTGGGGTCGACGGTCGGGCCCTGGGTGATCCAGTAGGTGACCGATTCCGGCCAGAAGATCACGATCACCACCAGGACGAGCTGCAGCAGCAGCCAGGGCACCGCGCCCCAGTAGATGTCGCGGCTGCGCACGCTCGCGGGTGCCACCCCGCGCAGGTAGAAGAGCGCGAAGCCGAAGGGCGGGTGCATGAACGAGGTCTGCATGTTCACGCACAGCAGCACCCCGAACCACACCAGGTCGATGCCCATCTTCTGCGCCACCGGCGCCAGCAGCGGCACGATGATGAAGGCGATCTCGAAGAAATCGAGGAAGAACGCCAAGAAGAAGACGAAGACGTTCACCGCCAGCAGGAACCCGGCCACCCCGCCCGGCAGGCCGGACAGCAGGTGCTCGATCCACAGCGACCCGTCCACCCCCTGGAAGACCAGGCTGAACACGGTGGAGCCGACGAGGATGAAGACGACCATGCTGGTGATCCGCATGGTCGTGTCCATGCCCTCCTTGACGAGCGGCCAGGTGAGGCGCCGGTTCAGCGCCGCCAGCACCATGGCGCCGACGGCCCCCATGGCCCCGGCCTCGGTCGGGGTCGCCAGCCCCATGAAGATCGTACCGAGAACCAGGAAGATCAGCACGATGCAGGGCACCATGCCCCACAGCACGCGGCGGATCAGCGGCCAGCCGCGCTGGGTGCGCTCCTCTTCGGGGATGGGGGGCATCCAGTTCGGCCGCAGGACGGCGACGCCGGCGATGAAGAGGACGAACAGCAGCACCTGCAGCATCGAGGGGCCGATCGCCCCCAGATACATGTCGCCGACCGAGCGGCCGAGCTGGTCGGCCAGGACGATCAGCACCAGCGACGGCGGGATGAGCTGGGTGATGGTGCCGGACGCCGCGATGACGCCGGTCGCCAGCCGCATGTTGTAGCCGTAGCGGATCATCGCCGGCAGCGAGATCATGCCCATGGCGATGACCGAGGCGGCCACGGTGCCGGTGATGGCGCCCAGCACCGCGCCGACGATGATGACGGCGATGGCAAGCCCGCCCGGCACCCGGCCGAAAAGCTGGCCCGTGCCCTCCAGCAGGTCCTCGGCCAGGCCGCAGCGTTCGAGTATCGCCCCCATGAAGGTAAAGAAGGGGATCGCCAGCAGCAGGTCGTTCGACATGATGCCGAAGATGCGGATCGGCAGGTTCTCGAGGTAATGGAACGTGAACAGCCCCATCTCGATGCTGACGAACCCGAAGAACAGCCCGACCGCCATCAGCGAGAAGGCGACCGGGAAACCGACGATGAGGAACAGTACCAGGCCGCCGAACATCAGCGGCGCCATGTAGTCGAGCGGGGCCATCGGCCAGCCTTCCCTTGGATCCGGACCGAAACCCGCTACTGGAGCGGCTTGTGGTATTCGTCGAGCTGCACGTCGGCCAGCCCGCGGAGTGCGGCAACGCGCTTCACCAGTTCGGCCAAGCCTTGCAGCGTAACGAGGACGAAGGCCACCGGCATCAGCAGCTTCACCGGCCAGCGCAAGAGGCCGCCGGCATTGCTGGAGCCCTCGCCCCGCGTCCAGGAATCGAGAAAGAACGGCCAGGTCATCCAGGCCAGGATCGCCGTCGCCGGCAGCAGGAAGAAGACCAGCCCCAGGATGTCGATCCACAGGCGGCCGCGCGGCGAGGCCATGGAGAAGACCAGGTCGACCCGGACATGGCCGTTCTGGCGCAAGGTGGTGGCAGCCCCCAACAGGAAGGTGCCGGCGAACATGTACCACTGGATTTCCAGCCACGCGTTCGAACTCAGGCTGAACGCATAGCGGCTGGCGGCATTGCCGGCGCTGACGAGGCAGGCGAGCAGGACCAGCCACGAAGCGATGTGGCCGAACGCGTCGCTGGCGCGGTCGACTGCGCGGGCAAGGCGCAGCAGCATGTTCATGGGCGCGGCTCCTGGGAAGTGCCCTGCACCGCCTTCGGCGCAGGGCACGGAACGTGCCGGTCCATATCCGCATCCAGCCGCGGTTAGCAATCCTTTGCGGCGAGAAAAGCCGAAACGACCCCCGGAAAGGCGCTATGCCGCCATGCTTCAGGCCGCCATGCTTCAGGCCGCTTGGCGCGGCTCCGGGCCGACATAGGCCGATTGCGGGCGGATGATGCGCCGGCTCTCCTCCTGCTCCAGCACGTGGGCCGCCCAGCCGCCGACCCGGCCGACCGCGAAGATCGGCGTGAACAGGGTGCGCGGCAGGGCCAGCGCCTCCAGCAGCAGGGCGGTATAGAACTCGACGTTGGTGTCGAGCCCGCGCCCCTGCTTGCGTTGGGCCAGCAGGCGGATGGCGGTCGCCTCCACCTGCTCGGCGAAGCGGATGCGGTTGGCCTCGCCGCGCAGTTCCATGACGACCCGCTTCAGCACGTCGGCGCGGGGGTCGCGCACCCGGTAGACGCGGTGGCCGAAGCCCATCAGCCGGTCGCCACGGTCGAGCGCGGCGGCCAGCCAGGGCTCCACATTCTCGGGCGGGCCGATCTCGTCCAGCATGTCGAGCACCGGCCCCGGGGCGCCGCCATGCAGCGGCCCCTTCAGGGCACAGACCCCGGCCACCACCGCCGACAGCAGGCCCGCCCGGGTGGAGGCAACGACACGGGCGGCAAAGGTCGAGGCGTTCAGCCCATGGTCGGCGATCGTCACCAGATAGGTGTCGAGTGCGCGCACATGGGCCGCCGGCGCCGCCCGGCCGTGCAGCATGCGCAGGAAATCGGCTGCGTGGCCCAGCACCGGATCGGGCGCCACCGCCGCTTCGCCCGCTGCCCGCCGGGCCGCCGCGGCCGCCGTCACCGCGGTCATGGCGGTGGCCAGCAGGTGATGCGGCACGGTGGCCGCGTCGGGCAGCAAGGCCAGGCCGGCCCGCACCGCCTCGATGGCGCTGAGGCCGTCCAGCGCGCCCAGGCGCGGCTCCAGGATGGCGAAGGCCGCCGCGCGGGCCTGGCCCAGCGCCGCCGGCAGCCCGTCGATGGCGACGAACCCATCCCACAGCAGCGCCAGCACATCCTCGTAGCTGCGCCGGCCGGCCAGTTCCTCCAGCTCGAAGCCACGCAGCACGAGCCGGCCCGCCTGCCCGTCCACATGGCTCAGCACGGTCTCGGCCGCGACCACGTCATCCAGTCCCACCGCCATGGCGCTCTCCATATTTCGCCGCTTCGGAGCCTGCGATGTCGCGCCGCTGGCTTATATCGTCAATATTGATTAGATAGATCAACATGAATGGACCGACCCTGCTGGATGCTGCAGAGGCCACCCGCCGCCTGGGTGTGCGCCACGCCACGCTCTACGCCTATGTCAGCCGCGGCCAGATCCGCGCCGAGCCGCATCCCACCGACCCGCGCCGCAGCCTCTACGCCGCCGAGGACGTGGATCGCATGGCCGCCGGCCGCGCGCTCGGCCGCAGCCCCGGCCGGGCGGCGGCGGCAACGCTCGACTGGGGCCTGCCGGTGCTGGACTCGGCGATCACCCAGATCGAGCATGGGCGGCTGTTCTATCGTGGCCGCGACGCCGTCCGGCTGGCCGAGACCGCGTCGCTTGAGGATGCGGCCCGCCTGCTGTGGGACTGCGGCGCGGCCGACCCGTTCGACGAGCCGGTAGCCGAGGCATCGCATGTGGCCGCGAACCCGCCGCCGCTCGACCTCTTCGCGCGCTGCATGGCCGGCCTGTCGGCGGACGGGCTGGCGCAATCGGAGACCTGGGCACGCGACCCGCAGCGCCGGTGGCAGGGCGCCGCCCTGCTGCTGCGCCATGCCGCCGCCGTGGCCATCGGCCGCCCGCCATCGGCGCTGCCGACCGCCCAGGCCATGGCCGCGGCCTGGGGTGCCGGCGACGCCGCGACCGACTTGATCCGCCGCGCGCTGGTCCTGGGCGCCGACCACGAGTTGAATGCCTCGACCTTCGCCACCCGGGTGATCGCGTCGACCGGTGCGGCGCTGGCCGCCGCCGTCGTCGGCGGCATGGCCGCACTCTCGGGCCCGCGCCATGGCGGCATGACGCTGCGGGTGCAGGCGCTGCTGGACGAGATCGCCGGCCACGCCCGCCCGGCCGAGGCCGTCGCGCTGCGCCTGCGCCGCGGCGACCGCCTGCCCGGCTTCGGCCACCCGCTCTATCCGGCCGGCGACCCGCGCGCCACCGCACTGCTGGACCGCCTCGACCTCGACCCTGCCCTGCGCGATACGATCGCCGCCGCCGCCGACCTCACCGGCGAGGCGCCCAACATCGACTTTGCCCTGGTGGCCCTGGCACGCGTCCATCGCCTGCCGGCCGACGCGCCGGCCGCCCTGTTCCTGGTCGGCCGCACCGTCGGCTGGATCGCGCATGCCCTGGAACAGCAGGCAACCGGCGGCCTCATCCGGCCGCGGGCGCGCTATATCGGCGTGCCGTCGTCGCGCGGGTCAGCCGGCGCCGGCTAGGGAGCGCAGACGAGCCCCCGGGCGGAGCCGCTCACGCTCATGCGCCCGTCCGTCCAGGATAGCCCCTCGACGCGGCAGTACGCCGACCAACCGCGCACGTCCGGCTCCGCATTGGCACCGATCGTGGCGCTCTGGCCGCAATGGAGATTGGCCGGCACGGTGGCGCTTTCGCCGGGCAGGACCTCATGCTGGCCGCAGATCACCGCCGCCACCACCTCCTGGCCCGGCCCGGCATAGGGCGTGATATTGAAGGTCAC
Organism: Stella humosa; assembly: GCF_006738645.1. Classification (GTDB taxonomy): domain Bacteria; phylum Pseudomonadota; class Alphaproteobacteria; order ATCC43930; family Allostellaceae; genus Allostella; species Allostella humosa. The sequence continues at coordinate 1,032,195 of NZ_AP019700.1, read as the reverse complement.
CTTCACATCGGCCTGGTTGACGATGGTGATGTCGGCCTGCGCCGTGCCGACCAGGGCCGGCAGCATCGCCATCGCCGTCGCGATCGTCAGTAGTCCAGCGCGCATGTCCCTGGCCTCCTCTCGGAGGCCGTAGTCTGCTGGGGCGCTGGCTGCCGGTCAATCGCTGGCTAGGCGCTAGCCTGGAACGCCTCGACCGCGGCCGCTAGGCGTTCCAGCTCCGCATCGGGCATGCCGCAGGCGCGCAGCCCGTCCCGGGTCTGGAACAGATAGTCGGCAGCCCGGCCCAGGCTGCCGGTCGCCGTCGCCAGGCGCTCCACGACCATCTCGTCGGCGAGCCCGCCGGCATAGTGGTCGCCCGTGCGATCGATCGTGAAGGCGATGGCCCCACCGAAGCGCCGGCCGTCTTCGTCCAGCAGGTCGATCCAGCGCGGGATGTAGGCCGCGGCCAGCATCTCGCGCCGCCACAGCAGTTCGAGCTCGCCTTCAAGCCCCTCTTCGGCCAGGCGATAGGCGATGCCCTGGCACGAGCCGCCCTCGTCCAGGCCCAGCATCAGGCCAGGCCGGTCCTTCGTGCCGCGTCCGGCGATGGTCGACAGGCAGAAGGTGCGATGCCAGCCCTCGACCCGGGCATTGCGCCGCTCGACCACATGGACCGTCGGGTTCCAGATCAGGGAGCCATAAGCGAAGAGCCAGGCGTCGCCGGGGGGCCGGGCGGCCAGCGCCTGGTCCAGCGACCGGCGCCGCTCGGCATCGGTCAGGAGCCGCAGGGCCGGCGCCTCGCGGGCGACCAGTTCGTCCAGGCCGCCCGCCGCCAGCAGCGCCCGGGACAGTTGGCGGTCTGGCATGCCAACAGGCTTCTCGGCATCATCCGTCATCGGCCCGCCCCTCCCCGCCTTCAGCCTTCGATCTCTTCGCGCAGCATCTCCAGCCGCAGCCATTCCTCCTCGGCGGCGGCCAGTTCCGTCTGGGCATTGCCGATGCCAGCCGTGGCGGCGTCGAAGCGGGCGCGGTCGCGGGCATAGAGGCTGGGCTCGGCCAGGGTCGCCTGGTGGGCGGCGATCGCTTTTTCCAACTCGGCCATGCGGCGCGGCAGCAGGTCGAGCTGGCGGCGCTCGGCGAAGCCCAGGCGCGGCTTGCGCGCGCGGGGGGCGGCCGGCTCCGCCGTCTCGCCCTTCGCGCGCGGCGCGCGGGAGACGGCGCGCGCCTCCACCCCGGTGCCGCGCTGGGACACCATGTCGGAATAGCCGCCGGCATATTCCGTCCACTGCGCCGGCCCCTCATAGGCCACGATCGAAGTCGCCACCCGGTCGAGGAAGTCTCGGTCATGGCTGACCAGCAGGACGGTGCCGGGATAGTCGGCCAGCATTTCCTGCAGCAGGTCGAGCGTCTCCAGGTCGAGGTCGTTGGTCGGTTCGTCCAGCACCAGCAGGTTGGACGGCAGGGCCAGCGCGCGGGCCAGCAGCAGCCGGCCGCGCTCGCCGCCCGACAGGGCCTGGACCGGCGTGCGCGCCTGCTCGGGCGTGAAGAGGAAATCCTGCATGTAGCCGGCGAAGTGGCGCGAGCGGCCGCCCACCGTCACCATGTCGCCGCCGCCCCCCGTCAGCGCGTCCTTCAGCGTCGTCGTCGGGTCGAGCGTCTCGCGCCGCTGGTCGAGCGTCACCATCTGCACGTTGGCGCCCAGGCGCACGCTGCCGCTGTCGGGCGCCATGGCGCCGGTCAGCAGCGACAGCAGCGTCGTCTTGCCGGCGCCGTTCGGCCCGACCAGCCCCATGCGGTCGCCGCGGCGCAGCTTCAGCGACAGGTTGCGGACGATGGCGCGGTCGCCGAAGGACTTCGAGGCACCCTCCATCTCGGCCACCAGCTTGCCGGACACCTCGCTCTCTGCGATCGTCATCTTCACGTCGCCGACCACGCGCCGCTGCTCGCGCACCTCGGTGCGCAGCGACATCAGGGCGCGCATGCGGCCCTGGTTGCGCTGGCGCCGAGCGGTCACGCCGTAGCGCACCCAATGAAGCTCGTCGACGATCTTGCGGTCGAGCTTGTGGCGCTCGGTCTCCTCCTCCTCCAGCACGCGGTCGCGCCATTCCTCGAAGGCGCCGAAGCCCTGCTCCAGCCGGCGGGTGACGCCGCGGTCGAGCCAGAGCGTCGCCTTCGACAGGGACTGGAGGAAGCGGCGGTCATGGCTGATGAGGACGATGGCCGAGCGCAGGCCGGCTAGTTCCTGCTCCAGCCACTCGATCGCCGGCAGGTCGAGATGGTTGGTGGGCTCGTCCAGCAGCAGCACGTCGGGCGACGGCGCCAGCACGCGGGCCAGCGCCGCGCGCCTGGCCTCGCCGCCCGACAGGCGGCGCGGGTCCTCGGCCCCGGTAAGGCCCAGGGCATCCAGCAGCAGGCGCGCGCGGTGGTGGTCGCCGTCGGGCGGGATGTCGCCCTCCGCATAGGCCAGCGTCGTCGGATAGCCGGACAGGTCGGGCTCCTGCGGCAGGTAGCGGACGACCGCCCCCTGGTGGACCACCCGGTTGCCGCGGTCGGGCTCGATCAAGCCGGCCGCCACCTTCAGCAGGGTCGACTTGCCCGACCCGTTGCGGCCGACGAGGCACAGGCGCTCGCCCTCGGCCACCGACAGGTCGGCGCCCTCGACGACCGACGGCCCGCCGAAGGTAAGGTGGATATCCTGGAGGACGAGGAGCGGCGCTGACATGGAACCTGACGGACGGGGACAAGGGGAGCCGCCCGGTTAAAGCACCGCGCGCATCCGATCAACCCGCCCTGTCGCCGCGCCGCGGATTCAGCGGATCGCGCAGGCATGCGGATTTTGCCGTAACGTTTGCCCCACCGGCGGCGAAGAACGATGGAAGATGCCGTGAGCCAGCGCGCAGCAAACGAGCGGGAAGCCCAGTGGTCGGCCTGGATGCGGGCGGCCGACGACGGCGACGACGCTGCCTATCGCCGCTTTCTGGAGGCGCTGGCGCCGGCGATCCGCAGCGTCGTGCGGCAGGGGATGGCGCGTGCCGGCGCCGGCAGCGGCGACATAGAGGACGTGGTGCAGGAGACCTTGCTGGCCATCCACCTGAAGCGCGACAGTTGGGACCGGGCAAGCCCGATCGGCCCATGGATCAACGCGATCGCCCGCTACAAGACGGTCGACGCGCTGCGCCGGCAGGGCCGGCGGGCCGAGGCGCCGCTCGACGACGTGGTGGAGGCCATGGCGGCGCCCGCGGCCGAGGACGGGCTGGCCCGCCGCGACGCGGAACGGGCGCTGGCCACCCTGGAGGGCCGCACGCACCAGGTCGTGCGGGCGATCTCGCTCGAGGGTGCCGGCATCGGCGAGACGGCCCGGCGGCTGGGCATTACCGAAGGCGCGGTGCGGGTCGCGCTGCACCGCGGGCTGAAGGCACTGGCCCGCCGCTTCGGCGGAGAGGATCGATGAAAACGGACGAACTGATCCGCGCCCTGGCAACCGACCGGCGGGGCGGCATGCCCCTGCCGCGGCGGCTGACGCTCGCCCTGGCCGGCGGGCTGGCGGCGACCCTGGTCGCCTTCCTGGTCGGGCTTGGCCTGCGCGCCGACATCGTGGCCGCGGCCGGGACCGTCCGGTTCCTGCTGAAGCCAGCGCTGACCTTGCTGCTGGCGGCGGCCGCCCTGGTGGCCGTGTTGCGGCTGGCCCGGCCGGACGGGCAGCCGGCAGGGCTGGCGACGTTGCTGCTGCTGGCGCCGTTGGCCCTGGCCGTCGCCATCGCCGTGGAACTGGCCGTGACGCCGGCGGCAAGCTGGGGCACCCGGCTGGTCGGGTCCAACGCCGGGGTCTGCCTGGTGGCGATCCCGCTGCTGGCGCTGGCGCCGCTGGCCGCCATGCTGGCGGTGCTGCGGCGTGGCGCGCCGATGGCGCCGATGCGCCTGGGCATGGCGGCGGGGCTGGCCGCGGGCGCCTTGGCCGCGGCCTTCTATGCCGTCCACTGCCCCGACGATTCGCCGCTTTTCGTCGCCACCTGGTACGGGACCGCCATCGCCGTCACGACGGCCGCCGGCGGCCTTGCGGGCCGCCGGCTGCTGCGCTGGTAGGTCCGCTTCGGCTCAGGCGGAGAACCGCCGCACCACGTTCTCCAGCATGCGCGACACTTGGTTGTCGTAGCCATCGTGGGACAGGCTGCCGCAGAAGGTGATGGAGCCGGTGGAGAACACCGCCCCACCCTTCACCGTCTCGAAATAGACCAGCTCGGCGCGGATCAGGTCGGCCGGCGGCTCGCCCGTCACCGTCGTCAGGTGGGTCAGCAGTTCCTCGGGCACGGTCACGAAGTGGTCCTGGTGCCCTTCGGACCGGGCCAGCACGTAGGCGTTGGGCGGCGTGCCCAGCACCGGGTCGGCACGGTCCAGCTCGAAGCCGGCGGCGCCGCCACCCGACAGGCCGAAATCGCCGATCGTGTCCCCCTCCACGCCCGCGAAGATCCACGAGACCGCCGGATCGTACGAGGCCGGCAGGCGCCGGTAGTAGGAGCCCTCGAACTTGCCCTGGCCCGAGAAGCCGACGCCGGCCAGCTTCTGCGGCGGCCGGCCGTTGCGCCGCCACAGTCCGCCATAGGTGCCGTCCAAGGCGTTGTAGTATTCGCCCGATTCCGCCGCCCAGGCGCGGATGCCGCCCTCGCCGCGGCGGATCTCGACGACGTGGGGCAGGTCGAAGCGCCGCGCCACCTTCCAGTAGAAGCCGTTGCCGCCGAGATAGACCAGCCGCCCGCCCTGGCCGACATAGTCCTGGATGGCGTCCAGCGTGCGCGGCGTGTGGTATTCGGGATGGGTCCCCGTCACCAGCACCTTGTAGGGGCGCAGGAGTTCCAGCCCCTCCTCGTCCAGCTCCTCGTCGGTGATGACGTCGTAGGCGATCCCCTTCTCCTCCAGCCAGTCCAGCAGGTGGGTATCGGACGGGTAGTGGCGCAGGCCCGAGCCGCGCAGGTCCTCGTAGGACAGGTAGCCCGCGCGGAAATTGATGATCGGGCGCAGGCGCGACGAATAGGCGATGCCGCTGCCGTCGGGGTGGAAGTTGTAGGTGCTGTGGCCGAAATCATGGTGCTCGTCGGGATGGTAGGGATAGGCGTTCCACGCCGTCCGCCGGGCCTTGTAGCCCTCGTCGCAGTTGAAGCGGTTGTAGTTGGCATAGACCTGGAAGGTGAAGGTCGAGGCCAGGAAGACGACGGGGGCGGTCGTCTTGCCCTTGGGCGGCACGACATAGAAGGGGATGACGTCCTCGTACCCTTCGGTGCGCAGGCGCACGCCATAGGCGCCGCTCTTCATGTCGGCCGGGATGTCGACGACGAAGTCCGTCGCCCAGCCGGCGTCGCCCAAATCGTCGGAATGGAAGTGGATCGCCGCATAGTGCCGCGGCGCATGCTTCCAGGCATGCTCCTCGCCCGTCCATAGCGACCCGCAGACGGCGCGCGTCGGCAGGTTCACGAGCGTGCCGGCCAGGCCCGAGGGACCGGAATCCTCCACCATCTGGGTGTCGATCCCGCGCGAGAAATCCCACCAGGCGAGCAGGTTGGGATCGGCCGGGTCGGGATCGCTGACGCCCGGTCGACGGACCCCGCGATAAAGGCGCGGGTCCTCGATGCGGCCGTCGAAATGGTCGCGCGCATCGGTGCCGGCGACGGCCGCCCCGACCGTGATCGCCGCACCCGGCGGGCAGGCGAGCTGGGTGTCGGCCGCGATCTCGGCCGACCCGCTGTCGCTGGCGCCCCAGGTGACCGCCAGCGCCTTCTGGTCGAGCGCCAGCTTGCGGCCGTCGAAGCTGGCCGTCAGCTCGTACCAGCGGCGCGTGACCGGCGGCGCTGCGACCGCGACCGCGACCTCCTGGCCGCCGGCGCGCACGGTGAAGCTGGCGCCGCTGCTGGTCATGGCGAGCTGCCAGCCGTCGCCCGACGCGTCCAGGCGCGCGGCCACGGTGCGCGGCTCGGCCGACAGCAGCCAGGGCTGCACCCGGGCAACCAGGGTGAAGGCCATCCGCGTGTCGAGCTCGGGCGCCTCGATCCGCGCGTAGGAGCCGAGCGGCGTCGGCTGGAAGCGTGCCGGATAGGTGCCGGCGAAGCCCGACGGCAGCGGGATGAAGCGGATGCCGGGGCCGTCAGGGTTGGGGTCGCCATGGCGCACCCGTACCAGGTCCGCCGCGTAGGAGCCGCCGAGCGTGCTCGATACCTTGACCTCGATCCGGCCGCCGGGACGGGCCGAGAAACGGTCGACATAGCCGATGAAGGGAACGGTCATCTTTGGCTCGAATCCTCTTTGGGCAGGACAGACAAATCCGTCAGATCACGCCGTCGGCGGACAGCTCGGCGACATAGGCGTCGATGACCGCCTCCAGGCGGTCGGCCAGCATGTCGACCTCGTCGGCGGTGACGACCAGCGGCGGCGACACCATCACCCAGTCGCCATAGGTGCCGCGGTTGGTCCGCCGGCAATAGAGCGCCAGGCCATGCTGCAGGCCCAGTTGCTGGAGGCGATAGGGCGCCATCCGCTCCAGCGGGATCATCGCCTTGGTCTCCTTGTCGGCGACCAGTTCCATCGCCATCAGCAGGCCCAGGCCGCGCACGTCGCCCACGATCGGGCTGCGATCACGCAGGCCATGCAGGCGGGCGCGCAGCCGCTCGCCCATGCGCGCGGCGTTGCCGGGCAGGTCGCGCTCCTCCATCTCGGCCAGGACGGCGCAGCCGACCGCGCAGGAGAGCGGGTTGGCAAAGTAGGTGAAGCCCTGCATGAAGCCGCCGGCGCGGGCCAGCGTGTCGGCCATGGCGGCCGGCGCCATCATCACCCCCATCGGCGTGTAGCCGGCGGTCACCCCCTTGGCCAGCGTGACGAGGTCGGGCCGGGCATCGGGCCAGTGGTCGGCCGCCAGGAAGCGGCCGGTGCGGCCGGCGCCGCTCATCACCTCGTCGAAGATCAGCAGCACGCCGTGGCGCGAGCAGATCTCCCGCACCGTGCGGTAGTAGACGTCGGGCGCGACCAGGGCGCCCGTCGCCAGGCCGCCGACCGGCTCCATGATGAAGGCCAACACCGTCTCCGGCCCTTCGCGGACGATGGCCTCCTCCAGGGCGGCCGCACAGGCGCGCGCATGGCTCTCGGCCGTGTGGTTGGCCGGCAGGCGGTAGGTGAAGGGGGCCGGCACCCGGTCGACCGCGCGCAGCAGGGGCCCGAACACCTCATGGGCATGGGCATCGCCCGACACGGCCAGCGCGCCCAGCGTGTTGCCGTGGTAGCCGGGCTCGCGCGACAGCACCTTCCAGCGGCTGCCCTGGCCCGTCACGACGGCATGCTGTCGGCAGAACTTGATCACCGTCTCGGTCGCCTCCGACCCGCCGGATACGAGGAAGGCGCGGTCGAGGCCGGGGCCGCACAGGCGCGCCAGCCGCTCGCCCAGTTCCAGGTTGGCCTCGCTCTCGAACTGCGCGGGGAAGGCGAAGGCCGCCGCGCGGGCCTGCTTCTCGAGCGCCGCCAGGACGCGCGGGTTGCCATGGCCGAGATTGCTCGCGACCGGCCCCGACGAGGCGTCGAGATAGCGGTTGCCGGCCGTGTCCTCCAGCCAGATACCCTCGGCGCGGGCGATGCGCGGCCGGCCGGGCGTACCCGGCGGCAGGAAGAAGGACTGGATGCCGGTGTCGGATCGGGGCGGCTGGGGCTGGGGCTGGATCGGGATATCGTTCATCGGGGGCGTGCTCTCCGGTCGCGGTCGACGCACATTCTCCGTCAGGCCGGGCGGCGCCACCAGCATTCGATGGTGCCATCGACAGGATCCGATTTCACCGCACCGCCCGCTTCGGCTAGGGTCCCCCTCCCTGGAGAAACGGTACCGACATCCTCGACTGCTACGTCATCCACCACCCGGCCAACACGGAGCGCCGACGGTATCTGGAGAACTCCGCGCTGCCGTCGGAAGTGGCCCTGCAATTCGTGGCGGACTGGCCGCCGGAAATGGTGGCGCGGGAGATCGTGCCGCCCTACCGGTTCGACCCGGCGCGCTGGAACGACTGGATGGCACCGGTCTATGCGACCTTCCTGGGCTATGCGATCGCCCAGGAAAACGGCAACATGCCCTGGACCTACGGCATCTCGATGGCCAGGCGCCGGTTCCGCACCCTGGAAGCGGCGGTCCAGGTGGCCGCCTGGCTGGGGCCGCGCGAACTCTCGCCCAGCGAACTGTCCTGCTACCACAACCATCTGGCGGCCTACGAACGCATCGTGGCGTCGGGCAAGGACTTCGCGCTCGTCGTCGAGGACGACATCGTCCTGCTGGAGCGCAGCGTGCCGATCCTGCGCCGGACCCTGCAATCGCAGCCGCGGCAATGGGACGTGGTGGACATCGTCGGCGGCGTCAACATGGCACCGCGCGGCGGCATGCCGGCGGTCAACGCCATGTTCTATCGGGTATTGCCCCCACGCGACCGAACCAGTTGCGGCTACCTGATATCGCGCCGATTCTGCATCAAGGTGCTGGAGATCCTGAGGGAGCCGGTCCTGCCGATCGACTGGGCCATGTCCCATGCCATGGCCCGGACGCAGGCCGTGGTGTACTGGAGCTATCCGACCGCGTTCGTCCACGGCTCGAAGGCCGGCCACTATCCGGAAACCGTGATGCGCAACGACCATGACATGCCGCAGAGGCCGCCCGCGGTCCGGCACGAGGACGCATGACCGGCAACCATCCGACATTGCGCACGCCACGCCTCATCCTGCGGCCGTGGCGGCCGGACGATCTCCCGGCGTTCGCCGCCCTCAATGCCGACCCGGTGGTCATGGAGCATTTCCCGGCCGTGCTCGACCGCGCCGGCAGCGATGCACTCGCCGGGCGCATCGCCGACCATTTCGCGCAGCATGGCTACGGGCTGTGGGCGCTGGAGGTGCCGGGCCGAACGGCGTTTGCGGGCTATGTCGGCCTGGCCCACCGGGATTTCCCGGCGCATTTCACCCCGGCGGTCGAAATCGGCTGGCGCTTGGCGCGGGATTGCTGGGGCCATGGCTATGCCGTCGAGGCGGCCCGGCGGGTGCTCGACTTCGCCTTCGACGAAGCCGGGCTGGACGAGGTGGTATCCTTCACCGTGCCCGCCAACCGCCCGTCCTGGACGGTGATGGAGCGGATCGGCATGGCGCGCGACGCCGATGGCGACTTCGACCATCCGGCGCTGCCGCCCGGCCATGCGCTGGCGCACCATGTCCTCTATCGCATTGCCCGGCCGGTCCGGCATGTTTGCATCTTCCGGGCGGCGCGCGAGATCACGGCCGAGGAATGGGCCGGGCTGCACCGGTTCGCAGCCGAGATGCTGACCACCGACCCTGCCATCCGCGCCTATCGCTTCGTGCCCAACACCGCCCGCAAGTCGCAGGGCTACGGGCTGGTGCTGCATAGCGAATTCGCCTCGCGCGCGGCCCTGGCGGCCTATGTCCGCACGCCGCTGCACGAGCGGCTGGCACGCTTCATGGACGGCTTCATCGCCGACACCATCGTCGCCGACTACTGACGGCGGACTGCTGACGACCCGGCCGGGCGCCGCTCCAGGATGAAGCGGCGCCCCGGTCGCTACTTCGCCAGCTTGATCGCCACCTCGGCCACATGGCGGCCCTGGAAGCGGGCGCCGGCCAACTCGTTCTCGCTCGGCTGGCGCGAACCGTCGCCGCCGGTCAGCGTGGTGGCGCCATAAGGCGACCCGCCGGTGATCTCGTCCATGCGCATCTGGCCCTGGAAGGCATAGGGCAGGCCGACCACGACCAGCCCGTGATGCAGCAGGTTGGTGATGATCGAGAAGAGCGTCGTCTCCTGCCCGCCATGCTGGGTCGCGGTCGAGGAGAAGGCAGCACCGACCTTGCCGACCAGGGCGCCCTTGGCCCACAGCCCGCCGGTCTGGTCCCAGAAGTTCGCCATCTGCGCCGGCATCCGGCCGAAGCGGGTGCCGGTGCCGACGATGATGGCGTCGTAGTCGGCCAATTCCTCAACGGTGGCGATGGGGGCCGCCTGGTCCAGCTTGAAGTGGCTCTTGCGCGCGATCTCGTCGGGCACCAGTTCGGGCACGCGCTTCACGTCGACCGTGGCACCGGCCGCGCGGGCGCCCTCGGCGACGGCGTTGGCCATCGTCTCGACATGGCCGTAGCTGGAATAATAGAGCACGAGAACCTTGGTCATCGGGTTAGCCTCATCGGTCGAATGCATCGTCCCGACCGATATGGCCCGATTCAGGCGCCCGAGAGTAGACGGAGCGGACGAAACGGATTGTTTCCCCGGAAGACCCAATCCGCCGATCCGCCCGCCGAATTATGCGCGCTGCGGTGCCCTTTCCGGCAGTTGCGCCTCGTCGAGTGGCGTCGCCGTCTCGCCGCACACGACCTGGCCGTGCCGCTTGGGCTGGGTCAGCGGGCCCGGCCTCGGCACGTTGCCGCGCATCAGGTCGGTGCCGGCATAGATGCCGCCGGTCGCCTGCAGCTCCAGCCGTTCCTCGTCGCGCCGGCGCACGTCGTCGGTGATCTCGGCCGCTTCCTCGACCGGGACGCCCAGCTCGACCAGGGCCGCCTGGCCGAACGCCATCGCCGATTCGAAGGTTTCGCGGATGTGGAAGTCGACGCCGGCCTCGATCAGGTGCAGGGCATGCTCGCGGTCGAAGGCGCGCACGAAAAGCCGCGTCAGCGGGTATTCCGCGCGCATCAGCTCGACGATGCGGTTGGAGGCCTCGACCTTGTCGATGCAGACCAGCACCGCCTTCGCCCGGCCCGCACCCGATGTCGCCAGGATGTCGAGCCGGGTGCCGTCGCCGTAATAGACCTTGAAGCCGAAATCGGCGGCGCTGCGGATCATCTCGGTGTCGTTCTCGATGATCGCCACCTCGAACCCACGCGCGAGCAGCGCCTGGCTGGCGACCTGGCCGAAGCGGCCGAAGCCGATCATCAGCACGGTGCCGCTCAGTTCGTCGGCCGTGTCGACATCGGCCATCGACTGGCTGCCGGCCGGGGTCAGGCGGCGGACCGCCAAAGTCAGCAGGGGCGTCAGCGCCATCGACAGGATGACGGTGGCGGTCAGGATGGCGTTGGTCTGCGCATCGAAGATGCCGACCCCGGCGGCGGCGGAATAGAGCACGAAGGCGAACTCGCCGCCCTGCGCCATCAGGGCCGCCCGGGTGATCGCCTCGCGATGGTCGGCCTTGAGGACCCGGGCGATCATGTAGATGCCGAGCGACTTCACCGCCATGTAGAGGCCGACCGCGCCCATGATCACCGGCCAAGCCTGGCCGATCACGCGGAAGTCGAGCGACATGCCGACCGCCAGGAAGAAGAGGCCCAGCAGGATGCCGCGGAAGGGCTCGATGTCGGCCTCGAGCTGGTGGCGGAACGTCGATTCCGACAGCAGCACGCCAGCCAGGAAGGCGCCCATCGCCATCGACAGGCCGCCAAGCTGCATCAGCAGGGCCGCCCCCAGCACCACCAGCAGGGCAGCCGCCGTCATGATCTCGCGCGCCCTGGCCGCCGCCAGCAGGCGGAAGAGCGGGTTCAACAGCCAGCGGCCGGCCACGACCAGGCCGACGATGGCGCCGACCGCCAGCGCCATGTCGATCACGCGCTGGTTCCAGCCGGTGTCGCTGGCCGCCGGCGCCAGGAAGGCGACGATCGCCAGCAGGGGCACGATCGCCAGGTCCTCCAGCAGCAGGATGGAGACGATCTTCTGGCCGGCCGGGGTCGAGGTCTCGCCGCGCTCGTCGAGGAGCTGCATGGCGATGGCCGTCGAGGACAGCACGAAGCCCATGGCCGCCACGAAGGCCATTGCCGGCGGCGCCCCCCAGAGGATGCCGATCCCGGTCAGCAGCCCGCCGCAGAGCGCGACCTGGGCCGCCCCCAGGCCGAAGATCTCCCGCCGGAGGCCCCACAGCCGCGAGGGCTGCATCTCCAGCCCGATCACGAAGAGGAACATGACGACGCCCAGCTCGGCGAAATGCAGGATCGCCTGGGCGTCGCTGAAAAGGCGCAGCCCGAACGGGCCGATCGCCAACCCGGCCGCCAGATAGCCCAGCACCGAGCCCAGCCCCATGCGCTTGAACAGCGGCACGGCGACGACGGCCGCCCCCAGCAGCGCCACCACCTGGACCAGATCGCTCCCCTGCCCTTCGACCGCCACTGGCGCCTCTCCTCGTACGTCGTACCGAACTCTATACCGGCCGACACCAAATGGGAGCGGCCGGCTGGTATATCACCCGGCGAATCCGCCCTCGGCCAGGAACGCCGCCTCCGCGGCCGTCGTCGTCCGGCCGAGGATGGGGTTGCGATGGGGAAAGCGCCCGAAGCGCAGGACGATGTCGCGATGGCGGGCGGCATGGCCGGGATAGTCCCCGCCCAGCCGCTCGTTCAGGGCGAGCGACCGGTCCTGGTCGGCCAGGACCTCCGAATGGGCGAACGGCAGGTAGAAGAACACCCGCAATTCCAGTTCGACCGCCTGGTCCAACCCCGCCGCCACCGCCTGGTCGGCGGCCAGCCGCGCCAGCGGGTCGGTCGCATACATGTGGCCGGTGCCGCGGAAGGCATTGCGTGGGAACTGGTCGAGCAGCAGCAGGCGGGCCAGCGCGCCCTCGGCGGTGGCGCCCCACGCGTCCAGCTCGCGACGGGCGGCCGCGAAATGCAGGTCGAGATAGCGGTCGCGGAACATCGCGTCGAACGCCGCATCCTTGGTGAACCAGCGCTCCCGCCCAGCCGCGCGCCAGAACGCCACCAGGCCGCCCGCCTGCTCCAATCCCCGTTCGTCCATCGCCATCCGCCCCGCGCCCCATCCATCTCTGGTCACCGGCGGCATAGTCGCCGGTGACCAGAGATGCAACCCGTGCCGGCCGGATCGCGTCGGACTGGATCGGATCGGCCATGCAACCGCCCCCGCGATGGGGTACGGGTCGAGGGTGTCCAGCCCCGCCCCCGACTGCCCGCCTCCCGCGCCATCGCGCACCGCCCTGCTGGTGCTCGGCATGCATCGCAGCGGCACCTCGATCCTGACGCGGCTGATCGGCAGCCTGGGTGCCGCCCTGCCGCACGATGCGGCACCGGCCGGGCCCGACAATGTCGAGGGCTATTGGGAACCCTTGGGCTTGGTGGCGCTGAATGACCGGCTGCTGGCGGTGGCCGACAGCGCCTGGCTCGACCCCCGGCCGCTCGACCTGTCCCGTGTGCCGGACGCCACAGGCCGGGAGATCGCCCGGTTGGTCGGCGGCGCGCTGCGGGCGAGCTTTGCCGATGCCCCGCTCTTCGTGCTGAAGGACCCCCGCATCTGCCGGATGATGCCGTTCTATCGTCCGGTGCTGGCGGCCAAGGGGGCCGCGGCCAAGGTCGTGCTGGCGCTGCGCGAGCCGCCCGACGTTGCCGCCTCGCTGCTCGAGCGCAACCAGCTCTCACCCGATTTCGCCGGCCTGCTCTGGGCCAGGCACCTGGTCGATGCGGAGCGGGACAGCCGCGACCTGCCGCGGATCGTCGTGGCCTATGGCGAGTTGCTGGAGGATTGGCACGGGCCGGCAGGCCGGCTCGCGCGTCTGCTGGGCCGGGCGCCCGCAGCCGGGGATCCGCCCGCGGGCGACCTCGTCCGCCCCGCCCTGCGCCACCACCGTGCCGGGTCCTACGCCATCTTCAGCCCGCCGGTCGGCCGGCTGCTGGCGGAACTTCAGGCGGCGGCCCTGGGCCTGGACGATGTCGGGCCGGCAGCCGCGGCGGCGACCTTCGACGATCTGGCGGCGGAGCTGGCGGCTATGACGGCACGGCTGGCCGACCTGCTGACGGTGGAATTCCAGAGCCAACGGCTGTCATCGCCCCATCCGCCGGCGCGGCCGATCGACACCGCCGCCGCACGGCGGGACCTGGCCCAGGCGATGCAGCGCCTGCACCGCGCGCGCCCGGAATCGGCATCGGCATCGGATCAGGCAGCGGCTCAGGCCGTCGGCGTGAGCCGCTCGTCGTCGCCGACCACGGTGACGTAGCGGAACACCTGGTCGCCGTTCAGCCCGGCATCGACGATGCGGTTGGCCGCCAGCACGCTGTTCAGCCGTTCCAGGCAGTAGCCGACGACGCGGCGCTGATAATCGCCGCGCGGGCGATAGCCGCCGGCCAGGAAGGCGCTGGCCGCCGCCTCAAGCTGGGTGAAGATGGCGATGAAGGCGTCGGCCGGATAGACTCCGATTGCCGGCGACACCAGCAGGCGCCGGGCCGACAGCAGGTTCATGGCGAAACTGTCCGTCACCACGCCATGGTCGACCGCATCGGCCAGGAAGCGCAGCAGGTCGCGGCCGACATGGCAGGCGCGATACTGCTGGCCCAGGCCGCGGTCGTACTCCATCGGCTTGGAGATCAGCCATTGCACGCCGGCATGCGGCAGCAGGACCTCCGGCGGCAGGGACACGACTTCGGCCGGCCCCGCCAGCTTCACATGCGGGAAGCCGTCCACCACCCGGCCGATCTCGGCCGTGCTGACGAACTTGCGGTACTGGGTCAGCAGGACTAGGCCATCGAAACCCTCGGCCTCCAGCCGGCGGCGGATCGCGAATAGGGCGGGGTATTCCGAGGCGCTGTCGCCGGACATGAGCTGGGGGTAGGTCTCGGGATAGATCCAGGCCCCTTCGACGCCGCAGGGCCGCTCGCTGACGAAGACGGTGCCGGGCGGCAGGGGAAAGACCGGCGGCCTGTGGCCGATGCAGAAGGAGCGCACCCGGTCCGGATCGTAGGGCGCGGGAACAAGGCTGCGGCGGACGGTCATGCCTGTGTGCGATGCCTCTTCATGAGGACGAACCCACGCCGGGAAGAAGTCGAAAAGCCTGTCATGGCCTGCACCGGAAAGGTCGGGCCGGGCGCAGGAGCCCGCCGAAAGATAGCGCCTACTTTGGCATAGCCAGGCGTTGTAGTATCGAAGAGGCGTCGAATATTCGCGCCGCATTTCTTGAGCGAGACGCCGGGATGGCAGGCCTCCGCAGCGGATCGAATGCACGAGCGGCGGTACCGCTTCTGAACGTGTGGGGCGAAGAGGCGGACGGCGCTCTCCCGGCCGCGACGCCGAATGCCGGATTGGCGGTCGCCCTGGCGGTGCTGAAAAGGGGCTGGGGCTCGTCGCCGACGCCAGCCCGGGTCCTGCGCGCGACATGCAGTGCCGCGGCTTCCCTGGCGCGGGGATACCGGGTCGTGGCAGCCGAGCCGGCGCCGCCAAAGGGTGCCGCGACAAGCCGGCGGCGCGGCCCCTCGTCGACGGCGATTGCGGAGGATCGCCTGCCGCTCGCGAGCGAGCGAGCGTTGCGGTTTCGCTTCGAAGCCCGGCCCGGATGGCCGGCGGACCTGCCGCAGGCAGGCACGGCCGCGATCGTGTCGATTGACCCGGATGTCGGCGGGATCTGCTGCATCGCGCCCGACGGCCAGACCGGGATTGGCGACGACTATGTCGACGACCTGTCGGCACTGGCCCGTGTCGCCGCATGGCTGTACCGGCGCGGACGGTCTCCTCCTACGGCCAGCCGGGGGGCGCGGCGGCACACCCCCCCGTCGGAGGCGGAAGGCGACCTGCGGCTGCAGTACGAGATCGCCCGCATCCTGGCCGGGCCGTCCAGCCTGGATCAGGCTGCCCCCGCCCTGATGCAGGCCATAGGCCGCCACCTGGGCTTCACGGTGGGCTTCCTGCGCGAACTCGACCATCGCGACAAGCGGCTGCGCGGCACTACGGTCTGGCACGAGCCGGGCGCAGCCCTGGAGACGTTCGCGCGCCGCGCCATCGAGGGCGCGCCGGCGCTCGGCAGTGGCCTGGCCGGCACGGCCTGGTCGACCGGCAGGGCTGTCTGGATCCCCGATTGCCGCAAGGCCCCGGCCTTCGTGCAGGTGGAAGCAGCGGTCGCCGCCGGACTGCGAAAGGCGGCGGCCCTGCCGATATTCACCGGCGGCGAGTTCTTCGGGGTGCTCAGCTTCGTCGGGAACGAGATCGAGGAAGAACGGCCAAGCCGAATGGCGCTCCTGGCCGCGGTTGGCGGCCAGATCGGCCAGTTCCTCAAGCACCGCGCCCAGAGCGCGGAGATCGCCCGACTAGACCGGCTCTATGCCCTGCTGGCGCGCGTCACCCATTTCGCCCGCCAGGCGCAGGGGCGACAGGAACTTTTCGACGGCATCTGCCGGATCACGGTGGAGGATGGCGGCCTGGGCCTGGCCGCCATCTCGGCCTACGATCCGGCGATCGGCGAGGTCTCCTTCGTCGCGGGCTGCGGCGAAGGATTCGATGCCCTGGTATCGGCGCCACCGCTGCCGATCCTGCGCACCGCGCCGGAACGGCTCGACGAAGTGTCCCGCGCCGTGTTGGAAATGCGGCCGGTCCTGAACGACAATCTCGCCGGCACGCCGGAGCTTGGCGGGCCGCGCCGACGGTCCATCGTCGCCATGGGCTATCAGTCCTCAGTGGCGCTGCCCCTGGTCCAGGACGACCAGGTATCGGGCGTCTTCGTTGTCTTCAGCCGCGAGCGCACCTTCTTCACCCCGCGGCTGATCGAGCTACTGGGCGACGTCACGCACGAGATCGCCTATGCGCAGGACCATCTGTCGAACCTGGACCGCATCGCCTACCTCGCCCACCATGACGAGCTGACCCAGCTTCCGAACCGCACCCTGTTCCAGGAGCGGTTGAACCAGGCGCTGATCGCGGCCCGGCGCAGCGAGACGCCGCTGGCGGTGATCTTTATCGATCTCCGTCATCTGCGCGAGATCAACGACGCCTACCGGCGGGAAGCGGGGGACGTGCTGCTGCGGGCGTTCGCCCAGCGGCTGGCCGCGATCGTCGAGCGGCCGGAGAACTTGGCGCGCATGGAGGGCGGGCGCTTCGCCACCTTCGTGGCCGACGCCTCCGATGCCGTCCGCGTCGCCAACCTGATCGAGCGCGCCGCCCGGGAAATGGTCACCTTGCCGTTCAGCGTGAACGGACAACTGGTACGCATGTCCGCGGTGGTCGGTATCGCCATATTTCCGGCCGATGGCACGGATGTCGGCACGCTCCTGGCCAACGTCGAGGTGGCGGCGCTGCGGGCGAAGGAGTCGAACCGGCCGTACCATTTCTACGATCCGTCGCTGAATGCCCAGGTCGCCCGATCGCTGGAGCTCCAGTCCGCCCTGCGCCGGGCGACCGACTGCCAGGAGTTCGAACTCCACTACCAGCCGAAGGTCGACACCCGGACCCGCGCGCTGGTGGGGCTGGAGGCGCTGATCCGCTGGACGGACCCACAGCGCGGGATCGTGCCGCCCGGCGTCTTCGTGCCCGTGCTGGAAGAGATCGGCCTGATCGGCCAGGTCGGCGAATGGGTGGTCCGGCGCGCGCTGGCGCAGCAGCGCGAATGGCTGCGGATGGGGTTGGTGCCGCCGCGCATCGCCGTCAATGTCTCGGTCAGGCAGTTGCAATCGCCCGAGTTCGCGGCCGAGATCGGCCGCGTGCTGCAGGACTTCCCCGACATTCATGGAGCCTCGCCCGGTGGCCTCGACATCGAGGTGACCGAGAGCGTCGCGATGGACGATCCCGCCGCCTGCGCCCGCCGCCTCGCCGACCTGCGGCGCCTTGCCATCGGCATCGCGATCGACGATTTCGGCACCGGCCACTCTTCTCTGGCCTATCTGACGACGCTTCCGGCCCAGGCCCTGAAGATCGATCGCTCCTTCATCGCCGGCCTTCTGGTGACGTCGGAGGCGCGCACGATCGTGCAGACGATCATATCGCTGGCCCATGCCTTGCGGATGCAGGTCATCGCCGAGGGCGTGGAGAGCGAGGACCAGGCAGCCATGCTGGCCGAGATGGGATGCGACCAGATGCAGGGCTATCTCTGCGGCCGGCCCCAGCCGGCGACGGCGATCGAGGCGTTGCTGCGTCGAACGGAACGACCGTAGAAGCCGCCGGTCCGGCCCGCGTCCGGGTGCCGGAACGATAGCGCGCGGCGCACGTTGCGGTGAGGCAACGGCAGGAGTGCGCCATGGCCGAGCAGCCGCCCGATCGACGCCCCTCGGCCCGCGGGATCTTCACGACGGATGTGCCGGCCCGCCTCGACCGGCTGCCCTGGACCCGGTTCCACTGGCTGGTCGTGGTGGCGCTCGGCATCACCTGGATCCTGGACGGGCTGGAGGTGACGCTCGTGGGCTCGCTGGCCGGCGCCATCGAGCAGAGCCCGACGCTGGCCTTGTCGGCGACCGAGATCGGCCTGGTCGCCAGCGCCTATGTCGCGGGCGCGGTCACCGGCGCGCTGGGCTTCGGCCGGCTGACCGACCGCTACGGCCGCAAGCCCATGTTCACGGCGACCGTGGCCGTCTACCTGGTCGCCACCGTCTCGACCGGGTTCGCCTGGGACTTCTGGTCGTTCGCCTTCTTTCGCTTCATGACCGGGGCCGGCATCGGCGGCGAGTACGCGGCCGTCAATTCCGCCGTGCAGGAGTTGATCCCGGCGCGCTGGCGCGGGGTCACCGACATCGCCATCAACGGTACCTTCTGGCTGGGGGCGGCACTGGGCGCGCTCGCCTCCGTCATCGTGCTCGACCCCGACCTGTTCGCGCCCGACGTCGGCTGGCGCGTCGCCTTCATCGTCGGCGGGTCGCTGGCGCTGGTGGTGATCTGGCTGCGCCGGTGGGTGCCGGAGAGCCCGCGCTGGCTGATGACCCACGGCCGGCCGGAGGAGGCCGAGCGCATCGTCGCCGGCATCGAGGCCACCGCCCGGCGCAGCCACGGCATCGCCCTGCCGCTGGCCGGGCTGCCGACGATCGCGCTGGTGGCCCGCCAGCACACCAGCCTGGCCGAGGTCGCGCGCACGCTGCTGCGCGACTATCCCAGCCGCACCATCCTGGGCCTCACCCTGATGGCGACCCAGGCCTTCTGCTACAATGCCGTCTTCTTCACCTATGCCCTGATCCTGACGCGCTTCTACGGCGTGGCCGCGGCCGACGTGGGCTGGTTCATCCTGCCCTTCGCGCTGGGCAACTTGGCCGGGCCGCTGACGCTGGGCCGGCTGTTCGACACGGTCGGGCGGCGCATCATGATCGCGTTGACCTATGGCCTGGCCGGCATCCTGATGGTCGCGACCGGGGCCGCCTTCGCAGCCGGCCTGCTCGGCGCCACGGCGCTGACGGCCGCCTGGACGACGATCTTCTTCTTCGCCTCGGCCGGAGCCAGTGCCGCCTACCTGACCGTCGGCGAATGCTTCCCGCTGGAGATCCGGGCGATGGCCATCGCCATCTTCTACGCCGTCGGCACGGCACTCGGCGGCATCAGCGGCCCCGCCCTCTTCGGCGTGCTGATCGAGTCCGGCAGCCGCATCGAAGTGCTGTGGGGCTATCTGCTGGGCGGCGGCCTGATGCTGGTGGCGTCCGTCGTCGCCTTCCGCCTCGGCATCGCCGCCGAATGCCGCCCGCTGGAGGAGGTGGCGCCGCCGCTGTCGCGGGCGCCGTAAACGTACGGGTGCCGGCTTCCCGGATGGCCCAGCTTCCCCAATCGCAGGACACTGGCGTAAACGGGTGCAGCCGATCCATGCGCGGAGGACCCCACAGGTGCCGGCAAATCCATCGGGCCGGGCGTGGCAGCGCATGCTGTCGGGACGGCGCCTCGACCTGCTCGACCCCTCGCCGCTCGACATCGAGATCGAGGACATCGCGCTCGGTCTGTCGCGGGTCGCGCGCTGGAACGGTCAGACCGCGGGCGAGCACGGCCTGTCGGTCGCCCAGCACTCGCTGCTGGTGCTGGAGATCGTCGAGCGGGCGGTCGACCGCCCGGCCGCCGGCCTGCGCCTCGCCGCCCTGCTGCACGACGCCAGCGAGTTCGTGACCGCGGACCTGATCACCCCCTTCAAGCGCGTGATCGGCGACGCCTACAAGGCGGTGGAGATCCGCGTCCAGGAGGCGGTCCATCTGCGCTTCGGCCTGCCGGCCCGGCTGCCGGCGGACTGGACGCGCGCGATCAAGCGCGCCGATGTCGACGCGGCCTTCTTCGAAGCGGTCGAGCTGGCCGGCTTCACCGAGGCGGAGGCCCGCCGGATCTTCAGCTTCCGCCGGACGCGCCGCGACGGGACGCTGACGCCATGGGCCGCGGAGGACGCACGCGGGCGCTTTCTGGAGCAGTTCCGGGCGCTGGCGGGGTGATCGCTCGGCGACCGCCCGGCTTGTGTCCGCGACCGACGGCGCCGCCGGGCTGCTTCTACTTCTTGGGCTCGACCGCCTCGACCGGGCCGCCCGCCTTCTTCCAGCCGCTGAGACCGCCCTCGAGATGGGCGACCGGCGCCAGGCCCATGTCCTGCGCCGTCTTGGTCGCGAGTGCCGAGCGCCAGGCGCCGGCACAGAAGAACACGAACCGGTTGCCCGTCTGGAAGTAGGGCTTGGCGTACGGGCTTTCCGGATCGATCCACATTTCCAGCATGCCGCGCGTCACGTTGATGGCGCCCGGGATGGTGCCGTCCCGCCACAGCTCGCGCGGATCGCGGATGTCGATGAAGGTCACGCCGTCCTGGCCGTGCAGCTTCAGCGCCTCGGCCAGCGGCAGCGTCTCGATCTGGCTCTCCGCCTCCTCCACCATCTGCTTGACGGTTTTCTTCATCTTCAGCGTCATCGGCGGATCCTCTGATGGTCGCGCTGCGCGCAGCCCTGCGCGCCGATGAAGCGAGACCTGCCATGAATGGCGGAACAGCGTGGCGCGCCCTGCTGGACTCGAACCAGCGACCCCGCGCTTAGAAGGCGCGTGCTCTATCCAACTGAGCTAAGGGCGCGTGCGCTGCGGGCGCGGCATCAGCCGCGCACCCGATCATACTTGAAATTGTCGGCGTAGGCCTTGGGCTTGATCGTCCGCTGGTGGGCCGGCTGGATCTTGTAGGCGAGGCCCAGGCGCTGGGCATGCGCCTCGGCCTCGGCCAGCGTCGCGAAGGTCAGGCGGAGTTGCAGGCGGGTGTCGCCGGAACTGATCCAACCCATCAGCGGGTCGTGGCGCTTGGCCTCGGCCGGCACGAACTCCAGCACCCATTCCCGGGTGCCCGCCCGACCGGACTGCATCGCCGACTTCGCCGGAAGATAGATGCGCGCCTCTGCCATGGTCGATTCCGCCTCGATTGCCGTCCGTAACTGGCTCTGCTCCGCTGGTCGGGGCGAGAGGATTCGAACCTCCGGCATCTTGCTCCCAAAGCAAGCACTCTACCAGGCTGAGCTACGCCCCGGACATCAGCGGACGCCCGGTTTTGCAGGGGGAGCGGAAGGAAGTCAAGCCAGCACTGCGAGGCGGGAAACCGGCCAGAACGGGTACGATCAGGCACAATCGAGACACACTATTGGCACACTTGTTCTCTCTACGTTCTCACGGCAGATTGCCAGCTATGCGCCTCCTAGCCCCCTTTTTGCTGATTCTCGTCGCCTTGCCGGCCTTAGCCGGGCCGATCCGCGGCCCAGCCCGCGTCGCCGATGGCGACACCCTCGTCATCGACGGGACCCGCATCCGGCTGCTGGCGATCGATGCGCCGGAGATGGGCGAGCCGCTGGGCGGCCGCGCGCGGCTGGAGATGGAGCGGATCATCGCCCGGCGGCCGCTCGACTGTGAACCGCATGGCCATGACCGGTATCGCAACACCGTCGCCGTCTGCCGGCGTGGCCGGCTCGACGTCGCGGCCGAGCTGGTGCGCCGAGGCTGGGCGCGCGCCTGGCGGCGGTACGGGCTCGACTATGTCGCGCAGGAGGATGAGGCCAAGGCGGCCGGGCGGGGCATGTGGGCGCCGGGAATGGAAGCAGCCCGCGCCTCCCGCCGGCACCCCTAGACCGATGGCCGGCAACCCGTGGGATGCCCGCACGATCGGCGGCGTCCCCTCGACCATGATCCACGTGGCCTGCAGCCGCTGCCCGCGGCGCGGTCGCTACCAGCGCGATCGGATCATCGAGCGCTACGGCAGCCACACCCCGATGGACCTGCTGCTGTCGGAGATGGTGGGTGCCTGCCCACAGGGCCAGGAGTGCGGCGCGCATTTCCTAGCCCCGGCGCGCTGGGACCCGGCCCGGCCCAGCATGACCGTTGCTGGCCTGGCCGCAGATCTGCGCCGGTACGATCCATCGCTGCCCGTCATCGTCACCGGCCGGGATCTCGGCAATGCCCGGATGCTGCGGGTGGCCTGCCTCGGCGAGCGGCCGAGGCGGCTGTACAACTACGGGCGGCCATACCTCCTGATCTGCGCCGACGACTAGACAGGCTCGGCCACGTCCTTCTTCACGCCACGCGCGACGATCTTGAGCGACCCATCCGGCAGCGGCCGCTGCAGGGCGCTGGCCTCGGCCCAGGGCGCCGTCATCCAGGTCTCGATCTCGGCCGGCTGCGTCAGGATCACCGGCATGGCCTTGGGGTGGATCGGCGCCACCTCGGCGTTGGGCGTCGTCGTCAGGAAGGCGAAGACGTCGATGTTCTCGACGCCGGTCCGCATCTTCCGCACCGATGTCCACTGCGGCGCCCAGATGCCGGCGAACACCGCCAGCGGCCGGTCGTCGCCCAGCGCGAACCAGATGTCGCCGCCGGCCTCACGATTGAACTCGCTGAAGGACGTCATCGGCACGACGCAGCGGTTCTCCACGCCCAACCAGCGCTTCCAGTGCGCGCTGGCCGTATTGCGGACGTTGGTGGTGCCGCCATCCGGCTCGAGCCGCAGAAGCTCGTCGAAGTCCACCGCCTTGCCCTTGACGCGCAGCTTGTCGGCCCGCTTGGTCGCGGCGTCGAGCAGGGCCTTGCGCGAGGACGGCATCCCCCAGCGCACCATCGCCAGCTCGCGGCCGGCCGGCGTGTTGCGGACGATCGGCGCGGCGTAGTCCGGGAAGATCCCCGGCATCGGCGGCAGGTTGCCGGTGCTGTCGACCAGCGCCCGGGTCAGGGCGACGATTGCCGCCTGTCCCTTGGTCAGCGAGTAGAGATTGCACATCGAGCGATCGTAGCGCCCGCGGGCACGCCTGTCAGGCGCCTGAGCGGCTACTGCCCGGCCAGCTCCTTCTGGACGTCGGCTGCCATCGGGCCGACCTTCTTCACCGCCGCACGGAGTCGCTGGCGGCTGACGCCGAATCGCTCCGTCCAATAGTGGAGCTCGTGATCCTCGTTGACATTGACGCGGGCGCGATCCGCGGCGCCACGGTCTTTCAGGTCATCGGCCATGCGGCATTCTCCAGTTCCGTCTCCTGGGGGAACAGCCCGCGGTCGCGGCAGTTCCACACACAGCGCACCTCGCCCGCCGCCACCTGGAAGGGAGCCCCGTGATGACCATTCCCACCCCGCCCAAGATGCCCGAGCCGCCGTCACCCGACCGGGAACCGATCCCCGCCCGGGACACCATCCGGCGCCAGAACCAGCACGTTCCCCGGCACCAGGATGGAGGCCGCGAGACGGACGATAGCGTCATCCAGAAGCATGGCCCGGACATTCAGCGGGACGAAGTCGGGCGGCCCTGACGGTGCGACGCCACAAGCTGCGCCGCGCCATCGTCAATCGCGACGGGTGGTGCGTCGTCGATCCGGCCGGCCGCACCGTGCGACACGATCTCGACCGCGATACTGCGCGCGAGGACTACGTCCGGACCTGCGGCGATGGTCGCACGTGGGGCTGGCTGGTAGCCAACGGCTATCGGCTGGTCGAGGGCGGGCCGCCGGACCGCAGCGACGACTAGGTGCGCACTTTCCGGCCTGGAATGTCCCTGCTTGGCACCAAACAACCCCCCCTCAGCCTGTGCGCGTAATCACCCCATTCATCAGAGTCAAGATCAACTATCTGTTGCGCTAAGTTCTACCTCCTGGCAGGTTTCTCGCGAAAAACGGGCGCGATTGAGGCCCGAAGAACGCGCGTAATGGGGGTGGAGATGCCGCGATTGATCAAGTGGGCGGGTGTTCCCTTCTTGGCGCTCGCCCTGGCCGGGTGCGGTGGAAATCGCATGGCCCAGCCGGTGGCAATGGTCGCGCCGACGGATGGGCAAATGTCCTGCGATGCCGCGCAGTTCGAGATGTTGAGCAACCAGACCAAGATCCAGGCGCTCTACAGCGAGATCGATCGGGCACAGGACGAGCGTACCCGCAACATGTTCTTCGGTGGCCTGATCGGATACGCCACCAGCGAAGACGGGTCGGCGGCCCGCGCCGAGATCGGCGCGCTGCAAGCGCGAAACACGAACGTCATGATGATCATGCAGCGCGGAGGCTGCTGGCGCGGAGGCGCCGCCGCTACCGAGGCTCCGGCTGTGGCCGCCCCGGCGCCGGCGATCGCACGGTAGCGAACGATGGGGAAGATCAGCGTCGTGGCGATTGCAACAGCCCTTTTGCTGGGCGGATGCGCGCGCACCAACTACCAGCCAGTCGTTGACTTCGGCAGTTCTCCGGCCGGCCCCGGTCGGTATCACGCCGACCTCGCGGAATGCCAGGACCTGGCGGCCCAACGAGATCCGGCGAACGCCGCTGCAGCGACCGCCGTTGCCGGCGCTCTGCTGGGGGCAGCGCTCGGCGCAGTCGTCGGCGGCGGGCGCGGTGCGGCCTTCGGCGCCGGCCTTGGCGGCATCTCGGGTGGAGCATCCGGAGGGTCTGCAGGGCTGGCCAATCAGCGCCAGATCGTCGCGAACTGCCTGTCGGGACGTGGGTACCGCGTCGTCGGATGGTGAACAGACAATCGCCGTCCATTTCTGCGATCCACGCCGTCCGCGCGATCGATTCTTGAGTTGAGGAAGTCACATGGCACGCAATATCTACTGGACAGCTTCACTCGCCTCGGAAACTCGTCAGTCATATGATTTTACCTACCCATACGGGACTATCTACGTCAGCCCTCCAGACAATAACCCTAATACTGTCGAAGGGCTTTTCACAGGAATTCTTCTATCAAGTGAAAATATAGATTTTGTCCGATTTAATTTGAGCTCTGGCATCACTTACAATTTTGCCGCAGCCGGCGAACGTACTCCAGATATTTCTATCTTCGACAACCAGGGATATCTTCTACAATTCTATGACGGTGAGGATCTAGGTTTATACGAACCTCCCCTGACCGATACGATCGTCAACTTTCAAGCATCGTATTCTGGCTTTCATTACGTCCTTTTTACATGGGAGTTCGTGTATGCAACCGGCAACTACGCTATCGCTGTCGACGCATACAACCTCTACGCTCCTCCGCCTCCGCCACCCCCTCCACCGCCCCCGCCTCCACCGTCGCCGCACCAGACCATCAACGGTCAGGCCGGTCCCGACAGCATTGATGGCGACTGGGGCAATGACACGATCCGCGGCTATAGCGGCAACGACACCATTCGAGGGCTGGACGGCAACGACAAGCTCTACGGCGACGATGGCGACGATGACGTGAATGGCAACCTCGGCAACGACCTCGTGCATGGCGGCCCGGGGCAGGACTTCGTGCGCGGCGGCCAAGGCAACGATCAGGTTTTCGGCCAGGATGGCGACGACTGGCATGTGAACGGGAACATTGGGAACGACAGCGTCTATGGCGGCACCGGCAACGACGGCGTCTTCGGCGGACCGGGACAGGACACGCTGTACGGTGAGGCCGGCAACGACACGCTTTCGGGTGACCTGGAAAACGACGCGCTCTACGGCGGGCCGGGCGCTGACCTGTTCGTCATCAATAGCAACGGCGGCTGGGACGTCATTGGCGATTTCAACCGGTCGCAGGGCGACAAGATCGTGATCCAGGCCGACATCAACGGCACTGGCGTATTCACCGGCCAGCAAGTCCTGGCCATGGTTACCACCGGCGGCGGTGGCGCTGCCCTGATCGACTTCGGCGGCGGCCACAAGCTGGGCATCCTCGGGGTTTCACCGGGCCAACTGCGCGCCGACGACTTTCTGATCATGTGATTCATCAAGTTGGGGTCGGCCGGCCCTAGCATCCCTCCCCCGTCTGCCGCCGCCGGATACACGCCAGCCGCGCCCGACAGTCTGCCCCGGCTGCCCGCAGATCTGCCACCCATCCCAGCACGTCAGCGACGCTGCGGGGTGGGGGCAGCACCGGCGGCTCGGGCTGGCACTCCAAAAGCTGGGGCGGATGCTGCACTTCCACCCGCTCGACCCGCGTCACCAGGCGGGGCGGCGGCTCCGTCGAGCCGCAGGCGGTCAAGCATCCGATCGAGAGCAGGGCAGCGATCAGCGGCCGGCGAGTAGGCATCGGGATCACGGGCGATCTCCTGTTTGACGACGACGAGGCGGGCGCCGGCCTTGCGCGCCCGCTCGGCCTCGGCCGACAGGTCGGCTAGGTCGCGGGCGTGCGCCTGGCGCTGGGCGGCCATGGCGGCCAGGTTGCTGGCATTGACCTCGGTCACGAGGTCGAGCTGCTGCAACAGGGTGGCGGCACGGCCCTCGGCCGCTTCGGCCCGACGGCGCTGGCCGGCCGTCGCCCCCTGCTCGATCCACACCATTCCGGCCAGCGCGATCGCGGCGACCGCGGCCGCGCCGGCGCACCACCAGGCGGCCGAGCCGCCGGCGAACAGTCGCAACAGCCACCTCATGCCGCCTCCTTCACTGCCGTATTCCCGCCGCAATCACGGCGGACGGTTGGGCCTCGTTGCGACCCGATGCCGTCTCCCGAGCAAAGGAGCGCCACCGATGATGACCGCCGGATTGACCCGCCCCCCTGGCAGTCCGCCACCTCACGGACCGATCCCCTCGCCGCCCGCAGACGGGCTGGGCGGCGACACCCTGGAAGACCTGATCGTCGCCTGCGGCAAGGTCGCCGCGCCTGTGATCCACCACCTGCCCGAAGGCCGGTCCCAGGGCGAGCGGCGGGCTGCCGCGGACGCTGCCTCGGCCGAGGGATAGACCGGGATCCACCCGCGCTCGCCGGCCGCCGCCATCGCCAGCAGCAGGATGATGGCGATGGCGATGCCGACGGCGCCGCCGACGAGGGTGGCCAGCGTGCCCTCGATCATCGCCGGCGCCCCAGCATGGCCCGCCACTCCGCGATCAGGTCGACATAAGCGATGGTCTCGGCCGCATGCTTGCCGGTGACGGACGGCAGGCAGTCGCGCGTGACCGCCCAGCCAGCCGGCCGGCCGCAGCGGCGCCAGGCGTTGAGGATGTGGCCGGAGCCGGCGTTGTAGCCGGCCTGGGCATGGCGCTGCACCTCGGCCGCGTCGGCCGACTTCGACCAGCCACGCCACTGGTCGCGCAGGACCCGCATGTAATAGGCACCGGCCCGGATCGACATCCGCGCCTGCGTGCGCGGCACCGCCCGCGGGTCCTCGCCCAGGCGCCGCAGGATATCGACCCACGTCGCCGGCATGAACTGCGCCAGGCCCAGGGCCCCGGCCGGGCTGACGGCGCCCGGGCGGCAGCGCGACTCCTGGAAGAGCTGGCTCTTCCAGTCGCGCCAGTCGGGCCAGTCGTCCCACCAGCGATCGACGGCGGCGCGCACGTCGCCGTCGTAGCGGTCGCAGGCCAGGAAACGGTCGCCTGGGGCCGCCGACGAGGCCGGTGCCGAAACGGCCCACAGCGCCGCCAGTGCCAGGGCGAGGCACCATCCGCGCGGCCGGATCACTGCCACACCGCGATCACGAGGCCGCCGCGGACGGCCAGATTGCCGACCAGGAAGATGGCGAGCGGCAGGGCACTGGGGTCGCGCCAGATCTTGACGAAGAGATCGGCGAAGCGCAGGCGGCGGCGCGGCGGCATGTCCGCCTCCCGGCCGGGCGGCGACGACGCCGGCGAGGCGGTCGACCAGCCGAGCGCGATCGGCCCGACCGACTCGCTGGTACGGCGGGTCGAGTAGCGCACGAAGCCCTCGAAGGTGAGCAGCACGGCCGCTGCCCGCACGAGGTTGAGGGCCAGCTCCCGCACGACGATCGGGTCGCCGGCAAAGAGCAGCAGGGCCCCGATCACACCAGCGGCAAAGGCCGCACGCGCCCAGGACGCGCGCAGGGCGGCGGCCCCGCGCTTCAGCAGGTTGGACATCTTCAGTCTCCGTCAGGGTGTGCCGCGGATCACCCGCCGCGGCGGCGGGGTGTCAGTTCTGGCGGAACGAGGGCTCGCGCTCCGGCGTCGCGCCGGCCCGGCGGCCATCGCGGATGCCGCGCAGCTCGATCACCATCTCGCCCAGCCGGCCCTCGATCGCCTTGATCGACGTCTCCATCGCGGTCAGGCGGCCGTTGGTCGAGCGGTCGAGCTGCTGGGCCTCGCGCTGCTGCTGCTCGAGCGTGCCAAGGCGGCCGGCGTGGCCGTCCAACCGGCCGGGGATCAGCAGCCCCTCGCGGTCCGAGATCTCGAGCGCGATGACGCGACCGGACAGCCCGCGCATCGTCTCCTCGACGCGGTTGAGAGTGGAGCGGGTTTCGGCCCGCTCGGTCGCCGTCGCCCAGATCATGCCGCCGCCGGTGACGACGCCGGACAGCAGGGCGCCGAACATCGGTCCGACCAGGGGCTGCCACCATTTCGGCGCCGGCGGCGCCGGCACGAGTGTCACCGCCATCGTCACCCCCCTGCCACTTCGCGGAGATCCCAGACGCTGCGCTCGCGCCGCAGCGTCGGATTGTCGAGCGGCCCCAGCACGGTCATCCGCGCGAGGAACGCCCGGTCGAGCCATTCCTCCGGGGCGGCCGGGTTGGGCAGCCAGAACATCGGCCGGTCGAGATCGCGCTCGCGCTCGATGCGGAGCGCGATCTTGGCGTCCGCCGGCAGCAGGTTCTCGATCGCGAATTTCTCGGTCCGCCGGCTGGCGCGGCGATCGTGCGTTTCCACCAGGCCGATCGATTCCTCGCGGATCGTGCCCGTCTCCAGCCCGAGGCTCTTGCCGTAGCTGAAATTGCGCGTCGGCTGCCAGGCCGCCCACAGCATCAGATAGCCCAGCTCGACATAGCCCGCGGCATTGCCGGTATCGGCGATATCCAGGCGCCACCAGCGCCAGGACTGGTCGGCGGCCGCGACCGACAGGGCGACCGGCCGATGGATCGGCTCGCCCGCCTCGTCGGTGTTGAGATCGGGCGTGTCGGTGCCGCGCCACACCGCCTCGGCCCCGCTGTCGTAGCCGGGGGCCGCCGTCAGGTTGGCCTGGCTGGTCGCCCCCCGCCAGCGCTGCGTCGCCGCCAGGCCCAGATTGTGGCCGACCACCCCCATGATGCGCACGGGCCGGGCGACGCCCAGGTCGACCAGGACGATGGTCGAGCCGGTGGTGGCATCGGTCGAGCGCGCGACCTTGGCCAGCACGATGTCCTGCAGCCTGGCGAGCGGCCGGCTGGCCCGCCACGACCCACCGGACAGCGCCCCGCGCGCCGCCCAGTTGCGATAGCCCAGCAGGCAGTTGGCCACGGCCTAGCCCTCGCCCGCCGCGTCCGGCGCCGCGGCCGCACCCGGCCAGGCCACCGCCACCTGGGCCACCGCCTGGACATTCTTGGCGTCGGCGATCGCCGCCAGGGCGGCCCGGCCGGCCGCGCGGATGTCGCCGGCGTCGTCCGTCTCCAGCAGGCGATCGTTAATGCGCTCGACCATCGCCGCCTTGATCTCGGCCACCCGCTCGGCGCGCAGCTCGTCGAGCGGCCGGTCCTCGACCTCCCAGTAGCGCGTGATCGTCTCCGGGCCGATGCGGTAGAGCGGCCCCACCAGGCGCTGGCCCGGCCCTGGCACGGGCGGCTCGCCCGTCTCGATCGGGCGGGCTTCCGGCCGGCCGGCCGCCCCCAGCTTGACCTCGGCCGCCAGCACCTTGGCCGCGATGTAGAGCTTGCCGATGATCTCGCCCTCGCGGGTGCCATCCTCGCTGCGCCAGGGCGCGCGATAGTCCTGCGTCTCGGCCGGGGCCACCGTCTCCGGCCGCACGCGCAGGCGGCTCTTGCCGCCCTCGGTGCGCACGATCATCAGCCGCCCCGTCTCGGGGTCCGGCGCCACCCACCCATATTCCAGCCGCTCGACCATCCTGCCCTCCTCAATCCCACTGCGTGCGCACTTCGCCGCGACCGCCGGCGCCGCCCGCACGGCCGCTGCTGCCGCCGCCGGCCGTGCCGGCGATGCCGACCGTGATCGTGATCGTCGCCCCGGCCGAGGGTGCCCCGGACGCGCCCGGGGTCGCCCACAGTTTGAGGGCGAAGCCACCGGCCCCGCCGCCGCCGGCATCGTTGGTGCCATCCTTGCCGCCACTGCCGCCGCCGCCAGGGGCGACACCCACGTCGCCGGTGGCATTGCTTCCCCGCGCCACCCCGCCGGTGCCGCCCGTCAGGGTGCCGAGCAGGGTTCCGGTGCCGGACGGGGCGGTCCCGCCGGCACCGCTCGACGTGGTGCCCGCGGCCCCGCCGCCGCCGGTCGTGTTGGTGTCGCCGCCCGATGCCGTGCCGCCCGAGGACGATCCGCCGTTGCCGCTGATCGCGACCTGGCCGGCGCCCCCGCCGTTGGCCGCCACCGGCGTGGTCGAGGCGAAGGACGACGGGTTGCCCGCCCCGCCATTGGTCGCCCTGACCCCGTGATGGCGCCGCCGCCACCCCGCCGGAAGCCCAGACAGCGCCCTCGTAGCGGTTGAAGTTGGGGATATCTTGCGAGCCTGACGCCGTGTAGGTCTGCGACCCCGGGATGACGGTGATGCTGCCGCCGACGCCAAACCCGGCCAGATGCGTCAGCCCGAACATCGCCGTCGTCGGCTGGCCATCCCAGCCGCCATCCAGCAGCGCCTGGATATCGAGCCATGTGCGGGCGTCGGCCCGCCCCTCGATCAGCACCTGGCCCGCGAAATCCCCCGGACCGTTCCAGCGGCCGCGGTAGTAGAGCAGGCGCCGCGGCACGATGATGGCCGGTGCGGCCAGGGCCGCGGGCAGGATGACCGCCGCCAGCTCGGCCGCGGTCAGGCGGCGTGCACGCCGCCGGGCGATCACGCCGCTCACACGTCGCTCCGGAACCGGGTGTTGAAGTAGAGGTGCAGGCCCAGGAACTTGGCGTCACCCGTCTTGGTGTCGCCGCCATCGCCCACCGCGCGGCTGATGACGAACGTCACCAGGTCCAGTTCGGCCGGGGTGCCGCCAGCGTTGAGCGCAGCACTCTCGGCCGTGATGTGCAGGTCGTTGTCCGCGATCCGCGTGTCGGTCACCAGCACAGCCGTACCCATCGCCTGGTCGAGGGCATCATCGTCGCTGTCCGCCCGGCAAGCGACCGACCAAGTGACGCCGCCCGACCCGGTCGCCGTCGTCCAGGCAGCCCGGTAGGCCATGCTCGACAGGTCCCAGCTCTTGGGCAACCAGGCCGAGAACTCGGCATATTCCTGCACGGAGGCGTCGAAATCGAGGCTGACCACCATCCGCTTGTTGGTGGACAGCTCCGTATTGCCTTCGGCCGGGCCGTTGGTCGTGCGCGGCTTCCATGCCCGCGCCGGCACCCAGATGGTCTGGCGCACCTGGCCCAGCTGGTCGGGCGAGATCCCGCGGATCGCCCCGGCGCTGTCGTCCCAATAGAACATCCGGTCGGCGGCGCCGTCGATGGTGGCCGCGAAGGCGGCAAACAGGCTGGTGTTGTCGATGCCAGCCAGCAGGTTCGGCAGCGACGTCCAGAAGGCATCCGACGCCCCGCTGTCCACGATCAGCAACTTCCCGTCGGACGGCGGCACCGTCGCCTCCGGGAGGTTTTTGATCGAGGCCATGAAGCTCTCGTAGTCGACATACTTTGCGGGGTCGCCCGCCGCGCTCTCGTCGGTGATCAGCAGCCGGTCGGCCGGATCGACGTTGCTGCCGAGCGACGTCAGGCTGCGCAGGGTCTGCAGGATGGTCTGGATGGCCAGCTTGCGCGTGTTGCCGCTGACCCTCGCGGGCACGAAGTCGCCGCCGCCGGCCACCGTCGCCTCGGTCATGTCCGAGGTTTCGGCATGGACGTAGGCCGCCACCTGGGCGGCCGTCGCCTTCTGGCTGGCGGGCGTGCCCGCCGGATCGTCGGTGACGGCGAACAGATCCGCGTCCGCCAGGCCGGCGCTCGGCGGCAGGTCGGAAAATGCGTAGTTGGTCATGGCATCAGGCCGCCAGCGCCGGCGTCATGATGCCGGCCGATGGCCAGACGATCGGCAGGTCGGACCCGTCCGGGGTGAAGGGCAGGCCGGCATAGTCGTCGATGAAGATCAGCAGGGTCGATGTGCCGGCGACGCCGGTATCCTTGTAGATCGCGAACGCCCCCACCTCCGCCCCGACCAGGGCGGCGAACAGCGAATCGGCCGCATCCAGCACGCCGCCCGCCTTGGTGACGCTGGTCAGCGTCTGCGGCGTCCCGACGACGGCCGAACTGATGTCGTTGTAGAAATCATGGGCCGCGTTGTAGGCATAGGTCGCCGCCAGCAG
This sequence comes from Stella humosa, assembly GCF_006738645.1. Classification (GTDB taxonomy): domain Bacteria; phylum Pseudomonadota; class Alphaproteobacteria; order ATCC43930; family Allostellaceae; genus Allostella; species Allostella humosa. Next base: position 999,934 of record NZ_AP019700.1, on the reverse strand, counting down.
GGCCACCTTCAGCGTGTCCGTGTCGAAGTCTATTTCCTTGTTGAGCACGGCTTCCGCGCCCTTCGGCCACCATCCACGCATGGGTCACTCCTCCACGATCAGGTTGTCGCCGGCCTCGGTCACCAGCGGGTCGCCGGCCTCGGTGGTCAGCAGGTCGGCCGGCTGCACGGTGCCGGCCGGGAAGGTCCAACCGACGATCGGCGAACCCGTGATGTTGCCGACCCGGCCGATGGCGAAGCTCCAGCCGACGAAGCCCGCCCCGCGCAGGCCGCCGACCCGGCCGACCGGGAAGGCCCAGCCCTGGATGGGATCGTCCCCGCGCAGCTCGGCCACGCCGCCCCACAGGTCGAATTCGATGGTGCGATCGCGCCAGGCCGGGTCGATGCCCAGCACCCGGAAGAGCTTGCCGCCGCCCAAGCCGAAGCGCGGGCTGGGCCGATCGTCGCGCAGCTCGACCACGTCGAACGGCTCGATCGCCGCCATCGCGTCGGTCAGCGGCACGCGGTCGAGCCACCGGGCGCGGCGCCGGCTGTAGACCGCCAGGCGGTCGGCGGCGAAGGCATCGGCGGCCGATGGTTCGGAGATCCGCGTCTGCCAGGTCAGCTCCGGCGCCAACAGGTGGCGCACCCGCACGCTGTTGTCGGCGGTGGGGGCGGCCCGGCGAAACTCGGTCGCCAGATAGGCCCGGCGCGCCGTGTCGACGCTGTCGGCCAGGGCCCCGCCATCCTGCACCTGGTAGATCGGCGAATGCTCGACGACGACGGAATAGGCCGGCAGGCCGTTGCCCGTGTCGGTTACCGGCTGGCGGGCCAGGCTGAGGGTGTCCGACATCTGGATGGTCGCCACCGGCGGGCCAGTGGGCGCGCGGAATCTCGCCAGCGTCAGCTTGCCGTCCGACCGCCACCAGTAGGCGAGCGCGGCCGAATTCGCGACCTCGTCGAGGACCTCGCGCACGGTGCGCTCCTCGCCCACCCACAGGCCGATCGGCTCCGGCGCGTCGAGCATCGCCTGGTCGAAGGCGGGGCCGTCGATCTCATCCTCGGTCACGCCGGCCCGCGCGCGGGCGATGTCGCGGATGATCTCGGCCGCCGTCACCAGCGAGGGCGAGGCCGGCGGCGGCGCATAGGGCGTGCTGGTGGCCAGCGCTGCCGTATCCTCCCGCACGAAATCCCCGCCCGTGCCGAGGTTGCTGCCGAAGACGTCCGGGCCGCCGCGCAGATAGATGGTGGCCGACGTGCCGGTCGGCCGCGCCCCGGTCGGGCCGAGATCGGCCGGATAGCCGGACAGCGTGCGAAACCGCTCGACGCCGGCACTGACGGTGATGTCGAGAAACTGCCCCCAGCCGATCCACACCTCGGCCAGCGCGCCCGGAAACGGCTGACTGGGCAATACGGCCCCCTGGGCACCGATGCGGCAGCCGGTACCGAGCGGCGCGAACAGCCCATTGGCATCCACGCCGGCATTGGTCTGGTTCCCGCCGTCCACCCGCAGCGCGATGTACGGGACCGGCCCGAAGATCCAGGCCAGCACCAGGTGGTGCCACCCGCCGCCGGCGGGATAGGTGGCCGTCGAGATGACGTTGCCGTTGCTGCCGCCGGCGGCATTCAGCCACTCGCCCACCAGCTTGTTGGCGCTGTTGAGGTAGAGGGCGAACGCATGCTGGAAGTTGGCATCGCGCAGCGAGACCAGGGTGCGCGCGAACCCATCACCGTCGTCGACCCGAAACCACAGCGACGCCAAGCCGCGATCGGTCGCGGCCGCCCCGGAGACGGCACCGGCGCGGTGGTAGTTGCCGCCGGCGCCATCCAGCTCGACCGCGTTGCCGGACGGCAGGGGCGAGCCGACCGTCGAGATATCCGCCGTGATCGCGCCGGCCGGCGTCGCCCCCAGCATGAACAGGCCATAGGCCAGGCAGGTGGCATACTCGCCCGGCGCCGGCGTCGCCGCCGCCAGCAGGGCCGGCGTGGCATAGTCGGTATCGAGCGTCAGCATGACGCCCTTGTCGTAGACGCTGGAGATCTCAGCCACCGCGCCATCGGCCACCTGGTAGACCAGCAGCGACGTGTTGACCGGCCGGGCAGGCACCTCGCGGCAGACGCCATAGCCGATCGGGCGAGGCTGGCCCTTCAGGTCCTCTTCGGTCCCCTCGAATCCGTCCGGGCCGACATTGGTGCCCAGGTACTTGTACGGCTGCAGGGGCTGGTCGAAGCGCGACAGCGGATCCTTGAGGCGGATCACCAGGCGGCTGTCGACCTCGCCGGCCTTCGCCTCGTAGACCGGCAGCAGTTGCTCGACCACGCCCGACAGCAGCAGGACGGCGTCGCCCCGCGCCTGGCCGGCGTCGAGCTTGTAGAGGCGAAACGGCCGGCCGTCCCAGCCCCACTCGGCCAGGTGGTCCCACTGGCCGCCGGTGTTGGCGATGGCGATGCCGTCGGCGATCTCGACCTGCGTGCCGCCGCCGGTGCGGCCGTCCGCGAACAGGCTGCGCTTGTAGAGCCGGCCGGGCGGCACGACGAGATACGGCTCATAGAACTCGTCGGACGGGTCGTCCCCCTCCTCGGTCTGCAGGCCACCGCCGTCCGTCCAATAGAGGGTTTCGACGGCCGAAGTGGTGGGGTTCCACCCTTCCATCTCCACCAGAAACACGCGATCGGTCGCCATCAGACGGTCATCCTCCGGCCGGGGCCGGCATCGATCAGGGGTGGCCGGTTGCGCCGCACCGCCTCCAGCGTCGCCATCTCGGCGCGGACGATCTGGCGGGTGGCCTCGGCGCGCTGGATCTTGTCCTCGCGCAGCTCACGCAGGATGTCGGCCAGGGTCTGGTCGATTCGGGCCAAGGCCGCGGCCAGGCCGCGATCGTCGCCGCCCACCGCGCGCACGCCCAGCTCGCCGCCGCCGGTGCGGGCGAGCGGCATGATCGCCTCCTCCCCCGCCTCGCCCATCCGGCCGATGTCGAACAGGGTCGGCTGGCCGATCACGGCGCCGGTCGGCGGCCGGCCAGGGAAGGGGATGACGTTGCCGCCGCCGAAGACCCCGCCTAGGCGGTAGTTGGCCGGGCCGCCGAAGCCGGCCCAGAAGCCGACCGGGACGGTCGCGTATTCGCGCAGGCGGTCGATGAAGTCGCGCCATTCGACGCCGGTTGCATCGGCGTTCAGCCAGTTGGTGTGGTCCGCACCGCCGAAGGCGCCGCCGAAGCCGGCGCGGCGGGCGGCGGCGAAGTATTCCAGCCGCGACAGGCCGGACAGGCCCGAGGGGTGCGGCTCCTGCATCCAGGCATAGGCCGCGTCCTCGGTCTGGGCGCCGGTGTAGCCGCGGAAGCTGCGGGCCATGAACGTGGCCACGTCCTCGTTGGCGCCGCGCCCGAGGGATTCTCGGCCGAAGCGAATCTGCGTCAGGGCGCCGGCCTGGTTGAGGTAGTAGCCGGCAGCCGGGGTGACGGGCGCGCTGCCGCCCCTCCCCACCACCACCGCCCCGCCGCCGGACCCGCCGCCGCTGGAAAGCCCCGACAGCTGGGCGCCCAGGGCAATGATGGCCGCCTCGATCGACCCCGCCTTGGCATTCAGGGTCGTCAACTGGGCGACGGCGGCCGCCTGCAGGTCGCGCGCCTTGTGCTCGACCGACAGCGTGTCGCGCTGGACGCGGGCGAAATCCTCCTGGTAGCGGCTCGACCGGGTGAGCTCGCCCGACGAACTGGCCCAGTAGTTGCGCGACTTCTCCAGGAAGGTCCGGGTGACGCCCTCCAGGTCGGCGATCGCCGCCTCGTCGCCCTGCTGGGCCCGGGCGACGGTGGCGGCATACTGCCGCTCAGCCTCCTGGAGCTGCTGCCAGGGCGTCAGCGGCGACAGGCCATCGGCCAGCAGCAGGGACTGCCGAAACTTGGCCGTGCGTTCGGCCAACTGGGCGTAGCTGTCGCGCTGCCGCTCCTGGGCGCGGATCAGCTCGGCGGTGGACTGGGCAAGTTCGCGCTGCGCCTGGATCTGGGCATTGATCGCGTCGCGGGCGGAATTGTCGGCGCCACCACCGCCCGTGCCGCCGCCGCCCGAGGAAGCCCCGCCGCCGCCATTGTCGTTGGCGGGCTGGTAGCCGCCCGACACGGGCTGGGCCGCCCGGCCGTAGGCGCTGGTGGCGTAGCCCAGGATGGCACCGACCTGGGACTGCGAGAGGTGGCCGGCACCCAGGTTGGCGGTCAGCCGCTCGCCCACCTGCTGCAGGGCCGCCGCGTCGCCGGTGGCCGCCCCCGACACCAGGCCGAACAGGCGGCCGTAGCCGCCGGTGGAGCCGGAATAGCTCGGGTCGAGGCCCTGCTGCCGGAACAGGTCGTAGGCCGACATCTGGTAGGCGGGGTTGATCGCCTGGTTGATGGCGGTCTGGATGCCGATGGAGGCCGAGACGAGCGCCTGCTGGGCCGCCTGGGCCACCTGGTCCAGCACCGCCTGGGCATCGGCCACGAATTTCTGCCCGGCAGCGCCGGCCATCTCGGCCGCCCGCTCGGTCGAGTAGCCGAGGTCGACCAGCACCTCGCTGAGGCGGGTGACGTAGCCGATGCGCTCGGCCTCGACGGCGGCCATGCCCTCCAGCGCCGGCTCGCCCGACAGCAAGCTCTCGACATAGCCGCGCATGGCCGCGTCGGCGCGGCTCATGCCGTTTTCCAGGAGCTCGCCGCCGAGGCTCAGCTTCTGCGCCTGGTCGAGATAGGCGCGGGCGTTGGCCCCCACCGCCTCGGCCGAGGCGCGGCCCTTCTCGGTGAATTGCTCGGTGGCGAAAGTGACCTTGTCGATCGCCCCGCTGCCGAGCCGGGCGAAGGCGTCGAAGCCGCGGGCGAAGGCCAGTTCCGTGTCGAGCTCGGCAAAGGTGCGGGCCACGCTCGCCTGCATGGCCACCGCGACGTCGCGGGCCGACTGGGTGGCGGCCGGGTCCTCGCCCGCAGCCACGAAGCCGTCGCGGATGGCGCGGACGACGACGCCTTCCGCCGCGGCCTTCACCTGCGCCTCGTCCTTGGGGTCGAAGTCGAAGTAGCTGCGGTCCTCGACCGAATCGCCGTCGCGGGCGCCCGCGTCGTAGAAGAAGCGGCCGCCCTCCTTCCGGCCGTAGATGGTGCCCATCACCGTGCCGTCGGTGGCACGGTCGACGCCGTAGCGCTGCTCGGCGCGCACCAGGGCGGTCTGCAGGTCGTCGGCGAAGCCCTCGACCAGGGCGCGGCTGTCGGCGTGCTTGGTGCCCTGGTACTCGGTCGAGAAATCCTCATCCAGGAAGAAGCTGTAGGCCGCACCCTTGTTCGAGGGCTTCTTCCCGAAGAGCCCGCCCAGCAGGTTGCCGGCGATGCCGCCCAGCACGCCGCCCAGGCCGGGCAGCAGGAAATTGCCGAGGATGGCGCCACCCGCCCCCAGGCCCGCCTGGGCGAAGTTGCCCGACAGCAGCCCCGGCAAGGCGGCCGCGATCGGGCCCAGGATGTCGGCCGGCGCGATCGACCAACCACCCTGCATGCCGGCCGCCCCACCGGCCCCGCCGCCGCCCCAGGGCGTGGCGGAGCCGGGCCCGAAGGTGGCCTCGGTACCGTAGTAGGCGCTGCCCACCGACGACCCGCCGCCGAAGTTCGCGAAGGGCGTCTTCAGCCAGGCGCCGATGCCGCCCAGGTCGACCGTGCCGAGGCCGGGGATGGAGATGCCGCCGCCGGTGGCACCGCCGGTCGACTGGTAGCCGGGGATGCCGGAGATGCCGAACAGGCCCGGCGCGCCGCGCACGATGTCGGCGACCAGCGGCTGCACCAGCGGCCGGAACACCGCCTCGGCCGCAAGCTGCGACAGCGCGCGCAGCCCCAAATCCTTGAAGTTTTCCCAGAAGTCGCTGGCCTTGCCGGACAGCACGTCGAACAGCGTGTCGGCGCCGAAATCGACGATGCGGTCGGTCGAGCGGCCGATGACGCGGTCCAGCTCCTTCTGGTAGTCCTCGGCCGCCTTCTGGGCCGCCTTGAAGGCCGGGTCCTGGTCTTCCAGCGACCGGGTCAGGCGGTCGACATGGTAGGCGTAGACCTCGGGCCCGATCCGGCCGCGCTCCAGCAATCCCTGGTACTCGGCCAGCTTCTGGCGCGTCCGCTCCCAGGCGGGCACCGCTTCCTGGGTCAGCTTGTCGGCCAGCTCCTCCTCGGCCTTGATGACGGCGGCATATTCCTTGGACCCCGACGCCATCCGCCGCTCGTGCTCGAGCGCGGCCTCGGTCGCCTCGCGGATCGAGGGGTGGAGCTTGTCGTAGGTGAGCTTCAGCTCCTTCTGCTTCCGGCCCAGCCCGTCGGCTTTCTTGCCGGCATCGTCCTGGGCCTTGGCCGCCAGTGCCACATACTTCGCGTGGTCGGCCGCCGAGATGGCGCCGTCCTGGAGCGCCTCATCCAGCCGCATTACGGCGTCGGAGAAATCCTTGGCCGCCTTGTATTTCGGGTTGAGGTTGGAGAGCACGCGGTCGAGCGCCTGCTGGGCGGCGAGCTGTTCCTTGTCGGCCTTGGCCTTGGCCAGCGATGCTTTCGTCGCCGCCGCCACGGTGCGCTCGGCCAGGTCGCGGGCGGATGTCGCTTCCTGCTCGGCCGCGACCTCGCCGTCGAGCGCCCGGATCTTGGCCTCGATCGCCGCCAGCTCCTTCTGGCGGGATGCCAGCAGCTTCTCGCGCGACGCGATCTCGGCCCCGTAGGCCTCGGGGTTGCGGCGCATCTCGGCCAGCTCGGCCTGGAGTGCACGCATGCCCTCGGTGTCGAGCTGCTTTTCCAGGGCCGAGCGCGACGCGCGCAGGCCGGCCACGGTTGCTTCCTTGCTGGCCGGTGTCAGGCCGCGCAGCAGGCGGGCGACGCCCTGCAGGCTCTCGGCCAGCATCCGGCTGAGGCCGAGCGAGCTGTCGATGGAGGCCGCGAACTCGGTCCAGGCGGCTGCCGCCTGGCCGGATGCCAGCTGCACGGTCGCCGGCATGGCGGCGAACATGCGGTCGGCGTCGGCGGCCTTCTTCTCCAACGCGCCGAACACGCGCTCGGCCGTCAGCTCGCCCGCCTCCGACATCTCGCGCAGGCGGGCGATCGTCACCCCCAGCGCGTCGGCGAGCGCCCGGGCGGCGAGCGGCATGTTCTCCATGACGCTCTTGAACTCGTCGCCGGCGAAGCGGTCGGCGGCCAGGCCCTGGGCCAGCTGGCGGGTGCCGGCCACCATCGACTGCATGGTGGCGCCGCCGACGACGCCCAGCTTCTGCACGGTCTCGATCAGGCGGGCGGCCTGTGCCTGGGTGGCGCCGACCGACTGGCCGGCGACGAAGAACTGCGTCAGGGACTGGGCCGTGTCGTCGACGGCCGCACCCGTCTTCTGGGCGATGTCGAAGACCTGGCGGACGGCGGCGGCCCCCGCCCCGGCCGAACCGGTCAGCGCCTGGAAGCGGCCATCCAGGCGGGTGACGGTGTCGCCCGCCTCGATCACGGCCCGGCCGAAGGCGGTGACCTTGTCCAGCACGAAGGCGGCACCGATCGTGACGCCGAGCGCCCCCAGCGAGCTGGCGAGGATGCGCGCGGCACCGGCCGCCGCCGTCGTCTCGGTCGACATGGCGCGGGCGCCGGTCGTCGCCTCGCCGTACTTCTGGCGCGACAGGTCGAGGAGGCGGTTGCGTTCCTCGACCGAGATGTTGCCGGCCTTCATCGCCGCCGACAGGGTGCCCTCGTCGCGGGCCAGTTGCTGCTGCGCGCGGTGGGTGTCGTCGACGCGGGCCTTCAGCCCCTCCAGCGCGCGGGACGTCGGGGCGGCGCTGCGCTCGATCGACTGGAGGGCCGCCTGGCCCTCGGCGCCGACCGATTTCAGGGCAGCACGGACCGTCTCCGCATCCCGGATCGAGAGGCGGATCGCCAGCATCTTGTCGGCCATGGCCTACCCCTGGATCTGCGACTGGAGGCGGCGGAACAGCTGGTCGCGCCAGCGGATGCCGGGGCCGATCAGGTCGAGCCCGCCGCGCAGGCGGACCGACCGCACGAGGAGAAAGATCGGCTCGACCTTGCCGGCCTTGTCGCGCAGGCCGATCAGGATGCGGCCGCGCTGCAGCTTGATGCGCACGATGCCCTTCAGGCCGACGATGCGGCCGTAGGCCGACCACTTCCGCGGCTTGCCGAAACCGCCCTTGTCGCGGCCTTCCTTGTCCCAGCCGCGGCGGATGGCACCCTGGAGCGGCAGGACGAGGTAGCGGCCGCCGAAGGCGCTGATCGTGCGCTGGTTGTCGAAGGCGGCGTGGATGCGGCGCGCCTTGGAATAGACCCAGCCGGACGCCCCCATGGAGGCGCGCCGGCTGGGGTAGAGCTTCACCTGCCAAGCCTTTTCGAGCGACCCCTGGCCCTGGCCGAAGGCGCGGCGGATCTGGGCGCGCAGCTCGTCGCGCAGGCCGGTCGAGGCCCAGTTGACGGCGTCCTGCACGGCGATCGACATGACGTCGATCGCCTCGCCGTAGTGGGCGCGCAGGTCGCCCTCGAGGGTGGCCCCTACCTTCACGGCGGCACCTTCATCGCCCGTCCCTCCGGCGTTTTTCCTCGGCGCCCAGCCGGGCGTCGGCGGCGTCCATCAGATGGAGGGCGTCCATCATGATCGCCGCCTGATCGCCGTATCCGCCCGCCGCCGGCAGGTGGCCGGGTCCCATCCCGCCACCGCGCCAGGCGGCCCAGAAGCGCAGCATCGACCGGCTTTCGTCCGTCAGGTCGAGGCGGGGGTTTCGGTTGACGACCTCTCCGAAGAGGTCCCAGCCGGAGCCGTCGGGGGCGCGGGCGCCACCGGCGAAGTCGGCGGGCCGCCGCGCGACGGCGACGGCCCATCGGAGTTTTTTTCCTGGGCCGGCCGCAGGTAGATCAGCCCCTGGATGTGGTGGCAGACCTCGGCCAGCTCGCCGGGCGGGATGGTGGCCAGTTCCTCGTCGGTTACCAGCCCCTCGCGGCGGCGGAAGATGCGGTCGGGGTTCTCGCGGCCGCGCAGGAAGACCTGGGCGCCGATCAGCGGCACCATCTCCTGGAAGTAGCTGCGCTGGGCGACGACGGCGGCGAAGGCGCGGGACGACTGGCGCACCGCGAACTCGATGCGGTTCACCTCCGCCGTCACCTCCGCCCCCGCCGCCTCGGCGCCGATGGCGGAATAGTGGTCGATCAGGTCCAGCAGGCGCGCGCGTTCCGGGTCGTCCTCGTCGAGGGCGACCGCAACCTCCCGTCGCAGGGCTGCCATCAGCTCGCGGTCGTCCGGCCAGTGGACGCCCGAGGCCACGATGGCGCGCTGGTAGACCGGCCGGGTCAGCGGCGTCGGGACATTGACGAGATAGGTGGGCGGCGCGTCGAAGCGCTGGAGGTCGGCCTCGCCCGCCTCGACCGCCGCCGTGCGGGCAGCGGCCGAAAATGCGGACGGCACGAAGCGCGCGACGTTGGTCGCGTTGATCGGAAGCGTCATGGGGGTGGATGTCCTCGTGAGGAGAGGTGGCCCTCAGGGTGTGTTCGCACCGTGAGAGAGTTACGCCAAGACGTTGTGGGCAGTGCCGCCTTCGAGACAGTTGCACTGCTTGCATCAGCTTGTGCGTTCGCCTAACCATTGGGTGTCAGATTCCGGTAAACTCGGAAATCTGATCACTCGATGTTGCGTCTCATCTGTGTTCTATAGGAGCCGAAGAATGAGCAACAATTACAAAAGCCCTGAAGAAGCTCAGAGACTTCGAAACAAGAACCTCACGACATTTGTCCGTCATGGCGAGAATCGATATGAACCGGTAAAGACGTATGCCGAGCGGGAGCTTGGTATCCCTCGGGAGACCGACACTAGCTATCATGCAGACGCCGCTCGCAATGCCGGTGAGCAAGTAGTCAAGATCCCACGCACCCCTCGCAAGTAAGCGTCTTCAGAAGCGGCCCTAGTCCCCCCAAGCCTTGCCGTTTGGGGGGACATTGAGCGTGAGACCGGCACCTCTCGCGGCAGGATGGCATGTACCGCTAATACTGACAGATGAACGCCCCGGCATCGCGGCCGGAGGCGAAGAAGCCGAGTTCCTCGGACTGGAGGCCCTCCCGGTCGCCGTGGCCGTAGCTTTCGTAGAAGGCGGCCGGGATGGTGATGCCGAAGCGGTTGCCGGGAACCGTGCCGATGCGGGCGTGGACGATGCGGTCCTGGCCCGTGCGGAAATCGTCCATGGCGTTGCGGGTGGCGACCAGGGTGGCGAGCGGGTCCATCGTGCCGGTCATCCGCCGGCCGGTGATGATCGAGGGGTCGAAGCCCTCGGCCGCGTTCGGGTTGTCCGGGTTGGTCTGGGTGTTGCCGTTGGTCAGGACCAGCTGGCGCAGGGCGGCCTCCGCCCGGCCGATCGAGAAATGGCCGCTGCCGTCGTTGCTGGGGTCGCGCCAGATCGGCGACCGGGTGGCGTCGAAGGCCGGCGTGGAGGGCACGGCGGCGTCGCTCTTGCCGCCATACATGCCGGTCAGCTCGAAACGGAACTTGCCGGGCTGGCCCGCCTGCATCGTCAAGGACAGGGTGCCGCGGCAGCCCAGCACCTTGTAGAGGACGCCGTCCATGTAGAGGTAGGCGGTGCCCGACTTGATCAGCGCGTCGTCGCTGGTCGGCTTCCACAGCACGTTCTTCGGGATCTGATACTCGACCGTGCCGCCCAGCACCGGGCTGTAGCTCTCGGCCAGGCTGGCGACCTTGCCCGCGGTGTAGTTCGTGATGAAGTCGATCAGCGGGTTGGCGCTGTCTCGGTAGAGGTCGATCGGCATGCCGCGATAGGCCTGGGCCGTGGCCGAGGCGCCGGCCCCCAGCGTCAGCGTCGTGGCCGAGCCAGCGGCGGCCAGCTGCGGGGCGGCGGGCACCGCCACCCCCGTCTCGACCCGCTGCCAGCCGCAACATTCCATCACCGACGCCCAGTTGGGCGGCAGCTCGGGCGTGCCGGACCCCTTCAGGTAGACGTCGAAGGCGAGCGGCACCTTCAGCCCGCCGACGATCGGCGCCTCCGGGTCGAGCGAGCCCGTCATCTCGGTGGTGGTGACCAGCGACTGGTCGAAGGTGATCTGCGGGGCCTCGACGAGGATCGCATCGTCGGCCGCGATCGGCAGGGCATCGACGCCCTCGCCCCCCGTCAGCGTGTCTTCGACCTTGAACAGCAGCATGCCGCGCCGCGAGCGGATGACCTTGTTTGCCATCGCAATCACCTCCTGGTTGTGCTTGAAGAATGGATTGGAAAATGTTCGGCAGAGCGAGGTCGCGGTGGCGGACTACGAACGGATGCGCGACATCGAGCGCCGGTACCAAGCCGCGTCCGGCCTGAAGGAACGCAGGTATTACAGCCTGTTCTACGGGCCGTTGGCGCCCTTCCCGCTGGCGATGATCAATGAAAACCCGGGTGGTAGCCCTGACGACTTCAAGATCGTCGACGTCTATGCCGGCAGCCACGAATACGTCGAAGGACGCTTCAGTGGGCCCACGACCCTCAACGCCTCGACGCTCCTAATGCGGTTGCTAGGGGGCGACAGCCACGAGATCGTCCGGCCGGTGCAGGTCTTCAATCAGCATTTCCGCCGCTCACCCGGAAGGCTGGGGGCCCGTGAGCGCCGGCGGCACGTAGACGAGGCGCGCCCGTTCGTCCTGGAGTGCTTGGCATTTGCGCGGCCGAAGCTATTGCTGTTCGGCGGGGCCAACGGGGTACAGCCCTTCATGACCGCACTCGGCGGCACGGCAGTTGCGGATGATGCGACCACCGTGATGGGACCTAACGGAACCAGTCCCGCGGTCTACTACCGCGAGTATCGGTTGCATCACCCTTTGCTTGGGCCGATGAGCGGAATTGGCCTCTACCATCCGAGCAAGCTGAATGGTCATTTCTACGCGCATGCCTTCCCAAGGCTGCTCCGGCGGGTGAACGAAGCCTTGGCCGGCACCGGTCAGGGGCCAAGACTGTAGGGGTCGGCTTCGCGGGTCCAGAACTCGAGTTCGTAGATGGTCGCGAAGGCGGCCGCCGGGGTCTGGCCGTCGCCGGTGCCCAGCGCCCGGCTGGTGCGGCCCTCGTGCAGGTCGACTGCCAGGCCGCCCAGGGTGGGGTCGGCCATCAGGGCCGCCACCACGGCGGCATAGAGGGCGTTGCGGGCGGGGCCGAGGCCGGATTGCAGGTTGGCCGAGACGTACCCCTCGACCATGAATTCCAGCATCACGCGCCGATAGCCCATCGTCTCGTCGCCGATGCGGTCCTGGTCGCCGTCGATCAGCAGCAGGGTCGGGAAGCGGTCGACCTCGGCGTCGCGGTTGCGCTCGACCAGCAGGCCGGGGAACCCGGTGATGGCCGCCAGGCGGGCTTCGACGGCCGCCAGGACCTGCTCGACGACGGGGGTCGGCATTTCAGGCCTGCCGGGCGCAGTCCAGGCGCCAGACGAGGCGGCTGGTGTCGGGGGTGACGGCACGCACCTGGTACTGGGCAGTCACCCCGCCCTCGGTGACGGCCAGGGCCGCACCGCGGATCGGCACCGGCACGTCGGCCGCGCGCAGGTCGAACAGGTCGGCCGGGCGGTTGATACCGACCTCGCCCAGGCGGGCCAGCGCATCGCCGCGGCAGCGGATGACACGCACGGCGACGGGGGCGGCGGCGGGCGCGGTATAGGTGGCGGCGAGCGACAGGACCGGGCTGGCGAACAGCACCCGGTCCATCGCCGCGAAGGGGCCGGTGATGGCGGCCATCGTCAGGCGGCCACGCGGTCGCGGGGGCTGAACAGCAGTTCCGCGAAGGTGTCGGCGACCAGCGCCGGGGTGATGCGGTCCCAGGCCGCCGCACAGGCCGGGTGGGGCACGCGCCAGCCCAGCGCCTCGGCATCGTCGACGGCGAGGTTGATGTGGCAGGCGCTGCCCGGCAGTGCGCCGTAGCCGGTGTTGCGCGGGCTGGTCATGCCGCCGAAGAGGACGACGGCCGGCACGCCCAGGGCGGCCGCGGCGTGGTGCAGCCCGCCCTCTGGCAGGATGGCGGCCCGGGCCGCCGCCAGCACCGCGCAGGCGGCGAAGACATCCTCGGTCGGGACATGGACGAGGCCGTCGAAGCCCGGCACCGGCACCGGGCCGAGATGCACGAAGATCAGGTCGGGATGCCGGCGGCGGAGGATATCGACCAGCGCCTGCCAGCGGCCGGCGCCCCACTGCTTGTTGGGCGAGGCCGACGACTTGATCGCAGGCTCGATCACGACGAAGGGCAAGGCGCCGACCCTGATCCCGGCACAAGGAATCGCCGGCAGCTCGCCGGGCGTCGCCTGCCAGCCGGTGTAGGCCCAGCGGTCCGGCATGGTGCGGGTGTAGTCGACGTAGGGCCGCGCGCCAGGGCCGTTGACGATCACCTGCGCGTCGGCCACGCCCATCTCCGCGAAGCGGTCGTTGCCCTCCCACAGCGGGTGCCAGCGGGCATCGCCGCGGCGATCGAGCACGCGGACCGGCCGCGGGTCGGTTGCCTGGAGGCGGCGGGCCTCGCCCGTCACCATGATCTCGTCGCCCCAGCCCATTTCAGCCCTCCCCCACCTGGCGCCACCAGTCGCCGGCGGCGAGCTCGTCCAAGGTCCACTGGTTGGCGGCAAGCCGGGCGGCCCACTCCTCGCGCCCATCCGGGCGACAGGGCGTCTCGATCGCCGAGATCGGGCCGGCCGCCATCGGCGAGGCCGCGCTGTTGCCGGTGATGAAGACGGGCACGCCCGCCACCAGCGCCTCGACGGCGCAGTTGCTGGTGTGGGTGACGACGGCCCAGCAGTCGGCCAGGTCGGCCGCCAACGGGCGATGCTCGATGCCATCGGGCGGGCGCTTCGTGCGGACGCGAATCTCGCGGTCTGTCGCCAGCGCCAGCAGTGCCAGCACCCAGGCCAGCCAGTCACGGCGACTGAGCTCCTCGGCATCACGCATCCACTGCTCGGACTGGAGGCAGACCAGGACGTGGCGGCCGCCATGGCGCCAGGGCGCGATATCGACGCCGAGGTCGCGCAGGCGGTCGGCGCGGGCGCCGCCGGAAAATCCGTCATGCTGCAGGCGACCGCGGGTGACGCGGACCATCGACCGGCGGCCGAAATAGCCCTTGTCGGCATACCACCAGGGCCGATCGGCGGCGCGGCGGGCCGCAGCCAACAGCGGGGCGGTGACCGGCGAGCAGCCGTGCAGCACAACGGGGCCGGCGGCCAGCACGCCCGACAACATCTCCGCCTCGCCGGCCAGGCGGCCGCCGGCGCCGATCGCCAGGCAGTCGGCGACGGCGACCGAGCGGCGGCGCCACTCGTGCGGGTAGGCGACGAGCGCGGTCACGGGCAGCCTCCGGCCAGGCGGGCGAAGGGCTCGCCGGACGCGATCTCGTCGAGCGTCCACTGCGACCAGGCGAGCCGTTCGAAGGCGGGCTCCCGCAGGCGGCGCACGGGCTCCACCGCATCCTCCAGGTGGCGGTTGCAGACGGCCGCCAGAATGTGGGCCGGGCCGCAGACGATAGCGGGGAGGCCGGCCAGCAGGGCCTCGGTCGCGGCATTGCTCGACCAGGTGACGACGCACCAGCAGTCGCGCAGGTCGTGGGCGAGCGGCGGCATCGCCGCACCCTCGGCCGAGCGCGGGTGCGGGCGGCGGCGCACCGCACGGTCGGTCAGGGCGCGCAGGCGGGCGCAGGCATCGTCGAGCCAGCCGGGGGGCACGGCGTGGGCACCGCTGCCGATGCCCCGCTGGCCGCAGACCAGGATGTGGCGGCCGCCGCTCGACCAGGGGGCGAGGGTCACGCCGAAGCCGGCCCAGCGCTCCGGCCCGCCGACCGGGAAGCTGCCGGCGCCGTTGTGGCCGCCGATCGCCAGCGACACGGCGGCAGCACCACGGATCGGGACATGGCCGTTCTCGGCCACCAGTACCGTGGCGCCGGCCGCCTCGAACGTGTCGGCGGCCTCGGCCCAGCCGCCGACACGGTTCCAGATGACCAGCACGTCGCCGGGCTGGGGCCGTTCGCCGTGCCAATCCTCGTAGACGGCGAAGCCGGCGGCGGACAGGCCGGCGTGGAAGGCGGCGAAACGGGCCGCCGAGCGGTGGCGGATGAGGAGGAAGGCGCGCGGCGTCATGGCAGCACCGATTCCAGATCGACGATCGGGAAGGCATCGAGCGCGGAGCCCGGGGTGGCGTTGAGTATCTCGACGCCAGGCGGCAGGTCGGCGCGGATCGAGCGCGCTTCGACGATCCACGGGTCCCAGGCTTCGGGCGGGGTCTCGATCGGGCGCGGCCGGGTCCAACGGTGATGGGTGCGGCACCCTCCATCAGGACCGGCCACCACGCGATGGTCGAAGCCCAGCAGGACGATGCGGGCGGCACCCAGCAGGACGGCCAGGTTGATCGCCTGGTGGCCCGAGCAGCGCCCATTGAGCGCCTCGGGGTCGCGGCTCAACCCCTCGCGGCCGGCATAGCGCAGGCGCCAGGCGTGCGGCGGGGCGACGGCCGGGTCGCGGGCGACGGTCGACTGCATCCAGGCGGCGTGGCGGGCCAGAGCGGCGCCGTGCCAGCGTGCCCAGCGATCATCGCCGTAGTGCAGGACGGGCGCCCAGGGGGCCGCCCAGGCACTGTCGTTCACGGCGATGACGCGGGCCAGCACCAGCCCGCCAAGCGGCACCAGGTCGAGCGAGGGGCCGCCGCCCAGGATGTAGACGCTGGCGCCCGGCCAGCAGCAGGGCACCCGGTCGGGTGCGTCTGCCGGCACGGGCGCCTGGCGCGTCGTCACTGCTTCTTCGCCCGCATCAGCAGCCCGGGCCGGGTACAGATGAAGAGCGGGTAGGCGTAGGCCTCGACATCGACCCACATGTCGCGGTCGCGGTCGGGGACGGTCCGGTAGTAGACCTCCCGGCCGGGGGTATTCACGAACTCCGTGCTCTCCATCGGCGAGCGGATGTGCTGGAAGACGCCGGGCGCACCGACCGGGAAGAACTTGGCCTTGCCGGCCGGGATGGCGACCGTCGAGTTGTCGTCGGTGCCACGGTAGTTGTGCCAGACGATGCCGCCGAAGGTGAACGAGCGGAAGGCGAGGTTCTGGCGGGCATCCTGGGCCGCCGACCAGTTGAGGTAGGTATCCCGCACCAGGGCGTGGCCGATCAGCGCGTCGTAGAAATCGTCGGCCGCCAGGGCGTGGACGCTACTGCTCGTCGTCATCGCCCCCTTCGATGCCCGCTCCATCGCCCGCACCACGGCGTGGCACTTTGCCCGAACGTCGGTGGTGGCGACGTTCAGCGCGAAGTCGATCTCGGCCGGCTGGGCGATCCCGAACTCGGTGAACCAGTTGGCCTTGGTGCTGCCATCGGCGTCGATGACGATGCCCTGGACGGCCCCCAGGCGCATGTTCTCGAAGGTCAGTTCGACATCGCCGCGCAGGCGGGCGCTGCGGCGCGCCACCTCGGCCTGCACGCCCATCAGCTCGGTCTCGGAGCCGAAGGCGCGGATCGACTGGAGCTCGTCAGCCATGATCCGGTCGGCCTTGGCGATGCGCCAGGTCGGGAAGGCGCGGGCCTCGCGCAACTCCGTGGTGCGCTGGGCGGGCGGGGCGCCGCGGGGGCTGGTCTGGATCAGCGCCAGCACGCCGTCGCGCTGCTCCACCATCGCCGTGGCCGTGCGGATCGGCCGGGGCTGGAAGATGCCGAGCTGGCCCAGCAGCTGGGGCTGGTAGTCGACCCGCTCGAGGCCGTCGGTGAGCTCGATCGCCGAGAAGGCGTCGTCCTGGAAGACGTTCAAGGTTGCCATGGGACGCGCCTCCTCAGCGCACGATGATGCCGAGGGCGAGCAGCGCCGCGATGGCGACTGCCTTTTCCTGCGGCTGGGTGCCGGCGGGGTAGACCAGCTCGCCGCCGTTCACCTCCGCGTCGCGGATGACGATGACGCCCTTGGTGTCGCCGGCGGTCGCATCCACCGGGCCGTAGAGGATGGCGCGCACGGTGGTGGAGCCATCGGCCTCGGCGGAGGTCGAGGCCTCCCAGGCGACGTACTTGCCGCTGGCCGTGATCCGGCCCAGCACGGTGCCGGCCTGGAGCACCTGGCCGGACAGCACGGTGACGGTCTCGCGCGAGCGGAAGCCGTTCGCCTCGGAGACCATGAAGCCGCCGGCGTGGCGGGTTTCGGTGAGGACTGCCATGGATCGGCCCTCCTTCAGCTCTTGGGGTTGGGACGGGCGACGCCGGCCCGCGCCAGCGCGTCGCCCCAGCCGCGACCAGCGGGGGCGGTGGTGGTGCCGGCATGGGCGCCGACGATGCCGCGGGCGGCACTGTCGGCGGCGCGCGCCTCCAGCAACGCCTTGCGGACGGCCGCCACCGGGGTGCCGGCGGCGATGAACTCGGCCGAGCGCTCCGAGCCGGCGAGCGCGCAGAGCTCGTTGACCTCCGAGACGTAGGCCAGCGCATCGGCCCGGCCCTGGGCGCGGGCGCCGTCGAGGTCGACGACGTTGGTGGGGGCTGGCGGCGCCGGCGGAGTGGCCGGGGGTGCGGCACGGGTGTCGACAACCGGCGCGTTCTGGGCTTCGCTGCGCGGCTGGGCCGCAGGGTCGGGCTTGCCGGCGGGATCGCCCGCCGGGGTCGGCTTGGTCATGTCGGTTTCCTCGTTGCGGGTGATCGGGTCGATGAATCGGCAGGGGTAGCGTTGCGGGCCCGGGTCACGCTGAAGGTCGGACCCGCCCTCGCCGGCCGACCGGGTCCCTGCCCCCGGGTCGGCGCCGACGGGCACCAGGCTGATCTCGCCCGGCTCCCAGTCGATGGCGCGGTAGAGCGGCACCTCGCCCTGGCGCTCGACCATCTCGAACGCCCGGACCATGTAGCCGACCGACACGTTGCGGATGATGCCGGCCTGGACGTCCCGCCAGATCGCCGCCACCTCGGCGCGGTCGGAGAAGCGGACGACGGCGCGGCCCTCGGGCTTGCCGTCGGCGCCGGTCGCCAGCCAGGCGCGCTCGACGACGCCCAGGATGCTGGAAAGCTGCCAGCGGCCGTGACAGTCGAGCAGGTTGGCGCCGCCGTTCAGGCGGGCCAGGTCGACCGCGCCCGTCTCCAGCACCAGTTCCTCGTCGAAGTAGCGCTCGCGCCAATAGTCGAAGCGGCGGACGCGGGCGCCGGTCGACCAGACCAGCTCGATCGTACGCGCCTCGGCATTGGCGGTGGTGAGGGCGAGCGTGGCCGCCCGCACCTGCATGGGCAGGTCGGTCCGGTGGGCGTCGGGCATGTCGGCATCCCTCAACGGGCTATTTCGGGCTCGGGATTTCCCCGATAAGGTCGCGCCCCGGACCTACATGGACGGGCCGGCATGGAGCCGGGCGGGGGCGGAAATGGACGACGACAGGACCTGGCGCGAAATCGTCGTGATGATCCTGTTCGCGACGCTCGGGCTGGGCTTCCCGGACATCGACCACCTGTTCCTGTCCTGGCTGCACCATCGCTCGATCGTCACGCACAGCGTGCTGATCCCCCTGCCCTTCCTCCTGGCGCGCAACGAGGCGGTGCGGGCGGGGGCGGCCGGGTTCCTGGTCGGCGTCTCGATCCACCTGGCGGCCGACATCCTGTCGCCAGCCAAGGGCTTCGGCACGGTGTGGCTGCCCTGGCCGATCAAGGCTTCGCTCGGCCCGCTGTCGCCGATGTGGATCGCGGCCAACTCCGGGGTCGCAATGGTCTGTTCGCTGCACGCCATGCAGGGGTTGAAGCTGCGGCACGCGACCGGGATCTTCGGGCTCCTATCCTTCGGCCTGGCGGCGGCCTACGCCACGCTGCACGAGCGCAAAGGGATGGCGTTCCTGGCCTTCCTTGTCGTCTTCGTGCTCGCCTTTGCCTTCGAGTGGTGGATGGCCCGCCAGCGTCGATCGGCAACGGCGGAAGCGCGTGACCGGGAAGCCCGCTAGGCCGCCTCCCGCGCACCCTTTTCGTCGTCGTCCTCGCCCTTGACCGGCGAACCGGCGGCGGCACCGGGCAACTGCACCGCGCGCAGGCCGAGGCGATCGGCGCGCTCCTGGTCCTCGGCGATGCGCTGGTCGACCTCTTCCGGGTCGTAGCCCTCGTCGGCGATGACGAAGGAGCGGGGCTTGAAGAGGTTGTCGACGGCGAGCTTCTCGGCCTGGCGGTCCTTCAGCGGGTCGACCCAGTCCCACTTGCGCGGGATCCATTCGACCTCCCAGGGCTCGCGGTCGGCGAGCTGCCGCTGGGTGAACTCGAGCGCGCCGGACAGCACACCCTGGGCGAGCCAGGCGTCCCACACCGGCTGACACAGCAGGAAGACGTAGACCGCGAACTGGAGCTGCTCGGCCTCCCGCCGGAACTCGACCAGGGCGGCGCGCTGGGACGAATAGTTGACCTTGGTGACGTCACCGGTGACGGCGGCGTAGGGCAGGCCCAGGCCGGCGGCGATCGCCAGCAGGGTGCGGTACTGGAAGGCCTCGTAGCTGCCGCCGACCTCGGACGGCTCGGCGAACTTGATGTCCTCGCCCGGCAGCAGCTTCTGCAGGGTGCCGGGCTGCATGCCGGCGATGGCCACGCCGTTCTCGTCGGCACCCTCGTTCGGCAGGGCGCCGTCGCCGGTGTCGGCCTCGGTGATGAAGCCGGCGAAGAGCGCCGTGGTCGCCTTGCGGTCGAGCTCGGCATCGTCGTAGCGGTCCAGCACGAACGCCTTCACCATGGCGGCGACGGGCGGCGGCTCGCCCCGGATCTGGCCCGGCTCCTCGGCGTCGAAGACGTGGATCATCTCCTCGGCCGGGACACGCGAGAACAGCTCGAAGCCGGCCGGCAGCGTGGCGTCGGTCGGGTCACGCCGGTAGACCCAGTAGGCGACGCGACGGCCGGCCGGGTCGAACTCGATGCCGCAGCGGATGCAGTTGCCGTTGGCCAGGGCCTCGGTCTTGTCGAGCGGCACCATCTCGGCCCGCAGCACCTGGAGGCGCATCGGGATCTCCATGCCCGACCGGCGCGCCTCGGCCGCCGACAGGTAGACCAGGCGGACGAAGCACTCTCCGGCGGTGAAGATCGCGCCCACCACCAGGCGCTGGATGCCGTAGAAATCCATCCGGCCGTCATGGTCGGCCTTCCTGATCCAGCGCGACCAGGCGCGGCGCAGGCGGGCGCGGCGCTTCGGGTCGTCGGCCAGGCCGGGCGACGGCATGATGCCGGTGCCGATCAGATTCGAGCGGTAGGAGGCGCGGCCGCGGCGCAGGTAGGGGTTGGACCGCACCATCTGGCGCAGGCGGTTGCGCAGGGTCGGACCGGCGTTGGCCAGCAGGGCGTTGACGTGGGCCGAGGTCGCCGTCCAGGAGCGCAGACGGCGCGACGACTGGGCGCCCTCGTAGGCCTGGTTGCGGACGACGAGGCGCGCCGAGGCGCCCGACAGATCGCCCGCGGCGACGCGGATGCGGGGTTTCGCTGCATCGGTAACTGCTACCATTGCGTTCGCCCCCCTGCTTCCAGTTCAATTGGTGGCCATGCCGGCAACGCGGTGCCGTTTCGGCGATCGCTGGCTTTCGGAGTTTCCATGACCGCCCTCCTGCTCACCTGGACCCAACGCGGCTGGCCTTACGACGATGTCAGGCGCATGGTCCGCGACTTCAAATCCGGCGAACTCGTTGAGCCGTGGCGTATCCAAGCGTTCCGCCAAGCATTTGACGGCCAGCGGGCATTTTTGCTGCGGCAAGGCGGAAACAACGGAATTTTCGGTGTCGGCACCGTGGTTGGGGAACCCTACCGCGATCCAACCCTCCCGGCCGGAACGGGGCCGATGATGGTGAACGTCCGCTTCAGTCGCTTCGTCGATCCCTGCCAGACCACCCTGTTGACGCGCGAACAGATCGGCGACGTTCTCCGACCGGAGCAAATCGCTGCGCAGGCGAGCGGCTTTACCCTAAGCGACGACCAGGCAGAAGCATTGGACGCATTGCTGGCCACGACACAGACTACCGACCTTGGCGGTAGCGGTGATTGGACGCCAGCCGAAATGAATGCCGCGATCGACAGCTACCTTCAGATGCTGCGTAAAGAGCTCGCCGGCGAGAGCTACTCCAAGACCGAATATCGCCTTGCACTCGCTGGTACGATTGCCCGACCGGAAGGCGCGATAGAGCGCAAACACCAGAACATCTCAGCAATACTTTCGGAACGGGGTCTGCCGTGGATACGCGGGTATCTACCATCAGCGCACTACCAGCAGTCGTTGACCGTCCTGCTCCTGGAGGCGCTCGCCGGATTGTCTCCGATTGGCGCCGTGGACGAGGTACCACAGCCCAAGTTGCTGTCGTTCGACGAACTGATCGTGCCGCCGCCCCAACTGCCGCCCCGTAGCCCCACTCGCGGAAACACCAGAACTGCTGCACCAGGGACGCTCGCCCAGCGCGAGGCTATGAACCGGACTTTGGGTCGTGCCGGTGAAAAATACATCCTCGAAGTCGAGCAACAGCGCCTGCGGGCAGCCGGACGACCAGACCTTGCCGCACGCGTTCGCTGGGTGTCAGAGCTGGACGGCGATGGCGCAGGCTACGACATATCTTCGTTCAGCAACGAGGGCCAACCGCTCAGGATCGAGGTGAAGACGACGCTACAGAATATTAACACGCCGTTTTACCTGACAGCCCACGAGCTTCGTACTGCGGCCGAACTCGAAGGTACCTACAGGCTGTTCCGCCTCTTCAACTTCGGCAAGGCGCCAAGAATGTATCAACTTAGCGGACCACTCGAGTCCGCGCTGAACCTAAGCCCGATACTCTACCGCGCCGACCCGACCTGCATACCCGGACCAGAACACCAGCCGGGTCCGCCGGACGCAGATGCATTCGGATTATAGTCCCTTCCCGTCCTGATAGAGCCGATATTGGCGGACCCGCAGGGTGCCGGACGCACCCGCCAACTCTGCCTCGATTCGCGCGATCGCCCGCTCCATCTCCGCACCCGAGCGGTACTCGACCCAGCGATCCTCATGGCGGATGCGCATGACGCCGGAGGCGTAGGCGGCTTTCAGCTCGTCGAGCTGGGCTTGCGTCCAGGCCATGGCCCCTACCCTCCGACGTAGCTGGACTGGATGATGCGGCGCGGGCTCGGCCGCGCCGGGACGGGGGCCGAGACGCGCGGCGGGGCGCCGGCCGGGGCGGCACCGTCGAGCGGCAGTTCGGCCTGGGGCGGGCGGACGCTGCCGCGCATTTCGATCAGGGCGGCCCACACCGCCAGGTCGTTGTAGAGGACGCCGAGGCGGCGGGCCGCGCGGTGGAAGGCGGCCATGGCGTAGATGCGGGCGTCGAGATAGTGGTTGTCGCCTGAGACCTTCCATTCCTGCTTCAGGCGGCCCTTCACCTCGCGCTCGATCAGGCTTTCGGCGGTCTGCTGCTGGAAGAAGCCGTCCGGGTGCAGGGTCGAATAGTGGCAGTAGCCGGCCGGCCATTCCTCGGCACCCGGTGCCGGGCCGGGCTTGCGGAGCTGGGCGTAGAATTCGGACTTCAGGTTCCAGGTGTAGACGGGCCACAGCAGGACGCCCTTGGCGATCTTCTTGCCGCGGTAGTTCACCATCTGCGGCGTCGCTTGGCCGAGCACGGCGCGGTCCCAGCCGTCGGTGCCCTTCACCGCCATGACCCGCGGCCGGGCGCGGGCCCAGGAATAGACCTGCTGGGTGGCGTAGCCGGCATCGATCGCCAGCATGTCGCAGCCGATGCGGTTGCCGCCGGCGGTCGGCCAGGTGCGCTGGTAGACCTCGTCCAGTGCTGCCCAGACGGCGCCCGTCGAGGGGTCCTCGTCGGTGTCGCCCTCGATGTAGCCGAAGTCGATCGACCAGCTCGTCTTGCCCGGCCCCCAGGCCACCACCTCGAAGTAAAGGCCGCGCTTCTGCACGTCGATGCCGATGGTGACGAGGGCGGCGCCCACCGGCAGGATGCCGATCGGGTAGTCCTCGGCCCGCTTCTTCAGCCCCTCCCACTCCGGCGCGTCGCCCTTTTCTTCCCAGGCTTCGCCCAGCCACAAGTTGACGAACGTCTTCAGCAGGTGGGGATCGTCGCGGGCGGCCACGAACTCCTCGGCGACCTTGTCCCACGACACGAAGGGCGAATAGAGGGCGTTCAGGGCGAAGCCGGGCTGGCGGCCGGGGCCGGGGCTGGTGGCGAGCCAGGCGCCCTTCGCCAGCATCTGGCGCTTCTCGTGGTGGTCGATGAGCGAGCCGCAATCCTCGCAGGCGTAGCGGGCCTGGAAGGGGGGCGTGGGGTCGAAGCGCAGGCCGCCGCGGCCCTCGGTGTCGGGGCGGAAGCGCAGGTGCTGGCGCCAGCCGCAGTGCGGGCAGGGCACCAGGTAGCGACGCTGGTCGGAGGCCTCCCACGCCTTGGTGACGCGGCAGGCGCCCTTCACGGTGGGCGTCGAGACCTGCACGGACTTGGCCGTGCCGGTGTCCTCGTAGGCGATCTGGCGGGCGTCGGCCATCTTGTCCGGGTCGCCCTGGCCGTCGACATCCTGCGGCCAGTCCGACCAATCGTCCTTCACGACGTAGCGGATGGAGCGCTGGCGGAGCGCCCGTGTGCTGTTCGCCCCGGTCACGATGATGAAGCCGCCGGGGAAGCGCTTGCGCTTCATGGTCGAGCCGCGGCTGTCGCGGCTGTTGCCGTCGGCGACGCGATCGCGCAGGCGGCGGGTCGCCTGGATGGCGGCGTCGAACTTCTCGGCCGTCCAGTCCTTGCCGGCCTCGACCGTGGGATGCACCACCAGCGTCGGGCCGGGGGCGGTGTCGATGACGGTGCCGAGGAAGTTGGTGATGAGCTCGCTACCGCCGATCTGGGCGGACTTGATCAGGGTGACGCGGCGGGCCGGGTGGCTGGGCGAGGCCAGGCGCATCGGCTCGACCAGGTAGGGCGTCGTCGCGTTGCGCCAGCGGCCGGGGATGGGCGAGGTCTCCTCCGGAATGCGGCGGTGCTGCTCGGCCCATTCGGCGACGGTGACGATCGGGTCCGGGCGCAGGCCGCGCGACCAGGCGACGTGGACGGTGGACTTAGCGGATGCCAGCATCGTCCCCTCCCCCGTCGTCCTCGTCGTTCGCCGCGGCCTCGTGGGCGTGGGCGTCGGCGGCGTCCGCCAGCAGCTCGTCGATCGCCACCAGCAGGATGGCGCGGATCTCGGTCTCGTTCGTCTCGACCGCCAAGCGGCCGGAAACCTTTGCCGGCAGGCGGCGGAGCGCGTCCCGGGTCATGCGGGCGGCGGTTTCCTCGCGGTGGCGGACGGCGGCGGCGTCGACCAGGCGGCCCTCGGCCTCGTCGTTCTCGCGCTTGAGCTTGCGGCGCTGTTCGCGGGCCACTTCCTTGCGCAGGGCGACAAGGCTTTCGTCGCCCTCGGCCTCGGCATCCTCGGCCGGGACGGCGGCGGGCGGCGGCTGGAGCAGCGGGTCTTCGTCGGTCGCCCGCTCGCGCCGGGCCTGGAGCTGCGCGTCGGCGACCACGCGGTCGATGCGGCCGTCGGGCAGGAGTGCGGGACGGGTCAGCTTCTCGTCGCGGATCAGCTTCGAGATGTAGGGCGCCGAGCAGCCGCGGTGGCGGGCGTACTCGGCCTTGGAGACGATGCGCGGCGGCCCCGGCTGGGGCATCGCTGCCGCGGCGGGGTTAACCTGCATCGCTTAACCTCCTAACCCCGGCTTAACCCAACTATTCAGCCCGACACTGGCGCAAACCCGCGGCTCCGGCACCCGTGTTGCGCGGGGCGCGGAAAGGACCCGGATGGGGGGTGGCGGCATCGGTCGGCCGGGGCCGGCGATGGGTGGGCCGGACGCGCGTGCGGCCGGGGATGGTGGTCCCCGGCCGCAGGTAGCGCGAAATCTTACCCACCTTCGCGGCTTGACTTCGCAAAGTCAAGCGCATTCGTGACTTAGCCCCACGGGCGTTCCGGCGCCGCTGGCCCGGTGACGCGCCAGGTGGCGAGCCGGGCCAGCGCCGGCAGCAACTCCATCAGGCCGAGGCGCCATTCGCGGTAGTCGCGGCGGTCGCCGGCATAGTCCTCGTCGAAGCCGCGGTAGCGCACGGCGCACCAGATGGGATGGCGCCGCTTGTCGTACTCGATCTCAATCCTCGGCCGCCCGTCGCGGAACTGGCCGACGATCACCGGCTCGCACCGCGGGCGGTTGCCGGCATAGACCTGCGGCCGGGTGCCGGCCTTGGAATGGGCGATTACCAGTCGCATCCGCCAGTCCGGCAGCCGCAGCACGGCATCGTGGATCGCCTCGGCGTCCGGGTGCAGTTGGCAGGACGCCCGCCCGCCGCCATCGACCCGGCAGGCCGAGTACGGGTCGCCGCCGCCGCCGACGCCGCCTGCCCGCGCCTCGACCCACGTCACCCGCTGTTCCTGGTAGGCCCAGGCCAGCACCGCCTCGACGTCGCCCACCCGCCGGACACCGGCCGCGGGACCAACGGGACCAACGGGACGAACCGCTTTCGCTTCCTCCCGTGCCCTAACCCTTTCAACTTGCACTGCTTTTCTCCTTTTTGGGAGGAACGGGAGTAAGAAAGACAGATGAAGGGGCTACGCGCGCCCTCCCCCCTCATGTGTAGGGAGGTTCCGCCCTTGCTCCCGTTCCTCCCGCCTCGTCGCAATATCAATGACTTGGTTGGGGAGTGGCGCGGGAGGAACGGGAGGAAACGGGAGCGGCCTACGGCCCGGAGGGGGCGCGGGGGAGGGCCCGGCCCCGGCGATCAGTCGTCATAGGGCGGCTGCCATTCCGCCCGCAGCGTGATGCCGCGGTAGATGATGATGGAGCTCTTGCCCCGCACGATGCCGCGATCGCCCAGCGTGCGGCCGAAGGTGCGCATGTGCAGCGGCTCTTGGGCGTTGCGGGTGCACCAGCGCTGATAGGCGCGGTAGAGGTCGGCCGCGGTCACCGAGGCGGACGGCATCGCCATGGTGACATCGCCCAGGAACTCGCCGATCGGGTCCTGGTCCTGGCGATAGCTGTCGGTGGCCGCCAGCACTGCCTCGGGTGCCGCCAGGCCCGTCTCCTTCCAGACCCGCAGCCCATCCAGCATCCAGTTGAGGATGCCCGGCGCCTCCTCCCGCAGCAGGCGGAGATGGAGGTCCGGGATGCGATCGTCCTTGGGGATGATGACGGGCCAGGGCACCAGGCGCAGGCGCCGCCACATGCCCTCGTCCTCGGTCGGCACCTGCGGCCGCCGGTTGAAGGACATGATCACCTTGAATTGCACGTCGAGCTCGAAGAACGGCTTGTTCAGCTCGCGCACGAGCATCGGCTCGCCCGAGGCCATGCTCTTGATGGCCGACGTCGACAGCCGCCGTTTCTTCTCGGGCTCGGCCGCGAACACCACGCGCACGCCGGTCAGGCGCGACAGCTCGGGCGCCGCTTGGCTGCCGCTGCGGCCGCGTTCATCTTCCAGCAGCGTCTCGACCGGCAGCGTGCCGGCATAGTCGCCCAGCACCCCGCGGATGAGGTTGACGAAGGTCGACTTGCCGTTGGCCCCCTCGCCCAGGAAGAGGAAGGCGCACTGCTCGCCCGTGGTGCCGGTCAAGGCGTAGCCCGCCGCCCGCTGCATGAAGAGGCGGATCTCCGGGTCGGGCTGCATGTGCTGCAGCCACGCCATCGTCTTGGGGCAGGTCGCCTCCCGGTCGTAGGCGACGGGGGCGGACCGCGTCGTCAGGTCGTCGCGCCGGTGCTCGCGAAAGGCGATGCCGCCATCGGCCGAAGCCGCGGTCGACCGCAGCTCGAGCGTGCCGTTGGCGACGGGCAGGATCCAGGCGTCGGCATCGAGCGCCCTGGGCGCGATCGTCAGCCGATGCTCCATCACCCGCAGCATGCCGTTGAGCCGTCGCACGTCCCCCGTCGCCACCGCCCAGGCGAGATGCGCACCCTGCTCTTTCGCCGGCCACACGGTATCGTCCGCCGGGTAGCGCGTCGGGTCCTGCCGGGCTGCCAGCTCGGCATTGATGAGCTCGGCCGTGCGCTGCACGATCAGGTTCGCCAGTTGCGTCCCGCGCTCCAGCGACCAGTGCGTGCCGATCCAGGCGAGCCACCCCATCTCGGGGCAGAAGATCAGGTCCCGCCCGAATCGGCCGATGGCCCTCTCGGCATTTCCCATGTCGTTGCGCGGCAGGCCGCCCAGCAGCCAATCCAGCGCCGGGTCATCGGCCGGGGTTGGTGGGGGCGTCCCGACGGCCGGCCGGGCGTCGGGCATCAGACCAGCGCTGGACATGGGTCAGGTGGCCGGCGAGCGGGACGCCAGCCATTCTAGTCGGCTGACTTCGCCAGCCACGAGCATCTCGTCAGCCGCGCGGAAGATGTCTGAGGGGCTTCGCAGGCAGCGTAGAGGAACGAGATTATCGGTGCCCGGATCCCATTCGCAGTAGTGCCAGAACACGATCTCACGGAGCGCTTCCCAAGCCGTTTCCTCCGACCACTCGGACTCTTCTCCGCCGCTCATGGCGCCCACCATGATCGTCCCCTTTCGGGGGTGGTCGGGTGGCGCGTGAAAAATCCAGCCGTTGCCATCCCGCGCCGGCGTCTTGAACTCTCTCTGGCGCCAGACCTCAGCGTGCACGGATCGCGTGCGCTCGAAGTGTTTGCGCGCCGTGATCAGCAGGCCGGTGTAGTTCTCCCCGCGCTCGGCCCGGAACTGCTGCCGGTGATCGGTGAGATGGGGCAGCAGCGGGGCCGCGCGCCTCGACAGTTTCTTCAGGATGCGCAGGTTCACGGATCCCTCCCCAGCATGTCGTTGAAGTCCCCGCCGGCATCCGGCCACACCGCCGTCACCCGCCGCCCGCCGCGCTGCCAGCGGCGGATCGCCCGCTCGATCAGGGCGGCCTGGGACGGCCGGTCGCCGTCGCCGTCGGCGAGGATGACGACGTGGCGCACCTCGGGCGGCAGGACGATGCCCGGCCGGCCGAGGTCGGGCGTGTGCGAGGGCAGGCGGACGCCGGGCTTGGTCGGGTGCGCCGGCCCCTGGTCGCCCGGCAGGCCGGCGCCGGCGATGGCACCCAGCGATCCCGCCGCCCACACCGGGATGCCCGCCGGCAGGCCCGCGAGGGCCGGCCGCTGCATCACGCTGAGGGCCGTCTCGATCCCCTCGGCCACGCCCAGCAGGCCGGTCTCCCGGTCGATCGGCGCCAGGCGGATGGACGAGCCGCCCGCCAGCCCCAGCATCATCTTGGGCCGGGCGACCTCGGCCTTGCCGCTGCCATCGGGCCGCAGGAACGTGCGGTGGACGGCGTTGATCCGCCGGTCCGGCCCCGCCATCGCCGCCACCATCGCCGGCAAGCTGCAACCGGCGTCGGCACTCCACAGCCCGGGATGGAAGCGCAGCGTGTCCGGCGGCGGCAGGGTGATCCCGCGCGCCGCCAGGTAGGCGACGACGGGGGTGCCCGCCGCCGGCACCGCCTGGTGCCAGATGGCGAGCGCCATCGCCCGGCGCTTGGCCTCGTCGTCGACCCGCTCGGCCGCCTGTTCTGCCAGCGGCGGCGGCAGGCGAGAGGCACCGATCCGGGGTGCCGCCCCGCCCGCCATCTCCTCCAGCACCCGCACGGCGGCCGCGAAGTCCAGCCCGTCGATCGCCTGGAGCCACGACAGGTGGTCGCCCTTGGCGTCGCACCCGAAGCACTTGTAGAAGCCCTTGCCGTCGACCTTGAAGGACGGCGTCTTGTCCTGGTGGAACGGGCACTTGCCCACCCACTCCCCGGCGCGGCGCAGCTTGAGCGCCACCCGCTGCCCGATCAGACCGTCGAGGGGCACGGCCGCCTTCAGCGCGGCCAGGTCCACCAGGCCGGTCACAGTGCCGCCCACGCCGCCGACGACGCGCGATCGACATGCGTCGCGGCCGGCGCCACGCGCCCGTAGACGCCGGCCTCGCGGTCCGCGACCTCCTGGTCGAATCGCGCCTCGGCCGGCCATGGCGCCAGCTGGCGCGGCACCGCGTCGGCCACCGCCGCGTCGTAGCGCGGCACCTCGACCGCGCGCAGCGGCACGCCCGCCGCCACCAGTATGCGCCGCACCCGGTCGTTGGCGACCCGGGTCGCCTTGCCGCGCATCAGCCCTGCCCGCTCCGCCACCGAGGTGACGGACATCCCCTCGTCGCGGTAGAGCCGCACGACGAGCGCCTGCACCGCCGGGTCCCGCTCCAGCACATCGGGCTCGGCCACAATCGGCCGCTCTCTCGGTTCCACTCGCATCGCGATGCCCCCCCTTGATGGACCTACGGCAGCCAGCCCAGGACGGGCGGGCCGGCATGCGCCGGGTCCCAGACGAACCAGGCAAAGGCGATCATTCCGCCGTTGGCCATCGCCTCCCCGTTCCGGGCGAGCGCCACGCGAGACGAGAAGACCCAGACGCGCGCGATCGGCGTGCCCTGGAACAGCCGGCGCCGGGCGATGCCTTCGAGGAAGGCCAACCGCAGGAACATCGCGACCTTGCCGGGCACGCGGCCCAGCGCGTGGCGGATGAAGGGTTCGGCCAGCTTGAAAGGCGGGTTGGTGACGATGCAGTCGGCCCGCGTGCGGTAGTCGAGCAGGAAGTCCACACCCACCTGGCCGAAGCCGCGGTCGATCAGGTCGCTGGAGACAACCTCCAGCCCCCGCGCCTGCAGCACGCGCGTGATCGCCCCGTCGCCGCAGGCCGGCTCCCACACCAGGCCCGAGAAGTCCTCGACCGCCAGCAAGGCCTCGGTGGCCGATGGCGGCGTCGGGTAGAAGTCGTCGCGCGGGCGGTTCACGGCATCCGGGATGATGCCCCGCACCCACTTCTGGCTGCCGGACAGGACGTCCGTCATGCCGCGTGCTTCCGCCGGCGATCGTCGTGGCCCGGCAGTTTCAGCCGGCAGGCCTGCACCCGGATCGAGCGCTCGCCGCGGCCGAGCAGGCGGCCGATGCCGGCTGACGACAGCCCGTCGCGGCGCGCCGGCTCCAGGAAAAGGAACTCGGCCGGCTGCCAGATCGCCCCGTCGCGTTGCACGGGGAACAACCGCAAGTCGTTGATTTCCCCGGCCTCGGCGGAAACGTGGTGGGCTGCCAACCAGCCCTCGATCCAGCAGGCCATCTGTCGATGGGCGGCCGCCGGACAGTGCAGCACCGGCAACCCCTGCCCGCGCGCCTGACGCCCCGCCCAGTAGGCGGCCAGCTCGGCCATCGTCGCCTGGCGCCTCATCGGGCGAGCCCCAGCAGGCGCAGGCCGGCCAGCAGCACGGCCACCGCTGCGAGCCACGCGGCACCCCGCCGCCCGGCCCGCTCCATCGCGGCGAACCGGCGGTCGCGCCGGCGGGCCGCGGCCGCGCGGGCGGCGTCGGCCAGGTAGCGGTCGGTGCAGTTCATCGGCCGGCCTCCGAGTAGCCGGTGTGGAGGCGCTCAAAGAAGGCAAGCCAAGTCGTCCGGGCGCACTTCGGTGACCAGCACTCGATCTCGCACCCGATCGGCAGCCCGACCGGCAGCAGCGCGTCGGCGTCATGCGCCGGCAGCAGCGCCTGCGCCTCGTCGATCAGGATGGCCGCATCCACGACCCGCACTTCCGCCGGCAGCACCGGCGGCAGGCAGAAGCGTTCGGCGACCGCCGCGAACACGGCCCGCTCCACGGCGGCATGATCGGGCAGCAGCCGGCCCAGCGGCGCCGTGACATCGCCGACGTAGGCTTCCGCCGCGTCGTGCAGCAGCGCCCACAGATGCAGATCCAGCCGCTTCGGCCACCGGTTTTCGACCGCGGTCGCCACCAGCACCGAATGCTCGGCCACGGAATAGAAGTCCCGAACATGCCCGCCCCAGCGGCAGATCATCGCCAGGGCGTGGGCGATGTCCTCCGGCTCGATGTCGGCCGCACACGGCTCGGACAGGCAGAAGCGCCGGCCGCTGCTGGTCGGAATCCAGATCACCGGCCACCTCCAGAAAAGGCGCGGCCGGTGCCGGCGCTACCCGGCGCCGGCCGCGAGGCTGGGGAGGAAACGCCCGAGCGTGGGCGGCCGGCCTTCCACCGGCTGGGGATCGCATCGGCCTGCCAGCGATCCTCTGGGCGGGCTCGCACCGCCCCCGGCCTCTTTCGCGCCGGCATCGCAGCCGGCAGGCAGCCGTAGCCTGCGCACCGTTTCCCGTTTTCGTGGTCGACGGGGTGCGCACCAGTCACTCCACCTCGTGCCGCCGCGATCTGCGCAGCGGTGTCTCGGATCGTCGTCAGGTAGAGATGCGCGCCGGAGCGGCTTGCTCGGACTAGGGGCGATGCCCCTCCGGCGCGCGCGCCGTGGCCGGGAGGAAGCCGCCGCGCACGGGGGGCTGCGCGCAGCGGCTCGGCCGACGGCGTTTGGGAATGGTTGGTCACTGGCCCGGCTCCGCCAAGGCCAGCGCGATGCGGTCGAGCTTGGCCCGCACGTCGGCCAGCTGGTCGAGGATGCGGGCGCGGTCGACGCGGCAGACGACGCCGTCCGCCTCGGCCGCGCGATGCTCGGCCGCCAGCTCGCCGGTCTCGATCAGCAGCTGCACCAGCAGCGCGTCCATCGCCTCCATCAGGCCGCCGCCCGGCGGCATGCCAACCAGCAGCCGGTAGGCATCCAGCATCGGCGTGCCGAGGCCCTGCGCCCGCATCGCCCGGTCGAGCGCCAGGCAGACATCGACCGGCGGGTGGTCGGCCACGTCCGGGTCCGACCACTCGTGCAGCCGGCGCAGCGACTTGCCGGCGACGCCCGGCGCATCCGCGCCCAGCCCGCCGATGAGCTGCATCACGGCCTGCTTCAGCGAGCCCGCGGGGCGGAGCTTGGTCATCCCTGCCCCCGGCCGATCGCGCGCAGCCGCTCGACCAGCGGGTCGACGGGGCGCGGGGTCCGGCCCTCGTGGATGATGCGGCCGGTCTCGGCCAGCAGCGCCTGCCGCCGGGCGGCGATCTCCGCCGCGAAATTTGCCTGCGGTTCGCAACGGACAGGCGAGCGGTGCGGCGGCAGAATGCCGCCATGATCGGACGACGACATCACGCGGCCTCCGAGGTTGGGGCCGCCGCCTCCGGGTCGAAGAAGTCGGCCGGGGCGAGGTCGATGCCCTGGGCGCGGCCGGCCGCGATGATCTGGGGAATGCGCGGCGACGGCACGAAGCCGGTCTGCTTCCAGCCCTGGATCGTGCTGGCCCCGAGGTCGAGCGCCCGGGCCATTTTGCGGACCCCGCCGAAGCGGTCGATGATGGTTTGAACGGCAGCCATGTGCCCTTGTACCGAACTTCCGCACAACCAGCAACGGAATTTCCGCACTGACAGCGTGCGGGAATTCCGCACAATCCGCCGCATGGCAAAACAATCCGAGTCCGCACTGGCCCTGAAAGCCCTGCGCGAGCGGGCCGGCCTCACCGTCCGCGATGTCGCCCGCGAGCTCGGCAAGAGCCCCAGCGGGTACGCGTTCTACGAAAACGACTACAAGCGGCCCTACCTGCCGGCCGAACTGACCAAGCCGATGGCCGAGCTCCTCGCGGGCCTCGGCGAGCCGCCGATCACCAACGACGAGGTCATGGCGCTGTCCGGCCTGGTCACGCCGGATGGCGCGGAGGAGCGGGCACGCAAGCGGCGGCGTCCGCAGCCCGAGGTGCCCGAGGGGTTAGCCGGGGTTCCCGAACTCGATATCCGCGCCGGCGCGGGCGGTGTGCAGTTGAGCGAGGCGATGATCGACGATCCCGGCTCGCGCCTGTGGCAGCTGCCGGCGCCGATGCTGCAGGCGCAGACGACCGCGCCCATGGGCGCGCTTCGCATCATCAGCGTCTTCGGCGATTCGATGGAGCCGGAGTTTCCGCCCGGCACCAAGGTACTGGTCGACACCAGCGACACGGTGCCGACGCCACCCGGGGTGTTCGTGGTGTTCGACGGCCTGGGCCTGGCGCTCAAGCGGGTGCAGCACATCGCCTTCAGCGAGCCGCCGACGGTGCGCATCAGCTCCGACAACACGCGCTACGACAGCTACGAGCGCGCCATCGGCGAGGCCCATCTGCAGGGTCGCGTGATCGGCCTGTGGAAGTGGAAGTGACCCCGGTCGGCCGGGGGCGCTAGCCCTCGACGATCAGCCGCAGGGCGCCGCGCGGCAGCATCTGGGGGCCCGCCTTGTCGAATTCGACGGTGATGCCGAGTGGCGCAATCTCTCGCACCGTGCCGGCACCGAACCGCTGGCTGGAGACGCGCGAGCCGACCTGAAGCGGGAGCGGCGGATCATCGACCCGGGCGGGCGCCGCGCCCTCGTTCGGGCCGATGTCGCGCCCGCAATGGCGGCAGACGATCGCTTCCTTGCGCACCAATTCGGCGCAGTACGGGCAGCGGCGATGATCGCCGGTCGCCATCACCCGCTCGTCGGCCACCGCCGTCGGACGCGGCGTGAGCAGGATGTGAACCAGCGCGATCGGCCAGACGAGGACGCCGTAGAAAAACCAGGCGCCGGCACTGCGCCCCTTGGACGAGGCGATCATGGCGACGATCGCGCCCATGACCAGCCAGATGAGCAGCAGTTCCATCGCCGCTACCGCTCGAACCGAGCGCCGCCCGTCGACAGGCTGTAGACGAAATCGATGTAGGGCAGCCGGGCGATCGGCTTGTCAGGCCCCACGAAGGCCGCCAGGGCCATGCCGCGGCACAGCAGGCTGACGCCGCCCATCTTGCGCTGGCACAGCGCGTCCGGCCCGTCGAACAACTGCATCTTTCCCCGCCGCCAGACCACCAACGTCGCCCCCTCGGGCAGCGCGCCGATCGGCTGGATCGACACGAACGTCCATTGCGTGGCGACGAAGAGGCCGAAGGCGAGGCACCCCACCGCGAAGATCACCCCGAACGCCCGCATCCCGACCCCACGAAATGGCGAGAAACCTTGCCATTTCGCGGCCAGCACGCGCAACGGGCGGGGTGTGCGGAAATTCCGTTGCTGTTTGTGCGGAAGTTTAGTACATCGTTCCGCACACGGCCTGCGGAGCGAGCGCCTTGTCCGAGAATTCAGAACGCCAGCGGCGACCGCTGGCACAGATCGTAGGCGGTCGACGCGGCATCGGCGCCACCGCTGAGCCGGGGGTACGAGCCGATCGCCCGGTAGTAGGCGACGCCGCGGCCGACGCATTCGGCCCGCGCATCCATCGCCGCGAACTGCGGTGCCAGGGCGGGGCGCACGTCCTGCGGCTCGCGCGCGCCGGCCATCAGGGCCACCAGCGCGATCCCGCCCACCACCAGCATCAGCTTGCCCATCGGTCCCTCCCCTGCGGCCCGCACCCGTCGTGCGCGCCCGCAATTCAACCTATCCGGGTTTAACTGTCCAGCGTGGAGTGCGGAATAATGCAGATCGCCCCCCTCACCCTGTCGCCGCTGGAGGAGCTGCACCTCTCCCGCGACGGCCACATCCCCCAGGCGGACTACGAGGCCGCCCTGCTGGCCGAGGCCGACTGGCACCGCCGGCACGGTGGTGCCGCGGCCGCCAGCCCGGCGCCGGCACCGCCGCCGCTGCGGGGCGGCGAGGACGAGGTCGGCACGCTCGCCCGCGACATCGCCGCCCTGTATGCCGATCACGACGACTGCGTGACCGACGCCTACCTGATCGGCCTGGGCTGGACGCGCGAGCAGCTCGACCGCTGCCGCGAGGCCGCCTGCGCGATGGCCGCCCGCCTGCTGGATGCGGCGGCGCCGATCGAGATCGCCGCCCGGTCCCGCCCGCGCATCCGCGTGCCGGCCCGGCGGATGATGGACGCCGCCTGATGGTTGCCCTCGACCCCGCCAGCCTCGCCGGCTGGCCACCCGCACCCGGCCCCCGCGCCGACCGGACCCGGCCGCTCGACCGGCCCGACTGGCGCGCGATCGCCCGGCGGCTGGCCACCCGGGCGGCAGCCACGCTCGCCCGCCACGCCTGGCGCCTGCGCCTGGTGCTGGCCCTGACGGCGGCCTGGGCCGCCGGGGTGACGGTCGGCCGCGCCCTCCTCCTCCACCTGACCCAGATGGTGATGTCATGAGCAAGCGACGGCCCGCCCCGCCACCCGCCGACGCCGAGGGCGCCGAGCCCACGACCGCCGACACCCGGCTGAAGCGCGACAACGCGGCCCTGCACAGCCGTGTGCACGACCTCGAAGTCCGCCTCGGTCGGATGCTCGAAGAGAACCGCCGCCTGCGGCGGGAACTGCGGACGGCGGTGACCGGCGCAGGTCAGTCGGCCGGCGGCCTCGCGCTGGCAATCCAGTCGCTGGTCTCTGCCACCCTCCGCGAGGCCGGGGAAGACAGCGAGATCCCGTGGTGACCGCCGGCCTCCTCACCCTCGGCCCCGTCGTGTCGCTCGCGGTCGCGCGCGCGGCCCGCGGCCTGCCGCCGGCCGCAGCCGACGCCTCGATCGGCATCGGCGACCGCGTGCGGCTGCGCCGGCCGGGCATGCGGCCCGTCGCCGCCACCATCGCCCGGCGCCTGGCCGGCGGCGGGCTGGTCGTCACCCTCAGCGACGATGGCAGCGACCTGACGGTGCGCCGCGACCAAGTGGAGCGCCTGGCCCCGCTGGCCCGCGGCGACCGCGTGCAGCACCTGCCGACCGGCCAGTACGGCACGGTGACGGGCGGATGCTGGATGGCGCTGCAAGTCGCCTTCGATGCCGACGGCCTGGCGCCGGCGACCGTCGCCGCGCTCCGCGTCGACCTCCACCCCTGCGCCGGCCCCTGGCACGGCACCGACCCCACGCCCCCGGAGGCAGCATGAGCCAAGACCACATCCACACCTTCGCGCAGTTCATCGGCACCGCCGAGGATGGCGAACTCCACCAGGACCTGTCCGACCAGCTGGTCGAGATCGTAGCTGCGCTCGAGAACCACGTCCGCGACCGCGGGGGCAAGCCGTCGGCCACGCTGGCGCTGACCATCGGCTTCAAGCTGGACAACGGCCTGCTGGAAGTGCGGGCCGAATACAAGATCAAGCTGCCGAAGTCCGAGCGGGCCAAGTCCGTCTTCTGGACGACGCCCGAAAACCACCTGTCGCGCCGCAACCCGCGGCAACAGGAGCTGCCGCTGCGCAGCATCGACGACCGGCGGGAAGTCCGGTCCGTCTGACCACCCGCCCAACCCCAGGAGAAGACCACCAGGATGGCCGAACCCAACCATGCCGGCGACGTGCAGGCCGCACTCGCCTTTGCCAAGGATCACGTCCACGCCTACCCGCTGGGCCTGCAGAACGGCAGCACCGAGACGGCACAGGTCGTGGTCGTGCCCAGAGGCCTGGAGCTGAAAAGCACCAAGCCGTTCGTCGACGAGTGGCGCGGCGCGCCCGAGCGGCGGGCGGGCCAGGCGACGCTGCAGGACCTCGACAGCTTTATCGCATTGACCCTGCGCTTTCGCGACGACGGCTCGGCGCTGTTCGCCGACACCACGCCCGAGGCGCCTGGCCTGACGGCGGTCTTCGACTACCACCAGGCCGGGCCGGAGGGCGCGGCGCGATTCGGGCGGCACGGCGCCGTCTATCCCTTCCCCCTGTCCGACGAGTGGAAGGCCTGGGCCGAGAAGGACGAGGAGAAGATGAACCAGGCGGAGTTCGCCGAGTTCCTGGAGGACCGGATCGGCGACGTGCCGCCGCCGCCGGTCTTCACGGACGAGAGCGCCGACGCCGACCGGGTGACGCAGCTGGGCCGGCTGCTCGGCGGCACCTTCGCCTCGGCCCAGCGCCTGCTGGAGCTGTCGCGCGGGCTGAAGGTGGTGGAGAACGCACGGGTCAAGTCGGCGGTGAACCTGTCGACTGGCGAAGCGCAGATCGCCTACGAGAGCGACCACCGCGACGACGCGGGCGCGCCGCTGAAGGTGCCGAACCTCTTCTTGATCGGGGTGCCGGTGTTCCGCGGCGGCGCCCTCTACCGGGTGGGCGTGCGCCTGCGCTACCGCGTCGTCGGCGGCTCGATCTCCTGGCTCTACCAGCTCTACCGCGCCGACGTCGTGCTGGCCGATGCCGTCACCGAGGCCTGCGGCCGCGCCCAGTCGCAGACCGGCCTGCCGCTCTACAAGGGCCTGCCGGAGAAGGCAGCCTGATGGCCGCCGCTCCAGCAGGAAAGGGGGCGGCCGCCAGGCCGTCCCCACCCTTCGTGCCAGTCACGACCACCATCCCCGTCGACCTCGTCGTCGAGGTGCGCGACGACGGCGGCCACCAGGCGACGCTGCGCGTCGGCAGCCGCCTGCTGACGCACCTCGTCGACGACGTGCCGCGCGACCCGGAGACGCTGGGCCGCATCGTCCGCTGGTGGTTCGAGCACCCGGAGATCGTCGATTTCAACGCGCGCGACTGCCGCCGGGCGGCGGGGGTGGGGCGATGATGGCCGCCGACTACACCAGGACCGAGCGCGCGGCCCATGCCAACGCCGTGATCGAAGAGATCGCCAAGGTCGGTCGCCGGTTCTTCTGGAGCGAAGAGCACCAGCGCGTCAGCCGGTTCGACTTCGATACCGGCGGTCGCCTGATCCTGGTCGACCGCGAGACAGGGCGGAACGTCCACGTCACGCAGCGGGAAGGCTGGCATAACTTTTCCGAGGGCGGCACCCTCCGCGCCGTCGTCGAGGCCCTGGCGGGCTACATCCGCGAGGGCGTGCAGATTAATCCGCGCTACTTCGGGCCCTGGCCAGCCTACATCTGCGACGGCGACCTGTGGGGCTACGGCGAGGCGATGGCACCCCTGCGGGCAGCCCTAGCTGCCAATCCAGCGCTGCGGCCGTCGCGATGCCCCACCCCCACGAGCTCGTCATCGACAACTTGGCCGGCGGCGGCCGAAAAGGAGGCATCGTGACCGACGCCTTGCTCAGGTCGGAGTGGGTCGGCCGAAGGCCGAGCTACTCAGACCGGCAGTACGATCGGCCCGTCGTCGTTGAAGTCACCAGAATCAAGATTGATACGGTCCGTGTTCATCCACCGGCCGGCGTCGATCTTGTCGGCCGCAGCCGCTTGGATCCGCGCTTCATTCTCGCGGTAAGTGGCGAGCAGGTCCCCCATGGCGCCGAACACCTGTTGCAGTGCGTCCTCAGAGATGAGGCAGGTAATCGACCGCCCGTCGTCAGTCGCCCTGAAAGTCACGCCGGGCGGGTCCTCGCTGGGAGCAGGGGCCAGATCAGGGGGAAACTCCAGCATCGTCACCTCTCAAGTTGGACAGTCGGCCAGCGCGCTCGTGCCGACACCTCGGTCCAAATGCCAACGCGGGAACGGACGTTTTCGATGCCGCGTCCCGCCTCTCCATGGGTGAACGCATGAAGGCCCTTTCCATCCAGCAACCCTGGGCGTGGCTGATCAGCCACGGCCACAAGCGCGTCGAGAACCGCAGCTGGTACACCGGCTACCGCGGCCCGCTGCTGATCCACGCCGGCCTACGGGTCGACCAGGACGGGTACGAGTGGGTGGCGGAGACCTTCCCCGGCATCGCGCTGCCCGGGCCGAAGACGATCGCCCGCGGTGGCATCGTCGGCCAGGCCCGCCTGATCGCCTGCGTCAACCAGCGCGCGGACGACCCCTGGTTCTTCGGCCCCTGGGGCTTCGTCCTGACAGATGTCGCGGCCCTGCCCTTCCGCCCCTGCCGCGGCCAGCTCGGCATCTTCGACGCGCCGCCCGAGGCGGCATCGGCCGCCGCATGACAACCGCCCGCCGCCACCCGGACGAGCTGCACGACGACGCGCTGCTGTCGCTGGCGGAGGCGGCCGCCGCGATCGGCGTCGCCGAACGGCACTTGCGTGCCGCCATCAAGGCGGGAAAAATCCCCTACGTCGTGCCGAACAAGCGCCCAAAGTACCGGTGGGGCGACGTGCGCGGGCACTACCGGGATGAGAGGCGGCTATGGCCAGACGAGCACGGATCATCAAGCAGAGGCCGGGCTCGCCGCACTGGTACTGCAACTTCACGATCGACGGTCGTCGATTTCGCGACAGCCTTGGCACGGACGACGAAGCCGAAGCCGAACGGCTAGCCGCCACCATCCGCGCCAAGGCGCTCGCCGGCGAGAAGGTCGAGCGCCAGCGGACAATGACGCTGGACGAGGCCTTCGGCGTCTACTGGCTGGAGGTGGCGCACCGCCAGGCCTCGGCCGAGACCACCCGCTACCTCACCCAGTACATCCTGCGCGGCCTCGACCGGACCACCCGTCTCGATCGCCTCGAGACCCGCGACATCTCCGCCTACATTGCCCGCCGACGTGGTCAGGTGGCGCCGGCTTCCGTCAACCGCGAGACCGAGCTACTCCGCCGGGTGCTGCGCCGCGCCGAGACCGTGTCGAAGGTCAAGGTGGCGATGCCGGACTGGGGCCAGCTGCTGCTGGAGGAGCCCGACGAGACCGAGCGCACCCTGTCGGCGGCCGAGGAAAAGCGCCTGCTGGCCGCCCTGCGGCCCGACTACCGGCCAATGGTCCGCTTCGCCCTGCTGACCGGCCAGCGCCTCGGCAACGTCATCGGCCTGACCTGGGACAAGGTCGACTGGGAAGAGCAGGTCCTGCGGTTGCGGACCAAGAGCCGGAAGCCCGGCGGCAAGGTCCACATCGTGCCGCTAGTGCGCACCGCACTTGCCATCCTCTCGGCCGAGCGGAAGCGCCACCCGACCCATGTCTTTACCTACGCGACGGCCCGCGGCCGCTGGGACCGCTACGCCGGCCGCCGCACCCCGAAGGGCGAGCGGCGGCCCTTCTCGAAGAACGGCTGGCGCAAGGTCTGGGCGGACGCGCTGACGGCGGCGAAGATCCACGACTTCCGCTTCCACGACCTGCGCCACACCACCGCCACCCGGACCCTGAAGGCATCCGGCAACCTGAAGGTCGTGCAGCGCCTGCTCGGCCACGCGGACATCAAGACGACGACCCGCTATCTCCGCGCCCAGGTCGAGGACGTGCGCAGCGCGTTAAACGCCGTCGAGGGGATCTCGGATGGGCTCAAGCGTCGAGCCGCAGTGAGAAAGCGATAGATCTGCTCCACTACGTCTGACGTACCGGCCGTTGCCGCGACTATTCGGCGTTGACACAGGCCGCATCGACATCATCATTGGCTTCCGCAATGGTGGAGGATCTCGTGCGATATGTCGTAGCGCTTCTTGGCGTCATGCTGTGCGTGTCGTCAAATTCGTTAGCAAGCGTCTGCAGGGACGTTCATTTGGCCGCAGTACGAGATGAGTTCCGGTCAATGGACAGCTCCCAATCAATCTCATCGGCCTACGGCTATCTGTGCAAACAAGACGCATCCGTTAGCCAACAGGCAGTAAATATTGGCATCGGCACAGCAAATAGTATCGCGACGGCCGCTCTCGCTGCGGCCAAAATTCCATCCTTAACTATGACTGGCTCTACCAATCAGGAAAGGGTTGAATCGTTCTGCAATATAACGTCAAAATATCTGGCCACAATGGACGTCAGCATTACTCAATCATCCATAGTCAGTAACGATAAATTGCAATCTCTGAATCAATGCATGGAGATTGAGAGCAAAGGACTCCGCATTGTGCGCCAATCCATGAGCGAAACCAATCTAGTTGTTCAACTAGAAAAGGACCCTGCATTCAATACTACGATAACTAGCGTTTCCACCGATGCTCACGTCAAGTGCACTGGATCAGATTTGGGAGATCGGAATATTGCAGACAACAAGCCACTCGGGAAAATTAATTTTGATCGGGCATTTACGATTAGATGCGCTAGAGCCCCAATAAAGCCAGGCGAAATATTGTTTGAGGGCGCAGACGTTTCAATAAACACAACCGTGACCCCATATAATATTCGCTGGCCACAAAGTGAAAAATTGCCCGTCCGAGACGCGCAAAAAATTGCGGGTCAAATTAAGAATCTTAATCTCCAAATTTCTTCCCTCTCGACACGACTAATCCGAGAAGAACGACTGACCAAACTGGTGCAGCGTGGCACAACAACGTTCGGCTCCGCGGACAATATCTACCGAGAGCGAATCAATTTCCCAAGACCTTTTCCCTCTACGCCACAAGTATTTACTTCAATTCAGGGAAATAAAGATGACGTCTTCTCTATTCAGATATACGAACTGAGTTCTACAGGATTTACGTTTGGATTGTACCGCGTCAACGGCAGTCGGTGGGGAGGTAAGCAGACGGTCGACTGGCTGGCCACCTTGGAATAGCTCTACTCAACGACTGACACACAAAAGGTGTTAGCGATGCCGGTGGCGTCGCTAACACCTTGAATTTAATTGTTTTTTTGTTGCTGGGCATCTTGCTCCCAAAGCAAGCACTCTACCAGGCTGAGCTACGCCCCGGACGCCAGCGAAGGCCGGGTTTTCGGGGGTTTCCGGGGTCCTGTCAAGATTGCCCTCGCAATCCGCCCGGCCGGGCGATAATGGCATTCGTCGAGGGGTGCCCGCATGAACACGCTGTCCGAGGCCGACGTCGCCGCCGCCTGGAACGACCAGTCGGCCGCATGGATCGCCTATGCCGGCGGCGACCAGGACCGGATGCGCAGCCTGTTCATCGAGCCGGCCTTCGTGCAGTTCCTGGCGCCGCTCGGCCGTGGCCCCGTCATCGACCTCGGCTGCGGCGAGGGGCGGACGACCCGCCTCCTGGCGCGCATGGGCGCACGCATGACCGGCATCGACCTGGCGCGACGCATGATCGAGGCCGCCCGCGCGCGCGAGGCGGCCGAGCCGCTCGGCATCGACTACCGCCTCGATTCCTTCACCGACCTTTCCCAATTCGCCGACGGCGCCTTCGACCATGCCGTCTCGATGATGGCGCTGATGGACGGGCCGGACCTGCCCGCCGCCATGCGCGCCGCCCATCGCATCCTGCGGCCCGGCGGCACGCTGCATTTCAGCGTCCTGCACCCGGCCTTCTGGCGGCACGGCGCCGGCTGGGCCCGGAACGGCAAGGGCGAGGTCCGCGGCGTCCTCGTCACCGACTACTGGGACGAGCGTCCCCATGCCGAGCACCTGTCGACGCCCAACCGCGACGGCAGCAGGCCGCAGCACATGGAGGTGCCGCGCTTCCAGCTTCGGCTGGAAAACTACGTCAACGCCGTGGCGGGCGCCGGATTCCGCATCCGCGCCATCGCCGAGCCGCGGCCGACCGAGGCCATGGCCGCCGCCATGGGAGGGCTGCGGCTGCAGCGGGCCTTTGCGCCGCTGGTGCTGTTCGTGGCAGCCGAGAAATTGTAGGGCAGGCGGGCCTCCAGTGCCGCATCCGCGCGGATGATGCATTGTTCCGTTCGCCAGCGCCCCCGGCGGTGCTAGGCTCGACCCCGGCATTCCCCACGATCCCCACCGACAGACCCGGAGACCCCGCCATGGCTGACGCAGCCGAGGAATTCCTGACCCTGCACGAGATCGTCAAGGCCGCGCGCGAGCGCCTGGACAAGGGCCGCTGGGATTATCTGATGGGCGCGACCGAGACGGAGACGACGTTCCGCCGCAACCGCCAGGCGATCGACAACTGGGCCTTCCGCCCGCGCGTGCTGCGCGACGTGACGGCGATCGACACCAGCACGACCCTGTTCGGGCGCAAGATCGCGATGCCGGTGATGATGGCGCCGATCGGCTCGCTCGAGTCCTTCGAGGCGGGCGGCGGGGCGACGGCAGCCAAGGCAGCAGGCCGCGCCAACGCGCCCCTGATGCTGAGCTCGGTCTGCAACCCGGGGCTGGAGGCGGTCGCCGCCGCCGGGCCGGACGCGCCGCGCATCTTCCAGCTCTATGTCCGCGGCGACAACGCCTTCGAGGACGACTATGTGAAGCGCGCCATCGACCAGGGCTACTTCGCCTTCGCCGTCACGGTCGACACCGCCCACTATTCCAGGCGCGAGCGCGACCTCGCCAACCGCTTCGTGAAGCCGTGGCGCCAGGCCGCGACCGGCATGGACTGGCAGGCCGCCTACAACTGGGACAACGTGAAGCGCTTCAAGGACAAGCATTCCATCCCCTTGATCCTGAAGGGCATCGGCACCGGCGAGGATGCCGCGGCGGCCGTGGCGCTCGGCGTCAACGGCATCTACGTCTCCAACCATGGCGGCCGCCAGCTCGACCAGGGCCGCGGCTCGATGGAGGTGCTGGAGGAAGTGGTGGAGGCCGTCGCGGGCCGCGCCACCGTCATCGTCGATGGCGGGTTCTATCGCGGCACGGACATCGTCAAGGCGATCGCGCTGGGGGCCGACTGCGTCGGCTGCGGCCGCATGACGGGCCTGGGCATGGCAGCCGCCGGCGAGGAAGGGCTGGTGCGCGTGCTGGAACTGCTGCACGAGGAAATCACCATCGCACTCGCCCTGCTGGGTGCGCGCAACCTGGGCGAGCTGTCGCGCAGCCACCTGT
This sequence comes from Stella humosa, assembly GCF_006738645.1. GTDB lineage: Bacteria > Pseudomonadota > Alphaproteobacteria > ATCC43930 > Allostellaceae > Allostella > Allostella humosa. The sequence goes on along the minus strand of NZ_AP019700.1, from coordinate 956,776 downwards.
CGCGCGCCCATCCGGTGGCGCCGGCCCATGCGCTGAGCGCCTTCCCGCTGATCGGCGAAGGCTACTAGCAGCCGCCCCTTGCCGGGGTGGGGAGGCGCCCGCTAGGGTCCGCCTCCCCACCACCCGCCTGCGAGGGCGGCACGAGCGAGGCCCGGCGCCATGCCCCTTCCCGATCTGGCCGCCCTGCGGCAGGCCGCAGAGACGGTGCACGCGGTCTTCCCCGCAACGCCGCAGGTGCACTGGCCATTGCTGTCGGCCCGGGCGGGCGCCGAAGTGTGGGTGAAGCACGAGAACCACACGCCGGTCGGCGCCTTCAAGGTGCGCGGCGGCATCGTCCACATGGCCAACCTCAAGCGCGACAACCCGGGCCTCGTCGGCGTCATCACCGCCACGCGCGGCAACCACGGGCAGAGCATCGCGCTGGCCGCGGCCGCCGTCGGGCTGAAGGCCACGGTCGTCGTGCCGCACGGCAACAGCGTGGAGAAGAACGCGGCCATGCGGGCGCTCGGCGCCGAGCTGGTCGAGCATGGCCACGACTTCCAGGCGGCCTATGAACATGCGGTCGCCAGCGCCACCGGGCGCGGCCTGCACATGGTGCGCTCGTTCCAGGACGACCTCGTGGCGGGCGTCGGTACCTACGCCCTGGAGCTGTTCGCGGCCGTGGCCGACATCGACACGGTCTATGTGCCGATCGGCCTGGGCTCGGGCATCTGCGGCACGATCGCCGCGCGCGACGCGTTGGGGCTGGCCACGAAGGTGGTGGGCGTGGTCGCCGCCGGGGCGCCCGCCTATGCGCTCTCCTTCAAGGCCGGCCGGGCCGTGTCCACCAACAGCGCCGACACGATGGCCGACGGCATGGCCTGCCGGGTGCCGGTCGACGAGGCCGTCGCCATCATCGCCAAGGGCGCCGACCGCGTCGTCACCGTCGACGACGGCGAGATCGCGGCCGCCATGCGCCACTACTTCACCGACACCCACAACGTCGCCGAGGGGGCGGGTGCCGCCCCACTCGCGGCCCTGCTGCAGGAGCGCCAGCGCATGGCGGGCAAGCGGGTCGCCCTCATCCTTTCCGGCGGCAATGTCGACCGTGCCGTCTATGCCCCGATCCTCGCCGCCCCGACCCTTGCCGAGGCCACCCCATGAAGACCGACATCGAGATCGCTCGCGCCGCCACCCTGAAGCCGATCGAGGAGATCGGCGCCCGCCTGGGCGTGCCGGCGGAAGCCCTGTTCCGCTATGGCCCGCACAAGGCCAAGATCGACCTCGCCTGGGCCGGCGAGCAGGCGAAGAAGCCCCAGGGCAAGCTGATCCTGGTGACGGCGATCAACCCGACGCCGGCCGGCGAGGGCAAGACCACCACCACGGTCGGCCTGGGCGACGCGCTGAACCGCATCGGCAAGAAGGCCGCCATCTGCCTGCGCGAGCCCAGCCTCGGTCCCTCCTTCGGCATGAAGGGCGGAGCGGCCGGCGGCGGCCATGCGCAGGTGGTGCCGATGGAGGATATCAACCTGCACTTCACCGGCGACTTCCACGCCATCGGTGCCGCCCACAACCTGCTGGCCGCCCTCATCGACAACCATGTCTATTGGGGCAATGGGCTCGGCATCGACGGCCGGCGGGTGACCTGGCGGCGCGCGCTCGACATGAACGACCGGGCCTTGCGGCAGATCATCGTCGGGCTGGGCGGGGTCGCCAACGGGCACCCGCGCGAGGACGGGTTCGACATCACCGTGGCATCCGAGGTGATGGCGATCTTCTGCCTGGCCCGCAACCTGGACGACCTGCGCGAGCGCCTGGCCCGCATCGTCGTCGCCGCCACCCGCGACCGCGCGCCGATCACGGCCGGCGACCTGAAGGCCGACGGCGCCATGACCGTGCTGCTGAAGGACGCGCTGGCGCCCAACCTGGTGCAGACGATCGAGAACAACCCGGCCTTCGTCCATGGCGGCCCGTTCGCCAACATCGCCCATGGCTGCAACTCGGTCCTGGCGACGACGACGGCGCTGGGCCTGGCCGACTATGTCGTGACCGAGGCCGGCTTCGGCGCCGACCTGGGGGCCGAGAAGTTCTTCGACATCAAGTGCCGCAAGGCCGGCCTGTCGCCGTCGGCCGCCGTCATCGTCGCCACCGTGCGGGCGCTGAAGATGCATGGCGGCGTCGCCAAGGCGGACCTCGCCCGCGAGAATGTGGGCGCGGTCGAGGCCGGCTTCGCCAACCTCGCCCGGCATATCGAGAACGTCCGCCGCTTCGGCGTGCCGCCGGTGGTCGCCATCAACCGCTTCGGCACCGACACCCCGGCCGAGCGGGACGCCATCATCGCCGGCTGCCGCAAGATGGGCGTCGAGGCCTTCGACTGTTCCCACTGGGCCAATGGTGGGGCGGGCGCCGAGGACCTGGCGCGCGCCGTCGTGACGCTGGCCGAATCGGGCGAGGCCAAGTTCCGCCCGCTCTATCCCGACGCCCTGCCGCTGATGGACAAGATCCGCACCATCGCCACCACCCTCTATGGCGCGGCCGGCATCGCACCCGAGGCCAAGGTCGTCGCCCGCGCCCAGGAGCTGGAGAAGAGCGGCCACGGCAACCTGCCGGTCTGCATGGCCAAGACGCAGTACAGCTTCTCGACCGATCCCGACGCCAAGGGCGCGCCGTCCGGCCACACCATCCCGGTGCGCGAGCTGCGCTTGCTGGCCGGCGCCGGCTTCGTCGTGGCGCTGTGCGGCGACATCATGACGATGCCGGGCTTGCCCCGCGTGCCGGCCTCGGAAAGCATCGGGCTCGACGCCGACGGCAACGTGGTGGGGCTGTTCTAGGCGTCGGCCTGGTCCCTCAATCCGCCGCCAGGTCCAGCCCGATCGCCAGCGCCTGCACCAGGCATAGCGGTGCGGCCAGCGTGCGCATCGCGGCCTCGGGCATGTCCTGGAGTTCGAACACGAGGCGGGCGCCCGTCGCGATCGGGCTCAGCAGGCTGTCGGTGATGGCGATGGCCGGCACGCCGCGGGCGACCAGTTCCGGGAACAGCCGCACCGTGTCCGGGTAGTAGCTGCGGAAGCTGATGGCGACCAGCGCGTCCTCGGCCGTGGCGGCGTGCGACTGCTCGCCGATGCCGCCGCCGATGCCGTCCAGCAGGACGACGCGGCGGCCCAGCTTGCGCAGGACATAGGCCAGGTGGGCGGCCACCGGATACGATCCACCCAGGCCCAGCAGGTAGATGTCGCGCGCCGGCGCCAGCAGGGCCACGGCCGCATCCAGGTCGCGTTCCGTCACCGACTGGGCCAGCGAATCGAGCGCCGAATGGCCATCGGCGACGAAGCGGCCCAGCACGGCCAGCGGCCGGCGGCCTAGGATGCTCTTCTCGTCGCGCTTCATCCGCGCCAGGCGCGCCTTGTAGCTGGGCGCCACCCCCGCCACGAGGCGCGAGCGGAAGACCTGCTGCATCTCGGTGAAGCCGTTGAAGCCGAGCGCGCGCGCGAACCGCACGATGGCGGACGGCTGCACGCCGGTGCGCTCGGCCACCTCCGCCACCGTCGCCAGGGCCACGTCGGTCGGGTGGTCGAGGACGAATTCGGCCACCTGCTGCAGGCGCCCGGGCAGGGCCGCGTGCCGCTGCGCTATGGCCGCGCGCAATGCCTCGTAGTCCCCCGCCACCGCCTGCCCGGCCGTCCTCGTCCCAATCGTCATCGGCCGCCATCGCCATGGATCATGCATTCCACTTTACAACAAGATTTGGAATGTTCATTCTATTTTCAAAGGCGGCTAGAACCACCATCCGGAGGAGGAAACGATGAGCAGCACCCGCATCTCGCGGCGCAGGGTCATGCAGGGCAGTCTGATGGCGGCCGCACTGGCCGGCGGCGGCACCTTCTTCGGCCCGTGGAAGCACAACCGGGTCTGGGCCCAGGGGGCGGCCAAGCCGATCAAGCTCGGCCTCACCTGCGATGCCAGTGGCCAGTATGGCGCCAGCGGCCAGGACGACCTGCTGGGCATGCGCATGGCGATCGACGAGTTCAACGCCAAGGGCGGCGTGCTGGGCCGCAAGGTCGAGTGGATCACCACCGACACCGAGACCAACCCCGCCACCGCGACCCGCGTCGCCGAGCGCTTCATCGCCCAGGAGCAGTGCGCCTTCCTGATCGGTGCCGTCCATTCCGGCGTGGCCAACGCCATCACCCAGGTCGCGGCCAAGTACGGCACGATCTACATGAACACCAATTCGTCCGCCCCCAGCGAGGCCGGCGAGAACTGCGCCCGCATCAAGTTCGTGTGGGACGGCAACGGCACCAACTTCTCCAAGGCCGCCGTCAAGAACGCGGTCGAGCGGATCGGCCGGCGCTGGCTGCTGCTGACCAACGACTATGTCTGGGGCCACACCACCTCGGCCTCGACCAAGGCGCTGGCCGAGGCGGCCGGCGCCCAGATCATCGACAACCTGCTGGTGCCGCAGAACACGCGCGACTTCACCGCCTACCTGCTGAAGGTGCAGCAGTTGAAGCCCGACGTGGTGGCGACCGCCATCGGCGGCGACGACATCAAGGCGCTGCGCCAGCAGATCACCGACCTCCGGCTGGAGGACAAGACCGCCTGGATCAACAACCAGCAGGATTGGCCCGACATCTGGGGCGCGCCCGAGAGCCTGTTCGGCGTCTTCGGCACCACCTGGTACCACAAGCTGAAGCTGCCCGGCGTCGACGACTTCGTGAAGCGCTGGCAGACCGCCTTCCCCAAGTCGCCCATCCCCGTGCCGGGCAACGTCTCGTACAACGGCTACATGGCGACGCGCGAACTGCTGCTGGCGGTCGAGCGGGTGGGGTCCACCAACAACGCCAAGGTGATCCAGGCACTCGAAGGCCACAAGATGCCGGCCGCCCAGCGGATGCAGCATTTCGACGCCTATATCGACCCGGTCACCCACCAGGTGCAGCAGACGATCTATCTCGCCCGGCGCAATGCCAAGCCCAGCGACCCGACCGACCTCTACGACATCCTGAGCCAGACCCAGCCGGTCAACGCGCTGGACGACGCCGCACCCGGCAAATGCAAGCTGGTGGCAATGGACAAGGTCCCGACCTACGAGATGTAGCCACCAGGCACGCTTGACCAACCGGGCCGGGACCCCTTGCGGCGTCCCGGCCCGCCCGCCCCGCCACTGGTGGAGCCGATGCTCGTCAATCTTCTTCCGCACCTGGTCAACGGCCTGACGCTGGGGCTGCTGTTCGCGCTGATCGCGCTGGGGTTCATGCTGATCCTGGGCCTGATGGAACAGATCAACCTGGCGCATGGCTCGCTGTTCGCGGCCGGGGCCTATTTCGCCTATGCGATCGCGACGCCAAAGCTGCCGATCCCGGCCGACCTCAACCAGGCCTGGGCCGCAGTCCCGCTGGGCTGGCGCTACACCGTGGCCTTCCTGGCCGCGCCCGTGCTGGTGGCGCCGCTGGGGCTGGTGATCGAGCGGCTGATGCGCCGCACCTATGGCCGCGACCCGCTCTATGGACTGCTGCTCACCTTCGGCATTGCCATGGTGCTGGAGGATGCGATCCGCGCGCTGTGGGGTACGCGCGACTACACCCTGCCGGTGCCGCGCGACATCACCGGCGGGTTCTTCATGCTGGACCTCATTTGGTCGCGCTATCGCTTCTGGGCGGCGGCCTTCGCGCTGGCCGCCATCGCGCTGGTCTGGGTCGTGGTCGAGCGCACGCGCTTCGGGGCGATGGTGAAGGCGGGCGCCCATGACGGCGAGATCGTCCAGGCCATGGGCATCGACATCAAGAAGCTGCGGGCCGGGGTCTTCGTGCTGGGCACCATGCTGGCGGCCCTGGCCGGCGTCATCATGGCGCCGATCTGGGGCATCCGCCCGCACATGGGCATCGATGCCGTGGTGCCGGCCTTCGTCGTCATCGTCCTGGGCGGCGTCGGCTCGTTCTGGGGGGCGGTGCTGGCCGGCCTGCTGGTCGGCATGGTGGTCGGGCTGACGGGCGCCTACGCGTCCGAATGGTCGCTTTTGTCGATGTACCTGCTGCTGATCCTGGTCGTGACCTTCCGCGCCCGCGGGCTGTTCGGCAAGAAAAGCCTGCTGGAGGCATGAGATGACCGGAGCCCCTGCCCCCGCCCCGTTGCTGGCCAACCAGGTGCGGACATTCACGCCCACCATGCTGCTGACCTGGGCCGTGCTGGCGACCCTGCCGCTGTGGATCGAGCGGGTCGGCCTCTACCAGTACCTGGCGGTCGAAGTGCTGATCTGGGCCACCTATGCGCTGGCCTTCAACCTGGTGCTGGGCCATGCCGGCCTGCCCTCCTTCGGCCATGGCGCCTTCTTCGGCATCGGCGCCTATGCCTTCGGGCTGGCCCAGTTCAACATCGCCGCCAGCCTGTGGGTTTGCCTGGCCGCAGCCTTGCTGGCGGCCGGCCTGGCCGGCGCGCTGGTCGGCCTCTTCATATCGCATCGGCGCGGCATCTATTTTGCGCTCATGACCATCGCCTTCGGCCAGGTGTTCTGGTTCATCGCGATCAAGGCGCATTCGATCACCGGCGGCGAGGACGGCCTTCTGCGCATCGTCCGCCTGCCGGTCGAGCTGGGCGTCGCGGCCTTGGCCCTGGAGGACAATGTCGCCCTCTATTACGGCGTGCTGGCGGTCTTCGTGCTGGTCTCGCTCGGCCTGTGGCGCCTGGTCCACTCCCCCTTCGGCCGGGTGGTGAAGGCGATCAAGCAGAACGAGGAGCGGGCGCGCTTCGTCGGCTACGACGTGTGGAAGGCCAAGTTCACCATCATCGTGCTGTCGGCCGCCCTGTCGGGCCTGGCCGGGGGGCTCTTCGCCATGGCCCAGCGCTCGGCCTTCCCGGACGTGATGAGCCTGCATTATTCGGGCTATGTGGTGATGATGACGCTGATCGGCGGCGGACTGGTCTCGTTCTGGGGGCCGGTGGTCGGCGCCATCGTCTTCCTGCTGGCGCGTGACCTGATCGGTGCCATCACCACGAGCTGGATGCTGTGGTTCGGCATGTTGTTCGTGGCGCTCGTCATGTTCCGCCCCGACGGCCTGGCCGGCCTGTTCGGCGCCCTGCGCCGCCCGGCGACGGCACCGCCCCGGCCGGCCCTCCAGCCGGGGGAGGACTGAGCCATGGCCCTGTTCGAGGCCCGCGGCCTGCACCTGCGCTTCGGCGACCGCGTGGTGCTGGAAGACATATCGCTCGCCTTCGAGGCCGGCAGCCTGTCGGGCATCATGGGGCCGAACGGGGCCGGCAAGACCACCTGCTTCAACGTGCTGACTGGCCGCTACCGGCCGGACCGCGGCCGGGTGCTGTTCGACGGGCAGGACATCACCGGGCTGGCACCCCACCGCATCGCCCGGCTGGGCATCGCGCGCTCGTTCCAGATGATGAACCTGTTCGACGAGTTCACGGTCTTCGAGAACGTGGCGGTCGCCCTGCCCGCCACCCGCCGCCGGGTGGCCGACCCGGTCGGCCGCGCCTATGCCGACCCCGCCGTCGTGGCCTCGGCCATGGCGGTGCTGGAGCGGGTGGGCCTGGCCGGCCAGGCCGAGCAGCCCGCCAAGTCCCTGCCCTACGGCGCCCGGCGCGCGCTGGAGATCGCGGTAGCATTGGCGGCCGAGCCCAAGCTGCTGTTCCTGGACGAGCCCACCGCCGGCCTGGGCTCGGACGGACGGCGCCGCCTGGCCGCGCTCATCCGCTCGCTGAAGGGCCAGCTCACCATCGTCGTCATCGAGCACGACATGGATTTCCTGTTCGGCCTGGCCGACGAGATATCGGTCATCCACTGGGGCCAGGTGATCGCCCGCGGCACCCCGGCGACGCTGAAATCCAATCCGTGGGTGATGGCCTCCAAGCTGGGGAGTGCCGCCTGATGCTGCAGGTGGACGCGATCGACACCTTCTATGGCGAGACCCAGGCGCTGTTCGGCGTGTCGCTCTCGGTCGGGGCCGGCGAGGTGCTGGCGCTGCTGGGCGCCAACGGTGCCGGCAAGACGACGCTGCTGCGTTCGGTCCTGGGGCTGACCCGGCCGCGCCGCGGCGACATCCGCTTTCGCGACCGCGCCATCACCCGCCGGCCGACGCACGAGATCGCGCGGGCCGGCATCGGCTGGGTCCCCGACGACCGGCGCCTGTGCCCGACCCTGACCGTGGCGCGCAACCTGTCGCTTGGGATCAAGGCGACCGGCTTCCGGCCCTGGACCATGGACGAGGTGACCGAGATCTTCTCGCCCCTGAAATACCTGATGGCGCGCGAGGCCGAGACTCTTTCGGGCGGCGAGATGCAGATGGTGGCGATCGCCCGCGCACTCCTGGGCGCACCCGGCCTCGTCCTCTTCGACGAGCCAAGCCAGGGTCTGGCGCCCAAGATCGTCGACGACGTGATGGCGGTGATCGGCCGGCTGCGGGCCGAAGGCATCGCCTCCATCGTCGTCGAGCAGAATGCCGAGGTGGCGCTGGCGGTGGCCGACCGGGTGGTGGTGCTGTCGCGCGGGCAGGTCGCCTGGTCGGGCACCGCGGCCGCGCTGGCCGCCGACCAGCCCCTGCGCCAGCGCCTGGTCGGGGGGCTGCAATGACCGAGCCGCTTCTGGTCCTGGACGGGCTGTCCAAGGTCTATCGCCGCGGCCTGCTGGCGCGGGAGGCGGCATTCCGGCTGGCGGTCGACCGCAGCTTCGCCGGGCGCCAGATCGTGGGCGTGCTGGGGCCGAACGGTGCCGGCAAGACCACTTTGTTCGAGATGATCGCCGGCTCCAACGCGCCCAGCGCCGGCCAGGTGCGGATCGCCGGCCAGGACATCCATCGCGTCCGCTACCGCGAGCGCGACCGGCTGGCCATCCACTACCACCAGTCCTACCAGGTGCGCCGCTTCCGCCGCACGCGGCCCGCCTTCCTGATGGACCGGGCCGCCAGTTCCTATCCGCTGGTCCATCTCTTCGACGAGCCGCAGTTCAATACCCAGGACGGCTATATCGGCTTCATGCTGGACTTCTTCCGCCGGCTGAAGGGCGACGACCGGCTGGTCTTCGTCTGCCTGCACCCGACGGCCGCCTTCCAGCTCGATATCCTGGCCGAGATCTGCGACCGGTTCCTCTTCGTGGCGGGCGGCGGCGTGGCGGCGTTCGACGACCTTCCAGCGGCGATCGCCGACCCCGGCGTGCGGCGCTACCTGGGCGCGCTGGCGGACCGGGCGCCGGCCGCGGCGTAGCGCTCGGGGGAACTGCCAGCGTGGCCAGCCGGTTCTCCCCAGTGCATATCCGTCAAGGAGACGCCATGCCGGCAGAAACGGAACTCGTCCTCTACCACATGCCCCAGAGCCGCTCGATCACGGTGCTGTGGATGCTGGAGGAGCTGGGCCGCCCCTATCGCATCCAGAAGCTGGACGTGAACCGCAACGAGCAACGAGGTGCCGCCTACCTGAAGATCAACCCGTCCGGCAAGGTGCCGGCCGTGGCCGACGGCGACCTGCTGGTGACCGAGCGCGGCGCCATCATGGTCTATCTGGCCGACCGCTACGCCCCCGGCCGGCTGGCGCCCAGGGTCGACGAGCCCGACCGCGCCGACTACCTGCGCTGGATGTTCTATGCCATCGGCGTCATGGAGCCGCAGTTCGCGCTGGCCCTGGTGAAGGCGCCGATCGAGGCCCCGCCCGGCGCGCTCGCCTGGGGCGAGTGGGACACCATGATCGGCGTGCTGGAGAAGGCCGCCAAGTCCGGCCCCTACCTGCTGGGCGACCGCTTCAGCGCCGCCGACATCATGGTCGGCTCGTTCATCGGCTGGGCCATGCAGATGGGCCTCCTGCCGAAGGAAGGCGCCATCGCCGACTATGCCGCCCGCACCATCGACCGCCCGTCCTGGGCCAGGACGCTGGCGGCCGACGGCACGCGCTGAGCTACCAGCCCCCCGTTTCCAGCCAGCGGTCGACCTGATCCAGGCGGTCCGAGCCCCAGAATGGCTCGTCATCGACGAAGATGAAGGGCGAGCCGAAGACGCCGCGGGCGATCGCGCTGTCGACCTCGGTCTTCAGCCGCTCCTTCACCGCCGGCTCGCCCATGCCCTGGGCAAGGTCCGCCGGCGCGTAGCCCAGCGGGGCGGCGATGCGGGCCAGGTCTTCCGGGCCGGCGACATCGCGACCCTCGCCGAAGGCGAGGTGATAGACGCCGCGCGCGAACATCCGCGCCTTGGACGCGTCCTGCGCTTCGATCCAGTAGAAGGCGCGGGCCTGCGCGACCGATGCGAAGGGAAAGGTGGGCGGCAGGGTGAAGGGCAGCCCCATCAGCCGGGCGGTGCGCGAGAAGTCGCGCTTGGAATAGTCCCCCTTCATGGGGATGCCGGTCAGCGGCTGGCTCCCGGTCAGCTTGAAAACCGCCCCCAGCAGGATCGGGCGCCAGCGCACGTCGCGCCCGTGCCGCGCGGCGATCGCGTCGATGCGGGCCGAGGCCGCGTAGCCATAGGGCGAGGAGAAATCGAAATAGAAGTCGATCGGCTGGGCCATCGGTATGCTCCGGTTCAGTCGGCGGCGATCGCGCGCGAGATCACCAGGCGCTGGATGTCGCTGGTGCCTTCGTAGATCTGGCAGATGCGCACGTCGCGATAGATGCGCTCGACCGGGAAGTCGGCCAGATAGCCGTAGCCGCCATGGATCTGGATGGCGTCCGACGCCACCCGCTCGGCCATCTCGGAGGCGAAGAGCTTGGCCATCGCCGCCTCGGTCAGGCAGGGCTCTCCACGGTCCTTCCGGCCGGCCGCATCCAGCGTCATCAGGCGGGCGGCATGGATCTGCGTCGCCATGTCGGCCAGGCGAAAGGCGACCGCCTGATGCTCGATGATCGGCTTGCCGAAGGACTTGCGCTCCTTGGCATAGGCGAGTGCGGCCTCGTAGGCGGCCCGCGCCATGCCGACCGCCTGGGCGGCGATGCCGATGCGGCCGCCCTCCAGGTTGGCCAGCGCGATGCCGTAGCCCCGCCCTTCCTCGCCCAGCATCATGTCGGGCGTCAGCCGCAGGTCCTCCAGCAGGATCTGGCAGGTGTCGGATGCGCGCAGGCCCAGCTTCTCCTCGACCCGGACCACGTTCCAGCCGGGATTGTCGGTCGGCACCAGGAAGGCCGAGATGCCGCGCTTGCCGGCGGCCGGGTCGGTGACGGCGAAGACGATGGCGAGGTCGGCCGAGCGGCCCGAGGTGATGAACTGCTTGGTGCCGTTCAGCACCCAGTGGTTGCCGTCGCGCCGGGCCCGGGTGGTCAGCGCCGAGGCGTCGGACCCGGCACCGGGCTCGGTCAGGCAGAAGGCGCCCAGCATCTGGCCGCGGGCGAGCGGCTTCAGGAACCGCTCCTTCTGGTCGTCGGAGCCGAAGCGCAGGATCGGCTGGCAGCCGACGGAGTTGTGCACCGAGACGATGGTCGAGCAGGAACCGTGGCCGACGGCGATCTCCTCGATCGCGAGTGCGGCCGAGACGTTGTCGATGCCGGCACCGCCCCATTCCTCGGGCACGGTCATGCCCATGAGGCCGAGTTCGCCCATCTCGTTCAGGACGCTCTTGGGAAACTCCCCGGCGCGGTCGCGGGCGTCGGCGTGGGGCGCCAGATGTTCGGCGGCAAAGGCGCGCGCCATGTCGCGCACCATGCCCTGCTCTTCGGTCAAATGCATGCCGGCTCCCTCCAACGCCCTAGCGCGATTCCTGGAACAGCTCGCGGCCGATCAGCCAGCGCCGGATCTCGCTGGTGCCGGCGCCGATCTCGTAGAGCTTGGCATCGCGCAGCAGCCGGCCGGTCGGGTAGTCGTTGGTATATCCGTTGCCGCCCAGGCACTGGATCGCCTCCAGCGCCATCCAGGTCGCCTTCTCGGCGGCATAGAGGATGGCCCCGGCGGCATCCTTGCGCGTGGTCTGGCCGCGATCGCAGGCCCGCGCGACCGCATACACATAGGCCTTGCTGGCATTCATCGTCGTGTACATGTCGGCCAGCTTGCCCTGGATCAACTGGAACTCGCCGATCGCCTGGCCGAACTGCCGGCGCTCATGGACATAGGGCACCACCACATCCATGCAGGCCTGCATGATGCCGATGGGGCCGGCCGCCAGCACGGCGCGCTCGTAGTCGAGCCCGCTCATCAGCACGTTGACGCCGCGCCCGACCTCGCCCAGCACGTTCTCGGCCGGCACCTCGCAATCCTCGAACACCAGCTCGCAGGTGTTGGAGCCGCGCATGCCGAGCTTGTCGAGCTTCTGGGCGGTGGAGAAGCCCTTCATCCCCTTCTCGACCAGGAAGGCGGTCATGCCCTTGGCGCCCGCGTCGGGGTCGGTCTTGGCATAGACCACCAGCACGTCGGCGTCGGGGCCGTTGGTGATCCACATCTTGCCGCCGTTCAGCACATAGCGGTCGCCACGCTTCTCGGCCCGGGTGCGCATGCCGACGACGTCCGAGCCCGCCCCCGGCTCGCTCATCGCCAGCGCGCCCACATGCTCGCCCGAAATCAGCTTGGGCAGGTAGGCCCGCTTCTGGGCGTCGGTACCGTTGCGGTTGATCTGGTTGACGCAGAGGTTGGAGTGCGCGCCATAGCTGAGGCCGACCGAGGCCGAGGCGCGGCTGATCTCCTCCATTGCGACGCAATGCTCGAGGTAGCCCAGGCCGGCGCCGCCATATTCCTCGCCGGCCGTGACGCCGAGCACGCCGAGGTCGCCCATCTTGCGCCACAGGTCCATGGGGAACTCGTTCGACCGGTCGATCTCGGCCGCGCGCGGCGCCACCTCGGCGGCGGCGAAGCTGCGCACGCTGTCGCGCAGCATGTCGGCCGTGTCGCCCAGGTGGAAGTCCAGCGACGGGTAGTCGTTGCGCAGCATAAGGCTACTCCCGGGGTCCGGTTCACGAGGGGGGCCGGTTCGCGAGCCGGACTATAGCGCGCGCGCTGGGCGGGTCCAGTCGGGCGGGTCCAGTCGGGCGGCGCTCCCACTCAGGCCGGGGCGTCCGACCGCCCCGCCATCAGCATCAGGGTGCCGAGCGCCACGGCGCAGAGCTGGCGCCGGCCGCCGTCGACCGCGAAGATCCGGCTCTCGCACACCACCAGCCGGCGGCCGGGGCGAATCACCCGCCCCTCGCCTTCCAGCCGCTCGCCGCGGCCAGGCGCGACGATGTTCAGCTTGTATTCCACCGTCAGGATGCTGGCGTGGGCCTCGGCCATGGTGAAGGCCGAGTAGCCGCCGCAATTGTCGGCCAGCGTGCCGATCACCCCGCCATGGAAGAAGCCGTGCTGCTGCGACAGCTCGGGGCGGTAGGGCAGCGAGATGCGGCAGAAGCCGGGCTCGACCGCGTCCATGCTGGCGCCGATGAAGCCCATGAAGCCCTGGCGGGCGAAGCTGGCGCGCACGCGGGCGACATAGTCCGGGTCGGGCGGCACGAAGTGGGAAGAGACGGAATCGGCCATCGACGGTGGCTCCGGCATTGCCAAGGGGCGGTCGCGCCGTAGTCTCCTACGCCAAGCGCCCGACGCAAAGCAGATGGAGAGCCCGCATGGTCCCGCCCAATCCCGACCCGACCTCCCTTTCGCGCCGCCGGCTGCTGGCCTCCGCGGTCGCGACCGCCGCCGCCGCCGCGGCCCCGGCCGCAGCACTGGCACAGGCACAGACCCTGGTGCTGGGGACGGCCACCGAGGGCGGCGGCTTCGCGGTCTATGGCGCGGCCCTGGCCGCAGCGCTGACGGCCACCGACCCGGCGCTGACGCTGACCTTGCAGGCCACGCCCGGCAGCGGCGCCAACCTGCCGCTGCTGGAGGAAGGGCGCCTCGACCTCGGCCTGATCCAGGGCACCAGCGCCTATGCCGCCCTGGCCGGGGTCGGCCGGCCGGCCACCCGCCTGCGGATCGTGGCGGCCATGTATTCCGGCCCCGGCATGTTCGTGGTGCGCGCCGACAGCCCCTATCGCCGGGTCGGCGACCTGAAGGGCCAGGCGATCGTGCTGGGCGCGGCCAGCTCCGGCTTGGTCACGCTCGCCCGCCACGTGCTGGAAGGGCTGGACCTCGACCCCGACCGCGACTTCCGCCCGATCCTGCTGGAGAAGGCCGGCGACGGGCCGCCGATGGTGCTGGACGGGCGGGCGGCCGCGCTCTGGGGCGGCGGCGTCGGCTGGCCCGGCTTCGCGCGCATGGCGGCCGCCCCCGGCGGCGCCCGCTTCATCGGCCTGGATGCGGACGAGATCGCCCGCATCCGCCAGCGCCATCCCTACCTGGCGGCGATGACGGTGCCCGCCGACGCCTATCCCGGCATCGACAGGCCGCTGGCCACGGTCGGGGTCTGGAACGTGGTGATGGCCCGGTCCGACCTCGGCGACGATGTCGCCTATCGGCTGATCCGCACGATCCATCGGGCCGAAGCCGAACTCGGCCGCCGGCTGGAGCAGGCGCGCGAGACGACGGCGGCCAACACCATCGCCGCGGCCGAGCGGCCGGAATTCCTGCATCCGGGGACGGCGCGCTATCTGCGGGAGGTGGGCCTGCTACGGTAATGGGCGACCACGGCCGGCCGGGATCTAGGCCCGCGAGCGGCCGGCCTCGGCGTCCTCGGTGCGGAACTTCAGGCTGACCATCAGCGACTCGCCATGGCGCAGCGCCTCCTCGATGGCGGGCGGGCCGTATGCCATCAGGCTGCGCGCCAGCACCAGGGCCTCGCCGCCCTCGGCCTCCTCGATCATGCCGGCCAGCCGGCCGGCATTGCAGGCACCGATCTGGTAGAAGATGCCCTTCAGCCGGTGGGCGCGGATGCGGATCGCGGGATAGTCGGCGGCCGCCGCCGCCCGCTCGATCTCGGCCAGGTCGAAGCGGGCGTCGGCCGAGAAGGTGTCGAGGATCCGCTCGAACGGCTTGATGCCGACGCTGTCCAGCAGCTCGGTCAACCGCTCGCCGTCGAACTCCAGCTCCTGGGAGGGTGCGGGTGCCGGCGGATGCGGGCGCCCGAGCAGGCGGCCCAGCAGGGCCAGCAGGTCGGCCTTGCGGATCGGCTTGGTCAGGAACTCGTTCATGCCGCTGGCCTGCGCGCGCTCGCGGTCGGTCGCCAGCGCCAGCGCGGTCAGGGCCACGATCGGCACCTGCCCGGCGTCGCCGGGCAGGGCGCGGATGCGCCGGGTCGCCTCGTAGCCGCCCATGATGGGCATCTGCAGGTCCATCAGCACCAGGTCGAAAAGGCTCTGCTGGGCGGCATCGACCGCCTCGGCCCCGTTGCTGACCGTCTGCACCCGGTGACCCATGCTTTCCAGCATCGAGCGGATGACGAGCTGGTTGGCCGGCGTATCCTCCGCCACCAGTATGCGCAGTTGCGAGGGCACCGACTGGCGCTGGTCGAGCCGCTTGATCGGCAGTTCGGCCATTGCCCGGCTGACCTCGAACGGCAGCTGGAACCAGAAGGTCGAGCCGGCGCCGACCGCGCTCTCGAAGCCGATGGCGCCACCCATCACCTGCACCAGCCGCTTGCTGATGGCCAGGCCCAGCCCGGTGCCGCTCTTCAGCCGCCCGACCGAGGAGTCGGCCTGCTCGAAGGGCTCGAACAGGCGGTCATGCAGTTCGGCCGGGATGCCCTTGCCGGTGTCGGTGACGGCGAACATCAGGCCGACATGCTTGCCTTCGCGCCGCGACACCGTGATCGACAGGGTGACGCTGCCGGCTTCGGTGAACTTGATGGCATTGCCGATGATGTTCAGCAGCACCTGCGTCAGCCGGCCCGGATCGCCCATCAGCGCCCCCGGAACGTCGGGGTCGATGTGCTTGGACACCTCGAGCGTCGTGCCGTTGGGCAGCCCGCGCGCGATCTCCAGCACGTCGTCGCAGAGCGCCATCAGGTCGAAGGGGATGCACTCGATCTCCAGCTTGCCGGCCTCGATCCGCGAGAAGTCGAGGATGTCGCCGATGATCGACAGCAGGTGCTGGGCCGATGCGTTGATGACGCGGATATAGCGAAGCTGGGAGTCGTTGAGCGGCGTATCGACCAGCAGGTCGGCCATGCCGATGACCGAGTTCAGCGGCGTGCGGATTTCATGGCTCATCGTCGCCAGGAAGGCCGACTTGGTGGAGTTGGCGCGCTCGGCCGCCTCCTTGGCCATCTTCAGGCCTTCCGAGAGGTCCGTCAGCTCCTGCCCCTGATGCTCCAGCCGGCGCATCTGCACGGTCGACAGCGCGCCGAAGGCCAGCAGACAGGTGATCAGCACCACGGCCGCCACCACCACCGCCAGCAGCGAGTGCAGCATCGCCAGCTTCTCGTTCTGCCAATGCTGGGCCGAACGCTGGCGCACCTCCGACAACAGGTCCTGGAGCAGCGGGCTCAGCAGCTCGGTCTTTTCCGACAGGACGCGCGCGATGGTGGCGGTCTCCATGTCGGCGATGGCCATCAGGCGGTCGGTCTCGGCGATCAGGTCGTTGATGCCGTCGACCACGACCCGCAGGGTCGGGTGGTCGGTGCCGATTTCCGGCCCGAGCACGGTGACCATGCTGGGGTTGCGGCTGAAGAAGATGTCGGCCGCCGTGACGATCCGGTCGCGGTCGACATGCGAGCCCGGCGTCTGCGCCGCCAGCAGCAGGTCGGTCAGCTTCTGGTATTCGAGATGGGTCTGATAGGCGTACCAGAGGATGTCGTACTGGAAGACCTCGGCGCGCTTGTAGAGGTCGCGCAGCGTCGACACGAACAGGACCGCGACCACCACGGTCGACACCAGCAGTCCGGCGATGACCGCCAGCCGCAGCCGGGTGGCGCGCAGGCGCCCCCCCGGCGTCAGCGGCGGTCGCCCGGCGAGTGCGGCCTGATCGGTCGTCGACACTATGCTACCGGACTTCGATCGCCTTGAGCTGCCACGCGCAGCGCGCGAAATAGAGGTCGGTCTTGATCGCCGGATTGTCGTCGAAGGGATACATGATCCACAGCGGCCCCTTGTCGCGCACCGGCATCGCCTTGCCGTCGCGGCGATAGGCCAGGATCACGTTCAGCTTCTCGAAGTCGGCGATCGGGATCTTCACCTTGTAGTCGTTGAGCGCGACGGCGACGATCTCGGTACCCTTGGCGCCGACCTTGGCCAGCAGGTCGCGCATCAGCACGCCCTCGAAGGTAACCGGCCCGTCCGTCCATTTCGTCGACGTGCGGACGACCGTCTTGCCCAGCGCCTCCAGCCCGGCCAGGTCGAACTTGGCCACGGTGCCGTCGGTCGTGTTGGCGATGCTGCCGCTCATTTCCAGGATCGGCGTGCCGGCCGGCGGCGGCAAGGTCGCGGCCCAGGCTGCGGGCGGCAGGCCGACCAGCACTATCAGACCCAGCGTCCTCAACAGTCTATGGAGCATCGTACGGCACCTTTCCATCTTGGGCGTAGGCACGGGACAGGGAAGCCAACGTCGACGAGGTCGAAGCCCTCCGGCATGGCGATGCGGCAAGAAATTCGCCGCCAAGGCAAGGCGAGCCACCCGAACGCCGGCATGTCTGGCGAACGAGGGACGGCACCCGGCCGAAAGTCAGCGTGCATACCCAACGATAGTCTCAAAAACAGCGGCCTGGAATCAACCCGTCGTTTGCAGCGAAACCGACGCCGACTTTGCTCCTCCCGCTAGATAAGAAACAGGGTCGCCAGGCCCAGGAACGAGAAAAAGCCCAGCACGTCCGTGGTGGTCGTCAAGAACGGCCCGGCGCCCACGGCCGGGTCGATCTTCATCCGCTGGATCAGGATCGGGATCATCGCGCCCGCCAAGCCTGCCCACACCATGTTGAAGACCATCGCGGCGGCCAGGACCAGCCCGATTCGCACGTCGGCGAACCACAGGCCGGCAACGGTGCCGAGGATCGAGGCGAAGACCACCCCATTCAGCACGCCCACGCCCAGTTCCTTCAGCACGACTCGGCGGACGTTGTCGGGTGCCAGGTCGCGGGTGGCGAGCGCCCGGACCACCACCGTCACCACCTGCATGCCGGCATTGCCGCCCATGGCCGCCACGATCGGCATCAGGACGGCCAGCGCCACGATACGCTCGATCGTCGCCTCGAACTGCGAGATCACGGTGGACGCGATCAGCGTGTTGACCAGCGTGACCAGCAGCCAGCGGATGCGCGTGCGCGCGGTATCCATGACCGAGGCGTTCACGTTGGTGCCGCCGACGCGGCCGAGGCTCATCAGATCCTCCTCGGCCTCCTCCTCCAGCACATGCACGGCATCATCGACGGTGATGACGCCGACCAGCCGGTTGTCGTCGTCGACGACGGGGGCGGACGCCAGCCCGTACTGCTTGAAAAGGCGGCCGACCTCCTCCTGGTCCGCCGTGGCCGGGATGCGCCGGAACTGGCGGTCCATGATGTCGGTGATGCGGACCGGCCGCTTGGTGCGCAGGATGCGGCTGACCGGCACCACGCCCACGGCCTTGTGCCGCGGGTCGATCACGAACACGTCGAAGAAATGATCGGGCAGGTCGGCGGCGCTGCGCAGGAAGTCGATGGTCTGGCCGACCGTCCAGTGCGGCGGCACCGCCACCAGCTCGCGCTGCATCAGGCGGCCGGCGCTGTCCTCGGGATAGGTCAGCCCCTGTTCCAGCACCGCGCGGTCGGCGGCCGGGATGTGGCGCAGGACCTCCCGCTGCTCCAGCGCGTCGAGGGATTCCAGCACCTCGACGGCGTCGTCCGTCTCGAGCTCGGCGACGGCCTCGGCCACCCGCTCCATGCCGAGCTGGTCCATCACGTCCTCGCGGACCGAATCCTCCAGCCAGGGCAGGCATTCGGGGTCGAAGACGTCGCGGATCGCGCGCACCAGGCGCTGCCGGTCATCCTCATCCAGGCGCTCGATCAGGTCGGCCAGGTCGGCCGGGTGCAGCGGACGGACGAAGGCGCGGACATGGCTGTCGCGGTCGGCCGCCAGCGCCTCGGCCAGGGCCGCCATCAGGCGCGGCGTCAGCCCGTAGAGGCTGGCCGGCGTGGTGCGCCGGCCCCCCTCCACGTCCGACGCGTCGGCCATCAGCCGGCCTCGCGGCCTTCTGCGCGACCCTGCGCGTCGACGACCGCGACGGCCGTCATGTTGAGGATGCCGCGCGTGGTGACGGTGGGCGTCAGCACATGGGCAGCACCGCCCGCGCCCACCAGCATCGGCCCGACCGACAGCCCGTCGCCCATCGCCTTCAGCAGGTTGAAGGCGATATTGGCGGCATCGACGTTGGGCATGACCAGCAGGTTGGCGCTGCCGGACAGCCGGCTGTTGGGAAACAGGCGCTGGCGGATCTGCTCGTTCATGGCGGCGTCGCCATGCATCTCGCCCTCGACCTCCAGCTCGGGCTCCCGGTCGCGAATCAGCGCCAGCGCGTCGCGCATCTTGCGAGCGGATGCCGTGTCCGACGTGCCGAAGCTGGAATGCGACAGCAAGGCCACCTTGGGCTCCATGCCGAAGCGCCGCACCACGCCGGCCGAGCGCACCGCCATCTCGGCCACCGTGGCGGCGTCCGGGTCGGGGTTCACATAGGGGTCGGTGATGAAGATGGTGCCGCGGCTGAGGATCAGCAGGGTCAGCGCATGCACGGTCCGTGTCGCCCCGTCCGTGCCCAGCACGTCCAGCACATGGGCCAACTGGCGATGGTAGCGCCCGCTGACGCCGCACAGCATGGCGTCGGCATCGCCGCGGCGGACCATCAGGGCGGCAATGATCGTGGTGCGCGTGCGCACCAGCGTGCGGGCGGCATCGGGCGTGATGCCCTTGCGCTCCACCAGCCCGTGATAGGTCTTCCAGTAGAGATCGAAGCGCGGGTCGCCGTTGGGGTCGACCAGCTCGAAGTCGCGGTCGGCCACCATGCGCAGGCCCAGCCGCTCCAGCCGCCGGGTCACGACCTCGCGCCGGCCGATGATGATGGGCCGGGCGATTCCCTCTTCCAGCGCCGTCTGGGCCGCGCGCAGCACGCGCTCGTCCTCGCCATCGGCATAGGCGATGCGCTTGGGGTCGAGCCGGGCCTTGTCGAAGACCGGCTTCATGACCAAGCCCGACCGGAAGACGAACTGGCCGAGGCGCTGGCGATAGGCGGCAAAATCGGCTATCGGCCGGGTGGCGACGCCCGAATCCATCGCCGCCTTGGCCACCGCCGGCGCGATCTCCAGGATGAGGCGCGGGTCGAACGGCTTGGGGATGATGTATTCCGGCCCGAAGGTCAGCGCGTCGTCGCCACCATAGGCTGCCGCCACGACGTCGGACGGCTCGGCCATTGCCAGGTCGGCCAGCGCGCGCACGGCCGCGATCTTCATCTCCTCGTTGATCGTGGTGGCGCCGACATCGAGCGCGCCGCGGAAGATGAAGGGGAAACAGAGGACGTTGTTGACCTGGTTGGGATAGTCCGACCGGCCGGTCGCGATGATGGCGTCGGGCCGCGCGGCGCGCGCCACCTCGGGCATGATCTCGGGCACCGGGTTGGCCAGCGCGAAGATCAGCGGCCGCGGCGCCATGCCCGACACCATCTCGGCCGTCAGCACGCCCGGCGCCGACAGGCCCAGGAACACGTCCGCTCCACCGATCACCTCGGCCAGGCGGCGGGCAGGCGTATCCTTGGCATAGCGGTCCTTGCGCGGGTCCATCTCCTCGTTGCGGCCCTGCCAGACGACGCCGTGCCGGTCGGTGACGATCACGTTCTCGACCTTCAGGCCGAGGTCGACCATCAGGTCGAGGCAGGCGATGGCGGCAGCGCCGCCGCCGGAGGTCACGAGGCGAACGTCTGCGATGTCCTTGCCGACATGGCGCAGGCCGTTGATGACCGCGGCCGCGACGATGATGGCGGTGCCGTGCTGGTCGTCATGGAAGACCGGGATGCGCATGCGGGCGCGCAGGCGCGCCTCAATGTCGAAGCATTCCGGCGCCTTGATGTCCTCCAGGTTGATCGCCCCGAAGGTCGGCTCGAGGGCGGCCACGACCTCGACGAAGCGGTCGGGGTCGAGCGCGTCGACCTCGATGTCGAACACGTCGATGCCGGCGAACTTCTTGAAGAGGACGGCCTTGCCCTCCATCACCGGCTTGGAGGCGAGCGGGCCGATGGCGCCCAGGCCCAGCACCGCCGTGCCGTTGGTGATGACGCCGACCAGGTTGCCGCGCGCGGTCAGCCGGGCGGCCTCCCGCGGATCGTCCTGGATCGCCTGGCAGGCATAGGCCACGCCCGGCGAATAGGCGAGCGCCAGGTCGGCCTGCGTGCCGAGCGGCTTGGTGGCCACGATCGCCAGCTTACCCGGCGTCGGGAACGCATGATATTCGAGCGCGCTCTCGCGGCGATCGTCGGTCATCGGATCGGATTCTTCATCGGCTTGGGACCCCTTCCCCGCCGGCCGGTGCGGGATCGCCTGCCGCCCGGCCGCGCAACCCCGGCCCGGGATGGCCTGGCCGGGGATAGCCTACAAGCTAAGAAGCCCGCTGGTAAGGCGGGCTTCTGAAGGATGGTGCGGTCGAGAAGACTCGAACTTCCACGGAGTTTCCCCCACAGCGACCTCAACGCTGCGCGTCTACCAATTCCGCCACGACCGCAAGATGCCCTGCCGGTAGAGTTGCCGGCGACAGCCGCGGGGTGTTAGCAAATCCCTCGTGGCATGGCAAGCAAGTGACAGGGCCGCGGACGAAGTTCCGCTGCCGCCCGCATCCGTCGGCACGCGGCCGACGGCCCTCGAATGGCGCGTCGAGGACGCGCTCGTCGACTACCCCGCCGCCGTCCAGGCCATGGATGCCCGCGCCGCGGCCATCCGTGCCGGCACCGCGCCCGAGCTGGTCTGGCTGCTGGAACACAGCCCGCTCTACACCGCCGGCACCAGCGCCGACGATGCCGAGCTCTTGGATGCGGGCGGCCTGCCGGTGCATCGCAGCGGCCGCGGCGGGCGCCTCACCTATCACGGCCCCGGCCAGCGCATCGGCTATGCCCTGCTCGACCTGAAGCAGCGCAACCCGGACGTGCGATGGTATGTCGCGCAGCTCGAAGCCTGGCTGATCGAGACGCTGGCCCTCTTCAACGTCAAGGGCGAGCGACGCGAGGGCCGCATCGGCGTCTGGGTGGTGGGGCAAGACGGGCGCGAGCGCAAGATCGCCGCTCTGGGCGTGCGCGTCCGCCAGTGGGTGACGCTGCACGGCATCGCCATGAACGTCGACCCCGACCTGTCGCGCTTCGGCGGCATCATCCCCTGCGGCGTGCGCGAGTTCGGCGTCACCTCGCTGGTGCGCGAGGGCATCCTGGTGTCGATGCCGGAGGTCGACTCGGCCCTGCGCGCCAGCTTCATGAAGGTGTTCGGGGAGGAACCATCAGGGCTGTGAGCCCCGGGTCATTGCGTGCCTCGACTGCTCGGTCCGCTTCGCGTCCCTGCGCGCTCGGCATGAGGGCCTCTCGTTTGACCCGCCACTACGACGCTCGGGCAACCCCCGCAGCCCCTCATGCCGAGCGCGCAGCGCAGCGAGCAGTCGAGGCACGCTGCGGCAGTGGTGTGGCCGCCGCTCTCTCAGACCGTCGGCCGCTGCGCGAAGCCCTGGCTGCCGTCATCCTCGGCCGGGGTGCGGTCGATGCCGGTCACGCGGGCCTTGGGCGGCCCCGTCAGGCAGTGCTGCGCCATCTGGTCGACCATTCCCGGCGGGCCGATCAGCATGGCCTCCACCGAGCCGTCCTCGCGATTGCGGACCCAGCCACGCAGGCCGAGCCGGGTCGCCGTCTCCACCGTCCAGGCGCGATACCACACCGCCTGCACGCGGCCGGAGATGACGAGGCGCGCGGCTGCGATCGCGTCGGCCATGGCCCTATTCGAACTCCAGGATCTTCTGGTCGACGGACAGGCTGCTGCCGGCGGCCGCGTGGATCTTTCCGATGCGCCCGTCGCGGGTGGCGCGCAGGATGTTCTCCATCTTCATCGCCTCGACCACTGCCAGGGTCTCGCCCGCCTTGACGTCCTGGCCTTCGGCGACCGGCACCTGGGTCAGCAGGCCCGGCATCGGCGACAGCAGGAAGCGCGACAGGTCGGGCGCGGCCTTCACCGGCATCAGGCGCGCCAGCTCGGCCACCCGGGGCGACAGCACGCGATAGTCCAGCACCGCCCCGCCATGGGACAGGCGCCAGCCCGTGCGCTGGCGGGCCACCTGGACCGTCATCTCCCGCCCGCCGACCAGGCCGCGGAACAGGGGCTGGCCCGGGTGCCACTCGCCCTCTATGCGCACGCCCAGCCCGCCGATCGTCCGGTCGTCGCCCGACGGGGCATCCGCCTTGCCGCCGATGGTGCGGTCGTCGCCGGACGGCAGGCCGATGGTGATGGTGGCGCCGGCTTCGTCGTCGACGACCGACAGGCGGCGCTCGTCGTCGCCCGCGATGGCGATCCAGTCGGCGTGCGGGCGGTGGTGGCGGCCCGGCATCCGGCCGCTGGCGGCACCGTCGCGCATGGCCGTGCGGTGGTGCACGAAGGCCGCCACCAGGGCTAGGTCGCGGCACGTGCCGGCCGACAGGTCGGCGCCGTGGAAGCCGCCCGGAAACTCCTCGGCGATGTAGTTGGTGGTCAGTCGCCCGGTGGCGAAGCGCGGCCGCGCCAGCACCGCCGACAGGAAGCCGACATTGTGGGTGACGCCGCCGATCTCGTAGGCGTCGAGTGCTGCCGCCAGCCGCAGCCGCGCCGTCTCGCGGTCCGGCCCGAACGCCACCAGCTTGGCGATCATCGGGTCGTAGTGCATCGAGATCTCGGCGCCCTCATAGATGCCGGTATCGACGCGGATGCCCTCGCCCGACGGCGGCCGATAGCGGCCGACCCGGCCGATCGAGGGCAGGAAGTTGCGATAGGGATCCTCGGCATAGACACGCGCCTCGATCGCCCAGCCCTGCAGCCGGACATCGTCCTGGCCGATGCGCAGCGGCAGGCCGGCGGCGACGCGGATCATCTCCTCCACCAGGTCCAGCCCGGTCACCATCTCGGTCACCGGATGCTCCACCTGCAGGCGGGTGTTCATCTCCAGGAAGTAGAAGTTGCGGTCGCGGTCGACGATGAACTCCACCGTGCCGGCCGAGCGGTAGCCGACCGCCTTGGCCAGTGCCACGGCCTGGGCGCCCATGGCCTGGCGCGTGGCCTCGTCCAGGAAGGGGCTCGGCGCCTCCTCGATCACCTTCTGGTGGCGGCGCTGGATCGAGCATTCCCGCTCGCCCAGGTGGATGGTGTTGCCCTGGGCGTCGGCCAGCACCTGGATCTCGATGTGGCGCGGCTCCTCGACATACTTCTCGATGAAGACGCGGTCGTCGGCAAAGCTCGATCGCGCCTCGCTGCGGGCGGAGCGGAAGCCCTCCTCGGCCTCCGCGTCGGAGCGGGCGATGCGCATGCCCTTGCCGCCGCCGCCGGCCGAGGCCTTGATCATCACCGGATAGCCGATGCCCTGCGCGATACGCACGGCCTCGGCCTCGTCGGCGATGACGTCGAGATGGCCCGGCACGGTCGAGACGCCGGCCGCGTGGGCCAGCTTCTTTGATTCGATCTTGTCGCCCATGGCCGCGATCGCGGCCGGCCCCGGCCCGATGAAGGCGATCCCGGCCGCTTCCAGCCGGGACGCGAAGTCCGCCTTCTCGGACAGGAAGCCGTAGCCGGGATGCACAGCCTCGGCCCCCGTGGCCAGCGCCGCTGCGATGATGCGGTCGGCCAGCAGGTAGCTGTCGGCGGCAGCCGCCCCGCCGATCGCGACGGCCTCGTCCGCCATGCGCACATGGAGGGCGAGGGCGTCGGCGTCGGAATGGACGGCCACCGTGGCAATACCCAGTCGCCGACAGGTGCGGATGACCCGGCAGGCGATCTCGCCCCGGTTGGCGATCAGGATCTTCTTGAACATGCGTGTCCGCGTCAGACCGGGTTTACGGCGAGAAGCACCTGCTGCGAGCCGTCCCAGATCATCTTCAACGCGACGTAGAGGACCATCGCCAGGCCGACATAGGCGATCCAGCGATACTTCTGCAGCAGCGAGGCGATGGCCGCCGCCGCCAGGCCCATGAAGGCGACCGACATGACGAGGCCGGTGACCAGCACCCAGGGATGGTCGCGGGCGGCGCCGGCCACGGCCAGCACGTTGTCGAGCGACATGGAGATGTCGGCCGCCACGATCTGCATCGCCGCCTGGGCGAAGGTCTTGCGCGGCTTGCCGGCCGTGGTTGTCGCGGCGTCGCCGCCGGTCGCCTCGTCCAGTAGTTCCTCGGCGTGCGCCTCCTCGGCCTCGTGCCCGGACCGCAGCTCGCGCCACATCTTCCAGCACACCCACAGCAGCAGGACGCCACCGGCCAGCATCAGGCCGATCACCTGCAGCAACTGGCTCGTGATGGCGGCGAAACCGATGCGCATGACCGTCGCGGCGGCGATGCCGATCAGGATGACCTTGCCGCGCTGCTCCTTGGGCAGGCCGGCCGCGGCCAGACCGACGGCGATGGCGTTGTCGCCGGCCAGCACCAGGTCGATGAGCAGCACCTGGCCAAGCGCCACCATGGCCTCGGCGGAAAAGATTTGTCCCCAGTCCATCTCGCGGCTAGCCCTCGTTCAAAGTGGCAGGTTGTCGTGCTTCTTCCAGGGGTTCTCCAGCCGCTTCTCGCGCAGCATGGCGAGCGCGCGGGCGATGCGCCGGCGGGTGCCGTGCGGCTGGATCACGTCGTCGATGAAGCCGCGGCTGGCGGCAACGAACGGGTTGGCGAACTTCGCCCGGTATTCCTCGGTCCGCTGGTCGATCTTGCCCTGGTCGCCCAGGTCGCCGCGGAAGATGATCTCGACTGCACCCTTGGGCCCCATGACCGCGATCTCGGCCGTGGGCCAGGCATAGTTGACGTCGCCGCGCAGGTGCTTGGAGCTCATCACGTCATAGGCGCCGCCATAGGCCTTGCGGGTGATGACGGTGACCTTGGGCACCGTCGCCTCGGCATAGGCGAAGAGCAGCTTGGCCCCGTGCTTGATGATGCCGCCGAACTCCTGGGCCGTGCCCGGCAGGAAGCCCGGCACGTCGACCAGGGTGACGATCGGGATGGAGAAGGCATCGCAGAAGCGCACGAAGCGCGCGGCCTTGCGGCTGGAATCGATGTCGAGGCAGCCGGCCAGCACCATCGGCTGGTTGGCGACGATGCCCACGGTCGAGCCGCCGATGCGGCCCAGCCCGACGATGATGTTGGCGGCGAAATCCGGCTGGATCGGGAAGAAGTCGCCCTCGTCGACCAGCTTCTCGATCAGCTCGCGCATGTCGTAGGGCTTGTTGGGATTGGCCGGGATCAGCGTGTCGAGCGAGGGCTCGTCGCGATCCACCGGGTCGGCCGTCGCCCGGACAGGGGGCTTCTCGCGGTTGGACGCCGGCAAGAAGTCGATGAAGCGGCGCAGCTCCAGCAGCGCCTCGACATCGTTCTCGAAGGCGCGGTCGGCCACGCCCGAGCGCGTGGTGTGGGTGACGGCACCGCCCAGTTCCTCCTGGGTCACCGTCTCGTGCGTCACCGTCTTCACCACGTCGGGGCCGGTGACGAACATGTAGGAGCTGTCCTTCACCATGAAGATGAAGTCGGTCATGGCCGGCGAATAGACGGCACCCCCCGCGCACGGCCCCATGATCATCGAGATTTGCGGCACCACGCCCGACGCCAGCACGTTGCGCTGGAACACCTCGGCATAGCCCGCCAGCGAGGCCACGCCCTCCTGGATGCGCGCACCGCCGGAATCGTTGAGGCCGATGACCGGCGCGCCGACGCGCATGGCCTGGTCCATCACCTTGCAGATCTTCTCGGCATGGGCCTCGCTGAGCGCCCCGCCGAAGACCGTGAAATCCTGGCTGAAGACGAATACGAGGCGGCCGTTCACCGTGCCATGGCCGGTGACCACGCCATCGCCCGGCACCTTCTGCTGGGCCATGCCGAAATCGACCGAGCGATGCTCGACGAACATGTCCCACTCCTCGAAGGAGCCGGGGTCGAGCAGCACGTCCAGCCGCTCGCGGGCCGTCAGCTTGCCCTTGCCGTGCTGGGCCGCGATCCGGCGCTCGCCACCGCCGCCACGCGCCTGCCGACGCATTTCCTCGAGCTGTTCGACGATGTCCCGCAAGCCTGCCCCTCCCGACCGCCGCAGGTGCCATAGCATCTGCCGGCCACCATGCCAAACCCTAGCGTCCGCCTAACCCAGCAGGGCGATGAACCGTTCGACCTCGGCCATCTCCGCCAGCAGCGCCCGGCGGCGCTCGGCCGCCTCCGCATCCTCGCCCCAGGCCTCGATCTGGAAGGTCTCGTCGAGCTGCGAGGCCGCCCACGCGGTCTCCGCGTCCAGCCGGCCCAGCACGACCGCCAGCGCGATCACGAGCGACCCGGCCGCAGGCGTCAGGACCGAGAGCGCCGCCAGCCGCCACGGGTCGATCCGGCCGACCGCCGCGCGCAGGGCCGCCAGCGCGGCCGGCGGCTGGTCGACCGGCATCACGCCGTGGGCGACATGAAGGGCGGCGTCGTGTTCGAGTGCCGCCCAGTCCAGCAGGGGTTGCCACACGGCGTGCTGGCGCTGCACCAGCGCGGCCGGCTCCTGGGCGCGATAGCAGAGGAGGTCGCTGGCGCCGAAGCGCGCGATCGCATCGGCCATCGCCGCCGGGTCCGGCAGCACACGGTCGATCGCGGTCGCCGCCAGTTGCGTCATCGGCATGGTGGCGGGCCGCACCTTATCCGTCTGGGCATCCCATTCCCCGGCGATCGCGGCGGCCAGCGCCGCGTGCGGCAGCAGCAGGGCCTGTCGGCCGGGCGTGCGGAGCGGGCGGCCATCCAGCCGCACCTGGTGACCGTCCGCCTCGGCGGTCACCGCAACCAGCTTGTAGACGCGCCGCATCCTGCTCCCTAGGCCAGCATTTCCCCGACGAGACGCGGCAGATCGGCCGGCGTGGCGGCGATGCGGTCCGCACCTGCCCGCTTCAACGCCACTGGCGAATGATTGCCCCACGCCACCCCCACGGAACGCACGCCGGCATTCCGCGCCATCTCGATGTCGAAGGTGGTGTCGCCGATGACGATCGTCGACCCCGCATCGGCGCCGGTGCGGCAAATCGCATCAAGCACCATGTCGGGCGCCGGCTTGCCGGGCCCGTCGTCGGCGCTGTGCAGGGTGATGAAG
This sequence comes from Stella humosa, assembly GCF_006738645.1. Lineage (GTDB taxonomy): Bacteria > Pseudomonadota > Alphaproteobacteria > ATCC43930 > Allostellaceae > Allostella > Allostella humosa. The sequence goes on along the minus strand of NZ_AP019700.1, from coordinate 928,735 downwards.
CGGTCGCGCAGCCCCTGGCGATCGAGCGTCGCCACCAAGTCGCGCCGGCCCTTGCCCGTGACGATGCCAAGCAGCGCGCCGGTGGCAGCGATGGCGTCCACCGCCTCGCGGATGCCGGGGAACAGGGGCTCCTCGGGTGCCGGCCCGCGGCACATGGCATCGAAGGTGCCGCGGCATTGCAGCATCGCGGCAGCGGCTTCGCCAGCCGGCGTCGCCGGGGGCAGCAGGCGTTCCACCGCCTCGTTCAGCGACAGGCCGAGGACGTCGCGCACGGCGGCGGCCGACGGCGCCGGCAGGCCCGCATGGACGAAGGCCGCCGCCATCGCCTCGACGATCGCATGCTGACCGTCGACGAGCGTGCCGTCGCAATCGAACAGGACCAGGCGGAGCGAAAGGGCTGCCATGCGCGCGACTGTAGCACCGGACGGCTATGGCGGGCGCCCCGCTACGCGCCTATTTATTGCCGCCATGACGACCGAACATCCGACCCTGATCCTGACTGGTGCCAGCCGCGGCATCGGGCATGCCACCGTCGCCTATTTCATGGCGCGCGGCTGGCGCATCATCACCTGCTCGCGCGAGGATGCGCCGCCCGAATGCCGGCGCAACACGCGCTGGAGCCACCATATCGTGGCCGACCTGGCGGACCCCGCCGGCCAGGCATCCTTCATCGCCGAGACCAACGCCATCCTGGGCGACGAGCCGGTGCATGCCCTGGTCAACAATGCCGGCGTGTCGCCGAAGACCCCCTACAAGGAGCGGCTGGGTTGCCTGAACGGGCCGATCGACGGCTGGCGGGCGGTGTTCGAGCTGAACTTCTTCGCGCCGCTCGTGCTGGCCCGGGGTTTTGCCGCCGCCCTGCATCGCGGCCAGGGCGCCATCGTCAACGTGACCTCGATCGCCGGGCACTCGACCCACCCCTTCGCGGGATCGGCCTATTCGACCTCCAAAGCGGCCCTGTCAGGGCTGACGCGGGAAATGGCCGTGGAGTTCGCCGGCATCGGCGTGCGCGTGAACGCGGTCGCCCCGGGCGAGATCGAGACCGCCATGCTGTCGCCCGAGACCGAAGTGCTGATCCCGCGCATCCCGCTGGCGCGCCTCGGCCAGCCGGACGACGTGGCCGCCGCCATTTTCTACCTGTGCAGCCCGGAGGCGAACTACGTCACCGGCACCGAGATATTCATCACCGGCGGCCAGCACCTGCTCTGAGGGGCCGTCAGCCGAGCTGGCGCAGCCAGTCGATGCGGCGTTCCAGGTGCTGGATGTCGAGATCGCTCCAGCCCGCCAGGTGACCGGCATCGGCGACGGTGGCGCGGAGGTCCGTCATGCGATCCAGCTCGCGCTCGGCCGCATCGACCAGGCCGGCCACCACCAGGGCGCGATCGGCGGCGGCCAGATGGTCGAGGAAGCGCAGCTTCAGGCCCACCACCAGCCGGTTCAGGTCACCCTCGGTGGCGCGGACCGGCGCGCACATCAGGTCGCGCAGGACCTCGCGACCGGCAGCCGTGATGGTGAGGAATGGATTGGCCTCCGTCGGCGCGCCATCGGCCGACTGGACCAGCCCTTCCAGGCGCAGCAGTTCGATCGACGGGCCCAGCAGCTCGATCGAGGGCGAGGCGGTGCGGCTGATGAACTGCCGCACCTCGCCCGCGAGCGCGCCATAGGAGCGCGATCCATCGGCGAGAAAGCCCAGGGCCGCCAGGCGGACGGCCTGCGTCGGGACGAGCGAGCGATCCTTGTACATGGGCAAAATCTAGGACCGCTGCGACGCTTTGTCCATGGGGATGTTAAGAATCAATCTCGGCAAACGGGTCCTCGTCCGTCTCCCCGAAGCCGAAGAAAGACCACGCCTCGCGCATGTGCAGGGGCAAGGGCGCCGTCACCTCGACCGTGCCGCCGCCGATCGACGGCAGCCGGATGGAGCGGGCATGGAGGTGCAGCGGCGCATCCGGGTCGAGCTCGGCGATGAAGGCGGCCGAGCCGCCATACTTGCGGTCGCCCAGGATGGGGGTGCCCAGCACCGAGCCGCAATGCACGCGAAGCTGGTGGGTGCGGCCGGTGATCGGCATCATGGCGACCCAGCTCGCCTGCTTGCCGGCATTCTCGACCGTGGCGTACCAGGTGACGGCGCGCTGGCCGTCCTCCTCGTCCTCCACCACGCGCTCGCCCTTGGCGGTCGCGCGCTTGGCGATGGGCGAATCGATCTTGCCGCGGCGCGGCTTGGGCTGGCCGACGACCAGCGCCCAGTAGACCTTGCGCACGGTCTTGTCGCGGAAGGCATCGCCCAGGAAGCGGGCGGCCGCCGCCGTGCGCGCGATGACGAAGACGCCACTGGTGTCGCGGTCCAGCCGGTGCACCAGACGCGGGCGCTCGGCCGCATCGAAGCGCAAGGCCTCCAGCATGCCGTCCAGGTGGCGCGGCGTGCCCGTGCCGCCCTGCACGGCCAGCCCGGCCGGCTTGTTCAGGACGATCATGTGCTGGTCCTGGTGCAGAACGAGCGCGCGGATCATGCTGACGTCGCGCGCGGCCACCGGGCGCGGCGGCTGGGCCTCGGTCGGCGCCTCGCCCAGGGGCGGGACCCGGATCACCTGGCCGGTGCTGACGCGCTGCCCCGCCGTCGCCCGCTTGCCGTCGACCCGCACCTGGCCGGTGCGCAGCAGCTTCTCCAGCCGGCCGTGGATCAGCTCGGGGAAATGCCGCTTGAACCAGCGGTCGAGGCGGATCTCGGATTCGCCGGGATCGACGGTAAGGGTCTGGACGCCGGTCATGGAAATACCAATCGTACGAGGACAGACCCGGTCGGGGTCTGGAAACGGGTAGCAGCGGGCTTCATCGCCGGACCCTACTGCGCGGACGGGCCACGCTCAACGGCCCTGGCGGTCGGCACGCAGCTTGGCCCAGTAGTCGAGCCGCTTGCGGATCTCGCGTTCGAAGCCGCGTTCCACCGGCTCGTAGAGCTGGCGGCGCGCCATGCCGTCGGGAAAATAGTTCTGGCCCGAAAAGGCATCGGGCGCGTCATGGTCGTAGCGATAGCCGGCGCCATAGCCAAGGTCGCGCATCAGCCGGGTCGGCGCGTTCAGGATATGGGCGGGCGGTGCCAGCGAGCCCGTCTCGCGCGCGGCCGACTGGGCGGCCTTGTAGGCGCCATAGGCAGCGTTCGACTTGGGGGCGGTACCCAGATAGATGACGAGCTGGGCCAGCGCCAGCTCGCCCTCGGGCGAGCCCAACCGGTCATAGGCCTCCCACGCCGCGATCGCCTGCGGCAGGGCCGCCGGGTCGGCCAGGCCCACATCCTCGACCGCGAAGCGCGTCAGGCGACGGGCGATGTAGATCGGGTCCTCGCCGCCCGCCAGCATGCGCGCGAACCAGTAGAGGGCCGCGTCCGTGTCCGAACCGCGCAGCGACTTGTGCAGCGCGCTGATCAGGTTGTAGTGGCTCTCCTGCCCCTTGTCGTAGATGGGCGCGCGGCGCTGCACCGTCTCGACCAGGCGGCCGGCATCGAGCAACGGCTCGGCCGGCAGGCGGAACAGCTCCTCCGCCAGGTTCAGGAGATAGCGGCCATCGCCATCGGCCATCGCTCGCAGGCTCGCACGCGCACCCTCGTCCAGCGGCAGCGGCCGCCCCTCCAGCGCCTCGGCCCGCGCGATCAGCAGGTCCATCGCCGCATCGTCGAGCCGGCGCAGCACGAAGACCTGGCAACGCGACAGCAGGGCCGCGTTCAGCTCGAAGGACGGGTTCTCCGTCGTGGCGCCCACCAGGACGATGGTCCCGTCCTCGACATAGGGCAGGAAACCATCCTGCTGGGCGCGGTTGAAGCGATGGATCTCGTCCACGAACAGCAGCGTGCCGCGCCCCATGCCGCGGCGCTGGCGGGCAGCCTCGAACGCCTTGCGCAGGTCGGCCACGCCCGAGAAGACCGCCGACAGCGGCTCGAAATGCAGGTCGGTGCCGTCTGCCAGCAGGCGGGCGATCGTCGTCTTCCCGCAGCCGGGCGGCCCCCACAGGATCATCGAAGCGAGCCGCCCCTGCCCGACCATGCGGCCGACCGGCGCGTCGGCCGCCAGCAGGTGATCCTGGCCCACCACCTCGCCCAGCCGGCGCGGGCGCAGCCGGTCGGCCAGCGGCCGCGGCGCGTTCGCCTCGAACAGGCCCGTCATGGCCGGGGTCCCATCATGGGGGCGGGTATCGTCAGCCGCCGATGTTGGCGGTCAAGGTCTGCTCGCCGCGCCGGATGGTGATCCGCCAGGGCAGGCCGCCACGCGCCAGCATCCGCAGCAGCGGCTGCACGGCGGCAACCGGCTCGCCATTCACGTCGACGATCACGTCGCCCGCCTCGAAGCCGCGCCGCTGGGCGAGCGAGCCCGGCCGGGTGCGCACGATGACGACGCCGCGCGGCGGCCCGGCGAAACCGATCTCCTCCGCCAGCGCCGGCGACAGGTTGGCGATCTCGGCCCCAGCCAGCGGATGCCGGCCGTCGAGCAGCCGCTGCTCGCGCGGCGGGTTCTCCGGCGGCGGCAGTACCGCCACCGACACCGAATGCTCGCGGCCGTCCCGCAGATAGAGCAACGGCACGGTGCCGCCCGGCTGTGCGGTCGCGAAGCGGAAGCGAAGGGACTCCGGGTCGTCGACCTGGCGGCCGGCCACCTCCAGCACGATGTCGCCGACCCGCAGGCCGGCCCGACCGGCCGGGCCGCCAGCCGTCACCTCGTTCAGCAGCACCCCGCGCGGCCGTGGCAGCCCCATGGAATGCGCGATGTCGCTGGTCACGCCCTGCCCCGTCGCCCCCAGCCACGGCCGCACCACCCGGCCGCCCGCCGCCGCACCGTTCAGCACCGTGCGCACCATGTTGGCCGGAATAGCGAAGCCGATGCCGACCGACCCGCCCGAGCGGGAATAGATGGCCGTGTTGATGCCGGCCAGGCGCCCATCGAGCGTCACCAGGGCACCGCCGGAGTTGCCGGGATTGATCGCGGCATCGGTCTGGATGAAGAAGCCATAGTCGGTGATGCCGACGTTGGTGCGCGCCAGGCCCGACACGATGCCGCTGGTCACCGTCTGGCCCACGCCGAACGGATTGCCGATCGCCAGCACCAGGTCGCCCACCTCGAGCTCGTCCGAATCGCGCAATTCCAGGAAGGGCAGCGCCTCGCCGCCCGGGTCGATCTGCAGCACCGCCAGGTCCGTGCGCTCGTCGCTGCGCACCAGTCGCGCCTCGAACTCCCGCCGATCGGCCAGCACGACCCGGATCTCGTCGGCGCCGCGGACCACGTGGTGGTTGGTGAGGACGGTGCCGCCGGCTGCCACGATCACGCCCGAGCCGAGCGACTGCTGCACCCGCTCGCGCGGCTGGCCCGGCGGCCCCTGCTCGCCGAAGAAGCGGCGGAAGAACGGGTCGTCGAACAACGGGTTGTTCGCCTGCCGCTGCACCCGCCGGCTGAAGACGTTGACCACGGCCGGGGCCGCCCTGCGGACGACGGGGGCGAAGCTGAGCTGCACCTGCTCGCGGCCATGCGGCACCACGCGGGCATCACCCGGCGACTGAGCCGACAATGGCGCGCCCGCCGGCCCGAAGGCCAGCAACGCGCCCAGGAGGAAGATCGTACGACGCATGGCCATGGATGTAGGCAGGAGGCCCGCCGTTGAAAATGCGCGCGGCCGCCGCACTGGCTCGAATAGCCGCACAAAAGGAAAGGGCGGCCCCTGGAGGCCGCCCGATCCGAACTTCCGGCTATCGACAGGCGATCACGCCGGTGCCGAAGCCTCTTCGCTGCCGGCCTTCGGGCCGCTGTCCTGGCCCTTGGCGGCCGGGTCGCGGTCGACGAACTCGATCACGGCCATGGCGGCATTGTCGCCATAGCGGAAACCGGCCTTCAGCACCCGCAGGTAGCCGCCCTGGCGGGTCTTGTAGCGATCGGCCAGCGTGGTGATCAGCTTGGACGCCATGGCCTCGTCCTGCAGCGTCGCGATCAGCTGCCGGCGGGCATGCAGGTCGCCCCGCTTGCCGAGCGTGACGAGCTTCTCGACGAACGGCCGCAGTTCCTTGGCCTTCGGCAGCGTGGTGCGGATCTGCTCGTGCTTGACGAGAGACGCCGCCATGTTCTCCAGCATCGCCTTCAGATGGGTGCTGGTACGGCCGAGTTTGCGGCCTGCGAGACGATGGCGCATATGCCCTTCCTCCTAAACCTTTCCGGACGCTCAGTACGGCTCTTCGAGCCGCTTGGCGAGATCTTCGATGTTCTCCGGCGGCCAGCCCGTGACCTCCATGCCGAGATGGAGACCCATCTGCGCCAGGACTTCCTTGATCTCGTTGAGCGACTTGCGTCCGAAGTTCGGCGTGCGCAGCATTTCCTGCTCGGTCTTCTGCACGAGATCGCCGATGTACACGATATTGTCGTTCTTCAGGCAGTTGGCCGAACGGACCGACAGTTCCAGCTCGTCGACCTTGCGCAGGAGGTTCCGGTTGAACGGGAACTCCTGGGCCTTCACGTCCTCGGAAGCGGGCTTCGGCTCCTCGAAGTTGATGAAGATCTGCAACTGGTCCTGCAGGATGCGGGCGGCGAGCGCCACCGCGTCCTCGGGCGTGACGGCGCCGTTCGTCTCCACCCGCATCGACAGCCGGTCATAGTCGGTGACCTGGCCGACGCGCGTGTTGTCGACCTTGTAGGTGACCTTGCGGACCGGGCTGTACAGCGCGTCGACCGGGATGAGCCCGATGGGCGCGTCTTCCGGCCGGTTCTGCGCGGCGGCAACGTAGCCCTTGCCGTTCTCGACCACGAACTCCATCGAGATCTTGGCGTCGCGGTCCAGCGTGCAGATCACGAGATCGGGGTTCATCACCTCGATGTCGTGGCCCGCCTCGATCTGGCCTGCCCGCACTTCGCCCGCACCCGACGCCTTCAGCCGCATCCGCTTCGGGCCGTCGCCATGCATGCGCAGCGCCAGGCTCTTCACGTTGAGGACGATGTCGGTCACGTCCTCGCGGACGCCCGGGATCGACGAGAATTCATGCAGCACGCCCTCGATCTGGATCGAGGTCACGGCGGCACCTTGCAACGAGGACAGCAGCACCCGCCGCAGGGCATTGCCCAGCGTCAGGCCGAATCCGCGCTCCAGCGGCTCTGCCACCACAGTCGCCACGCGCTTCGGGTCTTCGCCCGGCTCCACGTTCGGCTTCTTCGGCTTGATCAGCTGCTGCCAGTTCTTCTGGATCACGAGCATGTTCCTCACGCTCTCTGGGCGCCGATCGCGGCACCCGTTCACTGGTGACAGCCGCGGGGATCACCGACCCCCGCGGCCGCAAACTCGTTCAAATGTCGGACGCTGTCGCGTCCATCGAGCGGGCCCGCGCCGCAGTCCCGCTCAGCCCCGCCAATCGGCGCGGCTCGGGGTCAGACGCGACGACGCTTGGGCGGACGGCAGCCATTGTGCGGAATGGCCGTGACGTCGCGGATCGAGGTCACGATGAAGCCGACGGTCTGGAGGGCGCGCAGCGCCGACTCGCGACCCGAACCCGGCCCCTTCACCTCGATCTCGATGGTGCGCATGCCGTGCTCCATCGCCTTGCGGCCAGCGGCCTCGGCCGCCATCTGCGCCGCATAGGGGGTCGACTTGCGCGAGCCCTTGAAACCCTGGCTGCCAGAGGAAGCCCAGGCAATCGTATTGCCCTGCGCGTCCGTGATGGTGACCATGGTGTTGTTGAACGACGCGCTGACGTGAGCCGTGCCCGCCGTGATGTTCTTGCGTTCACGGCGCCGAATGCGCCCCGCAGGTGCCTTGACCATCGATGCCCTTCCGTCTTCCTAACGCGTCCGCGTCACTTCTTCTTGCCGGCGATGGGCCGCGCCGGCCCCTTGCGCGTGCGTGCGTTGGTGTGAGTGCGCTGCCCGTGGACGGGCAGGCCACGACGGTGCCGAAGCCCGCGATAGCAGCCGAGATCCATGAGGCGCTTGATGTTCATCGCCACTTCGCGGCGAAGATCGCCCTCAACCCGATGCTCGCGGTCGATGAACTCGCGGATGCGAAGCACCTCGTCCTCGGTCAGCTGGTTGACGCGCTGCTCGACGGGAATGCCGATCTTCTGACAGATCTGCGAGGCCGTCGTGCGGCCGATCCCGTGGATGTAGGTAAGCGCGATTTCGACGCGCTTCTGATTGGGAATGTTCACGCCAGCAATGCGCGCCACGAGATGCTCCTAGCAAACATGCAAAAGGGTACGGACCGCAGGGTGCGCCGGAAAGTCGCGCATTATAGGGGCGGTTCGCGGAGAGTCAATGACGGTTTCCGCCCACCGTGACCAGGGACAGTTCCCGGTCGATGGCGGCCGAAACGACGTCCATCTCGGCCATCCCGTCCACCGAACGAAGCAGGCCACGATTGCGATAATAGGGCAGGATCGGCGCCGTCTGGCGGCGATAGGCCTCGAAGCGGGTGTGGACCGTCTCGGCCTTGTCGTCGGCGCGCCGGACGAACTCGGTCGATCCGCACTGGTCGCAGACGCCAGCCGTGCGCGGCTGGCGGAAGCGATCGTGATAGCCGGCGCCACACTTGGCGCAGGTGTACCGGCCGGAGATCCGCTCGATCAGCGCCGACTCGTCGACCGCCAGCTCGATCACGGCGTCCAGCTGCAGCGACCGATGGTCGAGCATCGCGTCCAGCGCCTCGGCCTGGGCCACGGTGCGCGGGAAACCGTCGAGGATGAAGCCGCGCGAACAGTCAGGCGCCCCGATGCGGTCCTCGATCATGCCGATGATGACCGCGTCCGGCACCAGGTCGCCGCGATCCATGATCGCCTTCGCCTCACGCCCGAGCGCCGTGCCGGCGGCCACGGCCGCGCGCAGCATGTCGCCGGTCGAGAGCTGCACGATGCCATGGCGCTCTTCCAGCCGCTTGGCCTGGGTGCCCTTGCCCGCGCCGGGGGGCCCCAGCAGGATGATGTTCATCGCCTTGCCTGCCCCGGACCTAGTTGCGCCCGCGCAGGCGCGACTTCTTGATCAGCCCCTCGTACTGGTGCGCCAGCAGGTGGGAATGGATCTGGGCGACCGTGTCCATGGTGACGCTGACCACGATCAGCAGGCTGGTGCCGCCGAAGTAGAAGGGCACCGAATACTGCGAGATCAGGAACTCCGGCAGAAGGCAGATGACCGCGAGGTAGAGCGCACCCACCACCGTCAGCCGGGTGAGGACATAGTCCAGGTAGTCGGCCGTCGTCTTGCCCGGCCGGATGCCCGGTACGAAGCCGCCATACTTGCGCAGGTTGTCCGCCGTCTCGGCCGGGTTGAAGACGATGGCCGTGTAGAAGAAGGCGAAGAAGATGATCAGGCCGGCATAGAGCAGCATGTAGGCGGGCTGCCCATGGCCGAGCCAGGCCGACATGGTCTGCAGCCATTCCGGCCCCTGCCCGGCGCTGAAGCTGGCGAAGGTCGCCGGCAGGAGCAGCAGCGAGCTGGCGAAGATCGGCGGAATGACGCCCGAGCTGTTCAGCTTCAGCGGCAGGTGCGAGCTTTCGCCGCCGAACATGCGGTTGCCAACCTGGCGCTTGGGATACTGCACCAGGATGCGGCGCTGGGCCCGCTCCATGAAGACGATCGCGAAAACGACCGCCACCGACATCGCCAGGAAGAAGACGATGAGGAAGGCCGAGAGAGCGCCCGTCCGGCCCAGTTCCAGCGTATTCACCAGCGCGAAGGGCAGGTTGGCGACGATGCCGGCGAAGATGATCAGCGAGATGCCGTTGCCGACGCCGCGGGCGGTGATCTGCTCGCCCAGCCACATCAGGAACATGGTGCCGCCGACCAGCGTGATGACGGTCGAGATGCGGAAGAACAGGCCCGGGTCGATGACCGCGGACCCGGTCGGGCCAGTCAATTGCTCCAGCCCGACCGCGATTCCGTAGGCCTGCACCGAAGCCAGCACCACCGTGCCGTAGCGCGTGTACTGGTTCAGCTTCTTGCGGCCGGCCTCGCCCTCCTTCTTCAAGGTCTCCAGGGTCGGCGACACGGCCGTCAGGAGCTGAATGATGATGGAGGCCGAGATGTACGGCATGATGTTGAGCGCGAAGATGGTCATCCGGCTCAACGCGCCGCCGGCGAACATGTCGAACATCGCCAGGATGCCGCCGGAGTTCTGCTGGAACACCTGCGTCAGGACCTGGGGATTGATCCCCGGGATGGGGATGTACGTGCCGAATCGGTAGACGACCAGCGCCGCCAGCGTGAACCAGATTCGCTTCTTCAGTTCCGTCGCCTTGGCAAAGGCGCCGAAGTTGATGTTCGCCGCAAGCTGCTCGGCCGCCGATGCCATCGCCTGGTTCTTCCTTGTCGCCGGACGCCCGATCAGGCGGCCGCCGCCTCCGCTGCCACGGGAACGATGACCTTGCCGCCGGACTTCTCCACCGCCGCGATGGCGGCCGCCGAAGCGCCCGACACGGAGATGGTGATGGCCGAGGTGATTTCACCCTGGGCCAGCAGGCGGACACCGTCCTCGACCTTGCCGATCAGGCCGGCCTGGCCCAGCACGGCCGCGTCGATGGTCTGGCCGGCGTCGATCTTGCCGGCATCGATCGCCCGCTGCAGGCGGCCGAGGTTGATCACCTCGTAGGCCTTGCGGAAGGGCTTCACGAAGCCGCGCTTGGGCAGACGGCGATGCAGGGGGGTCTGGCCGCCTTCGAACCCGGCGAGCGCCACGCCCGAACGCGCGGTCTGGCCCTTGCCGCCGCGGCCCGACGTCTTGCCCTTGCCGGAGCCGATGCCGCGGCCGATGGCCTTGGCCTTCTTGCGCGCGCCCGGATTGTCGCGGATCTCGTTGAGCTTCATTGCGCTTCCCCGATCACCCTCAAGCCGGCTCGACCCGGATGAGGTGCTTTACCTTGAAAATCATGCCGCGCACCGAAGGAGTATCCTCCAGCACCTTCGACCGGTTGAGCTTGTTCAGCCCGAGCCCGATCAGGGTGCCTTCCTGGTCCTTCTTGCGGCCGATCGCGCTGGCGATCTGAGTCACCTTGACCCGGCCCACCGCCGCTCCAGTCGATTCGGTCATCACGCCTGCTCCCGTGCCTCTTCGCGGCGGCCCAGGATCTCGCTGACCTTCTTGCCGCGGCGGTTGGCGACCGCGCGCGGCGAGCTGATGCCGGAGAGCGCCTCGAACGTCGCCTTAACCATGTTATGCGGATTGGACGTGCCGACGGACTTGGCCACCACATCGTGGACGCCCAAGGCCTCGAACACCGCGCGCATCGGGCCGCCGGCGATGATGCCGGTGCCCGCGACGGCGGCGCGCAGCACGACCTTGCCGGCACCGAAATGCCCGCGCGTGTCATGATGCAGCGTACGGCCCTCGCGCAGCGGCACGCGGATCATGCCGCGCTTGGCCTGCTCGGTCGCCTTGCGGATCGCCTCCGGCACCTCGCGGGCCTTGCCCGACCCGTGCCCAACGCGCCCCTTGCCATCGCCGACGACGACGAGGGCGGCAAAGCCGAAGCGACGGCCGCCCTTCACCACCTTGGCGACGCGATTGATGCTGACCAGCTTCTCGACGAGCTCACCTTCGTCGCCACCGCGGTCCCGATCCGAGCCACGATCGCGGCCACGGCCGCCTTCGCGCGCAGGCCGGTCGCTCGACGGCGAACGTCCCGTGGAAGTCCGTGACGTGGGAGTGCGTGCCATTTCGATTCCCGTCCTGCTCGTCAGAAAGAGAGGCCGCCTTCACGCGCGGCCTCGGCCAGCGCCTTGACGCGGCCGTGATAGGGATAGCCGCCGCGGTCGAAAACGACGTTCTCGACCCCGGCCGCCTTGGCGCGCTCCGCCAGCAGCAGCCCGACTTCGCGGGCCGCCGGGACGTCCGCGCCGGTCTTGATCTTGCCGCGCATGTCCTTCTCGATGCTGGAAGCGGCCGCGATCGTGCGCCCCTCCCCGTCATCGATGATCTGCGCGTAGATGTGCTTGCCGGACCGGAAGACGGACAGCCGCGGGCGGCCGGCCGACTTGATCCGGATCTGCGTCCGCGTCCGTTGCCGGCGGCGGGCGAACAATTCTTTGGTCGTCAGCATCTGCCGGTCCTACTTCTTCTTGCCTTCCTTGCGGAGGACGGTTTCGGTCGCATACTTGATCCCCTTGCCCTTGTAGGGCTCGGGCGGCCGATACGACCGGATCTTGGCTGCGATCTCTCCGACCCGCTGCTTGTCGGCACCGCTCACATTGATGGCCGTGGGCCGTTCGCAGACGATCTTCACGTCGTCCGGGATCGGGAACACGACATCGTGGCTGTAGCCGAGCTGCAGCGTCAGGACCTTGCCCTGCACCGCGGCACGATAGCCGACGCCGTTGATCTCGAGCGCCTTCGAATAGCCCTCGGAGACGCCGCGCACCAGGGCATTGAGCCGGTTGCGCGCCGTGCCCCACTGGGTCCGTGCGCGCTGGCTGGTGCCGATCGGCGTGACCGTCGCCTTGCCGCCCTCGACGGCGATGGTGACGTCGGGGTTCACGCTCATCGACAGCTGGCCGAGCTTGCCCTTGGCGGTAACCGTCTGTCCGGCCACCTGGAGGTCGACCCCCTGGGGGATGACCACCGGATTCTTACCAACTCGCGACATGGCCGGTCCTCAAAACACCTGGCAGAGGATCTCGCCGCCGACATTCGCGGTGCGCGCCTCGTTGTCCGAGAGCACCCCCCGCGGGGTCGACAGGATCGCCATGCCAAGACCGTTGTAGTAGCGCGGCAGGTCGCTGATCTTCGAGTAGACGCGACGACCAGGCCGGGACACGCGGGCGATCGCACGGATCGCCGGTTCCCCGTCGGTGTACTTCAACTCGATATCGAACGCCGAGATGCCCGGCCGGATCTCCCGGCGGGAATAGCCGCGAATGAAGCCTTCGCGGGCCAGGACCTCGAGAACGTTGGCCCGGACCTTCGAGGCAGGCGACGTAACCACCGACATCCGCGCACTCTGACCGTTGCGGATGCGGGTCAACATATCGCCGAGCGGATCGCTCATCGACATTCGGGTAACTCCCTTACCAGCTCGACTTCACGACGCCGGGGATCTGCCCCGACGAAGCGAGTTCGCGCAGCGCGATGCGCGACAGCTTGAACTTGCGATAGACGGAGCGCGGCCGTCCGGTGAGCGCACAGCGATTGCGGATGCGCGTCGCCGACGAGTTGCGCGGCATCTCGGCCAGCTGAAGGCGGGCCTGGAAACGCTCCTCGGGGGGCGTGTCCTGGTCCTTGGCGATCGCCTTCAACCGCGCCCGCTTGTCCGCAAACCGCTTCGTCAGCTTCTGCCGGCGCTTGTTCTTCTCGACGGCACTGGTCTTTGCCATGGAATGTCCCTCGCGCCCGGCTTAGTTGGAAAACGGCATGTCGAAAGCCTTCAGCAGCGCCTTGGCTTCGGCATCCGTGCGGGCTGTCGTCACGATCGTGATGTCCATGCCACGCGGAGAATCGACCTTGTCGTAGTTGATCTCGGGGAACACGAACTGCTCCTTGAGACCGAGCGAGTAGTTGCCCCGGCCGTCGAAGCTGCGCCCCGACAGGCCGCGGAAGTCCCGCACCCGGGGCAGCGCGATGTGCACCAGCCGGTCGAGGAACTCGTACATCCGCTCCGCCCGCAGCGTCACCTTGCAGCCGATCGGCATGCCTTCGCGGAGCTTGAAGGTCGCGATGGCCTTCTTGGCCCGGGTGACGATCGGCTTCTGGCCGGCGATCGCCATCAGGTCCTCGACGGCGCCCTGCACCTTCTTGGTATCCTGCGTGGCTTCGCCGACGCCCATGTTGATGACGATCTTCTCCAGCCGCGGCACCTGCATCGCGTTCTGGTAGCCGAACTCCTTGATCAGGGCCGGCTTGACCGTCGCTTCGTACTGTTCCTTGAGACGCGTCATCTCGGCACCCGTCAAACGTCGATGACTTCGCCCGAGCGCCTAGCGACCCGGACCTTGCGGCCATCTTCGAGATTCTTGAATCCGACCCGGGTCGGCTTGTTCGACTTCGGGTCGACATGGGAAACGTTGGAGACGTGGATCGCCGCCTCCTTCTCCACCACACCGCCCTGGTCGCGGGCGGTCTGGCGCTGGTGTCGCTTCACCACGTTGACGCCTTCGACGACGACGCGGAGTTCGGTCGGCACGGCGCGCAGCACCGTCCCCACCTTGCCCTTGTCGCGACCGGCGATGACCACCACGCGGTCGCCCTTCTTGACCTTCATCTTCACGGACATCGGGGCGGCCCTCACAACACTTCCGGCGCGAGCGAGACGATCTTCATGAACTTCTTGGCCCGCAGTTCGCGCGTGACGGGGCCGAAGATGCGCGTGCCGATCGGCTCGTTCTGCTTGTTGATCAGGACGGCCGCGTTGTTGTCGAAGCGGATGGCGCTGCCATCGTTGCGGCGGATCTCCTTCGCGGTGCGGACGATGACGGCGCGATGCACGTCACCCTTCTTCACGCGGCCGCGCGGGATCGCTTCCTTGACCGAAACGACGATGACATCGCCGACCGAAGCCACCTTGCGCTTCGACCCGCCGAGCACCTTGATGCACATGACGCGGCGAGCGCCGGAGTTGTCGGCGACGTCCAGGTTAGTCTGCATCTGGATCATGACGGTTCCTTACGCTCCAGCGGTCGTGGTGGCGCCGGTCTCGTCGGTCACGACTTCCCAGCGCTTGCGCGCGGAGAGCGGGCGGCACTCAACGATCCGCACCGTGTCGCCGACCTTGAAGCCGTTCCCCTCGTCGTGGGCCATGTACTTCTTCGAGCGGGTGATGAACTTCTTGTAGAGGGGGTGCATGACGCGGCGCTCGACCTTGACGACAATCGTCTTGTCGCCCTTGTCGCTCACCACGACCCCCTGCATGACTCGCCTGGGCATCTTCGTACTGCTCCCGCTAGGACGCCTTCTGCGCCCGCTCGTTCAGGATCGTCTTGATGCGGGCAACCTCGCGCCGCACCTGGCGCACGCGCGCCGTATTCTCGAGCTGGCCACTCGCCCGCTGGAAGCGCAGGTTGAACGCCTCCTTGTGCAGCGTCTCGAGCTGGGTCGCCAGTTCGTCGGCCGTCTTCGCGCGGACGTCGCCCGCCTTCACCGTCGCCATCACTCGACTCCTTCGCCGACCCGCGTGACCACCCGGGTGGAGATCGGCAGCTTGGCCGAAGCCAGCTCGAACGCCTCCTTGGCGATCGTCACCGGCACGCCGTCCAGCTCGAACATGATCCGGCCCGGCTTCACGCGGCACATCCAGAACTCCGGCGAGCCCTTGCCGCTACCCATGCGGACTTCGGCCGGCTTCTTCGACACCGGGACGTCGGGGAACACCCGGATCCACACGCGGCCCACGCGCTTGATATGGCGCGTGATGGCGCGGCGCGCCGCCTCGATCTGGCGGGCGGTGATACGTCCCGGTTCGATGGCCTTCAGGCCGACCGAACCGAAATTCAGCGCGAAGCCGCCCTTGGCAAGGCCATGGACGCGCCCCTTGTGCGCCTTGCGGTATTTGGTCCGCTTCGGTTGCAGCATCGCTCGTGTTCTTTCTCTACGATCAGCGGATCAAGATCAGCGGCCGGACGTCGCCTCGAGGGCGCGCTTCTCGTGCGCCATCGGGTCGTGGGCCATGATCTCGCCCTTGAACACCCACACCTTGACGCCGCAGGTGCCGTAGGTGGTCTTGGCGGTGCCCGTGCCGAAGTCGACATCGGCGCGCAGGGTGTGCAGCGGCACGCGGCCTTCGCGATACCATTCCATCCGCGCGATCTCCGCCCCGCCGAGACGGCCGGAGCAGTTGATGCGGATGCCCTGGGCGCCCAGGCGCATGGCCGACTGGACCGCGCGCTTCATCGCCCGGCGGAACGCCACCCGGCGCTCAAGCTGCTGGGCGATGTTGTCGGCGATCAGCTTGGCATCGATCTCGGGCTTGCGGATCTCGACGATGTTCAGCGCGACTTCGCTGCGGGTCATCTTCCCCAGCTCGGCGCGCAGCTTGTCGATGTCCGTGCCCTTCTTGCCGATGACCACGCCCGGACGCGCGCTGTGCAGCGTGATCCGTGCCTTCTTGGCCGCCCGCTCGATGATGACCCGGGCAACGCCGGCCTGCACCAGGCGCTTGGTCAGGTAGCTGCGGAGCTTCAGGTCTTCCTGCAGGATGTCGGCATAGTCGCGCTTAGCGAACCAGCGCGAATCCCAAGTGCGATTGATCCCGAGCCGGAGCCCGATCGGGTTTACCTTCTGACCCATCAGGCCTTCTCCTCGCGCTCGCGCACGACAACGGTCAAATTGCTGAAAGGCTTCTCGACGCGAGAGGCGCGGCCGCGGGCGCGGGCGTGGAACCGCTTGATCGAGAACGTCTTGCCGACCGACGCTTCCTTGACATAAAGGCGGTCGACGTCGAGCTGGTGGTTGTTCTCGGCGTTGGCGATCGCCGACTGCAGCACCTTGCGCACGTCGATCGCGATGCGGCGATGCAGGAAGGTCAGGCGGGCGATCGCGGCCTGGCAGTCCAGGCCACGGATGCTGGCGGCGACCAGGTTCAGCTTGCGCGGGCTCGTGCGCAGAACCCGGGCGACAGCCATCGCCTCATTTTCCGCGACCCGGCGCGGTGCCGACGGCTTGCTCATGGCCTCAGCCCCTCTTCGCCTTCTTATCGCCGGCGTGACCCTGGAAGGTCCGCGTCGGCGAGAATTCGCCAAACCGATGGCCGATCATGTTCTCGTTGACCAGCACCGGGATGAATTTGTGCCCATTGTGGACGCCGAACGTCAGGCCGACGAACTGCGGCAGGATGGTCGACCGGCGCGACCACGTCCTGATGATCTCGTTTCGTCCGCCCGACCGCGCCTTCTCCGCCTTCTTCAGCAGATAGCCGTCGACGAACGGACCTTTCCAAACCGAACGAGCCACGCCTGGCCTCCGTTACTTCGCATGCCGCCGGCGAACGATCAGCCGGTCGGTCTTCTTGTTGTTCCGAGTCTTTTTGCCCTTGGTGGGTTTGCCCCAAGGGGTGACCGGATGACGGCCGCCAGACGTGCGGCCTTCGCCACCGCCGTGCGGGTGATCGATCGGGTTCATCGCGACGCCGCGCACGCCGGGCTTGCGCCCGAGCCAGCGGTTGCGTCCCGCCTTGCCGATATTGATGTTCGACTGGTCGGGGTTCGACACCGCGCCGATCGTCGCCATGCAGTCCGAGCGGACCATGCGCACTTCGCCGGAGGCGAGGCGCAGCAGGGCGTTCGACTGGTCACGACCGACGAGCTGGGCGTAGGTGCCGGCCGAACGGGCCATCTGGCCACCGCGGCCGCTCTTCAGCTCGACGTTGTGGACGATCGTGCCGACCGGAATCCCGCGCAGCGGCAGGGCATTGCCCGGCTTGATGTCGACGCGTTCGCCGGAGACGACCTTGTCGCCCACCTTCAGGCGCTGCGGCGCCAGGATGTAGGCAAGCTCGCCGTCCTCATAGCGGATGAGCGCGATGAAGGCCGTGCGGTTGGGGTCGTACTCGAGCCGCTCGACCGTGCCGGCCACGTCGTACTTGCGACGCTTGAAGTCGACCAGGCGATAGCGCTGCTTGTGCCCGCCGCCACGCCACCGGACGGTGACATGGCCGTGCGTGTTGCGACCGCCCTTGGACGACTGACCTTCGGTCAGCGTCTTGACGGGCTTGCCCTTGTAGAGCTCGGACCGGTCGACGAGGACGAGTTCGCGCTGCGACGGCGTCGTCGGGTTGAATGTCTTGAGCGCCATCGCGTCAAACTCCCGTCGTCACGTCGATCGTGTAGCCGGGCGCCAGCCGCACCATCGCCTTCTTGAAGTCCTGGCGGACACCGACGCGGCCCTTGAACCGCTTTTCCTTGCCACCGACCCGCAGCGTGTTGACCGCCACGACCTTGACGCTGAACAGACCCTCGACCGCCGCCTTGATCTCCGGCTTGGTGGCCGTCAGCGGCACGCGGAAAGTGACCTGGTTGTGTTCGGAGCCCATCGTCGCCTTTTCCGTGATCACCGGATTGGTGACCGTGGCGAACATCTGCTCGCGGGTGAGGTTGACCTTCACCTTGGCAGAAGGGAAATAACGGAAGCGGCTCATTTCAGGCGGGCCTCCAGGGCTTCGACCGCACCGCGCGTCAGCACGAGCGTGTCGCGGCGCAGGATGTCGTACACGTTGGCGCCCTGCTGCGGCAGCACGTCGACCTGCGGCAGGTTGCGAGCGGCCCGGGCGAAGCCCTGGTCGATCTCGGTGCCGCCGATGAAGAGTACGGACGACCAGCCGAGCTTGCCCAGGCGCTGGACCAGCGCCTTGGTCTTGGCCTCCGGCAGGCGCGCATCGTCGATGACGATGAGCTTGCCCTCGGCCTGCTTGCTCGACAGCGCCGTCTTCAGCGCCAGCGCCCGCACCTTCTTGGGCAGGTCGTAGCCGTGATCGCGGACCACCGGCCCGAAGATCACCGCACCACCGCGCCACTGCGGCGAGCGCATGCTGCCCTGGCGAGCCCGGCCGCTGCCCTTCTGGCGCCACGGCTTCTTCGTGGTGCCGGAGATCTCGCCGATCTGCTTGGCCTTGTGGGTGCCGGCGCGGCGCTTGGCGAGCTGCCAGTGCACCATGCGGGCCAGGATATCGCCGCGCACCGGCACGCCGAACACCGACTCGTCGAGTTCGATGGTTCCGGCTTCGCCCGCGTCGAGCGTCGTCACATTCTGCTGCATCGCCATCACTCGGGCTTGGCGGCGCGGACGGCGGCCGGGAAGGGCAGGCCATCGGGCGCCTTGCGCTTGACCGCGTCGCGAACCAGCACGTAGGCGCCCTCGGACCCCGGGATCGCGCCCTTGATCATCAGGAGCCCGCGCTCGACGTCGGTCTGCACCACGGTCAGATTCTGCGTGGTCACACGGACATCGCCCATGTGGCCGGCCATCTTCTTGTTCTTGAAGGTCTTGCCGGGATCCTGGCGACCACCGGTCGAACCCAGGCTGCGATGGCTGACCGACACGCCGTGGGTGGCCCGGAGACCGCCGAAATTGTGCCGCTTCATGCCACCAGCAAAGCCCTTGCCGATGCTGGTGCCCGTCACGTCGACCTTCTGGCCGACCAGGAAGTGGTCGACCGTGATCTCGGCGCCGACCTCGACCAGGCCATCGGCCTCGACACGGAACTCCACCAGCTTGCGCTTGGGCTCGACCTTGGCCTTGGCGAAGTGCCCGCGCAGCGGCTGCGTGACGTTCTTCACCTTGATCTGGCCGACGCCGAGCTGCAGCGCGGTGTAGCCGTCGGTCTCCTCGGTGCGTTGGGCGACGACCTGGCAGTTTTCCACCTGCAGGACGGTCACCGGCACATGCTCGCCCTCGGCGGTGAAGACCCGCGTCATGCCGAGCTTGCGTCCAATCAATCCAGTGCGCATCGCCCCGCCCTCAGAGCTTGATCTCGACGTCGACGCCCGCGGCGAGGTCGAGCTTCATCAGCGCGTCCACGGTCTGCGGCGTCGGGTCGACGATGTCGATCACCCGCTTGTGGGTGCGGATCTCAAACTGCTCGCGCGACTTCTTGTCGATGTGCGGCGAGCGGTTGACGGTGAAGCGTTCGAACCGCGTCGGCAGCGGGATCGGGCCGCGCACGCGCGCCCCGGTCCGCTTCGCCGTGTTGACGATCTCGCTCGTCGACTGGTCGAGGATGCGGTGATCGTAGGCCCGAAGGCGGATGCGAATGTTCTGGCTGTCCATGGGATATGACCTGTTCGGCGCGAACGCCTTGTTGTCGGCTGCCTGCCGCTCAGGCGATGATCTTGGCGACGACGCCGGCGCCGACGGTACGGCCGCCTTCGCGGATGGCGAAGCGCAGGCCTTCGTCCATGGCGATCGGGGCGATCAGCTCGACCTGCATCGAGACGTTGTCGCCCGGCATCACCATCTCCGTGCCTTCCGGAAGATGCACCATGCCCGTCACGTCCGTCGTGCGGAAGTAGAACTGCGGGCGATAGTTGGTGAAGAACGGCGTGTGACGGCCGCCCTCTTCCTTCGTCAGGATGTAGGCCTCGGCCTCGAACTTCGTGTGCGGCGTGATCGAGCCGGGTGCGGCCAGAACCTGGCCGCGCTCCACGTCCTCGCGCTTGATGCCGCGCAGCAGCGCGCCGATGTTGTCGCCCGCCTCGCCGCTGTCCAGCAGCTTGCGGAACATCTCGACGCCCGTCACCACCGTCTTCACCGTCGGCTTCAGCCCGACGATCTCGATTTCCTCGCCCACCTTCACGATGCCGCGCTCGACGCGGCCCGTCACCACCGTGCCGCGGCCCGAGATCGAGAACACGTCCTCGATCGGCATCAGGAACGGACGGTCCTTCGGGCGCTCCGGCTGCGGGATGTAGGCGTCGACCGCCTTCATCAGCTCCAGGATCGCGTTGCGGCCGATCTCCGGCTGCTTGTCTTCCAGCGCCATCAGCGCCGAGCCGCGCACCACCGGGATGTCGTCGCCCGGGAAGTTGTAGGACGACAGCAGCTCGCGAACCTCGAGCTCCACCAGGTCCAGCAGCTCCGGGTCGTCGACCATGTCGACCTTGTTCATGAACACCACCAGCGACGGCACGCCGACTTGGCGCGCCAGCAGGATGTGCTCGCGCGTCTGCGGCATCGGGCCGTCGGCCGCCGACACCACCAGGATGCCGCCGTCCATCTGCGCCGCACCCGTGATCATGTTCTTCACATAATCCGCGTGGCCAGGGCAGTCGACATGCGCGTAGTGACGGTTCTCCGTCTCGTACTCCACATGCGCCGTCGAGATCGTGATGCCGCGCGCCCGCTCTTCCGGTGCCTTGTCGATCTGGTCGTACGCCGTGAACGTCGCCCCGCCCGTCTCCGCCAGGATCTTCGTGATCGCAGCCGTCAGCGACGTCTTGCCGTGATCAACGTGCCCAATCGTCCCAATGTTGCAATGCGGCTTGTTCCGCTGAAATTTCGCCTTGGACATGGGAGTGTGCTCCGATCTCTCTTCCTGGTGGGTTCTGTTGGGCTAGGTCTGAAGCAGCGTGCGGTCAGGCCATCTTCGCGCGAACTTCGTCGGCGACGGCCTGCGGTACCTGCTCGTAATGGTCGAAATGCATCGTGTACTGGGCGCGGCCCTGGCTCATCGAGCGCAGCGTGTTGACGTAGCCGAACATGTTGGCCAGCGGCACCATCGCCTGGACGACGCGGGCATTGCCGCGCTGGTCCATGCCGGTCACCTGGCCGCGACGGCTGTTCAGATCGCCGATCACGTCGCCCATGTAGTCTTCCGGCGTCACCACCTCGACCCGCATCACCGGCTCGAGCAGCTTGGGGCTGCACTTCGGCAGGCCCTCCTTGAAGGCGGCGCGGGCGGCGATTTCGAACGCCAGCACGCTGGAGTCCACGTCATGGTAGGCGCCGTCGATCAGGGCGGCCTTGAAGTCGATGACCGGGAAGCCGGCGATCACGCCCGTGTCGACCGAAGACTTCAGGCCCTTCTGCACGCCGGGGACGAATTCCTTGGGCACCACGCCGCCGACCGTCTCGTTCTCGAACACGAAGCCCGAACCGGGGGGCAGCGGCTCGAAGCGCAGCTTGATGCGGGCATACTGGCCCGAACCGCCCGTCTGCTTCTTGTGGGTGTAGTCGACTTCGCCCGTGCGGGTGATCGTCTCGCGATAGGCCACCTGCGGCGCGCCGATGTTGGCGTCGACCTTGAACTCGCGCTTCATGCGATCGACGATGATCTCGAGATGGAGCTCGCCCATCCCCTTGATGATCGTCTGGCCGCTCTCATGGTCGACCGCCACGCGGAAGGACGGATCCTCCTGCGCCAGCCGGCCCAGCGCCTGGCCCATCTTCTCCTGGTCGGTCTTGGTCTTCGGCTCGACCGCGATCTCGATGACCGGCTCGGGGAACTCCATCCGCTCCAGGATCACCGGGGCGGCCGGGTCGCACAGCGTGTCGCCGGTCGTCGTCGCCTTCAGGCCGGCCAGCGCCACGATGTCGCCGGCACGGGCTTCCTTGGTGTCTTCGCGATGGTTGGCATGCATCAGCAGCATGCGGCCCACCCGCTCCCGATTGTCCTTCACGGTGTTGAGGACCATCGAGCCCGTGTTCAGCACGCCCGAATAGACACGCACGAAGGTGAGCGAGCCCACGAAGGGATCGGTCATGATCTTGAAGGCGAGGCCCGAGAAGGGCTCGTCGTCCGAGCTCTTGCGCTCGATCGGATCGTCGCTGCCGACCTTCACGCCCTTGATCGCCTCGACGTCGGTCGGCGCCGGCAGGAAGTCGATGACGGCATCCAGCAGCGGCTGCACGCCCTTGTTCTTGAAGGCCGAGCCGCACAGGACCGGCACGAAGGCGCTGACCGTGACGCCCTTGCGGATGCACGCGATCAGCGTCTCGACGCTGGGCTCCTCGCCGCCGAGATAGGCCTCGAGCGCGACGTCGTCCATCTCGACCGCCATCTCGACCAGCTTCGAGCGGTAGTCGGCGGCCTCGTCGGCCATGTCGGCCGGGATCTCGACGATGTCGAACTGCGCGCCCAGGCTCTCGTCGCGCCAGACGATCGCGTTCATGCGGACCAGATCGACGATGCCGACGAAGTCGCTCTCGACGCCGATCGGCAGCTGGATGACCATCGGGCGGGTGCCCAGACGGTCGACCATCATGTCGACGCAGCGCGTGAAGTTGGCGCCGATGCGGTCCATCTTGTTGACGAAACAGATGCGCGGCACGTTGTACTTGTCGGCCTGGCGCCACACCGTCTCGGACTGCGGCTCGACGCCGGCGACGCTGTCGAACACCGTGACGGCGCCGTCCAGCACGCGCAGCGAACGCTCGACCTCGATGGTGAAGTCGACGTGGCCGGGGGTGTCGATGATGTTGATGCGATGGTCGCGCCAAAAGCAGGTCGTCGCGGCCGACGCAATGGTGATGCCGCGCTCCTGCTCCTGCTCCATCCAGTCCATCGTGGCGGTGCCCTCATGGACCTCGCCAATCTTGTAGGAGCGCCCGGTGTAGTACAGAATCCGCTCGGTCGTCGTCGTCTTACCGGCATCAATGTGGGCCATGATGCCGATGTTGCGGTAGCGATCGAGGGGGGTCGTGCGAGACATGACGAAGTGCTCCGGGCGCCGAGAGGATTACCAGCGGTAGTGGGAGAACGCCTTGTTGGCGTCCGCCATGCGGTGGGTGTCTTCCCGCTTCTTCACCGCCGAGCCGCGATTGTTGGCCGCATCGAGCAGCTCGCCCGACAGGCGCTCCTGCATCGTGTTCTCCGACCGGGAACGCGAAGCCGAGATGATCCAGCGGATCGCCAGCGCCTGGCTACGCTCCGCCCGGACTTCGACCGGCACCTGGTAGGTGGCGCCGCCGACACGACGGGACCGGACCTCGACCGATGGACGGACATTGCCCAGCGCATCGTGGAACATGCGAACCGGCTCCTGGCCGCCCGCACGCTTGGAAACCCGGTCCAGGGCGTCATAGACGATCGCTTCCGCGGTCGACTTCTTCCCGTGGTACATCAGGCAGTTGATGAACTTGGTGAGGATGATGTCCCCGAACTTGGCGTCCGGGAGAACCTCACGCTTGTCAGCGGCGCGGCGGCGCGACATGGCTTGGACTCCGACTTACTTGGGGCGCTTCGCGCCGTACTTCGACCGGCGCTGGCGCCGATCCTTCACGCCCTGCGTATCGAGCGTGCCGCGAATGATGTGATAGCGGACGCCGGGAAGATCCTTCACGCGGCCACCGCGGATCATTACGACCGAATGTTCCTGCAGGTTGTGGCCTTCGCCCGGGATGTAGCTCGTGACCTCGAAGCTGTTGGTCAGGCGGACACGAGCCACCTTGCGCAAGGCCGAATTGGGCTTCTTCGGGGTCGTCGTGTAGACACGCGTGCAAACGCCGCGCTTCTGCGGGCACTCTTCCAGGGCCGGCACCTTATCGTGCGCCCGCTGTGCCTGCCGCGGCTTGCGGATGAGCTGGTTGATCGTCGGCATCCGAACGCTACCCTTCCCACTCGGGTCGAAACAAACGTGGCAGAAGCAATTGTTCTGGCACGGAAAAAGCGCCGCCGAAGCGGCGCGCGTCTCCGTCGAAACGGCCTTCCGAAACAGAGGCGCGTCTAGGTTGTACCCCTACCGCCGTCCCCCGAAGGTTCGCGGATACTATTGATCGACTCTGGTGGCGTCAAGCGCGCGTTCGGCCGATTCCGCGTTTGGCCCCGAATACTGCCTCAAGCGGGGCAACGTGCGGGCGAAACGCAACGGATGGATCGCTCCACCGGTCCCGCGCGAAGCAAGATTGCGCGGCCGGTGCGGGCCAGCCCGTGTCCAGGGGCAATATATAGTCGCAGCGCTCGGGCGAATGGAAGTCCCCAGATCGCGAATCGAAGGCCCGCAAAGCAATCGGGCCGCCGCAACCTGCGGCGGCCCGATGTTCGAGGCCGTTCTATGCCGATGCCCGACGGCTCAGGCCGAGCGGGCCTGCGGCGGCTCGGCCGGCAGGGCGGTCGGCTGGCCACCGTCGCCCGCCAGGATCACCCGGTCGCGCTCGGCTGCGATCTTGCGCAGGCGATTGACGACGCTGCCGGTGCCGGCCGGGATCAGGCGGCCGACGATCACGTTCTCCTTCAGGCCGGCCAGGCTGTCGATCTTGCCGGAGACGGCCGCCTCGGTGAGGACGCGGGTGGTCTCCTGGAACGAAGCGGCCGAGATGAACGAGTTGGTCTGCAGCGATGCCTTGGTGATGCCCTGGAGCACCGGCTTGGCCTTCGCCGGCCGGCCGCCCGCTTCCTCCACCTTGGCGTTCTCGGCCGCGAACTCCTCGCGGTCGACCTGCTCGCCCACCAGGAAGGTGGTCTCGCCGCCATCCATGATCTCCATCTTCTGGAGCATCTGGCGGACGATCACCTCGATGTGCTTGTCGTTGATCTTCACGCCCTGGAGCCGATAGACGTCCTGGATCTCGTTGGTCAGGTATTCCGACAGCGCCTCGACGCCCATGACGTTGAGGATGTCATGGGGCACCGGGTTGCCGTCCATCAGCAGGTCGCCCTTGGCCACGAAGTCGCCTTCCTGGACGCTGATGTGCTTGCCCTTGGGGATCATGTATTCCCGCGGGCCGCCCGCCTCGGCATCCGCCGGGACGACGACGATGCGGCGCTTGGTCTTGTAGTCCTTGCCGAACTCCACCCGGCCGTCGATCTCGCTGATGATCGCGAAGTCCTTGGGGCGACGTGCCTCGAACAGCTCGGCCACCCGCGGCAGACCGCCGGTGATGTCGCGCGTCTTGGACGATTCCCGCGGGATGCGGGCGACCACGTCGCCGGCCTGGACCTCGGCACCATTCTCGATGCTGAGGATGGCGTCGACCGACATGAAGTAGCGGGCCTCGACGCCGCTCGCCAGCGTCAGCGCCTCGCCGCGATTGTCGCGCAGCACGATGCGCGGGCGCAGGTCGTTGCCGCGGGGTTGCTGCTTCCAGTCGACGACGACCTTGGACGAGATGCCCGTCGCCTCGTCCACCACCTCGCGGATCGACACGCCCTCGACCAGGTCGACATAGTGGGCGGTGCCGTTGCGCTCGGTGATGATCGGGATCGTGTAGGGATCCCAGTCGGCGATCTTCTGGCCCTTGGTGACCGCGGTGCCCTCGTCGATGAGCAGCTTGGCACCGTAGGGCACCTTGTGACGGGCGCGCTCGCGACCGGCCTCGTCGGCCAGCACGATCTCGGTGTTCCGGCTCATGACGATCATGACGCCCAGGCTGTTGACCACGACGTTGCGGTTCTTGACCCGCACGACGGAGTCGAACGCCGCCTCGATGCTGGACTGCTCGGCACCGCGCTGCACCGCACCGCCGATGTGGAAGGTGCGCATGGTGAGCTGGGTGCCGGGCTCGCCGATCGACTGGGCGGCGATCACGCCCACGGCCTCGCCGATGTTGACCACCGTGCCGCGGGCCAGGTCACGGCCGTAGCACTTGCCGCAGACGCCGCCCTTGGTCTCGCAGGTCAGCACCGAGCGGATGCCGATGGAGTCGATGCCGGCACGCTCGATCTTCTCGACCATCTCCTCGTCGAGGAGACCACCCGGAGGGGCCAGTTCGCGGCCCGTCAGTGGATCCATCACCGCGTGCGAGGCGGTGCGGCCGAGGATGCGCTCGGACAGGGGCGCGATGACCTCGCCGCCGTCGACCACCGGGGTGACCGTCAGGCCGCGCTGCGTCCCGCAATCCTCCTCGATGATGATGGCGTCCTGGGCCACGTCGACCAGGCGGCGCGTCAGATAGCCGGAGTTGGCCGTCTTCAGCGCCGTGTCGGCCAGGCCCTTGCGGGCGCCGTGCGTGGAGTTGAAGTACTCCAGCACCGTCAGGCCTTCCTTGAAGTTCGAGATGATCGGCGTCTCGATGATCTCGCCCGACGGCTTGGCCATGAGGCCGCGCATGCCGGCCAGCTGCTTGATCTGGGCGGCCGAGCCACGGGCGCCGGAATGCGCCATCATGTAGACCGCGTTGATCTTGCCGCTGGGGCGCGAGATCTCCTTCATCATCGCGTCCGCCACCTTCTCGGTGCAGGACGACCAGACGTCGACGACCTTGTTGTACTTCTCGCCCTGGGTGATGAGGCCGTCGAGATACTGCTGCTCGTACTCCTTCACCTTGTCCTCGGCGTCGCGCACCAGCTCGACCTTCTCCTTCGGCACGACGAGGTCGTCCTTGCCGAACGAGATGCCGGCACGGCAGGCATGCCCGAAGCCCAGCGACATCAGCCGGTCGCAGAAGATCACCGTCTCCTTCTGCCCGCAGTGACGGTAGACCATGTCGATGACGTTGGTGATTTCCTTCTTCGTCAACACGCGGTTGATCAGCTCGAAGCTGATCGCCGGGTTGCGCGGCAGGATCTCGGACAGCAGCATGCGGCCGGGCGTGGTCGTGACCCGCACCGTGATCGGCTTGTTGTCCTTGTCGACCGTGTGGTAGCGGCACTGCACCTTGGCGTGCAGCGTCACGGCCTTGGCGTCGAGCGCCTGCTGGATCTCGGCCACCGTGCTGAAGGCCATGCCCTCGCCCGGGTCGGCGTCGCGCTCCATGGTGATGTAGTAGAGGCCGAGCACGATATCCTGCGACGGCACGATGATCGGCTTGCCGTTGGCGGGCGACAGGATGTTGTTGGTCGACATCATCAGGACGCGGGCTTCAAGCTGGGCTTCCAGCGACAGCGGCACGTGCACCGCCATCTGGTCGCCGTCGAAGTCCGCGTTGAAGGCGGTGCAGACCAGCGGGTGCAGCTGGATCGCCTTGCCCTCGATGAGAACCGGCTCGAACGCCTGGATGCCGAGACGATGCAGCGTCGGCGCCCGGTTCAGCATGACCGGATGCTCGCGGATCACCTCTTCCAGGATGTCCCAGACCTCCGGCCGCTCCTTCTCCACCATGCGCTTGGCCGCCTTGATGGTGGTGGCCAGGCCGCGCAGCTCGAGCTTGGAGTAGATGAAGGGCTTGAACAGCTCCAGCGCCATCTTCTTGGGCAGGCCGCACTGGTGCAGCTTCAGCTCAGGCCCCACGACGATGACCGAACGGCCGGAATAGTCGACGCGCTTGCCGAGCAGGTTCTGGCGGAAGCGGCCCTGCTTGCCCTTCAGCATGTCGGACAGCGACTTCAGCGGCCGCTTGTTGGCGCCGGTGATGACGCGGCCGCGGCGGCCGTTGTCGAAGAGGGCGTCGACCGCCTCCTGCAGCATGCGCTTCTCGTTGCGCACGATGATGTCGGGCGCGCGTAGCTCGATCAGTCGCTTCAGGCGGTTGTTGCGGTTGATGACGCGGCGATAGAGGTCGTTCAGGTCCGACGTGGCGAAGCGGCCACCGTCGAGCGGCACCAGCGGGCGCAGCTCGGGCGGGATGACCGGCACGACGTCCAGGATCATCCATTCCGGCCGGCTGCCGGACTGGAGGAAGGCGTCGATCAGCTTCAGCCGCTTGACCAGCTTCTTGCGCTTGGCCTCGGAGGTCGTGTCGCGCAGGTCGCCGCGCAGCTTCTCCTGCTCGGGCTGCAGGTCGATCGCCGACAGCATCGCCTTCAGCGCCTCGGCGCCGATCTTGGCGGTGAAGGCGTCCTCGCCGAAATCGTCCTGGTAGCGGTAGAACTCGTCCTCGGACAGCAACTGATGCAGCTTCAGCGGCGTCAGGCCCGGCTCGATGACGACGTAGTTCTCGAAATAGAGGACCCGCTCCAGGTCCTTCAGCGTCATGTCGAGCAGCAGGCCGATGCGGCTCGGCAGCGACTTCAGGAACCAGATGTGGGCGACGGGCGAGGCCAGCTCGATATGGCCCATGCGCTCGCGCCGGACCTTCGACAGCGTGACCTCGACGCCGCACTTCTCGCAGATGATGCCGCGATACTTCATGCGCTTGTACTTGCCGCACAAGCACTCGTAGTCCTTGATCGGGCCGAAGATGCGGGCGCAGAACAGCCCGTCCCGCTCCGGCTTGAAGGTGCGGTAGTTGATGGTCTCCGGCTTCTTGATCTCGCCGAACGACCAGGAACGGATCCGCTCAGGGCTCGCGATCGAGATCTGGATCTGATCGAAACTCTGGGGGCCGCTCGGCTGGCCGAAGATGTTCATCAGCTCGTTCATGACCATCCCTTTTCTCTAACCTGGCAGCCGCGGGACCCTGGGGTCCGCCGGCATGCCGGAAGCGCCGATAGCGCCCCGGGACCGATGCGGCCCCGGGGCTGACCTCGGTCCGGTCAGTAGCTCTTCTGGTTCAGCTCTACGTTGAGGCCGAGCGACCGGAGTTCCTTCACCAGCACGTTGAAGGATTCCGGGATGCCCGCCTCGAAGTTGTCGTCCCCGCGGACGATCGCCTCGTAGACCTTGGTACGGCCGGACACGTCGTCCGACTTGACCGTCAACATTTCCTGCAAGGTGTAGGCCGCACCGTACGCTTCGAGCGCCCACACCTCCATCTCGCCGAACCGCTGGCCGCCGAACTGGGCCTTGCCGCCCAGCGGCTGCTGGGTGACCAGGCTGTACGGGCCGATCGAGCGGGCGTGGATCTTGTCGTCCACGAGATGGTGCAGCTTCAACATATAGATATAGCCGACCGTGACTTCACGGTCGAACTGCTCGCCCGTGCGCCCGTCGGTCAGGCGGACCTGGCCCGAATGGGACAGGCCGGCCTTCTCCAGCATCTCGACGATGTCGTCCTCGCGGGCGCCGTCGAACACGGGCGTGGCCACCGGCAGGCCGTTGCGCAGGTGGCTGGCCAGCTCCATGACCTCCTCGTCGACCAAGCCGCCGATCTGGTCGTCATAGGTGGCCTTGCCGTAGACGTCCTCGAGCTTGGCGCGAAGGGCCGTGATCGAATCCGCCGTCTTGGCCTTGGACGGGTCGGCCAGCTCACGCTGGACCCGGTCGAGCGCGTCGCCGATCTGCCGGCCCAGGCCAGACGCGGCCCAGCCCAGATGCGTCTCCAGGATCTGCCCGACATTCATGCGCGACGGCACGCCCAGCGGGTTCAGCACGATGTCGACCGGCTGACCGTCCTCGAGATAGGGCATGTCCTCCGACGGCATGATGCGCGAGATGACGCCCTTGTTGCCGTGCCGGCCGGCCATCTTGTCGCCGGGCTGCAGCTTGCGCTTCACCGCCACGAAGACCTTGACCATCTTCATGACGCCGGGCGGCAGCTCGTCGCCGCGCTGCAGCTTCTCGACCTTGTCCTCGAAGCGGCCCTGGAGGCGGGCGATGCTCTCGTCGAAGGACTTCTTCAGCCCCTCGACATCGACCATCACCTTGTCCGAGGTCAGCACGATCTGGCGCCACAGCCCGCGCTGCACCGGCTCCAGCATCTCGGCCGTGATCTCGACGCCCGACTTGAAGCCCTTGGGGCCGCTCGCCGCCGTCTCGCCGATCAGCAGTTCCTGCAGGCGGCCATAGAAGCTGCGCTCCAGGATCGCGCGCTCGTCGTCGCGGTCCTTGGCCAGGCGCTCGATTTCCGAGCGCTCGATCGCCAGCGCGCGCTCGTCCTTGTCGACGCCGCGGCGGGAGAAGACGCGGACCTCGACGATCGTGCCGACCACGCCGGGCGGCAGCCGCAGCGAGGTGTCGCGCACGTCGGACGCCTTCTCGCCGAAGATGGCGCGCAGCAGCTTCTCTTCCGGCGTCATCGGCGATTCGCCCTTGGGCGTCACCTTGCCGACCAGGATGTCGCCCGGCCGGACCTCGGCGCCGATATAGACGATGCCCGCCTCGTCGAGGTTCTTGAGGGCCTCTTCGCCGACGTTCGGGATGTCGCGGGTGATTTCCTCCTGGCCCAGCTTCGTGTCGCGGGCCATCACCTCGAACTCTTCGATATGGATCGAGGTGAAGACGTCGTCGGACACGATCCGCTCGGAAATCAGGATCGAATCTTCGAAGTTGTAGCCGTTCCAGGGCATGAACGCGACGAGCACGTTCCGGCCCAGCGCCAGCTCGCCCAGTTGCGTCGAGGGGCCGTCGGCGATGATGTCGCCGGCCTTCACCTGATCGCCCACCATCACCAGCGGGCGCTGGGTGATGCAGGTGTTCTGGTTCGAGCGCTGGAACTTCAGCAGGTTGTAGATGTCGACGCCGGGGGCGGAGCTCGACTCGATGTCCGACGCCCGCACGACGATGCGGGTGGCATCCACCTGGTCGACCATGCCCGAGCGCCGGGCGGCGATCGCCACGCCGCTGTCACGGGCCACGCGCGCTTCCATGCCGGTGCCGATGATCGGCGCATCGGCGCGGATCAGCGGAACGGCCTGGCGCTGCATGTTCGAGCCCATGAGCGCGCGGTTGGCGTCGTCGTTCTCCAGGAACGGGATGAGGGCGGCCGCCACCGACACCAGCTGCTTGGGCGACACGTCGGCCAGCGTGATGTCCTCGGACCGCGACATCACGAACTCGCCGCCCTTGCGGCACGAGATCAGGTCCTGGGTGAAGCGGCCTTCCTCGTCGATCGTCGAGTTGGCCTGGGCGACCGTGTAGTCGCCCTCGTCCATCGCCGACAGGTAGACGACCTCGGCCGTCACCCTGCCATCCTGCCCCTTGCGGTACGGCGTCTCGATGAAGCCGTACTGGTTGACGCGGGCAAAGGTGGCGAGCGAGTTGATCAGGCCGATGTTCGGGCCTTCGGGCGTCTCAATCGGGCAGATGCGGCCGTAATGCGTCGGATGCACGTCGCGCACCTCGAAGCCGGCGCGCTCGCGCGTCAGGCCGCCCGGGCCAAGCGCCGACAGGCGGCGCTTGTGGGTGATCTCCGACAGCGGGTTGGTCTGGTCCATGAACTGCGAGAGCTGCGAGGAGCCGAAGAACTCGCGCACTGCCGCCGCCGCCGGCTTGGCGTTGATCAGGTCATGCGGCATGACCGTGTCGATCTCGACCGAGCTCATGCGCTCGCGGATCGCACGCTCCATGCGCAGCAGGCCGATGCGGTACTGGTTCTCCATCAGCTCGCCGACCGAGCGGACACGGCGGTTGCCGAGATGGTCGATGTCGTCGATGACGCCGTCGCCGTCCTTCAGGCGGCAGAGTACGCGCAGGATCGCCAGGATGTCGTCCTTGCGCAGGACGCGGACCTGGTCGTGCGTCTCCTGCCGCAGGCGCGAGTTCATCTTCACCCGGCCGACCGGCGACAGGTCGTAGCGCTCGATGTCGAAGAACAGGCCGTTGAACAGCGACTCCGCCGTCTCCAGCGTCGGCGGCTCGCCCGGGCGCATGACGCGGTAGATGTCGATGAGCGCGTCCTCGCGGGTCGCGTTCTTGTCGATCATCAGCGTGTTGCGCATGTACGGGCCGACGGTGACGTTGTCGATCGCCAGCGTCGAGATCTCGTCGATGCCGAGGTCGTCGATGTCGTTCAGCATCGCCTCGGTGATCTCGTCACCGGCCTCGTGGCGCACTTCGCCCGTCGCCTCGTTGATGAGGTCGCCCGCGATGAAGCGGCCCTTCATCTCCTCGGCCGTCACCAGCACGTCGTTCAGGCCCTCGTCCTTCAGCTTGCGGCCGAGGCGCGGGGTCATCTTGTCGCCGGCCTTGGCCACGACGGCGCCGGTGGCGGCGTCGACCAGGTCCTGGACCAGCTTCACGCCGCGCAGGCGCTCGGAATCGAATGCCGTCTTCCAGCCGCCGGGAACGCGGGCGAAGAGGACCGAGCCGTAGAAGGCGCCCAGGACCTCTTCCTTGGACATGCCGATGGCTTCGCCCGGCAGCAGGCCGTGGTTGGTCTTGGCCCGCTCGGTGCGCAGGTCGTCCGTCTCCTTGCTGTCGAGCGCCAGCAGCAGCGTCGTCGCCGGCAGCTTGCGGCGCCGGTCGATGCGGACATAGACGTGGTCCTTGGCATCGAACTCGAAGTCGAGCCAGGAGCCGCGATAGGGGATGACGCGGGCGGCGAACAGGTACTTGCCCGACGAGTGGGTCTTGCCCTTGTCATGGTCGAAGAAGACGCCCGGCGACCGGTGCATCTGCGAGACGATGACGCGCTCGGTGCCGTTGATGACGAAGGTGCCATTGGCCGTCATCAGGGGCATGTCGCCCATGTAGACGTCCTGCTCCTTGATGTCGCGGATCGAGCGCAGGCCCGAATCCTCGTCCACGTCCCACACCACCAGGCGCAGGGTGACCTTGAGGGGTGCGGCGAAGGTCATCCCCCGCTGCTGGCACTCCTCGACGTCGTATTTCGGCTGCTCCAGTTCATAGCGCACGAATTCCAGGCGCGCCCGGTCCGAAAAATCGCTGATCGGGAAGACCGACTTGAACACCTCCTGCAGGCCGACGTCGCCGCGATCGTTCGCGGGGACATGCATCTGCAGGAAATGATCGTACGAGCTCTTCTGCACCTCGATCAGGTTCGGCATCGGCGCAACTTCGGAGATGCGCCCGAAGCTCTTGCGGATGCGCTTGCGGCCGGAAAAAGTGTTCGCCATGGATCAGCCTCGCATCGGATGCAGCAGATTGCCCGCGCCCTGTGCCGGGGGCA
Organism: Stella humosa; assembly: GCF_006738645.1. Classification (GTDB taxonomy): domain Bacteria; phylum Pseudomonadota; class Alphaproteobacteria; order ATCC43930; family Allostellaceae; genus Allostella; species Allostella humosa. The sequence continues at coordinate 895,771 of NZ_AP019700.1, read as the reverse complement.
CCATGCGCAGGCCAGGGGCCACCAGCACCGTCGACGAAATGTCGCCAGCGCCCAACAACGCTCCAAGCCGGATCGCGCGGCCCGCGACGATCCGGCCTGTCTCGCAGCGTCGGACCGTCCCCGAAGGAACGGCCCGACGCCGGTAATATATGCTGTGGGTAGCGATCTTACTTGATCTCCACCTTCGCGCCCGCGTCCTCAAGCTGCTTCTTGATCTTCGCGGCCTCGTCCTTGCCGACGCCTTCCTTGACGGCTTTCGGCGCGGCTTCGACCAGATCCTTGGCTTCCTTCAGGCCGAGGCTGGTGATGGCGCGGACTTCCTTGATCACGTTGATCTTCTTCTCGCCGGCATCGGCGAGGATCACGGTGAACTCGGTCTGCTCTTCCACCACGGCGGCGGCAGCGGCCGGGGCGGCGGCAGCAGCCGCCGGGGCGGCGGCGGACACGCCCCACTTCTCTTCGAGCATCTTGGACAGCTCGGCCGCCTCGATGACGGTGAGGGCCGAAAGGTCGTCTACCAGCTTAGCAAGATCGGTCATCGGTGGTCTCCAAACGGTATTGAGGTCTTGTTCGCTCTCGGATCAGGCGGCTTCGTCCTGCCGGGCATACGCCGCGAGAACGCGGGCAAGCTGACCACCCGGGGCCTGGAGCACGCCAACGATGCGTGCGGCCGGGGTCTGCAGGATGCCAACGATCTTGCCGCGCAGTTCTTCGATCGAGGGCAGCGAGGCCAGGGTCTTGACGCCATCGATATCGAGAATCTGATTACCGAAGGCACCGCCCACGATCTTCAGCTTGTCGTTCTGCTTGGCGTACTCGACGATGACCTTGGCGGCCGCCACCGGGTCCTTCGACAGCGCGATCGCCGTCGGACCCGTGAGCATGTCGCCCAGTCCCTCGAACTTCGTACCGGCAATGGCGAGACGCGCGAGCCGGTTCTTCGTCACCTTGAAGCCGGCCCCTGCCGCACGCATCCGACGCCTGAGTTCGGTCACCTCAGCCACGGTCAGACCGGACTGCTGGGTGACAACCACAGAGGTTGCCTCGGACAGCGTGTCGCGCAGGGAGTCGACCAACTTGGTCTTCTCGGATCGATCCACTGCTCGTCTCCGCTTCACTGGCCCCGATGGCCTTCCCTCGGGAAAGCCGCCGGGGCGGTTGTGCCGTACCCGTCGCCGGGTCCGGCCATCCTGCCCCAGAAGTCCACAACCGATGCCGACGCCGGAATTCTCCGGAAAATCGACCTCGTTCGCTTCGTCCCGTCTATCGCCGGCGGGGCTTTCGCCCCTTTCGGCCCCCGGGGGAACCCGGCGGCACCTGCGGTCTTGGACAGGCCGGGCCGGTGGGTTTCACGCCACCTGCCCTGCTCCACCCGGCGGCCTATCGGCCGCCAGGCGGTGTTCGGTTCGCGCCGCCGGCCTCAGCCGGCGATGCTGGCCGCTTCCACCTTCAGGCCGGGGCCCATGGTGGAGGCGATCGATACCTTCTTGATGTAGGTGCCCTTGGCGCCCGTCGGCTTGGCCTTGGTGATGGCGTCGACGAAGGCCCGGACATTGTCCAGCAGCGCCGTCTCGCTGAAGCTGGCCTTGCCGACGCCGGCATGGACGATGCCCGCCTTCTCGGCCCGGAACTCCACCTGGCCGCCCTTGGCCGCCTTCACCGCCTCGCTCACGTTGGGCGTGACGGTGCCCAGGCGCGGGTTCGGCATCAGGCCGCGCGGGCCCAGGATCTTGCCCAGGCGCCCCACCAGGCCCATCATGTCGGGCGTGGCGATGCAGCGGTCGAAATTGAGCTGACCCGCCTGGATCTGCTCCATCAGGTCTTCCGCGCCGACGATGTCGGCACCGGCAGCCCGGGCCTCCTCGGCCTTGTCGCCCTTGGCGAACACCGCCACGCGCACGGTCTTGCCCGTGCCGTGCGGCAACTGGACGACACCGCGGACGATCTGGTCGGCCTTGCGCGGATCGACGTTCAGGTTCATCGCGATCTCGATCGTCTCGTCGAACTTCGAGGTCGCACGTTCCTTGATCATCTTCACCGCGGAGTCGAGCGCATAGAAGTGCTCGCGGTCGAGGCCCTTGTAGGCGTTCTTCAGTCGCTTGCCCTGGCTCATGACGGCTACTCCACCACCTCTAGGCCCATCGACCGCGCCGACCCGGCCAGCATGCGGCAGGCGGCGTCGATGTCGTTGGCGTTGAGATCCTTCATCTTCACGGCCGCGATCTCGCGCAGCTGGTCCATCGTCACCCGCCCGACATTGGCGCCGCGACCCGGGGTCTGCGACCCCTTCTTGATCTCGGCCGCCTTCTTCAGGAAGTAGGTGTTCGGCGGGGTCTTGGTGATGAAGGTAAAGGTGCGGTCACCATAGGCGGTGATGACCACCGGGATCGGCATGCCCGGCTCGAGGTTCTGGGTCTGCGCGTTGAAGGTCTTGCAGAACTCCATGATGTTCAGGCCGCGCTGACCCAGCGCCGGCCCGATGGGCGGCGACGGGTTGGCCTTGCCGGCCGGCACCTGCAGCTTGATGTAGCCGACGATCTTCTTTGCCATCTGGTGTCCCTTTCATATGGGGTGTCGACGATCGCCGTCCCACCCCTGGGATGCGCGGTCCGGCCATGGCGAGCCTTCCGCACCTCGTGCGACGTCTCGGTCCGCCCGGGGTTGCCCCCGGCCGGACCGGCGTCCGGTCAGACTTTCTCGACCTGGGAGTATTCCAGGTCGACCGGCGTCGATCGACCGAAGATCGACACCGCAACCTTGAGCCGCGCCTTCTCCTCGTCGATCTCCTCGACCAGGCCGTTGAAGGACGCGAACGGACCGTCGGAGACCCGCACCTGCTCGCCGATCTCGAAGGTGATCGACGGCTTGGGCCGCTCGATGCCCTCCTGGACCTGGCGCCGGATGCGCTCGGCCTCGCCGTCGGTGATCGGTACCGGCCGGCCGCGGCCGCCGAGGAACCCGGTCACCTTCGGGGTGTTCTTGACGAGATGCCAGGACTCGTCGGTCATCTCCATCTTCACCAGCACATAGCCGGGGAAGAACTTGCGCTCGGCATTCACCTTGGCGCCGCGGCGAACCTCGACCACTTCCTCGGTCGGGACCAGGATGTCCTCGAACCGGTCGACCATGTTCTTCTGCTCGGCCTGCTCGCGGATCGAGGAGGCGACCTTCTTCTCGAAGCCCGAATAGACGTGGATGACGTACCAGCGCATCGCCATCGCTCAGGCCCCCAGTCCCAGGAAGAACTTCACCCCGTGGGCGATGACCCAGTCGACGCTGGTGAAGAAGATGGCGGCGAGGAACACCATCACGAATACCATGAGGGTGGTGATGCCGGTTTCCTTGCGCGTCGGCCAGGTGACCTTCGCCACTTCCTGGCGCACCTGCCGCACGAATTCGATCGGACTGGTCTTCGACATCGTTTCTACGCCTCAACGAGAATGCGTGCGCCGCCGCATCGGGATGGCAGGAGTGGAGGGGCTCGAACCCCCAACCCCCGGTTTTGGAGACCGGTGCTCTACCAGTTGAGCTACACTCCTATCCCGCGCAACCGGCCGACGCCCCACCCGGGAGCGCCGCCCGATGTCGATGCCTGTGCCCGACCGGGCCTCAGGCGATGATCTTGGCGACGACGCCGGCGCCGACGGTACGGCCGCCTTCGCGGATGGCGAAGCGCAGGCCTTCGTCCATGGCGATCGGGGCGATCAGCTCGACCTGCATCGAGACGTTGTCGCCCGGCATCACCATCTCCGTGCCTTCCGGAAGATGCACCATGCCCGTCACGTCCGTCGTGCGGAAGTAGAACTGCGGGCGATAGTTGGTGAAGAACGGCGTGTGACGGCCGCCCTCTTCCTTCGTCAGGATGTAGGCCTCGGCCTCGAACTTCGTGTGCGGCGTGATCGAACCGGGTGCGGCCAGAACCTGGCCGCGCTCCACGTCCTCGCGCTTGATGCCGCGCAGCAGCGCGCCGATGTTGTCGCCCGCCTCGCCGCTGTCCAGCAGCTTGCGGAACATCTCGACGCCCGTCACCACCGTCTTCACCGTCGGCTTCAGCCCGACGATCTCGATTTCCTCGCCCACCTTCACGATGCCGCGCTCGACGCGGCCCGTCACCACCGTGCCGCGGCCCGAGATCGAGAACACGTCCTCGATCGGCATCAGGAACGGACGGTCCTTCGGGCGCTCCGGCTGCGGGATGTAGGCGTCGACCGCCTTCATCAGCTCCAGGATCGCGTTGCGGCCGATCTCCGGCTGCTTGTCTTCCAGCGCCATCAGCGCCGAGCCGCGCACCACCGGGATGTCGTCGCCCGGGAAGTTGTAGGACGACAGCAGCTCGCGAACCTCGAGCTCCACCAGGTCCAGCAGCTCCGGATCGTCGACCATGTCGACCTTGTTCATGAACACCACCAGCGACGGCACGCCGACCTGGCGCGCCAGCAGGATGTGCTCGCGCGTCTGCGGCATCGGGCCGTCGGCCGCCGACACCACCAGGATGCCGCCGTCCATCTGCGCCGCGCCCGTGATCATGTTCTTCACATAATCCGCGTGGCCAGGGCAGTCGACATGCGCGTAGTGACGGTTCTCCGTCTCGTACTCAACATGCGCCGTCGAGATCGTGATGCCGCGCGCGCGCTCTTCCGGTGCCTTGTCGATCTGGTCGTACGCCGTGAACGTCGCCCCGCCCGTCTCCGCCAGGATCTTCGTGATCGCAGCCGTCAGCGACGTCTTGCCGTGATCAACGTGCCCAATCGTCCCAATGTTGCAATGCGGCTTGTTCCGCTGAAATTTCGCCTTGGACATCGGTGCCTGGTTCCTTCGTAGGCCTAGCGGAGGGCTAAGGCAGTCATCGCATGCTCAAACGGGCGCGGCGTCGACTCGCTGGAGCGGGTGATGGGAATCGAACCCACGTAGCCAGCTTGGAAGGCTGGAGCTCTACCATTGAGCTACACCCGCGCCTTCGTCGATCGCGATGCGCCTTTGCCGTCGCGTGGTGGAGGGGGTAGGATTCGAACCTACGTAGACGCTAAGTCGGCAGATTTACAGTCTGCTGCCATTGACCGCTCGGCCACCCCTCCGCCGTCGGGGGATTTCTCCCCCGCCGCGACGGAAGGCGGAACTAAGGGATTTTCAGCTCCATTGTCAATGTCTAATACGGACCTTCGCATCGGCCCGGTCGCATGGCCCGCCCGATGAAGCCCCGCCGCCCTTCAACGCCCCCGGCCCGACTCGCGCGGCCGACGGGCCGCGCCGCCCGGACGCGCCCACGGGGCCCCGCCGGGCCGGCCAGCCGGAGAGTTTGCCGCCGGCGCCTGGCTCTGGGGCCATCACGCCGTGGCCGCCGCCCTGGCCAACCCGGCCCGGACCTGCCGGCGACTGCTGGTCGGCGCCGATTCGGGTGGCGCCCTGGCGCCGGTGTTGGCGGCGATGCCCGATCACCGCCGCCCCCCGGTCGAGACGGTCGAGCGGGCAGCACTCGACCGGCTGCTGCCGGCCGGCAGCGTCCATCAGGGCGTGGCCCTGGCGGTCGAGCCGCTGGCGCCACCCGACCTGGGCGACCTGCTGGACAGCCTGGGTGCCGGCCAGCCGGCCACCCTGGTCCTGCTCGACCAGGTGACCGACCCGCACAATATCGGTGCCATCCTGCGCTCGGCCGCCGCCTTCGGGGCGGCCGCCGTCATCCTGCCCGACCGCCACGCCCCGCCCATCACCGGCACCCTGGCCAAGGCCGCGTCCGGGGCAGTGGAGGTGGTGCCGCTGGTGCGCGTGGTCAATCTCGCGCGCACGATCGTCGAGTTGCAGGAGGCGGGCTTCGTCTGCCTGGGCCTGGCCGAGGAGGGCCCCGACGAACTGGTCGCCGGCCGGCCGGCCGAGCGCGTGGCGATTGCGCTCGGGGCCGAGGGCGAGGGCCTGCGCCGCCTGACCCGCGAGCGTTGCGATCGCCTCGTCCGCCTGCCCACCGGCGGGCCGGTGGGCAGCCTCAACGTGTCGAACGCCGCCGCCGTGGCCCTGTTTGCGATCGGCCGGCCCGAGCGGCCGCGTTGAGGCCGGCCGGCGGCACTGCTACAAGGCCGGCCCAACCCGACGCCCCTTCGCCCCACAAGCGGAACTGCCCGACCGGATGACGATCGATATCGCCCTCGACCAGGAAGCCGCTCTTTTCTTCGGCACGCCGGTCATCATGCTGCGGCCGGAAGGTGCGGCGGACGTCAATGCCGGGCTGGCCCGCCAGATCCTGGAGCGGGCCGGGCGCGAGCCCGGCGTCGCCCGCAGCAATGCCGGCGGCTGGCAATCGCGGCCCGACCTGCTGAACTGGGGCGGGCCGGAGGTGGCAGCCTATCGCGGCTGGCTGGAGCGCGCCGTGCGCGCGGCCCAGCGCCTGCCGGCGCGGCGCGCGGGGGTGGAGGAGTTCCGCCTGTCCTTCACCGCACAGGCCTGGGCCAATGTCAGCCGGGCCGGCCACTACAACGAGGTCCACACCCACCCGGGCAACCACTGGGCGGTGGTCTACTACGTCACCGCGCCGGCGCCCGACCCGGCGCGGCCGCTGTCCGGCCGGCTGGAACTGCGCGACCCGCGGCCGGCCGCCCCCTTTGCCGCCGCCCCCGGCTTTTCCTTCGGCGCGGCCATGACGCTGCCCGCCGAGGCCGGGCTGATGGTGCTGTTTCCGGCCTGGCTGGAACATTCGGTCCATCCCTTCTTCGCGGCCGGCGAGCGCATCTCCATCGCCGCCAACGTCGCCATCACCGACTATGCCGTCGGCGCCCAGCCCCGACCGGGAGACCAGCGCGCATGACACCCCAGCCGAGCCTGTCCCGAGACGAACTGATCCGCCGCCGCGATGCCGTCGCCGCCGAGCATGGCGCCTGGGTCGGCCACAACATCCATCTGGGCCATGGCGTCTACACCATCGACGCCCGCGTGGTGGGTGCCGAGAACACGGCCAAGCACCTGCTGGACGTGGTCGGCAGCATCGCCCGCAAGCCGCTCGACCGGCTTCGCATCCTCGACCTCGGTTGCAGCGAGGGGCTCTATGCCATTGAGTTCGGCCTTCACGGCGCCGAGGTGGTGGGGGTCGAGGGACGGGCAGCACCGCTGGCCCGCGCCCGCTTCGCCGCCGAGGCGCTGGGACTGTCGCGCGTGCGCTTCGAGCAGGGCGACGCCCGCGAGGCGACCGAGGCCCTTTACGGCCGCTTCGACGTCATCCTCAATTGCGGCCTCGTCTACCATCTCGATGCCGGCGACGTGTTCCGGGTGTTCGAGAACATGGCCGGCATGTGCGACGACTTGGCGATCGTCGAAACCCACTATGCCCAGACCGTGACCGAGCGGTTCGAGTACCGGGGCCAGGAGTATTTCGGCGTCAGCCGGCGCGAGCATGAGGACGGCGCCGACCTGACGGTGCGGGAAAAGCGGGAATGGGCCTCGCTCGACAACGCCTATTCGTTCTGGCTCAGCAAGCCGTCGCTGGTGAACGCGCTGGCCCGGTCGGGCTTTGCGACGGTCACCGAATGCCTCTACCCCGCCATCCTCAGCTATGGCGACCGCGAGACCTTCATCGCGCGCAAGGGCGAGGCGCGACCGCTGCGCGCGGTGCCGCTTCCGGGCATCTTCGAGGATCGCTTCCTGCCGCCGGTCGAGACGCGCCGGCCGCTGGCGAGCTGGGTCGGCCAGGACCATGTCGACAATCCGGCGACGACGCCGAAATACTTCGACACGACCAGCCGCGACCTCGACACCATGCGCATCCGGCTCGATGCCGTCGACCAGCGCTTCGACACGGTCGAGGAACGGCTGAACGGCGTGGCCGGCGGGCTGGCGGCCGTCGAGAGCCGGATGCAGGCGCTGGAGCGGCGGCTCGACGAGTCGGTGCCCGAGCTGGGCCGCCTGTCGCGCGAGACCGAGCGGCTGGCCGCCTATTCGGAAAGCCTGCAGGAATCGATGAATGCCTGGCTGAAGGGCATCTGGACCGCGCTCAACACCACCACCAGCGAGATGGGGCGCACACGCGAGGAGATCGAGCGCGTCCGCGCCCTGCAGCGCCGCCCCTGGTTCATGCGCCGCTCGGGCTGAGGGCGCTCCGGCTGCCCAGGTCGGCCGCCAGGTCGGCCAGGGCAGGCCCCCAGTCGCCGTCGGGCCGCTGGCGATAGAGCCGGCAGTCCGGGAACCACGGTGATCGGTCCGGCGCGGCCGGCCAGCGGAACTCCGCCGGCCACGGCACCAGGACATGCTGTGGTCGCCCCAGCCCGGCGCGCAGATGGACGTTGGTGTTGCTGACGGCGGCATGGGCGTCGAGCCGGTCGAGCAGGCACAGCATGTCGTCCAGCGCCTCGTGCAGGTCCGAGAAGTCGGCCGGCGCACGCCCCGCGGCTGCGGCGAAAGCCGCCACCGTGCCCGGCTCCTGCACCCGTTGCAGGAGCACCAGCGTCCCCGGCCAACCGGCCAGGGCCGCGCCCAGGGCGGCCGGCGACGCGTCCTTGATCAGGTTGCCCGGCGCCCGGACGCCGGCATGCCAGGTGACGCCCAGATAGGGCGGCGGCCCGGCCCGGGCCAATCGCAGCGCGACGGCCGCCTGGCGGGCGGGCGCGGGGGACAGCCGCAAGGCCGGGGGATGGCACAGGCCCGTCAGATAGGGCAGGTCGCCCAGCGGCACCCGCCAGTCCGGCGCCGGCCGCGGCACCGGCTCCAGCCACGGCACGCCCGACAGGATGCCGGCCAGCTTGGCGAAGGGCTCGTGGAAGAGGCGGGCACCGCGCCGCGACAACTCAGCCGCGTAGCGCAGGAAGAACAGGCTGTCGCCCAGCCCCTGCTCGTTCAGCAGCAGGATCCCGGCCCCGGCGAGATCGGCCGGCAAGGGTTCGCGCGGCCGGTCCTCCGGCGCGCGCGGGGCCTGGCGGCGCCACAGATAAGCCTCCCACCCCTCGTCCTCGCGGCCCTGGGCCAGGAGGGCCAGCGCCAGATCGTTGCGCAGTTCACCCCGCTCGGGCGCCAGCGCGATTGCCCGGCGCAGGGCGACCTCCGCCTCGGCCGGCCGGCCCAGATGCGACAGCAGCAACCCGGTATTGTAGGGGGCCGACCACAGGTCCGGCGCTGCCGCGGCCAGGCGCTCGAACAGCGCCAGCGCATCGGTGAACCGGCCCTCGCGGAAGGCCACGCGCGCCGCCAGCTTCAGGTCGACCGGCGCATCGCCCGATGGATCCATGCCGTCACACGAACTCCAGCATGGTGTCGAGATAGCGCCGGTGCAGGTGCCGCACCTCCAGGAAGGCGGCATTGCCGCGGGCCGGCTTGTAGACCCGGAAATGCCGCAGCAGGCCAAGCGTGGCGGCACTTTCCAGTGGCCCGACGAAGACCGACTCGCGCGACAGGAAATCGGGCTGGGCTGCCCAGTGCGCCATCTGCTCGCGGGTCAGGAAGAAGCAGCCGGAATGGGCATTGGCGACCCGGCCGAACCATAGCGGCTGGCCCAGCCCGTCGGCCGAGATCCAGGGGCGGTCGGAGCGGTCCGGCACGTAGCCGAGCTTGGCCGGCATCGCCGGCTCGCCGTCGATATAGAGCCGGCGCACCGGGCCGCGCTCGCTCGTCTCGAAGCGGTTGGGCTGCAGCACGCTGTCGGCCCCGGCCCAGCCGTGGAACCAGTCGAGCTTGGCGAAGAAGCTGCTGTCCTCGATGGCGATGTCGTCCTCAAGGTAGCAGACGCGGTCATAGCCGGCGGCCGCGTCGCGCAGGACGGCATGGCATTCATAACCCAGCAGCTTGGGCTCGGCCTGGGTGCGGTGGTGGCGGAAGGTGCCGGGCGGAAGGTCGAGTTCGTCCACCAGGTGGTCGTCGCCCGTGGTGCAGACGACGACCTCGATCTCGGTCGCGTCGGCATCGTTGGCCGGCAGGAAGCCGTGGATCGGCCCGTGCACCAGGCATTGCGGCTGCACCACCGCGTCATGCAGGCACGAGATCGTCCGCGCCAGGGCGTCGCGCCGGGCATCGCGCGCCGATGCCCGCGTCGAACCGTACTTGCCGTCCCGGGACGCCGCGTAGTAATGCGCAATCGTGAATAGAACCCGTCGGCGCCGTGGTGCCGGGGGAAATGGCGTAAAACGGATCTTCACGGCCATACCAGGTTGCTCCCGTTTCCGCCTGACACGACCATCCGGCCGCATGCCGCGGCCGGCGATCCAGCGAGTCTCGCCGGGTCGTGCCCCTCCTCATGCCGATCGTGATCGCCGATGCGCATCCTGTTCATCCATCAGAATTGTCCGGCCCAGTTCAAGTATCTCGCACCGCGCCTGGCCGCCGAGCAGCAGAACGAGGTCTGGTACATCACCCGGGAGGGGAAACCCAACCTGGCCGGCGTCACCAAGGCGGAATACAAGCTGGCGCGCGCCGTCAGCGACAAGATCCATCCCTACGTGAAGCCGTTCGAGGAGCAGGTGCTGTACGGCCAGGCCGTGGCGCGCGCCGCCGTCGCGGTGAAGGCCAAGGGGTTCACGCCGGACGTCATCTTCTGCCATCCCGGCTGGGGCGAGGGCATGTTCATCAAGGACGTGTTCCCCGACAGCAAGCTGCTGAACTACACCGAATTCTACTACAACGCCTTCGGCTCGGACGTCCATTTCGAGCCCGGCCAGAAGATGGACCTGGACCGCGTCTGCCGCATCCGCGCCAAGAACGCCAACAACCTGCTGAGCCTGATCTCCTGCGACTGGGCGATCTCGCCCACGCGCTGGCAGTGGCAGCAGAACCCGCCCGAGCTGCGCTCGAAGATCTCGGTCATCCATGACGGCATCAACGCCGATGTCTGCGCGCCCATCGACGGGGCGGAGCTGAAGCTCCCCAACGGCAAGGTGCTGCGCAAGGGCGAGGAGATCGTCACCTACGTCTCGCGCAACCTGGAGCCCTATCGCGGCTTCCCGGTCTACATGAAGGTGCTGGAGCGGCTGTGCAAAAGCCGGCCGAACGCACAGTTCGTCGTCGTCGGCGGCGACGGCGTCAGCTACGGCTCGCCGCTGCCCGACAAGAAGACCTACCGCGAGGAACTGCTGAAGCAGGTCAAGATCGACCCGGACCGCGTGCACTTCCTGGGTCAGGTCCCCTACCCCACCTTCCTCAAGGTGTTGCAGGTCTCGAGCTGCCACGTCTACCTGACCTACCCGTTCGTGCTGTCCTGGTCGTTCCTGGAGGCGATGTCGACCGGCTGCGTGATCGTCGGCTCGCGCACCCCGCCGGTGCAGGAGGTGCTGGTCGACCGCGAGAACGGCCTGCTGGCGGATTTCTTCGACGATGCCGACATCGCCGACCGGGTCGAGGAGGTGCTGGACCATCCCGACGGCATGGCCCGCATCCGCCGCAACGCCCGCCAGACGGTGCTCGATTCCTACCAGCTCAAGCACTGCATGGCGCGCCAGATAGCGCTCCTGAAGGACCTGGCCGCTGGCCGCATCCCCCCGGGGGAGAAGCCGCCGCTGCCGCTCTGACGGGCCTTCCAGACGCGCAAAAGCCCCGCCGCCCGAACGGGCAGCGGGGCTTTTTCCTGTCCGGTCGTCAGTCCTCGCGGAAGGCGGTGCGGAAGGCCGTCATGAAGGGCTGGAGGAAGTATTCGAGCGCGGTCCGCTGACCGGTCCAGATCATCGCCGTCGCCGGCATGCCGGGCAGGAGCTGGCTCGGGTCGAGGTCGGCCGCGCGCAGGGCCTCCATCGGGACGGCGATGCGGGCATGGTAGGTCGGGATGCCGCTCTGCGGATCGACGATGGCGTCGGCCGAGACCTGGATGACCTTGCCGTCGATCTGCGGCGTCACGCGCTGGTTGAAGGCGGTGAGACGCACCCGGGCAGTCGCCCCCACGCGCACCGTGTCGATGTCGTTGGGGTTCACCTTCACGTCGATGATGCGCACGTCGTTGCTGGGCACCACCTCCATGATGGTATCGCCCGGGCGCACGACGGCACCGACCGCGAAGTACTTCAGGTTCACGACCTCGCCGTCGACGGGGGCAATCACGGCGGTCCGCCGCAGCACGTCCTGGGCGACGCGGATGCGTTCGGCCGTGTCCAGCATCTGGGTCTGGGTGTCGCGCAGCTCCTGCGTGACCGTGCGCTGCATCTCGGTGTTGATGTTGAGGATCTGCAGCTCGGATTCGCCGATCACCTGCTTCACGCGGGCGATGTTGGCGACGAGGTCGCCGCGCTGCCCTTCCAGTTCGGCCTTGGCCCGCTGCAGCGCCAGCAGGCGCGGCTTCAGGGCGTTGCCGGTTTCCAGCAGGCGCTGGACGGTCGCCACTTCCTCGTTGATCAGGCGGATCTGGTCGGCCCGCGCCCGCTGCTGGGCCTCGAAGCCGCCGATCTGCTCGCGCGACTGCACCATGCGCTGGCGCAGGATGCCCTCCTGCCCCTTCATCGACGCCCGCCGGGCCTCGAAGACGTTGGTCTGCGACAGCAGGATGTCCTTGGTCTCGGAGTCGGTCTCGGCCGCCTTCACCAGCGCCTGGGGATAGTCGATCCGCTCGCGCAGGTCGCGCTCGGCCAGCAGCCGGGCCTCGGTCGCGATCAGGCCGGTATAGCGCTTCTGGTTGATCTGCAGGTTGGCGCGCGCCTGGGTGTCGTCGAGCTCGATGACGACATCGCCCGCCTTCACCTGGTCGCCGTCGCGCGCCTTGATCTCGCGGACGATGCCGCCCTCGAGATGCTGGACGGCCTGGCGGTTGAGGAAGACGCCGACGGTGCCCGGGGCGACCGACGCGCTGTCGAGGTCGGCCACGGCGGCCCAGCCGACGAAGCCGCCGAAGAAGGTGACGATGGTGACGATGCCGACGATGGTCCAGCGCCGGATCGAGCGGCGGATCGCATCGATGTTGTAGAGATTGGCCTCTTCCTCCGGCGCCACCGCGCCGTCGACCATCATCGCTTCGGCGAGGGTCGTGTCGCCCTTCTTGTTGGCGGGCAGGTGGTTGATCGAGGTGACGTCGCTCATGGCGTCACCACCTCGCCGCCGGCGGCGGGGTTGGCGCGCCGCTCGGCCGGGACGCCGGCACCCTGGGCGGACACCACGCGGGGCCGCGCCGCGCCGCCGCCGGGCGGCGACAGGCGGGCCATGACCTCGGCGGGCGGGCCGAACAGCTCGACCTGACCGTCGCGCATGAAGAGCATCTTGTCGACGTTGGACAGGATGCTGGGGCGGTGCGCGATGACGATGACCGTCACTCCCTTTTGCTTGCAGTGGGTCAAGGCCTGGCGCAGCGCCGCCTCGCCCTCGGTGTCGAGATTGGCGTTGGGCTCGTCCAGCACCAGCATCTTGGGGCTGCCGAACAGCGCCCGGGCCAGGCCGATGCGCTGCCGCTGGCCGCCCGACAGGATGTAGTTGCTGGTGCCGATCTTGGTCTCGTAGCCGTTGGGCATGCGCAGGATCAGGTCATGGACGCCGGCCAGTTGGGCCGCCTCGACGATGTCCTTGGGATCGGCCTCCTGGAAGCGCGAGATGTTGTCGCGGATCGAGGCGTTGAAGAGGTCCACGTCCTGCGGCAGGTAGCCGACATACTGGCCGAGATCCTCGGAATCCCACTGGGCGACGTCGGCCCCGTCGAGCCGGACGGTACCGCTGAACGGCCGCCAGACGCCGACGATGCATTTGACCAGGGTGGACTTGCCCGATCCGCTGGGCCCAACGATGCCAAGGGCCTCGCCCGGCTCGATGGCGAAGCTGACGCCCTTCAGGATGGCCGGGGCCAGGCCGCCGCCGACGCGATGGCGGAACACCACGCGATCGACCGCGATCCGCCCCTTGGGTGCGGGCAGCGACATCGACGAGGTCTGCATGCGCGGCAGGTCCTGCATCATCGCGTCCAGCCGGCGGGCGGCCGACATGAAGGCGACGACGCTGCGCCAGGTGCCGATGGCGGCGTCGACCGGGGCCAGCGCGCGGGCCATCAGGATGTTGGCGACAACGAACGCGCCGGGGCTGATGGAGTGATTGACGACCTGGTAGGCGCCGACGGCGGTCACGGCGATCTGCACCATCAGGCGGACCGTGCGCGACGTCGTGCCGATGAAGCTGCTGACCTTGTTCGAACGGCTGTTGGAGGAGAGCACGACGCTCTGCATCTTGCGCCACTGGCGCACGACGCCGTTCATCATGCCCATGGATTCGATGGCTTCGGCGTTCTTCACCATCGATTCCGCCTCCTGCGTGGCGAGCACGCTGGCGGTGTTGTAGATGCGCAAGGGACGGCGGGAGAGCACCTCGTTGGCGATCGCGAAGCTGATCATGATGATGGCGCCGGCGATGGCGACGTAGCCCAGCAGCGGGTCGAAGATCCAGATGATGAAGAGGTACATCGGGACCCAGGGCGTATCGAACAGGTTGGGCAGTTCGCCGCCGGCCAGGAAGTTGCGCACCTGAGCCAGATCGCGCAGCCCCTGGGCATCGCGCGAGGTGTTGTTCAGCAGGCCGTTCTTGATCGACAGGCGAAGCAGGTTCTCGCCCAGCATCGCGTCGATCTTGTTGCTCATCTCGTTGGTGACGCGAGAGCGGACGAAATAGAGGATGCCCATCACGATCATCGCGAACACGGCGATGACGGTGAGCAGGACCAGGGTGGACATGCTGCCGCTGGCAAACACGCGCGAGAACATCTGCAGCGTGTAGAGCGGCAGCGTCAGCATCAACATATTGATGAAGAAAGTGATGATGCCGACCGTCACCAACTCCGGTCGGCAGGCGCGCAGGAGAGCCCGCACGGAATTCAGTTGTTGGCTCATCGAACCTTCTATCTGCCCAGGCGCGTCCGCCGGGCATCAATACTATAGTTGCGTCGACCCGATCGACTGCATTCGTCGGTGGCCTTACGTCGCAGCGCGGTTGCGGAGCGCGCTGGCGAGCCGTTCGACCATCCCCGACCAGTCCCCTTCCCGATCCTGACGGAAGACGCGAATCGATGGATACCAGGGGCAATGCTCTCCCTGACACACCAGCCAGTACCAGAGCAAGCCGTTTCCCCGTGGCAGCATCAGCCAGCCGGGCACGCCCAGTGCCCCCGCGAAGTGGACGGCGGTGTTGCTGATCGTGATCACCAGGTCCATGGCCGCCACCTGGGCGGCATAGGCGTCGATGTCGACCAGCGAGTCGATCTCCGGATCGACCCGCACCGCGACGCCGGTCGCGGCCCGCACGGCCTCCACCTCGTCCGACACGTCGCCATATTGCAGGCTGACGAAACGGACGCCCGGCGTGGCCAGGATGGGCGCCCAGGCGGGCAGTTCGAGCGTCTTGCGCTGGCCCAGCTTGCGGTTGGTGCTGGACCAGGAGAGCCCGACGACGAGGCCGGGCGCGGCCCCGTCGAGCCCGGGCTCCCGGTAGCGCGCGCGCAGGCGCGCGGTCAGCGCCGGATCGGCCCGGAAATAGCCCGAATGGGGGCGGAACGACGCGCGGTCGGGGCGAAGATGGCGCGCCAGGTCGACCATCGGCGTCTGGGCGGCGATGTCCGGTGCCAGCAGGGCGGGGTCGATCGGGTCGACGCGGGCGGCCACCAGCACGTGCGGCATCGACCGGCGGATCAGCGGCACCAGGCGCGGGTCGCATTCCAGCGCGACGCCGGCCGGCACGGCCGCCTGGAGGTCGGGCAACAGGCCCGCGGCCAGCACCTCGTCCCCCACCCCCTGCTCGCCCCAGGCTACGATCCGGCCGGCCACCGGCCCGCCCGTCCACCAGGGCTGCGGGAACGGGCGCCACTTCGCCTTGTCGCGCTTCCAGCGCCAGCCCAGGTCGTCCCAGGCGCGGGCAAAATCGCCCATGGCGAGATGGCTGACGCCGCGGTTGAAATGGATCTCGGCATCGCCGGGCCGCTGCGCCAGCGCGCGGTCGAAATTGGCGATCGATTGCGGATAGCGTTCGAGCATCCATTGCAGGGTCGCGAGATTCGCCAGCGCATCGGGGTCGTCCGGCTGCAGCGAAATCGCTTGGTTGCACAGCGCCTCGGCCTCGGAGAAGCGGTTCTGGCGTTGCAGGCTGAGGGCCAGCGCGTTGTGCGGCGCCGACAGCTTGGGCAACAGGGCGACGGCGCGCCGGGCCGGCATCTCGGCCTCGCGGTGGCGCGCCATGCGATTGAGGATCGTCGCCAGGGCCAGTTGGGCTTCGGCCGCGTCCGCATCCAGCGCCACCGCTCGCTGGGCCAGGCGCAGGCCACGGCCGTCCTTGCCCATGCCATAGAGGATCATGGCGGCCACTGTCGGGAAGCGGGCCGATTCCGGCTGCTCGCGCATGAGCCGCAGCAGGATCGAGATGGCGTCGGTGAAGCGGCCGTCGGCGACCAGCCGGTTGGCCAGCCGCAAGCGGGCCGGCTCGCTGGTCGGATCGGCGGCAAGCCATTGCCGCAGCGCCGCCAGTTCCCGGCCGTGGTCGCCCAGACGCTGCAGGGCGTCGCCCTCGACCTGGCGGGGGGCCTTGGCAGCCGGCTGGGCCGCCAGCAAGGGGGCGACTGCCGCCAGCGCGCCGTTCGCGTCGTCGGCCTGCAGGAGCGCGTGGGCCCAGGCAAGGCGAAGCCGGTCGCCGCCCAGGCCGCGCCGGATGGCAGCGCCGGCCGCGGCCGCGCCGCGGGCATGGTCGCCCCGATCGCGCCAGAGCCTGCACAACAGCAAGGCCAGGGCCTCGTCGGCCCCGACCGCGGCCATGCCCTGTTCGGCCAGGCGGGTGGCGGCCGCCAGATCGCCGGACTGGGCGGCGATCTGGGCGGCGACCCGGAATCCCGCCGCATGGCCGACCGCGACGGCATGGGCGGCCATGTGCCCGGCCGCCTCGGCCATGCCCTGGCCGCGCGAATAGGAAACGCCGAGCCGGCGCCACAGGTCGATCAGGTGCGGCCGCCGGCGGACCAGTTCGGCATGGGCCGCGATGGCCGCCGCAAACTGGCCCGCCTTCAGGGCCGCCTCGCCCTCCGCGGCCAGTCGGGCGACATGCGCCCGATCATCCTCGGCGCGCGCCACGGCTGCCGCCCCGGCCACGGTCGGCGCCGGTGCGCCGGGGGGCCGCATCTCGGTATCGGTCATACCCGTCCCCTAGCACGCTGGGGGCCCATGACGCACGAGAGGCGTGCGGTGTGGGCGCGTGACCGGGGTCGGCCCGGCAAAAAAGAAGGGCCGGGGGATTTCTCCCCCGGCCCGGGTCTCGATCGGTGCGAAGTCGTCGATCAGATGATGACGAAGTCGCCGGAGTTGTTGCCGGTCGGGCCTTCGTTCAGCTTGTCGAGCTGGCTGACCGCGGTGATGTTGTTGAAGGTCGCGATCAGGATCGCGCCGGCCGTGCTCGTCATGTCCGTGTCGAAATACATCTCCGCACGGTTCTCGCTGGTGTTGAAGAAGATGTAGAAGCCGGGCTTGTTGTTGTCGGCAGCCCCTTCCGACAGGAACGTGTCGAACTGCGCCAGGTCGGAATAGCCCTGGCCGGTGGCGATCAGCAGGTTGTCGTTGGCGCTGGCGCCGACACCGGTCGTGCCCTTGTAGCCGTCGATCGCCGACATGCCGCCGAAGGCATTGCCGTTGAAGACCGCCTGGTCGACCGTGCCCGTGAAGTCCTCCAGGACGTCCGGGTCGGGATAGTAGGGGCTGATCGTGTCGGCGAAGTCGCCGTCCTCGAACACGAACTGGTCCTTGCCGGCGCCGCCCGTCAGCAGGTCGGTATCCTCGCCGCCGACCAGCGTGTCGTTCTTGGAACCGCCGAACAGCGAGTCCGAGTCCTCGCCGCCGAACAGGACGTAGGTGCCGTTGGTCTCGCGGCTGGCATCGAGATAGTCGCCGCCGTCATTGCCGTACACCTCCATGGAGGCGCCCGACGCGACGTTGCCGTCCGCGAAGACGACAGCGTCACTATAGTAGCTGAACGACACGGTCTCGAAGTTCTCGATCGACTTGTCGCGCAGCGTCAGGATCGTCGCCTGATTGAACGAGATGAAGTCGTTGTCGGTGCCGCCGTCGTTGGCATCGGTGATGAACAGGCCGCGGGCGTAGCCGACATAGTCCTCGCCCTCGCCGCCCGACACCGTCACCTGCGTGTTCGGCAGGATCTGGCTGGTGGCATTGCCCGAGAAGTCCTCGATGCCGATTTCGTCGTCGCCGAAGCCGCCGATCAGCGTCTTCTTGCCGATCGAACCATTGGCGATGCCGATATCGTCGTCGTCGTTGCCGCCGTCGAGCGTGTCGGAGCCGGAGTTCTGGGCATAGATCTCGTCGTTGCCATCCTGGCCGAACACCTGGATGTCGCCCGAGTTGGCTTCGAGCTCGGCGATGTCGTTGTTCTCGCCCAGATAGACGACATGGTCGCCCGTGGTCGAGATGATGTTCACATAGTCCTGCAGCTTATCCATGTAGATAAGCTTGTTGCCGGTGTCGCTGTCGCCGACCGTCACGGTGTCGTTGCCGTTGCCGGCGAAGATCGTGTCGTTGCCGGTGTCCGGGTCGATGACGTCGTTGCCGGCGCCGCCGTACAGGATGTCGTTGCCCGAGCCGCCATTGACCTGGTCGTTGCCGGCGTCGCCGGCGACGTTGTCGTTGCCCGACCCGCCGGAGACCGTGTCGTTCTCCTGGCCGCCATAGATGCTGTCGTTGCCGGCACCACCGCTGATGCTGTCCGCACCCGTGTTGCCATAGACGCGGTCCGCGCCGTCACCCGTCGAGATCGTGTCGGCGCCACCGAGGCCCCACACCTGCACCGACTGGAGCTGCGTCGACAGCGCAGTGGCATCGTTGCCGGCATCGTCCGTCAGCGTGTCGGTGATCCGGTCGCCGATGTAGAGCTGGCCGCCGTTCGACAGCACGATGTTCGAGCTGACCGGCGAGCTGTCCGTGCCGCCGACCTGGCGCAGCAGCATGTTCGGGATGTAGGCATAGGTGACCGAGGCGGCCGGCAGCGGCGCACCCGTCGCGTCGCGCGACTTCACGATCACCAGATCAGTGCCGTTCTCGACCAGGTCGAACTGGTTCGCCTGCAGCGACGGGTCCGAGATCTGCAGCACGTCCGAACGGAAGTCGAACGTCTGACCGAGGATCTTCAGGTCGAGATTGCTCGCCCCGTTCCAGCTGATGACTGCCATGGTCTTACGCCCCCAATTAGAAAATAGATGCCGGACGATCCCGAATCGGGAGTCCGCTCACAGTCCGAGAATTGGCCAGGACGGTATCCAGCCGACCGCCGATCCGCAAGCGGATTCAAATATGCGGACGCCCCGGCAAGGATAGGAGCCACGATTTGAAATGGTTCATAATGGCAGATAATGGGGTCGCCCAATCTCCGGGTGTGTTCTGGCGCCAGACCTTCATCCGGGGATACCAGGGAGACGCATCGATTCCACCAATCCAGTAGGGCGTTATCGGTGGACCGCGGTGGAGCATTGTCCAGGCGGGGATTCCGAGGGCACCGGCCATATGGACGGTCGTGTTGCTGGACGAGACGACAAGATCCAGCGCGGCGACCTGGGCGGCAAAGCCGTCGAGGTCCGTCGCGGGATCGATGGCGGCATCGCGATGGAGGCGCCGGGCGAGCGCCGGCGCCAGGGTCGCCCGGCCGATCTCGTCGGCACCGTACTGGAGGTCGACGAACGTCACCCCTTCGACCGCCAGCAGGGGCGCCAGCCTGGCCAGCCCTAGGGACTTGGCGGCAGCGAAGGGCGTACCGCTGCTCTGCCAGGACAGGCCGACGACGGGTCCCGGCCCCAGCGCGGCGTAGCGGCGCCGCAGACGGGCCACCGCCGCCATGTCCGCCTTCAGCCAGGGGGCGGCGGGCGGCAGGTCCGCCGGCTCCAGCCCCAGCCATGCCGGCAGGTCGCCCAGGGCCGAGTGGGCGACGATCGCGCGATCGGCGGCGGCCGGTTGCGGTGGCCAGGTGCGCGGCACCACGCTCACCGTGGGAAAGGATCGGGCGAAGAGCGGCACCAGCCGGGGATCGACTTCCAGCACGATCTCGAAGCCCTCGGCCAGCAGGCGCGGCAGCAACGCGACATGGCGCAGGTCCTCGCCGACGCCTTCATGGCTCCACAGCAGGATGCGCCCGCCCGGACGCCGGCGTGCCGCCAGCGGCGGATAGGGGCTCGGGCGGCGGCGCACCCGGGGATGGCGCGCCCGGCACGCATAGTGCGGCCAGGCCCGCCGCCACTGGCCGCGCGTCAACAGGTCGACCGCGATCGACCAGTGTATTTCGGCTGGATTGGCCACCAGCCCGATCGCGCGGCGATAGGCGTGCTCGGCCCGGGGATCGTCGGCTGCCGCCCGCACATCGCCCAGATTGACCCAGCCGGCCGCCTGATCGGGGGCCGTGGCCGTCGCCCATTCGAGCAGTTCCAGCGCCTCGTCGACGGCACCCGTCCGCCAGACCAGGCGGCCCAGATTGGTCGCCAGGACCGGGTGCGGCTGGTGCGTCTGGCCCGCGCGCAGGACCGCGATGGCACCCTGCTCATCACCGGCGGCCAGCCGCCGGCCGGCTTCGGCGTCGGCCTCCGCGGCCGACATCGGCCGCGTCAGCCGGCCCTCGCCTGCCCTGCCGCCGGCTGGCCGCCGACGCATGCGTCCCGGGCGGCACACCACAGGTCGGCATACGCCACGTCTTGCCATTCGGCGAACCACGGCCCGCCACGGGTATAATGTACCGCCCCCGGCAGTTGCCCCGCGGCGGCCGGGCGGCTCCACCCCTCGAGCCAGTTCCAGCGCTCGGGCACGGCCCCGATCAGTTCGTCGGGCAGCCACTGGAAGCGATGGAGGAAGGCGCCGGATTCGCGGTTGACCAGCTCGGGCGTCAGCACCCGGTTGGCCGGATGGCCGCAGTTCCAGAGGATCAGGCTGCTCCAGTTCTTGCGCGGATAGCTGCTCTGGGGAACGCCGTCCATCTTCCAGCGCTCGGTCGGGGCGTAGTCGTGCTGGACACACATCACCGCATGCCGGGGATCGCACGCCGCCAGCAGCCCTGCGATGTCGTCCAGCCACAGGAAGTCGCAATCCACGAAGAGCGCCCAGCCCTCGAACCCACGCAGATGGGGAACCAGGAAGCGCGTGTAGGTGAATTCCGTCGAGGCCAGGGGGTCGATGGGCCGGTCGTAGATACCGGCCGCCCGCAGGTCGGGCTGGCGGATCGGGTCCACCGATACCGGCACCGACGCATGCTGCAGCAGCGAGTGGCGGCACACCTGGTAGGCGATGTCTTCCCGGCTGTCCCAGCCGACCAGCACGGGAAATGGCTCGGTCATTCCGGTCCTCGAGCGTTGCCTGCCCTTGCGACGACGGTCGCATGGCGGAAGACGCCATTTCTATCCCCGGCCGGCTCGCCGAGACAAGCAGCCCGGGGCCGGTACCAAGGTCGCACCCAAAAGAAAGGGCCGGGGGATTTCTCCCCCGGCCCCGGGTCGCGTCGGTTCGATGTCGTCGATCAGAGGATGACGAAGTCGCCCGAATTGTGGCCGGTCGGGCCTTCGTTCAGCTTGTCGAGCTGGCTGACCGCCGTGATGTTGTTGAACGTGGCGATCAGGACCGCACCGTCCGTGCTCGTCATGTCCGTGTCGAAGTACATCTCCGCACGGTTCGAGCTGGAGTTGAAGAAGATGTAGAAGCCCGGCTTGTTGTTGTCCGCGGCACCTTCCGACAGGAAGGTGTCGAAGGCACCGATGCTGGTGTAGCTCTGGCCGGTGGCGATCAGCAGGTTGTCGTTGGCGCTGGAGCCGACGCCCGTCGTGCCCTTGTAGCCGTCGATGGCCGACACGTCGCCGAACAGGTTCCCGTTGAAGGTCGCCTTGTCCGAGCCGCCCGTGAAGTCCGTCAGGACGTCTTCGTAGGAGCTGCTGTTCCAAATGTCGGAGAACTGGAACGTGTCCGAACCCGCACCGCCGGTCAGCAGGTCTTCACCATTGCCGCCGTTCAGCTTGTCGCCGCCGGCACCGCCGATCAGCGTGTCGTCGCCTTCGTTGCCGTTCAGCGTGTAGCTGCCCGAGGTCTCGCGGGCGGCGCTGAGGTAATCATCACCACCATTGCCGTTGGCGACCTTGACGTTGTTGCCGTCGGCGAAGACGACGTCGTCGCTGTAGCTGCTGAAGTTCACCGTCTCGATGTTCTCGAGCGACTTGTCGCGCAGCGTCAGGATCGTCTGCCCGTCGAAGTAGATCGAGTCGTTGTCCGTGCCGCCGTCGTTGGCGTCGGTGATGAACAGGCCACGATTGTAGTAGATATCGTCGTCGCCCTCGCCGGCCGACACCGTCACCTGCGTGTTCGGCAGGATCTGGTCGCTGGCGAAGCCCGAGTTGTCCTCGACCGAGATCTCGTCGTCGCCGAAGCCGCCGAGCAGCGTCTTCTTGCCGACCGAACCGTTCAGGACCGCGACGATGTCGTCGTCGTTACCGCCGTCGAGCGTGTCGGAGCCGGAGTTCTGGGCATAGATCTCGTCGTTGCCGCCATCGCCATGGACGTAGATGTTGCCCGAATTGGCTTCGAGTTCGGCGATGTCGTTGTTCTCGCCCAGATAGACGACATGGTCGCCCGTGGTCGAGATGATGTTCACATAGTCCTGCAGCTTATCCATGTAGATAAGCTTGTTGCCGGTGTCGCTGTCGCCGACCGTCACGGTGTCGTTGCCGTTGCCGGCGAAGATCGTGTCGTTGCCGGTGTCCGGGTCGATGACGTCGTTGCCGGCACCGCCGTACAGGATGTCGTTGCCCGAGCCGCCATTGACCTGGTCGTTGCCGGCATCGCCAGCCACGTTGTCGTTACCGCCGCCGCCGGAGACCGTGTCGTTCTCCTGGCCGCCATAGATGCTGTCGTTGCCGGCACCACCGCTGATGCTGTCCGCACCCGTGTTGCCATAGACGCGGTCCGCACCGTCACCCGTCGAGATCGTGTCGGCACCGCCCAGGCCCCACACCTGCACCGACTGCAGCTGCGTCGACAGCGCAGTGGCGTCGTTGCCGGCATCGTCCGTCAGCGTGTCCGTCAGGCGGTCGCCGATGTAGAGTTGGCCGCCGTTCGACAGCACGATGTTCGAGCTGACGGGCGAGCTGTCCGTGCCGCCGACCTGGCGCAGGAGCATGTTCGGGATGTAGGCATAGGTGACCGAGGCGGCCGGCAGCGGCGCACCCGTCGCGTCGCGCGACTTCACGATCACCAGGTCGGTGCCGTTCTCGACCAGGTCGAACTGGTTCGCCTGCAGCGACGGGTCCGAGATCTGCAGCACGTCCGAGCGGAAGTCGAACGTCTGACCAAGGATCTTCAGGTCGAGATTGCTCGCCCCGTTCCAGCTGATTACCGCCATATTCGATCGCCCCCATGAGATTGGTCACGCTGGCACCGGCGGCGCCCGCCACCGCATGCTCAGGTCGACGAAAAGTAGCGGCGGTCGTGCGGTGCAGCAAGTGGATTCGGCCAGCGATCCACCACCGCAGGTTCATTGGCGCACAAAGAGAAGGGCCGGGGGATTTCTCCCCCGGCCCCGGGTGGCCATCGGTCGGATTTCGTCGATCAGATGATGACGAAGTCGCCGGAGTTGTTGCCGGTCGGGCCTTCGTTCAGCTTGTCGAGCTGGCTGACCGCCGTGATGTTGTTGAAGGTCGCGATCAGGATCGCGCCGGCCGTGCTCGTCATGTCCGTGTCGAAATACATCTCCGCACGGTTCGCGCTGGTGTTGAAGAAGATGTAGAAGCCGGGCTTGTTGTTGTCGGCGGCACCTTCCGACAGGAACGTGTCGAACTGCGCCAGATCGGAATAGCCCTGGCCGGTGGCGATCAGCAGGTTGTCGTTGGCGCTGGCGCCGACGCCGGTCGTGCCCTTGTAGCCGTCGATCGCCGACACGCCGCCGAAGGCATTGCCGTTGAAGATCGCCTGGTCCGTGCCGCCCGTGAAGTCCTGCAGGATGTCCGGCTCGGGGTAGTAGGGGCTGATCGTGTCGGCGAAGTCGCCGTCCTCGAACACGAACTGGTCCTTGCCCGCACCGCCGGTGAGCAGGTCGGTATCCTCGCCGCCGATCAGCGTGTCGTTCTTGGCACCGCCGATCAGCGTGTCGGAATCCTCGTCGCCGAACAGGACGTAGGTGCCATTGGTCTCGCGGCTGGCATCGAGATAATCCTCGCCATCATTGCCGTACACCTCCATGGAGGCGCCCGACGCGACGTTGCCGTCCGCGAAGGTGACGCGGTCGCTGTAGTAGCTGAACGCCACCGTCTCGAAGTTCTCGATCGACTTGTCGCGCAGCGTCAGGTCCGTCGCGCCGCCGAAGAAGAGCAGGTCGTTGTCGGTGCCGCCGTCATTGGCATCGGTGATGAACAGGCCACGGGCATAGAACGCCCAATCCTCGCCCTCGCCGCCAGAGACCGTCACCTGGGTGTTGGGCAGGATCTGGTCGCTGGCGAAGCCGGAGCTGTCGGCGACGATCATGATGTCATCACCGAAGCCGCCGATCAGCACCTTGTCGCCGACGACGTTGGCAGACATGAACGAGTTGTCCAGGAACGAACCGACGATCAGGCCGTCATCGTCGTTGCCACCGTCGAGCGTGTCGGAGCCGGAGTTTTCCGCCGCGAGGGTGTCGTTGCCGTCCTGCCCGAAGATCTGGATGTCGCCCGAATTGGCTTCGAGAACGGCCACGTCATTGTTCTCGCCCAGATAGACGACATGGTCGCCCGTGGTCGAGATGATGTTCACATAGTCCTGCAGCTTATCCATGTAGATAAGCTTGTTGCCGGTGTCGCTGTCGCCGACCGTCACGGTGTCGTTGCCGTTGCCGGCGAAGATCGTGTCGTTGCCGGTATCCGGGTCGATGACGTCGTTGCCCGCACCGCCATACAGGATGTCGTTGCCCGAGCCGCCATTGACCTGGTCGTTGCCGGCGTCGCCAGCGACGTTGTCGTTGCCCGAGCCGCCGGAGACCGTGTCGTTCTCCTGGCCGCCATAGATGCTGTCGTTGCCGGCACCACCGCTGATGCTGTCCGCACCCGTGTTGCCATAGACGCGGTCCGCACCGTCACCCGTCGAGATCGTGTCGGCGCCACCGAGGCCCCAAACCTGCACCGACTGGAGCTGCGTCGAGAGCGCAGTGGCGTCGTTGCCGGCGTCGTCCGTCAGCGTGTCGGTGATCCGGTCGCCGATGTAGAGCTGGCCGCCGTTCGACAGCACGATGTTCGAGCTGACGGGCGAGCTGTCCGTGCCGCCGACCTGGCGCAGCAGCATGTTCGGGATATAGGCATAGGTGACCGAGGCGGCCGGCAGCGGCGCGCCCGTCGCGTCGCGCGACTTCACGATCACCAGGTCGGTGCCGTTCTCGACCAGGTCGAACTGGTTCGCCTGCAGCGACGGGTCCGAGATCTGCAGCACGTCCGAGCGGAAGTCGAACGTCTGACCCAGAATCTTCAGGTCGAGATTGCTCGCCCCGTTCCAGCTGATGACCGCCATGATGATCGTGCCCCCTGCTAATTGCGATGGCTGCCCAAAGGCGCCTGCCCGTTGCCCCAGGTTATAGCAAAACCGTCGCCCGGTCGACTGGTGCGGGCCAAAAGAAAGGGCCGGGGGATTTCTCCCCCGGCCCCGGGTCGCGTCGGTTCGATCTCGTCGATCAGAGGATGACGAAGTCGCCCGAATTGTGGCCGGTCGGGCCTTCGTTCAGCTTGTCGAGCTGGCTGACCGCCGTGATGTTGTTGAACGTGGCGATCAGGACCGCACCGTCCGTGCTCGTCATGTCCGTGTCGAAGTACATCTCCGCACGGTTCGAGCTGGTGTTGAAGAAGATGTAGAAGCCGGGCTTGTTGGTGTCCGCATCACCTTCCGACAGGAACGTGTCGAACTGCGTGATGGTCGAGTAGCCCTGGCCGGTGGCGATCAACAGGTTGTCGTTGGCGCTGGAGCCGACGCCGGTCGTGCCCTTGTAGCCGTCGATGGCCGACACGTCGCCGAACAGGTTCCCGTTGAAGGTCGCCTTGTCCGTGCCGCCCGTGAAGTCCGTCAGGACGTCTTCGTAGGAGCTGCTGTTCCAGAGGTCGGAGAACTGGAACGTGTCCGAACCCGCACCGCCGGTCAGCAGGTCTTCACCATTGCCGCCGTTCAGCTTGTCGCCGCCGGCGCCGCCGATCAGCGTGTCGTCGCCTTCGTTGCCGTTCAGCGTGTAGCTGCCCGAGGTCTCGCGGGCGGCGCTGAGGTAATCCTCGCCACCATTGCCGTTGGCGACCTTGACGTTGTTGCCGTCGGCGAAGACGACATAGTCGCTGTCGCTGCTGAAGTTCACCGTCTCGATGTTCTCGAGCGACTTGTCGCGCAGCGTCAGGATCGTCTGCTGGTCGAAGTAGATCGAGTCGTTGTCCGTGCCGCCGTCGTTGGCGTCGGTGATGAACAGGCCACGATCGTAGAAGATGGAGTCGTCGCCCTCGCCGGCCGACACCGTCACCTGCGTGTTCGGCAGGATCTGGTCGCTGGCGAAGCCCGAGCTGTCCTGGATGTCGATCTCGTCGTCGCCGAAGCCGCCGATCAGCGTCTTCTTGCCGACCGAGCCGTCGCCGATGCCGACATAGTCGTCGTCGTTGCCGCCGTCGAGCGTGTCGGAGCCCGAGTTCTGGGCCCAGATCTCGTCGTTGCCATCCTGGCCGAACACCTGGATGTCGCCCGAGTTGGCTTCGAGCTCGGCGATGTCGTTGTTCTCGCCCAGATAGACGACATGGTCGCCCGTGGTCGAGATGATGTTCACATAGTCCTGCAGCTTATCCATGTAGATAAGCTTGTTGCCGGTGTCGCTGTCGCCGACCGTCACGGTGTCGTTGCCGTTGCCGGCGAAGATCGTGTCGTTACCGGTATCCGGGTCGATGACGTCGTTGCCCGCACCGCCGTACAGGATGTCGTTGCCCGAGCCGCCATTGACCTGGTCGTTGCCGGCGTCGCCGGCCACGTTGTCGTTGCCGCCGCCGCCGGAGACCGTGTCGTTCTCCTGGCCGCCATAGATGCTGTCGTTGCCGGCACCACCGCTGATGCTGTCCGCACCCGTGTTGCCATAGACGCGGTCCGCACCGTCACCGGTGGAGATCGTGTCGGCCCCGCCGAGGCCCCACACCTGCACCGACTGGAGCTGCGTCGAGAGCGCAGTGGCGTCGTTGCCGGCGTCGTCCGTCAGCGTGTCGGTGATCCGGTCGCCGATGTAGAGCTGGCCGCCGTTCGACAGCACGATGTTCGAGCTGACGGGCGAGCTGTCCGTGCCGCCGACCTGGCGCAGCAGCATGTTCGGGATGTAGGCATAGGTGACCGAGGCGGCCGGCAGCGGCGCACCCGTCGCGTCGCGCGACTTCACGATCACCAGGTCGGTGCCGTTCTCGACCAGGTCGAACTGGTTCGCCTGCAGCGACGGGTCCGAAATCTGCAGCACGTCCGAACGGAAGTCGAACGTCTGACCCAGAATCTTGAGGTCGAGATTGCTCGCCCCATTCCAACTAATGACCGCCATAACTGGCTACCTCCTGCTTACGAATTCTGCCCGTGGCCTTGCCGAACTTGGCCTGACCGCCGGCTCCCAGTCCGAGAACTAACGATCCGGACCATAGATTTCGGCTTTCAAGCTAGGCAAGCGATTTCCCCTGGACCGCTTCCGGCCCGCTCCAGGCCCCCTGAAATGTTGCCGGCCGGCAACAAAGAGCCCGTTGCAGCCTGTGTCGCGCGGTCCCCGCCGACGGTTCAAAGTGATGGCCGTCACAACGCCCGTGGGAATCGCATTCCGCCGGCCCGGCCGGCAGGCGGTTGACGTGGATGCCCATGGGCGGGCATGTGGTCGCCCGACGGGCGGCGATGGCGCCGGCCCACCCCGAGACCTGCCAGAGGCCCCGATTGTCCCTGCCCGCCGTCGCGGTGATCACCCGCACCAAGGACCGAGCGGTCCTGCTGCACCGTGCCATGGAAAGCGTGCTGTCGCAGACCGAGGCGGACTGGATCCATGTCGTCGTCAACGACGGGGGCGAGGCCGCGCCGGTCGACCGGCTGGCCGCCGCCTTCGCCGACCGCTATGCCGGCCGCCTGCATGTCATCCACAATCCGCGCTCGCTCGGCATGGAGGCCGCCTCCAATGTCGGCCTGCGCGCCAGCGACAGCCGCTATGTCGTCATCCATGACGACGACGATAGCTGGACGCCGGAATTCCTCGCCACCACCACCGCCTTCCTGGACGGTGCCGCCGATGGCTCCGTCGCCGGCGTCATCACCCACAGCGTGCGCGTCGACGAGCGCATCGTGGGCGACCGGGTCGAGATCGACCGCCGCCAGCCCTACAACGACTGGGTGCGCAGCATCACGCTGTTCCGCATGGCGGGCGGCAACATGTTCCCGCCGATCTCGTTCCTGTTCCGCCGGTCGATGCTGGAGGAGGTCGGCTATTATAGAGAGGACCTGCCGGTCCTGGGCGACTGGGAGTTCAACCTGCGTTTCCTCGCCCGGCGCGACATCGGCGTGCTGGCGCTGCCGCTGGCGCTCTATCACCACCGCCCGGGCAACACGAACCCGGCCTATGCCAACTCCATCTTCGGTGCCCAGGACAAGCACGCGCTCTATGACGCGCTGATCCGCAACGAGCTGATGCGCAGGGACCTCGATTCCGGCCGGCTGGGGCTCGGCACGCTGGTCAATCTCGGCCAGCACCTGTCGCTGCTGGAGCTGAAGCTGAACGCGCTGTTCGACGCCGCGCGCTTCTCGTTCCGCGTGCTGGAGACGGTGCTGGCGCCGCTGCGCTGGCTGTCGCGCACCTGGCGCCGCCTGCGCGGCCGCTGACGCCATGACGATGCACGCCCCGCCCCGCCCCACCCGCCGGCCGCGCGCCGTGCCATCGTCGTGCTGGGCATGCATCGCAGCGGCACCTCGCTGCTGGCCTCGCTGCTGCAGGCGCTGGGCGTCGACCTCGGCCCCGACCTGCTGCTCGAGGGCAAGCCCGACAACGAGGCCGGCTACTGGGAGCACAAGGGCATCGCCGAGGAGCAGGAGGCGATCCTCGATCGCCTCGGCCGCACCTGGTACCAGCCCGAGGGGCTGGTGCCCCTGCCGGACGGCTGGTGGCGCCTGCCCGAGCTGCGACCCCATCGCCGCCGCCTGGCCGACATCGTCCGGGCCGAGACCGCGGCCAGCGTCGGCCCCTGGGGCTTCAAGGACCCGCGCACGGTGCGCCTGCTGCCGCTGTGGCAGGAGATCTTCGCCGATGCCGGCGTCGAGCCCACCTACATCCTGGCCGTGCGCGACCCCGAGGCGGTCGCCCGCTCGCTCGCCCGGCGCGACGGGATGACGCCGGCGGCAGCCCAGCTGCTGTGGCTGGAACACACGCTGGACGCCTTCCGCCATGCCGGCGACCGCATCGTCGGCGTCGTCGACTACGACGCCTGGTTCGAGCAGCCGGTCGCCGTCGCCCGGGCGACGATGGCGCGGCTGGGCATCGCCTGGCCGGCCGATGAGCGCCAGCTCGAAGCGGTCCTGGCCGGCATCGTGCGGCCCGACCTGCGCCACGGCACCGGCGGCAACCCCGCCCGCCTGATGCCCGAGGCGCGCGAGCTCTACGGCCTGCTGCGCCAGAGCGCGCCCGACGCGCCGCCCCTGGCCGCCGTCGCCCCGCTGCTGGCGCGCGTCGACGGCGCGCGGCGGCTGCTGGCCGCCTGGGGCGAGGAAGCCGCCCGCCATCCCGCCCATGCCCAGAAGGTGGCCGGGCTGGCCCAGGACATCGCCGCGCTGCACGCCGAAGCGATCCGCCAGCGCGCCCAGGCCGAGAGCGATATCGCCCAGCAGCAGGCGCGCGCGGATGCCTATGCCCGCGACTTCGTTCAGCTCCAGTGGTTCTACGACGAGCTGGAGCAGCGGCGCGCAGCGGCCCAGGCCGAGATCGCCGCCCGCGATGCCCGTATCGCCGCACTGGAAGCGGAGCGTGCCCGGGCGGACATCCACCGGGCGGCGGTGGAGGCCGAGTCGGCCGGCCGCCAGCGCCTGCTGGATGCGGTGATGCCGGACCCGGCGCGCGCGCTGGACGAGGTCTGGAACTCGACCTCGCTGCGCCTGGTGCGCCCGCTGCAGCGGCTGCTCGCCGGACGGGCGGCGGCCGAGCGACCCGCCACGCCGACACCGGAGGACCAGGCCCGCCTGGCAGTCGCCCTGCAGCAGGGATTCTTCTGGAACCTGACCGGGCCGCTCCGGGCAGCCGGCCGGCTGCTGCGCGGCCGGAGGCAACGATGACCGAACGCGCCGACGACTACGGCCAGTACTGGGACCTCTACGTCCAGTCGATCTTTCCCCAGTTGCGCGCCCACAACGACCCGGCCGCCCAGCGCCTGCACTGGCCGGGGGACGAGTGGGGCACGCCCGAGATCTGGGACAAGATCTACGCCATGGTCTTCCAGCCGGAACTGGACCCGTTGCCGGCCCGCGCGATCGAGATCGGGCCGGGTGCCGGCAAGTACACGGCCATGGTGCTGGACCACTGCCCGGCGGTGGAGATCCTGGCGCTCGACGTGTCGGCCGCCTACCTAGCGGTGCTGGAGGAGCGGCTGGCGCCGGCGATCGCGGCCGGCCGCCTGGCGACCGCGCGCCTGCTGCCGCAATGGGACCATTTCGACCGGCTGGTGGCCGAGCGCGGCTGGCAGGGCTCGGTCGACCTCGTCTTCTCGATCGACGCCATGGTGCATGTCGACCTGCAATACCTGGTCGCCTACTGGCTGGCGGCCGCCCGCGCGCTCCGCCCGGGCGGCAAGATGATCATGAGCGTGGCCGACGCCACCTCGCCGCACGGCTTCGACAAGCTGCTGGCCGACGTGCCGACCTATTTCGACACCCAGGGCAAGATCAGCGCGAAGTTCGAGTGGCTGTCGCCGCCCATGGTGGCCCATGTCCTCGACCGGCTGGGCTTCGACGTGCGCTTCTTCCCCAAGCTGGCGGGCCGCGACTGCTGGTTCGTGGCCACCCGCCGCGCCGATCCCGCCCCGCTCACGCCAGCCAGTGCGACAGGTCCCGGCCGGTAAGCCGCTGGAAGGCCGCGATCCGCGAAGCATAGAGATCGCGCAAGGGACCGAGCAGAGAGGGGCGCAGGGGCGTGCCCTCGCCGGCATTGACCCGGCGGCCCAGCCGCTCGCCCGCGATGCCCAGCACCGGCGCCGGATCGACATCCAGGTGCCGGCAGGCCGCGGCCAGCACGCCCGTGGGGTCTGCCACCAGATCGTCGTAGAAGAGCACCAGCAGGCGTTCGCGCGGGAAGGCCGACAGCCAGGTCTCCATGCATTGCGCGTAGTCGCCCCGGCCCAGCGACTGGCCGGAGCGGAAGACGTCCAGGAACCAGGCGTCGGAGGCCTCGTGCTCGTACATCAGCGCCCAGCGCAGCGCCATCAGGGCGGCCGACCAGGCGCGCTCGATCGGGTTGCGGGCGATGAAGAGCAGGCGGCCGTCGGGCATCGCCCGATGGACCTGGGCCACGGCCTCGGCCGGCAGCACCGCATAGCCCGGCGTCACGTCGCCGATCCGCGTGCCCGGGGCGGCATCCGCGAACTGGCTGCGGTACCAGTCGAGCCCGCGATCCTGGTACCAGTCCCAGAAATGCACCTCCTTGCCGGCCGGGAAGGCCAGGCCCGGATGGTCGCGCAACATCTCGAACAGCCAGGTCGTGCCGGCTTTCTGCGCCCCGATGCCCAGGAAATCCGGCAGCCGGCCGCTCACGCCCCGCCCTCCGGTTCGGCATGGGCGTCGGACTCGAAGTCGAGGTCGACCAGGCCGGCGCGCCAGCGGTCGGGGTCGGGCATCACCTTGAACATGGCGGCATCCACGAGACGATGGAGGAAGCGGCGCTCGGCCCCGGTCTCGGCCGAGACGCCGGCATTGACGAAGTAGGTGCCGGGCAGCAGCCGGCAGCGAAAGGCGTGGCGCACGCTCCAGGCCTCGCCCGCCCGGACCTCTGCCAGCGCGCGCCCGGCCGACGCGGTCGACCCGCCCGCCAGCTCGGTGCCGGCGACCGTGCGGATCAGCGTGCCGAAGCTGACGCCGGACGCGGTCTCGGCGAAGGTGACGCGGCAGCGGATCTCGTAGGCGCCGCCGCGGCGCAGCACGTTGACCGGCGCGCCATCGGGCGTGGTCACGCGGAGTTCCGTGATCTCGGCGCCGGCCGGCTCGTAGACGACCGCGCCCGAGGGCCGCATCGCGGTGTCGAGGAAGGCATCGCCGGCGGGCGCTTCGGCCGCCTCCGCCTCGGGCTCGATCGCCTCCACCTCGGGCGCGCCGCTGCGGATCGCCTCGCGCAGGACGGCGCGGCGGGCGGCGGGCGCGAACAGCAGGCGATGATACTGCGCCACCACCGCCCTGGGCTCGCCCGATGCCAGCATCTCGCCGTCGTCGATCAGGATGGCGCGGTCGCAGAGCTGGGTGACGTGGGCGGCCGCATGCGACACGAACAGGATGGTGCCGCCGCCGCTGCGGAAACGCTCCAGCCGGGCGAAGCACTTGCGCTGGAAGGCCTCGTCGCCGACCGCCAGCGCCTCGTCGACGATCAGGATGTCGGGCTCCACATGGACGGCCACGGCAAAGGCCAGGCGCACGCCCATGCCGCTCGAATAGGTGCGCAGCGGCTGGTCGAGATGGTCGCCCAGGTCGGCGAAGGCCGCGATCGAGGGCAGGGCCTCGGCGATCTTGCGCTCGTCCAGCCCGAGGATGGCGGCATTGAGCCGCGCATTCTCCCGCCCCGTGAAATCCGGGTGGAAGCCCGCCCCCAGTTCCAGCAGGGCCGAGATCCGGCCCGCTGCCACCACCCGGCCCGTGGTCGGCTGCATGGTGCCGGCGATGATCTGCAGCAGCGTCGACTTGCCCGAGCCGTTGCGGCCGACCAGCCCCACCGTCTCGCCGCGGCCGACCTGGAAGCTGACGCCGCGCAGCGCCCAATGCTCGTCGACATGGGCTGCCTCGCGCCGCAGCGCCTGGCGCATGCGGTCCCACGGGGCGGCGTAGCGGCGATAGACCTTGCTGACGCCGTCGACGACCAGGGCGGGCGGCAGTTGTGCGGGCGGCAGCTCAGAGGACATCGGCGAACCCGCGGCGCAGGCGGCGGAAGATCGCGAAGGCGGCGACGACGGCCAGCCCCCCCACCACCAGCCCGGCCAGCGTCATCAGGCCGGGCAGCCGGCCATCCAGCAGCACGCCGCGCATCTCCTCCACCGCCGCCGTCAGCGGGTTGAGGAAGAAATACTGGCGATAGGCCGCCGGCACCGCCTCCAGCGGATAGAAGATCGGCGACAGGAACATCAGCACCGTCAGCCCGACGGTGACGAGCTGGCCGATGTCGCGGGCATAGACGCCGA
Organism: Stella humosa; assembly: GCF_006738645.1. Classification (GTDB taxonomy): domain Bacteria; phylum Pseudomonadota; class Alphaproteobacteria; order ATCC43930; family Allostellaceae; genus Allostella; species Allostella humosa. Next base: position 862,506 of record NZ_AP019700.1, on the reverse strand, counting down.
CGCCGGCCACGACATAGGAGATCGCCAGCGCCATCAGGGCGACCGGGGCCAGGACCACGGGCGCCAGCACGAAGGTCCAGGGCGGCAGCCCGACGAAGACGAGGTGGCCGGCGAGCCAGACCGTCAGCGCCAGGGCGGTATGGAACGAGGCCGCCAGGACGGCCGCCATCGGCAGCACCTCGACCGGGAACAGCACCCGCTTGACGAGGCTGGCATGGGCCAGCACCAGGCCCGGCGCGCGGCTCACCGCCTCCGAGAAATGCCAATAGACGATGAGGCCGGCGAAGAGCGTCAGGCCGAACGGCGCGCGCGGGCCGGTCGCCACGCCCCAGCGCGCCTCGAACACGCTGCCGAAGACGAAGGTGAATACCGCCAGGTACAGCAGTGGCTGGGCCACGGCCCAGGCCAGCCCCAGCAGCGAGCCGCGATAGCGCCCCTCCACCTCGCGCCGGGCAAGCTGGAGGATGAGCTGGCGCCAGCGCAGCGCGGTGCCGACCGGGCCGGCGTTCGGGATCGCGGCGCCGGTCATCGCAGCAACCGGCGCAGGACCCGGCGTGCCAGACCCGACCCGCGGCGCAGCAGCGGATCGACGAAGCGGCCGGCGAAGGGGATGCGCCGCAGCAGGTAGGAACTGCCATTCACCAGGCCGTGCAGGCGGGGGAAGGCCACCACCATCTGGCCCGGCTTCCACAGGGCGGCCGCGACCGACTTCACCCGCCGCTTCAGGCTGGCATCGGGCAGGCGCAGCAGGACGGGCACCGTCAGGCTGCGGCCGAAATCGGCCGAGCGCGGCCGAACCTGCATGCCGGGCAGCTCGGCCGGGCGCGGCCACAGGATCATGCGCCGCAGGCGGCGATAGGCCTCGTGCGCGCGGCGCTCCACCGCCATGAAGTCGCCGGCCCCGGCCGGCGAGTGGAAATGATCGACGATGCCCTGGAACATCGCATCGTCGCGGCCGGGCGGCAGCACCATGGGGTCGATGTCCCCGCCCTCGGGCATGCCGCGCCCGTCGGGCAGCAGGCGGTAGCTCTCGACGCTGGCGGCGTCGATCTCGAGCGGGTCCTCGATCAGGTGGTGATAGGCGAAAAGGGCCTGGCCCGGCGCGTTGGCATAGGGCTCCAGGCTGTCGACGGCGACGCCGAAGATATGGCCGAAATGCGGGCCCGGCCCACGGCCATAGTCCCACTTGCCGAAATAGAGGCCGTGCCAGTCCCATTGCGGGAAGTCGCGCATCAGCAGGGCCTGGGTCCCGCCGGTCCAGCCCGAATCGACCAGGACGGGGGTGTCGATGCCGGCCAGCAGCCCCTCCAGGTAGGCGGCCATCGCCTGGGCCTGCTCGGCGAAATAGTCGCGCACCGCCTGGCCCAGCGCATCCTCGCCGCGATAGATGGCGGCGAACGAACCCACCGTCACGGGGCAATGGGCCAGCACGTCGGGCAGGTCGACCGCGCGGCCGCGCAGCAGGCAGCGCAGCATGTAGCCGAGCGAGCCCGCGCCGAACTCGCGCACCAGCATCGGCGCGACATGGTCGAAGTCGGCCGCCAGGCAGCCCTTGGCGGCCGCCACGCGCGAGATCAGGATGTCGCCCAGCGGCAGCACCGGCTGGGTCCCCGACCGCTCGCACCACAGCTCGTAGAGCAGCCGCAGGCGCAGGCCGCCGCGCGCCGCGAACAGCAGGCGCGCGCGGCGGTCGGCGAAGGCGACGCCCGCCATGTGCAGCCGCTGGCAGAACTGCAGGAAGATCGGCCCCAGCAGTTCCTGCCCGAAGCGGCGCTGGGCGTCGGTGTCGGCCGGGATCGGGCCATCGGCCGGCCAGTCGTCGCCGGCCAGGTGCGAATAGGCCTCGGGCGGCGGAAAGCGGCGCTCCAGCGACGCTTCCAGCGATTCGACGGGCTCCATCGTAGGGGTCGCGGTCACGCGGCCCGCCGCATGATGGCGCGGTGCTGCAGCAGGGCCATCTTCTGGCGCAGCCCATGGATGTGCTGCCACCGGGCCGGCCTGGGCGTGTGCAGCACATGGATGCCCATGGACCGCGGCGTCGCCACGTCGGCCGTCTCGCTGTCGCCCATATGCAGGACTGATCCCGGCTCCACCTGTTCCTGCCGCAGCAGCACCTTGAACAGCCCGCCGCCGCGCTTGGTGACGCCGAGGTCGGCACTGCTGTAGCCGCCGTCCAGCGCAAGCTGCGGCAGCAGGCGGCCGATCAGGCCGGCGATCGTCCCGGCCGGCAGGTACATGTCGCTCGCGAACACGACCCGGATGCCGGCCGCGTGGTGGCGGTTCAGCACGTCGGCCAGGGGCGCGTTGCCGGTCAGCTCGGCCAGTTCGCATTCGAACTCGACCTCTGCCAGCACCGGCGCCAGCGCGGGGTCGAGCCGGAGCGCGGCGCAGACCATGCCGAGGATCAGGTCGAGATGCCCTTCCCGCTCGCCCTCGACGGTACGGATCAGGCGGTAGGCGGTGCGCGCGGCGACCAGTCGGGCGGCATAGAGCGCGTCGGCTTCCACCCAGACTCCACGCTTCGCCAGCGCTGCCGCCTGGGCATGCGCCACCACCTGGAACCGCGCCATTTCCGGGCGGGTGCCGCGCAGCAGGATGGTGTCGAAGACGTCGACGCTGATCAGCCGGATGGGATTGTCGCGGACGATTCGGTCGATCGCCTGGGGCAGGCGTCGCATCAGCCTCGGTTCCAGGGTTGCTCCGCCGGCGGCGGCGTGTATGGCGGGCGCATGCTTAGCCGCTGGGGGCGGCAAAATCCATGGCGACGAGGGCGGCGGGTCTGGCTGCCGCTTGACGGCAGGGGGCTGACCGTGGTCCGACAGGCCGATGAGCAAGCCCGACAAATATGTCGACTACGAGGCCGCCTGGGAGGGCTACGCCCAGCGTTGGCGCCAAGCCTATCCCGGCCTCGACCATCTGGGCGACGAGTGGGTCGGCCGCGAGGCGGGTGCCGCGCAGTCGCTGGCCGAGTATGTCGCCCTCATCGAACAGCGTTTCGTCGCCCCCTGGATCGGCGCCGACGACACCGTGCTGGAGATCGGCGTCGGCGGCGGGCGCACGGCGGCACTGCTGATCGAGCGCTGCCGCAAGCTGGTGCTGGCCGACGTGTCGGCCGGCATGCTGGAACTGACGCGCGACCGCCTGCTCGCCACCCCCGGCCGCGAAGGACGGGTCGAGGCGGTGAAGCTGGACGGCACGACGCTGGACGGCATCGCCGACGCCAGCATCGACGTCTGCTTCTGCTACGACACGCTGGTGCATGTCGAACCGCGCGACATCTTCAACTACCTCAACCTGCTGCCCCGGGTGCTGCGCGGCCGGCGCCTCTGTGTATTGCACCATGCCGACACGCTGAGCGAACGCGGCTTCGCCAAGTTCCTGGGCGACTGGCGCCACAGCATCAACGGCCAGCGCCACGGCGAGGCGTTCTCGGTCATGACGCCGGCGATCATGCGCCGCTTCCTCGACCATCTGGGCTACCGCGTCCTGGTCGAGGACCATGACAGCGTGCCGCGCGACTGCGTCTGGGTGTGCGAGGCGCCGGCCGCGATCGGCTGACCAGCCCCGCCCCGGCTTCAGGCCGGGCGGACCCACACCGCGCTGTCGTGGAAGACGGCGCCGCCCTGTGGCGGGCCGGGGTCGGCGCCGACCAGGGTGTTGATGCCGCGCCCCTCCTCGAAGGCGGCGTTGGGCCAGATCCCCTCGACCACGATGACGCCCGCCTGCTGGCCCGCCGCCGGCCGCACATGCAGCACGACCGTGCCGCGCCGGTTGCCGAGCCGGACGCGGGCGCCGTCGGCCAGGCCCAGCGCCGCCAGGTCGTCGGGGTGCATGCGCGCGGTCGGCCGCCCCTCGCGCTTGCGCCCCGACGGGGTCTCGGTGAAGGAAGAGTTCAGGAACGAGCGCGCCGGCGGCGCCAGCATGCGGAAGGGATGCTCGGGCGTCGCTGCCTCGAACAGGGTGGTCTGGTCGGGCAAGGGCGGCAGGCACCGCCAGTCGGGCCCGATCGCCTGCCAGTCGGCACGGAAATGGAACTTCCCATCCTTGTGGGGAAAGCCGTCCAGGAAATGCGCCTTCTCGAACGCGGGCGCCCGGTCGGTCCAGGAGCCCGCATGGATCTCTGCCGCCGACGGATAGCCCGACGCCTTCAGAGTGGCGTCCATCACCGCCCACTCCGTCATCTCGAAGGCCGGATGCTCGCCACCCAGGCGGCGGGCGAGTTGGCCCAGCACCCAGTGGTTGGGCCGCGCCTCGGCCAGCGGCTCGATGACCGCGCGGGTGACGTGGAAGAAGGTGGTCGCCCCCGTCTGGTACATGTCGTCATGCTCGAGAAAGGTCGTCGCCGGCAGCACGATGTCGGCCATCGCCGCCGTCTCGGTCATGAACTGCTCGTGCACGCAGGTGAAGAGGTCCTGGCGCTCGAAACCGGCGCGGACCTTGGTCGTGTCGGGTGCCACCATCATCGGGTTGGTGTTCTGGATGAAGAGGGCCGTCACCGGCGGGCCGCCCTTCAGCGCCTCGGCGTCGCCCGTCAGGATCGGGCCGATGCGCGACTGGTCCAGCACCCGGGTGGCCGGGTTCACGCGGTCCAGCCCTTCGATCAGGGTCTTGTCGATGCCGTAGAGCTGGCCGTTGGAATAGAGCGCGCCGCCGCCGCGATGCTGCCAGGCGCCGGTCACCGTCGGCAGGCAGGCGACGGCGTGGACGCTGGACGCACCGGCGCGCGACCGCGCAAAGCCGTAGCCGACGCGGATGAAGCTCCGCTTGTTGGCACCGTACAGGCGGGCGAAGGCCAGGATCTCGTCGACCGGCACGCCGCAGATCGCCGAGGCCCATTCGGGCGTGCGGGTCTCCAGATGGCGTTCCAGCTCATCCGGGCAGTCGGCGTAGCGCGCCATGTAGTCGCGGTCGGCATAGCCCTCGCGGAAAAGGACATGCATGACGGCGCAGGCCAGCGCCGCGTCGGTGCCGGGGCGTACGCACAGGAAATGGTCGGCCACCTCGACCGTCGGCGTGCGATAGACGTCGACCACGACGATCTTGGCGCCCCGCTCCTTGCGGGCGCGCGTCGCGTGGGTCATCACGTTGACCTGGGTCGAGACGGGGTTGCCGCCCCAGATGACGACGAGATCGCTCTCGGCCATCTCGCGCCCGTCGACGCCCAGCTTTTTGCCGACGCCCGCGACCCAGCCGGAATCGGCCAGCGTCGTGCAGATGGTGTTGAGCTGGCGCGAATAGCCCATGACATGGCGCAGGCGGTTGATGCCGTCCCGCTGCACCAGCCCCATGGTGCCGGCATAGTAGTAGGGCCACACCGCTTCCGGCCCGTGCCGGTCGGCCGCCTGCTTGAGCCCGTCCGCCACCCGGTCCAGCGCCTCGTCCCAGCCGATCGGCGTGAAGGAAGCGCGGCCGACGCCGCGCGGGCCGACGCGCAGCAGGGGCTGCGTCAGCCGGTCGGGATGGTGCACCCGCTCGGCATAGCGCCCGACCTTGGCGCAGACGACACCGGCCGTGTACGGGTTGTCGGCCCCGCGCACCCGGCCGATGGTGCGCGCGTCGATGCGCTCCACGTCGAGCGCGCAGGTGGACGGGCAGTCGTGCGGGCAGGCGCTGCGGACGATGTCGAGGGGCAAGGGTCCGGTCTCCGGCTGGGTCCGGGCAGCGTACAGCCCCCGGCCCACCGGCTCAACGCCGCGCGACGCGGGCTGCCAGCCACGCCGCCGCGGCATCCCCGTCGGCCGGGTCGAAGGATGCGGTTTCGGCCCCCAGCCCGGCCAGCAGGCGCAAGGCCGCGCGATGGGCCGGTGCTTCGGCTGCCGCGCCGATCGCGACCGCCAGGTCGCAGCGGCGATGGCCGAACCCCGATGCCAGCAGCGCCGCCGCCGGCACCGCGACGACGACCGCGTCGACCCCGGGATCGGCCACCAGCCGCGCGACGCGGCGCGGGTCCCCTGGCGGGGTCGCGGCCAGCGGCAGCCCGGCCGAGATCGTCTGGTCGCCCCACGCCAGCCCGGTCGCGATGCCCAGCCCCTCCAGTCGCCCGGCCGTCTCGGCGGCGACGGCGTCGGCTGCCGCACCGCCGACGACCGCGACGATGGGGATGCGGACGGGGCCAGCCCCCTCCATCACATGGTCCAGATAGGCGGATGCCACATCCGGCGCCCCGGGCGCCGAGAGGTGCGTCAGGAGAGCCGGGTTGCGGTTGACCTCGCAGATGCCGCCGCCAGTCTCTGCGATCGGCATCGCGATGTCCGGCGTGATCACGTCGAGTCCGGCCGCGTCCAGCCCCAGGAGGGCGGTCACCTGGCAGGCCAACTCGGCATTGTCGGGGTGGACCTGGGCCGTGACGTCCTCCGTCGTGCCACCCTGGGCCCGGTTGGACGCCGTCCGCAGACGCACATGCTGGCCCGCGGCCGGAACGGCGGTGGGCGTCCAGCCGTCTGCGGCCAGCAGTTGCAGCGCCTCGGCATCCAGCGGCAGCGGACGCAGCAGCCCGGCCGGCGGGATGCGCCGCGGGTCGGCGTTGGCGGCCATGACCAATTCGGCGATGCTGTGGCGTCCGTCGCCCGTCACCTGGGCCGCCACCCGCCGGGTGACCGCGGCGAGCCGGCCGCCGATCACCAGCATGCGATAGTCCTGGCCGAAAAGCTGGCTCTCGACGACGGCCCGGCGACTGTGGGCCAGGGCGGCCATGCAGGCATCGCGCACGGCGGCCGGCGTATCCAGGCCGACCGACACCCCCTTGCCGCCGCTGCTGTCCACCGGCTTCACCACCACGGGATAGCCAATGGCCGCGGCCGCCTGGACCGCGCCCTCGGCATCCTGGACGAGATGCTGGCGAGGCACCGGCAGCAGGTGATGGGCCAGGAGGCGCGTGCACTGGTCCTTGCGCTCGGCCAGCGTGCCGGCCATGTGGGCGGTCTGTTCGGAGATCGTCTGGCGCAGTCGCCGGCGATGGCGCCCCTCGCCGATGACGACATAGCTGCGGGCCGGCCCGTCATCGACCCGATGCCACGGCAGGCCGCGGGCATCGATCCGAGCCAGCAGGATCGCCTCGCCAGCGTCCGGCAGCAGCCGCTCGCCGGCCGAACGGAAATCCACGATCGACTGGCGAAGGCGGGCTTCGTCGCCCTGCCCGCCGGCCGCGATGGCCGTCGCCAGCATCATGGCGTCCGCCGCCACCTGGAAGACGACGATCTCCAGGCTGAGCAGGGCGGGCCGCCGGTCGGACTCGACGATGCAGCGGACCGGCATCGGGGTCAGCAGCCGGAGGAGCGCCACCGCCAGCCGGCCGATGGCGGCGTGGCCGTCGTCGCCGCGGGCCGTCAGCGTCGGGGCCGGTGCTGCGTAGGCCGCGGCCAGCGCGGGGTCGATCCGGGACAGGTGCCGGCCCATGGCCGCCTGGTCGGCCAAGTGGGGGCCGGGGACGCCGAGGATCGCTGCCTGCACCAGCGCCGCAGCACCCAATCGGTTGCCGGCGGCCAGCGCCCAGGGTGGACTGAGGCGCAGCGGCTGGTCGGTCGACGCGGTGGAGATGGGGCTCATGACGCCACCGGGGACAGGTCCAGCAAACCCAATGCCGCGGCGGCGAGCGTCGCGCCATCGGCACCCGGCACGGCGACAAGGGCGACGCCGGCCTGCCCGGCCGCCGCCGTTCCCCGATGGTCCGTCGCGGCGCAGACGAGGCCGCGGTCCGCGACACCGGCCAGCAACCGGGCCACATCCGCCGGGGTCTCGCCGCCGGTCAGCACGGCCACGTCCAGCCGACAATGCCCGAGCCCGCGCTCGATCAAATGGTGCGGATCGAGTTCGACCACGGCGGCATCCACCGAAGGATCGTCGACCAGCAATGCCAGCCCGTCCGGGCGCCGATCGTCGGCCGAGCGCGCAAGCCGGCCGACCCGCAGGCCGCCCTTCCCTGCCATGCCGACCCGCAGCCCCAGCGCCCCCAGTTCAGCCGCGACCGCGGCGACGACGGCACCTGCCGCCGGCCCCACGACACCGACGATCGGTATGCGCACCGGCGTGCCCGCCGGCAAGACATGGTCCATCATCCGCTCGTAGACGCCGACGTTGCGCAGCCCCGATGTCGGCTGGCGCTGCACCTCGTGGATGATGGCGCCGGTCTCGTGGAACGGGCGTGTCAGGTCCTGGCAGATCAGATCGACGCCGACCACGTCCATCCCCATGAGTGCCGCCACCCGCTCCGCCAGCCGGATGTTGGTCGGGTGCACCGCGGTCGGGTAGTCGAACGTGCCGCCCTGGCTCCAGTTGGCGACCGAGCGCAGCCGCACCTCCGTCCCCGCGGGGGCGACCGACTGGCGATCGAAGCCTTGCCGACGCAGGAGCCGGTCGGCCTCGGCATCCAGCGGCAGCGGCAGGAGATGGGCGCCGGTAGGGTTGCTGGTCGGATCGGCGCGCCGAAGGTTCTCGGCCGCGACCAGTGCCGCCACCGTACTGGTTCCGTCCGCCAAGACGGCCGCCGCGCGGCGACGCAAGGTCGAGAAATAGCGACCGCCGACGATGAACAGGCGGTAGTCGTCGCCCTCGGCGAAGGTCTCGACGATCACCGGCCCATGGTGCCGCGCACTCGGAAAGGCCGCGGCAACCTCGGCCGGGGTGCCCAGGTCGCAGCAGATGCCCACCCCGCGGCTGGCGTTGGCCGGTTTCAGCACGACCGGGTAGCCCAGGGCGGCGGCCGCGCGCTGGGCTTCCTCGACGCTGGCCGCCCGACGCTGGCCGGGAGAGGGCAGGCCGGCTGCGCGCAACGTCCGGCTGGTAACCCACTTGCTGGAGCAGATATCGACGCCGAGAAAGCTCGTCCGGTCGGTCAGGTTGGCGAAGGTGCGGCGCAGCCGGGCGCCTTCGCCCAGCAGCAGCGGCCCCTGCCCGAGCGGGGAGGCACGCCACGGTATGCCGCGCACCGCCGCCACGTCGGCCAGGTGCGCATCCTGGTCGTGCAACTGGATCGGCTTGGCCCAGTCGAGGAACGCCGCCACGGCGTCGGCCGGCGGCCCGGCCTGCCGGGCACCCAGCAGGTCGAGCGCCAGGGCCAGCGCCCGCGCACCCACGACCGGGCGGTGGGCGACGAGAAGGAGGTCGATCGTCGAAGGGTCCGCCGCGCCCAGCACCTGGTGGCCGCCGGCCGGCTCATAGGCCAGGCGCAGGAGCTCGCTGGCGAGGGTGCCGACGATCGCACCGAATGCCGCGCCGACCCCTGGTCCAACGTCGACCGCCGCGGGCAGTTTCAGAGCCGGAACCGCCCCCTTGATGGCGGCCAGGATCGCCTGGTCCGGCAGGCCGTGCCGCGGCACGAAAACCCGTGCCACGCTGACCGGCAGCCGACCATGGCGGTTGCCGGCGCGGTAGTGGCGAATCGATGCGGCGGCGCCTTGCCGCCCGGCCAGAATCTGGCCATCCCCCTCAGCCATCCGCCCGCAGTCCCCCGTCGATGCCGGGGGACTATCGCGTGTTTGCGATCAGCCGTTCAAGGGACCCGCGGCCGGCATCGCGCGGCCGCGGGCCCTCAGTCCGGCTCAGACGAAGAGGAAGTCCTGCTGGCGGAACTCATCGATCGACTGGTTGCGGATGACCAGCGTGTTGCCGCCGCCGAGATCGAATCCGGTGCCGCCGGACCAGTCGTTGTAGGCCCTGTCCATCAGGTCGAAGAAATCGAAGATGCCCGACCCGTTGACGTTGCGCTCCATCACGACGCGGTCGGCATCCTCGAAGACGAAGTCGGTGATCTCGTCATAGCCGGAGGCGCTGAGGACGACGAAATCGTCGGGCCCGAAGCCGCCATAGAGCGTGTCGGCGCCCGACCCGCCATCCAGCGTGTCGGCCCCGTCGCCACCGTTCAGGAGATCGAAACCGGCCCCGCCGAAGAGATAGTCGCGCCCCGAGCCGCCATAGAGGTTGTCGTCGCCGAGGTCGCCGCGAATGGCATCGTCGCCCTGCTCGCCATAGACGTCGTCGCGGCCCTGGCCGCCGAACATCGTGTCGTTGCCGAAGCCGCCATAGACGAGGTCGTCGCCGATGTTGCCGTTCACATGCCAGTCGTCGCCGTCATCGCCGAAGACGATGTCGTTGTCCTGGCCACCGCGCACGAAGTCGGCCCCCGGCCCGCCATAGACGATGTCGGCGCCGGTGTTGCCGTTCAGCGCGTCGTCGCCGAAGTCGCCGACCAGCAGGTCGCCGCCGTCGCCGCCGTAGCCGTCGTCATTGCCGTCGCCGCCGATCAGCGTGTCGTTGCCGGTGCCGAAGAAGTCGATGTTGTCGCCACCGAACATGGTGTCGCTGCCGGGACCGCCATAGACGAGGTCGTCGCCGCCATTGCCCATCAGGAAATCGTTGTCGAAGCCGCCGTCGATCGTGTCGAAGCTGCCCTCGCCGCGGACGAGGTCGTTGCCGCCGCCGCCAAGGATCGAATCGGGACCGGCGGTGCCGATGAGGGTGTCGGCGCCGTTGGTGCCGGGGATATAGGCCATGGATGCTGCTCCTGAACCGCGGATGGATATGCCTGCCAAACGAGCAGGCCGCGGTCGGCGTTCCCGCCGGCCGGCACATCGCCGCCGATCCGGCGATCAGCAGGCAGCCAGGATCGCGTCGCACACCATGTTCAGGTCGGTCGATACGAAGGCACAGAGCCGCCGCATGTCGTCGGTCGCTTCGAGGAGATCCGGCACCATCACCACCGCCATGCCGGCCGCCGCGGCAGAGCGCACGCCGTTGTGCGAATCCTCCAGCGCCAAGCAGAGCGCCGGGTCGACGCCCAGCCGCTCGGCCGCGCGCAGGAAGGGGTCGGGTGCCGGCTTGCCGTGGCTGTAGTCGCCATGCGCCACCACGGCATCGAACCGCCCGGCGATGCCGTGGGCGGCCAGGTTCCGGCTGGCATCGGCGTGGGACGATGAGGTCGCGATCGCCCGCGGCAGCCGCAGGTCGTCCAGCGTGTCGAGCAGCCGCAGCGCGCCAGGCTTCAGCGCCAGCCGGGTCGCGACCAGCGCCTCGAACCGGGCGAGGCTGTCGTCGCGGAAGGCATCCACGGCGAAGTCCGCGCCGTAATGGCCCAGCAGGGCCGTCCGGTTGGTGGGCCAGGGCCGGCCGATCAAGCTGAGGAACAGCGCATCGGGCAAATCCCGGCCACGCTCGGCGACCGCGGCGACGGCCGCCTCGCGATAGAGGGTCTCGGTGTCGAAGAGGAGGCCGTCCATGTCGAAGACGACGGCGGCGGGGACGCGGGCCAGCGACATGGACGGTTCCTGGATCTGGACGGCGGCGATCAGGGCACGTCGAGCCAGCGGCCGGCGCGCGCCGACAGCTCCACCTGCTCCAGCACCGACACGCCGTTGATGGCGTCGGCATCGGTCACCGGATAGGCGGCACCGTGAGCCACCATGTCGGCGAACGCCTCCAGCTCCGCCCGTTCCTTGTTGACGGGTGCGTACTCGCGCACTTCCGGCTTGGCGCCGATGCGGCTGACGATGAGCTGCGTCTCGCCCCGCATCTCGGCCGTGCCCTTGGTGCCGTAGACCTGGATGCGCCACGCCTGGCCGGTGGCGGGCGAGGTCACCAGCGTGCCGGCAGCGCCGCTGGCGAAATGCAGCAGCATCGCGGTCGTGTCGTCGATCGGGATTTCGATGGCCCGGCGCCAGCTCAGCGCCGTCACCGCCTTCACCGGCCCCAGCAGACCGATGAGCGCATCCACCATATGGATGCCGAGCGCCGTCATGCCGCCGGCCGGGCTCTCGGTCGGCTTGGCGCGCCAGCCGTCGGGAGCGTAGGAGAAGGCGCCAGAACCCGTCACCGCGCCCTCGACCTGCAGCACCTGGCCAAGGTCGCCCCCGGCGATGAGCTGGCCCAGTTCGACATAGCCGGGCAGGAAGCGGCGGTTGTGGCCGACCGCCAGCTTCACCCCGGCCGCCGAACAGGCGGCGACCGCATCGGCGGCACTGGCCTTGGTCAGCGTGAAAGGCTTGTCGCAGAAGACGTGCTTGCCGACCGCGGCGGCCGCCTTCACCTGCTCGACATGCTGGGTGTGCGGCGTGGCCAGGACCACCGCCTCGACGCGCGGATCGGCCAGGACGGCCGCATAGTCGGGCAACAGGTCGAAGCCGCTCGACCGGGCGAAGTCCACCGCCTTGGCCGGCGTGCCGGTACAACCCGCCACGAAGCGGATCTTGTCGCTGCCCTTGGCCGCATTGACCAGGACCTGTCCCCATCGGCCGAGGCCGACCACCGCCGCATTCACCATCAGGCACTTCCTCGCAGGATTGAGCGGGGAAGGATTACAGCCGCCTGCAGGCGGTGGCCATCCCGCTATAGCAGGAAGACGAAATCGCCGGCCGACAGGTCCGCCCGGACCACCCCGGCCAGGACCAGCATGTCGCCGGCACCGAGGTCGATGACCGCGCCGCCGGCCTGATCGGTCGTGCGGGACAGGATCTCCGCCGCGTCGAGCGCCATGGCGATGCGGTCGACGCCCGGCGCGAAGTCGAGGACCCGGTCCGACCCGCTGGCGGCGGCAAAGACGAACAGGTCCTGGCCCTCGCCACCGCCCAGGATATCGGCGCCGAGGTCGCCCCAGACCGTGTCCGCGCCGTCGCCGCCATAGACGAAGTCGTCGCCCTGGCCGCCACGCACGAGGTCGTCGCCCGCCCCGCCTTCGACGAAGTCCACCCCAAGGTTGCCGTTCACATGCCAGTCGTCGCCATCGCCGCCGAACACGACGTCCGATTCCTGGCCGCCGCGCACGAAATCCCGGCCCGGACCGCCATAGACGAGGTCGTCGCCGGTATTGCCGTTGACCGCATCGTCCCCGGCCCCGCCATAGACGACATCGTCGCCGTCGCCCGCCACGATCTCGTCGTCGCCGTCACCGCCGTCGATGACATCCATGCCCGAGTCGCCAATGTCGTCCGGCACGCCGCCGAAGATCGTGTCGTTGCCGCCGGCACCTTCCAGATGGTCCCCGTCCGGCCCGCCCAGGATGAGGTCGTCGCCGCCCCCGCCCAGCATCGTGTCGGCCCCGATCCAGCCCACCAGATAGTCGCCGCCGTCGCTGCCGATCAGCAGGTCGGCGCCCGGATCGCCATAGAGGGTATTGCCGCTGGCGTCCGCGACGGTGGCGCTGCCGGCCCAGATCGTGTCGTCGCCATCGCCGCCGCCAAGCTGATCATCGCCGGGGCCGCCCTCGATCCGGTCGTTGCCGCCGCGGCCCTCGATCACGTCCGTGCCGGCCAGGCCGGACAGGGTGTCGTTGCCATCCAGCCCGTCGATCGTGTCGTCGCCATCCGTGCCGACCAGGGTTTCGGACGCGTCGCTGCCGGTGATCGTTGCCATGCCTGCCTCGCCCAGGTTGCCGTGAACCTGGGACGCAGGGTATCGCGCGGAGGTTCAGCCGGCAGCGACTCTTTCGCCCGGCCGGGTCAGCTCCGTCGCGTCGGGTCCGGATAGAACCGCGTGCCCGGCCGGGCCTGGCCGCCGGACAGGCCGGCCGCGACGCCATCGGCGCGCCAGCAGGCGGCACCGGTCATTTCGCCGTCGGGGTGGAACTCGATCGCGCACATGCCGCCGGCCACATGAGGCACCGCCACCACCTCGTGGCCGAACCCGGCGACGGCGGCGCGGACCGTTTCCGGCACCCCCTTCTCGATCTCCGCCTCCTGCCCCTGGGTCCAGATGCGCGGCGCCTCGACGGCCTCCTGCAAGCTCATTCGGTGGTCGACCAGGTTGAGGATCGCCTGCATCGCCGCACCATAGAGCCGCATGCCGCCGGGCAGGCCCAGCGCATAGGCAAGCCGACCGTCGCGATAGGCCAGCAGCGGCGACTGGGTGCTGGTCAGACGCTTGCCTGGGGCCAGCGACAAGGCGTTCCCGGGGTGCGGGTCGAACAGGTACATGTAGTTGTTGGGGACGATGCCGGTGCCGGGGATGAGGATGCGGGCGCCGAAGACGCTGTTCAGCGTCTGGGTGGAGGCGACGACGTTGCCCTCGCGATCGGCCACGGTGACGTGGGTGGTGTTGGGCGATTCGTTCTGAAGGATGCGGGCGGCGAACTGACTGGCCGCCGTCGGCCGGATCTCGGACCGGCGCAGGTCAGCATAGTCCTTGGACATCAGCCGCTCGACCGGGGTGGTGACGAAGGCCGGGTCGGCGGTGGCGGCCAAGCGGTCCGCGGCGGCGATCTTCATCGCCTCCAGGATCAGGTGCAGCGTCTCGGCCGTGCCGAAGCCGAGGCCGGCGATGTCGAAGCCCTCCAGCAGGTTCAGCATCTGGACGATGTGGACCCCGCCCGAGGTCGGCGGCGGCGCCCCCACGATCTCCACCCCGCGATAGGTGCCACGCACCGGCTGGCGGTCGACGGTGCGGTATTCGACGAGGTCGGCCGCCGTCAGCAGCGAGCCGTTCTTCTCCAGATGCTCGGCCGCGATCGCGCCGATGGCGCCGCCATAGAGGACGCCCGGCCCCTCCTTGGCGATCGCGCGCAGGGTGTCGGCCAGTTCGGCCTGCACGAAAAGCGACCCCGACGCCACGGCGCTGCCGCCCGGCAGCAGCAAGGCGGCGATGGCCGGGTCCAGCGCGAGGTCCTGGGCCACCGACTTGATGCAGTCCGACAGGAACGGGCTGGCGCGGAAGCCGCGCGACGCATGGCGGATGGCGGGGTCGATCACGGTGGCGAGGTCGAGCCGGCCATGGCGCTCGAGCGCCTCGCACCAGCCTTTCAGGCTGCCGGGTGCCGCCACCGCGCTGGCACCGATCGCGTTGGCGCGGCCCGCGACCTCCATGTATCCGGGCCAGGTATCGGAGACGGGCGTGTAGCTGTCCGGCCGCGCGGCCTTGGGCGCGGTCGACAGCCCGTCCAGCACCGTCACGCTGCCGTCGGCCAGCCGCAGCAGCGCCGTGCCGCCGCCGAAGATGCCGACCATCATCGGCTCGACCACCGACAGGGTGAACAGCGCGGCCACCGCCGCATCGATGGCATTGCCGCCAATCGCCAGCATCTCCATCCCCGCGGCGGACGCCAGCGGATGATTGGTCACCACCATGGCGCCGCTGGCGACGGTCGACTGTTTCTCGCAGGAAAAGGAAGTGCCGGCGCGCTCGCGCCAGTGGGCCGTGCTGCTCGTCATGGGGTATCCGTCAGGGCTTGCCGTCGGTCCGCGCGACCGACCGTCCGCCAGCCTAGCCGCAACAGGCACGAAATCCGATCCGCCATCCGGGCGGCGGCGTCGGATTGACGCAGATGGCGCCGTTTGCACCCGCAGCACGCCCTGGGAGGCTGGCAAGGCACCGCCATAGCGAGCATAGTCCGCGGCAGATTGAGCGAACGAACAGCTCAAAGGAAGCGAGCCCGACCTGGCCCGACAGTGGTCATTCCAGTCGCGTAGCTGCCGCTGATGCCGAACTCCCGCCCCGGCGCGGCGTTCCCGGCGGTCGAGCCCCTGCGGCCGGCGGTGCCGTCCTGGAAGCGCCTGGGCTCGGCCACAAACCTGCTGCGCGCGGTCGCGGTCGGCACCGTCGTGCTGACCGTGGCGCTCTATGCCCTGCTGGCGATGCAGACCCACAGCCGCAATCGGCAGGAGGTGCAATCGCGCCTGCTCTACACCCTCGACCTCGTGCACGAGCATGCGGTCAAGGTGATGGAGACGCAGGCCCTGGTCACGAGCCAGGTCCAGGAGATGTTGCGCGGCTACGACGACGACGACGTTCGCGCGGACGAGACGAATTTCAAGTCTCGCCTGACCAAACTGTCCGAAGCCCTGCCGCAGATCCAGGGGGTCTGGGTGCTGGAAGCCCGGGGGCGGCCGCTGGTCACCACCAGTTCGACCCCGGTCCCCAGTGACCTGGATCTTTCGGACCGGAACTACTTCCGTGTCCACCGCGACAATCCCAACCATGGGCCATATGTCAGCAGCGCCCTGCTGGGCCGCGCCGCCGACGTGACATTCTTCCAGATCAGCACGCGGCGGGGCGACGCTCTATTCGAAGGCGTCACCGCCGTGTCGATGTATCCCGATTACTTTCAGGAGTTCTATCGGCGCGCCTCGCTCGAGCAGCCGTTCTCGGCGGCACTTTTCCGCGAGGACGGATCGCTGCTCGCCCGCTTTCCGGCGCCGTGGAAGCGACTGCACGAACTGACGCCCTTCGCGAACTTCGCCGCCCAGGTTGCCAAGGCGCCGATCGCCGGCTCCTACATCTCGTCCGGCGCGCCGGACGGAGTCGAGCGGCTCATCAAGTACCGCCGGCTGCCCGGCTATCCCATCTATGCGGTGACCGCGACGACGACCGGGTACATCCGGGACGCATGGCTGGCCGAGGCTGGCTGGAGCATCCTGCAAACCCTGCCGCCGATATTGGCGCTCTTGCTCATCACCCTGTTCGCGCTGCGTCGCGTCCGTGGCGAGGCGGCAGCCCTGGAATCGGCCCGCGCCGCCAACCGCGCGAAAACCAATTTCCTGGCCACGCTCAGCCATGAGATCCGCACGCCGATGAACGCGATCCTCGGCATGAACCGGTTGATCCAGAACAACCCGGCCCTGCCGAGCGAGACGCGGCAGCAGTCGGCGGCCGTGCAGGTGGCGGGAGAGAACCTGCTGGCGCTGCTCAACAACCTGCTCGACATGTCCAAGTTCGAAGCGGGATTCCAGCGCCTGGAGGCAATCCCGTTCGACGCCGGTCGCATCGCGGACGAGTGCGCCGCGATGTTCCGTGCCGCCGCGGAAGCCAAGGGCATCACCTTGCGCGCCCATTCCCCGAGGGACGCCTGCTGGCTGCTGGGCGACCCGCTGCGCATCCGCCAGATCCTGGCGAACCTGGTCGGCAACGCGGTGAAGTTCACGACGACGGGCGGGATCGACATCCGGACGACGATCGAGGGCGCGGCGGCCGGCGATCCGGCGGGAACCCCGACCGCGCTGTGCATCGAGGTATCGGACAGCGGCCCCGGCATTCCGGCCGATCGCCTGGCCGGCATCTTCGAGCCGTTCCAGCAGGCAGATCTGTCCACCACCCGGCGCTTCGGCGGGACGGGCCTGGGACTGGCGATCGCGCGGCAGTTCGCCCGGATGATGGGCGGCGACATCCGGGTGGCCAGCCGCGTCGGCCAGGGCAGCCGGTTCCAGGTCCGCCTGGCGCTTGCCGTTGCCGACGCCCCGCCCGTCGAGGCCGCAGCCGCAGCGCCGGCCACCAACGAACATCCGCTGGCAATCCTGGTGGCCGAGGACGTGGAGATCAATCAGGCCGTCATCCGCGGGTTGCTGGAATCGCAAGGCGTCCGCGTGGCCATCGTCGGCGATGGTGCAGCAGCCGTAGAGGCGGTTGCCGGCGGTCGGTTCGACGCCGTGCTGATGGACGTCTGGATGCCCAACCTCGACGGCGTCGAGGCGACCCGCCGGATCCGCACCCTGGACGGCCCCGCTCGCGACGTGCCGATCTTCGGGCTCACCGCCGACCCGACCACCCATCAGCGCGACGAGTGCCTGGCCGCAGGGATGAACGGGGTACTGCTGAAGCCGATCGACCTGGACCTGCTGTTTCGCAGCCTCGAACCCTTCCGGCGCGGCGGGACACCACGGAGCAGGTGACGGACGGGCGCCGATCGGTCGAGTATGGGCCATGCTCCACCGCACGACCGACCATCGCGCCCTCGTCGACCGGTTCCGCTGGGCCGTGCCCGACCGCTTCAACATCGGCAGCGACGTCGTCGACCGCCATGCCGCGGCCGGCAACCGGCCCGCGCTGATCTTCGAGGACGAAGCCGGCCGGGTGACGCGGCTGGGCTTCCGCGATGTCGCGCTGGCGTCGAACCGCTTTGCCAACGTGCTGGTGGGCCTCGGGCTGCAACGGGGCGACCGGGTCGGCATCCTGCTGTCGCAAGGGCCGGAGACGGCGATCGCCCATGTCGCCGCCTACAAGGCCGGCCTGATCGCGGTGCCGCTCTTCACCCTGTTCGGGCCCGAGGCGTTGGAGTACCGCCTGGGCGATTCCGGCGCCCGCCTGCTCGTCACCGACGAGGAGAACGCGGCCAAGGTCGAGGGCATCCGCGACCGGCTGCCCGGCCTTGCCCACATCATCCGCATCGACGGTGGCGACCGGCCGTTCTGGAACCTGCTGGAGCGGGCGTCCGACCGGTTCGCGACCGTCGATACCGCGGCCGACGACCCGGCGCTGATCATCTACACCTCGGGCACCACCGGGCCGCCCAAGGGCGCGCTGCACGCCCACCGGGTCCTGCTGGGGCATCTGCCGGGGGTGGAACTGCCGCATGATTTCTTTCCGGCGCCGGGCGACCTGTTCTGGACGCCGGCCGATTGGGCCTGGATCGGCGGGCTGCTCGACGTGCTGCTGCCGTCCTGGCACCACGGCGTGCCCGTGCTGGCCCACCGCGCCCGCAAGTTCGATCCCGATGCGGCATTGGCGATGATGGCGCGCCACGGCGTGCGCAACGTCTTCTTCCCGCCGACCGCGCTGAAGTTCCTGCGCCAGTCGGGTGCGCGGCCGCCCGCGGGCCTGGCCCTACGCACCATCGGATCGGGCGGGGAGACGCTGGGCGCCGAGTTGCTGGCCTGGAGCCGGGCGACCCTGGGGGTGACGCCGCACGAGTTCTACGGCCAGACCGAATGCAACCTCGTGGTCGGCAACTGCGCCAGCCTGTTCCCGGTCCGGCCAGGCGCCATGGGCAAACCCATCCCTGGCCACCGGGTCGCCATCATCGACGGCCAGGGGCGTGAACTGCCGGCGGGCGAGACGGGGGCCATCGCCGTGCGCCGGCCCGACCCGGTGATGTTCCTCGGCTATTGGAACAACCCGGCCGCCACGGCCGCCAAGTTCGTCGGCGACTGGCTGGTGACGGGCGACCTCGGCCGGGCGGACGAGGACGGCTACCTGCATTATGTCGGGCGCGACGACGACGTGATCACGTCGGCCGGCTACCGCATTGGTCCCGGCGAGATCGAGGACTGCCTGCTGGGCCACCCGGCGGTCGCCATGGCGGCCGCCATCGGCGTGCCGGACCCCCTGCGGACCGAGGCGGTGATGGCCTGGCTGGTGCTGAAGCCGGGCCATCCGCCGTCCGACGCGCTGGCGCGGGAGATCCAGGGCTGGGTGCGCACGCGCCTGGCCGCCCACGAGTATCCCCGCCACGTCGCCTTCGTCGATGCCCTGCCGATGACGGCGACGGGCAAGATCATCCGGCGCGAACTGCGCGCCCGCGTCGCCGCGGACGGGGTGCCGGCCGCGGCGGTCTAGCCTCCCAGGAACTCGCGCACCCGCTCCAGCGAGGCCACCAGCAGGTCGAAGCCGATCGGCGGCTCGTCGCCGTCGGCGAGCGGCAGTGCGGCGCCGGCCAGCAGCATCATGGACGAGCCGAGGGCGATCAACAGGAAGAGGAATCGGGTCACGGCACCCTCGGATCGGTTCGGCGGACAGAACACGGCTTTCATCGGCGACTCCGGTTGGTCGCCCCCTCGGTCCAGGTCGGTCGCGGCGACGGACCATTCGGTTCGATGCCGATGTCGCGGCGGTCGGGCTGGATCGTCCCAGCCTGATCAACGATTGCGGCGCCCGTTTGTTCAAAGCGGCCTGCCCCTCCTCGATTGTCGGATCGGCCGGCGGCGGCTACCAATGCGTCCAAGACCGAGATGCGGCCGGCGGCGACCGTGCATTCGCCCAGGCGCCGCCCAGCCCCCAGGAGGAACCGCTTGTCCGACGCCCCCACCGCCGCCGCCGGCATGCCCTTGCTCGATCCCGCCTCGCTCGAGGGGATGCTGCGACCGCGCTCGGTCGCGATCGTCGGCGCCAGCAACGACCCGACGCGGATCGGCGGCCGGCCGCTGCGCTACTATCTGGAGAACGGCTTCACGGGGGCCATCTATCCGATCAACCCGAACCGGGACGAGATCCAGGGGGTGAAGGCCTACCCCAACCTGTCGTCCCTGCCCGAGGCGCCGGACCTGGTGCTGGTCGCCATCCCGGCATCGGGCGTGGTGGCGACGGCCGAGGAGGCCGCCGCCAAGGGCGTGCGCGCCATGGTCATCTTCTCGTCCGGCTTCGCCGAGGTGGAGGGCGGCGAAGGCCAGGCGATGCAGGACCGCCTGACCGAGATCGCGCAGGCGAGCGGCATGCGCATCGCCGGCCCCAACTGCCTGGGCGTGTTCAACGCCACGATGGGGCACTACTGCACCTTCACGGCCTCGTTCGACCTGGGCGGTTTCCCCATCCCCGGCGGCATCGCCATCGTCAGCCAGTCCGGCGCCTATGGCAGCCACATGGCGACGCTGGCGCGCGAGAAGGGGCTGGGCACGACCTATTGGGTCACGACCGGCAACGAGTGCGACGTGCAGGTGGCCGACTGCATCGCCTTCCTGGCCGACCAGCCGGATGTCGACGTCATCGGCTGCTACATCGAGGGCGTGGTGAATGCCGACCGCCTGACCGCCGCGCTGGACCATGCCTATCAGCGGCGCAAGCCCGTCGTGGTGATGAAGGTCGGCCGGTCCGCCGTGGGCGCGGAGGCGGCCCAGTCGCACACCGCCTCGCTGGCCGGCGCCGACCGCGTCTATGACAGCGTCTTCCGCCGCCACGGGGTGCTGCGCGTCGACACCACCGAGGAGATGCTGGACGTCGCCTATGCCTGCACCCGGCGGACCTTCCCCACGGGGCGCAAGCTGGGGATCGTCACCATCTCGGGCGGCGGCGGCGTCGTGCTGGCCGATGCCGCCACGGCGGCGGGGCTGGAGGTGCCGGCGATGCCGGCCGACGCCCAGCGCCGGCTGAAGGAACTGCTGCCGTTCGCGGCCGTCCGCAACCCGGTCGACATCACCGCCCAGGCCTTCAACGACATGAGCCTGGTGACCAAGAACGTCGAGACGATGCTGGAGGAAGGCGGCTACGACTTCATCATCAACTTCTTCACCTCGATCCCGCGCTCCAAGGTCCTGAACGCGCGCCTGCGCCCGGCGATGCAGGAGGCGCAGCGGCGCTTCCCCGGCCGCCTCCAGGTCATGTGCATGATCTCCACGCCCGAGATGACCAAGGAGTACGAGAGCGATGGCTACCTCGTGTTCGAGGACCCGCACCGCGCGGTGAAGGCGCTGGCCGCCCTCTGCTACTATGGCGAGGCGTTCGGCCGGCCGCCGCGCGCGGCCCCGCCCGCCGTGCCGGCAGGCGCCCTGCCCGCGCCGGACGGCGCGGTCGACGAGCGCGCCGCCAAGCGCATCCTGGCCGCGGCCGGCATCCCGGTCGTCGAGGACCGGCTGGTGCGCACGCCCGAGGAGGCGCGCAACGCGGCTGCCGCCTTCGGCGGGCCGGTCGTCCTGAAGATCTCCTCGCCCGACATCCAGCACAAGACCGAGGTCGGCGGCGTCGCCGTGGGCCTGGCCTCGCCCGAGGACGTGGCCGTGGCCTTTGCCGCCATGTCGGCCCGGGTATCGGCCGCCCGGCCGGCCGCGCGCATCGAGGGCGCGCTGGTCAGCCCGATGATCGCCGACGGGGTCGAGTGCATCATGGGCATCACCGTCGACCCCGCCTTCGGCCCGGTCGTGCTGTTCGGCCTGGGCGGCATCTTCGTCGAGGTGCTGAAGGACATAGCACTCCGCGTCGCGCCCTTCGGCCTGGACGAGGCCGAGGCGATGATCCGCGAGGTGAAGGGCTTCCCGCTGCTGGACGGCGCGCGCGGCAAGCCCAAGGCCGACGTGGCGGCCCTGGCCCAGGCGCTGTCCCGCCTGTCGGTCTTCGCCGCCGCCAATGCCGACCGCATCGACAGCGTCGACGTGAACCCGATCCTGGTCCGCCCGGCCGGCCGCGGCGTGGTCGCGGTCGACGCGCTCTTCGTCCCCCGCCAGTCCTGACCGCCAATCCTGATCGCCAGCCCGGAGGCCCCCGCCATGATCCTCGTCGGCCGCTATCTCTCGCCCTTCGTGCGGCGCACCGCCATCACCCTGGAACTCTACGGCCTGCCGTTCGAGCAGCGCGCGCTCTCCACCATGGCCGACATGGAGCAGATCAAGCAGTTGAACCCGGTCGGCCGGGTGCCGGTGCTGATCCTGGACGACGGCTCGTCGCTGGTCGATTCCGCCACCATCATCGACTATCTGGACGAGCTGGCCGGGCCCGCCCGCGCGCTGACCCCGCCGTCCGGCCCGGCGCGTCGCCTGGTGCAGGGCCGGGTCGCCGTGGCGCTCGGCACCATGGAGAAGGCGGTCGCCTATTCCTACGAGACCAAGCGCCGCCCGGCCGAGCGCCAGCACCAGCCCTGGGTCGACAACCTGACAAGCCAGGTGGCCGGCGGGCTGGCGGCCCTGGAGGCGATCGAGGGCACCCCCTGGCTGGCCGGCGCGGCGATGACCCAGGCCGACGTCACCACCGCCTGCCTTGTCCAGTACATGCAGTCGAGCCTGCCCGACCTGCTGCCGCCCGGTAGCCGGCCGCGGCTGGAGGCACTGGCGGCCCGCATGGCGGCACTGCCAGCCTTCGCCAAGATCGCGATGCCGCAGCCTTGAAGACGGCCCCCTGAGGACCCGGCTCGGCCGGCTGGCCGCCGGCTTCCTCCTTCTCTTCGTCCTGCCGATCGGCCTGTCGGCGCTGGGCTACTGGCAGGGCGCCGACGACGACTGGCAGACGGCGGACCGGTCGAGCGCCGGCCTGCTGCCGCCGGCGGCCGGCCATGCGCCGGCCGTCGTCCGCGTCTATGCCGCGCGCACGGTGCGCTGGCGCGGCATCTTCGCCAGCCATGCCTGGATCGTCGTCAAGGAGGCGGGAGGCGCCCGCTACGAGCGGTTCGACTACACCGCCTGGGGCGAGCCGATCCGCATCGATGGCTTCGTGCCGGACGGCCGCTGGTTCGGGCGCGTGCCCGACACCGTGCTGGCGGTCGACGGCGAGGCCGCAGCCGCCGCCATTCCGGCCATCCGTACGGCCATCGCCGGCTATGGCTGGCGCAACCGCGGCGACTATCGCGCCTGGCCCGGCCCCAACTCCAACACCTTCGTGGCGGCCGTCCTGGCCCAGGTGCCGGGCCTGGCGGCGCGCCTGCCGGCGACCGCGATCGGCCGCGACTTCCCGCATGACGGGCGCTGGCTGGCGCCGACCATCTCGGGCACCGGCTGGCGCCTCAGCCTCGCCGGCTATGGCGGCCTCGCGGTCGGCTGGGTGGAGGGGTTGGAGCTCAACCTACTGGGGGCGGTGCTGGCCATCGACCTGCGCCGGCCGGCGGTCGAACTGCCGGGCCTCGGGCGCTTCGGGATGTCGATGGTGCCGTAGACGGCCCCGGTCAGTGATGCAGGACCACCGCCGGCTGCCGGTCGTCGGCCACGCCCGACAGCGGGCGATAGGGCAGCATCAGGTCGTTCTCGATCATGGCATGGGCCAGTGCTGCCGCGGCCGTCACGACCGGCGTCACGCCGGCCGGCCGGACCAGCCAGGCCGCATGGCGCACGGCCAGGTCGACGCGCTCTTCCTGGAGGGCCGCGAAGACCGCGATCACCGCCTGCTCGTCGGGGGCCACCTGCTGGGCACAGACCGGGTGGTGAACGATCTCGCGCCGGGCGTGTCCGGCGATCGCCGCGATCGCCCGGTCGAGCCCGCGGATCGCCACGCCCGCCTCCTCGGACGGGAACACCCGGCCGAACTCGCGCAGCACCATCGGCCGGTGGCCGGGACCGGAAACCCACGACCGGAACGACCACAGCAACAGCCGCTCGCCCGCGGTCAACGTCTCCACGGCCGGACCGGCCAACGGTTTTCTGCCATCCATCGACCCACTCCCTGCAATGTCGGATTCGGACGGTAGGCGATATTGCAAGTCAGTTGCAATATCAACACGACGAGCATGGTTGCGAGGCGCCGGGCTCCATGCCAGAACAAAGCACGAACCCGCATGGAGCCCCCATGACCCTGCGCCTCTATTCCGGTCCGCTCAGCATGTTCGGCGCCAAGGCCGAGATCGCGCTCCACGAGAAGGGCATCGCCTTCGAACTGGTCATGGTGCCGTTCGACATGGCCCGCCTCTACCAGCCCAAGCATCCCGAAGTCGCCCGCATCAACCCCAAGTGCCAGGTGCCCGTGCTGATCCATGACGGGCTGGAGATCTTCGATTCGACGCAGATCTTCGAGTATCTGGAGGAGTTGCAGCCCGCCCCGCCGCTATGGCCGGCGGACCGCCAGGCCCGCGCGAGGGCACGCCTGCTGGAGCATCTGTCGGACGAGGTCTACTTCCCGCGGGTCGTCCGCCTGATGGGCCTGCAGGCGACACCCGACGATCCCGCCGCCGTCGCCGCCCGCGACGCCTGCGCGGGCTTCTACCGGCGCATGGAGGCAGCACTCGCCACGGGCGGCGGCGATTACCTGGCCGGTTCCTACGGCTATGCCGACATCGCCGTCTTCATGGCCCAGCTCTTCGGCGCCCGCATGGGCGCGCCCATGACCGACGAAACCCCGGCCCTGCTCGCCTGGCGCACCCGCATGGCTGCCCGCCCCCCGGTCCGCCGCGTGGCGGCCGCGATGGCCCGCTACCTGCTGAGCGTCGGCCGGCCGCTTCCGCCATTCCTGGCCGCGATCGAGCAGGCCGACCGAGGGTAACTGCAGGCCAGCCAAGTCACGTGTGACACCGGCGTCCGTGCGTGCCTCGGCTGCTGTGCTTGACCGGGCACCCCCTCATCCCGAGCCTCTTGTCGAGGGACGCATGTCCGCTGTGCCATCGCACCCGTTGGCAAACGACTACCCCTCATCCTCCGCCAGCGACAGCAGGGAGGCGTTGCCGCCGGCTGCCGTCGTGTCGACCGACAGCGTGCGCTCGGTGGCGAAGCGCGGCAGGTAGTGGGGGCCGCCGGCCTTGGGGCCGGTGCCGCTCAGGCCCTCGCCGCCGAAGGGCTGCACGCCGACGACTGCACCCACCATGTTGCGGTTGACGTAGACATTGCCGACGCCGACGCGGCTGATGACCTGGCGCACGGTCTCGTCGATGCGGCTGTGCACGCCCAGGGTCAGGCCGTAGCCGGTGGCGCGGATGGCGTCGATCACTTGGTCGAGGCGACCGGCCTGCCAGCGCACGACATGGAGGATCGGGCCGAACACTTCCCCCTCCAGCCGGTCGAGCGCATCGATCTCGTAGGCGGCGGGCGCGAAGAAGCTGCCGCGCTCGGTGCCGGGCGGGGCCTGCATCTCGATCACGACGCGGCCCTCGCGCCGCATGCGCTGGGCGTGGCGTTGCAGCATCGCCTGGGCCTCGCCGTCGATGACCGGGCCGATGTCGGTCGACAGCAGCGCGGGGTCGCCGATGCGCAGCTCGGCCATCGCCCCCTTCAGCATCGTCAGCGTACGGTCCGCGGCGTCGGCCTGCACGAACAGCACGCGCAGCGCCGAGCAGCGCTGGCCGGCGCTGTTGAAGGCGGACGTCAGCACGTCCTGCACCACCTGCTCGGGCAAGGCCGAGGAGTCGACGATGAGCGCGTTCTGGCCGCCCGTCTCGGCGATGAAGGGGGCGATCGGGCCGGGGCGGTCGGCCAGCACCCGGTTGATCGCCCGCGCCGTGTCCGTCGAGCCGGTGAAGGCGATGCCGGAGACGCGCGGGTCGGCGACCAGGCGGGCACCCACCGTGGCGCCGTCGCCCGGCAGGAACTGCAGCACGTCGCCCGGCACGCCCGCCCGGTGCAGCAGGGCAATGGCGGCGGCACCGACGAGCGGCGTCTGCTCGGCCGGCTTGGCCAGCACGGCATTGCCGGCGGCAAGGGCCGCTGCCACCTGGCCCGTGAAGATGGCGAGCGGGAAGTTCCACGGGCTGATGCAGGCGAAGGTTCCGCGCGCGGCCAGGCGCAGTTCGTTCCGCTCCCCCGTCGGGCCGGGCAGGCGGCGGACGGCAAAGTCCGACCGCGCCCGGGCGGCGTAGTAGCGCAGGAAGTCGACCGCCTCGCGCAGCTCCGACAGGGCATCGGGCACCGTGCGCCCGCCCTCGCGCACGATGAGCGCCATCAGCCGCGGCCCGTCCGCCTCGTAGAGGTCGGCCGCGCGATCGAGGATGGCGGCGCGCTCGGCCGCGGCAATGGTGTCCCAGTCGGGGCCGGCGCGCGTGGCGCGCGCGATGGCGGCGTCCACCGTCTCGGCGGTGGCGTCCGCGACGTGGCCGACGACGACCGAATTGTCGGCCGGGCTGACGACGGAGCGGGTGGCGCCGTCGACCGGCCGGCCGCCGACCAGCGGCGCGGCGGTCGCCCTGGCCGCGGCGGCGGCCGCCATGCGATCGGCGAGTGCGGCGGTCGCGACCGGATCGGCCAGGTCGATGCCGGCGCTGTTGCGCCGCTCGGCGCCGTAGAGGTCGGCCGGCAGCGGGATATGCGGGTGCGGCTTCACCGGCAGGCGCGCCAGGCGGGCAACCGGGTCGGCCACGATCTCGTCGATCGGCGCCTTCTCGTCGACCAGCCGGTTGACGAAGGAGGTGTTGGCGCCATTCTCCAGCAGGCGGCGGACGAGGTAGGCCAGCAGGTCCTCGTGGCTGCCGACCGGGGCGTAGACGCGAGCCGGCCGGTCGAGCTTATCGCGGCCCACCACCTCGCCATAGAGCGCCTCGCCCATGCCGTGCAGGCGCTGGAATTCCCAGTCGCGGCGATTGCCGGCCAGTTCCAGGATCGTCGCCACCGTGTGGGCGTTGTGGGTCGCGAACTGCGGGAAGAAGGCGGCACCGTCGGCCAGCAGGCGCCGGGCGCAGGCGATATAGGAGACGTCGGTCGCGACCTTGCGGGTGAAAACCGGATAGCCGGCCAGCCCGCGTTCCTGCCCGCGCTTGATCTCGCTGTCCCAGTAGGCGCCCTTGACGAGGCGCACCATCAGCCGCCGCCGGCTGCGGCGGGCCAGGTCGCCCAGCCAGTCGATCAGCGGCAAGGCCCGCTTCTGGTAGGCCTGGACCGCCAGCCCGAAGCCGTCCCAGCCCGCCAGCGACGGGTCGGAGGCCACCGCCTCGATCACGTCGAGCGAGATGTCGAGGCGGTCGGCCTCCTCGGCATCGACGGTGAAGCCGATGCCATATCCCTTGGCCTGGCGGGCGAGTTCCACCACCAGCGGCGTCAGCTCGGCGTGGACTCGGGCCCCTTGCGCAAACTCGAACCGCGGGTGCAGAGCCGACAGCTTGATCGAGATGCCGGGGGATTCGATCGGCCCCCGGCCCTTGGCCTCGCCGCCGATGGCGGCGATGGCGGCCTGGTAGGAGCGGAAGTAGCGGTCGGCATCGGCCGCCGTCCGCGCCGCCTCCCCCAACATGTCGTAGGAGTGGCGGTATCCCGCCTGCTCTGCCGGCCGTGCGCGCGTCAGCGCCTCGGCGATCGTGCGGCCCATGACGAACTGCCGGCCGAGGATGCGCATGGCCGCAGTCACCGCCTCGCGGATCACCGGCTCGCCGGCCCGGCTGACCAGCCGCTTCAGCACGCCGCCATGGCCCGGCCCCTCGCCCGGCCGCACCAGCCGGCCGGTCAGCATCAGGGCCCAGGTCGATGCGTTGACGAAGGCGGATTCGCTGGCGCCCAGGTGGCGCTGCCAGTCCGCACCGCCGATCTTGTCGCGGATCAGCCGGTCCACCGTCTCGGAGTCGGGGATGCGCAGCAGGGCCTCGGCCAGGCACATCAGCACGATGCCCTCCTGGCTCGACAGCTCGTACTCGTGCAGGAAGGCGTCCAGCCCGCCCTTGCCGCTGCGGCCGCCGCGCACCGCCTGCACGAGCCGCCGCGCCTGGGCCGCCACCCGGTCGCGGGAGTCGGCCGGCAGGGTGGCTGCCGCCAGCAACCCTTCCACGACCTCGGCCTCGTCGGCACGGGTGGCCTGACGCAGGGTGGCGCGCAGCGGGTCGGCGGGCGGAAGGGGTGCTGCAAACAGCATCGGGCGATCTCCTGGGGCGGCGGCCGGTCGTGGCGGACGATCCCGCCGCGGCCGGCGATCGTCAAGCGCAGGGTCAAGCGCGGGAACGGCGTCCGACCCTGCCGTTGCACAGTGCCGGTCGCGGGGCTAATTAAACAGGATATGGATAGCGACCGCGTCGTTCCCACCCTCGATATCGTCGTCGTCAACTGGAATGCCGGGCCGCAACTGCGTGCCTGCCTGGAGACGATCGCGAACTCGACGGGCGAGGGATTCCGGCTCGGCCGGGTCATCGTCTCGGACAACGGGTCGGTCGATGGGTCGGCGGACGGGCTGGACGACCTGGGGCTGCCGCTGGCGGTGCTGCGCAACGGCGCCAACCTCGGCTTCGGGGCGGCCTGCAACCGCGCGACCGCCATGGGCGACGGCGACTACCTGCTGCTGCTGAACCCCGATACCCGGCTCGAGCCCGAGACGCTGGCGCGGTCGGTCGCGCACATGGCCGTCCATCCGGAAATCGGCATCCTCGGCGTCCGCCTGGTCGATGCCGACGGCGCCACCCACCGGAGCTGCGCGCGCTTTCCCCGGGTGCGGCACTTCGTCCACAAGATCACGGGCCTCGACCGTGTGCTGCCGAAGCTGTGCCACGGCCACCTGATGCAGGAGTGGGACCACCGCGACAGCCGTCCGGTCGACCAGGTGATGGGCGCCTTCTTCCTGATGCCGCGGCCGCTGTTCGAGCAGCTAGGCGGCTTCGACGAGCGGTTCTTCCTCTATTTCGAGGATGTCGACTTCGCCTGGCGCGCCCAGGCGAGCGGCCGGCCCTGCCACTTCCTGGCCGAGGTCACCGCCTTCCACAAGGGTGGCGGCACGTCCGAGCAGGTGAAGCCCGAGCGCATCTTCTACTGCCTGCGCAGCCGCATCATCTATGCCCGCAAGCATTTCGGCTGGGGCCGGGCGGCCGCCCTCACCGCCGTCACCATCCTGGCCGAGCCGCTGTCGCGCCTGGCGCTGGCCGTCGCGAGCGGCCGACCATCTGTGGTCGTGGACACGATAAAGGCCTATCGGCTGCTCTATGCCGACCTGCCGCGAATCCTCAACACCCCCTCCACCGGCCTCCGCGATGCGGGTATTGCTGCTCACCCGATACGGCCGGCTGGGCGCCACTAGCCGCCAGCGGCATCTGCTGTTCCTTCCGGCCCTGGCCGAGGCCGGCATATCCGTCACCGTCGATGCGCTGCTGGACGACGCCTATGTCCGCGGCATGCATGCGGGCGTCCGGCCGCGACCGGGCGCCATCCTGGCCGCCTATGCCGCCCGCATCCGCCGGCTGCTCGCCGCCCGCGACTGGGACGTGCTGTGGATCGAGAAGGAACTCCTGCCCTGGCTGCCGGCCCTGGCCGAGGGCTGGCTCGCCCGGTGCCGCGTGCCGATGGTGGTCGACTATGACGATGCCTGGTTCCACCGCTACGACCGGCACCCGCGGCCGCTGGTCCGCCGTCTGCTGGGTCGCAAGATCGACCGGGTGATGGCGGCGGCCACGACCGTCGTCGCCGGCAACCGCTACATCGCCGACCATGCCCGCCGGGCCGGCGCCAGCCGGGTCGAGATCGTGCCGACGGTGGTCGACACCGACGCGCTCGGGACCACCCCAGCGCCGGCCGGCCGGCCCTTCACCATCGGCTGGATCGGCACCCCGGCGAATGCCCGCTACCTCGACCCGATCCGGCCCGCGCTGGCCCGCGTCTGTGCGGAGGCGGGCGGGCGCATGCTGCTGGTGGGCGCCGGACCGGATGCCCTGGAGGGCCTGCCGGGCGAGGTCCGGGCGTGGGACGGCGCGCGCGAGGCGGCCGACCTGGCCGCGATGGATGTCGGCCTGATGCCGCTGCCCGATACGCCGTTCGAGCGCGGCAAGTGCGGCTACAAGCTGATCCAGTACATGGCGGCCGGGCGCCCCTCGGTCGCCTCGCCGGTCGGCGTCAATGCCGGGATCCTGGCCGAGGGCGCCGGCCTGCTGGCGGGGCCGCCGGAGGAATGGGCGACAGCCCTGCTGGCACTGGCGCGCGACCCGGACGGCCGGGCCCGGATGGGGACGGCCGCCCGCGCGCGCGCCGTCGACCACTACTCCCTGGCGGCCTGGGCGCCCGCGACGGTGCGCATCCTGCGGGAGGCGAAGGAGAGACGATGAGCCGGCCGACCCTCCTCTATCTGGTGACCGAGGACTGGTTCTTCTGGTCGCACCGCACGCCGATCGCGCGCGCGGCGCGCGACGCCGGCTTCCGCGTGGTGGTGGCGACGCGCGAGGATGCCCATGGCGACCGCATCCGCGGCGAGGGCTTCGAGCTGGTGCCGATCAAGCTGCGCCGCACCAACGTGAACCCGCTGGCCGAGATGGCCGCCATTGGCGACCTGGTCGATATCTATCGCCGCGAGAAGCCCGCCATCGTCCACCAGGTGGCGATCAAGCCCGTGGTCTACGGCACCTGGGCCGCGGCCCGCGCGGGCGTGCCGGCGGTGATCAACGCGCTCGACGGGCTGGGCTTTGTCTATGGCTCGCAGCGCCTGTCGGCGAAGGTGCTGCGGCCGCCGGTCGGGCTGCTGCTGCGCTGGGCGCTGAACCGGCCCAACGTCCATGTCCATTTGCAGAACGACGACGACCGGGCAACGATGGAGAAGGCCGGTGCCCTGCGCCACGGCCGCGTCTCGATCATCCGCGGCGCCGGCGTCGACCTCGACCATTTCGCCCCGCTGCCGGAGCCGGACGGGCCGTTCGCGGTCGGCATGGCCGCGCGCATGATCCACGAGAAGGGCATCGGCGACCTGGTGGAGGCAGCCCGGCGGGCGACGGCTGCCGGCACGCCGGTGAAGGTGATCCTGGCCGGCGCGCCGGACACCGGCAACCCCACCGCCATCTCCGAAGCCGAGCTGCAGGGCTGGGCCGCCGAGGGGCTGGTGGACTGGTGGGGCTTCCAGACCGACGTGCGCCCGCTCTGGGCGGCCGCCCACGTCGCCGCCCTGCCCTCCTCGGGGGAGGGCCTGCCCAAGGCACTGCTGGAGGCCGCGGCCTGCCGCCGGCCGCTGCTGGCGACCGATGTCGCCGGCAATCGCGAGGTGGTGCTGCCGGGCGAGACCGGCCTGCGCGTCGCCTACCAGGACGTGGCGGCCCTGACCGAGGCGCTGGTCCGCTTCGCCCGCGACCCCGAGGCTCGCCGCCGCATGGGGGCCGCCGCCCGCCGCATGGTCGAGACCGCCTTCAGCGAGGAGGTCGTGGTGCGCGAGACCCTGGCGCTCTATCGCCGCCTGGCCCCGGCCGCGTAGCTACCGCACCGTTGGCCGGCCGGCCGCGTCGGGATAGTATTGCGGGGCCTCCCGCCGGTCGAACATGCCGTAGTCGCGGACCACGCGCACGCGCCGCAGCCGGGCACCGTCTGGCAGCGCCAGCCCGGCCGCGAACGCCTCGGCCGCCGCGCGGTCGCGCCAGGACAGCAGCAGGATGACGTCGCCCGGCGTCAGCACGGCATGGAAGACATCCCAGGCGATGAGGTCGTCAGCCCCCGGCGGCAGGCCCAGCCAGCCGGCGACCGCCCCGGCATCGCTGGCCTCCACCCATTCCGGCGGGCGACTGGCGTCGACCAGGACGATCGTCGTGGCATCCCCGGTTTCCGTCTCGTCGAGGCGCTGCTCGGGCAGGGCCTGGCCGGCGGGCAGGCGGGTGTCCTGCGTCAGTTGGCCGACGCGCAGGTGATAGTCGCGCAGGATCTGCCGGCGCCCGTCCTCCTGCACGCCATGGTGCATCGCCTGGGTGCGCCAGCGCACCAGCGCCTTCTCGTCGCGCCAGGACGACAGCGACAGGAGCCAGCCCGGCCGCGTCAGGCTGCGATAGCGGACATTGTCGACGAAGCCGTCGACCTGCTCCAGTTCCGGCCGCAGCATGCGGGCGTGGCCCAGATAGGCATCCCACTGGTCCGGCCCGGGCTGGGCCTCGAAAAGCACGGCGAACATGGGGCGCACTCCCTGGCGGATCGGATCGCCGGATCGGCTTATCCTGCGCCGCCCACCCGAGTCCAGGCAGCAGGAGCCCGCCCCTTGGTCACCATCGGTTCGTTCGCCGACGCCGCCCGCGGCGCGTCGGGCACCGTCGTCGTCATCGACGTCTTCCGCGCCTTCACGACGGCCGCGGTGGCACTCGCCAACGGCGCGCGCCGCATCGTCATGGTGGCCGACCTGGACGAGGCGCTGGCGCTCCGGGCGCAAGGGCTGGGCAGCCGCTGCCTGGGCGAGCGCCACGGCATCCGGCCGGACGGGTTCGACTTCGGCAACTCGCCGGCCGAGATTGCGGACAAGCGCTTCGACGGCGAGACACTGATCCAGACCACCTCCAACGGCACCCGCGGCGTGCTGCTGGCGAAGGGTGCCCAGCGCATCTATGCTGGCTCCTTCGTGTCGGCCGAGGCGACGGTGCGGGCGATCCAGGCCGCCGGGCCGGGGCCGGTGACGCTGGTGGCGATGGGCGAGACCAGCGAATCCCGCGCCGACGAGGACGAGATCTGCGCCCTCTACCTGCGCAGCCGCCTGGCCGGCCGCCGGCCCGACCCGACCGCCCTGGCCACCCTGGTGGCGACGATGGCGCTACGCGCCGACACGGTCACGCTCAGCGCGGAGGACATCGACTGCTGCCTCCGCCTGGACAGTGTGCCCTTCGCGATCAGGGTCGCGATCGAGGACGGCCGCTACATCGCCACGGCCGAACGCCCGCCCGGCTGAAGCCGATGGTCATTGGCCGGCGGCACCCGGGGCGAACTTGTCGTGGTGGCCGCGATAGATGGCGGGGCGCGGCCGCTCCAGCCCCGGCGGCACGTCGATCGGCTTCTTCCACACCACGACGACGTCCTGGTGATGGCCCCAGCCGCGCTCGTGATAAGCCAGCAGCGTCGCGTCGCGCCGCCGCTCCACCAGGTGGACGACCCAGGAGGGCAGCGCGATGGAGATGCCGTATTCCGGCTCGGCCGGGTAGTCGCGATAGCCGAAGCCCACCGCCGCCACCTCGGCCGCGATCGCCTGGAAGCGCTCCTCGTCGATGTAGGGGTGGGTGCGGTGGTAGTCGAGCGACCAGCGACCGTGGTTGGTGAAGACCAGCAGCCCATCGGGCGCCAACCGGTCGATGAACCAGTCGACGAAGGCGGCGTAGCGCGCGGCATCGAGATGGGTCAGCAGCGAGCCGCACCAGATCAGCTCGAACGTATCGGTGAGCGGGATCGCCGCCGGGTCGACCGCCGAATGCACCGGCACCGCGCCGAAGGTGCGGGCGCAGAACTCCACCCCGCCGCGGTCGAGGTCGCAGGCGGCGATGCGGGCCGCCGGGAAGGCCGCGCGCAGCATCCGCAGCACCCGTCCATGGCCGCAGGGCAGGTCGAGGATCGAGCCGATCGTCGTCTTCTCGGCCAGCACCATGGCGCGCACGATGGTGCGCAGGGCGGCCTCGCCGACGCGGAAATACTGGTCCTGCCAGCTCTTCTCGCCGATCCGGGCCATCGTCCCGGCATCGAAGCGCAGGACCATCTGGTCGTCGGGCGAGACCTCGGTCACCAGGCGCCGTTTGTAGTCGCGCAGCAGGTCGAGCGGCGTCTTGGCGCCGAACAGGGGCATGGGGGCTCCCGGATTGGGGTGGCACGGCTTAGGCGCCGGACCCTACAGGCGCGCCCCCGATCCGCGCAACCGGGGCACCCGGGCGCTCGCGATCAGGGGCGCGGTCCGGGCGGCGGGCCGTCATGGGGCGGCCCACCCGGGCCTGTCACGGGCAGGCGGTCGCCGGGAGGCCGTTCCCGCGGCGCACGGGGCCGACGCTCCTGCATTTCCCGCCGCAGTTCGACCGGCAGCTTGCCCGCGGCTTCGACCACGGCCTCCTGGGTGACGCGGGCCATGCCGTCATTGGCATGGCGCAGGCTGTCGAACGCACGGCGCGCGGCACCGGCGTCGAACGGCTCGGCCGCCAGCGCCTGCGTCACGCGCTGGCGGGCCTCGCGCAATTCGCGCCGCTCCCGGCTGATCTCTCCCCGCCGGGCGCGGAAACTGTCGCGCACGGTTTCCCGCGCATTGGCCGGCAGGCCCTCGGCGAAACTGCGAAACCCGGTCAACATGGTGGGATCGCCGCGCGTCTGGTCATGGGCGAACCGCCCGACCAGGGCGCTGCCCAGGAACACGTTGAAGGCGAGCGACAGCAGCAGTGCTGCCGGCAGCAGCCAACGGCGCCAGCCGGCGCGGGCCGCAGCCGGCGGCGGGTTGACGGTCAGGTCCGGCCCGGTCGTGTGGCTCACAGGTCGATCTCCGGGTCAATGCCGTAGACGAAGGGCGACACGTCGATCGCCTGGGCATCGCCGATCAGCATCGGCTCCGCCCAGCCGGCGGCGAAGCCGACGGCCGCCACCAGGGCGAAGGCCGCCGCGATCGCACGCGGCCGCCCGAACCAGACCGGCCGACGCAAGCTGGGTCGGCTTCGCGGCGCGTCGGCCGGGATTTGCGGGATGCGGTGGGTGGCAACTAGGATGCGCTGGGCAAGATCGCCCGGCAGCTCCGGCGCCGGGGCGCCGGCGAGCAGTCGGTCCAGCGCCCGGTCGAGCCGGGCCTCGTCCGCCGCGCCCTGCCCGGCCGGAACCGGCGTGATGCGGGATTCCTCGGTCATATGCCTTCCTCCGACGGGCCGTCGACGATGGGGCCACCCGCGTCGGGCCCGGCCAGGATGGGACCCAGCCGGTCCTTCAGCGACCGGCGGGCGCGCACCAGCAGCGATTCGACCGCCCCCACGGTCGTGTTCAGCACCGATGCGGTCTCGACATTGCCCAGCCCCTCGAAATAGCTCAGCACGATGGCCGCCCGCTGGTTCTCCGGCAGGGTTGCCAGGGCGGCGGCCAGATGGCCCTGGACCTCGTCGCGCTGACGCAGCGCGAAGGCGCTGGGCCGCCCGTCCTCGGGCTCGCCGGCGGCCTCCAGCGGCAGCGCCGTCACCTTGCGCTTGCGGTCGATGCAGAGATTCATGGCGATGCGATAGAGCCAGGTGGTGAGCTTGGCGCCCTCGGGCTGCCAGCGCGGCGCCTGGGTCCAGACGCGCAGGAACACCTCCTGGGCCACGTCCTCGGCCTCCGCGGCATCGGCCAGGAAGCGGCGGGCGACGGCGTGGACGCGGGCCAGATGCCGTTCGAGCAGGCGGGCGTAGGCAAGGCGGTCGCCCTTCCCGGTCCGCGCCATCAGCTCCTCGTCGGACTCACCCGCATCGGCCATCGCCCGAGCATAGACCGCCCTGGCCGGGATTGCCGACCCGCCCGAAAGCAGGTCGGCCTGGAAAGTCCCGGCCAGGGCGGTCATCGCCCCTTGCCCTTGCCTGCCCGATCGCCCGGGGTCAGCGGACCGCGCGCGGCCCGCGCCGCGGCAGCTCGTCGGCGGTGATGAAGCCGTCGCCGTTGCGGTCCATCCGCGTGAAGGCGGCTTCGCGCATTGCCGTCCGCTCGGCCGGGTCGACGACGCCGTCGTTGTTGGCGTCGAGCCGCTTGAACATCTCGGCCCGGCGCCTCTCGAAGCGCTCGTTCGAGCGGTTGTGGGCGGCGGCCCGCATCATCATGGCGCCCTGGAAGGCCATGAACTCGTCGCGGCTGATGCTGCCGTTGTTGTCCTTGTCGAGCGTCTTGAACAGCTCGGCCCGGCGCTGGTCCTTCTGCGCCTTCTGCTCGGCCGTCGGGGCCGGGCGGCCGGCATGCTCGCGATGCGGCCCGCGCTTCATGAATTCCTCGCGCGTGACCTTGGCGTCGGCGGCGACCGGGGCACGGCCGCGCGGCTGGAAGGCCATGAACTCTGCCTTCGACACCTTGCCGTCGCCGTCGCTGTCCATCCGCTTGATCTGTTCGAGCTGGCGCTGCGCCGGCTTGCCGTCGCCGGCGGGTGCCGCGGTCTGGGCGAAGGATGCGCCAGAGGCGGCCAGGCCGATCGCCAGGGCGGCGGCGGAAACGAGGATCTTCATCGCATGTCCTTTCGGGGGGTGGGGACCGGCGGGCCAACCAGCCCGTCGAAGAGTTCAACGGCCCCCCCGGGGGATTCCTGCGCGGATTCCTGCGTACTCCTGCTATGGCACCCGGGCGATGGTCGCGGGCGAGATGAGTTGGGCGAAGGCGCGGCACCAGATGACGACCGAGCCCTGGGCGGCAAGGTCGACGCCCTCGGGAATGGCGTAGATCTGGCTGCCCTTGAACGCGGCGAGCCCGCCCAGGTCGATGAAGGCGGCCCGTACGTCGTCCTTGGCCCGGGGTGCGGGATGGGCGACCAGGTAGACCCGGTAGTCCGGCCCCGGGCCGACCTCGAAATCCTTTTCCAGGTAGACGATGCGCCCACCGGCTGCATCGCGCAGGACCGACACCGAGCCGCGGCCCCAGTGGATGGGGTCGGACGGGTCGGCATGGACGAAGGTCCCGGTCCCCAGCACCGTCTGGGCGGCGCGGTCGGCCACCTGCTGGTTGGCCACCGGCGGGGGGAAGATATAGGGGAAGAAGAAGACCCCCAGCGCAAACCCGCCGCCGGTGCCGAGCAGCCCGCCCAGCAGGAACCAGAACAGGATACGGCGCATCGCCCAGCCTCCCCCCTAGAGATATCGCGCGATCATATCGCGGACTTCGCGCGGGAGGGGTTCATCGTTACGTCATCAATATGTAATCTACGCCGCAGATAAGAGGCGCTACGGGCACGGCCCGACGCCCGGATGCCATTGGGAGGACCGATTAAAATGCTGGCCCGTATTGCTTTCGCCGCCGCGGCGGCCGTGCTGCTGCCGTCGCTGCCGGCCTTGGCGCAGACCGAGGATTGCCCGCGCGGGCAGCTCGATTCCCGCTATTGCGACCGCAACGACGACATGGTGGCCGACGCGCCGACCGACGCCCGCCGCCTGCTGGACCCGCCGACGCTGATCTTCGCCTACACCCCGGTCGAGGACCCCGAGGTCTATCGCAAGGTGTGGGACGGCTTCCTCGCCCACATGGCCAAGGTGACCGGCAAGCGCATCCAGTTCTTCCCCGTGCAATCGAACGCCGCCCAGATCGAGGCGATGCGCGCCGGCCGCCTGCACATCGCCGGCTTCAATTCCGGCGCCAACCCGATCGCGGTCAATTGCGCGGGCTTCGTGCCCTTCGCCATGATGGCGTCGAACAATGGCGACTTCGGCTACGAGATGGAGCTGATCGTCCAGGCCGACGGCCCGATCAAGGAAGTGAAGGACCTGAAGGGCAGGACGCTGGCCTTCACCGCCCCCACCTCCAATTCCGGCTTCAAGGCGCCGTCGGCCCTGCTGAAGGCCGACTTCGGGCTCGAGGCGGACAAGGACTACAAGACCGCCTTTTCCGGCAAGCACGACAACTCCATCCTGGGCGTCGCCAACAAGGACTACGACGCTGCCGCCATCGCCAATTCCGTCAAGACCCGGATGGTGGCGCGCAAGGTCGTCGACGGCGACAAGCTGCGCGTCATCTACAAGTCGGAGTCCTTCCCCACCACCGGCTACGGCCATGTCTACAACCTGAAGCCCGAGCTGGCGGCCAAGGTGCGCGAGGCCTTCTTCACCTTCCCGTGGGAAGGCAGCGAGCTGCTGAAGGAGTTCGTGAAGAGCCAGCCGCCGGCCGAGAAGTTCGTCGAGATCCAGTACAAGAAGGACTGGGCGGTCATCCGCAAGTTCGACGACCTGACCGGCGTCAAGTACGAGTGCAAGGGCTGATCGGCACCGGTCATCCAGGCAGCAGAGGGGGACAGCAGCGGTGCTGGTGATCGATGGGCTGGCCAAGCAGTACCCGACCGGGGACCGCGCGCTGAAGGGGGTGTCGCTGACGGTGCCGAAGGGCCAGATCATGGCCCTGATCGGCCCGTCCGGCGCCGGCAAGAGCACGCTCATCCGCTGCGTCAACCGGCTGGTCGAGCCCACGTCGGGGCGGGTCACGATCGACGGACAGGAGATCACGCGCCTGTCGCGTCGCGGCCTGCGCCAGGCGCGCCGGCGGATGGGCATGATCTTCCAGGAGTTCGCCCTGGTCGAGCGCCTGACGGTGATGGAGAACGTGCTGTCCGGCCGGCTTGGCTATGTCGGCTTCTGGCGGAGTTGGCTGCGCCGCTTCCCCGCGGCCGACGTGGCGGCCGCCTTTACCCTGCTGGAGCGGGTGGGGCTGGCGGGCTTCGAGGACAAGCGCGCCGACGCGCTGTCGGGCGGGCAGCGGCAGCGGGTCGGCATCGCGCGCGCCCTGCTGCAGAACCCGACCCTGCTGCTGGTCGACGAGCCGACCGCCAGCCTCGACCCCAAGACCTCGCGCCAGATCATGCGGCTGCTGCGCGAGCTGTGCCGCGAGCGGGGGCTGGCCGCCATCATCAACATCCACGACGTGGCGCTGGCCCAGATGTTCGCCGAGCGCATCGTCGGGCTGAAGTCTGGCGAGATCGTCTATGACGGCCCGGCCGACGGCCTGTCGGCCGAGGTCCTGACCACGATCTATGGCGAGGAGGACTGGTCGCAGACCATCCGGCCCGCCGACGAGGAGGGCGAGGACGCCGGCGGCGGCGCCAGCCCGCACGACCCGGCCGTGCCCGTCGACCGCGAGCGCCTGGCGGGCCTGACGTGAGGGCCGGCCGATGAGCACGCTGGCCCTGGAGCGCGCGCGGCGGTGGCGGCCGCCGCCGCTGATCGCCAACCCGTGGCTGCGCTGGGGCATCCTGGTCGTGGGGGCGGGCTATCTCTACCTTGCGCTGAACGGCATCCCGATCAACTGGGCGCGCATTTCCGAAGGCATGGAACGCGGCGGGCGCTTCGTCGCCGCCTTCCTCCAGCCCAACTTCACCAGCCGCTTCGACGAGGTGTTCGAGGGCTTCGCCGAGAGCGTGGTGATGACCATCGTCGCCACCGTGCTGGGCATCCTGGTCGCCGTGCCGGTGGCACTGGGCGCGGCCCGCAACCTGGCGCCGCTGCCGGTCTATTACTTCTGCCGCGGCCTGATCGCGCTGTCGCGCACCTTCCAGGAAATCATCATCGCCATCCTCTTCGTGGCGATGTTCGGCTTCGGGCCCTTCGCGGGCGTGCTGACGCTGGTCTTCTCCACCATCGGCTTCCTGTCGAAGCTGCTGGCCGAGGACATCGAGGACATCGACCGCGGCCAGGTGGAGGCGATCCGGGCGACCGGCGGCTCGTGGTTCCAGCTCCTGAACTATGGCGTGCAGCCGCAGGTGATGCCGCGCCTGATCGGCCTGTCGCTCTATCGCCTCGACATCAACTTCCGCGAATCCGCGGTCATCGGCATCGTCGGCGCGGGCGGCATCGGCGCCACGCTGAACACCGCCTTCGACCGCTACGAGTACGACGTCGCCGCCGCCATCCTGCTGGTCATCATCCTGGTGGTGATGGCGGCCGAGTATGGGTCGTCTGCCATTCGCCGCTGGGTGCAGTGATGCCGGTCTCCTCCCCTTCGGGCACCAAGCTGTGGCAGCGCCGGACCACCAACGCGCAGCTTGCCATCTGGCTGGCCTGGCTGGTCGCCACCACCATCGTCGTCCTGTCGTGGCAGGTCATCAGCGACCGCACGATGTGGATGTTCGTCGAGGACGCCCACATCCAGGCGGGCGACCTGATGAGCCGCATGGTGCCGCCGCGCTGGTCCTATATCGACCGGCTCTGGCAGCCCCTGTGGGACACGCTCAACATCGCCACGCTGGGCACGATGATCGCCATCGTCTTCGGCGTGCCGCTGGCGTTCCTGGCCGCCCGCAACACCACCCCCAGCCGCCTGCTGGTGCGGCCGGTGGCGCTCTTCATCATCGTCGCCTCGCGCTCGATCAACTCGCTGATCTGGGCCCTGCTGCTGGTCTCGATCATCGGCCCCGGCGTGCTGGCCGGCATCTTCGCCATCGCCTTCCGCTCGGTCGGCTTCATCGGCAAGCTGCTCTACGAGGCGCTGGAGGAGATCGACGACGGCGCGGTCGAGGCCATCCAGGCGACCGGCGCCACCCGGCCCCAGGTCATCGCCTATGCCATGGTGCCCCAGGTGACGCCGGCCTTCGCCGGCATCTCGGTCTTCCGCTGGGA
Organism: Stella humosa; assembly: GCF_006738645.1. Classification (GTDB taxonomy): domain Bacteria; phylum Pseudomonadota; class Alphaproteobacteria; order ATCC43930; family Allostellaceae; genus Allostella; species Allostella humosa. The sequence continues at coordinate 822,581 of NZ_AP019700.1, read as the reverse complement.
CATCAACATCCGGGAATCGACGGTGCTGGGCTTGGTCGGCGCCGGCGGCATCGGCCTCCAGCTCGAAGCCTCGATCAGCCAGCTCGCCTGGCGCGAGGCCTCGGTCATCTTCCTGGTGATCCTGGCGACCGTGCTGGCCAGCGAATGGCTGTCGGCCCGCATCCGCCACGCCATCATCTGACGGCGGGCTACCCGTCAGGCGCCGAAGATCAGCTCCGAGACGCGCTGCTCGCCCTCATCCTGGGGAAATTGTCCAAGCGCATTCTGCGGGCAGTTCGTCAACTCGCCCACGAAGATGGTCCGGCTGTCGGTGTAGAGGTCGACCCGGATGAAGTCGAATGGTCTGCTCAGCGCGGCAGCGACGGCCAGGATTTCATCCAGGTTCCGCGGCCGCGGGATGTCGTGCTCATAGGCCGGGCAGTCGATACTGAACGGCAGGCGACTCCATGCCGTATCGAACATGGCAAAGCGAATTCGGTCCGGCCGGCCAACGACGATATAGATAATACGGGGAATACCCTTATAGCAGAGAACCTTGCAGTCGGCCGCGTAGCGCTTGCCGAATATTAGCGGCTCCACGATCACCTTAGGCGGAATGTATCGATAATTGGCCTGCCGGCCCTTGTGATATTGATTGAGCAGAAACCATTCCTTGATGATTTCCCGGCAGAGGCCCACCCCTTCCTTGTTGAACAGGACGTGCCCGCTCAAATGGGCGGGCTTGACGCAGCATGATGCCGGAAACTGGAACGCTGCCGCCTGGTCCGGATCGTTCAGCACGGCAACGGTCGGGACGTTGTATTTGTCGCCGACCACGGCTTTCACGTAGAGGCGGACAAGTTCCTTGTCGCTCACGAAGCAGCGCAGCGGATTCAGTATCTTGTCGGTAACCTTGATATCGTGGACGACATCGTTGTACAGCAGGTTGCCAGATGGTTCGCGCAGGTGGGATTCGACGAAAATTATGTAGGAAAAGATTGCGTCGCCGTCTCGACTGTACGGAATCGTGTCGCCGAACAGCTTTTGAGCCGATCATATCAAACAGCGCTGAAACCGCTTTCTGCTAGCACGCGCCAAAGTCTGAATGCTGTCATTCCGGTTACCGCCGCCTTTCAGACCCATCTTGTGGAGCGCTGCACCGAGCTCTTCTGTGAAAAGCTCGACATACTGCTCCAGGACATCCGTGCGCGGTAGGGACGAAGAATCCATGTCGGCACTCTTTGCGCCAGCCTGCTGCTAGGCGGCAGGGAGTTCTATCCGGTGGTGGATTGTTCATCCATATTTTTCTAGTCGAGTGCTGGGCGCCGCGTGCCTTCCGCCCCCGTCGACACGCGCCGCGACCCGCAATTTCTCTTGCAATCCCTATGGTTTGGCAGAGATTGGTCATTGTTACGATTTTGTGACGAGGGCGCGCGAAGACCCCTCGTCCAGGGGTGGGGACAGCGCCGAATTGGCCACGACCGTAATCATCAATCTGCTGGGCGGGGTAGCCCTGCTGCTCTGGGGCCTGCGCATGGTCCGCACCGGCGTCATGCGCGCCTTCGGCGGCGACCTGCGCCGCATCCTGGGCCGGGCCATGAGCAGCCGGCCGCGCGCCTTCGCCAGCGGGCTGGGTGTCACCGCCCTCCTGCAGAGCAGCACCGCCACCGCGCTGATGGTGGCATCCTTTGCCGAGCGCGGCCTGGTGGCGACGGCACCCGCCCTGGCGGTGATGCTGGGCGCCGATGTCGGCACCGCCGTGGTCGCCCAAATCCTGTCGGTCGACGTGCGCTGGCTGTCGCCGCTGCTGGTCCTGCTGGGGGTGTTCGGCTTCTCGACCGGCGGCACCTCGCTGCGCCGCGACCTCGGCCGCGCCGCGGTCGGGCTGGGGCTGATGCTGCTGGCGCTCCAGCTCATCGTCCATGCATCGGACCCGATCCGCGATTCCGCGACCCTGAAGGCGATCCTGGGCGGGCTCGGGCAGGAGCCGGTGCTGGCCGTGATGTTCGGCGCCCTGCTGACCTGGCTGGCCCATTCGAGCCTGGCCACCATCCTGCTGATCATGTCGCTGGCCACCAGCGGCCTCATGCCCCTGCCGCTGGCGCTGGCCATCGTGCTGGGCGTCAATGCCGGGGCCGCCATCCCCGCACTCGTCGCCACCTGGCGCGGCGACATCGGCGCCCGCCGGGTCGCCCGCGGCAATGCCGCCTTCCGCTGGATCGGCGTCGTGCTAGTGCTGCCCTTCCTGCCGCTGGCGGCCGACCTGGCGCCGGCGGCCAGCAGCGAGATCGGCCGCCAGGTCGTGGCCTTCCACCTGGCCTTCAACCTGGTGATCGCGATCGTCTTCCTGCCGATCCTGACGCCTGTCTCCCGCCTGATCGAGCGCCTGCTGCCGACGCCCGACGTGCCGCTTGACCCCTCGCAGCCGCGCCATCTCGACCAGGCCGCCCTCGACAGCCCGCCCGTCGCCATCGCGGCCGCCCAGCGCGAGGCCCTGCGCATGGGCGACGCGCTGGAGGGGATGCTGCGCGACGCCATGACCGTCTTCCGCCAGGACGACCGCAAGCTGGTGGCCGACATCAGCCGGCGTGACGACGTGATCGACGGGCTGCACGAGGCGATCAAGCGCTACCTGACGCAGATCAGCCGCGAGGTGATGAGCCCGGCCGACGGCAAGCGGGTGATGGAGCTGATCGTCTTCTCCACCAACCTCGAGCATGTCGGCGACATCATCGACAAGAACCTGATGGAACTGGCCCAGAAGAAGATCAAGAACCACCTGACCTTCTCGTCCGAAGGGCTGGGGGAGATCGCCGACCTGCACAGCCGGGTGCTGGAGACCCTCAAGCTGTCGCTGGCGGCCTTCGTCGGCGGCGACGTGTCGATCGCCCGGCGCCTCATCTCCGAGAAGACGATGTTCCGCGAGTCCGAGCGCAAGGCGGCCGAGCGCCACCTGCAACGGCTCCAGAGCGGCCGGGTGGAAAGCATCGAGACCAGCTCGCTGCACCTCGACGTGCTGCGCGACCTGAAGCGCATCCATTCCCACCTGATCGCCGTCGCCTATCCGATCCTGGAGGAAGCGGGCGAATTGCGCCCGAGCCGGCTGGCGACGGCCTGATCGGTGCTTGCGGCGACGGGGTGCCTCATGGCACCAACCGTCGCCCGGAGCCATCCGTGACGGCGGCCGGACCAGCCACGAGGGGGATGCGATGCCCGTCTGGGATCCGAGCCAGTATCTGAAATTCGCCGACCACCGGCTGCGACCGGCCCTGGACCTGCTGGCGCGCATCCCGGCCGAGGCGCCGGGCACGGTCATCGACCTGGGCTGCGGGCCCGGCAACGTCACCACCCACCTGCGCCGGCGCTGGCCCGACGCGCGGATCATCGGCGTCGACAGCAGCCCCCAGATGCTGGCCAAGGCCGCGGCCGCCATGCCCGAGACGCGCTGGATCGAGGCCGACATCGGCACCTGGGAGCCGGACCAGCCGGTCGACGTCATCTATTCCAATGCCGCCCTGCACTGGCTGGGCGACCATGGCCGGCTGTTCCCGCGCCTGATGGACTGGCTCGCGCCCGGCGGCGTGCTGGCGGTGCAGATGCCGCGCAACTACGAGGCGGCCTCCCACACCTGCATCCTCGACACCGCCCGCCTCGGCCCCTGGCGCGAGGCGCTGGAGCCGCTGCTGCGGCCGTCGCCGGTGGCGGCACCCGAGGCCTACTACCGCTTCCTCAGCACCCATGCCGAGCGGCCGGACATCTGGGAGACGGTCTACATGCAGCTTCTCCAGGGCGAGAACCCGGTGGTCGAGTTCACCAAGGGCAGTGCCTTGAAGCCCCTGATGGACGCGCTGTCCGAGCCGATGCGCAGCGATTTCGAGGCGGCATATGCCGAGCGGATCGCCTCGGCCTATCCGCCGGAGAAGAACGGGCAGACACTCTTCCCCTTCCGTCGCCTGTTCATGGTCGTCCAGAAATAACGCGGCAGATATAGCCTGCACCCGCCCGCGCGACGGGGAGCTGGGCGGGAGCCAAGCATGGAACTGTGGGTTCCGATAACGGTCATGGCCGCCCTGCTGCAATGCCTGCGCACGGCGCAGCAGAAGCGGCTGAAGGGGCAGCTCTCGACCAACGGCGTCAACTATGCCCGCTACGTCTATGGCGCGCCCTTCGCGGCCGTCGCCTTTGCCGCCTACATCCTGCTGTCGGACGCGGTGATGCCGGCGGCCGGCGGCCGCTTCCTCTTCTTCTGCCTGCTGGGCGGCATCGCCCAGATCGTCGCCACCAGCTTCCTCATCATCGCCTTCACGATGCGGAACTTCGCCGCCGGCACGACCTATTCCAAGACCGAGACGGTGCAGACCGCGATCCTGGCGACGGTCTTCCTGGCCGAGCCGATCACGCTGGGCGGCTGGATCGCCATCGTCATCGGCCTGGCCGGCGTGCTGACCCTGTCCGTGCCCAAGGGGGCCGACGGCTGGCGCTCGGCGCTGCTGGGGGTGACGGACAAGGCCGCCCTCTACGGGCTGGCGTCGGGCGGGCTGTTCGGGGTGTCGGCCATCGGCATCCGCGGCGCCTCGCTGTCGCTGGGCGACGGCGACTTCATCGCCCGCTCGCTGATGACGCTGGCGGCCGTTACCTGCCTCCAGACGGTGCTGATGACGATCTACATGCAGGTGACAGCCCGCGGCGAGGTCGGCCAGGTGCTGCGCGCCTGGCGCCAGGCGGCCCCGGTCGGGATCATGAGCGTGCTGGGCTCGGCCGGCTGGTTCACCGCCATGACCTTGCAGAACGTGGCCTATGTCCGGGCGCTGGGCCAGGTGGAGCTGATCTTCACGGTGGCCGTGTCGCGCTTCGGCTTCCGCGAGGCGCCCACCCTGCGCGAACTCATCGGCATCGCACTGGTGGCGACGGGCGTCGTGGCGCTCCTGCTGGTGCGCTGACCGACGCCCGCTCCTTCTCTCGAACGCCCCGGTATCAGGGGCTCTTGGCCGCGATCACCTCGACCTCGACCAGGAAGGCCGGGCTCGCCAGTGCGGCGACGATGGCCAGCGTCGAAGCGGGGCGATAGCCGGCCAGATGCCGGCCGCGGGCCTCGCGGAAGGCCGCCAGATGCTCGCTCGACACCAGCAGGACGTTGATCTTGACCAGGTCCTCCATGCCCATGCCGGCACCGGCCAGGATCGCCTTGATGTTCTCGAACACGCGGTCGGTCTGGGCGCCGACATCGGGCGGCACGGTGCCATCGGGATTGGTGCCGACCTGGCCGGCCGCGAACAGCATGCGGGCGCCGGCCGGCACCTCGATGCCATGGCTGTAGCCGTTGCCGGCGGGGGGTGCCACGCCGGGCGGGTTGAAGGCTCGGTTCATCGTCGGGTCGCTCCTGGCCTGATCGGGCGCCCCGCGGATGGCGCGCCCCACCACCGGAGTATGCACCCCAAGCCCCCGGGAAGTTCAACCTCGCGCAGCCGGGCCCGGCCCTAAAAGCGCGCGCAGAGCCGCTGGGCATCCAGGATCGCAGCATGGATGTCCCGGCTCGCCACCGCGTCGCCTATCCGGTGCAGTTCGAACGCCGGCGCCGGTGCGGCATGGCCGGGCTCGTTGCGAGCATGTTCCAGGATGGCGCCGCCGAAGTCGGTCACGCCGTCGTTGGCCGAGAGATCGCGCAACTGGCGAAACAGTGCGTCGACCGGCATCGTCCCGTTCTCCACCACCACCCGGCCGGCGGCGGCGGACATCTCGGCGCCCGTCAGTTCGTGGCAAAATCGCGCGACCAGGCCGTTCCCGGCGCGGACGACCTCCACCAGCCGGTGCTCCGTCACGATCGGGATGCGTTCCTCGGCGAAGCGCTTGCGGAAGATCACCCGATCGGGATAGGGCATTTCCGCCGCCAGGGTCTCGTCCATGCTGACGAACCGCACCGCGTGGCCCTGCTCGGCCAGATGCAGGGCGCAGGAGACCGCCGGGTGGCGGCCGGTCCCGTCATAGACCAGCACCTCCTCGCGGACGGCAATCCGCCCCGTCAGCACGTCCGCCACGCCGTTGCACAGGTCGGCGCCGGGGAACCAGTCGAGGTCGGGCACGCCGCCGGTGGCGATGACGACGATGTCGGGCCGTTCCGCCCCTATCATCGCCGCGTCGCCATGGGTCTGGAGCCGGACGCGGACGCCAAGGCGCGCCAGTTCGCTCTCGCGCCAGTCGATAATGCCGATCAACTCGCGGCGCGGGGTCGCGGCCGCGGCGGCAAGGACCTGGCCGCCGAGCCGGCGGCCGGCCTCCAGCAGGACCACTTCGTGGCCGCGCTCGGCCGAGACGCGGGCCGCTTCCAGCCCGGCCGGGCCGCCGCCGACCACCAGGACCTTCCGCGGCCGCCCCGGGGACCGGTCGATTGCATGGGACAGCGTCGTCTCGCGCCCGCTGGCCGCGTTATGGATGCAGTTGACCTTCTTGTAGAGGCAGTAGGAGGCGCCGACGCAGGGACGGATCGTCGCTTCCTGCCCCGCCATCAGCTTGTTGACGATGTGGGGATCGGCGATATGCGCCCGCGTCATGCCCACCATGTCGACCAGGCCGCGCGCCACCGCATCGCGGGCGGTCGCGATGTCGCGGATGCCGGCCGAGTGGAACACCGGCAGCCGCGTCTCCCGCTTGAAGGCCCCGACCGCATCCAGGAACGGCGCATGGGGCTGGGCCATGCCGGGCATGTTGTGCTCAGCCAGCACCAGGTCGTTGTCCATCCGGCCGAAGATGCAGTTGAAGAAGTCGATCTGGCCCTCGCGTTCGAAGATGCGGGCGATCGCCAGGCATTGCTCGAAGTCGAGCCCATCCTCCGTGTCATCGGTCCCAGGGCCCTCGTCGATGACGAAGCGGATGCCGACGATCATCTGGTCGCCGACGCGGCGGCGGATCTCCTCGTGCACCATCAGGCCGAAGCGCACCCGGTTCTCGAGCGAGCCGCCGAAGCCGTCGGACCGATGGTTGGTGCGCGGCGACAGGAACTGGCCGATCAGGTGCCCGCCGGTCACCGTCTCCAGCCCGTCGAGACCGCCTTCCTTGCAGCGCAAGGCGGCCGCGCCATAGTCGGCGACGATGCGCCGGATGTCGGCGGCGTCCATCTCCCGCGGAAAACTGCGCGTGCGCGTCTCCCGCACGCGCGAGGGGGCGACCGCTGGCAACCAGTTCGCCGTGGCGGAGCTGGCGCGGCGGCCCAGATGGGAGATCTGGCACATGGCCGCTGCGCCGTGGCGGTGGATGCGCGCCGCCAGCGCCTGGAAATGCGGGACGATGCCGTCAGTGGAGACGTCGAGTTGCCCGCCGCCCCAGTTGGAATCGGGCGAGGTCATGGCCGAGCCGCCGAACATCGTCAGCGCCAGGCCGCCCAGGGCCTTTTCCTCGTGATACCGCTGGTAGCGCTCCAGCGGCAGGCCGCCATCGTCGAGCATCGAGGCATGGCTGGTGCTGACGATGCGGTTGCGCAGGACGAGATGCCTGAGCCGGAACGGTCGCAGCAGCGGGTCGTCCGCGCCCGCCGGGGGTTCGCTGTCGATGGTCGCGATGCCGCTCATGCCCTGCCTGTCCGTTCCCGCGCCGCCCGTGCGTGCTGGCAGCGTCCGGCCTTCTCACGACGATAGGAAGCTGGATTAATCTTTGGGTGGCTATACGCTGGACGCATGTCCCGACTGGCCAGTCTCGTCCCCTCGGCACGCGGCCTGTACGTCTTCGAGGCGGCCGCGCGAACGGGCAGTTGCAGCGCGGCCGCGCGCGAATTCAACGTCACGCAGCCCTCGGTCAGCCGCAACGTCGCGCAGCTCGAGGCGGCGCTGGGCGTGAAGCTGTTCATCCGGGGGCCATCGGGGCTGACCCTGACGGCCGAAGGGCGGTCGCTGCATGACGCGCTGCGATCCGGGTTCGGCCAGATCGAGACCGCGATCGAGGGGCTGCTGGCGGACGGCAGCCGCCGGCCGGCGGTCACGCTGTCGCTATCCAGCGCCTTTGTCACCCACTGGTTCGTGCCGCGCCTGGGCGCCTTCAACGCCGCCTTTCCGACGATCGACCTGCGCTTCGAGCTCATCTCGGGCGCGTTGCGGGGGCCGGCCACCAATGTCGACCTGGCCACGCGCATGCTGGCGGACGAAGACCCCCTCTATCACCGCTGGGACTTCGCGCCGGAGATCGTCGTTCCCGTATGCAGCCCGGCATACCTCCGGGCGCATGGTCCGCTCGACCACGCCTCCGACGGCGCCGGCCACACGCTGCTGAACCTGACCGATCGCCAGCTTGAGTGGACCGCCTTGTGGGGCGAGATCGGGCAACGGCGCTCCCGGCAGGCCAGTTGGCTGGAATTCCCCGACTATGCGGTGGTCGTCCAGGCGGCGATGAATGGCGAGGGCATCGCGCTCGGCTGGCTGGGTGTGGTTGCCAGCCAGATCCGGAACGGCGCGCTGGTGCCGGCGTCGGCCCGGCGGATCGCCACGGGCCGCACCCACCATCTGATCGCGCCGCGGGCGCGCGCCATCCGCCAGGTCGTGCTCGATATCCGCGACTGGCTGACAGCGGGCATGGCCGACGACATCGCGGCCGTCATGCCATGCCTGCCCGCACCCGTCGCAGCCGACCGGCCTCCCGTCCCGGGCTAGCCGGCGGAGAGCGCCGACCGTCGGCCGCCCGTGCCGGCAACCGCCCGCTCTCGCTCGCTCTTCAACAGGCTCGCCTTGCGGTCGGTGCCCCAGCGATACCCGGACAGCGTGCCGTCGCCGCGCACGACGCGGTGGCAGGGCACGACCAGCGCGGCCGGGTTCGTGGCGCACGCCCGTGCCACCGCCCGCACCGCAGCCGGCTGGCCGATGCGCCGGGCGATCTCGCCGTAGCTGGCCGTGTCGCCCGATGGGATCTTCTGCAACTCCTGCCAGACGCGCCGCTGGAAGGCGGTGCCGCGCAGGTCGAGCGGCAGCTCGGGGTGGGGCAACCGGCCTTCCAGATAGTCGATGACGGCCGCCAGGATGTCGGCCAGCCCGCTGTCGTCCGCCGCCAGTTCGGCTGCCGGAAACTCGGCCGCCAGGTCGGCCTTCAGCCGTTCCACGTCGTCGCCCAGGGCCACGAAGCAGACGCCGACATCGGTCGCGGCGGCCAGCACCTGGCCTAGCGGCCCATCGGCCGCGGCATAGGCGATGCGCTCGCCCGTGCCACCGCGGCGGTAGCGGCCGGGGGTCATCCCCAGTTCGCGGGCAGCCCGCTCATAGACGCGGCTGGACGAGCCGAAGCCAGCACCGAAGGTGGCGCCGGCGATCCCCTCCCCCGCCTTCAGGTCGTCGCGGAACCGGCGGATGCGCAGCGCGTCGGCATATTCCTTGGGCGACAGGCCGAGGAACTGCCGCATCAGGCGCTGGAGGTGAAAGGGGCTGGCGCCCAGCGCCTGGCCCAGCTCGGCCAGGCCGGGCGGGCTCTCGTCGGCCGCCTCGATCAGGCGGCAGGCCCGGCGGACCAGCACCACGCGCTCGTCCTGGCTCTCTACCGCATCCGGCCGGCAGCGCAGGCAGGCGCGGAAGCCGGCCGCGCGCGCGGCCTCGGGCAGGGGATAGAAGGCCACGTTCTCGCGGCGCGGCCGGCGGCTGGCGCAGCCGGCGCGGCAGAATATGCCCGTCGTCCGCACGGCATAGACGAACCGTCCGGCGGCGGCCTCGTCGCGATCGACGACCGCCGTCCAGCAGGCCGCCTCGTTCATCGACATCGCTTCCATGGCAGGGCTCCGTTCGTTGATGCCCTAACCTGGGGCCTCCCCGCCCGCCATTATATCCGGAGCTTGCGCGGCCGTTCAGTCGCGGCGGAAGCGCACCAGGCTCCAGTAGCCGAACAGGTTCACGCGCTCCTCCGCCACGAAGGTGAGCGGGGTGACCGAGATCAGCTCGTCCAGCGACAGCGGCCGGAAGCCGATGGTGTTGGAGGCCGGCGCCAGCGCCCGCTCGACCACGCTCATCGGCCCGCGCCCGGTCCAGAAATGGTTCAGCACGAGCGCCTCGCCACCTGGCTTCAGCACGCGGCGCACCTCCACCATCAGGCGGTCGGGATGCGGCACGACCGAGGCCACGTGCATCAGCACGATCGAGTCGAAGGACTGCGCCGGGAAGGCCATCGCCTCGGCGTCCATCACCCGCAGGTCCTCGACATGCGTCAGGCCCAGGCGGGCCACGCGGCGGCGCGCCTGGTCCAGCATCTTGTCGGAAACGTCGATGCCGACGACCTGCGAGGACTTGTAGAGCGGCAGCGAAAGGCCGGTGCCGACCCCCACCTCCAGCACGCGCAAGCCCGGCGCCCGTTCCGCCGCGGCGACGGCACGCCGCCGCCCGGGATTCAGGATCGGGCCGAAAATACCGTCATAGACCCGGGCATACCGGTCATAGGTCCGCCGGATCGCATCCGGGTCAAGATGACGCCGGGCGATCTCTTCCGCCCAAACCTTGATCTTCATGCAGAAAGGCTCGTTTCCCCCATCGCCGACGAGGCCGATGCGACGGTCCCCATCGAATCGGCATCCTAGCGTGGAAAGCCGATCTATTCGACCCAGGCGATGCGCAGCGTGTTGGTGGAGCCCGGCGTCCCGAACGGCACGCCGGCAGTGATCACGATCCGGTCCCCGGAGCGCGCGAAGCCCTCCTGTACCGCAAGTTTGCGGGCTCGTTCCACCATGTCCGAGAAGGATCGGATGTCGCGGGTCAGAACCCAGTGCACCCCCCACAACACGGCCAGCCGGCGGGCGGTTCCCACATGCGCCGTCAGCCCGAGGATGGGCGAGGTCGGCCGCTCGCGCGCCGCGCGCAGAGTGGTCGAACCGGATGTCGTGAAGGTGCAGATGGCGGCCGCCCCGATGGTCTGCGAGACCTGGGCGGCTGCCGCCGAGATGGCGTCGGCGGCGGTATGCTCGGGCTGGGAATGCTCGGCATCCATGATCGGCCGGTAGAGCGGGTCCTGCTCCACCTTGGCGATGATGCGGTTCATGATCTCGACCGCCTCGCGCGGGTAGGCGCCGGCCGCGGTCTCGGCCGACAGCATCACCGCATCGGCGCCGTCATAGACCGCGGTCGCCACGTCGGATGCCTCGGCGCGCGTGGGGGCGGGCGACTGCACCATCGATTCCAGCATCTGGGTCGCCACCACCACCGGCTTGCCGGCGACGCGGCACGCCCGCACGATACGCTTCTGCAACCCCGGCACGTCCTCGGGCGGCATCTCGACGCCGAGGTCGCCGCGCGCGACCATCACGGCGTCGGTCAGGTCGAGGATCTCCTGCAACCGTTCGATCGCCTGGGGCTTCTCCAGCTTCACCATGACGGCCGCACGGCCCTCGATCAGCTTGCGCGCCTCGGCCACGTCCTCGGGCCGCTGCACGAAGGAGAGCGCGATCCAGTCGGCGCCGATGTCCAGGCCGAAGCGCAGGTCGCGGCGGTCCTTGTCGGTCAGCGCCGACACGGGCAGCACGGCATTGGGTACGTTGACGCCCTTGCGGTTGCTGAGCGGGCCGCCGGTGATGACCAGCGTCTCGGCCACCTTGCCCCGCACCTTCTCGACGCGCAGGCGGATGCGCCCGTCATCGAGCAGCAGGTCGGTGCCGGGCGAGATCGCCTCGAAGATCTCCGGATGGGGCAACGGTGCCCGGGTCTCGTCGCCCGGCTTGTCGGTCAGGTCGAGCCGGAAGCCTTGCCCGGCCTTCAGCATGATCTTGCCGTCGGCGAAGGTGCCGACGCGCAGCTTTGGTCCCTGGAGGTCGACCAGGATCCCGATCGGGCGCTTGCGCTCCTGCTCGATGGCGCGGATCACGTCGTAGCGCACGCGATGCTCGTCGTGGGTGCCGTGGCTGAAATTCAGCCGGAAGACGTCGACCCCGGCATCGAACAGCGCGCCGATGACCTCTGGCGTGCCGCTCGCCGGTCCCAGCGTCGCCACGATCTTGGTGCTGCGATTCCGCCGCATCGTTCCTCCCGAGACTGGACCAGTGATCGACGATACACGCCCGCCCGGACGAGCGCGACCGCCCTGCCGCATGAATTCCCGCTCATGAAACCGGCAATACGAGGATCGCCCGGAAGTCGTTGACGTTGGTCAGCGTCGGGCCGGTGCGGACAAGGTCGCCCAGGCCCGCGAAGAAGCCGTAGCCGTCATTGTCGGCCAGGCGCTCGCGCGCCTCGATCCCGGCCGCGCGACCGCGCTGGATGCTGTCTGGATGCAGCAGGGCGCCGGCATTGTCCTCGGTGCCGTCGATGCCGTCGGTGTCGCCCGCCAGCGCGTGGATGCCGGGTGCGCCATCCAACGCAACCGCCAGCGCCAGCAGGAACTCCGCGTTGCGGCCCCCCCGGCCCCGGCCCCGCACCGTGACGGTCGTCTCGCCGCCCGACAGCAGCACGGCCGGTGCCGGCAGGGGCTGGCCGCGGCGCTGCACCTGGCGGGCGATGGCGGCGTGGACGAGCGCCACGTCGCGCGCCTCGCCCTCGATGGCATCGCCCAGGACGATGGGCGTGAGCCCCACCGCCCGCGCGCGCTCGGCCGCGGCGTCGAGCGCCATCTGCGGCGTCGCCACCATGACGAAGCGGGTGTTGGCGAAGATGGGGTCGCCCGGCTTGGGCGTCTCGTCCAGCGCTGCCGCCAGGCGGGCGGCAATGGCCGGCGGCGGAGTGATGCCGTACTTGGCCAGCACACCCCGGGCATCGGCATAGGTGGTCGGGTCCGGCACGGTCAGGCCGGAGGCGATCACCGCCGGGTCGTCGTTGGGCACGTCGGAGATGGCCAGCGCCACCAGGCGCGCGGGGGCGGCCGCCTGGGCCAGCCGGCCACCTTTGATCGCCGACAGGTGCTTGCGGATCGTGTTGATCTCGCCGATCGTGGCACCAGAGCGCAGCAGGTCGGTCGTCAGCGCGCGCTTGTCGTCGAGCGTGATGCCGGGTGCCGGCAGGCCCAGCAGGGCCGAGCCACCGCCCGAGACCAGGCACAGCACCAGGTCGTCCGGCCCCAGGCCACGCACCAGCCCCAGGATCTCTTCCGCCGCCGCGGTGCCGGCGGCATCCGGCATCGGGTGCGATGCCTCTACCACGCGGATGCGCCGGCACGGCACGGCATGGCCATATCGGGTGACGACCAGCCCTTCCAGCGGCCCCGGCCAATGTGCCTCGACCGCGGCCGCCATGCTGGCGGCGGCCTTGCCGGCACCGACCACGATCGTGCGGCCGCGGGGCGGCGGCGGCAGGAAGCGCGGCACGGCCAGCGCGGGATCGGCGGCGGCCAAGGCGGCGGCGAAAAGGTCGCGCAACAGCGCATCTGGCGCGGGCATCACGGTCATGCGGTCCCCTGGAGGCTTCAGGCAGCAGGCTTCGGGCAGCAGGCTTCGGGCGTTTGCCCGACACTATGGGCCGGCGGGGCGCTCGGCAATCGCTCCGCTGGCCATGGCCCGTCGCGGCCGGCCGAGACCGCGCGCGGCGACCGCGATGCCGGCCAGCACCGCCAGCCCGCCCAGCCATTGCAGCCAGCCCAGCCCCTCGCCCAGCCAGGCCCAGGCGAAGAGCGCCGCCAGCACCGGCTCGGACAGCAGCGCCAGGGCCGAGAAGCCGGCCGGCAGATGGGCCAGCGCAAAGGCGATCAGCCCTTGGCCCAGGGCGTGGGACAGCAGCCCCAGCCCGACCAGCACCGCCCAGCCCGCCAGCGTCGCCGGCCAGAACCCCTCGCCCGAGATCCAGGCGACCGGCAGCAGCACGACCGCCGTCGCCAGCGACGTCCACAGCATGATGCCGCCCGTTCCCAGGCGCGCGCGCAGGCTGCGCACGACCAGGAAGTAGCCGGACCAGCACATCGCCGTCGCCACCCCCAGCCCATCGCCCAGGGCATGGTCGCCGCCGATCCGCATGCTTTGGCCGAGCAGGCAGAGCGCGCCCGCGAAGGCCAGCGCCATGCCGCCGAGGAAACGCGCGCTCACCCGCTCGCCGAACAGCAGCCAGGCGCCGAAGGCGACGAAGATCGGGTTGAAGTTGGCGAAGAGCGTGGCGTTGGCAACGCTGGTGAAGCGGATCGACCAATGCCAGAAGGCAAGGTCGCCCGCGAAGAACACGCCCGCTGCCAGCAGCCGCCAGCGGTCGACCGGCCGGATCGGCATGGGCGCGCGGTCGGCCGCGGCCACAAGCAGGGCCAGGATCGGCACGGCCAGGGCCGCCCGCCAGAACGCGGTCACCGTCGGCCCGACCTCGGACAGGCGCACCAGGATCGGCGACAGGGCGATGCAGGCCCCGCCGACGGCGAGGGCGACCAGGGCCAGGTGGAACGCGGATGGACGGCGGGACGGGCTCGGCATGGGCGGGATGCTTATAGCCCAGGCACGCGCCGGTGGCCGCCCCCTCCCTTCCGTCGAACCTCCTTTCGTCGCAAACGCCCGGCGCCTATAAGTCCCGGCTGCCTTCGACGAGATCCGGCCCCGATGAACGACCGAGCCACGCCCCTGAACGGCCCCCTGCTGGGCCCGGACGACCCGCCGGCCTGGCGCGTCGCCAACGATGGCGGGCGGGCGCCGCTGCTGCTGCTCTGCGACCATGCCAGCAACCGCATCCCGGCCAGCCTGGGTACGCTGGGGCTATCGCCGGACGAGCTTGGCCGCCACATCGCCTGGGACATCGGTGCCGCGGCGGTGACGGAGCGGATGGCGGTCCTGCTGGACGCGCCGGCGCTCTTCACCGGCTATTCGCGCCTGGTGCTGGACTGCAACCGCCATCCCGGCAGCCCGGGCGCATCGCCGGCCACCTCCGACGGCGTCGCCATCCCCGGCAATGCCGGACTGACGGCAGCCGAGGCCGACGCACGATCGACCGCCCTGTTCCGTCCCTACCAGCAGGCGGTGACAGACCGCATCGCCGGGTTCATTGCCGCCGGGCGGGTGCCGGCCCTCGTCTCCATCCACAGTTTCACCCCGGCCATGAACGGCTTTGCCCGCCCCTGGCATGTCGGCATCCTGTGGGACCAGGATCCGCGGATTGCCCGGCCGCTCATGGACGCGCTGGGGGCGATCGACGGGCTGGTCGTGGGCGACAACGAGCCCTACTCCGCCCGCCGGCCGCAGGGCTACACCACCGCCCACCACGGCACCGGCGGCGGGCTGCCGCACGTCCTGGTGGAGATCCGCCAGGACCTGATCGCCGACGAGACCGGCGTGGTCGAATGGGCCGACCGGCTGGCAGCGGCCTTGAAACCGATCCTTGCCGACCCGAAGCTCTACGCCATCCGGCATTACTGACCCCGGCACGAGGAGGACCGCCATGGACGACAAGACGCGGATCGAACTGGAGGCGGCCGCCTTCCGCCATCTGGTGCAGCACCTGCGCGAGCGCGACGACGTGCAGAACATCGACCTGATGAACCTGGCCGGTTTCTGCCGCAATTGCCTGTCCAAATGGTACCGGGCCGCGGCCGAGGAGCGGGGTGTAGCCTTGTCCGACCCGGCCGCGCGCGAGATCGTCTACGGCATGCCCTACGACGAGTGGAAGTCCAAGCACCAGAAGGAGGCCAGCGTGGAGCAGAAGAAGGCGTTCGACCAGAGCCAGGGACACAAGGGGCACTGATGGCACGCGCAGCCGAGCTTCGCAGCGAGCGGGGCGAGAAGACCCAGAGCGTGGTCACCGCCGGCGTCACCGCCGACCAGCTTCGGTCCTTCATCGAGCGCATCGAGCGCCTGGAGGAAGAGAAGAAGGCGTTGGCCGAGGACATCAAGGAGGTCTATGCCGAGGCCAAGAGCGAGGGCTTCGACACCAAGATCATGCGCCAGGTGATCCGCATCCGGAAGATGGACGAGGCCGACCTGCAGGAACAGGAAGAGCTGATCGACGTCTACAAGCGGGCGCTCGGCATGCTGCCCGATGTCGAAACCGGGGAATGACGGCGGGGCGGGGACCGACGAAGACCCGGTCTCCCCTCCCGATCCCGCCACCGCCGATCCCGAGCCCGCCACAGCGGCAGGCAAGCGGCCCTCGGAGACGCCGGCGCGCCAGCGGCATCGCCGTTTCGTCGACACGGTCGGCCAGTTGCTGGGCCTGCTCGACGAGGCGGGCGAGACGGTGCCGCCGGAACGCCAGGCGAGCCTGCTGCGGGGCGCGTGGGACGAGCGGCGCCAGCAGACCCTCCTGACGATCGCGGGCCTGGCACGGCGGGCCCTGGTCGGCCGCGTCGGCGAGGGCCGGCCGTCGCCGATGTGGCTCGACCGCTTCCTTGCTTCCGCGGCCGATGCGCACGACCCGGCGGTGCAGACGATCTATGCCCGCATGCTGGCGACCGAGACCTTGCGCCCGGGCACCGTGTCGCTGGCCGCCCTGCTGCACATGCGCACGATGGATGCCCAGGAGCTGACGCGCTTCACCAAGCTGGCGCAGTTCGCCATCGGCAATTTCGTCGTCCGCCTGAAGGACAGCTTCTACGAGAAGTACGGCCTGGACGGCGAGGACCTGTTCTATTTCGAGGAATGCCGCCTGCTGCGGTCGGGCGGCAGCAACGTGAAGCAGTTCCCGAGCCAGATCGAGGATCGCTTCCAGACCCACCTGCTCCTGGCCGACCGGGTGCTGCGGGTGACCGCGGCCGAGCCCGAGCGCAAGCTGGTCCTGCCCTGCTACCGGCTGACGGCGGCCGGCACCGACATCGCCGAGGCCATGGCCCTGCCGGTCGTCAACGAATACATCACGCAGTTGGTAGAACTGCTCGAGAAGCGCGGCTACACCGTGGCCCACGCCTCCATCGTCGAGCGCGGCGACCGCAATACCGTCGCCCGGCACAGCCGCTTCTCCGAGGTCGTGTCCTTCAGCCAGTTTCGCGGCAAGCGCCGCCGCTGATGCCGCTCAGCGGGCGGCTGCCGTCTCCAGCAGCGCCCGCAGGCGTGCCCAGTCGACCGGCTTGGTCATCACGTCGGTGAAGCCGGCACGGCGATAGCCGGCCAGATGGTCCGGCAGCACGTCGGCGGTTAGGGCGAAGACGGGGACGGCAGCCATCGGTCCGCCGCCGGCGCGCAGGGCACGGACGGCCGTCGGCCCGTCCATCACCGGCATGTTGATGTCCATCAGCACGACATCGAACGCCTGGGATGCCAGCCGGTCGAGCGCGAGCCGCCCGTCGCCGACCACGACCGTCTCGTACCCCCAGCGCTTCAGCATGGTGTCGATCAGCAACTGGTTGATCGAATCATCCTCGGCGATCAGCACCCGCCGGCCGGGAGCGGCCGATGTGCCGCCGATCGGCGCCGGCACTGGCTCGACCGGGGCGTCCGCCAGCCGCTCCACCGCGCGCAGCGGCGTGCGGAACCAGAAGCGGGCCCCCTGGCCGCGCGCGCCGGCAACCCCGATGCCGCCCCCCATCGCCTCGGTCAGCCGGCGCGAGATGGCGAGCCCCAGACCGGTGCCGCCGAATCGCCGGCTGGTCGATTCGTCCGCCTGGCTGAAGGGCTCGAACAGGCGGGATATCTCGTCGTCCGACAGGCCGATGCCGCTGTCCTCGACGGTCCACCGCAGGTAGCGCGCATCGCCGTCGCGCTCGACATCCAGCGTCAGCAGGATGCGCCCCTGCTCGGTGAACTTCACCGCGTTGCCGACGAGGTTGGCCAGGATTTGCGTGGTCTTGGCGGCATCGCCCGCCACCTCGGCCGGCACGTCGGCCCCGATCCGGTATTCGAGCTCCAGGCCCTTGGCCTCCGCCCCGGGCGCGAAGGTGGCGGCGGCATCGGCCAGCAGCCGCGCCGGCGCCATCGGCAGTGCGGCGATCTCGATGCGGCCGGCCTCGATCCGCGAGAAGTCCAGGATCTGGTCGAGCAGGGTCAGCAGCCGCTCGATCGACCGGCGCATGACATCCAGGTAGCGCGCCTGCTCGTCGTCGACGGCCGTCCCGGCCAGGAGGTCAGCCATGCCGCGGATCCCGGTGAAGGGCGTGCGCAGCTCGTGGCTGATCATCGCCAGGAACTGCGATTTGGCGCGGCTGGCGTCCTCGGCCCGCTGGCGCGCCTGGCGCAGGTCGCCGGTTAGCTGGATAAGCCGGGCGGTCTGCTGCTGGAGATGGTCGCGCACCTCCGTCAACTGCTGCTCGCGCGCCTTCATCAGGGTGATGTCGGTGCGCAGGCCGACCCGCAGGCCGTTCGGCGTGACGTGCTGGCTGACCATGATCCAGCGGCCGTCCCGGAGTTGCCGCTCGATGCCCTCGGTCGTGCCCTCGCGATGCAGGCGGTAGCGCTGCTGGATCATCTCCTCGAGCGGCGCGGCGCCAGGGCGATAGTCGCCGGATTCCTCGCAGCGCCGGATCAACTCGAGGATCCCGGTGCCCGGCACCATGTCGGGCCCGGCCGCGGGCGTCATCTCGCGGATGCGACGGTTCGACAGGATCACCCGGTCGTCGGCGCCGCTCAGGATGAACCCCTGGTCGATGCTCTCGATGGCATCGACCAGACGGATCTCCGCCTGCTTCTGGGCGGTGATGTCGGTATGGATGCCGACCACGCCACCGTCGGCCGTGGGACGCTCGCTCGCCAGCACCCAGCGGTCGCCGGGCACCCGCTGCTCGAAGGCGTGGGCCGGCCCGCGCCGCCAGTTGGCGATGCGCCGGGCCACCTGGGCCTCGGCCTCTGCCGGCGGCATGAGGGCGGACCGCCATTCCAGCCCTGCCCGAATGGTCTCCTGAAAAGTCACGCCTTCAAGCGGGGCCATCGCCCGCAGGTGCGGGTAGATGTCGAGGAAGCGCGCATTGTGGAGGACGATCCGGTCGTCCTTGTCGAACAGCACGAAGCCGTCCTGCAGGCTCTCGATGGCATCGCGCAGGCGTTCCTCGGCGCGGTGGCTTTCGGTCACGTCTTCGGTGATGCCGAGGAGATGTCGCGGCGTGCCATCCCCATCGCGGATCACCAGCTTGGTCGAGCGCACCCGCCGCGGCCCGTCCCTGGTGTCGATCACCTCCATGACCGTGACCGGCAGTTCGCTGGCCAGCGCCGAGCGGTCGCGTCGCTCGAACTCCTCGGCCCAGAAGGACGGGAAGATGTCGCTCGCCAGCCGGCCGACGACATCCTCGCGCGGGCGGCCGAAATAGTACTCCCCGGCGCGGTTGATCAGTGTGTAGCGGAGGTCGGACGCGTCCTTGCAGGTGATCATCACCGGCATGCTGTCCAGCATGACCTGCAGGAAATCATTGGCTGCCGCCAGCGCCTCCTCGCCGTTGCGGCGCTCGGTCTCGTCCTCGCTGACGCCGAGCAGCCATTTCGGCTCGCCGTCCGGGCCCGCGATCGGCAGCTTGCGCGTGCGCAGGATCCGGTCTCCCGACGCGGTGGTGGCGACCTCCGTCTCGACGGTCATCGGCTCGCCGCTGGCCAGCACCTCGCGGTCGCGGGCCTGGAAGCCGGCTGCCTGATCGGGCGGATAGAGGTCGAAGTCGCTGGCGCCGACCATGTCGACGCCGGGGCCTACGACCTGCGCCACCGCGCGATTGGCGAAGACGTAGCGCAGGTCCGAGGCGTCCTTGCAGAAGATCGGCACCGGCACATGGTCGATCACGGTCTGGAGGAAGCCGCGCGACTGGCGCAGTTCGGCCTCCAGCGCCTTCTGGGCGGTGATGTCGAAGGACGTTCCCAGGATGCGGCGCACCCGCCCGTCGGCGTCCAGGATCGGCATCAGCGCGGTCGACCACCAGCGCGGCTGGTGCGCCAGCACGAGCCGTTCCTCGTAGCGCACCGGCCCGCGGGCCTCGACGCAACTGCGATAGCGGGCGCAGACGGCATCGGCCGCGTCCTGCGGCAGCACCGCGTGCGGCGGCTGTCCCGCCAGCATCGACTGGGCGACACCGCTCGACGCCGTGTGCGCCGCATTGAGCCCCAGATAGCGAAATCCGCCATCGGCCTCGACATCGACCACGAACGCCGCGCAGGCGATGCCTTCCAGCACCGCCATGATCTGGCTGTCGGATAGCGTATCCAGCACGGCCGGCCCTATCCCCTTTCCGTCAATGGCCGGTCGTGGTCGACCGCACCCGCGTTCCCCGAATGCGTCTGCAGCCCGCCCCTACTCCGCGGCCGTGGCGGCTGCCGCCGGTTCGCGAAAGGCCTGGCGCAGCATCGCCTCGCTGCGCCGGACCGCCTTCAGGCTCTCCTCCTTCACGTGGCCGTAGCCGCGAATGCGCTCGGGCAGGCTGGCGATCTCGACCGCCAGGCGATGGTTGTCCGGAACCAGTCCACCCATCACCTCCTCGATCGCCGTTTCATAGTCGGCAATCAGTTGCCGCTCGCCCCGGCGCTCCGCCGTCCGCCCGAACGGGTCGAATGCACCGCCACGCAGGAACTTCAGCTTCGCCAGCAAGCCGAAGGCCGACATCATCCAAGGTCCATAGGCCCGCTTCTTCAGCCGGCCGGCCTCGTCCCGTTCCGCAAGCAACGGCGGTGCCAGATGGAAGCGCAGCTTGAAATCGCCCTCGAACTGCTCCTCCAGGCGCCGGCGGAAGGTGCCGTCCGTATAGAGGCGGGCAACCTCGTACTCGTCCTTGTAGGCCAGCAGCTTGTAGTAGTTGCGCGCGACGGCCTCAGCCAAGCCCGTCATGCCGCGCGCCCTTCCCCGCTCGGCCGCCTCGACCCGGGCGACCAGGGCCGCATAGCGACCGGCATAGGCGGCATTCTGATAGGCGGTGAGCTGCTCCACCCGCAGCGCCACGATGTCGGCCAGGCTGGCGGCCGGCGCCGGCCGGGCCACGGCCGCGGGCGGGGTCGCCACCTGCTCGACCGCGGCCCGGTCATGGGCGGCCCGCCGGCCCCAGCGGAAGGCGTTGCGGTTGAACTCGACGGCAACGGCATTCAGCTCGATGGCACTCTCGATCGCCGCGCCCGAAACCGGGATCAGCCCACGCTGGTAGGCAAAGCCCAGCATGAACAGGTTGGCCGCGATCGAATCCCCCAGGAGGGCGGTGGCAATGCGGGTGGCGTCGACGAAGTCCGTGCGATCCACGCCGACGGCGTCGCGGATCGCCCCTTCGAGCCGGTCCGCCGGGAAGCGAAAATCGGGATTGCGGGTGAACTCGCCGGTCACCGTCGCCTGGCTGTTGACGACCGCGCGGGTGACGCCCGGGCGGATCTTGCCCATGGCGTCGGCGCTGGCCGCCACCACCATATCGCATGCCAGGATCAGGTCGGCCGCCCCGGCCGAGATGCGGGTGGCGTGCAGGTCCTCGGGCCGGGCGGCGATGCGGACATGGCTGAAGACCGCGCCGCCCTTCTGCGCCAGCCCGGTCATGTCGAGGGTCGAGCAGCCCTTGCCCTCGATATGCGCCGCCATGCCGAGCAGCGCGCCGATCGTCACGACCCCGGTACCGCCGACGCCAGTGACGATCATGCCGTAGGGCCGGTCGGTCGGCGGCAAGGTGGGTTCCGGCGGGTCGGCCACGACCGCGACCGGACCCCCGCCCGCCTTGCGCTTGCGCAACTGTCCGCCCTCGACGGTGACGAAGCTGGGGCAGAAGCCCTTCACGCAGGACAGGTCCTTGTTGCAGGAGGACTGGTCGATCGTGCGCTTGCGGCCGAACTCCGTCTCCACCGGCACCACCGACAGGCAGTTCGACTTGACCGAGCAGTCGCCGCAGCCCTCGCAGACGCTCTCGTTGATGAAGGCACGCCGCTGCGGATCGGCCATGGTGCCGCGCTTGCGCCGGCGCCGCTTCTCGGCGGCACAGGTCTGGTCATAGACCAGCACCGAGACGCCCGGGCACTCGCGCAGTTCGCGCTGGACGGCATCCAGGTCGTCGCGGTGATGGATGGTGACGCCCGGCGCGAAGCTGGTGCCGATCGGGTACTTGTCCGGCTCGTCGGTGACGACCGCGATGCGGCGCACGCCCTCGGCATGCACCTGGCGGGTGATCGCCGGCACGTTCAGGTCGCCGTCATGGCGCTGGCCGCCGGTCATGGCGACGGCGTCGTTGAACAGGATCTTGTAGGTGATGGTCGTCTTCGAGGCGACGGCGAAGCGGATCGCCAGGTAGCCCGAGTGGAAGTAGGTGCCGTCACCGATGTTGGCGAAGATGTGCTTGGTGTTGCTGAACGGCGCCTGGCCGACCCAGGACGCGCCCTCGCCACCCATCTGGGTGAAGGTCTGGGTGTCGCGGTCCATCCACACCGCCATGTAGTGGCAGCCGATGCCGGCCACTGCCCGGCTGCCCTCCGGCACGCGGGTCGACGTATTGTGCGGGCAGCCGGAGCAGAAATAGGGCGTGCGAACCAGTGCCGGCTTGGTGGCGGCTGCTTGCCGCTCCTGCTGGTCGATCAGGGCCAGGCGGGCACGGATCGCATCGCTGGTGTGGAAGCGCTCGATGCGGTCGGCGATCACGCGCGCGATGCCGCTCGGCAGCAACTCGTTCTGCGAAGGCAGGACGAGGCGGCCGGACGGGTCGCGCTTGCCGCTGACGACCGGGCGACGGGCGGCCGGCAGGTTGTAGAGCGCGTCCTTCAACTGCGTCTCGATGAAGGCGCGCTTTTCCTCGACGACCAGCACCTCCTCCAGCCCCTGGGCGAAGGCGCGCAGGCCCTCGGTCTCCAGCGGGAAGACCATCGCCACCTTGTAGATGCTGAGGCCGATCTCGGCCGCCTTGGCCTCGTCGATGCCGAGGTCCTCCAGCGCCTGGCGGACGTCGAGATAGGACTTGCCGGTGGTGACGATGCCGAAGCGCCGGCGCGGCCCGTCCCATACCGCCCGGTCCAGCCGGTTGGCGCGGGCATAGGCGAGTGCCGCCGGCACCTTGTAGAGATGCAGGCGCTTCTCCTGCTCCAGCGGGTCGTCGGGCCAGCGCACGTTGAGGCCGCCCGGCGGCATCTCGAAATCGGTCGGCAGGACGATTTCCAGCCGCGACGGGTCGATATGGACCGAGGCCGCGCTGTCCACCGTCTCGGCCACCGTCTTGAAGCCGACCCAGCAGGCCGAGTAGCGCGACATCGCCCAGCCATGCAGGCCGAGATCGAGGAATTCCTGGACGCCGGCCGGGTTCAGCACCGGCACGAAGGCATCCATCAGCGCGAACTCGCTCTGATGGGCCAAGGTCGAGGACTTGCAGGTGTGGTCGTCGCCCGCCAGCAGCAGCACGCCGCCATGGGGCGAGGTGCCGGCGGAGTTGCCATGCTTGAAGACGTCGCCCGAACGGTCGACGCCCGGCCCCTTGCCGTACCACATGGAGAAGACGCCATCATACTTGGCGTCCGGGAACAGGTTCAGTTGCTGGCTGCCCAGGATGGCGGTCGCCGCCAGGTCCTCGTTCACGCCCGGCTGGAAGCGGATGTGATTCTTCTCGACGAAGCGGCGGGCGGACGCCAGCGCCTGGTCGAGCCCGCCCAGGGGCGAGCCGCGATAGCCGGAGATGAAGCAGGCCGTGTTCAGCCCGGCCGCCAGGTCGCGCTGGCGCTGCATCATCGGCAGGCGGACCAGCGCCTGCGTGCCGGTGAGGAAGATCCGCCCGGATTCGAGCGCGTACTTGTCGTCGAGCGATACGGCCGCCAACGCCATGGGTGTCCTCCGGGTAGCCGGTCAGGGGCTTTCTAGCCGGTCAGGGGCTTCAAGCCTGGAAGGTAGCCCCCACACCCGCCAGCGACAATGCGCCGGGCCGGACAAAAATGCCGATCGCTCGGTCGGAGGTTTTCTGTATCTTCCGCCCCGTGCCGCCCGCCCCATCCATATCGTGCCGCCTGCGATGACCGTGCTGGTCACCGGCGCCGCCGGCTTCATCGGATTCCACGTTGCCGGCGCCCTGTTGCGCCGGGGCGAGCGGGTGGTCGGCGTCGACAGTTTCGACCCCTACTACGACGTCGGGCTGAAGGAGGCCCGCCTTGGCCTGCTGGCGCCGCAGCCCGGCTTCACGATGGTGCGCGGCGACCTGGCGGAGCCGGCCACGCTGGACCAGGTGCTGGCCGCCCATCCGGGGGTCGACCGCATCGTCCACCTGGCGGCCCAGGCCGGCGTGCGCTACTCGCTGGAGAACCCGCGCGCCTATATCCGTGCCAATGTCGGCGGCCATCTCGAGGTGCTGGAGGCGGCCCGCGCCCTGCCCGGCCTGAAGCGCATGGTCTATGCCAGCACGTCCTCGGTCTATGGCGCCAACGCCAAGCGCCCCTATGCCGTGACCGACCCGGTGGAGCAGCCGGTCTCGCTCTATGCCGCGACCAAGCGGGCGGACGAGCTTATGTCGCGGGTCTATGCCCATCTGTATGGGATTCCCCTGGTGGGCCTGCGCTTCTTCACGGTCTACGGGCCATGGGGCCGGCCGGACATGGCCTATTTCCTCTTCGCCCGCGCTATCTCCGAAGGCCGGCCGATCCGCCTCTTCGGCAATGGCACGCTGCTGCGGGACTTCACCCATGTCGACGACGTCGTGGCGGGCGTGCTGGCAGCACTCGACCGGCCGCTGCCCTGGGGCGACGGCCCGCCGCACCGGCTCTACAACCTCGGCAACAACCGGCCGGAGCCGGTGACCAAGCTGGTGGCGCTGCTGGAGCAGGCGCTGGGCCGCACGGCCATCATCGAGCCGGTGGGCATGCAGCCGGGCGATGTCGAGGCCACCGCCGCCGACATCACCGAATCCGCCCGCGACCTGGGCTTTGCCCCCAGCACGCCGCTGGAGATCGGCATTCCCGACTTCGTCGCCTGGTATCGTGGCCGTTATCCTGCATAGGCTGGCGCCATGGCATTGACGCTCTTCGAGAAGATCTGGCAGGCGCACCTGGTGGCCGAGGAGGACGGGCTCGGCCTCCTCTACATCGACCGGCATTTTCTGCAGGACGGCCCCCGGCGCAAGTTCGAGGTGCTGGAGGAACAGGGCGTGGGCGTGCGCCGCCCCGACCGCACCTTCGCCACGGTCGACCACTACCCGCCGACCGACGGCAGCCCGGTCGAGGCGATGACCCATGCCGATCGCCGCCGGGCGATCGAGGATATCGGCCGCGACGCCGCCCGGCACGGCATCCCGCTCTACGGCCTGGGCGACCCGCGCCAGGGCATCGTCCATGTGATCGGCCCCGAGCAGGGGATCAGCCTGCCGGGCACCACCATCGTCTGCAACGACTCCCACACCTCGACCCATGGCGGCGTCGGCGCCTTCGCCTTCGGGATCGGGTCGACCGAGTGCGGCCATGTGCTGGCGACCCAGACCCTGTGGATGCGCAAGCCCGGCACCATGCGCGTGACGATCGAGGGCACCGCCGCAGACGGCATCGGCGCGGACGGCATCGGCGCCAAGGACATGGCGCTGGCCGTGATCGCCCGCCTCGGCACCGCCGGGGCGGCCGGAATGGTCATCGAATATGCCGGCAGCGCGGTCCGCGCGCTATCGGTCGAAGGCCGGCTGACGCTCTGCAATATGTCGATCGAGGCCGGCGCCCGGTCGGGCATGGTGGCCCCGGACGAGGCGACCTTCGCCTATCTGGCTGGCCGCGCCCACGCCCCCACGGGTGCGGCCTGGGACGCGGCCGTCGCCCGCTGGCGCACCCTGGCCAGCGACGACGGCGCCGTCTTCGACCGCGAAGTGCGCCTGGATGCCCGTTCAATCGAGCCGGTCGTCACCTGGGGCATCAGCCCGGACCAGTCCTTGCCGATCGGCGGGCGGGTGCCGGACCCGGCCACGGCACCCGACGCCGGCCGGCAGGCGGCCTGGCAGCGGGCGCTCGACTATATGGGCCTGGTGCCGGGCACGCCGCTGACCGGCATCGCCATCGACCGCGTCTTCATCGGCTCCTGCACCAACGGCCGGATCGAGGACCTGCGCAGTGCCGCCCGCATCGTCGCCGGGCGGACGATCGCCGTCCCCGGCTGGGTCGTGCCGGGATCGGCCCAGGTGAAAGCGCAAGCCGAGGCGGAGGGGCTGGACGCGGTCTTCCGCCAATCGGGATTCGACTGGCGCGCGCCCGGCTGCTCGATGTGCGTGGCCCAGAACGGCGACGTGGTGCCGCCCGGCGAACGCTGCGCATCGACCACCAACCGCAACTTCATCGGCCGCCAGGGCCCGGGGTCCCGCACCCACCTGATGAGCCCCGCGATGGCAGCGGCCGCCGCGCTCACCGGCCGGCTGACCGACGTCCGCACCCTGGCGGTAGGGGCCTGAGATGCGCGCCTTCACCCGGCTGACGGCCGTCGCGGCCGCCCTGCCCGAGGCCGACATCGACACCGACCGCATCATCCCCGCCCGCTTCGTCGACCGCCGGCCCCAGGACGGGCTGGCGGACTGCCTCTTCCACGACGAGCGCTTCGATGGTGCGGGCCAGGAGCGGGCCGATTTCGCGCTGAACCGGCCGGCATGGCGCGATGCAGGCATCCTGGTGGCGGGCGCCAATTTCGGCTGCGGCTCGTCGCGCGAGCATGCGATCTTCGCCCTGCTCGACTACGGCATCCGGGCGGTGCTCAGCCCCGGCGCCAGCGAGATCTTCGCCAACAACGCCTTCGAGAACGGGCTGCTGATGGTGACGCTGCCGCCCGATACCGTTGCCCGTCTTCTGACCCTGCTCCAGGCCCGGCCCGGCCATCGGCTGACGGTCGACCTGGAACGCCAGGTGGTGGCCGACAGCGACGGGACCGAGGCGCCGTTCGCCATCGACCCGCGCCGCCGCCGCTGCCTGCTGGAGGGGCTGGACACGCTGTCCCTCACCTTGCGGATGACCGACCGGATCGCCGCCTTCGAGGCGCGGCACCCCGGCTGACCGGCCGCCATTTCCGGCACGGGTCGTCGGCCGGATCGATATGGGTCACGCCCGGCCTCAGCGCCGGGTTACGACGATCTCGAGATAGTCGCTGGGGGCGACCATGGTGGCGTCACCGGAGCGGTTGAAGCGGCCGATGAGGGCGACGAGATCGGCCTCCAGCGCCGCCTGGGCTGCCGGTTCGAGGGCCGCGAACGCCTTCAGCACCGGGCCGTAATAGGTGCGGAACACCTCCAGCCAGTGGGCGGCCGAGCGGTAGCGGAAGGCGAAGCTGCGCCGCGTCGCCTGGATCGTGGCGGCGTCGGGCCCGAACATCTCCTGGATGCGGGCCTCGGTGCCCCAGAGGGCGGGCGACTTCACCCCGGCCGGCGGCGGCAGGTGGGCGCCGATGGTCTTGAAGAGCTGGCCGATGAAGCCGTCCGGCGTCCAGTTGGCGAGCCCGATGCGCCCGCCCGGGCGGCAGACGCGGATCATCTCGGCCGCGGCGCGGTCCTGGTCGGGGGTGAACATGACGCCGAAGGTGGAGACTACGGCGTCGAACGACGCGTCGGCGAAGGGCAGCGCCTCGGCATCGGCCTGCTGGAAGCGAATGTCGAGCCGCTCGGCCGCCGCGCGCTCGCGGCCGCGCTCCAGCAAGGCCGGGACATAGTCGGTGGAGGTGACGCGGCACCAGCGGCGGGCCGCCGCGAGGGAGGCGTTGCCGTTACCGGCGGCAACGTCGAGAACCTCGCTTCCGGCGCGCAAGTCGGTGGCTTCGCACAACTGCTCGCCGACGAGCTGCAGCGTCGTGCCGACGATCGCATAGTCCCCGAAGGACCACGCACCCTGCTGGCGCGTCTTGACCGCGCCAAGGTCGGGCTGGGACGGGCGATCGGCAACGGAAATCGAAGTCATGGCAATCTCCCTGCACTCGTGATTGGAGGACTGACAATGGCTGCCAATCTTCCAGACAAACATGTACAGTTGCAGAGACATTTCCCGACTCTGTACCGGCCGTGGCAGCAGGCCAGTCTCGTGGAGGCATTGGGATCATGCATCCGATCGCCATAAATCCCGGCGACCCGACACCCCTGGTCGACCAGGTGGTGGGCGCGATCCGCCGGCAGATCGACGACCGCTTCCTGCGCGCCGGCGCCAAGCTGCCGTCGATCCGCAAGTTCGCCGACGTCCACGGCATCAGCCGCTTCACGGCGGTGGAGGCCTATGACCGGCTGGTGGCGCTCGGTTATCTGGAAGCCCGACGCGGGGCCGGCTTCTTCACGACCGCGGTCCGGGAGGAGCCGGGCCACCTGCCGCCGACCGAGGGACAGAAGCGCAACGAGGAGCTGGTGTCGCTGATCCGCCGGCTGCTGCATGCAGGCGAGGGCACGATCCTGGCGGGCGGCCCCTGGCTGCCCAATGCCTGGCTGGACGAAATGGGGCTGCGGCGCAGCCTGGCGGCGGTCGCCCGGCGCGCGGGACCCCACCTGATCGAGTACGGCAACCCTTTCGGCTACCTGCCGCTGCGCGAGCATCTGGCCCTGCTGCTGTCGGAGCGCGGCATCGCGGCCGGGCCGGCGCAGATCCTGCTGACCCACGGCACCAGCCAGGCGCTGGACCTGATCATGCGGCAGTTCGTGCGGCCAGGCGACGCGGTCCTGGTCGACGATCCCGGCTACTACAACCTTTTCGGCAACCTGCGGCTGCATGGCGCCCGGTTGCTGGCGGTGCCGCGCAACCCCGACGGTCCAGACCTGGACGCGCTGGAGCGGCTGGCGGCCGAGCATCGGCCGCGAATCTACTTCACCCAGTCCGTCCTGCAGAACCCGACCGGCACCGACATGAGCCCGCATGTCGGCTTCCGCGTGCTGCAACTGGCCGGGCGGCATGATTTCCTGGTGGTCGAGGACGACATCTTCTGCGACCTCCAGACCCGCCCCACCGCGCGCCTGGCCTCGCTCGACCAACTCGACCGGGTGATCTATGCCCGCAGCTTCTCCAAGACCCTGTCGGGTAGCCTGCGCGTCGGCTTCGTGGCCGCCCGCCAGTCGATCGTCGACGACCTGGCCGACATCAAGATGCTGTCGAACATCACCAGCTCACAGTTCGTCGAGCGCGTGCTCTACGCCATGCTGGTGGACGGCCACTACCGCAAGTTCCTGACCCGGCTGCACAAGCGCATCGCCGAGGCGCGGATCACCGTCATCCAGGCATTCGAGCGCATCGGCCTGGAGCTTTTCACCGAGCCCGATGCCGGCATGTTCGTGTGGGCGCGCTTCCCCCACATCGCCGACGCCATGCCGCTGACGCGCGCCGCCGCCGCCCAGGGCATCGTGCTGGCGCCGGGCGTCGTGTTCCGGCCGAACCTGGAACCCTCGCCCTGGATGCGCTTCAACGTGACGGCCTGCGACGACCCGCGCCTGCTGCGCTGGCTGGAGCAGGCGGCGCGCGGCCGGGACGACGCGATGGCGGCAGCGGCCGAGTAGCCGCCGCAGGCCCGTCAGATGCCGACCTGCTGGTCCTCCGGCGTGCCGTGGGCCGCCTCGAAGTCCCGCACCGCCTCCAGCCCCAGCAGCGTCACATAGTCGGTGAAGCTGGCGAGCGGCACCGGCATGTCGCGCGGGTCGCCGGTCTCGCGGATGTGGCGCAGGACCGACCGGATGGCGGCGATGGCCGCGAAGGTCGCCTGGCCGGGATATATGGCCAGCGCGAAGCCGAGCCGGGTCAGTTCGTCCTGGTCGATGATCGGCGTGCGGCCGCTGGCGGACGCGTTGTACATGGTCGGCGCCGGCAGGCGGCCGATGACCGCGAGTTGTTCCAGGCTGGTCGGCGCCTCGACGAAAAGGATGTCGGCGCCGGCCTCGCGATAGAGGCCGACACGGTCGAGGGCCGCCTGGAAGCCCTCGATCGCCAGCACGTCGGTGCGGGCGATGATGAGGAAATCCTGGTCGCGGCGGGAATCGACGGCGGCCTTCACCTTGGCCGCCATCTCGGCCGCGGGGATCACCCGCTTGCCCGCCAGATGGCCGCAACGCTTGGGCCAGACCTGGTCTTCCATCTGGATGGCGGCGACGCCGGCGCGCTCGTACTCGCGCACCGTGCGGCGGACATTGACCGGGCCGCCATAGCCGGTGTCGGCGTCGGCGATGACCGGCAGGTCGACCGCGTCGGCGATGCGCGCGGCATTGTCGACCATCTCGCTCATGGTCAGCAGGCCGACATCGGGCTGGCCCAGGCGGACGGCCGTGGTGGCGTCGCCCGACATGTAGACGGCATCGAAGCCGGCCTCGGCGACCAGGCGGGCCGACAGTGCGTCGGCGACGCCGGGGGCGGCCAGCACCCGCGGGCGCGCCAGCAGATCGACCAGCCGGCGGCCGGGCGTGGATGCAGCGGTCATTTCGGGGTCAGACGGCGGCCGGCCGGACCGCGTCGCCGGCCCCGGTCTGCCAGGGCACGAGGTTCAGGTCGTCGCGCAGGCACGCCTTCAGGTGGCCCTTGCCGACCTCGCGCAGCGGCGGCACTTCGACCGAGCAGACCGGCAGGGCATAGCGGCAGCGGGTGCGGAAGGCGCAGCCGGACGGCGGGTTGATCGGGCTCGGGATATCCCCCTTCAGCACGATGCGTTGGCGCCGGATGGTGGGGTCGGGCACCGGAGCGGCCGAGAACAGCGCCTCGGTATAGGGATGGCGCGGGTCGCGGAAGAGTGTGCGGGTGTCGGCGATCTCCACCAGCTTGCCCAGATACATGACGGCGACGCGGTCCGAGACGTGCCCCACCACCGCCAGGTCGTGGGCGATGAAGAGGATGGTGAGGCCCAGCTTGGCCCGCACGTCGAGCAGCAGCTTCACCACCTGGGCCTGGATCGACACGTCCAGCGCCGAGACGGGCTCGTCGGCCACTAGCAGCTCCGGCCGCAGCATGAGGGCGCGCGCGATGCCGATGCGCTGGCGCTGCCCGCCCGAGAACTCGTGCGGGAAGCGCTCGCCCGAGTTGCGCGGCAGTCCGACCATGGCCAGCGCGTCCTCGACCCGGCCGTTGCGCTCGGCGAGCGGCATGGCGGGCTCGTGGATGGCCAGCGGCGCGCCGACGATGCGGTCGACCCGCATGCGCGGGTTCAAGGACGAGAACGGGTCCTGGAAGACGAGTTGCATCTGCCGCCGGAAGGGGCGGAGCTGGCCGCGGCTCAGGCGGGTGATGTCATGGCCGAGGAAGCGGATGGCGCCATCGGTCGGCGTATCGAGGCGCAGCACCGTGCGCCCGACCGTGGTCTTGCCGGAGCCGGACTCGCCGACCAGGCCCAGCACCTCGCCCTTGGCGACGCTGAAGGACACGCCGTCGACCGCGCGCACCTTGTCGCGGCTGCGGCCGAACAGGCCGCCGCCGATGGGAAAGTGCTTCACGAGGCCGTCGACCTCCAGCACGGGGGCGCCCGGCACGGGCTTGGGCTGTTCGGTCATGCGGGCACCGCCTGGCTGACGTCGCGCCAGCGGGCGCAGCGGACGGAATGTTCGGGCTCGGCCAGTTCCAGTGCCGGTACCGCGGTGTCGCAGAGCGACGGCTGGAAATGGGCGCAGCGCGGATGGAAGGCACAGCCCGCCGGCATCGCCGTGGGGTCGGGCACGTTGCCCGGGATGGCGTGCAGTTCCTCATGCACGCCGCCCACCATGTCGAGCCGCGGCACCGAGCGCAGCAGGCCCTGGGTGTAGGGCATCAGCGGCCGCCCGAAGATCGGCACCACCGGCGCCTGCTCGACGATGCGGCCGGCATACATGACCAGCACCCGGTCGGCCACCTCGGCCACCACGCCCAGATTATGGGTGATGAAGACGATCGACATGCCGGTCTGACGCTGCAAATGCTGCATCAGCTCCAGGATCTGGGCCTGGATGGTGACGTCGAGCGCCGTCGTCGGCTCGTCGGCGATCAGCAGGCTGGGCTTGCAGGCGAGTGCTACCGCGATCATCGCGCGCTGGCGCATGCCGCCCGAAAGCTGGTGCGGAAAGCTGGCCAGCCGCCGCCGGGGCTCGGGGATGCCGACGAGGTCGAGCAGCTCGACCGCCTCGTCGAGCGCGGCCTTCTTCGATACGCGGCGATGGAAGATAATGCCCTCGGCCACCTGCGCGCCGATGGTGTGGACCGGGTTCAGCGAGGTCATCGGCTCCTGGAAGACCATCGCGATCTCGGTGCCGCGGATGTCGCGGATCGTGGCGTCGTCGACGGCCAGAAGGTCGACCGTGCTGCCGTCGCGCCGGCGCAGCAGGATGCTGCCGCCCACCTTGTTGCCGCCGCCCCGGCCGATCAGGCGCATGATGGCAAGGCTGGTGACGCTCTTGCCGGAGCCGGATTCGCCGACCAGCGCCAGCGTCTCGCCCGGCCGCACGTCGAAGCTGACGCCGTTGACGGCCGCCACCCGGCCCGTCTGGCCGCGGAACTCGACCGTCAGGTCGCGCACCTGGAGCAGCGGCTGGTCGGCCCCGCCCGCCTTGGAATTACCGCTCATGACAGCTCGCTGCGCGGATCGAGCGCGTCGCGCAAGCCGTCGCCCAGGAAGTTGAAGCTGGAGACCGCCAGCGTGATCATCAGCCCGGGCAGCAGCGCCAGCCAGGGTGCGGTCGTCAGGTACTGCTGGGCCTTCTCCAGCATGTTGCCCCAGCTCGCCACCGGCGGCTGGATGCCATAGCCGAGATAGCTGACATAGGATTCGAGCAGGATGCCGCGGGCGATGATGAGCGTGGCCGCGACCACGATCGGCGCCACCGCGTTGGGCAGCAACTCCTTGAACATGATCCAGCGGTCGGGCGCGCCCATGGCCTCGGCGGCGACGGCGAAGTCGCGCTCGCGCAAGGCCCGGATCTGGCCCTGGACGACGCGCGCCACCTCCATCCACGCCGTCAGCGCGATGATGAGGGTGATGGTCATGATGCCGGGGCTGACGAGGGCCGCCAGCGTCAGCAGCAGGAAGATGGTGGGGAAGCACAGCACGGCATCGACGAAGCGCATCAGCACGGCGCCGATCGCCCCGCCATAGAAGCCGGCCACCGTGCCGACGATGGTGCCGACCGTGACCGCGATGACCATGGCCGCAAAGCCGATGGTGAGCGAGATGCGGCCGGCCATCAGCAGCCGGGCCAGCATGTCGCGGCCGAGCTCGTCGGTGCCCATGAGGTGCGGGCCCGAGAAGGGCTCGCGGAAGCGCGCCCGCATGTTGAGCTGGAACTGGTCGAAGGGCACCAGACTGGGGCCGATGGCGCAGGCCAGCACCAGCAGCACGATCACCACCAGCCCGAACATCGCCAGGCGATGGCGGGTGAAGCGGCGCAGCGTGCGGTAGCGCGTCGACCGGCGCAGCGTCTGCGCGCCGTGTGGTGCCAGGGCGGTGTCGGCGGTCATTGCAGCCGGATCCTTGGGTCGGCGACGACGTAGAGCACGTCGGCCAGCAGGTTGCCGATGATCACCAGGATCGCGGTGAAGGTGAGCAGGCCCATGACCACCGGGTAGTCGCGGTAGCCGATGGAATCGAGGAAGAGCCGCCCCATGCCGGGCCAGGTGAAGACCGTCTCGGTCACGAGCGCCCCCGACAGCAGGGTCGGCACCTCCAGCCCGGCGATGGTGATCATCGGCAGGAGCGCGTTGCGCAGCACGTGGCGCACCAGGACGATCCGCTCCGACAGGCCCTTGGCGCGGGCGGTGCGCACATAGTCCTGGTTGATCACGTCCAGCATGGAGGAGCGCATGAAGCGGCTCCAGATCGCGGTCGTGACCAGCCCCAGGACCATGGAGGGTCCTATGAGATGGTGCAGGAAGGTGATGAAGGACTCGTTGCCGACCGGCGATATGTTGCCGGGCGGCAGCCAGCCCAGCTTCACCGAGAAGACGTAGATGACGACCAGGCCGAACCAGAAGGTCGGGATCGACAGCGCAATCATGGCGCCGATGGTGACGAGCTGGTCGAAGAAGGAATAGCGCTTCACCGCGCCGATGACGCCGATGACGCCGCCGACCAGCACCGCGATCAGGGTGGCCGTCACCATCAGTTGCAGGGTGGCGCCCAGGCGCGAGCCGATGACGTAGAGGACGGGGTTGTCGTCGCGGTAGGAGCGGCCCCAGTCCCCTGTCAGCAGGCGGCCGAACCATTCCAGGTACTGCAC
Source organism: Stella humosa (assembly GCF_006738645.1). Taxonomy (GTDB): domain Bacteria; phylum Pseudomonadota; class Alphaproteobacteria; order ATCC43930; family Allostellaceae; genus Allostella; species Allostella humosa. The sequence continues at coordinate 788,792 of NZ_AP019700.1, read as the reverse complement.
CGGCAATGGCCGATCGAGGCCCATCTGCGTCGCCAGGCGGCGCAGGTCCTCGTCGGTCATGCCGGGAGTGTTGGTGAATTGCGACAGCGGACCGCCCGGCGTCAGGTGCAGGAGCGCGAACCCGATCATCGAGACGATCCACAGCAGCACCAGGCTCTGGGCGAGCCGGCGCAGGAGGAAGCTGCTCATTTTGCCTCCGCGGCCGGCGCCGGCCCGCCCAGGCCGATCACGCCCAGTACCAGGTGTTGATGTTCCAGCAGTTGGAACGGTAGTTGACGTTTGGCTCGTAGCCGACGAGGCCCGACTTCACGCCCTCGATCATGCTCCACTGATAGATCGGCAGGATCGGCAGGTCGGCGCGCACCATCTCCTGGACCTTCAGGTAGTTGGCCTTGCGCTTCTCGCGGTCGACCTCGGTCTGGCTGTCCTTCAGGAGCTTGTCGACGGCCTCGCTCGAATAGGCCGAGGTGTTCTGGCCGGTGCCGGTCTTGGAACTGATGGAGGCGCTGCTCAGCCGCTCGGACGGGTCGGGATCGGAGCCGACGGAATAAACCGAGCCCGCCATGGCCGTATCGAACTGCCCCTTGCGCCAGTAGTCGCCCCACATGACGGCCGGCGGGAAGTTCTTGATGGTGACCTTGACGCCGATTTCCTGCCAGCCCTGCTGGAGGAACTGCTGGGTCTGCTCACGCAGATGGTTGCCGGCCGTGGTGGAGGTCGTGAAGTCCAGCTTCATGCCGTTCTTCTCGCGCACGCCACCCGCACCGGGCTTCCAGCCGGCATCGTCCAGCAGCTTCTTGGCCAGGGCCGGATCGTACTTCTGCGCCGGCAGGTTGGTGTTGTAGGCCCAGGATTCCTGCGGCAGGTAGGTCTCGGTCGGGCGCGGGACGTTGTAGAAGATGTCCTTGATGATGGTCGCCTTGTCCATCGCCGCGTAGAGCGCCTGGCGGACCGCCAGTTCCTTGAAGTAGGGCCGGTCGTTGTTGAGGACGATTGCCTCAATGAAGGGCAGCGGTGCCGCCTGCACCTTGCGGCCGGCATAGCCCTTGGCCTCGGCGAAGTTGTCGGCGGTGATGCCCTGCAGGCCGATATGGTCGATGGCGCCGGTCTGGAACTGCGTCTTCAGGACCGTCAGGTCCGGGATGTACTTGAAGATCAGCTTCTCGATGAACGGCCCCTCGCCATAGAACTTGTCGTTGGCCTCCAGCAGGATGTGGTCGCCCGGGCGACGCTCGACCCACTTGAAGGGGCCGGTGCCCACCGGCTTGTTGTTGAAGGGCGAATCCTTGGGATCGCCGCCGGCGCCCAGGATGTGCTTGGGCACGATGTAGGTCCAGGCCAGCACCGAGAAGTAGGGCGCGAAGAACGTCTCCATGCGCCAGGAGATCTCGGTCGGGCTGATGATCTTGATGTCGCGCACCTGGTTGTGGCCGGAGCGCAGCATCGCCGGGAAGTTCGTGTCGTTGATCAGGTCCAGCGTGTACTTCACGTCCTCGGCCGTGAAGGGCGCGCCGTCATGCCAGGTGACGCCCGGGCGCAGCTTGATCTTCCAGCTCAGGCCATCGGCCGAGACGCCGCCATTCTCCACGGTCGGGATCTCGGTCGCGAGTTGCGGCACCAGGTTGCCCTTGGCGTCGATCGACCAGAGCGGGCTGAACAGGTTCATGTGGACGCCCTCGTCCACCTCGATGCGCGCGCGCAGCGGGTTGAACACCGTCGGCTCCTGCGAGATGCCGACCACCACCTGGCCCTTGCGCGTGCCCTTGGGCGGCTTGGCACCCTGGCCCCAGGCGAGGCTGCCCGGCATGGCCGTGGCGGCAGCGCCGGCGGCGGCCAACTGCATGAAGCGACGCCGCGGCAGGATCAGGCCGGTGGAGGGTGTCTTGCTGGAACCGTTGGCGCTCATCGGGGACCTCTCTGTTCGTTCGTTTCGTCGGGCGACCTGGCTCGCGGGCGGCGTCAGCCGGCCTTGCGGCGGTCGCGCTCCTCTTGCCAGCCCTTGGCGCTGGGATACTTGCTGGAGGTGACCTCGGGCGTCAGCAGGCTGTTCTCGCGCCGACGCTTCTCCTGGGTCGCCGTCATCTCGGCGATGTAGCGCGACGGCAGCTCCATGAAGGGCCGCCGGTTCTTCAGCCAGTTTGTCGTGTCCGCATCGGTGAGGAACAGTTGCTCGGCCAGCCGCTGCGGCCAGGCGTCGACGCGCAGCCACAGGCGCAGGAGGTGGCGGCGGCGCGACACCTCCGGATAGTCGTCATAGTCGGTGCGCGCATGCATGATGCAGCGGTTGTTGAGGAACTGGATGTCCCCTTCCTCGAAGTTCATGTCGAGGAAGTATTCCTCGGACTTGGCCAGCCGCTGCAGCTCGTCATAGGCCGCGATCTCTTCGGCCGACCAGGTGATTCCGGCCATCTGCACGGCGTAGCGCAGGTTGCCGGAATCGATGACGCCGGTCAGGCGGCCGTCGGTCTGGGTGATGACGGGGATGCGGTTGGCGCTGAGCGGCGGGGTCACCGCATACTTGGCATCCATCTCGTGGTGATGGTTGTAGTAGCCGCGATAGAGGACCTCGAGCAGGTCGGGCCGGGTCTCCAGCATGGTGTTGTGGATCGCCGACAGGCTGACGATGCGGCTGGCGCCGCCCGACTGCGCCCGGCGCAGGCACATCAGCGAGACGATGTCGCAGGCCGACGTGTCGATATGGAAATGCTGGCCGCCGCCGGCATTGTAGCCGCGCACCTTCTCGACGATGTCGCTGATGTCGATGACGCTGCCCAGCAGCTGGCCGAACCAGGACTGCGCCACCGGCCGGCCGAGATGGACACCCAGCCCGACATAGATCCGCGCCATCTCGTCCGACGAATAGCGCTCGCGCGGGAAGCCGCGCATCAGGACCACGCCGGTGCCGTCCAGCAGCTCGTCCTGGAGGCGCGACAGGGTCGCCCCCATGGTGGGCAGCGGGAAGCTCTCGCGCGTGATCTGGGCGATGTCGCGCTCGCCGCACACCTTCAGCGCGGCATCGATCTCGGCCACCTCGTCGTCGACGAAGCGATGCATCATCTGGGTTCGGTAGTCGACCTCGGAGCCCTTCCAGGCCGCCCGTGTCTCGATCCGCTTCATTTCCACCGCACGCACTCCCGCTCAGGCCCGACCCATCCAAGACGCCGGTGTGCACATGGTATGCCAGCGACAGCCGACATGCACCCGGCGCATTCCACCCATGCGGACGGCGGGATCAACCCGCCGCCCGGTCGCGATCCTCGTGCCAGCCGCGCGCGCTGGGCGCCCGCCCGGCGGTCGCCGCCGGCGTCAGCACGGTCTTCTCGCGCCGCCGACGCTCCTGCATCGCCGCCATTTCGGCCAGATAGCGCGACGGCAGTTCCATGAAGGGCCGGCGGTTCTGCGCCTGCCAGTGGCTGCAATCGGCATCGCTGAGGAACACCTGCTGCGGCGGCCGTGCCGGCCAGTCGTCGACCCGCAGCCACATGCGCAGCAGATGGCGACGTTTGGTCACATCCGCGTCGTCCTCGTAGTTGGTGCGCGCATGCATGATGACGCGGTTGTTGAGGAACTGGATGTCCCCCTCCTCGAAGTTCATGTCGAGGAAGTATTCTTCCGACCGGGCCAGCCGCTGGAGTTCGTCATACGCCTCGATCTCCAGGTCGGACATGGTGACGCCGCCCTGCTGCACCGCGTAGCGCAGGCTGCCTGAATCGATGACAGCGGTGAGCCGACCGTCCTTCTGGGTGAAGACCGGGATACGGTCCGCGCTCTGTGGCGGGAACAGCGAATATTTGGCGTCCATTTCGTGGTTGCGGAAGTAGTAGCCGCGATAGAGCACCTCGAGCAGGTCGGGCCGCGTATCCAGTAGCTGGTTGTGGATGGCCGACACCGAGACGATGCGGCTGGCCCCGCCCGACAGCGCGCGCCGCAGGCACATCAGCGAGACGATGTCGCAGGCCGACCCGTCGATGTGGAAATGCTGGCCGCCGCCGGCATTGTAGCCGCGCACCTTCTCCATCACGTCCGAGATGTCGATGACGCTGCCGAGAAGCTGGCCCTGCCAGGACTGGGCGACCGGCTGGCCCAGATGGGCGCCGAGCCCGACATAGACCCGCGCCATCTCGTCCGGCGAATAGCGGTCCCGCGGGAAGCCGCGCATCAGCACGACGCCGCGCCCGTCCAGCAGCTCGCCGCGCAGCGCCGACAGCCTGGCCGCGAAGGTCGGCAGCGGGAAGGTCGCGGGCGTGATCTCCGGGATGTCGCGCTCGCCGCAGGCCTTCAGCGCGGCGTCGATCTCGGCCACCTCGCCATCGGTGAAGCGGTGCATCATCTCGGTCCGGTAGTCGACCTCGGAGCCCTTCCAGGCCGCCCGGGTCGTGATCCTGTCCATCGCCATGGAAACCGTCCTCCAGCATCGGGGGGATGCGCTCGGCCGATGGTGCATCCGCCCGGACGCCCAATCAAGCGATCAAAACCTGCCTAATCATAGAGTTGCTGGAGCGTCGTGCCGTAGACCTCGCGAATCCGGTGGCGACGGATCTTGAAGGTCGGGGTCAGCAGGCCGTTCGGCACCGAGAAGGGCTCGGCCACCAGGGCCCAGCGCCGCACCCGCTCGGACGAGGGAGACCCGGCATTGGCGCGCGCCACCGCCTCGCCCACCGCCTTGCGGAAGGCCTCGTCGTCGACGAGCTGGTGCAGGTCCTGCGACTTGCCGTGGGCCGCCGCCCACTCCTTGGCCCGTTCCTCGTCCGGGACCAGGAGGGCGACCAGGTAGGGACGGCGGTCGCCATGGACGATCGCCTGGGCGATCAGCGGCTCCAGCGTCAGCAGCCCCTCGATCCGCTGCGGCGCGATCATGTCGCCGCCGGCATTCTTGATGAAGTCCTTCTTCCGGTCGGTGATGATCAGGTATCCGTCGGGATCGAAATGGCCGACGTCGCCCGTATGCAGCCAACCGTCGACCACGGCGCGCGCCGTCGCCTCCGGGTCCTGCCAGTAGCCCTTCATCACGTTGGGACCGCGCACCAGGATCTCGCCATCCGCGGCGATGCGCACCTCGACCCCGTGCAGCGGCGGGCCAACCGTGTGCAGGCGCGGCGCCAGCGGGGTGTTGACCGTGATCACCGGCGAGGCCTCGGTCTGGCCATAGCCCTGCAACAGGCGCAGGCCGAGTGCCGTGAAGAACAGGCCGACATCGGGGTTCAGCGGGGCGCCGCCCGACACCAGCGCCTTCAACCGGCCGCCGAAGCGCGCCCGCATCTTGTCGCGCACCAGCCGGTCGACGACCAGGTCCTGCACCCGCTCCCACAAGGTCAGGCTGCGCGGCTCCAGCGCCTTCTTGCGGCCGAGCGCCAGGGCCAGCGCGAAGAGCTTCTGCTTGGTCGGGCTCTGCCGCTCCACCCCGCGGCGGATGCGCTCGTAGAGCGTCTCGTACAGGCGCGGCACGGCCGTCATCAGCGTCGGCTTGGCGTCCAGCATGTCCGCCGCCAGCGTGTCGGCCGCCTGGGCGAACCAGATCTGGGCCGCGACCGAGATCGGGAACATGGTGCCGGCCGTGTGCTCGTAGGCGTGCGACATCGGCAGGAAGGACAGGAACACCTCGCGGTCGACGCCCAGCGTCAGCAGCGCGCGGTACGCGCCCTCGGCATTGGCCATCAGGTTGGCGTGGCTCAGCATCACGCCCTTGGGCACGCCGCCCGTGCCGGACGTGTAGATGAGGCAGCAGACATCGTCGCGGCCGATGGCGGCGATGCGGGCGTCGGCGGCGTCCGGCAGGGCGGCACCGGCGGCCAGCAGTTCGTCCCAGGCCAGCACCGGCACCGGCGACTGCCGCCCGGCCTCGGGCGCCATCGCCACCAGGAAGGCGATGTCGGGCAACTGGGCGGCGGCCGCCGTCACCCGCTGCATCAAAGCCGGCGTCGAGACGATGGCCGCCCGCGCGCCGCTGTTGGACAGCAGGTGGACGTGGTCGGCCACGGTGTTGGTGGTATAGGCCGGCACGGTGATGGCGCCCGCGACCATGATCGCGAAGTCGGCGATGATCCATTCCGGCCGGTTCTCCGACACCAGCGCCACGCGATCGCCCGGGCGGATGCCCTGGGCCACCAGTGCCGCGGCCAGCGCCCGGATGCGCGCCACGGCCGTGGCGTAGTCGATCGGCTCCCACACCTTGTTGCGCTTGGCGACCAGGAAGGGCTGCGCGGCATGGCCCGACGCCACGTCGAACAGCATTGCCGGCAGGGACTGCCACCGATCGAACTGCATGCGCCGTACTTCCCCTCCCGAGCTGCGGTTGCGCCGGCCTGTCGCCGGTCGCCATTTGCGCGGGGCCATTGGCGTGGGCCGGCCCGGCGCCCTATATGGCAGCAGACGGAATCTTCGACCATCAGGACGAGACATGGCAAGCAACGCGGCATCGGCCCCCATCGGCGCGCTCCCGGAATGGGACCTGAGCGACCTCTACCCCGCCCCGGATTCGGCCGAGCTGGCGGCCGACATCACGCGCGCGGGTGCCGATGCCAAGGCGTTCCGGGCAGCCTATGAGGGCAAGCTGGCGGGCCTTTCCGGCGACGGATTGGCAGAGGCATTGGCGTCCTACGAGCGGCTGCAGGACCTGCTGGGCCGGATCATGAGCTATGGCCAGCTCGTCCATTCCCGCGCCATGTCGGACGAGACGATCGGCCGCTTCTACCAGACCATGCAGGAGCAGGTGACCGAGATCACCTCGGACCTGATCTTCTTCACGCTCGAGCTGAACCGCATCGAGGAAGCGGACATGGCGGCCAAGCTGGCCGCGCCCGCACTCGCCCGCTATGCGCCCTGGATCGCCGACACCCGCGCCTTCCGCCCGCACCAGCTATCCGACGAGGTCGAGCGCCTGCTGCACGACAAGTCGGTCGCCGGCCGGTCGGCATGGGTCCGCCTCTATGACGAGACGACGGCGGCCTTGCGCTTCCCGCTGGGCGACGAGAAGCTGACCATGGCCGAGGTGCTGCACCGCATGTCCGACCGCGACGGCGCGGTGCGGCAGGCGGCCGCCATGAGCCTGGGCCAGGTGCTGGGCGACAATGCGCGGCTCTTCGCGCTCGTCACCAACACGCTGGCCAAGGACAAGGAGATCGAGGATCGCTGGCGCGGCTTCCCGCGCCCGATCTCGGCCCGCAACCTCTCCAACTTCGTCGAGGACGAGGTGGTGGACGCCCTGCTCGCGGCCGCCCGCGAGTCCTACCCGCGTCTCACGCACCGCTATTATGCCCTGAAGGCCAAGTGGTTCGGGGTAGAGAAGCTCGACCATTGGGACCGCAACGCGCCGCTGCCGGGCGACGACGACCGCGTCATCCCCTGGGCCGAGGCGCGCGACACGGTGCTGGGCGCCTACGCCCATTTCTCGCCCGAGCTGGCGGCGATCGGCCGGCGCTTCTTCGACGCCGCCTGGATCGACGCGCCGGTGAAGCCCGGCAAGGCGTCGGGCGCCTTCGCCCACCCGACCGTGCCGAGCGCCCACCCCTACCTGCTGCTCAACTACCAGGGCAAGACGCGGGACGTGATGACGCTGGCCCACGAGCTGGGCCATGGCGTGCACCAGATCCTGGCCGCGGGCCAGGGGCCGCTGCTGGCCGACACGCCCTTGACCCTGGCCGAGACCGCGTCCGTCTTCGGCGAGATGCTGACCTTCCGCGCCATGCTGCGGGCCGAGACCGACCCGGCGCGGCGCAAGATCATGCTGGCCACCAAGGTCGAGGACATGCTGAACACCGCCATCCGCCAGGTGGCGATGTGCGAGTTCGAGCGCCGGCTGCACGATCGCCGGCGCGAGGGCGAGCTGACGGCCAAGGAAATCGGCCTGCTGTGGCGCGAGACCCAGACCGAGAGCCTGGGGCCGGCGATCCGCCTGGGCCAGGGCTATGAGTGGTACTGGGCCTACATCCCCCACTTCATCCACACGCCCTTCTATGTCTATGCCTATGCCTTCGGCGACTGCCTGGTGAACTCGCTCTATTCCGTCTACCAGGGTGCCGAGGAGGGCTTCGCCGAGAAGTATCTCGACATGCTGCGGGCGGGCGGCAGCAAGCGCCATGGCGAGCTGCTGGCGCCGTTCGGGCTGGATGCCGCCGACCCCGCCTTCTGGCGTCGCGGCCTCAGCGTGATCGAGGGCATGATCGACGAGTTGGAGCGGCTGGAATGAGGGACCGGTAGCCGCCGATGGCATCCGAGAACAGCTTCGGCGGCCGGCTGCGCCGCTATGCCCAAGTGTCGACCACCGTGGGCGGGGTGGCGGCCCGCGTCGCCGGCGGCCGGCTGTTCGGCATGAAGGGCGACCAGGACCGCCAGGCGGCCGACCTGCGGGCGGCACTGGGCGGCATCAAGGGACCGTTGATGAAGGTGGCGCAGATGCTGTCCACCATCCCCGACGCCCTGCCCGATGCCTATGTCCGCGAGTTGCAGCAGTTGCAGGCGCATGCGCCGGCCATGGGTTGGCCCTTCGTGCGCCGCCGCATGACGTCCGAACTGGGCGAGGGGTGGCGCGCCCGCTTTGCCGAGTTCGAGCGCGAGGCCGCGCGCGCGGCCTCGCTGGGCCAGGTGCACCGGGCGACCGCACTCGACGGCCGGCTGCTTGCCTGCAAGCTGCAATATCCCGACATGGGATCGGCGGTGGAGGCCGACCTGCGCCAGCTCGGCCTGGCCTTCTCGATCTACCAGCGCTACGACCGCTCGGTCGGCATGCAGGAGATCCGCGCCGAGATCACCGACCGCCTGCGCGAGGAACTCGACTATCGCCGCGAGGCCCGCCACATGGGCCTTTATGGCCGCATGCTGAAGGGCGAGGCCGGCGTCCATGTGCCGGAAGCATTGCCAGAGCTGTCAACCGACCGGCTGCTGACGATGACCTGGCTGGAAGGCACGTCGCTGGCAGAGGCCGAGACCGCGCCGGTCGAGCGCCGCAACGCGATTGCCCGCAACCTCTTCCAGGCCTGGTACGTGCCCTTCTATCGCTATGGCGTCATCCATGGCGACCCGCATCTCGGCAACTACACGCTGGGCGAGGGCGACGCGGTGAACCTGCTGGATTTCGGCTGCATCCGCATCTTCCGCCCGTCCTTCGTGGCCGGCGTTATCGACCTCTACAAGGCGCTGCGCGACGAGGACGAGGCCTTGGCCGTCCACGCCTACGAGACCTGGGGCTTCGTTGCCCCCAGCCGCGAGCTGATCGCGGTGATGAACCGCTGGGCGCGCTTCGTCTATTCGCCGCTGATGGTCGACCGCACCCAGCCGATCCAGGCCTCCAAGAGCGGCCTCTACGGCGCCGAGGTGGCGGCCGGCGTGCACAAGGAGCTGCGCCGCATCGGCGGCGTCACCCCGCCGCGCGAGTTCGTCCTGATGGACCGCGCCGCCATCGGCCTGGGCTCGGTCTTCCTGCGCCTGGGCGCCGAGCTGAACTGGCACCGCCTGTTCCATGGCCTGGTCGACGACTTCGACCGCAAGGCGCTGGAGAAACGCCAGAAGACGGCCCTGAAGGCCGAGGGGCTGGAACCGGCGGCGTGAGACTGCCGGCCGCTGGCGAGGCGGGATCGGTCATCATTCGCCGGGGTCGGGAATGGCCAGAATATGTCCGCAGGCTCGGCAGTGGACGGCGTCCGGCTCGTGTCGCTGGAGCGCACAGCGCGGGCAGGGGTAGAGCACCTTGAACGGCTTGAACAGTGCCTGCGCAAGCCGGACGAACAGCGAGATCCCCACGATCATGGCGACGATCGAGGTGAGCTTTCCTGCGGCTCCGGGCAAGGTGATGTCCCCGAAACCTGTCGTCGTGACCGTCGCCACGGTGAAGTAGAGGGCGTCGATATATCCTTCTATTCCCGAGCCGGGACGGGCGAACGCCGTGAAGACGAAGCCCGTGATGAGGAAGAGGCACGTGACGAGGTTGATCCCCGCGCGGCCCACGTCTTCCCAATGCCGATGCCGGCTGTTGCGCAGCGGCCGCCAGAAAACATCCTTCTGGGACAGCGTCCACAGGCGCAAGATGCGCAGGAACCCCAGGTTCGCGAGCCAGAGCGGGGCCAGCAGCGTGGCGAGCACCACGAAGTCCACCCACACCGCCGGCTGCCGGACCCAATGCCTCAGGTCGCGCGCCGCAGCCGCGCGAGCCGCGAGGTCCGCCGTCAGGAGGACGGCCACGGCGTAGTCGAACCAGAGAAACCAGGGCTCTTCCTGGAGGACGGGCGCCAGGATGAAGAACGAAATGATCACGATGTCGATCGCCGCCGCCGACCACTGGAAACGGCGTGCCGCCAGACTTTCGCCGACGTAGAGGCGCCTCAGCTTCTGCCGCCAGGCTGCCTCTTTCGGGGGTGCGTCGTTCGCGCTCGGAAGGTCGTCCATCCGGCAGTCTACCTTGGGTCGCGTATCTTTTGGCATCAGCGGTCCGGGGGGCGGGGTCGAAGATGCCGTACTCCAGACAGACATAGGTCTGCCGGTCGCCCAGGATGCGATGCCGGTAGCCGTCCATGGTCGCGTCGAGGACGACCGAGGACGAGGTGTCCAGTTCCGGCGTGGTGACCGACCGGCCGAACATCGCCCGTTCCCGGTGGCAGCAGTCCAGCCCCGCCACCTCCTCGGCGTGGATCTCGCCATGGCCGAATGGCCCGAGCCCGGCGTGGAAGTCGATGGCGGCGGCATTGCGCCGTCAGTCGCGGGCGCCGCGAAAGAGCCGAAGATGATGGCCCTGTCCCCGTCAGCGCCGGGCGAAGGTGACGCCGCAGGCCCGCCCCTCGACCCGGGCGCCGGTGCCCGACGTTCCGGCGAACGTCGCCTTGACCGTATAGGCGTAGGATACGAGCTGGGGGACGCGGCCCATGTTGTAGGCGTTGTCGCCGGTCAGCCCCTTCACCGCCAGGGTGGCCGTGCCGTCGGGCTGGATCGGCCCTTCCAGCAGCAGCCAACTGGCCATGCCGGCCGCACCATGCTCGCCGCGCAGCGCCCCGCCCGCCACCCGTGCCGGGAAGCGGAACGTGTAGGGCAGCGCGCCGTCGCTGTGGCGGGCGCACGCGATGGTCACGTCCCAGGCCCCATCGAACGGGGCGCCGGCCGCGGCCTGCGCCCAGGCTGCCGGGGCCGCCGCCGCGCCACAGGCGAGCAGCATCGCGGCCACGCCGACGCGGGAAAACTTCGTCATATGCTGCTCCTCGGAAGGACCCGGCAATGCCCGTTGCCGGCGTTGGCCCGAGCGTAGCCCCCGCGTGGCACCCCGTCGAATGGTTTGCGAATCCCTTGCGGAGCCGGCACAGTTCTTGCGGCCCCCGAGACGGAGGATAGTGGCACCTTGACCATCGACGTGCCGGATCGACATGTTCGCCATCGCCACCCGGCGCCCGAGCCCGCCCGCTCAAGCGCATGGCAGGCGCGCGCCGGCAATGACGGCCGCATCGCGTTGAGCGAAGCCGACGTGCGGATCCTGGCGACGCTGCAGCGGGAGGGGCGGATCAGCAAGTCGGCCCTGGCCGACCGGGTCAACCTGTCCGCGAGCGCCTGCTTCGAGCGCATGCAGCGCCTCGAGAAGCAGAAGGTGATCGTCTCCTACCACGCCACCGTGAACCTGCGGGCGCTGGTGCAGCTCCACACCTTCTTCACCGAGGTGACGCTGAAGAGCCACCACGCCTACGACTTCCGCCGGTTCGAGGCCTTCGTGCAGACCGTGCCGGAGATCGTCGAGTGCCATGCGCTGGGCGGCGGCATCGACTATGTGCTGAAGATCGCCTCGCGCGACGTCGACGACTACCAGGCCATGATCGACCGGCTGCTCGACAGCGAGATCGGCATCGACCGCTACTTCACCTACATCGTCACCAAGGTCGTGAAGAGCCTGCCGCAGTTCCAGGTCGAGAACCTGCTGTAGGCCGCGGGCGCACGTGGAATCTTCGGCGACAGGGGGCCATTGCCGGCCAATCGTCGCGATAGCCGGCACTAGACTTGCCCGATGATGGCAAGACCCGCGGCACTCGGCATCCTGCAGCTTGCGAACACGCCGATGATGCTGGTTGGCTGCCCCGGCAACCCGGCCACCTTCGACTTCCCCGTCCGCTATCGCCAGGTGAGCGGCGCCTGGGTCGACAATGTCGTGGCCGGCGACCCCGCCGTGGAAGCGGCCTTCGTGGCCGCAGCCCGCGCGTTGGAGCAGGAGGGCGTGGCGGCGCTGACCACCGCCTGCGGCTTCGCGCTGCGCCACCAGCGGGCGATCGCGGCCGTGCTCCGCATCCCCGTCGCCACGTCCAGCCTGCTGCTGCTGCCGTCCATGCTGGCAGCGGCCCGGCCGGGGGGCCGGATCGGCGTGCTCACCTTCGACGCCCGCCACTTCTCGCCCGACCTGCTGCCGCTGGCGGGCGTCGCCGCACCCGACCGGGTCGCGGTCATGGGCATCGAGGGCAGCGAATCCTGGGAGCGGATGTCGCAGCCCGAGGTCCAGATCACCGCCGACATCCTGGAGCGCGACGTGCTGGCCGCCATCGACCGGCTGGTCGCGCGCGAGGCGAACCTCGCCGGGCTGCTGTTCGAATGCGGCGGCTTCGGCCCGGTCTCTGCCGCTGCGCGCCGCCGCACCGGGCTGCCGGTGCTGGACGCGATCGACAATGCGCGCCTGCTGATGGCCGGCGTCGGCTGACCGCCGCCCCGGCGAATATTCACCGGACGGCCCGGGTTGCGGCCGACGAAGCGCACGGCCGGGCGCGCCAAACCCGGCAAACCGCCGGCCGTCGATGGAAGAGGATGGGGCAAAGGAGACGCCCCCATGAGCCCCAACCCACTCGCCAACACGCCGTCGCTGGAAGACCTCGACCGCCGGCACATGCTGCACGCCTTCACCCACCTGGCGGACTTCGCCTCGGGTGCGATGGGGGAGCCGCGGATCATGGTCGGCGGTGACGGCTGCCACGTCGTCGACCGCAAGGGACGGCGCTATCTCGACGGCTTCGCCGGCCTCTACTGCGTCAATGTCGGCTATGGCCGGACCGAGATCGCCGATGCCATCGCCCGCCAGGCGCACGGCCTGTCCTACTATCACGCCTATGCCGGGCATTCGTCGGAGCCGGCGATCCTGCTGGCCGAACGCGTAATCGAATGGGCGCCGGCCGGTATGTCGCGGGTCTATTTCGGGCTGTCGGGGTCCGACGCCAACGAGACCCAGGCCAAGATCGTCTGGTACTACAACAACGTCCTCGGCCGGCCGGCCAAGAAGAAGATCATCTCGCGCCATCGCGGCTACCATGGCGGCACGGTGTTCGCGGGCAGCCTGACCGGGCTGCCGGTGTTCCACACCGCCTTCGACCTGCCGCTGGGGCCGGTCCGCCACACGCGAAACCCGCACCACTACTGGGAGGGCGCGGACGGCGAGAGCGAGGAGGCCTTCTCGCGCCGCTGCGCCGACGAGCTGGAGGCACTGATCCAGGCCGAGGGGCCGGAGACGGTGGCCGCCTTCATCGCCGAGCCGGTGCTGGGCACCGGCGGCATCATCCCGCCGCCCGCCGGCTACTGGGCGGCGATCCAGCCGGTGCTGCGCCGCCACGACCTGCTGCTGATCGCCGACGAGGTGGTCTGCGGCTTCGGCCGGCTCGGCACCCGCTTCGGCTGCGACCGCTACGGCATTCAGCCCGACCTGTTGACGATCGCCAAGGGCCTGACCAGCGCCTACCTGCCGCTGTCGGGCGCCATCGTCGGCGAGCGGGTGTGGCGGGTGCTGGAGGAAGGGTCGGCCAAGTACGGCCCGTTCGGCCACGGCTACACCTATTCCGCCCACCCGGTCTGCGCGGCGGCAGCGCTCGCCAACCTCGACATCCTCGAGCGCGAGAAGCTGACGGAGAACGCGGCCAGCACCGGCGCCTACCTCCAGGACAGGCTGCGGGACCGGCTGGCGGGCCACGCCCATGTGGGCGAGGTGCGCGGCGAAGGCCTGCTGGCCGCCGTCGAATTCGTGGCCGACCGCAAGACCAAGCGCCGCTTCGAGACAGCCGACAAGGTCGGCGCACGGCTGGCAGCCGCCTGCGTCGAGCGCGGCCTGATCGCGCGCGCCATGCCGCACGGCGACATCCTGGGCTTCGCTCCGCCGCTGGTCATCACCAAGGCCGAGATCGACCAGTTGGTGGATACGACGGCAGCGGCGGTGGCAGCGGTGCTGGGCTGAGGTCCGGCCGGCCCACTGCCCCCGGCCCGTCGCGATGCCGAGGCCGGCCGGCCCCGGCATCGCGACGATGATGGTCGGTCTATTCCGGCACCACCTTGCCCTTGCGGCGCAGGTCGGCCTTGCAGCGGTCGGAGCAGGTCTTCACCTGATCCCAGTCGCGCGTCCACTTCTTGCGCCAGGCGAAAGGCCGTCCGCAGGCAGCACAGGTCTTCTCGGGCAGGTTCGGCTTGGTGTAGCGCCGTTCCATCACAGGCTCGCCAGAAAGCTGGCCGCACTGTCGCCGATGCGCTGGCGTTCGGCTGGCTCGAAATTGTCATAGGTCCGGACCATCTGCGCCATGCGCGGATTGCCACCGACCAGTTCACGGTTGCGCGCGATGAAATCCCAATAGAGGGCGTTGAACGGGCAGGCCCGCGGCCCCGTGCGCTGCTTCACCTCGTAGGCACATGATCGGCAGTAGTCGGACATGCGGTTGATGTAGGCCCCGCTGGCGGCATAGGGCTTGGAAGCGAGCAGGCCACCGTCGGCGAACTGGCTCATGCCCACGGTGTTGGGCAGTTCCACCCATTCATAGGCGTCGGCATAGACGGCCAGATACCATTGGTGCAGCGCGTGCGGGTCGATCCCGGCCAGCAGCGCGAAATTGCCGGTGACCATCAGTCGCTGGATGTGATGGGCGTAGGCCTGCTCCCTGGTCTGGGTGACCACCGCCCGGACGCAGGCCATGTCGGTCCGGGCAGTCCAGTAAAAATCCGGCAGCGGCCGGGTGTGACCGAAGAAGTTGCTGTGCGCGTAGCCGGGCATCTTCAGCCAGTAGACGCCGCGCACATACTCGCGCCAGCCGATGATCTGCCGGATGAATCCTTCGGCGGCGTTGAGCGGCGCCTTGCCAGCCCGCCAGGCGGCCTCGACTTGCCGGCAGACGCGCAACGGGTCAAGCAGCCCGCAATTCAGGTACTGCGCGATGACCGAATGGTAGAGGAACGGCTCGCGCGCCAGCATCGCATCCTGGTAGTCGCCGAAATGGGGCAAGGCATCGGCGACGAACGCTGCAAAGGCAGCCTCGGCATCGGCGCGCGTGACGGCGAACCAGAAGGGTTCGAGATCGCCGAAGTGCTCGCCGAACCGAGCCGCGACCAGTTCCAGCACCTCGCGGGTGATGGCGTCGGGCGGGCGCCCCATCGGTCGCGGCATGAACAGGTCGATGTCCGCCGGCTTCCGGTTCTCGCTGTCGAAGTTCCATCTGCCGCCGGCCGGCTGATCGCCGTCCATGAGCAATCCGGTCCGCCGGCGCATGTCGCGATAGAAATACTCCATGCGCAACTGCTTGCGCCCGGCGGCCCAGGCGCGGAACGCGTCGGGCGAACACAGGAAGCGATCGTCGGGAAGGATATCGACCGGAATCGAAAACAGCGCCCGCCACCCCTCCATCTCCCGCAGGACCCGCCACTCGGCAGCTTCCGTGACGACGATCCGCTCTGGCTGATGTTCGGCGACGGCGACGGCGAGCTGCCCGGTGAAGCTGCCTGGATCGTCCGGGCCGCCCAGCTTCATATAGTCGACCGTCCATCCGGCGGCCCGCAGTTCCTCGGCGAAATGGCGCATGGCGGAGAAGAGGAACGCGATCTTCTTCTTGTGATGCCAGGCGTAGGTCGCCTCGCAGCGAAGCTCCGCCATCAGCACGCGGTCGCGCGACCGATCCGCACCGGCAAGGCTGGACACGCTCGGTGTGAGCTGGTCGCCGAGCACAAGGATCAGGTTGCGAACGGCGGCCATCGGAAGCCTGCCCTGCGCTAGCCGCGCAGCCCCTCCACCGCCTGCCGCTGCACCTGGCGGGCGCGGGCAACCACCATTTCCTTCCAGTCGTCGCTGTCGGGGAAGAAGTGGGCGCGCATCTCGGCGCGGAAGCGGGCGGCCAGCGCCGGGTCGGGGCTGGGGCCGCCATGCGCGCGCAGCCAATGGTCCTGCCGCATCACCCGCCGCCCGCTCTCGGGGTCGAAGGTGCCGTATTCCAGGCAGACATAGGTCTGGCGGTCGCCCAGCAACTGATACCAGTAGCCGTCCATCGTGCCGTTCAGCACCACCGAGGTGGAGGTGCCGAGTTCCGACGAGGTGACCGAGCGGCCGAACATGGTGCGTGCCCGGTGATAGCAGTCGAGGCCCGCCACCTGCTCGGTCTGGATCTCGCCATAGCCGAACGGGCCGAGGCCAGTGTGGAAGTCGACGACGACGACGCGCGCGCGGTCGGCCAGCCGGTAGTCGCCCACGATCCGCTCCAGCGTGCGGCGCGGGCCGGAGGGGGCGAAGCCGCCGAAAAAGACGCCGGCCGGATGGCGGTACTGCCCGGACTTGCGGGCGATCTGGAACGCCTTCTCGCCGTGGCGCCGGCGATAATCGGCGACCGCGGCCTCGGCCGCCGCGAACACCGGCCCGTCCAGGGCGGGCGGCACGATGTGGACGGCCAGCTCGTCATAGCCTGCGTTCTCGGGCACGCCGGCCGCGAAATCGACGAAGTTGCGGTTGAGGTCGCAGCCCTCCTCGGTGACGCGCCGGTCCCAGGCGAAGCCGTAGGGGTTGATGGCGTGGATGACCAGCGCCGCCTCGTCCGCCGCCAGCCGCCCCGGCCCGCCGCCCGCCAGCCAGTCGACCTGGCAGGCCGAGCCGCAATAGCCCTCGACCCCATGGGTCGAGGACACGGTGACGAACACCTTGGGCGCGGCCGGATCGCCGAACCAGGCGACATCCGTGGACAGCGCCTCGCCCCCCGGCCCTTTCGCGGCCGAGGGGTAGGCGACCGCCGACGGCGCCCAGCGGCGGAACTTCTCGCGGGCCTCGAAATAGTCGGCGGAGAAGGCCGCAAGCGCCGCCTGCGGCAGGTCGTCGGTCATGGCGATATGGCTCGCGGTGGCGGGCTCAGTCCTTGACCAGCAGGGCGCGCGGCGAACGGGTCAGCGCGTGGTGGCCGGTCTCGGTGACGTAGAAGCCCTGGGTGATGGTGACGCCGGTGTCCTGCTGCCAGATGCCGGTCATCATGTGGAAGGCCATGCCCGGCTGCAAGACGGTCAGGTCGCCCGGCCGCAGGCTGGCGGTGCGCTCGCCCCAGGTGGGCGGGAAACCGATGCCGATGGAATAGCCGATGCGCGATTCCTTCTCGATGCCGCGCTTGGCGATAGACTTGCGCCACACCGCCTCGATCGCCTCGCACGTGACGCCGGGCTTGACCGCGTCCAGCGCCAGGTTCAGCCCCTCGACCACGCCCTCGGCCAGGTCGAGATAGGCCTGCGGTGGCCGGCCGAGATAGATCGTCCGGCTCATCGGGCCGTGATAGCGCAGGCGGCAGCCGGCGATCTCGATGTTGATCGGCGAGTTCGGCTGGATCGGGTCGTCGCTCCACACCGGGTGCGGCTCGGCGATGCGCTTGCCGATGCCCAGGAACGGCGGGCTGGTGGTGTGGATGCCGCCGAAGCGCTCGGTCCCGCGCATTTGCGCCTCGTAGAGGGCGCCGGCCAGGTCGCACTCGCGCACGCCGGGCGCGATCATCTCGAAGGCGCGGTCCATCATGCGCTCGACGATCTCGCCCGCCTCGCGCAGGTAGGTCAGTTCCTGCGGGCTCTTCACCACGCGCACCCAGCCGACCAGCAGGCCGGCATCGACCAGCTTGGCATTCGGCAGCGAGCGCACCAGCCAGGCATGGGAGTGGGCGGTGTAGAAATAGGCATCCATCTCGATGCCGATGGTGCGGTTGGCCCAGCCTTCCTTCTCGATGATGCCGGCCACGATCTGCATCGGGTGGCGGTCGGGCGCCTGCACGTAGCTATCGGGATAGGGGCGGATGTTGGCATCCGGCAGGTAGGTGGTCCGCCGCGCGGACTGCGCGTCCATCATCCGGCCGCACCAGATCGGCGTGTCGGAATCGACGCTGAGCAGCAGCGCCTGCGGGGTATAGAACGACCAGGCATTGTAGCCGGTCAGGTAGTAGAAGTTCGACGGCTCGGCCACGAGCAGGACGTCGATGCCCTCCTCGGCCATGCGGGTCTGGACGGCGCGGATGCGGGCCGCGAACTCCTCGCGGGTGAAGGGATGGTCCATCGGGGGGCTCTCCAGGTGGGCTGGCGGGTGGCGTCAGGGCAGGATGCGGATGTGGCCGGGGTCGAACACGATGCCGACGGCGGTGCCGGTCGGCACGCTTCGGGCGGCTGCGCTCGGGATGTCGGCCAGGATCTCGGTGCCGGCGGCGTCGAGGTACAGGTGCGTGACGGCGCCGTGGTAGACGGCACGGATGACGCGGCCGACCAGCGCGGTCGAGCCCGGAACGGCCAGCGTCACATGCTCGGGCCGCACCGCCAGCAGGCCGGCATCGGCCGGCACCGGCCCGTCGATGGCGATGCCGGTGCCGTCGGCCAGCACCACGCCGCCATTGCCGGGCCGCACCGGCAGCAGGTTGCAGCGGCCGATGAATTCCGCGACGAAGCGGCTGGTGGGGCGTTCGTAGATCTCGTCCGGGCTGCCGATCTGCTCGACCGCGCCCTTGTTCATGACGACGATGCGGTCGGCCATGGCCAGCGCCTCCTCCTGGTCGTGGGTGACCAGGAGGGTGGTGGTGCCGAGCCGCGAGACGAGGCCGCGCAGCTCGTCGCGCATCTGCATGCGCAGGCGGGCATCGAGGTTGGACAAGGGCTCGTCCAGCAGCAGGACGGCCGGGCGCAGCGCCAGCGCGCGGGCCAGTGCCACCCGCTGCTGCTGGCCGCCCGACAGCTCGGCCGGGTAGCGGCGGGCTAGGCCGCCCAACTGCACCAGCTCCAGCAACTCGTCCACCCGGCGCCTGGTTTCGTCGCGCTTCATGCCGACGTTGCGCGGCGCAAACGCGATATTCTCGGCCACCGTCAGGTGCGGGAAGAGCGCGTAGTTCTGGAACACCATGCCGGTGTCGCGGCGGTGCGCCGGCACGCCGGTCACGTCGGACTCGTCGATCAGGATGCGACCGCCGCTGGGCGGCACGAAGCCCGCGATCATCTTCAAGGTCGTGGTCTTGCCGCAGCCGCTGGGGCCGAGCAGGCACAAGAGCTCGCCGCGCGGCACGGCCAGCGACATCTCCTCCACCGCGACGACGGTGCCGTAGCGCTTCTGCAGCCGGTCGAGCCGGACGATGGTATCGCTGGTCCTCATGGGCGGGCGGTCCTAGACGATGCGCTGCAGGCCGACCAGGCGTTCCACCAGGAAGACGACGGCCAGGGTGATGAGGATGACGATGGTCGACACCGCCGCCACCATCGGGTCGAGCGACTGGTCGACATAGGCGAAGATCTGCACCGGCAGGGTGGTGTGGCCGGGCCCGCCCAGGAAGATCGAGACGGTGAGGTTGCCGAACGAGGTGACGAAGGCGAAGACGGCCGACGACAGCACGCTGGGCAGCATCACCGGCAGGGTGACCCGGCGGATGACCTGGAAAGGGGTCGCCCGCAGGTTGCGCGCTGCCTGCTCCAGCGAGGGGTCGAACAGGACGAAGGCGGCCGTCATGTTGCGCACGACATAGGGCAGCGTGATGACGACGTGACCGACGACGAGGCCGACCATGGAGCGCGCCAGGCCGATCACCGTCAGGAGTTGCAGGAGCCCGATCGCGAAAACGACGGCCGGCACCACCAGGGGCGACATCAGGATCGACTGCGCCAGTTCCCGCCCGCGGAAGCGATAGCGCGCCAGGGCGTAGCCGGCCGGCAGGCCCAGCGCCAGCGCCAGCCCGGTCGAGAGAAAGGCCAGCTCGACGCTGACGCGCAGGGCGGACATGAAGGCCGGGTCGGCCAGGGTCTTGGCGTACCAGGAGAGCGTGAAGCCGCGCGGCGGGAAGCTCAGCATGCTGGCCGAGCTGAAGGAAGCGGCCACCACCACCACCGCCGGCAGGGCCAGGAAGAGGTAGCAGACGGCGTTGAAGACGGCCGAGGCGACCACGGCAGGCCGCGGCAGGCGGATGCGGGCCGTCATCTCCGCGCCCCCCGCCGCCCCAGGCGTCCCGCCAGGGCCGCCACCACCAGCGCGATCGTCAGCAGCAGCATCGACATGGCGGCCGCGAAGGGCCAGTTCAGCACGCTCAGCACCTGTTCCAGGATCAGGCTGCCCAGCATCGGCACCCGCGTGCCGCCGATGAAGCGCGGCGTGACGAAGGCCGAGATCGTCAGCATGAAGACGATGGTGGAGCCGGCCAGGATGCCGGGCCAGGCGAGCGGCAGGATGACCCGGCGAAAGGTGGTGAAGCGCGAGGCGCGCAGGCTGGCGGCGGCCTGCTCCAGCACGGGGTCGATCTGCACGACCACGCTCATGATCGACAGCACCTGGAACGGCAGGAAGCTGTGGGCCAGCACCACCAGGACGGCCGGCCGGTCGAACAGGAGCTGGATGGGCCGGTCGATGAGGCCCAGCCACAGCAGGATGCTGTTCACGAAGCCCGCCCGGCCGAGGATGACCATCCAGCCGAAGACGTTGACGACGAGGCTCAGCGACAGCGGCAGGATCAGGATCACGAAGCGCAGGCGCCGGGTGCGTTCCGACCCGCGCGCCAGCGAATAGGCGAGCGGGAAGCCGACGATGGCGGTGCCGATCGCCACCGCCAGCCCGTAGGCCACGGTCTCGAGCAGCACGCCCGAGAAGAAGGGATCGCCGAAGAACATCTCGTAGTGCCGGGCCGACCAGCCGCCCGAATAGATCGGCCCCTCGGTCGGCACCAGGCTCATGCGCAGCAGCATGGCGACCGGCAGGCCCAGCACCACCAGCACCACCGCCAGGGCGGGAAGCAGGAGGAAGGGCCGCCGGCCGTCGAGGCGCGTGTCGTCCATCACGAAATACCCACGCGCCAGCCGAGCTTCAGCGCATTTCCTTGTTCCACTGGGTGACCCAGGCGCCGCGGTTCTTGGCAACCGCCGCCCAGTCGAGCGTCTTCACCTTCTTCAGCCCTTCCGGACCATAGGTGATGACCTTGCCGGCGATCTCGTCGGGCAGCTTCACCGGCGTCGTCGGGCCGTAGGTGAACTTGATCGCCAGTGCCGCGATCGCCTCGTCGGACAGGGCCTGTTCCAGATAGGCCATCTGGGCCGCGCGATGCTTGGAGCCCTTCACCGCGTTGACGTAGGACGAGAGCGAGTAGATCCCCTCCTCCGGCACGATCAGGTCGACCGGCGCGCCCTTGGTCTGCAGCTCGTAGATGCGGCCGTTCCAGAAGATGCCGACGGCGGCCTCTTCCTGCTGGAACGCCTGGAGTTGCGGCACCGTGGCGCCGAAGGCCGACAGCAGGTTCGGCTTGATCGTCTGGAGGACCTTGAAGCCCGGGTCGGCGTCGTTGACGCCGCCGCCGGCCGATTCCGCCATCGCCATCAGCGACAGGATGCCGCCCGAGGATTCCAGGCTGATGAGCGCCACCTTGCCCTTGTATTCGGGCCGGGCCAGGTCCTTGATCGACTTGGGCGGGGTCTTCACCAGGTTGCGGTTCGACACCAGCGCCACGGACGCGATCGAGAACGGCAGGCCGTAATTGCCGAACTCGCGGAGCTGCGGGAACACGCGCGCCGTGGCCGGCACTTCGGCCGCCGTGATTTCCTCCAGCACGCCGGCCTCGATCAGGCCCGGCATCGCCGGGCTGTCGGCCATCAGGATGTCGTAGGGCGGGTCGTTGCGCGAGGCCAGCAGGCGGGCCGTGGCCGAGGTCGAGCCCGACGGCTGGTAGACGACCTCCAGCCCGAACTTCTCCTTCAGCGGCTTGGCCACCGTCTCCTTCAGGATGTCGTCATAGGCGCCGCCATAGCCGTTGACGTTGAGCGTGATGCCGGAGAACTGCTTCTGGGCGTGGGCCGGGCCGGCCACGCCGAATGCCGAAACCAGCAGGCACGCTGCCGTCGTCCACTTCGCGAGCATGATCGAATCTCCCGTCATTTGTCGCCCCCACCATTCCTGTTCGATCGAATGGTACAGCCGCGGCGATAGGCGGGCGTGGCCGAATCGGCGGGCGGAACCGGAAAATGTTCGGCCAGGGGATGCCCATGCCGATGAATCCTCAGCCCCCGCCATGATGGGCGACGGGCGAAGTCAAATCGGCAATCATCGGGGAACCCTGGCCGGACGACCGCCTTGCCTTGCAGAATGGGCGGCGCCCTCGCCCTGGCATACGGCCCGGGCGAAGGCCCAGGCATAAGGATTGACGCTCCCGATGGCATCTGCAGGAACCGGCACGAACCCGACCGCCGCAGGCCCGTCCTTCCTGTCGCCGCTGCAGAGCCCGGTCTTCCGCGTGGTCTGGCTGGCCAGCCTGGCGTCGAACTTCGGCGGGCTGATCCAGTCGGTCGGCGCTTCCTGGATGATGACGCATATCGGTACGACCGAAATGGTGGCGCTGGTGCAGGCATCGGTCTCGCTGCCGATCATGCTGCTGTCGCTGCCGGCAGGTGCCTTGGCCGACAATGTCGACCGCCGGGTGCTGATGCTGGTGGCGCAGGGCTTCATGCTGGCGGTGTCGGTGGCCCTCAGCATCGCCGCCTGGCTCGGCCTGATGACGCCCTGGGTGCTGCTGCTGTTCACCTTCCTGATCGGCTGCGGGGCGGCGCTGAACGGGCCGGCCTGGCAGGCATCGGTCAGCGACATGGTGCCCCGGCGCGACCTGGCCGGCGCGGTCGCGTTGAATTCCATGGGCTACAATCTGGCGCGCAGCGTCGGGCCGGCGATCGGCGGCCTGATCGTGGCCGCCGCCGGGGCGGCCGCTGCCTTCACCGTCAACGCCTTCAGCTATCTGGGCCTGATCTACGTCCTGGCGCGCTGGCGGCCGGAGCGCACGGCCCGCACCCTGCCGCGCGAGGGGCTGCGCGTCGCCATGATCGCCGGCCTGCGCTATGCGGCGATGTCGGGCCGCATCGGCTCGGTGCTGCTGCGGGCGATGCTGTTCGGCTTCGCGGCCAGTGCAGTGCAGGCGCTGATGCCGCTGTTGGCGCGCGACGCCGTCGGCGGCGGCCCCTTCACCTTCGGCCTGCTGCTGGGCGCGTTCGGCGCGGGTGCCGTCGGCGGCGCCGTCGCCAGCCAGCGCCTGCGGGGCTGGCTATCGAACGAGATGATCGTGCGCTGGTCGTGCCTGGCCTTCGGCGTGGCGACCGTCATCCTCGCCTACAGCCCCTGGCTGGCGGTCAACATGCTGGCGCTGGCCGTCACCGGCGGCGGCTGGGTGCTGACGCTGTCGACCCTCAACGTCACGGTGCAGATGTCGGCGCCGCGCTGGGTGGCGGCGCGCGCGCTGGCGCTCTACCAGGTGGCGGCCTTTGGCGGCATGGCGCTGGGTAGCTGGATCTGGGGCGTGATCGCGGGCGCCGAGGGGCTGTCCGTCGCCCTGGTGATCGCGGGCGCCGTGCAGGTCGCCTGCGTCGCGATCGGCCTGCGCGTGCCGCTGCCGTCGACGGCCGGCCTCAACCTCGACCTCGTCAACCGCTGGACGGAGCCGG
Source organism: Stella humosa (assembly GCF_006738645.1). GTDB lineage: Bacteria > Pseudomonadota > Alphaproteobacteria > ATCC43930 > Allostellaceae > Allostella > Allostella humosa. The sequence continues at coordinate 765,155 of NZ_AP019700.1, read as the reverse complement.
ACCTCGCGGTCGCCATCCAGCCGCGCAGCGGGCCGATCGTCGTCACCATCGAGTACATCATCGACGAGCGCGACATAGACGAGTTCCTGGCCGCCATGGCCGACCGCCGCCGCATCCGCCGGCGCGACGGCGCCCGCCACTGGACGCTGATGCGCGACCTGGCCGACCCGCGCCTGTGGATCGAGCGCTACCACACGCCAACCTGGGTCGACTATGTGCGCCACAACCAGCGCATGACCCAGGCCGACATCGCCGTCACCGACCATGTCCGCGCGCTGCATCGCGGCGCCGAACGGCCGAAGGTCCACCGCATGATCGAGCGGCCGACGCGGCCCGCGCCCGCCCACGGCCTGCACCCGCAGGAGATGCCGGAGCCCCTGACCGATCCGACGCGGGCGTCCTGACCTACCGCAGCGCGCGCGACACCGCGGCGAAGAAGGCGTCGTCGTCGATCTCCAGCCGCGAGCGCATGCTGGGCTTGGAGCGCGCGCTCAGGACCACGACCACCAGGCGCTCGCGCGGGTTCACATGGATGAACTGGCCGAAGATGCCCTCGGCCTGGAAGGTGCCTTCGAGCTCGGGATCGGCCAGCACGGGGATCCACCACATGTATCCGTAAGGGACCGATTTCCCGGCGGCCATGTAGGGGGCACCGGCTTCCGCGAACCAGCCCTCGGGCACGATGGGCGTACCGTCGATCCGCCCGCCATCCAGCGCGAACTGGCCGAAGCGGGCATAGTCGCGCAAGGTGGCGGTCATCCCGCTGCCGGAGACGACCATGCCGCCCGGGCTCTCCTGCCACCAGGTGGCGTCCTGCTCCATGCCCAGCCGCGACCAGATGCGGGACGACAGGTAGTCACCCAGGTTCATGCCCGTGGCGCCCTCCATCACCGCGCTGACGAGGTAGGATTCGCCGGTGTTGTAGTTCCAGACCGACCCGGGTGCTGCCGCGCGCGACCGGCCGCTCATGTGCTCGACGATGGCGCCCGCCCGCCACTCGAACTGCCTCTCCAGCAACTGCCGGCGGTCCGATGCCGGGTTGGTGTATTCCTCGCTCCACCCCACGCCCGACGCCATGCGCAGGAGTTGGCGGATCGAGACCTCGGCATAGGGGCCGGCGACCGCCGCATAGCGCGTCACCGGCTCGTCCAGGCTGGCGATATGGCCCTCGGCCAGGGCCACGCCGACCAGCGTCGAGGCGAAGGACTTGGCCAGCGAGCAGGACCACCATTGGGTATCCGGCGCCACGCCGAGGTCGTAGGCCTCGAGTGCCACTTTCCCGTCCTTCATCACCAGGAGGCCGCCCACCCGGTTGACGGAAAGGTAGTCGTAGAGGTCGAAGGTGCGGTCGCGATCGCGGATGGCGATCGCCGGAAAGGGCTGCTCCCGCGCCGGCAGCGGGCGCACTTGGTCGCCGCGCCGGACCGTCTTCACCGGGAACATGGTGCCGGGGCCGGACATCGCCGCCACCACCTCCTGCGGGCGCAGTTGCCCGTCATAGTATCGGCGCAGGGCGGCGCGGTCGGCGGCAGTCATGCTCATGGCGATCGGCTCTCCTCAGAATTCCGGATGGGCATGGGACCGGACGACGGTGCGGGCGGCCTGGATCTCCGCCAGCAGCCATTCCTCGAACAAGGCCACCTGGCGGCGACGGCGGGCTTCGGGCAAGCCGACCAGGCAATAGGACATGCCGGTCGGCACCGCACGGCCGATCGGCACCAGCCGGCCTGCCGCGATCGCGGCCTGGGCCAGCACGACGTCGGTCATGGCGACGCCCAGCCCCGCCTCGGCCGCGCTCAACGCCATGTCGAGCGCGTCGAAATCGAGCCCGGCCCGCATGTCGAGCGGCTGGCCGGCCTTGTCGGCCCAGGTCAGCCAGTCCTTGCGGTCGGGCAGCGGGTGCAGCAGCGTCATCCGGCCGAGCTCGGCCGGGTCGTGGCCGGCCGCGAGGTAGGCCGGGGCGGCCACCGGCTGGATCCATTCCGCATAGAGTTCGGTCACCGCGTCCGGCGGCCAATTGCCGGCGCCATAGCGGATGCCGAGGTCGGCATCGCCGTCATTGGCCGCCATGTCCTCGAGCCGGGTCTGGACGTTCACCCGGATCAGGGGGTGCTGCGCCTGGAAGCCATGCAGGCGCGGCAGCAGCCAGCGCAGCGCGAAGGTCGGCAGCACCTTCACCGTCACGGCCTCGCGCTCGCCCTGGAAGGGGCTTACGGCCTGGGCGATGTGGTCGAAGGCCTCGCGCACGCTGGCGGCCAGGCGCCGGCCGGCATCCGTGATCTCCAGCCCGGCCGGCGTGCGCGTGAACAGGGCGGCTCCGAGCTGCTCCTCCAGGATGCGGACCTGCCGGCTGACGGCACTCTCGCTGACATGCAGCGCCAGCGCCGCCCGGCGGATGCTGCGCTGGTCGGCCACGACCTCGAAGCAGCGCAGCGCGTTGAGGGATGGCAGGCGGCGTGTCATGCGATGCCCCGCCGCCGCACCATGGATCAGGCGGCCGCGCGCAGAGTGGGGCGCATCGGCGACAGGTCGTCCGGCGCCACGCCCGCCCGGGCGAGGTCGTCGGGCCAGGCACCGCCCGTCATGATGGCGGCGATCGCCTGGCCCATGGCGGGCGAGGTGAGGATGCCGCAGCCGCCCTGCCCGGCCAGCCAGAAGAAGCCCGGCGCGTCCGCGCGGGTGCCGGCGACCGGGTTGCGGTCGGCCGCGAAGCTGCGCAGGCCGGCCCACTGGCTGAGCGGCCGGGCGATGCGGAAGGTCGTGTCCTGCTCGATGTTGTAGATCGCCTGGGCGACGTCGATATCCTCGGGATGGGCGTCGCCCGGCTCGGTCGCCACCGCCTCGCTGAGGCTGCCCATCAGACAGCCCGCCTCCGGCTTCACGTACCACTGGTAGCCGACATTGCCGACATGCGGCCAGGTCGCGGTATCGAGCCCGGCCGGGGTGGCGAAGGTGAAGGCCGTGCGGCGGTAGGGCACGATTCCCAGCGGCGCCAGACCGGCCAGGCGGGTGACCGGGTCGACCCAGGCGCCGGCCGCGTTGAGCAGCAGCGGCGCGCTTGCCGCTCCACCCGGCCAGGAGACGACCCAGCGGCCGGCCTCCCGCCGGACCGCCTCGACCCCGGCACCGTTCACCAGGGCGGCCCCGTTCCGCCGCGCCTGGCGCAGATAGCCCTGGAGCAGGCCGTTGACGTCGATATCCATGGCGTCCGGCTCGTTGATGCCGGCCGCGACCTTGTCGGCGACGAGCGCCGGAAACAGGGCAAGCGCGCCCGCGCGATCGAGATGGTCCGCCCGCGCGCCCGCCGATTCCAGGTGCCCGCGCAGCCGGTCGAGGGCCGCTTCCTGGCCGACGTCGGCCACCGTCAGGCAGCCGCGCGGCGTCAGGATCGGATGCTCGGCGAAACCGGGTGGCGGGTTCTCCAGGAAGCGCCGGCTCGCCTGGGCCATGCGGCGCATGGTGGCCGCACCGATACCGACCGTGAACTGCGCCGCCGTGCGGCCGGAGCTGTGGTAGCCGAAATGCGCCTCGCGCTCGAGCAGGGCCACCCGGCCATGTTCGGACAGGAAGGCGGCGGCCGAGGCCCCGGCAATCCCACCCCCGATGATGACGACATCCACCTGCATGAACCCGGCCGATCCCTTCGATACCCCCGCGCCAGCCCAACCAAGTCACCCGGATCGGCCGCTGTCGACGACAATTAATCGAACGGCGCTTCCAATTATTGCAATCGACAGGCGTCCGCCGCCGGACGATCCATTGCCCATGACAGGGTTCAGCCTCCATCCCCACGCCCCGGACGACGCCGCCGCCCGCCTGTCCGGCGCGCTGCCGGGCCAGGCCGATGTGGTCGTCATCGGCGGCGGCATCGTCGGGGCGTCGACCGCCTGGTATCTGGCCCGGCGCGGCCTGCGGGTGGTGCTGGTCGAGCGCGACCGCATCGCCGGCCAGCAGTCGGGTCGCAACTGGGGCTTCGTGCGCACGCAGTATCGCGACCCGGCCGAACTGCCGCTGGCGGCCGAGGCCCTGGCGATCTGGCCCACCCTGCCGGCGGAACTGGGCTGCGACATCGGCTGGCGCCGGAGCGGCTGCATCTTCGTGGCCGAGAACGAGGAGGAGCACGCAACCTTCGCCCGGTGGCAGGCGAACGCCCGCGATTTGGCCCCACAGGCGCGGATGATCTCGGCCGACGACGTGGCCGCATTGCTGCCGGGGTTCACCGCGCAGGTTCCAGGCGCGCTCTACACCCCGACCGACGGCCAGGCCGAGCCCACGCTCGCCACCAGCGCGATGGCGCGGGCCGCGGCCGCCGCCGGGGCCTGCCTGCTGGAGGACTGCGGCATGCTCGCCATCGAGACCACCGGCGGGCGGGTCAGCGGCGTGGCGACCGAGCATGGCCGGATTGCCTGCCGCGCGGTCGTCTGCGCGGCCGGCGCCCAGGCCCATCGCTTCCTGGCGCCGCTCGGCCTGTTCCTGCCGCAGCAGACGGTGCGCAGCACGGTGTCGCTGACCGCACCCCTGCCGCCGATCGCGGACGCCTGCTTCTGCGGGCTGGGGGTCGGCCTGCGCCAGCGGGCGGACGGGTCCTGCATCCTGGCCGCCGATGCGATGACCGACATCGACCTGACGCTCGATTCCTTTCGCGCGGCCCGCCATTTCCTTCCTGGCCTGCTGCGCCACCGCCAGGGCTTCGCGCTGCGGCTCGGGCGCGGCTTTGCCGACGACCTCCACCAGCGCCTGACCGTGCCCCCGGCCGAGCGCGCGATGCACCCGCGGCGCCCCCGGATCGAGGCCAACGCGCAAACGGTGGCCCGGACCGCGCGGCGCTTGCAGGCGATGTTCCCCGGCGCCGGGTCGGTCGCCATCGTGAAGTCCTGGGCCGGCCTGATCGACGTCCTGCCGGACGCGCTGCCGGTGATCGACGCCCCGGCGGCCGTTCCCGGCCTGGTCGTCGCCACCGGCTTCTCGGGCCACGGCTTCGGGCTTGGCCCGGCGGCCGGGCGCCATGCCGCCGCACTGGCCGCCGGCGACGGCCCGGGCGCGGCCATCGCGCCCTTTCGCCTCGATCGCTTCTCGCTCGGCACCTACAGCCGGCCGCACGCGCCGATCTGACGTATCCTTCGGCACGGAGGCCCGCCATGACCGTGACCGACCCCTTCGACCTCGCCCGTTTCGAGTCGGCCCAGGCGCCGTCGTTCGCCACCGCGCTGGGCGAACTGCAGGCGGGCCGCAAGCGCAGCCACTGGATGTGGTTCGTCTTTCCGCAGTTGCGCGGCCTGGGCCAGTCGGCCATGGCCTGGCGATACGGCATCGCCTCGCTCGACGAAGCCCGCGCCTACCTCGCCCATCCGATCCTGGGCCCACGCCTGAGGCAGTGCACGCAGGCAATGCTGGCCATCCCCGAAGGTTCGGCGACGGCCATACTGGGCACGCCCGACGACATGAAGTTCTGCTCCTGCATGACCCTGTTCGCCGCCGCGGCGGATGCGGGCGACGGACTCTTCAGCCGGGCACTCGATCGCTACTGCGCGGGAAAAGCCGATTCGCGGACCCTGGCCCTGCTGGCGTCCGCCGGCCCGTCATAGACGAAGACAGGGTCGTCCAGGTCGATGGCCGGGAACGCGTTCTTTTCGGTCCAGTAGTCCTGGGTGTGCTGCCATTCCGGCTTGTCGCCGCGCCTGGGCAGCAGGTGCATGCCGCGCATCAGGTAGCCGGGGTTGAAGTTCTCGGGGTCGATCCAGGGCAGCAGCGCCATGTCGCGGTCTTCCGGCCGCAGGGCCGGCACCACCCGGCTGGCACCGATCGACCGCATGTGCTTCAGCAGGCGGCAGACGAAATCGGCCACCAGGTCGGCCCGCAGCGTCCAGCTCGCGCGGAAATAGCCGAAGACCCAGGCCATGTTGGGCACGCCGGTGAACATCATGCCGCGATAGGTGACGGTGTCGGCAAAATCGAGCGGCCGGCCGTCGATCGTGAAGGCGATGTCGCCCAGGACGTTCAGGTGGAAGCCCGTCGCCGTGACGATGATGTCGGCCTCCAGCTCGGCGCCCGAGGCCAGGCGGATGCCGCCCGGCGTGAAGCGCTCGATTGCGTCGGTCACCACCGACGCCTTCCCCTCGCGGATGCTGCGGAAGAGATCGGCATCGGGGATGAAGGCGATGCGCTGGCGCCACGGGCGGTATCCCGGCGTGAAGTGCGTCGCCACGTCGTAGTCCGGCCCCAGATGCTCCTGGGCGTTGGCCAGCAGCTCCTGCGTCACCGCCTCGGGCTCGTCGAAGGTGCGCTGGGTGAAGACCGACTGGTCGAAGAGGATCTTCTTGCGCACGATCTCGTGGATCCAGGTCTCGTCCACCTCGAGCTGGCGCAGCTCGTCGGCAAGCTGGATGGCGTTGCGGCCGGTACGGAAGAAGGTGGGGGAGCGCTGGAGCATCGTGACATGGGCGGTGCGATCGGCCACCGCCGGCACCAGCGTGGCGGCCGTGGCGCCCGAGCCGATCACCACCATCCGCTTGCCGCTGACGTCGAGGTCGTCGGGCCATTCCTGCGGGTGGACGATGCGGCCCTGGAAATCGGCCAGGCCCGGCCATTCCGGCGTGTAGCCGCCCTGGTGGCGGTAGTAGCCCTGGCACATCCAGAGGAAGCCGGTGGTGAAGCGGACCGGCTGGCCGTCCTCGGCCCGGACGGCGTCGATCGTCCAGAGATTCTCCGCGCTGGACCAGGCGGCGGCCGTGATCGCATGGCCGTAGCGGATATGGCGGGCGAGGTCGTTCTCGGCGATCACCTCGCCCATGTAGCGCAGGATTTCCTCGGCGGTCGCGATCGGCGCCCCGGTCCAGGGCTTGAAGCGATAGCCGAAGGTGTAGAGGTCGCTGTCGGAGCGGATGCCGGGGTAGCGGTGCGTGCGCCAGGTGCCGCCGAACCCCCCTTGCGATTCCAGCACGACGAAGCTGGTGCCGGGGCATTGCGTCGCCAGGTGGTAGGCGCCGCCGACGCCGGAGATGCCGGCGCCCACGATCAGCACGTCGAAATGCTCGACGGATTGCGGGGCGGCGGATTGCGGGGCGGCGGTGGCGAAGCCGGCTTCGGTGCTGTCCATCTGGGCGGACCCTCCAGGGGTGGCTGGCGACGCTGCGGCCGATCCTGACCTATTCGAAGGAGGCTATCCCCCGCCGTCGCCCTGCGGCAACGGCCAAGTGGGGCCGTGCTATCGCGGCACGAACGGCGCCCCCGGCCGTACGGCCGGCTGGAACACCGCCACCAGGGCCAGCGCCACCAGCGCCGCACTGCTGGTCACCAGTGCCGCGGCGACCCCGCCCAGCCAGTGGGCGAGCAGGCTCAGATGCACGAAGCCCAGCACCGCCGTGCCGATGCAGACCGACAGCACCCCCATCACCCGGGCGCGGACGGCGGGTGGCGCCGACAGGAAGACGATGGTCGCCTGCATGGTGGCAAAGCAGGCGCTGCCGAACCCGGCCGTCACCTGGGCCAGGCCCGACAGCAGCGGCCAGGGACTGAGCGCGAAGACGATCGAGGCGGCCGCGAACATCGCCACCCCCAGCATGTAGAGGCCGCGGAACATCGTCGGCCGCGCGCCGTGCGCCACCAGGATGGCGCCCAGCAGCGCGCCCAGCCCGTCCGCGCTCATCAACAGCCCGATGGGGAAGGCCGTCAGGCGCAGGTGCTGCTCGCCGATCACCGGCACCATCGCCGTGGCGGGCCAGGCGAAGACGTTGAAGACGACCGTGATGGTCAGGGTGCCGACCAGGGCCGGGTCGCCGCGGATGACGCGCAGCCCCTCGCCGATGCGCTGGAACAGGCGCAGGGCACCAACCAGCGGCGGGGCCTCGGCGGCCCGCAGGCCCAGCAGCATCCAGAGGCCGCCGGCATAGAGGACCGATCCCAGCAGAAAGGCGCCATGGATGCCGGTCGTTTCCAGCAGCAGGCCGCCGACGCCCGGCCCCAGCATGCGGGTGGCATTGTTGGTGGCGGCATCGAGCCCCATGGCGCCGGCCGTGCGCCCGGGACCGGCCAGTTCGCCCAGCATCGTGCGGCGCACAGGCATGTCGATCGCCCAGATGGCGCCGTTCACGACGACGCCGATGGCGACGTGCCACAGTTCCAGCCGACCGGACCAGGCGAGACCGGCCTGCGCCAGCGAAACCAGCAGGCCGACCGACAGGAGGGCCAGGAGCAGCCGGCGCCGGCTGATCCGCTCGGCGATGGCGCCGGCGAAGGCGCTGAGCAGCGGCATCGGCACCATCCGCAGCATCGTCATCAGCGCCACCTGAACGGGCGAGCCGGTCAGTTCCAGCACATAGACGCCGGTCACCAGGAATTCGATCCAGCGGACGGTGCCGACCAGCGTGCCGACCAGCCAGACGCGCCGGAAAGCCGCCTCGCGCAGCAGGGACATGGTGCCGCCCGGCCGCTTCTCGTCCACGCCCGGCGTTCTGCTCAAGGGGTTTCGCTGCCCGGTCTTGTTTCTTGTCGCGGACGGGACCGATGGCCCGCCGCCTTGCCGGCCAGGGTGGCGCCGATCCGGCCCCGCGGCAAGGGGCCGGATCGGCTCCAGCGCAGGATCAGCCCGCCATCGCGCGCTCGAAGGCGGCACCCATGCGCAGCACGCCGCGGTCGTCGAAGCGGTGGCCGACGATCTGCAGCCCGATCGGCAGCCCGTCGGCCGTGAAGCCGCAATTGATCGACAGGCCCGGCTGCTCGGTCAGGTTGAAGAGGAAGGTGTTGGACCAGGCGGTGAAGGTCGAGTGCCCTTCCGGCCCCGGCAGTTCGGCCGCAAACGGCGGGATCGGCGAGGTCGGCAGGACCAGGAAATCGAAGTCCCGGATCATCCCCAGCGTCCGCTCGCGCAGGCCCTGCGTCGCCAGGAACAGGCGATGGTAGTCGACCCCGGAATAGCCGCCGGCCGGGGCCGACCAGGCGTCGATCACGGTGGCCGTCGCGCGGTCGGCCGCACTCAGCACCGCCAGCTCGCTGTAGGGGCGCATGCGATAGAAATCCTCGCCCGGCTTCTCGTCGCCCTGCTGGAAAGGCGAGGTGATCTCGGTCACTTCGCAGCCGAGGCCGGCCAGGCGCCGCACCCCTTCGGCGACCGCGGCCGCCACCGCCGGATCGGGCGCCAGGCCGAAGCCGACCGAGCGCAGGTAGCCGATCCGCGTGCCCGCGACCGAGCCGCCCATCACCGGGGCCCAGGGCTGCGTGTCGGTGCCCAGGCAGGCGAAGTCGCGGAAGTCCGGCCGGGCGATGGTGTCGAGCAGCAGGGCCGCGTCCTCGACCGTGCGGGCCAGCGGGCCGGCGACCGCGGCCGGGCTGCTGTTGGGATAGGTCGGCACGCGGCCGTAGCTGGGCTTCAGCCCGACCAGGCCGCAGAAGGACGCCGGCTGGCGGATCGAGCCGACGATGTCGGTGCCGACCGCAAACGGGATGATGCCGGCGGCCACCGCCGCGGCCGAGCCCGAAGAGGACCCGCCGCTGGTGCGCGACAGGTCGGCCGGATTGCGGGTCGGCCCGAACTTCGAGCTGTAACCCGACCCGAACATGCCGAGGTCGCACATCGTCGTCTTGCCCAGCAGGATCGCGCCGTCCTCGCGCAGGCGGGCGACCGGCGGGCTGTCGGTGTCGGGCACGACCGCGTGCCGGTCGAGCGCCATCGTGCCGCGATAGACCGGGATGCCCTTCATCCACAGCCCGTCCTTCATCAGCGTCGGCACGCCGTCGAGCGGCCCGTTGGGCGTGCCGGCGCGCCAGCGCCCCTCCGACGCCGCGGCCTGGGCGCGCGCGCCCTCGGCATCGACATGGGTGACGGCGTTCAGGGCCGGATTCGATTCCTCGATCGCGTGCAGGGCCGCCTCGGCCACCTCGCGCGGCGACAGGTCGCGCGAGCGATAGGCCGCAACCAGGGCGGCAGCGGTCATGCGGCGGTACTGGGCAAGATCGAGGGTCATGGCTGGGGGCTCCGAAAGGTAGGAATCATCCATACACCAGGGTCGGCAGCCAGAGCGACAGGACCGGCACATAGGTGATCAGCATCAGCATCGTGACCAGGATGACGATGAAGGGCAGCACCCCCTGGATCGCCTCGCCGATCGAGGTGCCCGATATCCCGGTCAGGACATAGAGGTTGAGGCCGACCGGCGGCGTGATCATCGCCAGTTCCATGTTGATCGTCAGGATGATGGCGAAATGGATAGGGTCGATGCCGAGCGGGGCCAGCATCGGCAACAGAATCGGCAGCGTGATCAGCAGGATCGACGCCACCTCCAGGAACATGCCCAGCACGAACATGATGGCGTTGATGATCAGCAGGAACTGCCAGGAGGTGAGCCCGGCATCGCCGATCATGCGCGCGGCCGCCGCGGGCACGCCGGACTTGGTGATCCAGTGCCCGAAGACCAGCGCGGTGGAGACGATGATGATGATGACGGCGGCACTGCGCATGGCGACCGCCGTCGCCGGCACGATGTCGGCGAACCGCATGGTGCGATAGAAGCCGATGCTGACGACCAGGGCCGCCAAGGCGGCCACCGCGGCCGCCTCAGTCACGGTCGTAAGACCGCCATAGATGCAGGCGCCGATGATGACCGGAATCGACAGGGCCGGCAGGGCGCGCAGGTTGAGGCGGATGAACTGGCTGCGCTCGATGCCCTCGCCGCCCGCCAGGTTGAGGCGCCGGGCCTGGACCAGCACCCAGATGGTGAAGGCGAATGCGACCAGCAGGCCCGGGACGACCCCGGCCAGGAACAGGCGCGGCACCGACTGGTCGGCGATCACGCCATAGAGGATGAGCGGCAGGCTGGGTGGAATGAGGATGCCCAGCGTTCCCGCCGCCCCGATCAGGCCGACCGCGAACGGCCGCGGATAGCGGTGGCGCAGCATCGCCGGGATCATGATGGTGCCCATGGCCAGGCACGTCGCGACCGACGAGCCGCAGATGGCCGCGAACATGACGCAGGACATGACGCTGATCAGCCCGAGCGAGCCGCGCACGCCCGCCAGCCAGGCCGAGCCCATGTCGACCAGGGCCGCCGCAATGCCGCCCTTTTCCATGTAGGTGGCGGCCATGACGAAGAACGGGATGGCCAGCAGCATCGGCGCGTTCAGCTCGTCGATCGCCTTCTGGGCGAAGGCCGTGAGCGGCTGGTTGTCGATGACGAAGCCGTAGACGGCGGTCAGGCCGATGGCGATGAAGATCGGCACGCCGATCGCGAGCGTGACGATGAAGACGAGGATGGCCAGCAGCGCCATGGGTCAGATCCCGTCCTCGATGGTGACGGCCCGCGGGGCAGCCGCCGCCCGGCCCGTCAGGATCCGGTGGATGACGCCGACATAGGCGATCAGCATGAGCAGCGCCCCCGCCGGCAGGGCCAGGTAGTAGATCCACATGGGGAAGCTGATGCCGGTCTGGCTGCGCTCGTCGATCAGCAGCGCGATGTCGACCACTTCCCAGCCATACCAGACCAGCAGCGCGCAGAAGCCGGCGGCCGCGATGGCATTGATCAGCTCGACGATGCGGAGTTGGCGTGGCGACAGCGCGCGCAGCAGCAGGTCGGCCCGGATATGCGCGGTGCGCGCCGCCGCCCCCGCGCAGGCGATCATGGCCGCCCAGACGAAAAGATAGACCACGATCTCCTCGCCGCCGCCCGCGACCAGCCAGGGCAGCACATAGCGGGCCAGCACCTGGGCGATGGCGACCGCAAGCATCGCCAGACCCAGGATGCCGACGATCCAGGTCTCGATATGATCTAGAACACGGCCCATCATCGGCTCCGACAGCGCCAGAATTTATGCCGGCCACCGCAAGGACCCGGCAAATACCGGGCCCCGGACAGGCAGGACGCCACCCCCTCCGCCGCGCATTCGGGCGGAGGGGACATCGAGAATACCACCGCGATCACACTGGTGATCGTTGGCTTTTGTATTCGTCAGCTACCCGATGCCTGAATGCGCTTGATGATTTCCGAAATCTTAGGATTGACCTTCAGTTCCTTGACCGCGGCGTCCTCGGTCGGCAGCAGCCGTTCGCGCAGGCGGGCAATATCCTCGGCCGGCGGGGCATGGATGGTCATGCCGTTCTTGACGAGCGTCGCGCGCCAGTCGGTCTCGTTGTTGCGGATGCGCTCCAGGAAGGTCGGCAGCATCTGCTCCCAGGTGTCGGTCATCACCGCCTTCAGGTCGGCCGGCAGCGCGTTCCAGAAGGTCTGGTTGACCAGCAGCACCTGGAACATCCGCGAGTTGAAGTCCTCGAAGACGTACTTCACGCCGGAGTCCCACAGCTTGCCGCTGACCACGGTGTTGTGGGTGCTGACCAGCGCGTCGACGGTGCCCTGGCTCAGCGCCAGCGCCACGTCGGGCCAGGGGACGACGACGGGGCTGGCCCCCTTCTGGCCGATCTGGAGGGCCTGCATGGCGCTGCCGGGATGGCGCACGCGCAGGCCCTTCATGTCCTCGAAGCGGCGGATGTCCTTGGCCGTGGCGTAGGTGTGCAGCGGCTCCAGCTCGTGCCAGCGGCCGACGACGTGAGAGCGCAGCTTCTGCTCGAGCTGCGCGTTGATCATGCGGCCGACCTCGCCGTCGACCACCTTGCGCGCATTCTCGGTGCTGATGCCGAAGAAGCTGGGCAGGCCGGGGAAGTCGAGGTCCGGCACGATGCCGGAGATCGTCCAGGACCCGGGCAAGGCCAGCTCGATGCTGCCCTGGATCAGCGCCTTGCCGACGTCGCGGTCGGGATAGAGCTGGGCCGAATGATAGAGCGTGGGCTTGATGCGGCCGTTCGACCGCTTCTCGACCTCGTTCAGGTACTCCGCCAGATGGGCGGTGCGGCTGGTCGTCATGTTGGTGTCGACCGAGGCGCGCATCTGGAACGGTTGCGCCACGGCCGGCGCCGACAGTGCGGCCACCGCCGCCACGGCGGCCAGAACTCGCGAAATGAAACTCGACATGGATCCCCCCTCGAACGCCGGTGCTCGAACGAGCCGGGCTTTCCATTGTTGGGGCGAACCCTGATCGGTCGGCCAACGAAATAGTCCTCGGCGGGCCGATTATCACATATGCAATGATATGCCCGTCAGCGCCCGGCGGCCGACGGCCCGACATAGCGGGCCAGCACTTCCGACAGGCAATGGGCGTTGGCGGCGAGGTTGGCGCGCAGCCGCTCGGTCGGGCCGGCGATGCCGACCGCGAACGGTCGGTGCACGCCGCCTCCCCGCAAGGCCGCGGCAATCACGCTGGCCCCCGGCACCACCATGTTCTCGCTGTAGGAGTACCCCTGGCGGCGGATCGTCTCGATCTCCCGGTGCAGGCGCTTGCGGTCGATCGGCCGGTCCGGTCGCTCGGCCTGCGTGCGCGTGATGATCCGGCCGATCTCCTCGTCGGGCTTCAGTGCCAGCAGCACGCGACCGGCATTGGCATCGACCAGGGACCGGCGGGTGCCGCGCTTGATGTCGTAGCGCAGCGGGTGGCTGCCCTGGACGACGTGCACATAATGCACCTCGATCCCCATCTCCGCGCCGAGGATGACCGTGTCCTGGCAGAAGGCGACGATCTCGTGCAGCATCTCGTGCAGCCCGCCGGCGCGCGAGAACTGCTCGTCGAGCCATGTGCCGAGCAGGGCCAGGCTGAGCGTCGGCTGCACGGTCCGGCCGCGGCCCGTCGCCTCCATGTAGCCATGCTGGATCAAGGTCTGCACCAGCATCGACACGCTGGACTGCGGAATGCCGAGCTCCGCCGCCAGCTCCGAGATGCGCATGGGGCGCTTGGTCTCGGCGAATATCTCGAACACGCGCAGCACCCGCGTGGCCGACTTGACCTCGCGGGACCCGTGCGGTTGACGGTCCATCGACATGGCGGACGGGCGCTGCCCCGGACGGGCGGCTAGGTCTGCCCGCCGCCGTTCACCTGCAGCATCTGCCCGGTCACGTAGGCGCCGCCATCGGATGCCAGCATGCGCACGACCGTGGCGACCTCTTCGGGCGTGCCGAGGCGGCCGAGCGGGGTGCGGACGGCGGCCTCGCGGCGGGCGGTGGCCGGGTCCTCGTCGTCGGCCGCGATTGGCCCGGGCGACACGGCGTTGATGGTGATGCCCTTGGCCCCGAATTCCTTGGCGAGCGCCTTGGTCAGGCCCCACACGCCATGCTTGGCGACCGAAACCGGCGCGTGGCCGGCATAGCCGTGCATCGCGTTCATGCCGGTGAAGTTGACGATGCGGCCCCAACCGCGCTCCAGCATGCCCGGCAGGCAGAGGCGCGCGAACCAGACGGCAGCGTCGAGATCGACCGAGATGACCCGCCGCCACTCGCCCTCGTCCATTTCCAGGAAGGGCTTGGCCGGCCGCAGCGCGGCGTTGTTGACGAGCACGTCCACGCCGCCGAAGCGGCCGGCGGCCTCGGCCACGATGCGCGCGCATTCCTCGGGCCGGCCGACATCGCCCATCGCCACCAGGGCGCCCGCGCCCAGGGCGGCCACCTCGCCCGCCACCGCCTCGCAGGCGGCGCGGTCGGACGAGCCGTTGACGACCACGTCGAAGCCGTCCCGGGCCAGGCCCAGCGCCACCGCGCGGCCGATGTTGCGCCCGGCCCCGGTGACAAGGGCTGCCCTGCGTCGCTGACTCATGATGCTGTTTCCTCCCGACCTGGTCGCTTGCGGCCGGATCATGCCGGCATCGACCGTCCTCGCGCCAGCCGGGTTTGACGTCAGGCAGCGGCGTGCTGCTCGCGCCAGCGCGCAGGCGGCAGGCCGAACTCGCGCTTGAAGGCGCGGCTGAACGCTTCCTCGGACTCGTAGCCGACCAGGCGGGCGAGCTGGGCGATGCTGTGGCGTGTCTGGCGCAGATGCAGTTGGGCCGTGCGCAGGCGCCAGACGGTGAGATAGCGGATAGGCGGCATGCCGATCAGCGCGCTGAAGCGCTCAACAAAGGCGCTGCGCGACAGGGCCACCTCGCGGGCCAGCGCATCGGCCGACCAGGGCATGCCGATCTGCTGGTGGATCAGGGCCAGTGCGCGACCGACATGGGGGTCCGCCAGCCCGCGCAGCCAGCCGGCCTCGCGGTCGCCCTCGGCGGCCGAATAGTTGCGCACGGCCTCGACCAGCAGCAGTTCGCTGAGGCGGGCCATGGCGTCCGACGAGCCATAGCGCCCCTCCACCAGCTCGCCTGCCGCCAGGCGGACCGATGCCTCCACCCAGTCGCGCAGGGCACCCTCGCGGATGTCGACCTTCAGGATCGCCGGCAGGGTGGCGATCAGGGGGTTGAACGTCTCCTCGCAGCCGAGGAAACCGCAGACGATATGCGTCGCCTCGCCGCCGCCGCCATGGACGATGCGGGCCAGGCCGCCCGCCGGGGACCGCAGGATCAGCGATCTCGCCTCGAACGGCGCCAGGGTCATGTCGCTGCCCAGCATGTGCCGGTCGTTGCGCGGCAGCAGCACCACCTCGCCCGCCCGCGCCGCGATGGGCGGGCTGCCGTCGACGGCCACCGACAGCCGGCCCGCGATGACGAAGTGGTAGCCGATGATCTGGGTGGGTGCGGCCAGGTAGCCCTGGCAATGGTCGGGCGTGATGCGCGCGTTCACGCACCAGGGGGCGGTGAAACGCGCATCGAGAAACAGTCCGCCGGTCAGGCGGACGGCGCGCAGCACTTCCGAAAGCGGGTCCGTCATCAGGGGCAAGCTTCCAGATTTGGACGAATGGTCAAGTGATCCGGCCGCGCAGTCATTCGCCGTGGCGGTGGATGCCGATATCTACGGCGTCGCAAGCAACCGCAACTGCCCGAACGGAGGAAAGTCATGGGTACAGCGCTGTCCACCAATAGTCAAAACCATCTATCCACGCCACAGGCGGACTTGGGTGCCGTCAAGGCGCGCCAGCAGGGTGCGTGGTCCTCCGGGGACTATGCGATCGTCGGCACGACGCTGCAGCTCGTCGGCGAACAGTTGTGCGAAGCCATCGACTTGCGCGCGGGAAGCGAGGTTCTCGATGTCGCCGCCGGCAACGGCAACGCCTCCCTCGCGGCTACCCGCCGCTGGTGCCGCGTCACCTCCACCGACTATGTCCCGGCCTTGCTGGAGCGCGGCCGCGAGCGCGCGGCGGCCGAGCGCCTCGACATCCGCTTCCAGCAGGCCGATGCCGAGGCGCTGCCGTTCGCCGATGCGTCGTTCGACGCCGTCCTCTCGACCTTCGGCGTCATGTTCACCCCCGACCAGGACCGCGCCGCGGCCGAGATGATCCGCGTCTGCCGCCCGGGCGGGCACATCGGGCTCGCCAACTGGACGCCGGACGGCTTCATCGGCCAGCTCTTCAAGACCATCGGCGCCCACCTGCCGCCGCCGGCCGGGGTGAAGTCGCCCGCCCTCTGGGGCACCGAGGCCCGTATCCAGGAGATGTTCGGGCCCGACGCCGCCACGATCCAGGTGACGCGGCGCAGCTTCGCCTTCCGCTACCGCTCGGCCGCCCACTGGCTGGAAGTGTTCCGCACCTATTACGGCCCGGTGCTGAAGGCGTTCGCGGCTCTCGAACCGGCAGCCCAGGCAGCCCTGGAGGCCGACTTGGTCGCGCTCATCGGCCGCTTCAACCGCTCCGGTGACGCCACCATGGTCGCCCCCAGCGACTATCTCGAGATCGTCGTCACCCGGCGCTGATCCGCCTTCCCGCGACAAGATGAGAGGACCCGCCATGAACCGCATCGTTCCGGCCGCGCTCTTCGCCGCTGCCACCGCCATCTGCGCCACCGCCGCGACCGCCCAGACCCATCCGGCAGGACACGGCGCCGGTCACACCATGCTGCTGCCGGCCGACATGAAGTGGGCCGACCTGCCTTCGCTGCCGCCGGGGGCCAAGATCAGCGTCATCGAGGGGCCGCTGAGCGACGCCCGCCCGATCACGGCACGCATCCGCTTCCCGGCCAACTATCGCCTGCCGGCGCACCATCATCCGGTGATCGAGCATGTCACTGTGCTGTCGGGCACGTTCCACATGGGCATGGGCGAGACGTTCGACCAAAAGAAGACGACGGCCCTGACGCCGGGCGGCTTCGCCGTGATGCAGCCGGGCACGCCGCACTTCGCCTGGACGACCGAGGAGACCGTCATCCAGATGCACAGCGTCGGCCCTTGGGCCGTTACCTACGTCAACCCGGCGGAGGACCCGCGCCGCAAGTAGGGGGTGCGGGCTGGAACAACCGCCGGGTTGGACCGGTTGACTTCCTGACCGGTGCCGATGTCGGCACCGTTTGCAGGATGGAGGACCATATGCCTGCCAAATCAAAGGCACAGCAGAAGGCGGCCGGCGCCGCCCTGTCCGCCAAGCGCGGCGAAACCAAGAAGGGCGATCTCCAGGGCGCGTCGAAATCCATGGAGAAATCCATGAGCGAAGCCGAGCTTGAGCGCATGGCCTCCGGCCAGCTCAAGGGCAAGCCCGAACGTGTCGGCCAAGCCTGACTGGCCGGAGGAGCATCCGCATGAGCAGGAAGATGCCACCCATCCCGCCCGCCAACCGGACCGACAAGGGTCCCGCCGGCCCGGATGACGCGACGCTGTCGCCTGAGAAACTGCAGGAACAGGCGCCGCGCGATTCCGACCAGCGCGGGCAGGAAGCCAATATTCGCCAGAACACGACCCACCAGGGCTACCAGCAGGATCGCTAGCGATCCGGGAGGGATAACCCATGTCGACCTCGACCAGAACGCTCGCCAGCATCCGGCAGGGCGGACCGGGTGCGGCACACGAAAATGCCAAGGACCCCACGGAGATTCCCAAGCCGCTCCCGATCAAGAATGACGGGCACTCGAAGGTCTCCGGCGGGGGCGGCGAGCGCGACCGCCATCATTTCCACGATGCGGCGCGAAAAGGCGGTCGCGTCTGACCCATCCCCGCCTTTGGCCAAGCCTGCCTTTGGCCAAGCCTGCCTTTGGCCAAGCCTGGCTTTGGCCAAGTCCGGATCGGCCCCGGCCGTCGCGCCCGGCCGGGGCCGACCGATGCCGATCAGCCGATCGGCGTCTGCTGGTGCTGCACCAGCTTCCAGCCCGCACCCGTCCGGCGATAAGTGGACGTGCAGAAAGCGGCATAGGCGTCGCCCGCATCCCGCCTGGCGTCCGCGCGATATCCCAGCACGCAACTGTCGTCGTCGGGCCGGGTCAGCACCTGATGGGTGATGTCGAGGCTGTTCCAGCGCGGTGCGCCGGCCAGGCCGTGAAGGATGTCGTCGCCTACCAGAATGCCGACCGGCTCGGGAAAGGCCATCACGCAGTGCTGGGCCAGTCCGGACTCGAACTGCTCGATCCCTTCCAGCCAGAAGCTACGCTCGGTACGCCATGCGTCGTCGTGTTTCATGGAACTCTCTCGGGATCTGCCAGTGTCCTGAGAATGCGGCCGGGCGGGCCGCAGTTCCCCCGCGCCGTTCGATCACGCCCGGGGGAACCCCCGCCAGCCCATCGGCATTGACTGCGTGGAGGGGGCGTCTGTCTGCCGCAGGAACGGAGGCATCATGGACAAGCGCCAATTGCCGGTCGCCGCATTGATCTTGCTTTCCGCCGCTGGCGGCGTCGGGGCCGGGACGGTGGCTGTCGCCAGCCTCAGCTACCTCGTGATCGGCGGCGACGTCGCCAATCTCCCGCCAACCTTGAATCTGGCAGCCCAGGCCGACTGGCTGATGATCTGCGCCCTGCCGGTCGCCTTCATCTGCGTGGCATCCCTGGGCGAGCTGACGCGAGAGCGTCCACGGCCGGTCGCGAGCCCCCTGCCGCGCCTCGATTGGCAGCCGCCCTTGCCGGCAAGCGACCTCGATGCGGTTTCGGTGCCGCCGCGCCGGGCTATCCGGGAGCTGGCTCGCGCGGCCTAAGCCGATGCGGCGCAGCCGGACGACGCGGGCTATGATCGGCCGCCCGTCCCCCGCCAGGAGAACCATCCGGTGCGCCATGCCTATCCCTACGAGCTGGAAACCGGCGAGGATGGCCGCCTGTTCGTGACCTTTCCCGACGTGCTCCGCGCCGGCGCCGAGGGTGCTACCGAGCCTGAGGCCGTGGCGGCGGCCGCCCAGTCCCTCGCCATGGCACTGGAGCGCCTGGCCCAGGCCGGTCGCCCGCTGCCAGCGCCCAGCCCGCCGCGACCGGGCCAGCGGACGGTGGCCGTCGAGGCGCCGTCCACATAGCTGCCGCCGTCAATTTGGCGCCGCCATCTTCCAGCGCGCCAGGATCGCCAGGCCCGCCATCGACCCGAAGGCCATCGTCAGGAAGGCCGCGAGCCAACTCACACCTTCACCCCAGCCTGCGGTCAGGTCGAGGACGCCGCCCACGGCCAGCGGCCCGACCAGACCCCCGCCGAAACCGACCACCGAGTGCACGGCCAGCGTCACCCCCCGCTGCCCGTCGCGCGCGGCGAAGATCGCCCCGGTGGTGATCGCCGCGGAATCCCCCATGGTCAGCATGCTGAAGGCCAGGCACGCCAGCACGGGCAGCCACAGCGGCGCGAACCCGCCGAGCCCGGCCAGCGGCGCCACCACCAGGCCGGCCACCATCACGAGTGCGATCAGGCGACCGCGATCGATGCGGGTCGCCACCTCTGCCCCCAGGATGCTGGCGCCCATGCTGGCCAGCAGGAAGCCGGCCGTCAGCCAACTCACCCAGGCATGCCAGCCGGGGCCGCCGCCGCCCGCCGCACCGCACCAGGTGAGATAGCTGACGATCCAGCTCTGGAAGGCGAACAGCTCCCAGTTATGGGCGCCGTAGAGCAGGATGTATTTCATCGCCGGCCGGTTGCGCAGCACCGGCCGCATGTCGGGCAGACGAAAGCGCGCGGCACGCTCCGGGTCGTGGTGGCGCGGCACCAGCAGGACCATGGCAAAGCCCACGACCGCACCCGCCGCCGCCGTCACCAGCGCGTGGCGCCAGCCGGCATAGGCGGCGATCTCGATCGTGGCGACGTAGGAGACGCTGGTGCCGAGCCCGTAGCTGGCGGTGTAGAGCGCGATCCAGCGCGCCTGGCGATGCGGGCCGGTGCGATCGGTCAGGAGTCGCAGGCCCGGCATGTAGGTGCCGGCCAGCCCCGCCCCCGCCAGCGCGCGAAAGGCCAGAGCGGACCACAGCCCGTCGGCCAGCAGCGCGAAGCCCAGTGCGGCCGCGGCCGTCAGCAGCAGCGCCGACAGGTAGATGCGTCGGGCGTCGACATGGTCGGTCAGCGAGACGCAGAACGGCACGGCGCAGATATAGCCGCCATAGAAGATGCCGCTGATCCAGCCGGCCTCGGTATTCGACAGGCCCCATTCCTGGCGCAGCACCGGCATCAGCGCCGGGAAGGACGAGGCGTTCAGCATCGCCAGAATCGAGGCCGCCAGCAGCAGCAGGACGAGGCCGATCTCTCGCGGCGCGGCCTTGGTCGCATTCATCCCTGGCCCAGCCCCGCCGACGCTCATCTGCACGCGTGTGCAGTTCTGGCATGGCCAATTTCTTTCTGTCAATCTGCGCCACCCCCGTAACCGGCAGTCGAGGGCCGATGAGCAGACGAGTGCATAATGTCCGATCGATCGACGTGGCGCGGCTGGCCGGCGTGTCGCGTTCCGCCGTGTCGCGCGCCTTCACCGCAGGCGCCTACATCGCCGAGGACACGCGCGAGAAGGTGCTGCATGCGGCCGAACTGCTGGGCTACAGCCCCAACGCCATCGCCCGCGGGCTGATCACCCGGCGCTCGCGCATCGTCGGCGTGGTGGTGGCGGACCTCTCCAACCCCTTCTATGCGCGGGTGCTGGAATCGATCTGCCTGAAGCTGCAGGACGCCGGCCTGGCGCCGCTGCTGCTGTCGTGCCGGCATTCCCGCGACCTCGATTCGCTGGTGCCGCAACTGCTGGCCTACCAGGTGGACGGCGTGCTGATCGCGGCCGCGACCTTGTCCTCCACCCTGGCGGCGCAGTGCGCGCGCGCCGGGCGGCCGGTCGTCCTGATCAACCGCTACGTCGATTTCGATGCGGTCAGCGCGGTCTATTGCGACAATGCCGTCGGCGGGCGCGAGATGGCCGACCACCTGGTCGCCGGCGGCCACCAGCGCATCGCCTTCATGGCGGGGCTGGAGGATACCTCCAGCAGCCGCGACCGCGAGAAGGGCTTCGTCGACCGCCTGCGGCAGCGGGGCCAGCCACTCTATGCGCGCGATGTCGGCAACTACTCCTACGAGGACGCCGCCGCCGCCGCGCGCCGCCTGCTGGCGCTGAACCCGCGGCCGGACGCCATCTTCTGCGCCAACGACACCATGGCGATCGGCGCCATCGACGTTGCCCGCAACGAGCTGGACCTCGTCCTGCCGCACGACCTGTCGATCGCCGGCTACGACAACATCGATGCCGCCCGGTGGAAGGGATACGACCTGACCACCGTCGACCAGAGCGTCGACCAGATGACCGCGCGCGCGGTCGAACTGCTGGTCGCCCAGCGCGAGCAGCCGGGCTCCGACCCGGTGCGGGCGTCGATGCCGTGCCGGCTGGAAGTGCGTGGCTCCACCCGCCCGGTGGCCGCCACCTGACACGCGCGCCTGCCTTGACCCGCGCAAAACGTGCATGCCACTATGCACACGAGTGCAGGTCGGGGTCACCGATCGCAGTCGAGGCCAGCCGCGCCCGCCCGGGAACCGGACCCGCCGCGCCACCCCTCGCCCGCGACCGCCCGGGCACCCCCAGGGGAGGAAACCAATGACGACCAAGGCAGCATCCTCGAAGTCCGTTTTCGGCCGCCGCACCGCGCTCGGCATGCTGGGTGGCGCCGCCGCGGCGGCGGCATTCGCCGGCACCAGCCGCACCGCCCTGTCGGCCAACGCGTCGATCGACGTGGTCCATTTCTTCTCGGGCGCCGACCACCCGATGGAGCTGGTGATCCGGGCCTTCAACCAGAAGAACACGGGCGTCACCGCGGTCAGCCGCCAGGAGGGCACGACCTACGAGGCGATCACCCAGAAGGCCATGGCCGGCATCGCCGCGGGCCGGCCGCCGGCGGTCCTGACGACGGGCTGGAAGCTGGCATCCTTCGCCAAGCACACGCTGGGCGCCCTGGACATCCGCAAGGTCGGCGCGGCCGGCGACGCGATCCTCGCCAACTATTCCGACGCCGCCGTGAAGATGGTGACGGTCGAGGGCGCCGTGCTCGGCATTCCGTGGGCGCTCAGCACGCCCGTCCTCTACATCAACATGGACCTGTGGCGCGCCGCCGGGCTCGACCCGGCCAAGCTGCCGACCACGGTCGAGGAGCTCTATCCCAACCTGGCCCAGTTGCAGCAGAAGACCGGCAAGGCGGCGCTGGTCTACGAAGTGAACGAGTGGCTGCCCCAGGCCTTCATCCAGAATGCCGGCGGCGACGTGCTCGACGCCCAGGGCCGGCCGGTGATGGACAGCGCCGAGGCCATCTACGGCATGGAGAAGTTCGTCGAGCCGCACCGCAAGGGGCTGTGGAAGCCGATCAGCATCAGCGAGATGATCACGGCCTTTCAGTCGGGCGCGCTCTGCACGATGGTCACCAGCTCGGCCCGCCTGTCGGGCGTGAAGGCGCAGACCAGCTTCGAGATCAAGCTGACCAAGACGCCAGGCCTGGAAGGCCGGCCGCGGCGCATGAACAGCGGCGGCAACTTCCTGTCCGTGCTGGCCCGCAACAGCGAGCAGCAGGCGGCATCGCTGGAGTTCCTCAAGTTCTGCGGAACGGCCGAGGCGATGGAGCTGTGGCTGAAGACCGGCTACCTCAACACGACCAAGCACCAGCTTGCGGTGCCGGCCGGGCACGAGGCCGCCTATGCCCAGCTTGCCGACGGGCTGACGCCCGAGACGGTGTGGCCGGGCGCGCGCGGGCTGGAGGCCCTGAAGGCGCACAGCGACTGGATCTCGCGCGTCGTCAACGGCCAGGCGTCGGTGGCCGACGGCATGAAGGGCAGCAAGGCCGCGGTCTCCCGCCTGCTCGCCTGACGCGCCGGACACCGTAACCGAGCGGACCGATGTTCGCCCTCCAGGGTCGCTATGCGGCCTGGCTCTTCATCGCGCCGGCCGTGCTGGCGGTGGTGGTGTTCGTCTACCTGCCCATGGTGCTGAACGTCGGGGTCTCGTTCTACGACTGGAACGTGCTCCGCGGCGACTTCACCTGGCGGGGGACCGACAACTACGTCTCGACCATGGAGAACATCGACTTCCAAAGTGCCACCACCAACACGGCGATCTACCTCGCCGTGCTGGTGCCGCTCAAGATCGTCATCCCGCTGGTCCTGGCCTTCACCCTGCTCCGGGTGCGCAACCCGATCCTGGTGCGGGCCTATCGCGCCATTTACTTCATCCCGACCATCGTCTCGTTCTCGATCGCGGGCGTGGTCTGGCTGTGGATGTTCAACCCGATCGTGGGCTTCCTCAACACGCTGCTGGAGGCGGCGGGCCTACCGACCCATCGCTGGATCAACGATCCCGACCTGGCGATCTGGTGCGTGACGGCGGTCGCCTTCTGGAAGGGGTTCGGGCTGAACCTGATCCTCTATGCGGCAGCGCTCGTGAACATCCCGGGCGAGGTGCTGGAGGCGGCCGAGCTCGACGGCGCCAACGCCTGGGTGCGGGCATTCCGCATCGAGCTGCCGATGATCTCCCCCACCCTCTTCTTCACCGCGATCACCACGGTGCTGATCGTGATGGACGAGATCGTCGGCGTGGTCGACGTGCTGACCGAGGGCGGGCCGTTCAACACCTCCTCCAACCTCGTCTATTTCCTCTACGAGCGCGCCTTCCGGCAGTTCAACTTCGGCGAGGCGGCGGCCGTCGCCACCATCATCATCGCCCTGGTCGCTCTGGTGACGTGGCTGCAGTTCAAGGTCTTCGAGCGCTATGTCCACTACCAGTAGCCCGCCCCCCGTCGACCGCGCCGCCGAGCTGCTGCGCCGGGTCGTCATCCACACCGCACTGGTGATCGCGGCCGTGGTGACGCTGTTCCCGCTGCTGTGGATGTTCACGACGGCGTTCACGCCCAACGAACTGGTGTTCCGCCGCAGCATGGGCCTGCTGCCGACCAGCCCGACGCTGGAGAACTTCGCCGTCGCCTTCAAGGTGCAGCCGGTGGCGCACTGGCTGGTGAACTCGATGATCACGGCGACCGCGATCGCCGCCGGCAAGATGCTGATCTCGATCCCGGCCGCCTTCGCGTTCGCCCATTTCCGCTTTCGCGGGCGCGACTGGCTGTTCGCGCTGATCGTCGGCACGATGACCATTCCCTACGTCATCACGCTGATCCCGACCTACATCGCGGTCGTCAAGCTCGACCTCTACAACACGCTGACCGGCGTCATCGTGCCCTCGATCGCCTTCTGCGGCTTTGCCATCTTCTTCCTGCGGCAGAGCTTCAAGGTGGTGCCGACCGAGCTGCTGGAAGCCGCCGTCATCGACGGCGCCGGGCCGTTGCGCACGCTGGTCTCGATCGTCGTGCCCAACACGCTGCCGGCCATCGCCTCGCTGACGGTGCTGAGCTTCCTTTCGGCCTGGAACCTCTATTTGTGGCCGCACCTGATCCTGAACGACGCGGAGATGAAGACGCTGTCGATCGGCCTGAAGCTGTTCGCCACCAACCAGGAGCAGCTCCAGCAATGGGCGCCCCTGATGGCGACGGCCGTGCTGGGCCTGCTGCCGGCACTGGCCATCTTCGTCTTCGCCCAGCGGTTCATCATGGACGCCTTCGTCCACTCCGGCATCAAGTAGCAGGACCATCCAGCCGATGAAGATCACGGTCGCCACCTACAACATCCAGTTCGGCCGCGGGCTCGACATGCGCTTCGACCTCGACCGCACCGCCCGCGAGGTGGCCGGCGCCGACATCGTCGGCTTCCAGGAGGTGACGCAGAACTGGCAGCGCACCGGCGGCGAGGACCAGGCGGCCGGCCTCGCCCGGCGGCTCGGCTTCCACTACGTCTATGGCTACGGGCTGGACGTGGCGGCGACGCCGGTCGCGGGCGCCAGCGGCCCCGACAACCGCCGCCGCACCTTCGGCAACATGGTCGCCAGCCGCTGGCCGATCCGCTCCAGCCGCACCTTCCTGCTGCCCAAGACGGCACTCGCCACCATCTACGACATGCAGCGCTGCCTGGTGGAGGCGGTGGTGGAGACGCCGGTCGGCGATGTGCGCATCTATTCGACCCACCTCTCCCACATCTCGCCCGGCCAGCGCCTGCCGCAGATCGAGCTCATTCTGCGCACGGTGGCCGATGCGCCGGCCAACGGCTCGGCCTGGGACGGGACCCACACGGCCGATTGGACCGAGGGCTGGGACGTGCCCGCCCTGCCGGAGCCGGCACTCGTGCTGGGCGACATGAACTTCGACTACCGCACGCCCGAATATGCCGCCATCTGCGGCGAGATGGACGCGATCAACGGCCGCGTCGTGCGAGCGACGGCGCTCCGCGACGCCTGGGTCGCGGCCGGCCACCGCGAGGAGGATGGCGTCAGCATCCGCAGCGACTATTCCGGCCATGTGCGGATCGACCATATGTTCGTGACGCCCTCGGTCGCCCGCCACGTCCGGTCGATGCGCATCGACGACGACGCCAAGGCATCCGACCACTACCCCGTATTCCTCGAACTCGACGTGCCCGAGGGCGGCTTCGGCCGCTGACCGGCGCCGCCCTGTCTCAGCGCGCCTGCCACCAACCGTCGAAGTCGACGCCGGTAGCGGGCGAGCGCGGCGGGCGACCGAGCCTGGTCGACCAGGCGATGCGGTCGACCGGCTCGTACCACAGCGGCACGACATGGTGGCCTGCCAGCAGCAGCCGGTCGAGCGCGCGCGCCGCCGTCACCAGCTCGTCGCGCGTGCGGCTCTCGACCAGGCTCGCGATGGCGGCATCGACCGCGGGTTCGGCCACGCCCGGATAGTTGCGGCTGCCCTCCTGGCGGGCCGCCTCCTGCCCCCAGTAGAAGGACTGCTCGTTGCCGGGCGACAGCGAGTTGGCCCACAGGTTGACGACGACGTCGAAGTCGAAATTCTCCAGCCGGCCCTGGTATTGCGCGCTGTCGACCGTGCGCACCTGCACCTCGATGCCCAGGCGCCGCAGGGTGCGCGCCCAGTGGAGGCCGATGCGCTCATGCTCGGGCTGCACCAGCAGGATCTCGAAGGCGAGCGGCTGGCCGGTCGCCTCCTGCACCATGCGGCCGTCCTGCGTGCGCCAGCCGGCGGCCGCCAGCCGTTCGAAGACGCGGCGTAGCTGCGCCCGGTCCTGGCCGCTGCCGTCGCCGGACAAGGCGGGCGGCGGCGCCTCCAGGATCCCGGGCGGCAGGCGGTCCAGGAACGGTGCCAGCAGGGCGCGCTCGGCCGGGCTGGCGGGGCCGGTCGCGGCCAGGGGCGAATTGTCGAAATAGCTGGCGATGCGGCGATAGGTGCCGTGGAACAGCATCCGGTTGGCCCATTCGAAATCGAAGGAATCGACCAGGGCGGCGCGCACCGCCGGGTCGGCCAGTGCCGGCCGGCGGGCGTTCAGCACGAAGCCGAACATGCCGGACGGGCGGCCGTGGCCGATCTCGGCGCGCGTCACCCGGCCGTCGGCCATGGCCGGAAAGTCGTAGCCGGTGGCCCAGCGCGCCGGGCTGGTCTCCACCCGCACGTCCAGCAGGCCCGCCTTGAACGCCTCGAAGGCGACGTTCGCCTCGCGGAAATAGTCGTAGCGGATCTCGTCGAAGTTGAAGCGCCCGCGATTGACCGGGCGGTCGCGACCCCACCAGTCGGGGTCGCGGCGATAGACGACCTGGCGGCCGGGCTCCACCTTCTCGACCCGGTAGGGGCCGGAGCCGACCGGCAGCTCCAGCGTGCCCTGGTCGAAGGCGCGCGCGCCATAGACGCTGCGCGGCAGCACCGGCATCAGCCCCAGGATCAGCGGCAGCTCGCGATCGCCGGAGCCGTCGAAGACCAGCTTCACCGTGCGCTGGCCGATGCGCTCGGTCGCCGTCACCTTGGAATAATAGTGGCGGTGGTTGGGCCGCCCCTGGCGGCGCAGCAGGTCGAGCGAGAACAGCACGTCGTCGACGGTGACGGCATCGCCGTTCTGGAAGCGCGCGGCCGGGTCCAGCGTGAAGGCGACCCAGGCCCGGTCGGGCGGCACCTCGACCTTGGCCGCGAGCAGGCCGTAGAGCGTGAAGGGCTCATCCTCGTTGCGCGCCAGCAGGCTCTCGAAGACGTACTGGCGCACGCCGCGCGCCGGCACGCCGCGGATGACGAAGGGGTTCAGGCTGTCGAAGCTGCCGAAGGCCGCGGCCGCCATGCGGCCGCCCTTGGGCGCGGCCGGGTCGGCATAGGGCAGATGGGCGAAGCCCGGCGCCAGCGCCGGCTCGCCATGCATCGCGATCGCATGGTCGGCCGCCGCGGCGGCCGTCGGACCCAACAGGTAGAGGGCGGCGAGTGCCAGGCGCAGGCGGCGCCAGGTGCCGGACATCCGACCCGCCGCCCCCGACCCCGCCCGGCGCTCGCCGCCGCCCGTCAGCGGAACCCGACCAGGGCAGCCGTCGGGCGGATGCCCTCGCGCGCGATCGCGGCCTCGATCAGGGCCGGCTCCGGCCGCACGCCGACGGCGGCGCCGAACTCCTCGGCATGGACGCCGCCGGTGACGAGCAACGAGTCGATGCCGATCAGGTTGGCGCCCGCCACGTCGGTGCGCAGCGTGTCGCCGATGGCGCAGATGCGGTTGCGCGGCACGCCCTCGAACATGTGCAGGATACGGTCGTAGACGCCGCGATAGGGCTTGCCGTGATAGCGCACCTGGCCGCCCAGCTCCTCGTAGCGCCGGGCCAGCGTGCCGGCGCAGATGACGATGCGGGGGCCGACCATCACCACCAGGTCGGGGTTGGCGCAGACCATGGGCAGGCCGCGCGCCACGCCCTTAGCCAGCCGCTCCTCATGGTCGGCGATCGTCTCGTCATAACCCCATGGGCCGGAATTGAGGATGAACTCCGCCTCCTCGATCGTCTCCACCCGCTCGACGTCGACGCCCTCGAACAGGTTCACGTCGCGCGCCGGACCGATATGGAAGCAGCGCCGCCCCAGCCCCTTGTAGAACGCATCCGGCCGGTCGCGCAGATGCACCCAGGTGTCCTCGCCAGAGGTCATGACGAAGTCGTACTGGTCCTTCGGCACCCCCAGCTCGACCATCCGCGCCTCGGCATGGACGGCGCGGCGCGGCGCGTTCGACAGCAGCGCGATCTTCTTGCCGGCCGCATGCAGGCGCGTCAGCGCCTCGGGCACGCCCGGATAGGCCTTGGTCCCGTCATGGAGCACGCCCCACAGATCGAGGATGAAGCCGTCATAGTTCTCGACGATGGCCGAGATGTCGTCATGGATCTGGATCATGGACCGCGGGGAAAGTTGCGGGGGAAGGAGGCCGCCGGTTGTGCCATGGCGGGGGTGGCGGGGCAATTGCGCGGTTGCCCATGCCACCGCCGTCACCCCGTCCCCGGCAGCCGGATGCCGCCGACCGGGTCGCGATCCAGCGGTCCGCTGGCCAGGGCGGCGGCCTTCGTCAGCGCGCCATAGACGTGCGGGAACAATTGCCCGCCGCGCGACGGCTCCCACTTCACCGCATCGCCCAGGGCCTCCAGGTCGACGGCGACGATGACGAGGCCCGTCTGGCCGGCGAAGTGCCGGTCGATGGTCTGGGCGAGTTGGGCCGCGGTGGACAGGTGGATGTAGCCGTCGGCGAGGTCGACCGGCGCGCCGGCGAAGCGGCCGTCGCGTTCCAGGATCGCGAACTGGTCGGCGGTCAGCACCTTGTAGGCGATGCGGTCGGTCATGATCGTGCTCCGCCCCGGTCGGGCATGGTGGCGAGGAAGGCCGCCGCCTCGGCATCGTCGTGCAGCGTCACCATCGGCACACCCGGCCCATGCTGGGCGACCGCCGCCAGGATCTTCGGCTTCATGTCGCGGTCGAAATTCCAGATGTAGCGCAGGAAGGCGAGGTCCAGCCGCTCCGGGCAGCCGGGCGCCAGGTCCGGGCGGGTGCGGCCGTAATATTTCCAGACGCGGCGCAGCGCGCGGCAGATCGAGACGAGGCGCGGCACCTCGACCCAGACGATGAGGTCAGCGCGCGGCAGGCGCAGGTCGAAGGTGTTGCTGAAGTTGCCATCGGTGATCCAGCGGTCGCCGGCCAAGGCCGCGGTCAGGCGCTGGCGGAAGCTCTCCCGGTCGGGCTCGACCCAGCCCGGCTGCCAGAACAGCGCATCGAGATGGACGACCGGCAGGTCGAGCCGCGCGCCGAGCATACGCGCCAGCGTCGACTTGCCGCTGCCGGACCGGCCGAGGATGACGATGCGTTGCGGGGGAACGTCCATGGCGGCCGCGCCATCAGCGATGGTCGGCGCCGACCGCGTCGGCGACATGGGCGAAGCCGTCGCGCGCGAGGTGGGCCGCCAGTTCCAGCTTGATGCGCCCCACCAGCCCCGGCCCCTCATAGACCAGCGCGGTATAGAGCTGCACCAGCGAGGCGCCGGCGCGGATCTTGGCATAGGCCTCGGCCCCGCTCGACACGCCGCCGGCGCCGACGATGGGGATGCGGCCCTGGGTCAGGCGCCAGAGGTCGGCCAGCACGTCGGTCGAGAGACGGAAGAGCGGCCGGCCGCTGAGGCCGCCCGGCTCCCCGCGCGCCGCGCCGGACAGGCCGGCGGGGCGCGACACGGTGGTGTTGCCGACGATCAGCCCGTCGATGCCGCTTTCCAGCGCCACGAAGGCGATGTCGGCGCGATCGTCCGGCGACAGGTCGGGTGCCACCTTCAGCAGCAGCGGCGGCGCATCGACCGGCACGACCCGCGCGCGGGCCGCCAGCACCGCCCGGGCCAGCGCCAGCAGCGGCTCTCGCCGTTGCAGGTCGCGCAGGCCGGGCGTGTTGGGAGACGAGACGTTGACGACCAGATAGTCGGCCAGACCCGCCACCCGCTCGATGCCGGCGACATAGTCGGCCACGGCGTCGGCCTGGTCCTTGTTCTTGCCGACATTGGCGCCGACGATGCCGGGCCGGCCGGCCGCGGCCAGCGCCTGAAGGCGCGTCACATAGGCTTCCAGGCCGCGATTGTTGAAGCCGAAGCGGTTCACCACGCCCCGGTCCTCGGGCAGGCGGAAGAGGCGCGGCTTGGGGTTGCCGGCCTGGGGCAGCGGCGTGACCGTGCCCGTCTCCACGAAGCCGAAGCCGAAGCGCAGCATGCGGGCCGGCACCCGGGCATCCTTGTCGAACCCGGCCGCCAGCCCGACCGGGTTGGGAAAGCGCCGGCCCCACAGGTCGATCGCCAGCGACAGCGGCTCGGCCATCGGGCGCGGCGCGGGCGCCAGGCCATACTCCAGCAGGCGCAGGGTCAGGTCGTGCGCCGGCTCTGCCGGGAGCGCGCGGATGAGCGGCAGGGCCGCACGATAGATATCCATGGGAAGGAAGCGGATAGGCCGAACGGCGGCGGTTCGCAAGCCGCCGTAGGGCAATCCGCCCCGCCCGGACCGTGCGTCCCGGCCTAGAGGCGCTCGATCCGGCCGGCCGCCTCGTCGATGATGGCCGCCACGTCGAACAGGATCTGGCGGTCGACGCCCTCGCTGGCCAGGCGCTGGTGCAGCACTTCCTTCAGGTTGTGCATGGCGCGCCGCACCGGACCGCCATCGACGCGCTCGCGCTCCGCCCCCAGGGCGGACAGGCGCGCGGTCGCCGCCTCGGCATCGGCGCGATTGGCCTCGAGTTCGGCGCGGCCGGCATCGGTGATCGAATAGAGGCGCCGGGTTCCGTCCGCCCGTGCCTCGGCGATGTGGCCCAGGTCGTCCAGCAGCGTCAGGGTCGGATAGACGACGCCGGGGCTGGGCACGTAGGCGCCGCCGGTGCGCGTCTCGATCTCGCGGATGAAGTCGTAGCCGTGGCGCGGCTGGTCTTCCAGCAGGCGCAGCAGGACCAGCTTCAGCTCGCCCGATTCGAACATCCGCCGGCCGCCGCCGCGCCCGCCGCGCCCGCCGCGTTCGTGCCGGCCCCCGTCATGGCGGCCGAAATGGCTATCGGAATCGTCGCGGCCGGCGCGGCGGGCATGGAAGCGATGGTCGCCGTCATGGCGATGATGGGAATGCATGGGTGCTCCCTTTCTGTCTTAGACAGCACTAAGATATATCTTAGTAAGCGTTCCGCAAGAGGGCGACGATGCATGCGCGCCAGAAATTTTCCCGATATGTTGGCGCCATTCCATCCCTGCCCCATCCCCTGCCCCATGCACCGGAGCGTGCCATCCATGAATGAAGCGTCGCGCAACGAGCCCGTCATCAGCGCCGAGGAAATCTTCGAGGGCATCCGCCAGTGGGTCTCGATCGAGAGCCCCTCGACCGACGCGGCCGCCGTCAACCGCATGGCCGACCATGTCCAGGACGGGCTGGCGCGCCTGGGCGCCATCATCGAGCGCACGCCCGGCCGCGACGGCTGGGGCGACATCCTGAAGGCGCGCACGCAGTGGGGCGGCGACGGCCCGGGCATCCTGGTGCTGTCGCACATCGACACCGTCCACCCGATCGGCATGATCGAGAAGCTGCGCTTCGAGCGGCAGGGCGACGTGGTGTTCGGCCCCGGCATCTACGACATGAAGGGCGGCGCCTACCTCGCCTTCTATGCCTACCAGCACCTGATGCGGGCCGGGCGGCAGACGCCGCTGCCGGTCACCTTCATGTTCGTGCCCGAGGAGGAGGTCGGCAGCCCGACCTCGCGTGCGCTGATCGAGGCCGAGGCGCTGAAGAACAAGTATGTCCTGGTGACCGAGCCCGCGCGCGACGGCGGCAAGATCGTCACCTCGCGCAAGGGCGTCGGCCGCTTCGTCGTCGAGATCGAGGGCCGCCCCGCCCATGCCGGCGCCCGCCACGAGGACGGCCGCAGCGCCGTGCGCGCCATGGCCAAGCTGATCCTGGAGTTGGAGGGGATGACCGACTATGACCGCGGCATCACCACCAATGTCGGCCTGATCAGCGGCGGCACCGGCGTCAACGTCGTGCCGCAATTCTGCACGGCCGAGGTCGACCTGCGCGTGCCCGACGCGGCGACCGGCGAGGAGATGGTGGCCCGCATCCTGGGCATCACGAGCGACGAGCCCGGCGTGAAGGTGACGGTGACCGGCGGCATGAACCGGCCGCCCTACCAGAAGGACGAGAAGATCGCCAAGCTGTTCGACCACGCGAAGATGCTGGCGGCCGAGATCGGCTTCGAGTTGGAGGATTGCGTCGTCACCGGCGGCGGCAGCGACGGCAACTTCACGGCCGCCGTCGGCGTGCCGACGCTGGACGGGCTGGGCGTCGACGGCAAGGGTGCCCATACCGACTACGAGCAGGCCTACTACTCGTCGTTCGAGCCGCGCGCCCGGCTGATGCTGCGGATGCTGGAGACGCTCACCTGAAAAGGGGGCGGTTGCCCGCCCCCCTCATGTCACCCAGTCCGTCAGGCCCGGGCGTAGCGCGCCCGGGCGCCGCGCTCGATGGCGGCCGCCGTCAGGCGGTCGACGTCGAGCCGGTGGCGGATCATCTCCAGCAGGCGGAGCTCTTCCTGGCTGGCCTTGGTGTCGGCCGCGACCACGTCGCAGGCCAGCGCATAGGCGGTTTCCCGCAGCTTGGCCGGCAGGGCTGCCTTGATCTGGTCGAGCGCCACGTCGAGCCCGTCATCCTGCTGCATGATCTCGGCACAGGCGGCCGCCGTGCGCGGCAGGCGCCCCTGCTCGAAATTCTGGAAGATCGGCAGGTGGCTGACGATTTCGCCGATCGTCGAGACCTCCGGGTCGGTCATGTCGCTGTCGGCGGCAGCCACCATCACCATCGTGTAGATCAAGGCGTCCTGGGGGGTGAGCATCATGGCGTCCGCTTCTGTGGAGTGGCCGCGGATGTGGAGGACTGCCGCGCGGATTGTCAAGTTACGGGGGTGTAAGCGGTGGAGGCGGTGGTCAATGTGGTCCTGCCGGTCTTCGCCCTCATGGCGTCGGGCTACGGCGCCGGCCGCCTGCGCCTGCTGGGCGACGCCGCCAGCGAGGCGCTGAACGGCTTCGTCTACTGGTTTGCGCTGCCGGCCCTGCTGTTCCACGCCATGGTGAAGGTGCCGGTGGCCGACGTGTTCCACCTGCCCTTCCTGGCAGCCTTCGGCGGCGCCTTCATCGCCACCTACCTGCTGGGCATGGCGACCGGCCTGTTCTCGGCCAGTCTGTTAGCGGCTGGCCCCAGCCTCGCCCATCGCGGCCTGCAGGGGCTGTCGGCCAGCTTCGCCAATACCGGCTACATGGGCATCCCGCTCTACATCACCGCCTTCGGCGCCGATCGCGCCCTGCCGGCCGTGGTGGCGACGGTCTTCACCGTCGGCATCGGCCTGGTGCTGGCGATCGCCGTGACGGAGATCGGCCGGCCCGGGCGCGCCCGCCGCGGGGTGGCGCGCGACCTGGGCCTGGCCCTGTTGCGCAACCCGCTGCTGGGGGCGACGGCCGCGGGGCTGGCGATGTCGGCCGCCGGCATCGGCCTGCCGCGGCCGGTCGCGACCTATCTCGACCTGCTGGGGGCGACGGCCGGGCCGGGCGCCCTCTTCGCCATCGGCCTGTTCCTGGTCGGCAAGCCGCTGGCGGGCAACCTGCCGGAGCTGGCCTGGATCACGCTCTGCAAGCTGGCGATCCAGCCGCTGATCGCCGCCTGGCTCGCGTTCGGCGTCTTCACCATGGACCGGCACTGGGCAGCCGCCGCCGTCATCATGTCCGCCCTGCCGACGGGCGCGCTCGCCTTCGTCGTGGCCCAGCGCTACGGCATCTATGTCGCCGGCACCTCGACCGCCATCCTGTCGACCACGGCCGCCTCCTTCGTCACCCTATCGGTGGTCCTGACCCTGCTCGGCTGAGCCGGCCTGGTCGTGGGCCGGCGGCATCAGGAAGCCGCGCGTCGCCTGCACCGCATCGGCCAGGCCCATGCGCACCACCGTGACGCCGGGCGGAAAGGCGCCGTGCAGGCGCGACGGGAAGGCGCGGTCCAGCAGCACGAAGACGCCGGTGTCGTCGGCCCGGCGCACCAGGCGGCCGAACGCCTGGCGCAGGCGGAAGCGCGTCAGCCGCTCGTCATAGGCGGCCCCGCCGAAGGCAGCCCGCCTGGCCTTGTGCAGGATGTCGGGCCGGGGCCAGGGCACGCGGTCGAACACGATGAGGCGCAGCGAGCGGCCGGGCACGTCGACCCCGTCGCGCACCGCATCGGTGCCGAGCAGGCAGCTTTCCTCTTCCGCCCGGAAGATGTCGACCAGGGTCGTCGTGTCGAGCCCGTCGACATGCTGGGCATAGAGCGGCAGGCCCGCGGCATCGAGCGCCGGCGCGATGCGGTGATGGACCTGGCGCAGCCGGCTGACGGCGGTGAAGAGGCCGAGCGCGCCGCCGCCCGACGCCAGGAACAGGGCGCGATAGGCGGCCGCCGTCTGGTCGACATCGTCGCGGCGCAGGTCGGTCACCACCAGCACGCGGGTCTGGCGGGCATAGTCGAAGGGGGATGGCACGCGCGCATGCAGGGCCGGGCGCGGCAGGTGGCGGGCCCCCGTCCGCTCCTCGGCCGCCGACCAGTCGGCATCGGGATCGCCGCTGCCGTCGGTCAGGGTGGCCGAGGTGACGACGACGCCGTGGGCGGGCTTCACCACCGCTTCGGTGAACGGCACGGTCGGGTCGATCCAGTGGCGGTACATGCCGACATCCAGGTCGTGCCCCTCGAACCGCTCGACCGCCAGCCAGTCGACGAATTCGACCGGGGTGTCGCGGGCCAGGTCGCGCAGCATCTTCTGCCAGCCGGCGACCTCGCCGTCGGCGCGCCGCGCGATGCCGCGGATGATGGCGTCGAGGCGCAGGCGGGTGGCGGTGTCGACCTCCTCGGCCTCGTCGTCGCGCAGCGCCTTCAGCCGGTCCACCAGCGTGCGCATCGGCCGGCCGAGCCGGGCCAGCGCGTCCTCCAGCGCGGCCGCCACCTCCAGCAGGCCCTCGACCGGCGGCCAGACGGCGGCCTCCTTGCCGTAGTTCGAGGCGTCGCGGTCGGGCGAACGGGCATGCACCTGCTGGCGCACCAGGGTCAGGAACGCCTCGGCCGGGCCTTCGGGCTTGCCGCCGGCCAGGCGCGGCAGCCAGCCCTCGCCCGGCAGGGACGCGGCCGCGATCAGGATGTCCTCCAGCGCGCGCTCGGCCACCTCGTCGCCGGTCACCAGGTCTTCCACCCGTCGGCGCAGGCCGCGGGCGCGGCTGCTGCGCCCGCCCTCGGCCCCGCGCAGCCAGCGCCGGAGGTCGGACGTCTCCTGCCCCGACAGGTGCGACGCGAAGGCGCCGTCGGCCGCGTCGAAGACATGATGGCCCTCGTCGAACACCAGGCGGGTCGGCAGCAGCGTGTCGTCCATGCCGCCCAATGCTGCCTGCACCATCACCAGCGCATGGTTGGCGACGACGATGTCGGCCCGGCGCGCCCGGCGCACGCTGCGCTCGATGAAGCATTTGTGGTAGTGCGGGCAGGCGGAATAGACGCACTCGCCACGCCGGTCGGTCAGGCCCAGGGTGCGGCCGCGGCCGACCAACTGCGCCAGCCAGGCCGGGAAGTCGCCCCCCACCATGTCGCCGTCGCGCGACGCCGCGGCCCAGCGCGCCATCAGGCCGAGCGGGATGGCATCGGCGGGCCGGCCGCGGGCAGCACCCACCGCCTCCTCGAAGTTCAGCAGGCAGAGATAGTTCTCGCGCCCCTTGCGCACGACGACGCGGCGCGCCTTCAGCAACGGGTCGGCATGCAGCCGGTCCAGCTCGTCGTCGATCTGGCGCTGCAGGTTGCGGGTATAGGTCGAGACCCAGACGGCGCCGCCGTTGCGCTCGGCCCAGAGCGTGGCCGGCGCCAGGTAGCCCAGCGTCTTGCCGACGCCCGTCCCGGCCTCGGCCAGCACGACATGCGGCTCGCCCGCGCGCTCGCGCGGCACGAAGGCGGCGGTGGCGGCGGCGGCATATTCCACCTGCTGCGGCCGGCGCTCGGCCCCCGGCCCCAGCAGTTCGGCCAGGCGCGCCTCCGCCTCGTCGGCGGCCACGGGCAGCGAGCCGGACGGCGGCTCGGGCGCGTGCTCGGACCATTCGCCCAGGCCGCGCCACACCTCCAGGCCCGCCGTCGTGGCGCGCTGGGGGTCGACCGTCTCGCCGAAGGCCGCCAGCACGGCCGGCGCCCAGATCCAGCCGCCGCGGGCCATGGCGCGCGCGATGGCGCGGGCATCGGCGTCGCCCTCCTCGGCCAGGTCGGCCAGCAGGCGCTCCGCCAGGCGCGGCAGCAGTTCGGCTGCCTGGGTGCGCTCGTCCGGCGGCTCGAAGCCCAGCGCCTGGGCCAGCCCGCGCGGCGTCGGCACGCAGAAGGTGGCCGGCCGCACGAAGGCATAGAGTTCCAGCAGGTCGAGACAGGGAAAGGAATCCAGGCCCAGGCGCCGGGCGGCGGCCCGGCCATGGACGACGTAGGGCGCGGCGTCCTCGACCCGCGCGCGCGCGGCCGCCAGGCCCAGCACCTCCACCCCACCGCCGTCGGCCGGCAGCCACGCCGCCTCGCGCAGGCCGACGACGAGGGAGGGCGCCAGGGGCGCGGGGACGGGCGACTCGTTCATGCCCCTATATATAAGGAGAAGGGCCCGCGCGGGGCGGCGTTGACGCTGCCCGCGCCAGCGCATAGCTTCGCCGGTCCTTTTTCCCAGCAGCAGCAGGAGACGATCGGTGGCGGACCCGGAGCAGCGCGGCCTGGCGCAAAGCGCGAAGGCATGGCCTTTCGAGGAGGCACGGCGGCTGCAGGAACGCTTCGCCAATAAAGCCCCCGACAAGGGCTATGTCCTGTTCGAAACCGGCTACGGCCCGTCCGGCCTGCCGCATATCGGCACCTTCGGCGAGGTCGTGCGCACGACCATGGTGCGCCGCGCGTTCGGCCTGCTGTCCGACCTGCCGACCCGGCTCTTCGCCTTCTCCGACGACATGGACGGGCTGCGCAAGGTGCCGGACAACGTGCCGAACCCGGACCTGCTGCGCCCGCACCTGGGCAAGCCGCTGACCGCCGTGCCCGACCCGTTCGGCACGCATGACAGCTTCGGCGCGCACAACAATGCCCGCCTGCGGGCATTCCTGGACAGGTTCGGCTTCGACTACGAGTTCCAGAGCGCCACCGACTGCTATCGCTCCGGCCGCTTCGACCAGACCCTGATGACGGTGCTGCAGCGCTACGACGAGGTAATGGCGGTGATGCTGCCGAGCCTGGGGGCGGAGCGCCAGGCGACCTACAGCCCGTTCCTGCCGATCAGCCCCAGCACCGGCCGCGTCCTCCAGGTGCCGATCACCCACCGCGACGTCGATGCCGGCACCATCGTCTTCCAGGACGAGGACGGACGGACGGTCGAGCAGCCGGTGACGGGCGGCCACTGCAAGCTGCAATGGAAGTGCGACTGGGCCATGCGCTGGGTGGCGCTGGGCGTCGATTACGAGATGGCGGGCAAGGACCTGATCGACAGCGTGCGTCTGTCCGGCCAGATCGCGCGCATCCTGGGCGCGGTGCCGCCCGAAGGCTTCAACTACGAGCTGTTCCTGGACGACAGCGGCCAGAAGATCTCCAAGTCGCGCGGCAACGGCCTGTCGGTGGAGGACTGGCTGGCCTACGCGCCGCCGGAATCGCTGTCGCTCTTCATGTACCAGCAGCCGCGCCGGGCCAAGCGGCTCTATTTCGACGTCATCCCGCGGGCGGTCGACGAGTACCTGACGTTCCTGGAGAAGTACCCGAACGAGGCGCCCGCCGCCCGGCTGGAGAACCCGGCCTGGCACATCCATGGCGACAACACGCCCGCGGCCGACGTGCCGCTGACCTTCGGCGTGCTGCTGAACCTGGTCGGCGTCGCCCATGCCGAGACCAAGGATGTGCTGTGGGGCTTCATCAGCCGCTACGCCCCCGGCACGACGCCGGACAATGCGCCCGCCCTCGACCGGCTGGCCGGCTACGCTGTCCGCTACTACCAGGACATCATCAAGCCCAAGCAGAACCCGCGGGCACCGACCGACGTCGAGCGGGCCGCACTGGAGGACCTGGTGGCGACCCTGGAAGCGCTGCCGCCGGGCGCCGACGCCACGGCCATCCAGAACGCCATCTACGAGATCGGCAAGCGCCACCCCTTCGCCCAGCTCCGCGACTGGTTCAAGGCGATGTACGAGGTGCTGTTCGGGCAGAGCGAGGGGCCGCGCATGGGCTCCTTCATCGTCCTGTTCGGCGTGGCCGAAACCATCGCCCTGGTGCGCGACGCGCTCACCCGCGAGTGATTCGCGCCGGACGGCGGCCGGGTCGAAGCCTAGTCGTCGTCTTTTTTCGCAGGCGCAGCATGGGATCACTCGGCCGAATCAATCGATTTTGCCTGCATTCCGGTGACGTCAAGAGCGTCGTTTGCCGCACCCGTCCACAGATGGTTGTTTGACACGCCCTGTGGCTTTCGTAACAATCGTTCACAAAGGCGGGTTGGGGGCCCGCCGGTGGTATCACCGGGCTTGGAGGGGGGCATGGGTAGAGTTGGATCGCGCGGGGTCTTCGCGTCATTCTGGGGGAAGACTTCGGCGTTCGTGCTCGCCGCCGCCATCGCCGCGGTTCTTCCAGGCGAAAGTCCGGCCTCCGCCGCCACGGCCAAGCAGGCCATAACCCCGCAGAAGAAGCCGCCGCCGGCCAAGATGGTCCTGGCCCTGCCGCAAGCCAAGCCGGGTCTTGCCAAGGCCGCCCCGGCCCGCCCGGGGGTCAAGCCGCTGACACTCCCGGCCAAGGCGCCAGCCGCCAAGCCGACGCCGCCGGGCAAGACGACCAAGGCCGCCGCCAAGCTGCCGCCCGCCAAGCCCCAGGGGCGCGACGCCAAGGGCAAGCCGCTATCGAAGAACGCCCCGGCCCCCAAGATCGTTCCCGCCCGTGCCGGCGGATATCTGGCCCTTCCAGCCCCCGCTGCTCCCGCCGCCAGCAAGAGCCTCTACCGCACGGCATCGGCCACGGCCGCGCCCGCCCCGCGCGACCGTCGGGTCATCGCCCTCATCGAGGATGACGAGACCCTGATCGACGTGCTGGTGCGCGAGAACGTCAATCCCGACGACCTGATTGCCGCCGTCGATGCCTTCGAGGACATCGAGGAGCGCGCCCGCCTGGTGCGCGGCGACCGCATCGAACTGGTGATCGACGGCGCCAACGACGCCGGCGAGCGCAACCTGACGGCCCTGCGCGTGGTCCGGGCGCAGGGCGGCGACGCCATGCTGGTGCGCAGCGCCGACGGCACCTTCACCGCGTCCGAGGGCAAGGACACACGCGCCGCCACCCTGGTCACCATGACCGGCAGCGTCTCGGCCGACTGGCGCGCCTCGCTCGCCACCGCCGAGGTGCCGCCCGCCCTGGCCGAGGAGGTCGACCGCCTGCTGGCGCTCGACCCGGACCTGCCGCGGCCGGTGCCGCGCGGGTCGGCCTTCGAGATCCTGGCCGAGCGTCGCGACGGCCAGGACCGCGGCACCAGCTATATCGCGCGCTACATCGGCGTGCGCGTCGCCGGGCACGACCATCGCATCTATCGCTACATGCCCCACGACGGGGCGGCCGGCTATTTCGACGAGCGCGGCCGCAGCGTGGCGCCGTTGACGCTCACCATGCCGGTGGCCGACGCCCGCCTGACCTCCGAATTCGGCTGGCGCCGCCACCCCAAGCTGAAGCGCCGCATGTTCCACCGCGGCATCGACTTGGCCGCGCCGATCGGCACGCCCATCGTCGCGTCCGCCGACGGCGTCGTCGAATGGGCCGGCTGGCGCGGCGCCTATGGCCGCTATGTCCGCATCAACCATGGCGGGGGCCTGGCGACGGCCTATGGCCACCTCAGCGACTACGCCCCCGGCGTCACCGAACTGGCAACCGTCCGCCAGGGCGAAGTGATCGGCTATGTCGGCTCGTCCGGCCGCTCGACCGGCCCGCACCTGGATTTCTCGGTGCTGGTCGACGGGCAGGCCACCAACCCGATGCACGCGCTGATGCCGGCGCCCCGCGACCTGCGCGGGCCGGAGCTGACGGCCTTCCGCGAGCATGTGGCGCAGCTGCACGGGGTGGCCCAGGTCACCCCCTGATCCCGGCGTCGGCGCCCTGCGGCAAGTCGGCCGTTGATGACGGATATCCGGCGGAATAGGCTGCCCCGCGGCGCGTTATCCGCCTGTCGGGTGCCACAGGTGCCTGAACATCAACCTTCAGGCGTACGGCGGCTCCCGTTATGACGACCTATGATCCCGGTGAAGTTGGGCGCAGCCGCTCCATCGACTCCGGCATTCCCGCCACGGGCTGGCGCCACCTCGTCACGGCCAGCGACCTTACCGGGCGGCTGGCCCTGGCCGGCGCCATCGCCGTCGGCCTGGCGGTGCCGCTGATCTGGGTCGCGGCCCAGTTCTATGCGCCGATCGACCACGACACCGGCGCCATCCTCTATTTCTCGGACCGCTGGTGGGCGGGCGAGCGGCTCTATGTCGACCTGATCGACGTCAACCCGCCGCTGGTCTTCATCCTGGGCCTGCTGCCGGTGCTGATCCGGCAATGGACCGGCCTGCCGGAGCCGGCCGCCCTCATCGCCTGCGTCGCCGCCACCTCGATCCTGTCCACCTTCGTCGTGTGGCGGCTGCTCGCCTGGCGGGCCGGCCAGCTCGGCCGCGGCGAGCCCGGCACGCTGACCTCCATCCTGGTCCCGCTGGCGCTCCTGTTCGCGCTGCTGACCCCGGGCGAGCTCGGCCAGCGCGAGCACCTGATGGTGGTGCTGACCGTCCCCTACGTCGTGCTGACCGCACTGCGGCTGGAAGGCCGGCGGGTGCCGCTGGTGATCGCGCTGGGCATCGCGATGGCGGCCGCGGCGGGCTTCGCGCTGAAGCCGTTCTTCCTGCTCGTGCCGGCGCTGATCGAGCTCTTCGTGCTCTGGGTCCGCCGTGGCCAGGCCCTGCGCGACCCGGTGCCGTGGACCATGGGCGCCATGTGGGCGGCGTATGTCGGGCTGACGCTCCTGGCCTTCCCCGAGTATGGCGACGTCATCCTGCCGATGACGCTGGAGTTCTATTCCCGCCTGGGCGATTCCAGCCCGCTCGTCGCCTTCAACCGCGGCTTCCTGCCGATCGAAGCCGGGATCGGCGTGCTGGCGATCGTCACCGTGCTGATGGTGCGCTCGCGCCTGTGCCAGACGCTGGCGCTCTTCGCCATCGGCACCGCCATCACCACGATCGTGCAGGGCAAGGGCTGGTCGCACCAGTGGCTGCATGCCGACCTGGCCTTCATCCTGCTGGGGGCGGCCGTCCTGGCGGCGGCCGCCGAGCGCTACGGCCCGACCGACATCCTGCGCCAGCGGCGCCTGGGCGCCACGCTGGCGATCAGCGTGCTGGCCTTCTCCTACGTCGCCGCCAACAACGACCAGCCGCCGTGGTTCCGGGTCGACCGCATGGGCTATGACGGCCGCCTCGGCCGGCAGATCGCGCTGGTCGACGCCGAGCAGAACAAGGACCATTTCCTGGCCCTGTCGCCCGGGATCTATCCGTTCTTCCCGATGGTCAA
Organism: Stella humosa; assembly: GCF_006738645.1. Lineage (GTDB taxonomy): Bacteria > Pseudomonadota > Alphaproteobacteria > ATCC43930 > Allostellaceae > Allostella > Allostella humosa. Next base: position 723,626 of record NZ_AP019700.1, on the reverse strand, counting down.
CTACACCGGGACGCGGATGGCCAGCCCCTACATGAGCATGTGGGTGCTGCAGGGCGTGTACAAATACTGCCCCGCCAGCGGCCCGCAGCGCTTCAACCCGGTCGACCAGATGTCGGCGGCCGAGCGCCGGGTCTACGACACGGTGTCGGACGGGCTGGTGATGCACAAGCCGACCCTGGTCGTCATCGACCGCATCCCCGGCATGCCGACCTGCGACGGCAAGGTCTTCGACTACCTAGCCTACTTCATGCAAAATTCGAAGTTCGCGGCCGAGTTCATGAACTACGACATGTACAAGGTGTTCGACCGCTACATCGTCTATCGCCGGCGCTAGCGTCGGCGGCCTCCCCCTTCCCCGCACCGTCCGCGCCGACCGGAGGCCCCCCTTGCTGCGCCTGCTTGCCCTTGCTGTCGGCGCCGTCGCCGCGGTCGCCGCCAACTGGCTGTTCTGGAGCCTGCCCAACCGCCCCTACGACCTGGAGGCGCGCCCGCTCGGCATCATCCGCAGCGTGTCCTTTGCGCCTTTCCGCGACGGCCAGAGCCCGCTGGTCGAACGCTACCCGAGTGCGGCCGAGATCGAGGAGGACCTGACCCTGCTGAAGGGCCGGGTCGGCGGCATCCGCACCTACACCAGCCTGGAAGGGCTGGAAGTGGTGCCGGAGATCGCCCGGCGGCTCGGCATGGAGGTCACCATGTCGGCCTGGATCGGCAGCGATCCCAAGGTGAACGACAAGGAGGTGGCCTCGCTCATCCGGCTGGCCAACGCCTATCCCGACGTCATCAAGCGCGTCATCGTCGGCAACGAGGTGCTGCTGCGCAAGGAGCAGAAGCCCGACGCGCTGGCGGGCTACCTCCGCCAAGTGAAGGCCGGCGTGAAGCAGCCGGTCAGCTATGCCGACGTGTGGGAGTTCTGGAAGCGCAACGCAGCACTGGCGGCCGAGGTCGACTTCATCACCATCCATATCCTGCCCTACTGGGAGAACCACCCCTCGTCGGTGGAGGACATGGAAACCCATGTCATGGACGCCTATCGCGAGATCGAGGCGGCCTTTCCCGGCAAGAAGCTGCTGATCGGCGAGGCCGGCTGGCCCAGCGCCGGGCGCTCGCGCGGGCCGGCCGTGCCGACGCTGGTGAACAAGGCCCGCTTCATCAACGGCTTCCGCGTCCTGGCCGCCGAGAAGGGCGTCGACTACAACCTGATCGAGGCCTTCGACCAGGGCTGGAAGGCCAAGCTGGAAGGCACGGTCGGCGCCAACTGGGGCCTCTTCTCGACCGAGCGGGTGGCCAAGTGGGGGGCCGACGGCAAGGTGGTCGAGAACCGCCACTGGCGGACCCATTTCGCCCTGACCTCGGCCGCGGCGCTGCTGCTGCTGGGCTGGATCGCCTTCACCCGGCGCAGCCTGTCGCCCCATGCCGCACTGTGGATCGCGGCCGGCAGCCAGGTGATCGCCACCAGCGCGCTGGCCGCCATCCTGCTCGACTGGAACCACGCCTATTCGACCTACCGCCTGCTGTGGACCGGCTTCGTGGCGGCGATCACCCTGGCATCGGCGGCCGGCTTCGCGTTCGCCTTCCGCAGCCTGGGCGCCGCCGAGAGCGTGCCGGCGCCGGGCTGGGCCCGCTATCTGGGCCGGCTCTATGCCGTCTGGGCGGTGCTGGCGGCCGGGCATACGCTGCTGCTCGCCTTCGACGGCCGCTATCGCGACTTCCCCAACGAGCTGTTCGCGCTGCCGCTGCTGGCCACCCTCGTCTTCGTGGCCGCCCGCTACGCGCTGGGCCGCGCCCACGGCCGGGCCGGCTTGGCGATCGACGGCCTGTTCGGCCCGGGCAGCGGCCCGGCGGTCGCCGGCGACCATCGCGCGATCCTGTTCGGCGCCTCCATCATGGCCGCGATCGGCATGGTCATCGGCGAGACGCTGGCCAACCGCGAGGCGCTGATCTGGGCCGGCATGGCCGTGCTGATCGCGATACCCATGGCCTTCGGCATGCGGCTGCCGGCGCGGCCTGCCCGCCCGGCCTGATCGCGGCATTCCAAACGCGGCAAGGTCTGCCAAACGCGAAAGAGCCCGGCACAACGGCCGGGCTCTTTCTGCGTCTGGGATGTGGCAGCGAGGGCGTCAGATCCCGCCGCCCTCGCCCACCTTGGCCGCGATGTCGCGGATGACCGACTTGTCGGACTTGCCGAAGACGGCGATCGTCCGCCCCTCGCGCCGCCAGTAGGCGACGTTCACGTCCTTGCGCTGGTCCAGCGTGATCTGGGCGTCGCGCTTGGTCGTGGTGCCGACATAGATGGCGATCGGGCGCTTGTCGGCCGGGTTCTCGTAGATGATCTGGCCGGCCGGCCGGCCCTCGGAGATGACGATCCGGCCGCCGCGCAGGCTGTAGCCGAAGGTCGACAGGTCCGGCACCTTGGTCTCGCGCTCCAGCCGGTTCGACAGCCAGCTCTGCAGGCCGTCGCGCTCGCCCGTGCGCATGTCGGCAAAGGCCATCTGCTCGGGCTCGACGCCGGTCATGGTGTAGAGGTCGTAGTAGCCGGCCAGGTTGTCGACCAAGCCCGAGGCCGCCGCCATCTCCGTCACCGGGGGGGCGACCGGCGAACGCCCGGCCCAGTAGCCGGCGCTGGCACCGATCATCAGGGCCGCGACCGAAGCCGCCAGCGGCAGTGCGATCCAGCGCGAGACGACGCTGCGGCGCCGGAACGGCACCACGTTGGCGGTCTCGGCCGCGCCGACGCCACGGGCGGCCAGCAGCAGCCGGTCCGGCACCTGTTCGTCGATGACGCCGGCGAAGGCGGCCCGCACGACCACGGCCGAATCCCGGAAAATCCTTGCGCGCGCGGCCAGATCGGCGTCGGATTCGACGGCGCGGGCGACCTCGCGGGCCGTAGCGTCGTCCAACTCGCCGTCGACGAACGCCACCAGCGTCTCGTCGTCAAACCGTCGCATCCCCACCTCCATGGCCACCGGCACCCATGCCGGTAATGCTCTGCACGGCAGCTCGAGCCCTGGCCAGCCGGCTCATGATCGTCCCGATGGGGACGTCAAGCGCCTCTGCTGCCTCCTTATAGCTCAACCCTTCCACCGTCACCAACATCAGCACCGCCCGCTGCTCCTCCGGCAGGCGGTTCACCGCCTTCTGGACTGCCTCGAGCGACATCCGCGCCTCGGCCCGGCGGACCGATTCATCCGTCGGCTGTGCCTCGGGATCGATCGCATCCGCCTCGCCACGCACGGCCCGCGCCCGCATCTGGTCGATCCAGATGGTCTGCACGATCCGGAACATCCAGCTATCGAACCGGGTCCCCGGTTGCCACTGATGTGCCCGTGCCAGCGCGCGTTCGCACGCCGCCTGCACCAGATCGTCGGAATCGGCGATGCTCTTCGCCAACCCCCGCGCGAACCGCCGGAGACGCGGCAGCAGTACGATGAGCTGGTCACCGATCGGAGCGGTCACGCCAGACCCGCCGCACTGCTATGGGGGGAACGGCAGCCGCTCGCGAATATTCCTGCGACCGGCGCCCGGCCGGGAGGACTGTGGCAGAAATACGACAGGAGGCACTGCACGTCGGCGATCAATCCTAGACAATCAAGGGTCCGGGCAAGGGTCCGGGCAAAGGTCCGGGCGGGCGCCGGATCGTCGCTTCCGCGGCGGGCGGCGTCAAGACGGGCACCGGGACCGCCGCCCGCGGCCCCGATATCCCGCGTGTACCGCGCGGGCTTCACAAACCATGGGCGAGCCGGCATGCTCGCCGTCCCGCGGTCCCGAGAGCGGAGTACAATGAAGCTCGCCATATTAAAAGAGCGTCGTCCGGGAGAAGCCCGGGTCGCCGCCTCGCCGGATTCGGTCAAGCGCCTCGTCGCGCTCGGCTTCACGGTTGCCGTCGAAGCCGATGCCGGTCGCAGCGCCGCCATGCCCGACGACGCCTACGCGACTGCCGGCGCCACCATCGTCGCCGACCGGGCGACCCTGCTGGCCGATGCCGACGTCGTGCTGAAGGTGCAGCGGCCGACCCACGGCACCGACGGCACCGTCGACGAACTGTCGGCCATGCGCCGGGGCACGGTGCTGGTCGGCATGCTGGCGCCCTATGCCGAGCCCGACCTGCTGCGGCTCTATGCCGAGCGCGGGATCGACGCGTTCGCCATGGAACTGCTGCCGCGCATCACGCGCGCCCAGACCATGGACGTGCTGTCGTCCCAGGCGAACCTGGCCGGCTACCGCGCCGTGCTGGAAGCGGCCCATGTCTATGGCAAGGCCTTCCCGATGATGATGACGGCGGCCGGCACGGTCGCCGCCGCCCGCGTCTTCGTCATGGGGGCGGGCGTGGCCGGGCTGCAGGCGATCGCGACGGCCCGGCGCCTGGGCGCCATCGTGACCGCGACCGACGTGCGGCCCGCCGCCAAGGAGCAGGTCGAGAGCCTGGGCGCCAAGTTCGTGGCCGTCGAGGACGAGGAGTTCAAGCAGGCCGAGACCGCTGCCGGCTATGCCAAGGAGATGTCGGCCGCCTATCGCGCCAAGCAGGCCGAACTGGTGGCCCAGCACATCGCCAAGCAGGACATCGTTATCACCACGGCACTGATCCCCGGCCGGCCGGCGCCCAAGCTGATCACGGCCGAGATGGTGGCCGCCATGAAGCCGGGTGCGGTCGTCGTCGACCTGGCGGTCGAGCAGGGCGGGAACTGCGCCGGCAGCCGGCCGGACGAGATCGCGGTGACCGACGGCGGCGTCTCCATCGTCGGCTGGACCAACACGGCCAGCCGCATCGCCGTCGATGCGAGTCAGCTCTACGCCCGCAACCTCGTCGCCTTCCTGACGCCGCTGGTCGACAAGGCCTCCGGGACCTTGAAGATCGATACAGCCGACGAGATCGTGAAGGCGACCCTGCTGACCAGGGGTGGGGCAATCGTGCATCCGGCCTTTGCCGGCCAGGGGGGGTGATCGGCATGGACGCCAACCAGATTTCCACGCGCGCCGGCCAGCTTGCGGGCGACGCCGACGTGCTGGCCACCAAGCTGCGGGTGCTGGCGGGAGACGCCGGGCAGATCGCCCAGCGCACGGCCGAGGCAGCCGAGCTCAGCCCGACCATCGGGGCGCTCGCCGTCTTCGTGCTGGCCTGCTTCGTCGGCTACTACGTCGTCTGGCGGGTGACGCCCGCCCTGCACTCGCCCCTGATGGCGGTGACCAACGCGGTCTCCAGCGTCATCATCGTCGGCGCCCTGATCGCGGCCGGCCCGGGCGGGTTCGGCTTCGCCAAGGTCATGGGCTTCCTGGCGGTCATCCTGGCATCGGTCAACATCTTCGGCGGGTTCATCGTCACCCACCGGATGCTGCAGATGTTCAAGAAGAAGACGCGCTGAGGGAGCCCGGATCATGAGCGCCAACCTCTCCGCGATCCTCTATCTCGTCGCGTCGGTCTGTTTCATCATGGCCCTGCGCGGGCTGTCCTCGCCCGTCACCTCGCGCGCGGGCAACCTCTACGGCATCATCGGCATGACGGTGGCGGTGGCCACCACGCTGGCCTCGCCCGAGGTCGTCAGCTACTGGATGATCCTGCTGGGCATCCTGATCGGCGGCACCATCGGCACGGTGATCGCGCTGCGCATCGAGATGACGGCCCTGCCGCAGCTCGTCGCCGCCTTCCACAGCCTGGTCGGCCTGGCGGCGGTGTTCGTCGCGGGTGCGGCCTTCTATGCGCCGGAATCCTACGGCATCGGCGTGCGCGGCAGCATCAAGACCGCCAGCCTGATCGAGATGAGCCTGGGCCTGGCCATCGGCGCCATCACCTTCACCGGCTCTATCGTGGCCTTCGCCAAGCTGCAGGGCCTGGTGTCGGGCAAGCCGCTGGTCTTTCCCGGGCAGCATTTCTTCAACGCCGCCCTGGGCGTGGCGATCCTGCTGCTCTGCGCCTGGCTGGTGGCGTCGGAATCGGGTGTCGCCTTCTGGCTGCTCTGCCTGGTGGCGCTGGCGCTGGGCTTCCTGCTGATCCTGCCGATCGGCGGCGCCGACATGCCGGTCGTCATCTCGATGCTGAACTCCTATTCCGGCTGGGCCGCCGCCGGCATCGGCTTCACGCTGCAGAACAACCTGCTGATCGTCACGGGCGCGCTGGTCGGCGCGTCCGGCGCCATCCTCAGCTACATCATGTGCAAGGGGATGAACCGCTCGATCTTCAACGTCATCCTGGGCGGCTTCGGCACCGACGGCGGCGTCGCCGGCCCGGCCGGGGCGGCGGGCGACAAGGCGGTAAAATCCGGCAGTGCCGAGGACGCGGCCTTCATCATGAAGAACGCGCGCTCGGTCATCGTCGTGCCCGGCTACGGCATGGCCGTGGCCCAGGCCCAGCACGCGCTGCGCGAGATGGCCGACATCCTGAAGAAGGAAGGGGTGGAGGTGCGCTACGCAATCCATCCCGTCGCCGGCCGCATGCCGGGCCACATGAACGTGCTGCTGGCGGAAGCCAACGTGCCCTATGACGAGGTGGTGGAGCTGGAGGAGATCAACCGCGACTTCTCCACCTGCGACGTCGCCTTCGTCATCGGCGCCAACGACGTGACCAACCCCGCCGCCAAGACCGACCCGGCCAGCCCGATCTACGGCATGCCGATCCTCGACGTCGAGAAGGCGCAGACGGTGCTGTTCATCAAGCGGTCGATGAGCTCGGGCTATGCCGGCGTCGACAACGAGCTGTTCTTCCGCGACAACACGATGATGCTGTTCGGCGACGCCAAGAAAATGTGCGAGGAGATCGTGAAGGCGCTCGACGCCTGACGCCTGCTTGTTCCCGGGGCCGGCTCAGGCGGGCTCCGGGACCTCTTCCTCGATCGGCACCCCCGGCAGCTCCTTGGAGGAGCGGATGGCCAGCGCCGACTTTACGTGGCTGACATTGGGGGCGGCGGTCAGCCGGGTGGTGAGGAAGCGCTGATAGGTGTCCCAGTCCTGGGCCACGATGCGCAGCAGGAAGTCGTTCTCGCCCGCCAGCATGTGGCACTCGCGTACCTCGGGCCAGCTTCCTACCAGGTCCTCGAACGCCCGCAGGTCCGTTTCGGCCTGGCTCGACAGCCCGACGGAGGCAAAGACGGTGACGCCGAAGCCCAGCAGGGCGGGGTCGATGTCGGCATGGAAGCCGCGGATGAAGCCCGCCTCCTCCAGCGCGCGCACGCGGCGCAGGCAGGGCGGGGCCGAGATATCCGCGCGACGGGCCAGTTCCACATTGGTCATCCGCCCGTCCGACTGAAGATCGCGAAGGATGCGCCGGTCGATCCTGTCCAACTTGATCCTGCGCATGTCCGCGTGTGCTCTCCGTCGATTTCGAGCAACTATATTACCGGCAAATGCCCAGCGAGCAAGAATCGAACCCTGAAGGGGCTGAATCCGCGCCCCGCCGCACCTGGCTGCTGCATGACGGCAAGGCCGGCAACCTGAGCCAACTGGCCGGCCTGGCCGGCGCGATCGGCGGGCAGGCCCTGACGGCGCGGGCGACCGTCGACCTGCCATGGTCGCTGCTGCCGGGCGGCTGGTGGCGGCGCGGCATCGCGCCCCGCCCCACCGGCCTGCCGGTCGGACCCTGGCCCGATTTCGCGATCGGCGCCGGCTGGCGCACCGGCCGGACCGCGCTCTGGGTCCGGGCGGCCTCGTCTGGGCGGGCGCTGCCCAGGCGAACATTGGCCGTCCAGATTCTGGATTGCGGCCTGGACCCCGGCCTGTTCGACTTGGTGACGGTGCCCCGGCACGACCGGCTGCGCGGCGCCAACGTCGTCCTGACCGACGGCGCCATCCACAAGGTGACGCCGGCGGCCTTGGCTGCGGCGGCCGCCCAGTGGGCGCCGCATTTGGCCCATCTGCCGCGCCCGCTGGTGGCGGTCCTGATCGGCGGCAACAGCCGCGCCTATCGCATGACCGAGGAGGCCGCCCGCCGCCTGGCCGAGGCGGCAATGGCGCTGAACCGGGACCACGGCGCCGGCCTGGCGGTCACCGCCTCCCGGCGGACCGGGCCGGCGGCGGGCGCCATCCTGCGCCAGGGGATCCGCGGGCCGGGCGTCGCCTTCTGGGACGGCCAGGGTGACAATCCCTATCTGGGCTACCTGGCGCTGGCCGACGCCATCCTGGTCACGTCCGATTCCGTCTCCATGCCGTCGGAGGCATCGGCCACGGGCAGGCCCGTCCATATCTTCGAACTGCCGGGCGGGTCCGACAAGTTCGCCCGCTTCCACGCCCATTTCCGCGCGCTCGGCATCACCCGGCCCTTCGATGGCCGGCTGGAGGACTGGTCCTACCAGCCCCCCGACGATGCCGGCCGGGTGGCGGCCGCCCTGCTGCGCCTGCGATCGCCCTGAAGCCCGGGATCCACCTGAAGCCTGCGCCAGCTAGCGATAGCCGCGGAAGCCGCCCACCAGGAACGCATGGTGGCGGCGGTCGCGGTCGGGGCCGATCGGTACCACCACCGGCCCCAGCGGCACCACCCGCTCGAAGCGGGCCAGGATCTCGGCCGGGTCCTCGCGCCCGCTCAGCAGCACGAATTCCCGCACGGGATCCGGGTCGAGCCGCGTCGTCATCTCGAAATGGTCGTTGGCGACGCCGTCGGGGTTCCACTTCACCACGTCGAAGGCGAACGGGCGGACATAGTAGACGAGCGAGGCCAGGGTCAGCCGGCTGTCCACCAGCAGGCCGGCCTGGGGATGCTGGCGGCGCAACTCGGTCACCTGACGGCCGAGGTCGGACCAGCCGCGCACCCGCCGCCAGGGGTCGTAGCGCGCCGGCAATTCGTAGCCCGCTTGGCGCACCAGGGGCGGCCCCGCCATCAGCAGCAGGCCCGCGAAGGCATGGGCCGCCACCGTCCAGCCCAGCAGCCGGCGCCAGCCGCGCGCCACCGCCCAGTCGGCCACCAGCACCGTGGCCGCGACATAGGCGGGTGCGGCCCAGTTGGCATGCGCGCGCGACAGGAAGGCGATCGCCAGCGCCACGGCCAGCGTCGGCCAGACGAAGAAGGCCAGCCGCCGCACCGCCGGCTGGCCCTGCCCGCGCCAGGCCGCGTGTAGCGCCAGCAGCAGCAGCAGCATCGTCACCGGGCCGAAGACCGCGAACTGGGCGCCGGCGAACTCCAGCAACTCGTCGGGGTTGAACAGCCGGCCACCGAGATTGGCGTTGTCGCCCGTGTGGCGAAAGGTGGCCAGCCCGTTGCCCAGGTTCCACAGGATGTTGGGCAGCAGCAGCAGCAGGGCCACCCCCGCCGTCACCGGCAGGCGCCGCCACAGGAGCGGCCGCAGGCCCGGGCTCGCCGCCAGGCAGAGGGCGGCCGACAGCAGGAAATAGACCATCGCATATTTCGACAGCAGGCCGAGCCCCGCCCACAGGCCGGCAGCCACCCACCAGCCCATGCCCTCCACCCGGAGCGCCCGCAGGAACGCGTGCAGCGCCAATGCCCAGAAGAACAGCATCGGCGGATCTGTCGAGATGATGAGGGCGGAAATCTGCACCGCCGGCGTCACCGCCCACAGGACGGCCGCCCAGAAACCGACGCGCGGGCCCGACAGGTCCCGGCCGATGGCGGCCAGCACCAGCGCCGTGCCGCCATGGAAGAGCGCGCTCGGCAGCTTTATCGCGAATTCCGACGGACCGAAGAGCGCGGTCGACAGGTGGATCGCCCAGGCGACGAGCGGCGGCTTCGAATAATAGCCGAAGGCCGGGTCCTGGGCCCAGATCCAGTACTGCGCCTCGTCGCCATAGAGGTCGATCGGGCTGGTCGCCAGCCAGGCCAGGCGCAGCGCGGTCAGCAGGCCGACGAGCGCCAGCACGGCCGCCCAGCCCGGCCCCTCCTGTGACCGTAACGACGCAGTGGCCCAGTGCGGCGATCCAGGTGGTTCTTTCGTCATCCGGTCTGACTATCTTATGGTTTCGTGTTTATTTCCTGGAGTCGGCGGGCAATGGCCCAGCGCCATCACAGCAAGGTTCTCATCATCGGCGGCGGACCGGCGGGCTATACCGCCGCCATCTATGCCGCGCGCGCCAACCTGCAACCGATGCTGGTCGAGGGCATGCAGCCTGGCGGCCAGCTCATGATCACCACCGACGTCGAGAACTACCCCGGTTTCGCCGACGTGATCCAGGGCCCTTGGCTGATGGAGCAGATGCGCCGGCAGGCCGAGCATGTCGGCACGCGCCTGGTGGGGGACCTGATCGTGTCCTGCGACCTGAGCCAGCGGCCGTTCCGCGCCATCGGCGACAGCGGGGACGAATACACCGCCGATAGCATCGTCATCGCGACCGGCGCCCAGGCGCGCTGGCTGGGCCTGCCCAGCGAGGAGCGGTATCGCGGCGCCGGCGTGTCGGCCTGCGCCACCTGCGACGGCTTCTTCTTCCGCGGCCGCAAGGTGGCGGTCGTCGGCGGCGGCAACACCGCGGTCGAGGAGGCGCTGTACCTGACCAACCATGCCAGCGAGGTCGTCCTCATCCATCGGCGCGATCGCCTGCGGGCGGAGAAGATCCTGCAGGACCGGCTCTTCCGCCACCCCAAGGTGCGGGTGATATGGAACGCGGTGGTGGACGAGATCCTGGGCGAAGGCACGCCGCCCGGCGTCACCGGGGTGCGCCTGAACCATGTCGACAGCGGGGAGCAGTCGACGCTGGAACTGGACGGCGTGTTCGTCGCCATCGGCCACACGCCGGTGACCGAGCTGTTCCAGGGGCAACTGGCGCTCGATTCAGAGGGCTACATTCTGACTCGCGCCGATTCGACGGCGACGGACATCCCCGGGGTCTTCGCGGCGGGCGATGTGCGTGACAAGATATATCGGCAGGCGGTGACGGCCGCGGGGCTGGGCTGCATGGCGGCTCTCGAGGCCGAGCGCTGGCTGGCGGAGGCCGAGGACGAGTTGAGCAAGCAGGCCGCCGACTAGGGGTCGGCGGCCAACGACAAGGGGGGCTCGGGCGCCGGCCGCAAGGCCGACAGCCCGTGAACGCGGATGGCAATGGACTGGGACAAGCTGCGTATCTTTCACGCCGTGGCGGAGGCTGGCAGCTTCACGCATGCGGGTGAGAACCTGAATCTGAGCCAGTCGGCGGTCAGCCGGCAGATCAGCGCGCTCGAGGACAGCCTCGGCACGCCGCTGTTCCATCGCCATGCCCGCGGCCTGATCCTGACCGAGCAGGGCGAACTGCTCTATCGCACCGCCCATGAGGTATTCGCCAAGCTGGCGATGACCGAGGCCGCCCTCAGCGAGGCCAAGGACCGGCCCAAGGGCCCGCTGAAGGTGACGGCGCCGGTTGCCTTCGGCTCGATGTGGCTGACGCCGCGCATGCGCGAGTTCATCGACCGCTACCCGGACATCCAGGTCAGCTTGCTGCTCGACGAGACCGAGCTCGACCTCGGCATGCGCGAGGCCGACGTCGCCATCCGCATGGCCCCGCCGCGCCAGCCCGACCTGGTGCAGCGCCACCTCGTCACCGTCTCGCTCCATCTCTACGCCTCGCGGCAGTACCTGCAGGAGCACGGGACGCCGCTGACCACGGCCGACCTGGAGAAGCATCGGCTGGTGGTGTTCGGCGAATATGGCCACGCACCGACGCCGTCGGTGAACTGGCTGATGGATATCGGCGGCCAGGTCGGTCGGCACCGGCCCAACCTCTTCACGGTCAACAGCGTCTACGGGATCCTGCGGGCGGTCGAGAGCGGAATGGGCATCGGTGCCCTGCCGGACTACATGATCGCCGAGTCCCAGACGCTCGATCGCGTGCTGCCCGAACTGGCCGGCCCGCCGGTCGACACCTACTTCGTCTACCCCGAAGAATTGCGCCACTCCAAGCGCATTGCCGTGTTCCGCGATTATCTCGTGGCAAGGGTCGCGGAGACGCGATTTTAGGCAGTGCAGCATGACTGCCGGTCGAACCGGCAGTTGCCGGGAGAATCTAATTTTGGCTGCTATGTGGCCGAAGCCATGCGGTTTTCGCATATCCGCCACGAGACAATCGCTGTGGTGCGGGGGCACCCGATGCCTATTTAATCATCCGGACGCGCTGCATTGCAGCACCACGGAATTCGGTTGCTCGACCCCGCTGGGAGGGGACGACCGGCCAGAGATTTCGGGCTCCCCGCCCGAAATGGGGTCCTTCGGGATCCTACGTCTCCCAGACGTGAAGCCTCCCTGTTCAACTGGCCCCGGTGGAAACACCGGGGCCTTTTTTTGCTCGCGGCCCCGGAGCCCTCCGTCGCCCTTGAGCCGCCGGCCATGGCCGGCTACGAAACCGGTATGACATCGGATCGGCTGCTGATCGAGGATGCCGCCCACCGTGCCATCCCCTCCATTGCCGTCGGGATGACGGGCACACGCCGCTATGCCCATGGTGCCGATATCTTCGAGGCGTTGCGGCACCTGACCGGTGCCACCGCCGACATGGTCCTGACGATGCGGCGGCCCTGCGACTGCGCCATCGCGGTGCTGGACGACGCGGCCAGCCCGGGCAGCACGGCCAGCCCGGGCAGCACGGCCGGTCCGGGCATCGACGACATCGGCAGCTTTCACCATAGGCGCAACGGCACGGCGCAGCGCCACCGGCTGCGCCCGTTGCCCGACCGGCCGATCCCCGCCCGCATCCCCTTCGACGAGGCTACCCTGATCGAAGGGGCACGGATGGAAGCGATGGGCGCGCGACTGCCGGCCGGGGCTATGGGCATGCCCATCGTTCGCCGCGCCGTGGCGCTGTCGGTCGCCCTGCTGAAACGCGACGAGCCCGACACCTTCTGGCTGCTGGCCGAGATCGCCTGCACCCGCTCGCCGCCGGCCGGTGCTGCCGTCGAGATCGCGCTCGCGGGGCATGCCGGGCCTTTCCGCAAGGTCGCGATGGCCGCCGACGGCGCCCCGTTCGGCCGTCTGCTTCTGGCACAGGAACGCCCATGCTGAGCGAGGCCGACATCCGCGCCGCGATTGCCGACGCGGTCGATCGTGGCGACCTGGCCGCACTCGGGATCGAGACCGATTTCTATGATTTCGGGCTGGATTCCCTCGACCATGCGCAGATCCTGATGCGGGTCGAAGACCTCTACGGCCTGCATGTGGCCGATGCGGACTTCCCCGCCTGCCGCTCGATCGCCGCCATCGCCGCCTATTCGCGGCAGTCAGCCGATCCTTGAGCGGCCTCGCCGGGCCAATGCCGCGGGCCCAGGGCAGGATGGCGCAACTGGCCGATTGCTGGCGGCGCGGCGGCCCGGACGCGGTAGCCGACGTCCTGCGGCACAGCCGCGATCTCCGCGGCGCGGAACTGGTGCGGGCGGCGATCGCGCAGATCGCAGGCTTCGACAACGGCCAGCCCCTGCCGCCCGTGCCGGCCGCAGCGCGCGACCGGATGATCCTGCTCGACATCATCATCGCGTTCGGCCAGATCGAGGCGGCCCGGGCCTGCGCACGCGCCTGCTACCCCGACGACGCGTCCTCGCCCAACCCCGTGTTGACCGGGCTGAACCACCTGCAGGCCCTGCTGGGTCATATGCCGGCCCTGCCGGAAGGACAGGCGGACCTGGCCGACGATCCGACCCTGGACGTCCAGATCGTGCCACGCCCCGGCGCCGACCGGCTGCTGCTGGTGTTCACCGGCGGGGCGCACAAGCTGAACGGGCCGCTCGCCGTCGCCCATCGCTGGCTCTGCCGGCTGGGCAGCCACATCGCCTATCTGCGCGATTTCGCCGGGCTCCATTTCCTGGGCGGCATCGGCTCGCTGGGCGCGGGCTATCCCGCCATGATCGACGGCCTGCACGGCATCGCACGGTCGCTGGGCGCACGCCGCATCCTCTGCCTGGGCAGCTCGTCCGGCTCGTACGGGGCGCTCAACTGCGGCCTCGACCTCGGCGCCCGGCGCATTCTCTGCCTGGCCGGGCCGACGGTGCTCGACGGCGCCGTGCCGCTGCTGCTGGAACGCCACCGGCTGCTGGGCCCGGACGCGCCGCCGCTCGACACGGGCGCGCTCGACCTGGCCCGGCGCTATGCCGCCGCCGAACGCCGGCCCAGGGTGCGCATGCTGTTCGGCGCGGACAATGCGGTCGACCGGCGGGAGGCCGAACACCTGGGGCGGGTGCCGGGCGTCGAACTGGTGCCGCTGCGGGGGATCGCCATCCACGGCGTGATGGCGCCGCTGATCGCCGCCGGCGGCTTCGACCCGCATCTTCACTGGCTGATCGGCCCCGGAGCATTGACGCGGGGGCCCCGACGTCCGACATAAGGGCGATGCCGCCCCTCGAAATCCGCCATCTTGCCCGCGCAGGTTCCCTGCTGACGGGCCATGCCGCCCCGGGGCCGGTCGCGTAGCTGTCGCTTGCGCCCCGCAGCGCCGGGGCCGACTTCATTCCATCGCCGTCCAGATTGACCGTCCCAGACCCGGCCGCGCATGTCCCGCGCCCGGGCCAGCGAGGCTTGCCATGACCACCCCCCGCCGCGGCCAGAAGCTACCGCCCATCACCGTCCGGCAGGACGACCACCAGACCCTGAACCGGCTGGCCGACGGCTATGCCGATTCGATGCCGGAGGTGTCGGAGTACCTGATCCGCGAACTCGATCGCGCGCGGGTGGTGAAGGCGACAGCCTTGCCGGCCGATGTCGTCGCCATGGGCTCGAGCGTGCGCTTCCGCGACGACGTGACCCGGCAGGAACGCACCGTGACCCTGGTCTATCCGGGCGAACAGGACATCGAGCAGGGCCGGGTCTCGGTGATGACGCCGATCGGTGCCGCCCTGATCGGCGTCGCCCGCGGGCACTCGATCGCGTGGGAGACGCGGCGCGGCGAAAGCCGGGCGCTGACGGTGCTGGAGGTCGAGCCGGCGGCGGTCGCCGGCTGACCCGCCGCTATCGCCCGCGCGCCGCTGGCTCGTCCAGGCCGACGAATTGGAAGCCGGCTTCCTTGAGGGCAAGGATGCCGGCCGCAATGCCGGCCCCGGTCGGCCAGGCCGGGTGGTTGGCGTGGGCCAGGACGACGTCGCCGTCGCGCGCCTTGCCCAGCCGTTCGGCCGCCTTGTGCGCATCGAGCCGCGTGCCGGCCTCCACGCTCAGGGAATAGCCGGCGATGCGAAAGCCCATCGCCCGGATGGCGGCGATGGTGGCCGGCGTATAGACCGCACCGGCGCCGCGATACCATTGCGGCCGCCGGCCCGTCGCCGCCTCGATCGCGCGGCTGCCGCCCTCGACCTCGGCCCGCACGGCCTCGGGCGAGCCGGCTGCTTTGAGCCCGTAGACCATCGTCGGCCGGTCGATCGCCGGCACGTGGCGGGCCCCGTGGTTCTCGATCGCATAGAGGTCCGGGTGGGCCTTCAGCAGCGCCAGGGCGGCCGGATTGCGGCGGATCCAGATGGCGGTGACGAAGAAGGTGGCGGGGATGCGATTCTCCACCAGCACATCCAGGATACGGCGGTCGGCCCCGCCGTCGCAGGCATCGAAGGTCAGCGCCACCCGCGGCGCGCCCGGCCCGCCGCGTTCCACTGTGAGCCGCGGTTCGATCGGACGCGGTTCGGCCGGACGGGCCTCGGCCTCTGGCGGTGCCGGCTCCGCCCCGGTCGCGACGGCGGCGGCTGGTATCAGTAGTGCCGCCAGCAGACCGGCGGCCAGACGTTTCGGGACGCTCATTAAGACTCGTACTTGAAGCGCAACAGGCGCAGGGCGTTGGCGGTGACCAGCACCGTCGCCCCGGTGTCGGCCAGGATCGCCATCCAGAGCGGCGTCGTCCCGACCAGCGTCGTGACAAGGAACACGCCCTTCAGCCCGATGGCCAGCGTGACGTTCTGCCAGATATTGGCCAGCGTCGCGCGCGACAGCGCGACCAGCTCGGCCGTGCCCGTCACCCGGTCCTTCAGCAGGGCGACGTCGGCCGTCTCCAGCGCCACGTCGGTGCCCCCGCCCATGGCGATCCCGACCGAGGCGGCCGCCAGTGCCGGCGCGTCGTTGATGCCGTCGCCTACCATGGCGATCGGCCCCTCCGCCTTGTAGGCGGCGATGGCCGCCAGCTTCTCGTCCGGCAGCAGCCCGGCCCGGGCCTCCAGGCCGAGCGTGCCGGCGATGGCGGCCGCGGTGCGCGCATTGTCGCCCGTCAGCATGACGGTGTGCACGCCCAGCGCCCTCAGGCGGGACAGGCCTTCGGCGGCGTCCGCGCGCGGCTCGTCGCGCAGCGCCACCAGGCCCAGCAGGCGCCGCCCCTCGCTGACCAGGACGACGGTCTTGCCCTCGCCTTCGAGCGCCAGGACCTGCTGCTGCACGGCCGCGTCCGCCAGCCCTTCCTCGGCCGCATGCCGGGGCGAGCCGACCGAGACGAAGCCCGACATCAGCCGGCTGGTCACCGCCTTGCCCGGCGTGGCGATGGTGCCGCCGAAGGCCCGCGGGATGTCCAGCCCCCGCCGCCCGGCCTCGGCGACGATGGCCAGGCCCAGCGGATGGCTCGATCCGCGCTCGACCGCCGCGGCCTTGGCCAGGACCTCGCCTTCGTCGCCCGCGACCGCCACGACATCGGTCACGCGCGGCCGGCCGACCGTCAGGGTGCCGGTCTTGTCGAAGGCCATCGTCTTCACCCGGCCCAGCGCCTCCAGCGCCGCCCCGCCCTTGATCAGCAAGCCGCGCCGGGCGCCGCGCGCCAGGCCGGACGCGATGGCGGCCGGGGTCGAGATGACGAGCGCGCAGGGGCAGGCGATCAGCAGCAAGGCCAGGCCGCGATAGAGCCAGGTGTACCAGCCGGCGGCGAACAGCAGCGGCGGCACCAGGATCACCAGGGCCGACACGACCATGGCGGCCGGCGTGTACCAGCGGCTGAAGCGGTCGATGAAGCGCGCCG
Organism: Stella humosa; assembly: GCF_006738645.1. Classification (GTDB taxonomy): domain Bacteria; phylum Pseudomonadota; class Alphaproteobacteria; order ATCC43930; family Allostellaceae; genus Allostella; species Allostella humosa. Next base: position 706,832 of record NZ_AP019700.1, on the reverse strand, counting down.
TCGGCGCCTTCGACGACTGCGCCTGCTCGACCATGTGGATGATGCGCGCGATCGTGTTGTCGGCGGCCGTGCGGGTGATGGCGACCTGCAGTTCGCCATTGGCATTCACGCTGCCGGCATAGACCGTGGCGCCCGGCCCCTTGGCGACCGGCACCGACTCGCCCGTGACCGGCGCCTCGTCGACCTCGGAGCTGCCCTCCACGACGGTGCCGTCCGACGGGATGCGGTCGCCCGCGCGCACCAGGACGATGTCGCCGACGGCCAGGTCGGCGACCGGCACGGTCTCGACCACCTCGCCCCGCAGGCGCCGCGCGGTGCGCGGGACGAGGTCGATCAGCGCCTTGATCCCGGCCCGCGCGCGGCCGGCGGCCACCCCCTCCAGCATCTCGCCGACCGAGAACAGGAACACCACCAAAGCCGCCTCGCCCGCCTCGCCCAGCGCGATCGCGCCGACGGCTGCCACCGTCATCAGCGTCTCGATGCTGAAGGGCGTACCGGAGACGGCGCCGGCCAGGGCATGGCGGGCGATCGGCACCATGCCGACCAGGGCGGCCGCCGTGTAGGCCCACCGCGACCATTCGGGCCGGAACCACGATACGGCGAAGGCCAGGGCCAGCAGGATCGCCGTCGCCAGGACCTGCCGGACCTTGGGCGACGACCACCAGGCGCCGTCCATGGGGGCATGGGAATGAGAATGCCCATGATCGTGGCCATGGCCGTCATGGCGGGCATGCGCGTGTCCCGCCGGGCCGGCGGCGACGGGGGTGAAGCCCAGCGAGCGGACCTTGTCGGCGATCCGCTCGGGCGAGGTGCGATCCTGGTCGACCGTGAGCGACAGCGAGCCCAGCGCATAGTTGACGTCGATGTCGCCGACGCCCGGTAGCCGCTTCATCGCGTTCTCGATCTTCACGGCGCAGGAGCCGCAGTCCATCCCTTCGATGCGCAGCGTGAGGGGGGTCGGCTCGGCCATGGTGTCACCTCGAAAAACCCGACGTGATCCACCAGATAGGGCCTGTAGCTACTACAGGGTCAAGGGCACGATGCGACATTTGACGATCGGCGAGTTGGCGCGCGGCGCCGGCACCAAGGTCGAGACGGTCCGCTTCTACGAGAAGATCGGGCTGATCCCGGCGCCGGCGCGCACCGCCGGCAACTATCGCGCCTATGGGCCCCAGCACCTGAACCGCCTCAGCTTCGTGCGCCGCTCACGCGACCTGGGCTTCTCGCTCGACCAGGTGCGCGCGATGCTCGACCTCGCCGACGAGCGCGACCGGTCCTGCGAGGCGATCGACGCGATTGCCCGCGAGCACCTGATCGAGGTCGAGCGCAAGATCGCCGACCTGGAGGCCCTGCGCCGGGAACTGGGCAGCATCGTCAACCAGTGCCATTCGGGCACGGTGGCCGAGTGCCGCATCATCGAGGCCCTGTCGCCACCGCCGGGCGCCGGCTGACGCCCTACCGGCAGATGCCGCGGTCGTCGGCCGCCAATGCCGCCGCCACGTCGATGATCGCGGCACCAAGCGGCGGCGAAGGCGCGCCGGGCCCGGCGAAGTGGAAGCGTGGCAGCAGCCCTTCGCCATGCACCGCCCGCCAGGCGTGCCGCACCATGTGGTCGGCCGCCCATGGCCGGATCGTCGAGGGCAGGCCCAACTCGTCGAACTGCCGCCACGGGGCGCAGCGCCGCAGGGTGCCGGCCGGCACCAGCATGATCGCCCGGCCGGGTGCGAGCGGACCGGCCGCCCGCACCCCGTCCAGGACGATCTGCCATTCGGCCCGCTGCAGGCGCACCAGCGTGCGGTCGATGGCGGGGCCGGAGACGGCGAAGCCATAGACCGCCAGCCCCGCCAGCAGCCCGGCGCCGACGGTCGGTCCCGCCCGGTTGCCCAAACGCTCGGCGATCGCCATCAGGGCCGCGGCGACGACCACCAGCATCGTCATTGCCATCGGCAGGCTGGTGCGCAAGGCGGGCCAGCTTTCCGCGACCACCAGGTTCGGCAGGTAGGCCAGCACCACCAGCCCGGCCTGCGCCGCCAGCGCCAGGGCGGCCGGCCGCAGCCGGCGCTGGCGCAGCAGGGTACCCAGCGCCACCACGGCCATCACCCCGAAGCCGAACTTCGGCACCGGCTCCAGGTTGAAGAGGTTGACGGCCTGGCGCAGGGGCACGCCCAGGAACCAGACGAGCTTGCCCCAGGGATCGATCGCCAGGGCCGCCCGCGCCGAGGGCGGACCGCCCGGCCCCGGTCCATGCATGACCAGCGGCAGGGCCAGATAGAAGAGGGCATAGGCGGCGACCACCGCCACGAAGACGACAGCGGCGGGCACCACCTGGTCGCGCAGCGTGGCAAGCGATGCCGGGCGGCGGGCCAGCGCCACCGCGATGCCGGGAAAGAAGGCCATGGCGCCGGGCTGGTAGAGCGACAGGGCCGCCGCCAGCAGGCAGGCCGCCGCCGCCAGCCGCCCCATGGACGGCCGCTCGTCGGCCGCCGGGACTGCGAACCAGGCAGCGCCCAGGCCGAGTGCCACCGCCGCCAGTGGCCCGATCAGCGTCGCCCAGGCGGCCGCCACCGCAAAGCCCGGCAGGGCCAACATCAGCAGGGCCAGCGCACCTGCCGCCGGCAGCGGCCAGCCATGGCGGCGCGCCAGGGCGAAGAGCTGCGTGGCGATGCCCGCCTCCAGCAGCACGCAGAGCACGCGCACGAAACGCAGGTCGCAGACGTCGCCCACCGGGGCCATGACGATGTTGAGCAGGATGCCGTAGAGCGGCCGGCCGTCGCGCGCGATCCAGGCCAGCAGCGGCCAGTCCGGCAGCGGCCGGTCGGGCTGCGCCAGCACGTAGTCGTCGACGAAGCCGTAGCAGGCGCCGGCCAGCGGCATGTGGACCAGCAGCAGAATGGCTGCGGCCAATCCCAGGAAAGGCAGGGTGAAGGGCACGCGAGACGGCGATGGCACGGCCAAGTCGGATGCTCCTGGGCCCGGGGAATGTGCGGCGGGACCGCGCCGATCGAGACCCACCCCACGCCTCGGCCGCCCTGGCCCGGCAGCAGTGCCGCAGGCCCGCGATTCGGTCAACCGCCCTTGCGGCGGCGGCCGAGAGCGGCCAAACCATGCCAGCCATGCCCGCCCGCGACCATCCGAGCCCCGCCATCATCCAGCGGCCCGATCCCGCCACGATCGCCGAGGGCGCACGCCTGCTGGCCGAGGGCCGCCTCGTCGCCTTCCCGACCGAGACCGTCTATGGCCTGGGCGGGGACGCCTCCAGCGACGCCGCCGTCGCCCGCATCTTCCAGGCCAAGGGCCGGCCGCGCTTCAACCCGCTGATCGCCCATGTCCACGACCTGGCCGCCGCCCGCCGCATCGCGCGACTGGATGCCCGGGCCGAGGCGGTGGCGAAGCGCTTCTGGCCCGGGCCGCTGACCCTGGTGCTGCCGCGCCGGCCCGAGGGCGCGGTGTCGCTGCTGGCGACTGCCGGCCTCGACACGGTGGCCGTGCGCATCCCGGCCCATCCGGTGGCGCTGGCGCTGCTGGAGGCGGCCGGGCGCCCCGTCGCCGGCCCCAGCGCCAACCCGTCCGGCGGCGTCAGCCCGACCACCGCCCGCCACGTCGCCGATGGGCTGGGCCAGGCCGTCGCCATGATCCTCGACGGCGGCGACTGTCGCGTCGGCGTCGAATCGACCGTGCTGGACCTGTCGGGCGAAGCACCCACCCTGCTGCGACCGGGCGGGCTGGCGCGGACGCTGCTGGAAGCGGCACTGGGATGCCACCTGGGCACGGCTGTCCATGGCGACCCGACGCGGCCGACCGCCCCGGGGCAGCTTGCCAGCCACTATGCCCCCGGCCGGCCGGTGCGACTGAACGCGACCGCGGTCGCCGCCGACGAGGCGCTGCTCGCCTTCGGCCCCGAGGTGCCCACGGGTGCCGCCGTCACCCTGCAACTCAGCCGGTCGGGCGACCTGGCGGAGGCCGCGGCCAACCTTTTCGCCCACCTGCGCGCGCTCGACCGCCCCGACCTTCGCGCGATTGCCGTGCAGCCGATCCCCGAGACCGGCCTGGGCGAGGCCATCAACGACCGGCTGCGCCGCGCCGCGGCCCCGCGCGACGACGTACCTGCCACGTTCGACTAGATCGGCCCTTTCCACTAGATTGCCGCGGGCCAATGCCTGGAGAGCCTTGATGACCGTGATGCCGAAGCCGGTTCCGCCCGACGCCCTGGACGCCATCCGCGCCATCGTCGGCCCCAAGGGCTGGATCGACGACCCGTCGGACATGCTGCCGTTCCTGAAGGACGAGCGCGGCCTGTTCGTGGGCAAGGCGCCCGCCGTCGTCCGCCCCGCCTCGACCGAGGAGGTGGCGGCCGTCATGCGCATCTGTGCGGCCAACCAGATCGCCATCGTGCCCCAGGGCGGCAACACCGGCCTCTGCGGCGGTTCCGTGCCATTCGAGGCGGGCGACGCCATCGTCCTGTCGCTCGGCCGGATGAACCGGGTGCGCGCGGTCGATGCCATCAACTACACCATCACCGTCGAGGCCGGCGTCATCCTGGCCGAGGTGCAGGCCGAGGCCGATCGCAACGACCGCCTGTTCCCCCTCAGCCTGGGTGCGGAAGGGAGCTGCCAGATCGGCGGCAACCTGTCGACCAATGCCGGCGGCATCCAGGTGCTGCGCTACGGCAATGCCCGCGACCTGGTGCTGGGGCTGGAGGTGGTGTTGCCCGACGGGCAGGTCTGGAACGGCCTGCGCGGCCTGCGCAAGGACAATACCGGCTACGACCTGAAGCACCTCTTCGTCGGCAGCGAGGGCACGCTCGGCATCATCACCGCGGCCGTCCTGAAGCTCTTTCCCAAGCCGCGCGACATCAAGACGGCCTTCGTCGCCCTGCCCGGCCATCGCGAGGCGCTGGAGCTGTTCGCGCTGGCCCGCGGCGCGTCGGGCGACCAGTTGACCGCCTTCGAGCTGATCCCGCGCATCGGCCTGGAATTCTCGGCCCGGCACGTGCCAGGCGTCGTCGACCCGCTGGAGCGACCCTATTCGCACTATGTGCTGATGGAGATGTCGTCGAGCGTGCCCGACGGCGACATCGGCCAGACCATGGACCGCTTCCTGGAGACGGCGATGGAGCGCGGGCTGGTGCTGGACGGCACGGTCGCCGCCTCGGCCCAGCAGGCAACGCAGCTATGGCGGATCCGCGAGGGCATCGTCGAATCCCAGAAGCACGAGGGCGGCAGCATCAAGCACGACATCGCCGTGCCCGTGTCGCTGGTCGGCGACTTCCTGGACGAGGCGAGCCGCCAGGTGGAGGAGCGGCTGCCCGGCATCCGCGTCGTCGCCTTCGGCCATATCGGCGACGGCAACATCCACTTCAACCTGAGCCAGCCGGTGGGTGCCGACACCAAGGCCTACCTGGCGCGCTGGGCGGAGTTCAACGAGATCGTCCACCGCGTCGTCGCCGGCATGAATGGCAGCATCTCGGCCGAGCACGGCATCGGCCGGCTGAAGCGCGACGTGCTGCCCGACTTCAAGAGCGGCCTCGAGTTGGACCTGATGCGCAAGGTGAAGCGCGCGCTCGACCCGGCCGGGATCATGAACCCGGGCAAGGTGCTCTGAAGGGAGCCTGGCCGATGAACTACACCGCGCCCGTCGCCGACATGCGCTTCGTCCTGCGGCACATCGCGGGGCTCGACCAGGTGGCGCTGCTGCCGGGCGCCGAAGGGGCAGAACCCGACCTGGTGGACCAGATCCTGGACGAGGCGGCGCGGTTTGCCGGCGGCGTGCTGGCGCCCCTGAACCGCTCGGGCGACCAGGAGGGATCGCGGCTGGAAAACGGCGTGGTGCGCACGCCCAAGGGCTTCCGCGACGCCTACCAGACCTTCGTCGAGGCCGGCTGGAACAGCCTGCCCTTCGACCCCGAGCATGGCGGCCAGGGCCTGCCCTGGCTGGTCGGCACCGCGGTCGGCGAGATGTGGGCATCGGCCAACATGGCCTTCTCGCTGTGCCCCCTGCTGACCCAGGGCGCCATCGAGCTGCTGTCGCACCATGCCTCGCCCGAGCAGAAGGCGGCCTACCTGCCCGACATGATCGCCGGCACCTGGACCGGCACCATGAACCTGACCGAGCCCCATGCTGGATCGGACCTGGGCCTGATCCGCAGCCGCGCGGTGCCGCAGGCCGACGGCACCTATCGCATCGCCGGGCAGAAGATCTTCATCACCTGGGGCGACCACGACCTCGCCCAGAACATCATCCACATGGTGCTGGCGCGCACGCCCGACGCGCCCGCCGGCTCGCGCGGGATCTCGCTGTTCATCGTGCCGCGCTACCTGCTGGACGCCGATGGCCGGCCGGGCCCGGCCAACGACGTGCGCACCGTCTCGCTGGAGCACAAGCTGGGCATCCATGCCAGCCCGACCTGCGTCCTGTCCTTTGGCGATGCCGATGGGGGTGCCGTCGGTTTCCGCGTCGGCGAGGAGAATCGCGGGCTCGAATACATGTTCACGATGATGAACAACGCCCGCCTGTCGGTCGGGCTGGAGGGGGTGGCGATCGCCGAGCGCGCCTACCAGCAGGCGCGCGACTATGCGCTTGCCCGGGTGCAGAGCCGCGAGATCGGCGCGTCCGACCCGACGCCCGTCGCCATTGCCCGCCACCCCGACGTGCGCCGCATGCTGCTGTCCATGCGGGCGCGGACCGAGGCGAGCCGGGCGCTGGCCTACACCGTGGCCGCCGCCCTGGACCATGGCTTGCGCCACCCCGACCCGGCCGAGCGCGCCCGCCAGCAGGCCTTCGTCGACCTGATGATCCCGGTCGTGAAGGCCTGGTCGACCGACCTCGGCGTCGAGGTGGCGTCGACCGGCGTCCAGGTGCATGGCGGCGTCGGCTTCGTCGAGGAGACGGGGGCCGCCCAGCATCTGCGCGACGCCCGCATCGCCCCCATCTACGAGGGCACCAACGGCATCCAGGCCAACGACCTGCTGTTCCGCAAGCTGGGCCGCGACGGCGGGGCGGCCGCCGGCACGCTGATCAACCGCATGCGCGCCGACCTGGACTCCAGCACCCAGGACGACATCGCCGCCCCGGTCCGGGCCGGCATCGACACGCTGGAGACGGCGACCGCCTGGATGGTGGCCCATCACCGCAGCGAGCCGCGTCTGGCCGCCGCCGGGGCCGTCCCCTACCTGCAGATACTGGGTACGGTGGCGGGTGGCTGGCTGATGGCCAAGGCCGCCGGTGCGGCAGCGACCGCGCTGGCCGCGGGCGAGGACCCGGCCTTCCACCAGGCCAAGATCGCCACCGCGCGCTTCTATGCCACCCACGAGATGCCGACCGCGGCCGCGCGTCTGGCGACGCTGACCACCGGCGGCGCGGCCGTGACGGATTTCGCGGTCGACTGGCTATAGGTGGAGTGGCACTAGGGAAGTTTGTTCGCCCCGCGGGGGCCGGGGGGAGCGGCTCCGCGGGGCGAGGACTCCGTCTGGGGAGGAGGGTGACGGAGGTCGGTGTGGCCCGGTCGGGGAACCTGGGCCACGATCCCGCTGGGGGCGGGGTATGACGCGAATATTACGCTTTCGGGATTCGCGCGCAGTGACGGCCATCACATCCGATGCAGATGTCGCGGGCCACCTCCCCGCGCGGGTTGACACTGGCCGCACCCGATGCCCACTCTCCCGCCCGCCCGATCTTCCGGCCACCAATCTCCCGCCCGCCCCGAAGTCCGAGATGCGCTGGTTCCATCGCCTGCAGCTAGTTGCGGCCACCCTGCCATTCCTGGCATCGGCGGGGCTGGGGAATGCGCGCGCCCAGGCGACCGCCACCATCCCCGTCCTGGCGCCACTGACCGGCTTCCTGGCGCTCGAAGGGGCAAGCCAGCGCAACGGGGCGCTGCTGGCCTTTGCCCACCACCCCCAGGTCACCATCCGCACCGAGACGGTCGACACCGCGACCTCGCCCGAGGCGGCGGTAAACGCGTTCGCCCGCTCGCTGCGGCTGGCGCCCTTGACGGCCATGGTGGCGCCGATGCTGGGCACGCAGATGCTGGCCCTGTTGCCGGCCGCGGCCGAGGCAGGGGTGCCGCTGGTCACCATCTCCGGCACGGCAGAGATCACCGAGCGCGACAATGCCTGGGTCTTCCGCTTCTTCCCGGGCGACGCCGTGGTGAAGACGGCCCAGGCCCGCTACGCCGTCGAGGAGCTGGGCCGGCGCCGCGTGGCGCTCGTCTACCAGACAACCGCCTATGGCCAGAGCGGCCGCCGCCACCTGGCGGCCGAGTTCGAGCGGCTGGGTGCCGCCATCGTCTTCGAGGACGGGCTGTCGCCGGCGGTGAAGGACATGGCGCCCGTCGTCACCCGCCTGCGCGCCGCCCGGCCCGATGTCCTGGTCCTCCAGCTCCACGCGGAATCGACCGCCCGCATCATCCGCCAGGCGGCCGCCCTCGGCCTCGGCCTGCCGGTCGTCGCCGGCTCGGCGATGCACCAGCCGGCGACGGCGGCCCTGCTGGAGCCGGCCGAGCTGGCCGGCGTCTGCGCCGAGAGCGGGTCGTCGCCGATCTCGGGCGGCAGCCCGGCCATGGAGCAATGGGTGGCGGACTATCGCGCCCGCTTCCAGAGCGAGCCCGACGCCTTCGCGCTCGCCCAGTATGACGGCGTGTCGATGGTGCTGCGGGCGGTGCTGGCCGGCGCCCAGGGTGGCGAGGCGATACGCCAGCGGCTGGCGACCGGCCGCCACGAGGGCCTGGCCATGGCCTATCGCTCCGACGGTCGCGGAAACATGGCGCACGATGCCGTCATCCTCTGCTACGACGGGAAGGATCGCGTGCCGCGAATCACCCGGCGCTATGTCGATGTCTTGAAGAACGGGTAAGCATGCCGGCAAAGACCCTTGCGGAGAGCCGATTCATGGCCCGGCCCCGCCCATGACGGACCTGCTGCAGCTACTGCTGTCGGCGCTCTCGCTCGGCTCCACCTACGCGCTGGTGGCGCTGGGCTTCGTGCTCGTCCTCAACGCGACCAACGCCGTCAACTTCGCCCAGGGCGAACTGGTGGTGGCCGGCGGTTTCCTGGCCGTCGCCCTGTCGCCGATGACCCAGCTTCCGGGGGTGGTCCTGCTGCCGGCGGTCATGCTGGGCACCGGCCTGATCGGGCTGGCGCTGTCGCTGGTCGCATTCCTGCCGCTGCGGCGGCGGCCGCCGACCGCGGTCTTCATCTCGACCATCGCGTTCGGCATCATCGTCCAGAACATGATCCTGGCCCTGTCGGGGCCGGAGCCCGCCACCGCCTCGCCGCTGGTCGCGGCCGGCCAGGCCCGCCTGGGCGAGGCCAGCATCGGCTGGCAGGCGCTGGCGATGATCGCCACGGCGGCCGTCCTGATCGGCCTCCTCCATCTGCTGCTGGAGCGCACCCAGCTTGGCCGGCGCCTGCGCGCGACGGCCCAGGACCCGGAGATCGCCCGGGCGCTCGGCATCCCCGTCATCCCGCTGATCCTGCTGAGCTTCGCGCTGGCGGGCGCGCTGGCGGGCGCGGCCGGGCTGCTCGTCGCCAACCAGTTCTTCGTCACCCCCGCCGACGGCGCCAACTTCATGCTGAAGGCCTATATCGCCGTCGTCATCGGCGGCTGGGGCCGGATCTGGGGGGCCGTGCTGGGTGCCCTGCTGATCGCGCTGTTCGAATCCTTCGTGGCCGCCGCCACCAGCCACCTCGCCGCCGACGCCCTGCTCTATGTGGCGTTGCTGGCCGTCCTGCTGCTGCGACCGACCGGCATCCTGGGCGAAGCCACGGGGCGCCGCGCATGACCCGCGCCATCCTCTGGTTCGCCGGCGGCATCCGCCTGCCGCTCATCTTCGCGGCGGGCGCGCTCGTCGCCTTCATGCTGCCGCTGGAGGGCCCCTACGCGATCCGGCTGCTGACCCAGGTCGCGATCTATGCCCTGCTGGGCATCGGCTATCAGTTCGTCTTCGGCCTGGCCGGCGCCTTCTCCCTGGCCCAGGGCGCCTTCTTCGGCGTCGGCGCCTATGTGGCGGCGCTTGCGACCCTGCAATGGGACTGGACCGGCAGCTTCACCCTGCCGGCCGCCGTCCTGGTGGCGCTGGCCCTGGCGACCGTCGTGGCGGTGCCGGTGCTGCGCCTGTCGACCCACTATTTCGCCCTGGCGACGCTGGGCATCGCCCAGGTGCTGCTGGTGCTGGCGATCGGCTGGATCGACCTGACCGGCGGGTCGAACGGCCTGGCCGGCATCCGCCCGCTGTCCTTCGCCGGTGCCCAGCTCGAGGGCTGGTCGGCCATGGTCGCGGTCTGGTGCATCGCGGCACTGGCCGGGCTTGCCCTCTACCAGATCCGACGCAGCCTGATCGGGCTGGCCTTCAACGTCCTGCGCACCGACCCCTACGCCGCCGTGGCGGCCGGCGTGCGCAGCGAGCGCCTGCGCTTCTGGGCCTTCCTGGCCAGCGCCGGGCTGGCCGGGCTGGCGGGCGCGCTCCAGGTCCACACCATCGGGGTCGTCTCGCCCGAGGTGCTGGACTTCGACATCATGGTGCGCTGCCTCGTCATCTGCGTCGTCGGTGGCGTCGCCCGCACGTCCGGCGCCATCATCGGCGCCTTCCTCGTCGTGCTGGCGCCCGAGCTGTTCCAGGTGCTGGAAGGCTATCGCCTGCTGGCCTTCGGCGCCCTGCTGCTGCTGGCGATCCTGTTCTTCCCCGAAGGCATCGTCGGCGGGCTGGAGGCGTTGCGCGCCCGCTGGTTCGGCCGGCCCCGCTTCACGCAGAAGCTGCCGACACTGCGCGCGCCCGGCCGCTCGCTGCTGGCCACCACCCGCCCTGTGCTCGGGCTGGAGCGGGTGTCGAAGAATTTCGGCGGCGTCGTCGCCATGGAAAGCGTGACCTTGAAGGTCGGCCGGGGCGAGATCTTCGGCCTGATCGGCCCGAACGGGTCCGGCAAGTCGACGCTGGTCGACGTGGTGACCGGGCTGACGCCGGCCGACGAAGGCCGGGTGATCGTGTCGGGCGAGGACATGACGGGCCGCTCGGCGACGCGGCTGGCCCAGCGCGGCGTCGCCCGCACCTTCCAGACGGTCCACCTGCATCCGCAACTGACGGTGCTGGACAATGTCGCCGTCGCCCGCATCGGCGACCTGCCGGGCGGGCTGCTCGGCACGCTGCTGGCGATCGGCGCCGAAGGCCGCCTGCGCCGCGCCCGGGCAGAAGCCGTCGCCATCCTGGATGCGCTGGGCCTGGGCGGCGACGCGCTGCGGCCGGCGGGGTCGCTGCCGCCCGGCGCGCAGCGCCGGCTGGAACTGGCGCGCGCGCTGGCCCGCAACCCCGAGCTGATCCTGCTCGACGAGCCGGCGGCCGGCCTGTCGGAGCCGGAGCAGGCCTACCTGGCCGAGCGCCTGCGCGTGTTCAAGACCCGCGGGCTGGCCATGGTCATCGTCGACCACAATCTGGGCTTCCTGCTGGGGTTGGCCGACCGCGTCGCCTGCCTCGACCAGGGCCGGCTGGTCTCCATCGGCACGCCCGACCAGATCCGCCGCGACCCGGCCGTGATCGCCGCCTATATCGGCCGCAGCGCCCAGCCGCAGGAGGCCGGCCGATGACCGATATCGACCAGGCAGCCCCGCCGGCACCGCCGACCACGCCGGCCCCCAGCCGGCACCGCCGCCCCCGCTGCTGGCGTTGAACGGGCTGACCGTCGTGCGCGGTGGCGGCAAGGTCGTCGACACCATCGACATGACGGTCGAGGCCGGCACCGTCACGGCGCTGCTCGGCGTCAACGGTGCGGGCAAGTCCAGCCTGATCCAGGCGGTGGCCGGGCTGCTGCCGGCCGCCGGCGGCAGCGTGGCGCTGGCCGGCACGTTGATCCACACCCTGCCGGCCGAGCAGCGGGCCAAGCTCGGCATCGGCCTGTCGCCCGAGGGCCGCCGCGTCTTCCCCGGCATGACGGTCGGCGACAACCTGCTGGCGGTCTGCCGCGCCGGCGCCAAGGTCCGGCGCGAGCGCGTGGCCGCGGTCTACGAGTTGTTCCCGCAACTGGCGCCCCGGGACCGGACCCTGGCCTGGCAGCTATCGGGCGGGCAGCAGCAGATGCTGGCGATCGGCCGCGCGCTGATGAACCTGCCGCGCCTGCTGGTCCTGGACGAGCCGACGCTGGGTCTGGCGCCCGCCGTCATCTTCGACCTGATGGAACGGCTGACCTGGGTGGCGGCCTCGGGCACGGCGATCCTGGTCGCCGAGCAGAACGCCGCGGTCCTGTCGATCGCCCATCGCTGCTGCGTCATGCGCGTGGGCCGGATCGTGCTGGAGACGACCGGAGCCGACCTCGCACAGGACCCGCAACGGCTGCAAGCGGCGATGCTGGGCACATAACCGGCGCACATAATATTCGATCTGGACCCATCGGCGATGGCGATTGGCCATGTGATTAGTGCTATCCTGTGGCGAACGGTTGCAGCAGGGGGCACTGGGATGGGTCGTCGGATTGGTCGATGGGCGCTTCCGGTGCGCCGCCTGGGAGTGGCGATCGCTGCCGCCTGCGTGGCCGTGGGTCTGGCGATGCCGGCCACCCCCGCCCTGGCCAACGAGCCGATCAAGGTGGTGGGCTCCACCTTCGTCAGCCCCTATCTGCAAGCCGTCTTCACCAAGCTCACCGAAGGCGGGGTGGTAGCGCCGCCGAAGATGGACCTGAAGGGCAGCGAGCGTGGACTGGCGGAGTTCTGCCGGTCTGCCGCGGCCGACAGCGCCAGCGTGCTGGCCATGTCCCGCCGCATGCGGATCACGGAGTTCGAGCAGTGCCAGCGCAGCGGCGTCCCGGCGATTGTCGAGATTCCGCTGGGCTACAGCACGCTGACCCTGGCGACCCGGCGCAGCGACACGAACTTCGAGCTGACGCTGCAGCAGCTTTACGCCGCGGTGGCGCGCGAACTCCCCGTCGACGGCGAGTTCTCCGAGAATACCAACAAGCGCTGGCGCGACATCGACCCCGCCCTGCCGGACACGCCGATCCGGGTGGTGCTGCCCGCCCCCGGCCTTGGCTCGCGCGGCTTCTTCGAGGACCGCTTCCTGGAGGCCGCCTGCCGCGGCATCCCCGCCGTAAAGCTGATCTTCTCGGCCGAGGAGCGGGTGAAGCAGTGCGTGCAGCTCCGCAAGGACGGCGCCATCGTGGAGGTGGGCGTGCCGTTCGACCAGGCGATCCGCCTGGCCATGACCGACGCCCCGCCCGGCACCATCGCGGTGGTGCCGTTCAACATCGCGACCGCCATGACGGACGTACTCAAGGTGCTGCCGCTGGATGGCATCCTGCCGTCTCCCACCACCGTCGCCGCGCGGACATATCCCTTCAACCGCCCGCTCTTCGTCTATGTGAAGAAGGCGCATGTGAAGGACTATCGCGGCAACGGCCCCGTGGCCGGCCTGCGCGAACTGATCACCGAGCTGACCCGCGAGCGGACGATCGGGCCGGATGGCTACCTGACGGTCGAGGGCGTGGTGCCGCTGGGCGACGACCGCCGGGCCGAGGAACGCGGCCGTGCGCTGCGGCTCGCCATCATGGAACGCTGAGGAGCACAACGATGCGCCGCACTCTCGCTGCCGCCGCCTGCGCCTTCGTCCTCGCGGGCACCACCGCCGCAATCGGCCAAACCGCGCCGGCAGCCACCGCGCCGGCCACCCCTCCGGCAGCCACCGCGCCCCCGCCCAGCGGGGCAGTGCAAATGAAGCCGGTCCCCTGGCGCCGCCCCCCGCCGTGACTGCCGAACCGTCGCCTGACGACGCGGCCGACCTGGTGCGCGACCGTCCCCGGACCCTGAACAAGCTCTGGTCCGCCAGCCTGCAGGCAGCGCAGTGGGCCGCCGACCTGGCGATGAGCGCCATCGACCAGGTGGCGCCACCCTCGGCCACCGACTTTGCCGGCGACGACGCCCAGCAGGCAGGCCAGCTCTTCAAGCTTCTCGGCATGGCCGGCTACAAGCTGAAGGAAATCGACAACGAGGTCGGGCTGATCCCGGGCCTCGCCTTCAAGTTCGGGCTGGTGCGCGAGATCTCGCAAGCCGACATCGACTATCTCGACGAGCAGATGCAGCTCCATCGCATCAATTTTCCGGGCGTGATCTCGTCCGTGCAGCGCAGCATCGTGTCGACCGTTGTCTCGATCAACAATGGCGGCGGCATGCAGGTGTCCGAGCTGAAGCTGACCTTGCTGCCCCTGCCCAAGGCCGAGTTCTCGATCACCCCGTCCGCCACGGCGCTGAGCGAGGAACACAGCGCCCTGATGCGTGCCATCCAGCGCGTCGATGGCCGCGTCCGCGACCTGTCGCGGCTCGAAGTGAAGGCCGCCGCCGCCGCCCAGAAGCGCTGACGCTTTCATTCGGCGGGATCCCGATCGGGCGGGGCCCGCCGCCTTGGCATGGCGGCGACCGAGCCGGGTCCGCCCCTCGGAATCGCCGCCGTCGCTGCGGGAAATTTCCCCGCGCGCGAGCCGTTCTGATACCTTCGGCTGGTGGGGTGGGTTCGCTGCCCCGGCAAATCCACATCCCAGGACGTGCAAGAGGAGCGGGATCGAGTGACTGCGGTACCGACGAACGACAGCTACCTTTCGGTCGGCGAAGGCGTGGAGATCGCCGCAACGATCGAACGCTGTAGCCGGATCTATGTCGCCGGGAAGGCGCGCCTGCAGACCACCTGCAAGTCCTTCGTCCTCGACGCCAACGGCCGTGTCGAGGGCACCATCGAGTGCGAGACGGCGGAGGTCCGCGGCCGCTTCGAGGGCGAGATCCGCGCCACCCAGCGCCTGATCGTCCATGAGACCGGCAATATCGAGGGCGAAATCCGCTACGGCCGCCTGGAGGTCGCCGATGGCGGCCGGCTGACCGGCCGCATCGAGTCGCTGGGCGGCACCGGCAATCCGGCCCTGCCGGCCTCTTCGCCGGTCGACCCCTATCGCGGTCGCCCGGCCGTCTGAGATGGGCTGACGGCTAGGATGGGTTGATGGGCCGGAAGGCGGGCACACCGCCTGCTTTCCGGTCCGACTGCCCCAGGCCTAGTCTAGGCGGCCATGAGCCGCCGCATGGTCGCGCCGAAGCGTCGGCGCACCGCATCGCGGGCGACATGGCGGCCATCGGCCACCACCGGCCGCCCGCCGATCCAGACCGCCTTCACCACCCGCCCGTCGGCAGCAAAGACCCAGGCATCGAGCCAGTGGTCGCCGCTGCGCCCGGCCAGGGCCGGATGCCCGTCATCCAGCAGGACGAAATCGGCGCGATAGCCCGGCGCCAGCCGGCCGACGCGGCGGCCGAGCGCACGCGCGCCCCCATCCAGCGCTAGTTCGAAGAGCGCTCGGCCGGTGGATTGCCCCGCCCCGGCCGCGACGACGTTGCGGGCCTCGTCGCGCAGGCGCTGGCCATATTCCAGCAGCCGCAGTTCCTCGGCCACGTCGATGCGCACGTTGCTGTCGCTGCCGATGCCGAGCAGCCCGCCCCCTTCCAGCAAGGCCGGCACGGGGAAGATCCCGTCACCGAGATTGCCCTCGGTGATGGGGCAAAGGCCGACGACCGCGCGGGCCGCCGCCATTCGCGCCACCTCTGCCGGCGTCACGTGGGTGGCGTGGACCAGGCACCAGCGACCGTCGACCGCGGCTTCGTCCAGCAGCCAGTCCACCGGCCGCCGGCCGCACCAGGCGAGGCACTCGTCCACCTCGCGCTGCTGCTCGGCCACATGGATATGGACCGGCCCGCCGGCGGCCTCCGCCACGACGGCCGCCAGCGTCTCCGCCGTCACCGCCCGCACGGAATGCGGGGCGACGCCGACCGCCATGTCTGGCACTGCCGCCAGCGCGGAGCGCGATGCCTCGACCAGCCGGGCGAAGCGGTCCGGCGTGGTGACGAAGCGGCGCTGGCCCGGATCGGCCGGGCCGCCGCCGAAGCGCCCGAAACCGTAGAAGACCGGCAGGTGGGTAAGGCCGATGCCGCTCTCGACCGCGGCCCGGCCGATGGCGCCCGCCATCTCGGCCGCGTCGGCATAGGGCCGGCCCTGTGGGTCGTGGTGCAAATAGTGGAACTCCGCCACCGCGGTGAAGCCGCTCTCGACCATCTCGACATAGGCCTGGGCGGCGATGGCGGCGACGTCGTCCGGGTCGAGGACCGCCAGGAAACGGTACATCACCTCGCGCCAGCCCCAGAAGTTGCCCTCCATGGCGCCACGCCGCTCGGCCAGGCCGGCCATGCCGCGCTGGAAGGCGTGGCTGTGCAGGTTGGGCATGCCGGGGACGGCCACGCCGGCGTGGCCGTTGCCGTCGGCCGGCGCGCCCGCCGTCACCGACCGGATCCAGCCACCATCGTCGACCGCGATCGTCACGTCGTCGGCCCAGCCCTCCGGCAGCAAGGCATGGGCGAAATGATGGCGCTGCATGATCGGTCCCCGTGGTCGTCGCCGGCTCGTGGGCCTATCGTACATCCCGCAGCGGAGCAGGCGCGAGGAGGCGTTGGCGATCATGCAGGTGGACCATGTCCTGGTCGATGCGCGCATCGCCACGATGGCGCCCGACGGCGACCCCTATGGCAGCGTCGCGGACGGAGCGGCAGCCGCGGTCGCCATTGCCGGCGACCGCATCGCCTGGGTCGGGCCGATGGCCGACCTGCCGACCGGCCTTGGCGCGGCGCGCCGCACCGGCCTCGACGGCCGCTGGATCACCCCCGGCCTGATCGACTGTCACACCCATCTCGTCCATGGCGGCGACCGCGCGCATGAATTCGAGCTGCGGCTGGAGGGTGCCTCCTACGAGGAGCTGGCGCGGGCGGGCGGCGGCATCCTGTCGACCGTGCGGGCGACCCGCGCCGCCTCGGAGGCCGACCTGCTCGCCAGCGCCCTGCCCCGCCTCGACGGGCTGATCGCCGAGGGGGCGACTACCGTCGAGATCAAGTCCGGCTACGGGCTGTCGGTGGCCGACGAGGTGAAGATGCTGCGCGTCGCCCGCGAGCTGGGCCGGGTGCGGCCGGTGACGACGCGCACCACCCTGCTGGCCGCACACGCCCTGCCGCCCGAATTCGCCGACGACCCGGAGGGCTATATCGACCTCTGCGCCGGCCCGATCCTGGACGCGGTCGCGGCCGAGGGGCTGGCCGATGCGGTCGACGCCTTCTGCGACCGCATCGGCTTCACCGCCGCCCAGACGGCGCGGGTGTTCACGGCCGCCCGGGCCCGCGGCCTGGCGATCAAGCTGCATGCCGAGCAGCTCTCGGACCAGGGCGGGGCGGCCCTGGCCGCCGGCATGGGCGCCCTGTCGGCCGATCATCTGGAGTACCTGGACGAGGCGGGTGCTATCGCCATGGCGCGGGCCGGCACCGTGGCGGTGCTTCTGCCCGGCGCCTTCTACTTCATCCGCGAGACGCGGCTGCCGCCGGTCGACCTGCTGCGCCGGCTGGGGGTGCCGATTGCCATCTCGACCGACCTCAATCCCGGCTCCTCGCCGCTGAATTCGCCGCTGCTGGCGATGAACATGGCCTGCACCCTCTTCCGGCTGACCCCGGCCGAGGCGCTGGCCGGTATGACGCGCCATGCGGCAACGGCCCTGGGAATGGGTGGCGACACCGGCACGATCGCGCCCGGGCGGCGCGCCGACCTGGCCATCTGGTCGATCGAGCGGCCGGCGGAACTGGCCTATCGCATCGGCTTCAACCCGCTCTACCGGCGCATATGGGGTGGCAAATGAGGGCAACGATCGAGGTCGGCGTCGGCACGCACGGGCTGGATGCCTGGGCGGCCGTGCTGCGCGAGGGTGCGGCCGTGCGGCTCGACCCGGCCGCGCGCGGGGCGGTGGAGGCCGGGGCCGCGACGGTGGCCGCCATCGTCGGGCGCGGTGCGCCGGTCTATGGCGTCAATACCGGCTTCGGCAAGCTGGCCCACGCCCGCATCGAGGCCGAGGACCTGGCCACCCTGCAACGCAACCTGGTGCTGTCGCACGCCGTCGGGCTGGGGGCGCCGCTGGCCGATTCGACGGTGCGGCTTGTCCTGGCGCTGAAGCTGGCCAGCCTTGCTCGCGGCGCATCGGGCGTGCGGTGGGAAACGGTGCTTTTCCTGGAGGCGATGCTGGCGGCCGACATCCTGCCGCTCATCCCCTCCCAGGGGTCGGTCGGTGCGTCGGGCGACCTGGCGCCGCTGGCGCACATGGCGGCCACCATGATCGGCGTCGGCGAGGCGCGCGGGGCGGGGCGGACGATGCCGGCTGCGGCTGCCCTGGCGACCGCCGGCCTGGCGCCGCTGCAGCTTGGCCCCAAGGAGGGGCTGGCCCTGCTGAACGGGACCCAGGTCTCGACCGCGCTGGCGCTGTCGGGCCTGTTCGCGATCGAGCGGGTGTTCCGCTCGGCCCTGGTGACGGGCGCCTTGTCGCTCGATGCGGCCCTCGGCTCCGACACGCCGTTCGACGCGCGCATCCATGCCCTGCGCGGCCATCCCGGCCAGCGCGACGTGGCCGCCGCCCTGCGCATCCTGACAGCCGACAGCCAGATCCGCGCCTCGCACAAGGAGTGCGGCAAGGTGCAGGACCCCTACTGCCTGCGCTGCCAGCCGCAGGTGATGGGGGCGTGCCTGGACCTGCTGCGCAATGCCGCCGCCACGCTGGCGATCGAGGCCGACGCGGTGTCGGACAACCCGCTCGTCTTCGCCGACACGGGCGAGGTGCTGTCCGGCGGCAACTTCCACGCCGAGCCGGTGGCGTTCGCGGCCGACCTGCTGGCGCTGGCGGTGGCCGAGATCGGCTCGCTGGCCGAGCGCCGGGTGGCGATGCTGACCGACGGCTCGATCAGCGGCCTGCCGCCCTTCCTCACCCGCCATGCCGGCCTCAATTCCGGCTTCATGATCGCCCATGTGACGGCAGCCGCCCTGGCGTCCGAGAACAAGCAGCGTGCCGCACCCGCCAGCATCGACAGCCTGCCGACCTCGGCCAACCAGGAGGACCATGTGTCGATGGCGACCCACGCGGCGCGGCGCCTGGGCGAGATGGCCGAGAACGCCGCCGGCATCGTCGGCATCGAGCTTCTGTGCGCGGCCCAGGGCATCGACTTCCACGCCCCGCTGGCCTCCAGCCCGATGCTGGAACGCGCGCGCGGCGCCTTGCGGGCGGTGGTGGCACACCTCGACGACGACCGCTTCCTGGCCCCCGACTTGGCCGCCGCCCGCGACCTGGTATCAGGCGGGGCGATCGAGCGGTCGGCCGCCGATGCCTGGGACAGGGTGGCCCTCGCCTGACACTCCCGCGCGGGCGAGGATCGGGTTAGGCTCCCTTCCTGGACGCCAGGAGGGGGAGCCGCCAATGATGCCGACCGATGCCGATATCCGGGCCTATCGCGAGGATGGGGCCGTCTGCCTCCGCGGCGTGCTGGGTCCCGAATGGCGCCGCCTGCTGGAAGCCGGAGTCGAGCGCAACCTGCGCGAGCCCGGCCGGTTCGCGAAGACGTACACGCCCGACGGCAAGCCCGGCCTCTTCTTCGGCGACTACTGCAATTGGCAGCGCATCCCCGAATACGAGGAGGTGCTGCGCCATTCGCCCCTGGCGGCGCTGGCCGGCGCCCTGATGGGATCGGCCAAGGTGAACCTCTTCCACGAGCATGTGCTGGTGAAGGAGCCGGCCACCGAGGAACGGACCCCCTGGCATCACGACCAGCCCTACTACGTCGTCGACGGCAGCCACATCATCAGCATGTGGATCCCGCTCGACCCGGTCGCGCGCGAGACCAGCCTGGAGTTCGTCGCCGGATCGCACCGGTCGGGGCAATGGTACACGCCGCGGCGCTTCGCCGACGGCAACGACCATCCGGCCCAGCAGAAGAACTTCACGCCCGTGCCCGACATCGAGGGCGACCGTGACCGCTGGCGCATCGTCGGCTGGGCGCTGGAGCCGGGCGACCTGATCGCCTTCCACGGGCTGGCGCTGCATGGCGCGCCGGGCAATTCCACGGGCAATCGCCGGCGGGTGGTGTCGGCGCGCTGGACCGGCGACGATGCCCGCTATGTCCTGCGCGACGGCTTCATGTCGCCGCCCCCGCCCGAGGTGGGGGCACCCGCCGTCGGTGCGGCCATGGATTCCCCCGCCTTCCCCGTCGTCTGGCGCGCGTGAGGCACCCCATGAACCCTCGCCTGGACAATGCCCGCACCGTCCGCGCCGCGCGCGGGCTGCAACGCACCGCCCGGAGCTGGCAGACCGAGGGCGCGCTGCGGATGCTGATGAACAACCTCGACCCGGAGGTGGCGGAACGCCCGCACGAGCTGGTGGTCTATGGCGGGATCGGGCGGGCGGCGCGCGACTGGGATTCCTTCGACCGCATCGCGGCCGCCCTGACCCGGCTGGAGGACGACCAGACCCTGTGCGTCCAGTCCGGCAAACCGGTCGGCGTCTTCCGCACCCACCCCGACGCCCCGCGGGTGCTGATCGCCAACTCCAACCTCGTCGGCAAATGGGCCAACTGGGACCATTTCCACGAGCTCGATCGCAAGGGCCTGATGATGTACGGCCAGATGACGGCCGGATCCTGGATCTATATCGGCTCGCAGGGGATCGTGCAGGGCACCTACGAGACCTTCGTGGAGATGGGGCGCCAGCACTATGGCGGCGACCTGGCGGGGCGCTGGTTCCTGACCGGCGGGCTGGGCGGCATGGGCGGGGCGCAGCCGCTGGCCGCCACCATGGCCGGCGCCTCGATGCTGGCGGTCGAATGCCAGGCGAGCCGCATCGACATGCGCCTGCGCACCGGCTACCTCGACGAACGCGCCGACACGATCGACGAGGCGCTGGCGATCATCGCCCGCGCCAAGGCCGAGCGGCGCCCGGTCTCGGTCGGGCTGCTGGGCAACGCGGCCGAGGTGTTCCCCGAGTTGGTGCGACGCGGCATCCGCCCGGACGCCGTGACCGACCAGACATCCGCCCACGACCCGATCAACGGCTACCTGCCGGCCGGCTGGAGCCTGGCGGAGTGGGAAGACCGGCGGGCGAGCGACCCCAAGGGGGTCGAGGCCGCCGCGCTCGCCTCGATGGCAGTCCAGGTGCGCGCCATGCTGGATTTCCACCGCATGGGCGTGCCCACGGTCGATTATGGCAACAACATCCGCCAGATGGCGCGCAATGTCGGCGTGGCCGACGCCTTCGACTTCCCGGGCTTCGTGCCGGCCTACATCCGCCCGCTCTTCTGCCGCGGCGTCGGGCCGTTCCGCTGGGCCGCGCTCTCCGGCGATCCCGAGGACATCTACCGCACCGACGCACGGGTGAAGGAACTGATGCCGGACGACCGGCACCTGCACCACTGGCTCGACATGGCGCGTGCGCGCATCCGCTTCCAGGGACTGCCGGCGCGCATCTGCTGGGTCGGGCTGGGCGACCGCCACCGGCTGGGCTTGGCCTTCAACGAGATGGTGGCCAGGGGCGAGATCGGCCCCATCGTCATCGGCCGCGACCATCTCGATTCGGGCTCGGTCGCCAGCCCCAACCGCGAGACCGAGGCGATGCGGGACGGCAGCGACGCGGTGGCCGACTGGCCGCTCTTGAACGCGCTCGTCAACTGCGCCAGCGGCGCCACCTGGGTTTCCATCCACCATGGCGGCGGCGTCGGCATCGGCTATTCGCAGCATGCCGGCATGGTCGTGGTCTGCGACGGCACGCAGGAAGCCGCGCGCCGGCTGGAGCGCGTGCTGTGGAACGACCCCGCCACCGGCGTCATGCGCCACGCCGACGCCGGCTATGCCGAGGCGGTGGAATGCGCCCGCCAGCACCAGCTCGACCTGCCCTTCCTCGCCCGCTGACGAACATTCAAGGAATGCCCGCCGACATGACGAACCGCACGCGCATCGAGATCACCGCCCGCACGACCTTCGCTGACGGGGCCGAGTTCGGCCAGGCCGGCGCCTACGAGAAGCTGGTCGGCCGCGCCCACTATGCCGTCGATCCGGCCGCGGCCGCCCAGGCCGGCATCGTCGACCTCGACCGGGCACCGCGCAATGCCGACGGCCTGGTCGAGTTCGCAGCCGACGTCATGATCCTGAAGCCGGTCGACATGGCGCGCGGCAACCGGCGCCTCTTCTTCGGCTACGGCAATCGCGGCAACAAGCGGGAGCTGCAGTTCTTCAACGACGCGCCGCCCACCAACGACCCGGCGACGTTGGCGCACGCCGGCAACGGCTACCTCTTCCGGCGGGGCTACACCATCGTCTGGGGCGCCTGGGAAGGCGACCTGCTGCCGGGCAACGGCCGGCTGATCCTGGACGTGCCGGTGGCGACCGATGGCGGCAAGCCGATCACCGGCCCGGTGCGGACCGAAATCATCGTCGACAAGCCCGGCACCACGGTGGTGCCGCTGTCCGGCCGCGCTTCGACCCGCTCCTACCCGACCGTGTCGCTCGACCCGACCCAGGCGACGCTGACCCGCCGCCGCTACCAGGGCGACCCGCGGATCGCCGTCGCGGCGACGGAATGGGCCTTTGCGCGCGTGGAGGGCGGCAGCGGCCTCGACAACCAGGGCGCGGAACAGGCGATCATCCCGTCCGACACCCATCTGCATCTGCCCGCCGGCTTCCAGCCGGGCTGGATCTACGAGCTGGTCTACACCGCCCGCGACCCGCGCGTGCACGGGTTGGGGCACGTCGCCGTCCGCGACCTGGTCGCCTTCCTGAAGCACGACACCGGTGCCGGCAACCCGCTGGCCGGCGGCATCGACAAGGCCTACGCCTGGGGCCGCTCGCAGACCGGGCGCTGCATCCGCGACTTCCTCTACCAGGGCTACAACGCCGATGCCGGCGGCCGCCAGGTGTTCGAGGGCGTGCTGCCGCATGTCTCCGGCGGCGGGCTGATGTGGATGAACCACCGCTTCTCGCTGGTGGTATCGCCGGCCGGCCAGCAGTACGAAGACCATGCGACGATGGCCGACCGCTTCCCCTTCTCGTACGCGGCCTCCGTCGACCCGCATTCCGGCCGCGAGGACGCGATCCTGAAGCGGCCGGCGACCGACCCGCTGGTCCTGCACACCCAGAGCGCCATCGAATACTGGCAGCGCCGCGGTTCGCTGGTGCATACCGACGCCCACGGCAACGACCTGGCCCAACCGGACAATGTCCGCGTCTACCTGTGGTCCAGCTCGCAGCATTTCGCCGACCCGAACGTGAGGCGCCCGGCCAAGGGCGTGTGCCGGCAGTACCTCAACATCGTCCAGACCTCGATGCTGTTCCGCGGCATGCTGGATGCGCTCGACCGCTGGGCGACCGATGGCACGCCCCCGCCCGCCAGCCGCATCCCGCTGCGCGCCGAGGGCACGCTGGTGACGGCCGAGGAATGGCGCCAGCGCTTCCCCGCCATTCCCGGCGTCGCCCAGCCGACCGGGGTGAATGCCTGCCCGCTGCTGGATTTCGGGCCGCGGGCGGCGGACGGCATCATCGACCAGGAACCGCCCAAGGTGCTGGCGGCCGAGGGCTATCCGACCCTGGTGCCGGCGGTCGACGCCGACGGCAACGACGTGGCCGGCGTGCGCGCGCCGATGGTCGGGGCCCCGCTCGGCACCTATACCGGCTGGAACATCCGCGACCGCGGCTTCGGCCATGGCGCCATGCACGAGTTCACCGGCAGCTACATCCCCTTCCCCGACACCGAGGAAGAGCGGGACGCGACCCGCGACCCGCGGCCGTCGGTGCTGGCCCGCTACGGCTCGCCCGCCGGCTATGCGGCGGCGATCGAGGCGGCGGCCCGCGCCCTGGTCGCCGACGGACTGATGATCGAGGAGGATATCGAGCGGTCGGTGAAGGCGGCCGCCGACTGGGGGCGGCCGCTTCACGACGTGCGATTGTAGGCCGCGGTCAGCGGGCTCCGGCGGTGGCCGGGGTCCGCTGGCGGGCCAGCCACTGGGCTGCCAGCACGACCCCGGCCAGCACCGCGCCGGTGACGTCCGACCAGACGCTGGGGAAGACCAGCGCGAAGCCCCCCGCGGCCAGCAGCACGCGCTGCCAGAGCGAGGCCCAGGTCAGGAAATAGCCGTGCAGGCCGCCGGCGAAGAGCAGGATGCCGGCTACGGCACAGACGAAGCGCCAGACGATCCAGAGCCAGCTATCGCCGATCATCAGCAGCGCCGGCTCGTACACGAACATGAAGGGCACGATGAAGCCGGCGGCACCGATCTTCACTGCCGCCAGGCCGCTTTTCCAGATGTCCGACTTGGCGATGCCGGCGGCCGCGAAGACGGCCAGCGCCACCGGCGGGGTGATGGCCGACAGCACGGCGAAATAGAGCGCGAACATGTGGGCGGCCGGAGGGATGACGCCCAGCTTGATGATGGCCGGCACGAGCAGGGCCGTCATCACGATGTAGGCCGGCGTCGTCGGCATGCCCATGCCGAGCACGATGCCGGCCGCCATGGTCAGGAACAGCGCCACCAGCAGCCAGTCCTGCGCCAGCCCGACCACGAGCTGGGTGAAGACGATGCCCAGGCCCGACAGCATGACGACGCCGATGATGATGCCGGCACAGGCACAGGCGAGCGCCACGGTGACGGCGTTGCGCGCCCCGTCCGCCATCGCCTCCATGACGTTCTTCCAGGTGACGTTGCCGCGCGTCGACGGCCGCAGCGCCGCCACGGGGAAGCACAGCAGGGTCCCCACCAGGGCCGCCATCGGCGCGCTGTAGCCGGAATACATGACGGCCAGGATGGCAACGACCGGCAGGAACAGGTGGCCGCGCTCGGCCATGACGCGCGAGAAGACCGGCAGTTCCGACCGCGGCAGGCCGACCAGGCCGCGCCGCTTGGCCTCGAAATGCACCGCCCCGAAGCAGGCGACGTAATAGAGGATGGATGGAATCAGCGCCCAGATGATGACCTGGCCGTAGCCGACCGCCAGGAACTCCGCCATCACGAAGGCAGCCGCCCCCATGATCGGCGGCATGATCTGGCCGCCCGTCGACGCCGTCGCCTCCACCCCCGCAGCGAAGTGCGGGGGAAAACCCGTGCGCTTCATCAGGGGAATGGCGATCGGCCCGTCGACCATGACGTTGGCGACCGCACTGCCCGAGATGGTGCCGAACAGGCTGGAGCTGACGACGGAAACCTTGCCCGGCCCGCCCGCCGTATGGCCGGTCAGCGACATGGCGAAGTCCATGAAGAGCTGGCCCGTGCCGGTGCGCTCCATGAAGCTGCCGAAGAGCACGAAGATCAGCACATAAGCGGCCGACACCGAGAGCGGAATCCCGAAGATGCCCTCGGTCGTCATGAAGAGCTGGTCCATCAGCCGCATCGGCTCGAGCTTGGCGATGAACAGCCCATAGACCAGGAAGACGATGGCCGTTATCGGCAGGGCCCAGCCCAGCGCCCGCCGGGTGCCCTCGATGACGGCCACCACCATGATCGCACCCAGCACCATGTCGGCGGTCGACAGGTCGTCGATATAGTAGATGCGGTTGACGATGTAGTCGTAGTTGAAGAACAGGTAGAGGATCGGTGCCGCCGACAGGACCAGCATGCCGTAGTCGATGGCATCCGGCGGCCGGCCGGCCCGCTTGGCCGACCGGTCGTAGAACAGGAAGACGAGCGTCAGGGCGAACAGCAGGTGGGTCCCGCGGAAATACACGGCCTCCGGCGTGCCGAAGGCGATCGCCCACATGTGGTAGAGCGACATCAGAACGCCGATGACGATGCCGACGAGGCGGAGGATGCCGCCGTGACTGAGATCCATGGTCATCGCGCGCGACCCCGACTGCTGCTTGTCTATGCCTGCTGCTTCTATACCCGGTGCCCGACGCTCAGCGCGTCTTCACCGTAATGCCGGATTCGGCATAGAATTTTGCCGCGCCGGGGTGGAAGGGAACGCCGATATCCTCGGCCATCGCCTTGGGGGTCAGCCCGGTGATGCCCTTGTAGACGGCCGCCATCGACGGCACGTTGGCCGCCATCGTCTTGGTCATGGTGTAGACCTGATCGGCCGGCAGCTTGCAGGCGGCCGCGACGTGCGTGGCATAGCCGATGACCTGGACGTCCCGGTCCTGCTTGGCATAGGTACCCTTGGGCACGGTCACCAGCGTGTAGCCGGGATTGAGCTTCTTCATGCCCTCCAGGCTGTCGGACAGGTCCATCAGGGTGATGTCGCGGGCCGAGGCCAGGTCCATGATCGACCCGGCGGGGATGGCGGTGCCGAGGCCGAAGGCGACCGCGTGGCCGTCCTGCATCTGCGTCACCGAGTCCGTGTAGGACACGAAGCTGACCTTCACGTCGCTGTAGGCCAGCCCATGCACCTTCAGCAACTGGGCGGTGATCAGCTCGCCCGTGTTGCCGCGCGGCTGGGTGGTGATGCTCTTGCCCTTCAGGTCCTTGACCGACTTGATGCCGGCAGCGGTCGGCGTGACGAGCTGGTAGTATTGCGGGTAGAGCGTGGCGATGTTGCAGATGGTGTTGTGGGGCTTGTTGAAGGGCGCGTTGCCGGCCAGCGCATCGACGGTGGAGATGGAATTGCCGAAGCCGATCTCGGTCTTCGATTCCTCGATGCCGCGCATGTTGGCGATGCCGGCGCCCGGCAGCGACTGCACCGACAGGCCGGGAATGGCCTTTTCCCACATGTCCTTGAGCTGGCCGCCCAGCGGCACCCAGACCCCGCCCTGGGGACCGGTCATCAGCTTGATGTCCGCGGCAGCGGCGGGTGCGGCGCACGCGGCGGAGACTGCGAGCGCAGCCAGAATCGACTTGGTATGAAGGGTCATCGGGTTCTCCCAAATTTCGAGTATTGTCCGGACGCTCTCCGGCGCCTGGGTCCTTGGATAACATTGGCATTCCGACGCTGACAACCATTGCGTCCCAATCGGCCGATCGGTCTCGCGCGCGCGGTGTGCCGAATGCCGTCGACGACGGGCATCACGGCGGGCGAGAATGATCCCCGCAACGATGCGGGCGGAGCCCGGATGCCAGAGCCTGCAGCGCCCGACACGGACCAGCCCCGGCGCCGTCCACCCGGCCTGGGGGAACTTGCGTTCGAGCGCTCGCCCTTGGCGCAAGCGGTGACCGACGGGGGGCTGCGCCGCCTGCGCTGCAACCCGGCCTGGACCGCCCTGTTCGGCGGCCAGTCGGCCGAGCCCGCCCACTGGCCCGACGAGGCGGTGACGCGGCTGGCGGCAGCACCGCCCGACGGCAGCACGGTCGACGTGCGGCTGGCGCCGGGAGCGACCGGGCCGGACGGGCCGGCCCTGGTGGTGACGGCCCGTGCCGTGCGCCGGGGGCGCGGCCATGTCCTGTTGCTGTCGGCGCGCCGCGACGAGGCCGCCATCGACGCGGCGGCCGAGCGGGCGGCGGCGCTCGGCCAGCTATTGGCCTCGATCGTCCATGAGCTGAACAACCAGCTCTCGACGATCCTGGCGCAGACCCAGCTGCTGCGCCGGCTGATCCGCAACCAGTCCCATGGCGGGCGGCTCGACCGGGTGGTCGAGGCCGCCCGGCAGTCGGCCCGCATCGTCACCAACCTGCTCGACCTGGCCAGGCGGCGCCCGATCCGGCGCACGCCGGTCGCCATGGCGGATGTGACAGGCCGCGCCGTCGAGCTGGTGCGCGGCCGGCTGGAACGGGCCGGGGTGGAACTGGCGACCGACCTGCCGGCCGACCTGCCGCTCGTCGCGGGCGACACCACGGGCCTGGGCCAGATCGTCGTCAACCTGGTGACCAACGCCTGCGATGCCCTGGCCGAGGTGCCCCAGCCGCGCCGGCTGTCGGTCGCGCTCGGCTTCGACGCCGATGCCCGCATGCTGGAGCTGCGCGTGGCCGACAACGGGCCCGGCATTCCGCCCGCGATCATGAAGCGGATCTTCCAGCCCTTCTTCACGACCAAGCCCGAGGGCATGGGAACCGGCCTCGGCCTATCGCTCTGCGTCACCCAGGTGAAGGAACTGGGCGGCAGCATCACCGTCAGTAACCGGCCCGAGGGCGGGGCGGAATTCCTCGTTCGCCTGCCGGTTTCGGCCGGCGACCAGGCGGCGGCAGCCGCGGCGGCCATGCCGCGGCCGGCCGGCGGCGCGGCGATCCTGGTGATCGACGACGACCAGGCGCTCGCGCGCTACATCCAGTCGCTGCTGCGCCGGGAAGGCCATGCCGCCGACCTGGCGGGCGACGGGGTCGACGCGCTGCGGCGGATCGACCGGCGGCGCTACGACCTGCTGATCAGCGACATCCACATGGCCGGGATGGATGGTGCCACCCTGTTCCAGCGGCTGGAACGCGACGACCCGGAGAGCGCGGCCCGCATCCTCTTCATGACCGGCGACATCGCCAACCCGGAACTGGAGCAGTTCTTCCTGCTGGCCGGCCGGCCGGTGATCGCCAAGCCCTTCGACGACGAGCGCTTCCTGTCGGTCGTGGCGCAGTTGCTGGGCCGCACCGGAAGCCGATCGCCCCCGGGGTCAGCCGAATAGGCCACCCAACCCGAACAGCACCGACTGCACCGGCGCCACGATCGGCAAGGGCGGCGGCGCCGGCGGCGGGTCGGGCTCGTCGGGGATGATGGCGGCCAGCAGGGAATCCGCCGCCTGCACGACCTCGGTCACGACCGGCACCTCGATGACCACCGCCGCGCTGTCTTCCTCGCCATCGCCGCCGCCATTGACCGAGATGTCGATCGACAACAGCGGGTCGAGGTCGATCGCCAGTTCGATGGTTGGCGGCGTATCCGGCGTCAGCACGACCTCGGCCGCGACTTCGGCCACCGGCGTCTCGACCACGACCGCCGCCTCGGCAATCGTATCCGGCCCAGGCAGGACCAGGGCCACCTCGGTGGCGACCGTCTCCGGCACGGTGATTGCCGCCGCGACCTCCACCGCGACGGGTTCGCCGCCGGCCGGAGCGGAGAGCCCGACGTCGAGGGCGGCGGTCACGGAATCGGCCACCGTCACCGTCGACGACAGGTCGAGATCGGCCAGCGTATCGTCGGCAAGCAAGGCCAGCCCCGTTTCGACCTCGGCCGCCACCGTGTCCGGCAGTTCGACGGTCACTATCGTCTCGACGGCAACCGCGCCCTCATCACCCAGCAGCGTGGCATCGCCCGCGGCGGCAACCTCCGCCACCGGCGCGATCACCAGGTCGGCCGCGACCTCGACCTCGGCCACCGTGTCGTCGGCGAACAGCACCAGCGCTGCCTCGGTTTCAACGGAGACCGAGTCCGTCACTGCAATCTCGGCCACTGCCTCCAGCGCGACCGCGCCGCCGTCGCCCAGGATGGCAACGTCGCCACCAACAACGACCTCCACGAGGTCGGCAACGGTGACGGCCACCGCGGCCTCGGCCGCGGCCACGGCATCCTCGCCCAGCAGCACCAGCCCCGCATCGGCCTCGACGGTCGCAACGCCCGTCAGGCTGGCGTCCGCGCCCAGCATGGCAGCGGCACCGGCATCGCCCAGGAGTTCGATTTCGGCTTCGACCTGCAATTCGGCAATTCCGTCGATGCCGACGGTCGCGGCGACGGCAGCGCTGGCCAGCGCATCTTCACCCAGCAGCGACAGCTCGGCATCCGCGCCGACCGCGATCGAATCGCCGACGGTCAGGTCCAGCCCGAGATCGCCCGCCACGGCCGCGTCCTCACCCAGAAGCTGGACCGCGCCGTCAAGCCCGACCGCGCCCAAGCCGTCGATGGAAAGATCGGTGGACAGGTCGACGTCGGCCAGTACATCGCCGGCCAGGAAATCCAATCCGACCGTCACCTCGGCCGAAACCGAGTCCGTCACCTGAAGGCTGGTCGACAGGTCGGCCGCCAGCAGGCTATCGCCGGCCAGTGCCTGGACCTCGACGTCCGCCGCGATGCTGCCGATGCCGTCGACCTCCAGGTCCGCCGTCAAGGCGGCGCCGACGAGCGTGTCATCGGCCAGCAGGTCCAGCCCGACCGCCACCTCGGCCGAGACCGAGTCCGTCAGCGTGACCCCTGTCGACAGATCCGCCTGCACCCCACCGTCACCGACGGCGATTGCGCCATCGGCATCCAGTTCGACAATATCGTCCACCGTCAGGTCGACCGCCACCGAGCCGCCAGCCAGCGTATCGTTCGCCAGCAGGACGACGGCCGCCTCGACCACGGCCGATACGGCATTCCCGGTCTCGGCCACCGCCGACATGGCGACCGGCGCGTGCACGATCGCGGGAGCGGCGACGGCGACCTCCGCTTCGGCAGCGAGGCTCCCGTCTGACACCAGGACCCCCGCGGCGGCGGCCGGACCAACCTCCACCGAGGCGACCCCTATCAGCGTCGGCGCATCCCCCTCGATCGACGGCGCATCGGCCGCATCGCCGGCCAACCGGTCGGCGGGCAGGCTCGACAGTTCCTCGGCCAGTTCCGAGAGAACCGTGGCCGCCGCCAGCGGATCGTCGCCGGTCTCGGCGAGGCGGGCCAGGACGTGGTCGAACAGGCTGGCGGCGATCGCATCCATCTCCGTGGCCGGAGCAGCCTCGCCCCCCGGCGTCTCGCCTGCCGCGGCCTCGCCTGCCGTCGCCTGAGCGGGCGCCGTCGTGGTGGCCGACATCGCTGCCCCATCGGCCTGGCCTGCCGCTGGCGGCGGCGCGGCCAGCATGGCGCGCGCCGATAGCGGTGCTGCAGCAGCAGCCGGCATTTCATCGGGCGTAATCTGGAAGATCGGGGTGGCCGCTTCGGCACGCGCCGCGGCGGTCTCGTCCGGCAGCGACAGGCGGCGGGACGGCAGGCCGTCCTCGTCCGCGCCGGCGAGGCTGTCGGCACCCGACTGATGGCGGGACCCTTCCTCGTCTTCTTGGGCACGCACGGTGCGTCGGCCTTCGCCGGCCGCTTGCTCGCCCTGGTCCTCGTCGTTGCGGCGCGGGCGCGACCACGCGTCGCCCGCCGCCAGCACCGTGGCGACGAAGGCCGGCGCCACGAAGGGGCCAAAGCCCATGGCGCGCTCGCCGCGGCCGCCATGGCCGCCGTCGCCGTTCGGCCGCGGGGTCGAATAGTGACGGCCGAGCGCCGCCAGCACCTCGGACGGCGTCTCGGCGCCCTCGAACGTCTCTGCCGCCTCGGCCGCGTTCTGGGCCAGGGCATGGGCCACGAAGGCCAGCAGCAGGCCGAGGATGAAGGGATGCTTGGAGAAAGGCTTGTGCCGCCGGGCCTGGGCCAGGATCTCCTTGCGCAGGCCGGGGCACATGCGCAGCGCGGTCGCCACGATGACGACGGCCATCCGCGGATGATCGGTCAGCATGGCGTCGACGATGACGGCGGCCTGGGCCGGGTCGCGGCGGATCGCCATGGTTAGCTGGATGACGATCTCGGCCGCGGTCGGCTGCCCCGGAATCTCCGTCGCCAGGTCGTCGGCAATGCGCTCCAGCACGTCGGCGTCGGCCTGGGCGGCGCCGGGTCGGCTGCGGCCCCGGCCCGAGGTCGACGCACGGCTGGTCGACGCTCGGCCGGACCATTGCTGCGACCATTCCCCGGCATTGGCCTCGAAGCCGTCCAGCACCACCCGCCGACGTTCGGCGTTCAGACGCTCCAGCAACTCTCCGACGACGGCACCAGGTAGAATGGCCATGCTCGCCCCGCGCTACACCATAATGATACATTATGCGGAGCGCGCAAAAGTTCCATTTAGCTTTTGGTTATCGTTTGAATAAGTCGCACCGGAATTCACGCCAGCATGGATTCAAACCGGTCGAGATCGACCGGCTTCTGTAGCCAGGCGATGTCGTTGAGGGCGTGGGTTTCCGCGAGGATCCGGGCCGACTCCATGACGCCCCAGTGATAGCCGGTCATGACGATGATCCGCGGCCGCTCCGTCAGTCGTGACAGCGCCAGAAGCACGTCGATTCCGTCGCTTTGTGGCATGACCAGATCGACCACGACGTGCGTCGGCTTGAAGCGTTTCAATTCCTGCTCGAACTGCCGCCCATCGGTCAGCATGCTGGCCTGGAACCCGAGGGCGCGCACCATCGCCAGCAACGGTTCGACGACGTCCGGCTCGTCGTCGATGAAGAGGATGCGCCCCTTCTTCGCCTTGGCCGCGGCGCGCGCCATCGTCCCTCCCGCTCAGTCAGAAGCGGAGCCTATCACGCCCTATCGCGATGGCGGAATTTCCTGGAACCAGGACAGCTTCACCGCGATCCACCATTTCGAACTTTATGGAAACATAGAACCAAAAGCGGCGGTTATCGCGCTCGCGCCCTGACCCAGGAAAAAACACCTGGAAATATTTCGCCTATTGGTGCCAGCCGCCCCGCCGGCGGCGATGGCGTTCGCGATCCTGCACGGAGCCGGCAACGGCCTGCTGACGATCGCGCGGCACGCTGCCGCTGGCCTTGTTCGGGCCGGCCGGCTATGGCTTGCGGACGGGGCTGATCGCGGCCCCCGCGCGCATCCTGCAAGGCGGGGCGCCGCTGCTGTCCGGCATCGTGCTGGACCGCGCCGGCCCGGTCTGGGCGCCGACGCTGTCGGGCGGCCTGACGGCGCTGTCCTTCGTGGCGCTCCTTTTCATGCAGCCGGCGCGGCGCTCGCCATAGGGAAGGAAGGGCCAGGCATGAACGGTCCCGGGGAAGCGACGCCGTTCCGCCTGGAGGCCTTCTATGCCGGCCTGCTGCATGGCTGGGGCCATCTGGTCGATCATCGCGGCGGCGGCGAGCGGCGGATGACGGCCGTCCTGCGCGGCGACTGGGACGGCCAGGTGCTGACGCTGGACCAGACCTGGACCGCCGAGGGCTCGCCGCCCGAGCGCCGGCTGTGGCGCATCCGCCCGACGACGAACGGCTATTCCGGCACCGCCGCCGACATCGTCGGCACGGCCGAGGCCACCTGGGTCGATGGCGGCCTGCGCTGGAGCTACCAGACCGACGTGCCGGTCGGCGAGACGGTGTGGCGGCTGGCCTGCGAGGAGGAGTTGCAGCCGCAGACGGCCAACGTCGCCACCGTGCAGGTGAAGATCGGCAAGTTCGGCCTGGCCATCGCCGAGATCCACATGATCGTCAGCCGGGCGGCACCCGTCGCGGGTTGAGCCGCCTTCAGCGCCGCCGCGGCGGACGGGCGAGGCAGACCACCGGGATGGCGCAGGCCGCGATCATCGCCAGGAGCTGGAAGTCGGAGAAATAGGCGATGGCCGTCGCCTGCCGCGCCACCTCGGCCTGCAGGGCGGCCAGGCCCTCGACGGTGTCGAGGCTCCACGCCTCGGGCAGGGGCCGGGCCCGGATCGCGCCGGCCAGGGGGTGCAGGTGCTGCACCAGTTCCGAGCGCGCCGCCTGGCCACCGCGCGACAGCAGGAAGATGACGACCGAGATGCCGACGCTGCCGCCGACATTGCGCATCAGGCTGAAGAGCGAAGTGCCCTGGGGCCGGTGCTCCGGCGCCAGCGTGGTGAAGGAGAGCGTGCTGATCGGCACGAAGCAGAAGCCGAAGCCCATGCCCTGGATGAAGCCCGACAGCAGGAACCGCTCGAACCCGACCTCGAGCGTGAAGCCCGCCATGTCGTGCAGCGTCAGCGCCAGCAGCGTGTAGCCCAGCCCCATCAGCAGGCGGATGTCGACCCGCCCGATCAGCCGGCCGACCAGGAACATGGCCAGCATCGTGCCCATGCCGCGCGGCGCCAGGATCATCCCGGCGCTCATCACCGGATAGCCCAGCAGCGACTGCATGAAGGGCGTCAGCAGCGCCAGCGAGCCGAAAAGGATGAAGGCGGTGATGCAGATCAGCGTCACGCCGGCCGCGAAGTTGCGGTCGCGGAAGATGGCAAGGTCGATGAACGGCCGCTCGGCGGTCAGGACATGGACCAGGAAAAGATAGATGGCCAGGCCCGCGACGATCGCCTCGATGACGATCTCGGTCGAGGTGAACCAGTCGAGATGCTCGCCGCGGTCGAGCATGAGCTGGAAGGTGCCGACCGCCAGCGACAGCAGGCCGAACCCCATCCAGTCCATGCGCAGGCGGCGGTCGCGGCCGGGCCGGTCGAGGAAGGCGACGAGACCCGCCAGCGTCAGGATCCCGATCGGCAGGTTGATGTAGAAGACCCAGCGCCAGTGATAGTGCTCGGTCAGCCAGCCGCCCAGGGTCGGCCCCAGGATCGGCCCGACCATGACGCCGATGCCCCAGATCGCCATCGCCTCGCCATGGCGCTCGCGCGGGTAGATGTCGAGCAGGACCGCCTGGGACAGCGGCACCAGCGGCGCCCCGAACATGCCCTGGAGCAGGCGGAAGGCCACCATCTGCTCCAGCGACTGGGCCGCACCGCACAGGATGGAGGCGACCGTGAAGCCGGCGACCGCGACGATGAACAGCTCCTTGCGGCCGAAGCGCCGTGCGAGCCACCCGGTCGGCGGGGTCATGATCGCGGCCGCGACGATGTAGGAGGTGAGGACCCAGTTCACCTGGTCGAGCGAGGCGTTGAGGCTCGCCTGCATGTAGGGCACGGCGACGTTGGCGATGGTGGTGTCCAGCGCCTGCATGATCGTCGCCAGCATGACGCAGCCGGTGACGGCGACCCGGCCGCCGCCGGCCGATGCCCGCGACGGCTCGGCGATGCTCATCCCTGGGGCCGGTGCGCCGCACCCGCATGCTGGCCGGGATCGAGCCCGACCAGCCGCCGCAGGTCGGCCCAGACCGATGCCAGCGTGCGCTCGCGCCCGGTGTCGACCGTCACCACCACGCTCATGCCGGTGCGCAGCATCGGCCCGTCCGCCGGCTGCTCGACCGCGACCCGCATGGGGATGCGCTGCACCACCTTGATCCAGTTGCCGCTGGCATTCTGCGGCGGCAGGATCGCGAACTCCGCACCGCTGGCCGGGCTCACGCTCTCGACCCGCCCCTTCCAGGTGCGGCCGGGATAGGTGTCGACGGTGACGTCGGCCGGGTTGCCGATCACCACATGGGTCAGGTCGGTTTCCTTGGGGTTGGCGTCGATCCACAGCCGGTCGACCAGGACCAGGGTGAAGGCGGGCTTGCCGGCCTCCAGATACTCGCCCGGCTGCAACTGGCCGACATTGACCAGGATGCCGGCGGCGGGCGCCCGCACCTCGGTCCGGCGGCGCTCGCGGCGCGCGCGGTCCAGTTCGGCCTGGGCATGGCGCGCGCGGGGATGCTGGGCGGGGTCGGCGTCGAGGGTGCCGCCGAGCGAGGCCAGGACGGCACCCGCCTCCTCGCGGGCGGCGGCCGCCCGCTGGCGGGCGCGGGCATAGGCGATGCGCGCCTGGTCCAGCACGGTGCCGGCGGCGACGCCGCGCTGGCCCAGCTCCGCCTGGCGGCGCAGTTCGCGATCCTGGTAGGCGACGTCGGCCTCGGCCAGGCGGATCTCCTCGACGCGCTGGCGATAGTTGGCCTTCAGGGTCGAGAGCTCGGCCAGGACCGTGCCGAGTTGCGCCTGGGCTGCGGCCTCCGCCAGCGCGAAGGGCTCGGGGTCGATGCGGAACAGCATGTCGCCGGCGGCGACGCGCTGGTTCTCTGCCACCAGGACCGCCTGCACCATGCCCGACACGTCGGTCGAGATCGTGACCTTGTCGGCGCGCACATAGGCATTGTCGGTGACGACGTAGCGCCCCCCCGACAGATAGAAATAGAAGGCGACGGCGACCACCAGAAGCGGCACCAGGACCAGCAGCAGCAGGCGCCGCCAGCGCCGCCGGGACCGCCCGGCCGTCGCGAGCTCGGCGCGCGAGACCTCGACGTTCGACCCCTCAGGCATGCTGGCCCCCGCCCTGCCCGCCGTCGGGCGTGTCGGGAGCCTCGACCTCGGCCCAGTCGCCGTCGCACGGCGTTTCCAGGCCCAGCATGTTGGTCTTCATCGCCAACAGCAGGTCGACCAGGCGCTCGCGGTCGTCGGCGGCGATGCCGGCCAGCGCCTCCTCGCGGGTGGCCACGCCCAGGCTGCGCATCTGCTCCAGCACCGGGGCGGCCGGGGGCAGCAGGTGCAGGCGCTTCACCCGCCGGTCGGTCGGGTCGGGCCGGCGCTCGACGAAGCCAGCGGCCTCCAGCCGGTCGACCATGCGGGCAAGCGTGATCGGCTCCACTTCCAGGATGTCGGCCAAGCCGCCCTGGTGGATGCCCTCGACGCGCGACAGTTGGGCCAGGACCGACCATTGGGCGCGGCTGAGACCGAGGGCACGCGCCCGCCGATCGAACCTTTTGCGCAACAGTCGGGCGACATCGTTCAGCAGAAAGCCGAGATGCCGCTCGAATTCGTTGTTCAGCCGTTCCTCCCATAGCGAAGGCTGATCGAACTTATTATAAGCATCCTCACGTTAAGCGCCGGAGGCCCGGCGACGCAAGGTAGAAGATGCGCCCTCCGAAGACCGAACTGCTGATCATCCTGGGCGCGCTCACCGCCTTCGCCCCCCTCTCCATCGACATGTACCTGCCGGCTTTCCCGCAGATGGAGGTGGCGCTCGGTGCCTCGACCGACGCGATCCAGCGGACGCTGGCGGCCTTCTTCCTGGGCTTTGCCCTGGGCCAGGCGTCCTACGGTCCGGTCGCCGACCGCTTCGGGCGCAAGCCGCCCCTCTATTTCGGCCTCTGCCTCTACATCCTGGCCTCGATCGGCTGCGCGCTGGCGACATCGGCCGAGGTGCTGACCGTGCTCCGCTTCGTGCAGGCGGTCGGTGCCTGCTCGGGCATGGTGATCGCGCGCGCCATGGTGCGCGACCTGTTCGAGCCCAAGGACGCCGCGCGGGCCTATTCCTCGCTCATGCTGGTGACGGGGCTGGCCCCCATCATGGCGCCCGTCATCGGCGGCATCGTGCTGCTGTGGGCGGGCTGGGCCACGATCTTCTGGCTGCTGGCCGGCTATGCCGTGCTGGCCCTGGCGGCCGTGCATTTCCGCCTGCCCGAGAGCCACCCGGCCGATCCATCGCGCCCGCTGGCGTTCGGGCGCGCGGTCACGGACTATGCCCGCATCATCGTCGATCGCCGCTACATGGGCTATGCCGCGGGCGGCGGGCTCGGCATGGCGGGCATGTTCGCCTACATCGCCGGTTCTCCCTTCGTCTTCATCGACCTCCATGGCGTCAGCGCCCAGCATTACGGCTGGCTCTTCGGGCTGAACGCCATTGGCTTCGTGGCCGCCGCCCAGGTGAACGGCCGTCTGCTGCCGGCCGGCCGGCACGAACAGGCGATGCGGGTCGCCATGCTGGTGCAGGGGGCGGCGGCCATCGTCCTCATCACGTCGGCGGCCACGGGATGGGGGGGCCTCGCCGGGCTGGTCGGGCCGATCTTCGTCTATGTCGCCACGCTGGGCTTCATCATGCCCA
This sequence comes from Stella humosa, assembly GCF_006738645.1. Lineage (GTDB taxonomy): Bacteria > Pseudomonadota > Alphaproteobacteria > ATCC43930 > Allostellaceae > Allostella > Allostella humosa. The sequence goes on along the minus strand of NZ_AP019700.1, from coordinate 669,662 downwards.
ACGCGGCCGCCCTGGCGATGGCGCCCTATGGCCGCAATGCCGGCGTCGCCTCGGCCTTGCTCGGCACGCTGCAATTCTCGCTGGCCGCCGTCGCGTCGGCCCTGGTGGGGATGCTGCACAACGGCACCGCGCTGCCGATGGCGGGCGTGGTCGCCGCATTCGGGCTGGCCGGGCTGGCGATCAACCGGCTGCTGGTGCGTCCGGCGGCGCAGGCTTAGGCCCCACGCCGCAGCGATGGAACCGCGGGCCGGCGCGCGGACTTCACCGCACCGGGTGGGATAGCCCCAGCGCTGCCCTGCTATGGCCATGTCGGCCGGCCATGCTGCCCCGGAAGCCATTCGCGAGTGTCGCCAGGTTGCCCGATTTCCCGAACTTTCTAGCCCGCGCCGTCCTGACGGCGGCGTTGCTGCCGACACCCGGCCTGGCGACGGCCGAGGAACCGCGGCCGGCGGCCCCGCCCCAGGGCGTGCAGGCAATGGTCGCCGCATATCCCGATTTCCTGCTGCGGGTCGAGAAGGGGATGCTGCTGTGGCGCGACGGCACGAAGATGCCGCTGGCGCGCCTCGGCCTCGACCGCGAGGGCCGGCCGCTCAAGGCGCGGCTGAAGCCGCCGGCCGACCCCGTTCTGGCCGCGACCGAGGGCATCTCGGCCGTCGACTACGAGCCCGTCTACCTGAAGATGTATGGCGACTGCCGCTCGGGCGACATGCGGGCACGCCTGGGGCCGGTGCAGTGGAGCCGCGGTGCGCCGGACGGCGGGCAGGAGATCCGGGCGGCGCGCGCCAACGGCGTCACGGCGGCGCTGCAACGCGTGTCCGACGCCCTCGACCAGCTATCGGGCGAGGCCGCGAAGTTTCCCCGCTCCCTGGTCGGCACCTTCAACTGCCGCAACGTCGCCGGCTCGAACCGGCTGTCGCTGCACGGGCTCGGCATCGCCATCGACGTGAACCCGACCGACGACGGCTACTGGCAGACCGCCCCCACCGACGCCAAGGGCCGGCCCATCCGCCGCAGCCGGGTGCCGATGCCGGTCGTGGAGGCCTTCGAGCGCGAGGGCTTCGTCTGGGGCGGGCGCTGGAACCAGTTCGACACGTTCCATTTCGAATACCGCCCGGAATACCGCATCGCCACCGGCGGGCCGCTGCCGGAACGGCTGACCCGGCCGGAATTCTCCGGCTTCTTCGGCGGCCGGGCGCGCGGCGCGGCGGTCGAGCGGATGTCCTATGCCCCGCGCGGGCCGGGCGCCCTGGTCTGCCACCGCTGGGTGCGCCAGCCAGGGCCGAACTTCGGCCGCTGCCTGTCCGGCACCATATCGCCGTCCGGCAAGGTCTCGGCGAAGCCCACCGTCACTAGGCCCGCCGTCACGAAGGGGGCCGCCCCCAGGCCGGCAGCACGCCAGCCGTCGCCTCCCAGGCGGCGGTGACAAGCTGGGCCAGGGCCGCGAAGTCCCGGCGCCGCGGGGATGTCGGCCGCCAGGCCAGGGCCACGATGCGCTGGGGCTCCGGGTCCTCGAACCGCCTGAGCGCGATGCGCGGGTCGTCGAAGCCGGCGCGCAGCACCAGTTCGGGCAGCAGCGTCACGCCATGGCCGGCCGCCACCATCTGCAATACCGTCGTCAGGCTGGTGGCGCCCAGCGTCGCCAGGTTGGCGGCCGGGATGCGCCGACAATAGGCCAGCGCCTGCTCGCGCAGGCAATGCCCCTCCTCCAGCAGCAACAGCCGGTCGGCGGCGACGGCGCCGGGCTGGACGCGCTCGGGCAGGCCGGCCGCCTCCTCCACCCCCGCCGCCAGGACGAAGCGGTCGGCGAACAGGGCGACGGATTCCAGGTCCGGGCGCTCGTCCGGCAGCACCAGGATGGCGACATCGACCTTGCCGGCCGCCAGTTCGGCCAGCAGCGGGCCGGTCTGTGTCTCGCGCAGGCGCGGCTCCAGCCGCGGGAACTGCCGTCCCAGCGCCGGCAGGCAGATGGGCAGCAGGTAGGGGGCGATCGAGGGGATGACGCCGATCGTGAGCGGCCCGGCGAGCAGGCCCTGGGCCTGCCTGGCATGGTCCTCCAGGTCGCGCACGCCGGCGATGATCGCGGTCGCCCGGCGCAGGATCTCGGCACCCTCGGCCGTGACCTCCGCCCCGCCCGGCCGCCGCTCCACCAGCTCGACGCCGAGAAAGGTCTCCAGCTCGCGGATCTGGGTCGACAGGGCAGGTTGGGTGACGCGGCAGGCCTCGGCGGCGCGGCCGAAATGACGATGCTCGGCGAGGGCCACGAGATAACGGAGCTGGCGCAGGGAGATCATCGCGATCAGATAATCTGATCGCAGCATCCGACAAGATAATTGGACGCCCGGCGCGGCAAAAACCATCCTGTCGCTGTTGGCTTTGACCGAAGAGGATGACTGGGATGTCCAAGACCCTGACCACCACCGCGGGCGCGCCCGTCGCAGACAACCAGAATTCGCTGACGGCCGGCCCCCGCGGCCCTGTCCTGATGCAGGACTGGCAGCTCCTGGAGAAGCTCGCACACCAGAATCGCGAACGCATTCCCGAGCGCGTCGTCCATGCCAAGGGCTGGGGCGCCTATGGCACCCTGACCGTCACCCACGACCTGACGCGCTATACCCGCGCCAAGATCTTCGCGGCCGTGGGCAAGAAGACCGAGATGATCGCCCGCTTCTCGACCGTCGCCGGCGAGCAGGGTGCGGCCGACGCCGAGCGCGACGTGCGCGGCTTCGCGCTGAAGCTCTATACCGAGGAAGGCAACTGGGACCTGGTCGGCAACAACACGCCGGTCTTCTTCGTGCGCGACCCGCTGAAGTTCCCGGACTTCATCCACACCCAGAAGCGCCACCCGCGCACCAACATGCGCTCGCCGACCGCGATGTGGGACTTCTGGTCGCTGTCGCCCGAGAGCCTGCACCAGGTGACGATCCTCTTCTCGGACCGCGGCCTGCCGCCCGGCCCGCGCCACATGAACGGCTATGGCAGCCACACCTACAGCTTCTGGAACGAGGCCGGCGAGCGGCACTGGGTGAAGTTCCACTTCAAGACCCGCCAGGGCCACAAGTTCCTGACCAACGCCGAGGCCGAGACGGTGGTCGGCCGGAGCCGCGAGACCTACCAGGAGGACCTGTTCGGCTCGATCGAGAAGGGCGACTTCCCACAATGGGACGTCTTCGTGCAGTTGATGCCCGAGCTGGACGCCGATCGCACGCCCTACAACCCGTTCGACCTGACCAAGGTCTGGCCGCATGGCGACTATCCGCTGCACCCGCTGGGCGTGATGGAGCTGAACCGCAACCCGGACAACTACTTCGCCGAGATCGAGCAGGCGGCCTTCTCGCCCTCGAACGCGGTGCCGGGCATCGGCTTCTCGCCCGACAAGATGCTGCAGGCGCGCGTCTTTTCCTATGCCGACGCCCACCGCCACCGGCTCGGCACGCATTACGAGGCGCTGCCCGTCAATCGCCCGCGCTGCCCCGTCCACCACTATCACAAGGATGGCGCCATGCGGTTCTTCCAGAACGACAGCGGCAATCCGGATGCCTACTACGAGCCCAACAGCATGGGCGGCCCGGTGCAGGACCCGAGCGTGGCCGAGCCGCCCTTGCGCATCACGGGCGACGCCGACCGCTGGAATCATCGCGAGGGCAATGACGACTATACCCAGCCCGGCAACCTGTTCCGCCTGATGACGCCCGAGCAGCAGGGGCGCCTGATGGACAACCTGGCGGCCGCCATGGGCCCCGTGCCGACCGCCATCCAGGTCCGCCAGGTGCGCCACTTCCACCTGGCCGACCCGGCCTATGGCGCGGGCGTGGCCCAGCGGCTGGGCCTGTCGTCGGCCGACCTGGCCGCGGCCGAGTAGCAACGGCGGCCGGCCCCTCCCATGGGGGGCCGGCCGTTTCCTCAAGCCGGTTGCGGCAGGTCGGCGAAGCCCTTGCCCTCGGCCGCCAGGCGCTCGATCAGGGGTGCGGGCACGAAGTCCTCGCCATGCTGCCGGGCCAGTTCGACCATGCGGTCGCGGGCCGCTGCCAACCCGCGGGCATCGGCCCAGTGCATCGGCCCGCCCTCTTGGATCGGCCAGCCATAGCCGTAGACCCAGACGATATCGATGTCGCCCGGGCGCAGCGCCATCCCCTCCTCCAGGATGCGCGCGCCCTCGTTCACCATCGGCAGCAGCAGCCGGTCGAGGATCTCGGCGTTGGCGATCTCGCGGCGCGCGATGCCGGCCCGCGCGGCCTCCTCCAGGATGATCGCCTCGACGGCCGGGTCGGGGATCGGGGTCCGGCTGCCGGCCTCGTAGCGGAACCAGCCGGCGCCGGTCTTCTGGCCGAAGCGGCCCAGCGCGCACAGCCGGTCGGCGACGGCCGACTTCAGCCCCTTCTCCTGGCGGATGCGCCAGCCGATATCGAGCCCGGCCAGGTCGCCCATGGCATAGGGCCCCATCGGGAAGCCGAAGTCGTAGAGTGCCGCATCGACCTGCTGTGGCAGGGCGCCTTCCATCACCAGCCGCTCGGCCTGGCGGCCGCGGGCGCGCAGCATGCGGTTGCCGACGAAGCCGTCGCAGACGCCGACCACGACGGGCACCTTGCCGATGCGCTTGGCGAGCGCCAGCGATGTCGCCAGCACGCCCGCATCGGTCCTGGCGCCGCGCACGATCTCCAGCAGCTTCATCACGTTGGCGGGGCTGAAGAAGTGCAGGCCCACCACGCTCTCCGGCCGGCCGGTCGCGGCCGCGATGGCGTTCACGTCGAGGGTGGAGGTGTTGGTCGCCAGCACCGCGCCCGCCTTGGCGTGGCGGTCGATCTCGGCGAAGACGGCCTTCTTGATGGCCGTGTCCTCGAACACGGCCTCGATCACCAGGTCGGCGCCGGCCAGGTCGGCCATGGCCAGGCTCGGGCGGATCAGGCCCATCCGCGTCTCGACATCGGCCGCCGCCATGCCGCCGCGCCGGGCCGTCGCCTCGTAGTTGCTACGGATGGTCGCAAGCCCGCGGTCGAGGGCCGGCTGGGTGGTCTCGATCAGGGTGACCGGAATGCCGGCGCTGGCCAGGCACATGGCGATGCCGCCGCCCATGGTGCCGGCGCCGATGACGGCCGCCTGGCCGATGCGCGCAACCGGCGTGTCGCGACCCACCCCCGGTACCTTGGCCGCGTCGCGCTCGGCGAAGAAAATGTGGCGCTGGGCGCGCGACTGGGCCGATGCCTTCAACTCGTCGCAGAGTGCGCGCTCATAGGCGATGCCCTCGTCGAACGGCAGCTCCACGGCTGCCTGTACCGCGCGGATTGCATATTCGGGCGCCGTGCGTCCGCGCGCGCGCCGCGCCATGGCCGCCCGTGCCGCGTCGAACAGGCCGCTCTGGCCCCGTGCCTCGGCGGTCCGCTCGTCGCGGTCGCGCAGGCGGGGCATGGCGCCTTCGGCCGCCTTGGCGCGCGCCAGCTCGACCGCCGCCCGGTCGAGATCGCCCGCCACCACCTGGTCGATGATGCCGGCCGCCAGCGCCGCATCGGCGCCGATCATCTCGCCCGACGTGATCATGTCGAGCGCCTTTGCCACGCCCGCCGCCCGCGGCAGGCGCTGGGTGCCGCCGCCGCCCGGGATGATGCCCAGCTTCACTTCCGGCAGGCCGACACGTGCCGACTGCACCGCCACCCGCCAGTGGCAGGCCAGTGCCAGTTCCAGCCCGCCGCCCAGCGCCGTGCCGTGGATGGCGGCCACGACGGGCTTGCTGCTGGCGTCGATGGCGGCCAGCACGGTCGACAGGATCGGCTCCTGTGCCGGCCGGCCGAATTCCGTGATGTCGGCGCCGGCGACGAAGGTCCGCCCATCGCAGCGCAGGACGATCGCCGCCACGCCCGCATCCGCGTCGGCCGCCTGGACGGCGGCCAGGATGCCGCTGCGGACCGCATGGGACAGCGCGTTCACGGGCGGGTTGGCGACGGTGATGCGGGCGATGTCGCCGTCGCGATCGGTGCGGACCAGCGGGGGGGTGCGATCTGCCGCTTCGGCCATGGTTCCTCCGGGGGGCTTTGGCGTTCGGGCGCGCACCCTAGCCGCTCTCCCCGGACGGGGAAACGGGCTGGATCGGAAACGAGCCGGGCAACGAAACGGGGCCGGCTCCTTTCGGAACCGGCCCCGCATCAGGGGTCTCATGGGGCGCGCGGTTTGGCGCCGGCCTGCCAGGGGGGGCCTACCAGCGGGCGTTGCTCTCCCACGCTTTCACGTCGGCGTCGGCGCGCTCGCGCGCAATGCCGTAGCTCTCCTGGATGCGACCGACGAGCTGATCACGCTTGCCATCGATGACGTCGAGCTGGTCGTCGGTCAGCTTGCCCCACTGTTCCTTGACCTTGCCCTTGGCCTGCTTCCAGTTGCCGGCGATCTGGTCCCAGTTCATTGCGGTCTCCTTTGCGATGTTTGTTCCAGTAGGCAAGGACAACCGGGCTGCGCTGCCATCGGTTCCGGTTTTCGCGGCAGTCGATCCGGGTCTGGCGATCCGGGTCTGGCGATCCGGGTCTGGCGATCTGGGTCTTGCGTCGGAACCGGGCAGGACCTTTGGCGTTCCAAGGTCCGAGGCGCGCGATGCGCGCGTGGTTTCCCGATTGGAGGGTTGATGCGACTGATCCTGCTTTGGCTCCTGGGCATTCCCCTGCCGATCATCTTCCTGATCTGGCTTTTCACCTGAGACACGGGAGACAAGAATGATCCAAGCCCTGCACGCTGACCGCCCCCGCTTCACGGAGGCGATGGCGGACGTCGGCAAGTTTTTCGAGAAGCCCGAGGCCGTGCTCGTCGACCGCGATTTCGATCGCGACCAGAAGATCGAGCTGCTGAAGCAGTGGGATGCCGACCTGCGGTCGCTGATGGTGGCGGCCGACGAGAACATGGCACCCGAAGGTGCGGACCGGACCGGCGACCAGCTGCGCCAGGTCCAGGCGGCGCTGAGCTGCCTGGGCGTGGGCGACAGCGGCGAGGGTGCACCGACGAAGACCGGCGGCAAGTCCTGACCGACACCCACGCAAGAAACTGACACCCACGCAAGAAAACGGCGCCACCGGGTTACCGGCGGCGCCGTTTCCATGTCCGGCCCTGAAATTTGGCTCCGGCCGCGTCGCCTACACGACGAAGACCAGGACGACGACGGCCAATGCGGCTGCGGCTGCAACCAACGATGCACCCAGGACATAGCGCATACGATGCAGCTCCACGCCCTGGCGGGCCTGGGTCGGGGTGACGTCGTGGCCGCTCGCGGCCGTCTGTTCGCGGGGGGTGGGGTTCATGTTCGGCATGTTGGGGCAACGCGGGCGGGCGGCGGTCGTTCCCCACGGCCGCCGCCCGCGGCTGTCAGCGACGCCGGACCGTATGCATCACCAGCGTGATGACGAAGCCGATGACGAAGATGATGAAGAGGATCTGGGCAATATCGGTGGACACCGCCGCCACGCCTCCGAATCCCAGGACGCCCGCTATCAGGGCAACGACGAGGAATACGAGAGCGTAATACAGCACGGGCGATCTCCTGGCGATCGTGGTCGCCGGGCCCATCGCGCAACGACATCTTCGACCGGGACACAGAACGCACCAATTTGACATGCGTTCCCTGTCAGAATGACATCCGCCAAAACCAGGAACGATCCCAACGACCTCGCGTTTACTGTCCAGACCCGGGCGAATGCTCGGGACCCGAATCCAAGGAAAGGGACAATAATGCGCGAAGAAACGATTGCCCCCACCAGCACCGGCTCCCTGATCGCTGCAGACCGCGTCGAGGGCACGGCCGTCTATAATCGCGGCGGCGACCATCTGGGCTCGATCAAGACCGTGATGATCGACAAGCCGTCGGGCAAGGTGGCCTATGCCGTCATGTCGTTCGGCGGCTTCCTCGGCATCGGCGAGAAGTACCATCCGCTGCCCTGGGGCATGCTGACCTATCATCGCGGCCAGGGCGGCTATGTCGTCGACCTGGACAAGGGTGCGCTCGAGGGCGCGCCGCAGTACGACGCGGCGGAGACGCCGAACTACGAAGACCAGGCCTGGGGCAAGCAGGTGCACGACTATTATCGCGTGCCGCCTTACTGGATGTAGACCCCTCCCGGACATAGACCGGCCTCGCCGGAACAAGGCAAAGGGGGCATCGCCGCATGGCGATGCCCCCTTTCTCTTGCAGCCGCTATTTCTTGCCGCGCAGGCCGTAGATGAAGCCGGCCACGGCGGCGGCCAGCACGGCCGGCGACACGCTGCCGATGGTCGAGATCAGCGGCCCGACGGCGGCCATGGTCGCGGCCGTGGGGTCGATCGCGGGCGCCACGGGCTGCCGCATCTGGCGGCGCAGCACAATCTGGCCGGCGATTGCGACGATGAGCGCCAGCAGCAGGAAGCTGCCGCCGACGATGCCGGCCGCTTCCGGCCCGGTGAAGTCGCGCCGCAGCAGCATGTAGCCGGCGGCGACCAGGAAGCTCATCCCCACCGCCACCAGAATCGCGAGCAGGGCGCCGATGGCGGTGCGGAGCAAGGCGAGCTTTGCCTGGCTCCGCACCGAAGCGGCGGCGCGCCCGACCGCCAGGAGGCGGAGGAGCGCGTTCATCAGCGCCGCAGGAGAATGGCGGCGGCCACACCGGCCGCGAAGGCGGCCGCCAGGGCCGTCATCGGATTGTCGGACACCGACCGCTTCACGGAATCGGTGACCTCCTCGGCCCGCTCGATCTGGTCGTGCAGCAGATCGCCGATCTGCAGACGGATATCGTCGAGCTTGGCCTTGGTCTGTTCGAGCCCGGCCGCACCGGCGGCACCGGTGCTGGCGCCAAGCTGTTCGATATCGCCCGCGATGGTGGCGAGGGCGCCCTGGAGAGACTGGATGCTGGACTTCATCTTGCGAACCTCGCGGTCAGTGCTGGCCATGGAAATTTCCTTTCCGGCTTCGATTTCCCGCGATGCGAACGCCCCGCCCCTGCTTAGGTTCCGGTAAATCCTTCAGCGAAGGCGATGGAACTTTCGGCCGCGCGTCCCGGTTCTAGAGGGGTAGGGACGGTCGGATGAGGCCGCGCGCTCCACAGCGCAGCAGGGCTTGCCCACCGGCTGGAACCCACGACCAAACAGGAGGACATCATGCGTAGTTCGATGATTGCCATTCTCGCCACCATCGGCGCCATTGCCGCCGCCCCGACGATCGCCCAGACGACGATGCCGGCCCCGACGACCGACCGTCCGGCGGTCGTGACCCCCGCCCCGATGGTGGCTCCGGCTGACCGTGCGCCGGTCGCCCGCAAGGACGACGGCAACCCGGTCACGGGCATGCGCGTGTCCAAGATCATCGGCACCAAGGTGAAGAACAGCGCCGGCGAGAATGTCGGCTCGATCGAGGATCTCGTGGTGCGCGAGAAGGATCAGGTCGTGATGGCCGTCCTCTCGGTCGGCGGCTTCCTCGGCATCGGCGATCGCAAGGTGGCCGTGCCGTGGAACGAACTCAGCTTCGGCGCCGACCGCACGGTCACCTACAACGTGACCAAGGAGCAGCTTCAGAGCCAGCCCGAATACCAGGGCTGAACTTCAGGAGCCTAGGCAGAGGGGCGCCGGCGGCAACGCCGGCGCCCTTTTCGTCGTCTCAGCCGATCTCGGCCCGCCGCTTCTCCAGGCCCGCCAGCAGGATGCAGAGCGCGATACCCTCCGACGCCGTCTTCACTTCGTCGAGCGAGGGAAAGGTCGGCGCCAAGCGCAGGGTGCGGTCGTGCGGGTCCTGTCCGTGGGGCGATGTGGCGCCGGCCGGCGTCAGGGCCATGCCGGCCGCCTTGGCCAGTTCGACGACGCGCCGGGCGGTCCCGTCCATGCCGTCGACCGTGATGAAATAGCCGCCCTCGGGCTTGGTCCAGCGCGCCGCACCCGTGCCGCCAAGGCGGGCCTCCAGCGCGTCGGCGACGGCGTCGAACTTGGGCACCAGGAGCCGGCGATGCCCGTCCATGTGCCGCTGCAATCCGGCGTCGTCGCGCAGGAAGCGGACATGGCGGATCTGGCTCAGCTTGTCCGGCCCGATCGTGCGCTTGCCGGCGCGCGCCAGATACCAGCGGACGTTGGCGTCGGAGCCCGCGAACAGCGCCAGGCCCGCCCCGGCCAAGGTGATCTTCGAGGTCGAGGCGAAGACGAAGGCGCGATCGGGATGGCCGGCCGCCGCACACAGATCGAGGATGTTGGGGATCGCCCGCCGCTCCTCGGTCAGGTGGTGGACGGCATAGGCATTGTCCCAGAACAGGCGGAAGTCGGGGGCGGCCGTCTGCATCCGCGCCAGCCGCTCGACCGTGGCGTCGGAATAGACCTCGCCGCTGGGGTTGGAGTATTTCGGCACGCACCACATGCCCTTGACCGCGGGGTCGCGCGCCAGCGCCTCGACCTGGTCCATGTCGGGCCCTTCGCCCGTCAGCGGCACCGGCAGCATGCGGATGCCGAATTCCTCGCAGATCGCGAAATGCCGGTCATAGCCCGGCACCGGGCATATGAAGGCCGGCGAAGCCTCGCGCGACCACGGCCGCACGGAGCCCGGCACGCCCTTCAGCAACGCCCAGACCAGCGTGTCGTGCATCAGCGCCAGGCTGGAATTGTCGCCGATGACGATGCGATCGGCCGGTGCCCCCATCAGCGTCTGGAACAGGGCGCGGGCCTCGGGCAGGCCCTGGAGGCCGCCATAGTTACGCGCGTCCTCGCCGGCCTCAGTGAAATGGTCGCGGTTGCCGGGCAACGCCAGCATGCCGGCGGCCAGGTCGAGCTGGTCGGCGGCAGGCTTGCCGCGGGTCATGTCGAGCTTCAGCCCGCGGGCGCGGAATGCCTCGTACTCCTGGCGGATGCTCTCTAGCTGCTGGTCCAGTTCCTCGACCGACAGGTCGGCGATGGCAGGCATGATGGTCCTCGGTTACCGGAAAAGGCGCGAGCCCGCGTCCATACGACCGCAGCCGGCGGGAGACAAGAACGGAAAAGGGGCGCCGGCGGATCGCCGGCGCCCCTTTCACGGGCCGCTTGTCGGTGCGGGCAGCTCAGTACGGGCAGCCGTCAGCCGGCGTGCAGCTCCACCTCGGCCACGGCGGCCGGACGGCGGGTGCGGACCGGCGTCTCGCCGTCGTCCGCCCGGGCCTCGGCCGGGCCTTCCAGCAGCTCGTGCAGATGGTTGCGGGCGCGATTGAGGCGGCTCTTGATCGTGCCGACCGCACAGCCGCAGATCTGCGCCGCTTCCTCATGGTCGAGGCCGGAGGCGGCGACCAGCATCAGCACCTCGCGGTGGGACGCCGACAGCTTCTCCATGGCGCGCCCCAGCTCGGCCAGGGCCACGGTCGGCAACTGGGCCGCCGGCAGGGTGGCGAGATCGGGGGTCAGTTCCTCGCTGCGGTGGCGGCGCGCCGAGCGCAGGTCGCTGATCCACTGGTTGCGCAGGATGGTCATCAGCCAGGCACGGATGTTGGTGCCCTGCTCGAAACGGTGCTCGGCCGCCAGCGCGCGCGTCAGCGCATCCTGGACCAGGTCGTCGGCGCGGTCGCGCGCCCCGGTCAGCACGCGGGCGAAGGCACGGAGCTGGGGCAGGCAAAGCAGCAGCCCCTTGCGGAAATCGCCGCGGAAGGCGGTGACGGAAGGGCCCTGGGTGCCGTCAGTGGCGGCGGTCGCGACCCGCACGGGGGTCTGCGTCGGGGTTGCCGTCTGGCTGGGGTCGGTTCGCATCATCGCTCGTCCCTCGCTCTTGAATGATCTGTTCGCCCGATACGTCCCCGAGAAGCATCCGCAGCATGTCGTCCGGAATCTTCTCGTCTAGTACCGCGTCGTGCATCGTCTTCAGCCGGCGGTCGACCCACTGGTCGAAGAAGTTACGCTCCGGGGCGGCCTTTGGATCAGCGCCCTGACGGCTGGTCCCTGGCCCCTCTTCCGCGCGCATCCGCTCCGTCTTCTTCTCGTCGGCCACCGGCGGCTCCCGTCTGGGGTCGATCACGTACTGCCCCGGTATGCCGGGAGGGGTCGGATGCTTCCACGCATTCTCTGCCGAGAGGTTCAACGCAGCAGAAGCGATTCCGATCCACGCGTAATCGTCCAAACGGAAATTCTTTTTATCAACTCCTTCTTGCCCGGGCGGCGATGGCCGCCACCGCTCTTGAGCCATCCCATTTCAGGGGTGGAATCCGATGGAAAGCGGACGACAAAAAGGCATTCTTGTGGCCGATGCTTCCTGGAAGGGCCGAAGGCCCATCTGTTCGCCACCAGGACGCAACCGAGGGCGCTTCTTCCATGTTCGACCGACTGCTTGAGATGTTCACCGGCCCAGCGCCGCGGCTGCGGGGCAGCCGGGTGGATGAATTGCAGCTAGCGGTGGCCGCCCTGCTGATCGAGGCGGCACGCATGGATGACGGCTTCGATGCCGCCGAACAGCAGGCGATCCGCGACGTGCTGGCCCGGCGCTTCGGCCTGGCGCCGACAGAGACCGACCGGTTGCTGACCGCGGCCGAGGAAGCGCAGGACCGCTCGGTCGGGATGTATCGCCATATCCGCCGCGTCACGGACGACTACGACGCCGACCAGCGCATCGAACTGATCGAGATGCTGTGGGAGGTGGCCTATGCCGACGGCCGGCTCGATCCGCAGGAGGACGCGCTGGTTCGGCGGATCGCCGGCCTCGTCCACGTCTCGGACCAGGATCGCGGCGCCGCCCGCAAGCGCGTGCTGGCGCGTCGCGCCACCGCCTGACCCCAGCCCACGGCCGGCCAGCCTAGACCGGCCAGCCTAGAAAGGCTGGCAGACGAACTTCAGGCGGTCGGCGCTGACGCCGATGATGCTGGCGTTCTTGCGATCCAGCGCGCAGGCATCGCGCGCTGCGCGATGGGCCGCGCCGGGGTTGCCTTCGGGAATGCGCACCGTCAGTTCGTTGCCCTTGCGCTCCAGGATGAGGTCGGAATCTCCGGCACATCCCGCAAGGCCCAGCCCGACCGCCAGTCCCAGAACGATCCAACGCGTCCGCATTCCTGGCCCCTTTCCTGCCGCCTCAATCACGATCAACCCAATACTAGCCGCGATCGACGGCACCTGTCCCTAGTCCGGTCGGAACTCGATCAGGGCGCCGCGCGCGGCCGCCGGCCCGACCACCAGCGAGCGCCCTTCCTCGACGAAGGCGACGCCGCCGGCCAGCAGGGCCGCACGTGCATCCTCGCGCCGGCGGACGCGGACGACGAAACCCGCCAGCCCGCGGGCCGGCAGCGCCGCCAGGTCGACGGCCGGGTAGCGCGCCGCCAACGCGCCCGGGCCCAGCAGGACCAGCGGGGTGTTGCCGGTGGCGACCGCGACACCACCCGGCACCGGGGCCGTGTCGCGATCGAAGATGCGGGCATAGGCGGCACCGGCCTCCGCCGGGTCATCGGTCGCCAGCAACACCTCGGCCAAGCCATGGGCGCTGTTGGCGTGGCGCTGGAGTGCGGCGATCCACACGGTGTGCGGCGTCAGGTGCTGGCAGCAGAACATGCGCGCGTCCGGCGTCGCCTCGGGCGGGAACTGGGTGGTGTCGAAGGCGGCCTCGCCCTTGCCGCCGCCGGGCAGGTCGACGGGGCGGGCGAAATGCACTGGATCGGCCGCGGCAATGCCGGCCGCCCGCATCTCGGCCGCGGCACCCGATGCCTTGTCGGTCTTGAGCGCGACGCCGCTCATCCCCTCGCGCCGCGCCAGCAGTTCGCGCCAGCGGGCATTGGCGTCGGTCGGCGCCAGCACGCCCATCAGCTCGAAGTAATCGCGCTCGAACATGATGGTATGGTTGCCGGTGCCCATGTGGGCGCTGTGGGTGCCGCGCGGCGATATCGTGAAGCCGAGCCGGCCATAGTCGGCCGCGGCCGCCTCCAACTCGCGGACCAGGACGATGACATGATCGATGCCGAGGACATGGGCGCGCATCTGGACGACCTCCGAACAGGGGGCGCGGCGGCGGCCGCGGCCGAGCCCGTCATAATACGCGCGCACCCCGGACGGAAACCCGCCGTTGCGGCCAATCCTGGCAAATCGTCTGGCGCGCGGCGAAATCTAACCTATATCTGTGCCCGTCCGATGCGAATGCCCATCCCCGCCCGTGCCCGGCCCTGTCGCCGATGAGCAGCTTCGACGATCCGGTCGCGCTGCTGGTGCCCCTGCTCGGCACCATCATGCATCCCGTCATCGCCACCACCGCGATCCTGCTGTCGTTCCTGGCGCACAGCCGCTGGACCGTGCGCGGCGGAACCGCGGCCGCGGGCGGGCTGATCGGGCTGATCGACGCGCTGGATGCGCCGGGGATCCTCGTCGGCCTCTTCGTCGTTGGCAGCAGCGCCCTGGGCGGGCTGCTGGTGGCGGAGGCGGTGCTGGTGATCCTGGCACCGATCCTGGCCCTGCTGTTCGGCCTGGCGGCGGTGATCCTGGCGCGGCTGCGGGCGCTGCGCTGAGGCGGTCGGTCGATACAATCAACGCGAGAATCAGGGGGCTGAACAATGGAGTGGCTGAGCGACCCGCATGTGTGGGCCAGTCTGGCGACCTTGACGGTGCTGGAGATCGTGCTGGGCATCGACAATCTCGTCTTCATCGCGATCCTGGCCAACAAGCTGCCGGAGGCGCAGCGCGACCGCGCGCGCAAGATCGGGCTGGCCCTGGCCCTTATCATGCGGCTGGCGCTGCTGGCATCGATCGCGTGGATCGCCGGCCTGACCGCCGTCGTCTTCGAGGTGGCCGGCCATCCCTTCTCGTGGCGCGACATCATCCTGATCGCGGGCGGCCTGTTCCTTGTCTACAAGGGCACGCGCGAGATCCATGAACGCGTGGAAGGCCACGACGAGGCGGTCGGCGCCACCCTGGCCCGGGTCACCTTCCAGGGCGTGATCATGCAGATCATCGTGCTGGACGCGGTCTTCTCGCTCGACAGCGTCATCACCGCAGTCGGGATGGCCGAGGAACTGTGGATCATGGTGACCGCCGTCATCATCGCGGTCGCCATGATGCTGGTGGCGTCCGGCCCGCTCAGCGCCTTCGTCTCGGCCCATCCGACGGTGAAGATGCTGGCGCTCAGCTTCCTGCTGCTGATCGGCATGGTGCTGGTGGCCGACGGCTTCGGCTTCCACATCCCCAAGGGCTACGTCTACGTCGCCATGGGCTTCTCGGTCGGGGTCGAGACCCTGAACCTGATGGCCGCCGGGCGGCGGCGGCGCAAGGAAGCCGCGGGCGGCGGCGGGCACTAGGAACCGGAACGGGTACTAGCGCGGGAACTGCGCCGCCGATACATTCGGCGGCGCAGTTCCCGGCGGGCCAGACGCCCGCGCCATCCGGTCGACGACAGCGCACCTGGAACCTGGACCATCGGCGGCAGCACCGTCGGCGGTCCCGGGCCGAAGGCGATCGGCGCCCTTACGGAGAGTCTTATAATGAACGGTGCGGAAAGCCTGGTACGGACCCTGGTGGGCGGCGGCGTCGACGTCTGCTTCACCAATCCCGGCACCTCGGAGATGCATTTCGTGGCCGCCCTCGACCGCGTCGAGGGCATGCGCTGCGTGCTGGGCCTGTTCGAGGGCGTGGTGACCGGGGCGGCCGACGGCTATGCCCGCATGGCCGACAAGCCGGCCGCCACCCTGCTGCACCTGGGCCCGGGCCTGGCCAATGGCGGCGCCAACCTGCACAACGCCCGGCGCGCCTTCACGCCGATGGTGAACATCGTCGGCGACCATGCGGTCTATCACCACCAGTACGACGCGCCCCTGACCTCGGACATCGAGGGCATCGCGCGGCCGTTCTCGGCCTGGGTGAAGACCTCGCCGACCGCCGAGACGATCGCCGCCGACGGCGCCGAGGCGATCCGCGTCGCCCGCACCGCGCCCGGCCAGATCGCCACCCTGATCCTGCCGGCCGACACGGCCTGGAACGAGGGCACCGGCCCGGCCAAGGTCGACGAGCCGCCGCCGCGCGAGCAGGTGACCCGGGAAGCCATCCGCGAAGCGGCCGAGATGCTGCGGAAGGACCCCAAGGGCACCCTGATCCTGATCACCGGGCAGGCGCTCCGCGTCGCCGGGACCAATGCCGCCGGAGCCATCGCCGCCAAGACCGGCTGCCAGGTGCTGGCCCAGACCTCCAACGGCCGCACCGAGCGCGGCGCCGGCCGCTTCTCGGTCGACCGCGTGCCCTACCCGGTCGACCAGGCGATCGCCCGCCTGAAGGATTTCCGCCAGGTGATCCTGGTCGGCGCCAAGGGGCCGGTCGGCTTCTTCGCCTATCCCGGCAAGCCCAGCGTGATGACGGCGCCGGGCGCCAACATCTTCCGCCTGGCGACGATCGACCAGGACCTGATCCACACGCTGGAATGGC
Organism: Stella humosa; assembly: GCF_006738645.1. GTDB lineage: Bacteria > Pseudomonadota > Alphaproteobacteria > ATCC43930 > Allostellaceae > Allostella > Allostella humosa. The sequence goes on along the minus strand of NZ_AP019700.1, from coordinate 653,348 downwards.
TGGCCGACGAAGTGGGCGCCAAGGGCGCGGCCGTGCCGTTCGAGCCCGCCGTCCGTCCCGGCCTGTCGAAGGGCGCGCTCACGGTCGATGCCTGCGCCAACGCCATCGGCGCCTTGATGCCCGAGAACTGCATCGTCGCCGACGAGGCCGTCACCTCGGGCCGCGGCCTCTTCCCCTTCACCAAGGGCGCGCCGCCGCATGACTGGCTGCAGATCACGGGTGGGGCCATCGGCCTCGGCCTGCCGCTGGCGCTGGGGGCGGCGGTTGCCTGCCCCGACCGCAAGGTGCTGTGCCTGGAAGGCGACGGCAGCGGCATGTACACGGTGCAGGCCCTGTGGACGATGGCGCGGGAAGGGCTGAACGTCGTCAACGTCATCTTCTCCAACCGCTCCTACGCCATCCTGCGCGGCGAGCTGCACAATGTCGGCGCGCACAACCCGGGACGGAAGGCGATCGACATGCTGAGCCTCGACCGGCCCGACCTGAACTGGGTCGACATGGCCCGCGGCATGGGCGTTGCCGGCAGCCGGGCGACCACGGCCGAGGAGTTCAACGAGCAACTGGCCCGCGCCATCGCCACGCCCGGCCCCTACCTGATCGAAGCCGTCATCTGAACCGATGACCGAAGCTCCCCGCATCCGGTCGATCTGGCGGTATCCCGTCAGCTCGATGGGCGGGGAGCGGCTGGAGCGGGCCGAAGCCGGCCCAGGCGGCCTCCAGGGCGACCGGCTGTGGGGCGTCGTTGCCGAGGACGGCGAGATCGCCTCGCCCAAGCAGCGGCGCTGGCGGGCGACCCCGCTGGCGCTGGCCCGCCTGGGCGACGAGGACAGGCTGGAACTGCGGCTGCCGAGCCAGGGCTGGCAGCCGGCCGACCAGGCGGAACTGGCCGCCCATTTCGGCTTCCCCGTGCGGCTGGTGCGCCACCCCGCCCCCGGCCTGGCGCCCGACATCCCGACCGTGGCACCGCGCTACGATGTCCGTGCGCTCCACCTCGTCACCACCGCATCCCTGGCGACGCTGGCCGAAAGGCTGCCCGGCAGCGCCGTCGACCTGCGCCGATTCCGCCCCAACCTGGTCGTCGACTGGCCCGATCGCACCCTGCCCTTTCCGGAATCGGAGTGGCCGGCGGGGATGGAGCTGATGATCGGCGGCACCCGCCTGCGCGTGCTGGAACCTTGCCGGCGCTGCGCCTTCGTCACCATCCCGCAGCCGGACCTCGACCTCGACCCGGCCATCCTGGACCAGATCACCCGCACCAACCGCGCCGATTTCGGCGCGCTGCTGGCGGTAGCCGAACCCGGCCCGATCGCGGTCGGGGACCGGGCGACGCTGGCCTAGACTAGCCGGCCTGCGCCGCGGCCGGCCGGGTCGCGATGCGGGACCGGCTGAGGGCGGTCAGGGTGCCGACCAGCATGAAGCCGGCAGCGAAGACGAAGATCCAGAAGGGCTGGCCGCGGTCCATGATGTAGCCGTAGAGTGGCGGCGCGATCATGCCGCCGACGCTGAAGCCGGTCGACACGAAGCCGAAGACCTTGCCGAACGAGCCGGCCGGGGTCGCTGCCCGCACCATCATGTCGCGCGACGGCATGATGATGCCGTAGGCCAGCCCCGACAGCGTCATCACCGCCACCAGCAACGTCGATCCGAGATCGACCGAGCCCAGCAGCAGGACCACGGCCGAGGTGCTGGCGAAGCAGGCGGCCGCCACCACGGCGTGGTGGCGGGTGCGGTCGGCGATCCAGCCGCCGACCAGGACGCCGATGGCGCCGCTGATCAGATAGCCCGTCAGCGCCGTGTTTCCCACCGCCAGCGGCGTGCCGTAGAGGCTGTTCAGCGCCACCACGGCGAAGGACGTGATCCCCGACGCCGACATGGTGATCAGCATGAAGAAGAACATCAGCCCGAGGATCGTCGGCTGGAACAGCAGCTTGACGCCGGACGGGCCGCCCGCGTCGCCCTTGCCGCCCTTGCGCCGCGGCTGGGCGTGGGCCAGGTCGGCCGAGCGCACCAGCAGCAGGATGGCGACCGCGAAGCCGATGGCGCCCGCGACGACCAGCGCCGCCCGCCAACCGATGGTAAGCGCCAGCCCCAGCATCAGGGCCGGCGACACCGCGGTGCCGAGATAGCCCGAGAAGGTGTGGAAGGAGAAGGCGCGGCCGATGCGGCTGTCCTGCACCGTCGACGACAGGATGGAATAGTCGGCCGGGTGATAGACGGAGTTGGCCAGCCCCGCGAAGAGGAAGGCGACCAGCAGCGCGGCATAGGACCCGGCGATGCCGGCCGCCGCCAGCGACAGGCTGCCCAGCACCAGCCCGCCCACCAGCAGGCGGAACGGGCCGATGCGGTCGACCAGGAACCCGGCCGGCGTCTGCGTCACCGCGGTCGCCACGTTGAAGACGGTCAGGATCAGCCCGAGTTCGACATAGCTGACGCCCAGCGCATCCTTCAGGAACGGGAACAGCGGCGGCAGGATGAAGATATGGACATGGCTGACGAAATGGGCGGCGCAGATCAGGCCGATGACCGACAGGTCGCGGCGCGCTGCCGGCGGCGGCGCGAGGGTGCTGCTCGCATCCATGGAAACGGGTCCTGCTTGGGGCTCTGGGATCGGGCGGCCAGGGCCGCCCTGTTGCGAGCGAATCTAATCCTCCCACCGCCGGCTGGCCAGACCTGCCAGAAAATTGGGCGTGTTTGCCTGCCGAACTGCTGCCTGAAAAGCACAACCGCCGACCGTGCGGTCAAGCCCCCGGAATCTCATTTTAGGACTGGGGAGCAGCATTGCATGTGCCGCAAACGCTATCGCATGATGACAGACAGCATGACCACCAATGGTCGCGCGGCGAAGATATTCAGGGAGAGTGATTCATGTCGATGAAACGCCGATCACTGATCAAGGGCGCTGCCGCAGGCGCTGCCGCGGGTGCTGCGGCGCTGGCCCGCCCGGCGCTCGCCCAAGGCCGGATCGAGTGGCGCATGGTTACGACCTGGCCGAAGAACTTCCCGGGCCAGGGAACCGGCGCCGAACGCTTTGCCAAGTCCGTGGGCGAGGCCACCGATGGGCGGCTTACCATCAAGGTATTCGGCGCGGGCGAGCTGGTGCCGGCGTTCGAGAGCTTCGACGCGGTCACCCGCGGCGCGGCGGACCTGTTCCACGGCACGCCCTATTACTGGATCAACAAGTCCAAGGCGGTGAACTTCTTCTCCACCGTGCCGTTCGGCCTGGTCACCGGCGAACTGGCGGCGTGGATGAATTTCGGCGGCGGCCAGGAATTGTGGGACGAGCTCTATGACCAGTTCGGCCTGAAGGGCGTCCATGGCGGCTCGACCGGCGTGCAGATGGGCGGCTGGTTCAACAAGGAGGTCCGCACCGTCGACGACGTGAAGGGGATGAAGATGCGCATCCCCGGCATCGGCGGCGAGGCCCTGCGCAAGATGGGCATGACGACCATCAACCTGCCCGCGGGCGAGATCTTTGCCGCCCTCCAGTCCGGCGCGATCGACGCGACCGAGTGGGTCGGCCCGTGGAACGACCTGTCGCTCGGCTTCTACAAGGTTGCCAAATACTATTATTGGCCCGGCATGCACGAGCCCGGCACGCAGATCGAGATCACCTTCGACAAGAAGAAGCTGCTGGCCCTGCCCAAGGACTTGCAGGCCATCGTCTTCGCCTGCTGCCGGGCCGAGAACGAAATGCTGACGTCGGAGTTCAACGCCCGGAACGGCCAGGCGCTGGAAACCCTCATCCGCCAACATCAGGTCCAGCTTCGCCGCTTCCCCAACGAGTTCCTGCGGGCCTATGGCGAGGCCTGCGGCCAGGTCATCGCCGAGATGCGCGACACCGGCGATGCCATCACGAAGAAGGTGGTGCAATCCTTCCTCAAGAGCCGGAGCGAACTGATGGCCTGGAACCGGATCGCCGAGCAGGGCTTCATGAATGCCCGCCAGCTCGAGTACAAGTTCGGCTGATCACGACCGACTGAGGCCGCCCGCGGCATTGCCGCGGGCGGTATCCAGCCGAGGACCGGGAGAACGATGAGCGGCATTGTCGTCGCGGTGAGCAGCGGCCCCGACCACAGCATGAGCAAGCCCAACCAGCCGGTCATCCACCTGCTGGCCGGGCTGGGCGTGGAGGGCGACGCCCATCTGGGCCGGACCGTGCAGCACCGATCGCGCGTGGCCCGCGACCCGACGCAGCCCAATCTTCGCCAGGTACACCTTATCCACGGCGAGTTGCTGGACGAATTGATGGCCGCCGGCTTCGCGATGACGCCGGGCCGGATGGGCGAGAACGTGACCTCGCGCGGCGTGGACCTGCTGGGGCTGGCGAGCGGGACCAGGCTTCGGCTCGGCGCGCGGGCCGTGGTCGAGGTGACGGGGCTGCGCAACCCTTGCCACCAGTTGAACCGCCTGCAGCCCGGTCTCATGGCTGCCACCCTCGACCGCGACGCCGCCGGCGAACTTGTCCGCAAGGCCGGCGTGATGGCAATCGTGCTGGCGGGGGGCGACGTCCGCCCGCAGGACCGGATCCTGGTGGAGCCGCCACCCCTGCCCCACCGGCCGCTGGCGCCGGTCTGACGGCATCGTCCGCTGCCGCCCGCGCAGCCGTGCCTTCAGAATTCGCCGGTCAGGCCGCCCAGGACCAGGACACCGCCGGCCAGCAGCATCGCGATGTGGATCAGCATCGCCGCCTCGATATGGCCCGAACGCCGCAGCAGGCCCGGCCGCCCATTGCGCGCGACCAGCTTCAGCAGCAGGGGTATGGCCAGAAGATAGGCCACCAGGACAGCCACCCCCAGGGTCGTGGTCATTGCCGTGGCCCCTCCTTGGCGGGATCGGGCGTTCGATACTCCTCCGGTGTCTCCTCGTCCTGGTCGCCTTCCTCCATCGAGCTGTCGATCATGCTGTTGATGCCGCCCGGGCCGAGCCGCGTGCCCGGGGACGTCTGCTCGGCCTGGCGGAACACCTCCCCCGGCAGCCAGGTCGCCAGTGGCGGGAAGGCCCAGAGGATGGACAGCGTGAAGAGCTGAAGGAAGACGAACGGGATGGCACCCATCCATATCTGGCCGGTGGTGACCGACGGCGGGGCGATGCCGCGCATATAGAAGAGCGTGAAGCCGAAGGGCGGGGTCAGGAAGCTGGTCTGGAGATTGACCCCGATCATCACGCCGATCCACAGCGGGTCCAGCCCCAGCATGATCAGGGCCGGTCCGCAGATCGGCAGGACGATGAGGATGATCTCGAACGTATCGAGGAAGAACCCCAGCACGAACATGATCAGCATGACCGCCAGCATGGCGCCGAAGGCGCCGCCGGGAATGCTGCTCAGCGCCTGCTCGACCAGATGCTCGCCCCCCAGCCCGCGGAAGACGAGCGAGAAGAGCGAGGCCGCCAGCACGATCACGAAGATGATCGAGGTGGTGACCATGGTGCTGCGCGCGGCATAGGTCAGCGTGTCGAGGCTGAGCCGGCGGTTCATGGCGGCCAGCAACAAGGCGCCGATGGCGCCGATGGACGCGGATTCGGTCGGCGTGGCGACGCCGGCCAGGATGCTGCCCAGCACCGCCACGATCAGGGCCAGCGGTGGGATCAGCGCCAGCAGCACCCGTCGCGGCAGGCCGCGCCGCTCCGCCTCCGTCATCTTCAGGGCCGGTACCGTCTCCGGCTGGAAGATCGCCTTGTAGACGATCCACAGCATGTACAACCCGCAGAGCAGGATCCCCGGCAGCAGGGCGCCCGCGAACAGGTCGCCGACCGAGATCGGATCGGGCGAGAAGTTGCCCATGCGGAGCTGCGCCGCCTGGTTGACCCCGGCCAGCAGGTCGCCCACGAAGATCAGCACCGTGGACGGCGGAATGATCTGCGCCAGCGTGGCGGACGCGCAGATGGTGCCGGTCGCCACCTTGGGATCGTAGCCGGCACGCAGCATGGCTGGCAGGCTGATGAGGCCCATGGTGACGACCGTGGCGCCGACGACGCCCGTCGATGCCGCCAGCAGCGCGCCGACCAGCACCACCGAATAGGCCAGCCCGCCGCGCAGCTTGCCGAAGAGCTGCCCCATCGTCGTCAGCAGCATCTCGGCGATGCCCGACCGCTCGAGCACCAGCCCCATGAAGATGAACAGCGGCACCGCCACCAGAACCTCGTTGATCATCGAGCCGAGGTAGCGCGACGGCAGGCCGCCCAGAATCTGGTAGTCGAAGACGCCGAAGGCGTGGCCGATCCAGGCGAAGATCAGCGAGGTGCCGGCCAGCGTGATGGCGATGGGATAGCCGATCATCAGCGTGCCGATGACCGAGGCGAACAGCAGGATGCTGAGCCAGTCGCCGAGGTTGAGGCCGTCGGTCATGCGGGCCGTCCCCTCATCGATCCGGTGCCGCGGGCGCCGGCGGCACCAGTTCGCTACGGCCGGCGATGGTGAGAATGCTGCGGGCGACGACCACCAGCCCTTGCAGCCCCATCAAGGCGCAAAACACGAGAATGGTGCCCTTTAGCACATAGAGGCCGGGCATGCCGCCGACCTGGGAGGAAGGTTCCAGCAGCGCGAACGAGGCGTGGACATAGGGCCAAGCGTACCAGCCGAGCACCAGAATCCAGGGGAACAGGAAGATCATCGTGGAGACGAGGTCGAACCAGGCCTGCGTCCGCGGCCGCAGCCGCGCGTAATAGATGTCCACCCGGACATGCTTGTTGGCCATGAAGGTATAGCCGGCGCCCAGCATGAATACGGCGCCATGGATCCAGACATAGAGATCCTGGAGCCAGATCAGGCCGGCATGGAGCGCATAGCGAATGAACACGACGGTGGCGCAGATGAGGACCGTGGCCAAGGTCAGCCACTTCACCCACTCCCCCACCCGATAGTTCACCGCCTCGGCCCACCGGATGAAGGCAGCGAGCGCGGACATCCCCTCTCCCAGACTTCAGGCTCAGCCGACCGTCCCCGGTCCAGCGTGCCCGATCATCGTTTCCCGACGCATTCTGGACGCAAATATCCGCGCGGCGAAACAGATTAATTCGGAGGGGGTGAGTGGCGCCGCCCGCGGGCGGCGTGCGCTCAGCGGCGGCGCTCGGGGGTGTGGTGCCCGTCGACGAAGGTGGGCGGCTTGCGGGCAACCCATTGACGAAACGCCGCGATCTCGGGCTGCTCGCGCAGCCGCTCGATCAGGTGATACTGGTCGCGCAACTCGCGCTCCGACAGCACGGCGTGGATCTTGTCGTGGCAGACGCGGTGCACGGTGATCGTCTCGCGCCCCTTGAACCGCTTGGGCACGAGATGATGCAGGTTGACGCTCGGCCCCTGCACCATCGGCCGGTCGCACAGCGGGCAGGGGCCGATGTCGGCCCCGTCCTCAGGCTCCTGGCTTGCCGCCTCGACCCGGTCGGGCTGGCGGCCGCTCTTGCGCATGCCGCTCACGACGCCTCGCCAGCCGTTTGCGCGGATGCTGGCTCGAACTCCATCGCTGCCCCGTTCATGCAATAGCGCAGCCCGGTGGGTGGCGGCCCGTCGTCGAAGACATGGCCCAGATGCCCGCCGCAATTGGCGCAATGCACCTCTGTCCGCGTCATGAAGAAGGACCGGTCGACCGTGCTGCCGACGGCGCCCTCGATCGGCTGCCAGAAGCTGGGCCAGCCGGTGCCGCTCTCGAACTTGGTACCCGCCTCGAACAGAGGCTGGCCGCAGCCGGCGCAGACGAACCGGCCCGCCCGCTTCTCCTGGTTCAGCGGGCTGGTGAAGGCGTGCTCGGTGCCATGCTCGCGCAGGACGTTGAAGGCGGCGGGCGGCAGGCTGCGGCGCCACTCCTCCTCGGTCTTGGCGACGGGAAACGCGCTCGGCGGCGCCCCGTGGGATCGGCCGAACAGTTTGCCCAGGCTCATCTCGGAACCTCCCGATTTCTCTCTGGACTGCAATGTAGGCCGGGTCGGCTGCCGCGCACAGAAGCAGTCACCGCCTCGTCATCGGGTGTGATCCAGCCGTTGCAAGGGTGTCACGGCGTCGGTCAATGGCCGGCAGTTCCCGCGGCGGCCGGCTTGTCGTGCACGCCGAAGCGATCGACCAGGGTGGCGCTGGCGGCATTCAGGCCGATCACCTCCACCGCGACGCCCTGGCGACGCAGGCGGAGCACCGCCCGGTCCAGCGCGCCCACGGCCGAGATGTCCCAGAAATGCGCATGCTCCACGTCGATGACGACGCGCTCGATCGGCTCCTGGAAGTCGAAGGCTTCGGCGAAGCGGTCGGTGGAGGCGAAGAACAATTGGCCCGCCATGCGGTAGGTGCGGGTGCGGCCGTCAGCCGACAGTTCGGACTCCACCCTCAGCAGACGCCGCACCTTGCCGGCGAAGAACAGGCCGCTCAGCAGCACGCCGGCCCCCACGCCCTGGGCCAAGTCATGGGTCCACACGACGACCACGACCGTCACCAGCATCACGACCGAGGACTGCCAGGGGTGGCTGCCCAGGTTGCGGATCGAACGCCAGCTGAAGGTACCGATCGACACCATGATCATCACCGCCACCAGGGACGGCATCGGGATCTGGCTGACCAGCGGCCCCAGCGCGACGATGAGGAACAGCAGCAGGGCGCCGGCGACGAAGGTCGACAGGCGCGTGCGCCCGCCCGATTTCACATTGATCACCGACTGGCCGATCATGGCGCAGCCGCCCATGCCGCCGAGGAAGCCGGTCGCGAAGTTGGCGATGCCCTGGCCCTTGCACTCCCGCCGCTTGTCGCTCGACGTGTCGGTCATCTCGTCGACGATCTGGGCCGTCAGCATCGATTCCAGCAGCCCCACCGCCGCCATCGCCGCCGAATAGGGCAGGATGATGCGCAGCGTGTCCCAGGTGAAGGGCACGTCGGGCACCAGCAGGAACGGCACGGTATCCGGTAGCTGGCCCATGTCGCCCACGGTGTTGACGCCGAGGCCGAAATGGATCGAGACCGCCGTCAACACGACGATCGCGACCAGGGGCGAAGGCACCGCCCGCGTCAGGCGCGGGAAGAGATAGATGATCGCCAGGCCGGCCGCGACCATGGCGTAGGTCACCCAGGTGACGCCGATCAACTGCGGTAGCTGGGCCATGAAGATAAGGATCGCCAGCGCATTGACGAAGCCGGTGATGACCGAGCGCGAGACGTACTGCATCAGGAGATCAAGGCGCAGGAACCCGGCCAGCACCTGCAGCACCCCCATCAGGATGGTCGCGGCGAAGAGGTACTGGACGCCGTGGTCGCGGACCAGGGGCACGACCAGGACGGCAACGGCCGCGGTCGCGGCCGAGATCATGCCGGGCCGGCCGCCGACGAAGGCGATGATGACCGCGATCGAGAAGGACGCGTAGAGGCCGAGCTTGGGATCGACGCCCGCGATGATCGAGAAGCCGATCGCCTCGGGAATCAGCGCCAGCGCCACGACGGTGCCGGCGAGGATGTCGGCCCGCAAGTTGGAGAGCCATTCGCGGCGAAGCGTGGCGAGCATGCGCATGTCAGGACAGTCCGGAGCCGGGGCGGTGCCCATTGTCCGGGGGATAGGCGCCCGGCGGAGCCACCCGGCAGGCCGGGTCCGATGAAGCATCGGAGTTAACCGAGGCCGTCGCCTACCGCAAGTGCGAAGACAGCCCGGCATCGGGAGCAGTGCCGCGAAAATGCCTCAAGTCGTTAGACATGAAGGCAAAGTCGCGGCACCGAGGCATTTTCGAGGCGCGGGAACCAGCGTGCGATGCAGCGTGTTCACCGGGCATACATCCTTTCGGAGCCCGGACATGGAGTTCCTTTTCATCGTCGCCGCCAATGCCGCTGTCATGGCCATTACCGCCACGGTGATCTCCATGACGAACTGAGACCCGGGTCGCGACTACTTGCCATCCAGCAGCCGTTCGACTGCCGGCCGGATACGCTCCACCATGATGGCGACCCCCTTGGCGTTGGGGTGGATGCCATCCCCCTGGTTGAGGCCGGGGTCGGCGGCGACGCCGTCGAGGAAGAAGGGATAGAGCGCCACGCCGTGGCGGTCGGCCAGCCGCCGGTAGATACCGTCGAACGCCACGCCATAGTCGCGGCCGAGATTGGGCGGCGCCATCATCCCGACCAGCAGCGTCGGCACCCCCGCCGCCTTCAGCTTGGCCAGGATGGCGTCGAGATTGCGTTCCGCGTCGGCGGGGCTGAGGCCGCGCAGGGCGTCGTTGGCGCCGAGCGCCACCAAGGCCGCATCGGGCTTGTCCGCCAGCGCCCAGTCGACCCGCGCCAGGCCACCCGCCGTGGTATCGCCCGAAACCCCCGCATTCATCACAGAGACGTCGCGCCCGGCTGCCCGCAATGCTGCCTCCAGCCGCGCGGTGAAGCCGTCCGGCGCCGGCAGGCCGTAGCCCGCCGTCAGGCTGTCGCCAAGCGCCAGCAGCTTGCGCGGTGCCGCCATGGCCGGCCAGGTCGTGGCGACCACCACCAGCAACGCCAGCAGGCCAGCGTTGAAGCGGCGACGGATTGCGCCATATGAGCGGGACGGAAACCGGTCGGCGCCGGACGCATCGCTGCCGCCCCGCCATCCGCCGCCCGTCCCGCTCACCGTTTCCGGCTGGTCCATGTCTTCCCCTTCACCGCTGGTGTCCCTGTCTTCCGTCGAAGTGAAGCTGGCGAGCGCCGGCGGCATCGTCAACATCCTGCGCGGCATCGACCTTGCCGTCGCCGAGGGCGAGACCGTTGGCATCATCGGCCCGTCCGGGTCCGGCAAGTCGACCCTGCTGATGGTGACGGCGGGGCTGGAACGGCCGACCGCCGGTCGCATCGTGGTCGCGGGCGTCGAGTTGGGCGGTCTCGACGAGGACGGGCTGGCGCGCTTCCGGCGCGACCATGTCGGCATCGTCTTCCAGTCCTTCCACCTGATCCAGACCATGTCCGCGCTGGAGAACGTCGCCATCCCGCTGGAGCTGGCCGGGCGCGCGGATGCCTTCGACCGCGCCCGCGCAGCGCTGGACGCAGTGGGGCTGGCCCGGCGGACCGACCACTATCCGGGGCAGTTGTCGGGCGGCGAGCAGCAGCGCGTCGCCCTGGCCCGCGCCTTCGTCACCGGCCCGCGCCTGCTGCTGGCGGACGAGCCCACCGGCAATCTCGACGGCGCCACCGGCGAGCAGGTGATCGAACTGATGTTCGACCTGCGCCGGCAATACGGCACGACCCTGGTCCTGATCACCCATGACCCGGCCCTGGCCGCCCGCACCGACCGCGTCATCCGCCTGGCCGACGGCCGGATCGTGGCCGACGAACGCCGGCCGGCACTCCGCGCGGCCGGCTGAGCGCCGAGCCAATGTCTTTCGCCCTGACCATCGCCCGGCGCGAGTTGCGCACCGGGATCGCCGGCTTCCGCCTGTTCGTCGCCTGCCTGGCGCTGGGCGTGGCGGCGATTGCCGCTGTCGGCTCGTTCGCGGCCGCGGTCGTGGCCGGGCTGGACGCCGATGCCCGCCGCCTGCTGGGCGGCGATGTCGAGATCCGCCTGATCCATCGCCCGATGGAGCCCGCGATCCGCGCCGAGCTGGAGGCGTTGGGCCAAGTGTCCGAGGTCGCCGAACTGCGGGCGATGGCACGCGCCGGCGAATACCGCACGCTGGTCGAGCTGAAGGCGGTCGACGAGGCCCACCCCCTGGTCGGCGCGGTCGAGACCGAGCCCGAGGGCGGCATGGCCGCGCTGCGCGACGCCGGGCCGGGTCGTGGCGTCCTCCTCGATTCCAGCCTGCTGGCCCGGCTGCGCCTGGCGGTCGGCGACCGCGTGCGCATCGGCGAGGCCGACTTCACCGTGCGCGGCGCCATCGCGCGCGAGCCCGACCGCGGCACCAGCGCCATCACGCTCGGACCGCCGGCGCTGGTGCGCATGGCCGACCTGGCCGCCACCGGCCTGATCCAGCCGGGCAGCCTCGTCGCCTGGCGCTATCGCTTGGCACTGCCCGACAGCGTGCGGGCCAAGGCGGTGGCCGCCCAGTTGGAGGCGGCCCACCCCGACGCCGGCTGGCGCATCCGCACCGTCGACAATGCCGCGCCCGGGCTCGTCTCCTTCATCGAGCGGCTGCGGCTCTATCTGACGCTGGTGGGGCTGACCGCCCTGCTGGTCGGCGGCGTCGGCATCGCCAACGCGGTCGAGGCGTTCCTGGAGCGCAAGCAGACGACCATTGCCATCCTGAAATGCCTGGGCGCGCCGGGCGGCACGGTGCTGGCCGCCTATTTCCTGCAGGTGGCGGCGATGGCAGCCATCGGCATCGCCGCCGGGCTGGTGGCGGGGGCGGGCCTGCCCTGGCTGCTGGCGGCCGCCGTCGGCGACCAGCTTCCGGTCGAGGCGCGGATCGGCATCTACCCCGCCCCCCTGGCATCGGCCGCCGCCTTCGGCCTCTTGACGACGCTGGCCTTCGCGCTGTGGCCGCTGGGCCGGACCCGGCTGATCCCGGCCGCCAGGCTGTTCCGCGATTCGATCCAGCCGCAGCGCGTGCGCCCCGGCCCCCTGCTGCTGGGCGGCACGGCGGCCGCCGCCATCGGGCTGGCCGTGCTGGCGGTCGCGACCGCGCCAGAGCGCCGGCTGGCGCTGTGGTACGTCGCGGGCGCGGTGGCCGCCCTGGTGATCTTTCACCTGGCGGGCTGGGCGGTGATGCGCATCGCGCGGGCCGCACCCCGCCTGCGACGGCCAGCGCTGCGGCTCGCGATCGCCAACATCCACCGGCCCGGGTCGCCGGCACCTTCGGTCGTGCTGTCGCTGGGCCTTGGCTTGACGACGCTGGTGGCCGTCGCCCTGGTGCAGGCGAACATGGATCGCCAGGTGAGCGAGGCGATGCCGGCGGCCGCCCCCACCTTCTTCTTCATCGACATCCAGGCCGACCAGGCGGCCGCCTTCGATGCCCTGGTCGATGCCCACCCCGGCGTCGAGCGGCATGCACGCGTGCCCTCGCTGCGCGGCCGCATCACCCGCATCGGCGGCGTGCCGATCGACCAGGCCAAGGTGGCGCCCGAGGCCGAATGGGCGCTGCGCAACGAGCGCGGGCTGACCTATGCCGCCCAGCCGCCGGACGGGAGCGAGATCGTCGCCGGGGAATGGTGGCCGGCCGACTATCGCGGACCGCCGCTCATCTCGTTCGATGCGGAGGTCGCCAAGGGGCTGGGGCTCGGCGTCGGCGACACCCTGACCGTCAACGTGCTGGGCCGGGAGGTGACGGCCAGGATCGCCAACCTGCGCCGCATCCGCTGGACCAGCCTCGCCATCAACTTCACCATCCTCTTCGCGCCGGGCACGCTCGAAGGCGCCCCCCAGACCCATATCGCGACCGCCCGGGTGACGCCGGAGCAGGAAACAGCCCTGCTGACCGCCGTCACCGACCGCTTCGTCAACGTCTCGGCCATCCGGGTGCGCGACGCGCTGGACGCGGTGGGCGGGGTGCTGGGCCAGATTGCCGCCGCCACGCGGGCGACCGCCGCCGTCACCCTCGCGGCCGGCCTGCTGGTTCTGGCCGGCGCCTTTGCCGCCGGGCACCAGCGGCGCGTGCGCGACGCCGTCATCCTGAAGGTGCTGGGGGCGACCCGCCACCATGTCCTGGTCGCCTATCTGGCCGAATACGGCCTGCTGGGTCTGGCGACGGCCACCATCGCGGCCGCCTTCGGCACGCTGGCGGGCTGGTTCATCCTGACCGGGGTGATGCGGGCGCCCTGGACCTTCCTGCCCTTGCCGGTGCTGGGCACGGCCGCCGTGGCGGTGCTGGTGACGCTGGCGATGGGCTTTGCCGGCACCTGGCGGGCGCTCGGCCGCAAGCCTGCGCCCATCCTCCGGAACCCGTGACGAGACGGGCCGCCGCCAAAGATAAAATCACCGTAAGGATCGCCGATCCCAGGCCACGCGCGCATTGATCGCGTAGCGGCTTTCCTTATATTGGCATGCGGGAGAGACCATCGGGGACAACGGAGGCAATCAATGGCATACGGGCAAGACAGACGCTACATGACGCGCGCCCAGGCTGAGGCAGCGCAGATTGACGTCGGCCTGCGGCAATACATGCTGCAGGTCTACAACTACATGGCGTCCGGGCTGGCCCTGACGGGTATCGTTGCCTATCTGGGCGCCAGCACGGGCTTTTACGCCTCGATCGCGCAGACGCCGCTGATCTGGGTGGTGATGCTGGCGCCGCTGGGGGCCGTGTTCTTCCTCAGCTTCCGCATCCAGCAGATGTCGTTCTTCACCGCCCAGGCGACCTTCTGGGTTTTCTCGGTGCTGATGGGCCTGTCGCTCAGCTACGTCTTCCTGCGCTATACCGGCGCCAGCGTGGCCCGCGTGTTCTTCATCACCGGCGGCACCTTCGCGGCGATGAGCCTCTACGGCTACACCACGAAGACCGACCTGTCGCGCTTCGGCTCGTTCCTGATGATGGGCCTGATCGGCATCGTGCTGGCCAGCGTCGTCAACATCTTCCTGGGCTCGACCGCGCTGCAGTTCGCGATCTCGGTGATCGGCGTGCTCGTGTTCGTCGGCCTGACGGCCTATGACACCCAGCGCATCAAGGAAGTGTACCTGGAGACCGACGACGGCGACACGATGGGCAAGAAGGCGGTGATGGGCGCGGTCACGCTCTATCTCGACTTCATCAACCTCTTCGTGCTGCTGCTGCAGCTCTTCGGCGGCCGCCGCGAGTAGCTGGCCGGCGGGCAGCCCCGCTCGCGCTTCGGAAGCCCCCGGCGCCCTGTCGCCGGGGGCTTTTCGTTTGCGAAGGCGCAGCGTGGCGACACGAGTTGGCCCTACATCCACGGCCAATATCCGTGGTATAGTGCTGCCCCGCAGAGACGCCCTTCGGGGCGTTTTGGCGTGTTGAGGGAGATGCGCGGCCCGAACCGGCCGCCATTGCCGAGTCAAGCGCACAGGACCATTTTCCCGAACGGACGACGCTGGCCATGAAGCTCACGATCGAACGCGCCGCCCTGCTTCGCGCGCTGGCCCATGTGCAGAGCGTGGTGGAGCGCCGCAACACCATCCCGATCCTGTCCAACCTGCTGATGCGGGCCGAGAACGGTGAGATCTCGCTGGCCGCCACCGACATGGACATCGAGATCGTCGAGACCGTGCCGGCCGAGGTCCTGCGCGCGGGCACGACCACCGTGCCCGCCCACACGCTCTACGACATCGTGCGCAAGCTGCGCGACGGCTCGCAGGTGCAGCTCGAGACCGACGGGCTGAAGGGCACGCTGACGCTGCGTTCCAGCCGCTCCACCTTCACGCTGGCGACCCTGCCGGCCGAGGATTTCCCGGCCCTTTCGGGCGGCGAGCTGCCCCACCGCTTCTCGGTCGCGGCCGATGCGCTGCGCCGGCTGGTCGACCGCTCGCGCTTTGCCATCTCGACCGAGGAAACCCGCTACTACCTGAACGGCATCTATCTGCATGCCGCCCAGTCGAGCGACCTGCCCGTGCTGCGTGCCGTCGCCACCGACGGCCATCGCCTGGCCCGGGTGGAGATGCCGCTGCCCGAGGGCGCGCAGGGCATGCCCGGCGTCATCGTGCCGCGCAAGACCGTGAACGAGCTGCGCAAGCTGATCGAGGAGGTCGGCGCGCCGGTCGGCATCGGCGTGTCGGAGGCGAAGATCCGCTTCTCGTTCGAGGGTGCCACCCTCACCTCCAAGCTGATCGACGGCAGCTTCCCGGAATATGAGCGCGTCATCCCGCAGCAGAACGACAAGGTGATGGACGTGCCGCGCCAGCCGTTCTTCGAGGCGGTCGACCGCGTGTCGACCATCACCTCGGACAAGGCGCGCGCGGTGAAGCTACACATCGCCCCCAAGGGCCTGGTGCTGTCGGCGACCAGCGCCGACACCGGCACCGCCCAGGAGGAGGTCGAGGTCACCTACTCCGCCGCCCCCATCGAGATCGGCTTCAACGCCCGCTATCTGCTCGACATCCTGCAGCAGATCGAGGGCGACGACGCCCGCTTCGCCATGGCCGATGCCGGTTCCCCCACCCTCGTCCAGGACAGCCAGGACGCCTCGGCGCTCTATGTCCTGATGCCGATGCGGGTGTGATCGCCGTCCCCGCGTCGAGCGTCGCCCAGGTTGGCGTCACCCGGTTTGCGGCGGACGGAACCGCGGGAGACGGGACCGAGCGAGATCGGGCCAGCATCGCCGGGACCGCCGCGGTCGCGGTAACCCGGCTCGACCTGACCGATTTCCGCTGCTACCGGCAGGCACGGATCGACCTGGACGGCCGGCCAGTCGCCCTGGCCGGACCCAACGGCGCCGGCAAGACCAACCTGCTGGAGGCGGTGTCCTTCCTGGCGCCCGGCCGCGGCCTGCGCCGGTCGAAGCTGAGCGAGGTCGATCGCATCGGCGGCGGCCCGTGGGGCATGGCCGCCACGATCCAGACCGAGGCCGGCCCCGTCGCCGTCGGCACCGGCCGCGACCCGGAGGGCGAGGGCCGCGAGCGGCGCGTGCTGCGCATCGACGGCACCCCACAGCGCGGCCAGGCCAGCCTGACGGGCATCGCCGGGGTCGTCTGGCTGACGCCGCAGATGGACCGGCTGTTCCTGGAAAGTGCCGGCGGCAGGCGCCGGTTCGTCGACCGGCTGGTCTTCGGCTTCGATCCCGAGCATGCCGGCCGGGTCGCGGCCTACGAGCATGCGCTGCGCGAGCGCGGCCGCCTGCTGCGCGAGCGCGCCGGCGACCGCACCTGGTTCGCGGGCATCGAGGAGCAACTGGCGAGCCAGGGTGTGGCGATCGCGGTCGCCCGCCGCGACCTGGCGACGGCCATCGACCATGCCGCCGCCGAAGGAGTCGGCCCCTTCCCGCGCCCGCGCCTGGCGATGACCGGCCAGATCGAAGAGTGGCTGGAAGAGATGCCGGCGCTGGCCGCCGAGGACCGCATGCGCCAGGCGCTGGCCGCCGGGCGGCGTAGCGACGGCGACAGCGGCGGGGCCGCGGTCGGCCCCCATCGCAGCGACCTGGCGGTGCGCCACGCGCTGAAGGACATGCCGGCCGAGCATTGCTCGACCGGCGAACAGAAGGCGCTGCTGCTGGCCATCGTGCTGGCCGACGTGCGCCTGCAGACGGCCGCCCGTGGCGTGCCGCCGATTCTGCTGCTGGATGAGGTTGCCGCCCACCTGGATGGCGAGCGGCGTACCCATCTCTATGACGAGATCCTGGCGCTTGGCGTCCAGGCATGGCTCACCGGCACCGATGCGGACCTGTTCGGCCCGCTGGCCGAGGCCGCACAGCATTTCCGCGTGGTCGACGCGATCGTGACGCCGCGCTGAACGGAGAATTACCGATGTCCCAGCCCGACCCTGCCACCCCGCCGCAGGACAATGCCTACGACGCCAGCTCGATCCAGGTCCTGAAAGGGCTGGAGGCGGTGCGCAAGCGGCCGGGCATGTATATCGGCGACACCGATGACGGCTCGGGCCTGCACCACATGGTCTACGAGGTGGTCGACAACGCCATCGACGAGGCCTTGGCCGGCCATGCCGACCGGGTGACGGTGACGCTGAACGGCGACGGCTCGGTGACGGTCACCGACAATGGCCGCGGCATTCCCGTCGACATGCATATCGAGGAAGGCGTGTCGGCGGCCGAGGTCATCATGACCCAGCTCCATGCCGGCGGTAAGTTCAACCAGAATTCCTACAAGGTGTCGGGCGGGCTGCACGGCGTCGGCGTGTCGGTCGTGAACGCGCTGTCCGAGCAGCTCGACCTGCGCATCTTCCGCGGCGGCAAGGAGCATTTCATGCGCTTCCGCCACGGCGACCGGGTGGAGCCGCTGGCCGTCGTCGGCCCGACCGACAAGCGCGGCACCGAGGTCACCTTCCTCGCCTCCAAGCTCACCTTCACCAAGACCGAGTTCGACTTCGCGACGCTGGAGCACCGGCTGCGCGAGCTGTCCTTCCTCAATTCCGGCGTGACCCTGGTCCTGACCGACGCGCGCGGCGTCGATGTCCGCACCGAGACCTTCCACTACGAGGGCGGAATCGCGGCCTTCGTCCAGTATCTCGACCGCTCGCGCAAGAGCGAGCACAAGGACCCCATCTTCATTCGCGGCGAGCGCGACGGCGTCATGGTCGAGGTGGCCCTGCAGTGGAACGACGGGTTCCACGAGACCATGCTGTGCTTCACCAACAACATCCCGCAGCGCGACGGCGGCACCCACCTGGCCGGCTTCCGCGCGGCCCTGACGCGCACGGTCAACGCCTATGCCGCCGAGAGCGGCCTGGCCAAGAGCGAGAAGCTGCAGCTCACCGGCGAGGACATGCGGGAAAACCTGACCTGCGTGCTGTCGATCAAGGTGCCGGACCCGAAATTCTCGTCCCAGACCAAGGACAAGCTGGTCTCGTCGGAGGTCCGCCCGGCGGTCGAGGCCGTCGCCGCCGACCGCCTGCGGCAATGGTTCGAGGAGCACCCGGACGGCGCCAAGGTCATCATCAAGAAGATGTACCTGGCGGCCCAGGCGCGCGAGGCCGCGCGCAAGATCCGCGAGACCATCCGCAACCCCAAGGGCCTGGGCCTGGGCAGCCTGCCCGGCAAGCTGGCCGACTGCCAGGAGAAGGACCCGTCCCTGTCCGAGCTGTTCCTCGTCGAGGGCGATTCGGCCGGCGGGTCGGCCAAGCAGGGCCGCGACCGGCGCTTCCAGGCGATCCTGCCGCTGCGCGGCAAGATCCTGAACGTGGAGCGCGTGCGCTTCGACAAGATGCTGAGTTCGCAGGAAATCACCACCCTGATCACGGCGCTGGGCACCGGCATCGGCGACGACGATCCCAAGATGGGCGGCTTCGACCTGTCGAAGGTGCGCTACCACAAGATCATCATCATGACGGACGCCGACGTCGACGGCAGCCACATCCGCACCCTGCTGCTGACCTTCTTCTTCCGCCAGATGCGCCCGCTGATCGAGGCGGGGTATGTCTATATCGCCCAGCCGCCGCTGTACCGCGCCAAGCGCGGCAACTCGGCCGTCTACCTGAAGGACGATCGCGCGCTCGACGAGTACCTGGTGACGGCCGGGCTCGACGATGCCGTGTTCGACCAGCATGACGGCGCAAGGCGGACCGGCCCCGACCTGCGGGCGCTGGTGGACGAGGGGCGCCAGGCCCGGGCGATGATGCTGTCGCTGGCCCGGCGCGTCGCCCACCTGCCGACGATCGAGCAGGCGGCCATCGCCGGCGTGCTGACGCCCGAATACATGGCCGACCCGGCGCGGATGGCCGAGGCCGCGAACATCATCGCCACCCGCCTGAACGGCCTGGCGTCCGACCTGGAGCGCACCTGGATGGGCCAGGTGCAGGAGGGTGCGATCGCCGTCCAGCGCGTCGTGCGCGGCGTGGCCGAGCGCTACATCGTGGAGGCCGCTCTCGTCGGCTCGGGCGAGGCGCGACGCCTTTCGGCCATGTCGGCCGACCTGGCCGCCAGCTACGCCGGCGCCGGCACGCTGCGCATCAAGGATCGCAGCTACCCCGTGACCGGGCCGCTGTCGCTGGTCGACGGCGTGATGGCCGAGGGCCGCCGCGGCGTCACCACCCAGCGCTACAAGGGGCTGGGCGAGATGAACCCCGACCAGTTGTGGGAGACCACGCTGGACCAGAACGCCCGCGCCCTCCTTCAGGTGAAGGTGAGCGACGAGGCCGATGCCAAGAGCGTGTTCGAGACCCTGATGGGCGACGAGGTGGAGCCGCGCCGCGACTTCATCCAGGAGAATGCCCTGAAGGTCGCCAACCTCGACGTCTAGCCATGGCCGATACCGGATTGACCGCCATCCTGACGGTCTGGAAACGGGAATCCCTTGCCCGGCAGTTGCAGGCCCTGGCCGGGCAGACCAGGCGCCCGGACGCCATCTGGATCTATCACTGCGGCACGCACCTGGACGTCTCGGCCATCGTGCGGTCGATCGACTGGGCCGACGTGAACTACTTCCGGGCCGAGCATGACCTGGGGTATTTCGGCCGCTTCGCCCTGGCGACGATGGCGAGCACGGCACTGACCACGATCATCGACGACGACATGATGCCCGGGCGGCGCTGGCTGGAATATGCGCTGGCCAAGCAGGCGCACCACAAGGCCGTCATATCGGGTCAGGGATGCCTGCTGCCGGTGCGTTCGAACGACATCCGCGCCGGCCTCTATCCCGCGCTCAAGGGCCGCGCGGCCAAGGACACGCGCGTCGATTTCGGCTGCTGCTCGTGGCTGTTCCGGACGGAACTGGCGCACCACATGTGGTCGATCCCGCCGCTGCATCTGCGCAACGCCGAGGACATGCATTTCGGCGCCGCCTGTGCGCGCCTGGGCATCGCCACCGTCGTTCCCCAGCAGACGGCCAACGAGACCAGCGCCGACATCGAGCCGGATTGGACCTTCGACGAGCACGCATCGTTCCGCAACGAGGCCCGCTACGCGCTCGAGCGCAACGCGACGCTGGGCTATCTGCGCGCGCTGGGCTGGCGGCTGCGGTCCGATCCGGCCAACCCCAAGTCCAAGCAGCCCCGATGAGCGACGCCAGCGCTTCCGAGTTCGTCTACAATCCGTTCCCGGTCACGGCCCTGCTGCAGGGCGGTCAGGCCGACGCGGTAGCGGCCCAGATCGCCATGCTGCGGGCCCAGCAGCGGCGGCCCGTCGCCATCTGGGTGGTGCAGCCCGACCACGACCCGGCGGTCGTGGCCCTGGCCGACCCGGCCGGCCGGCCCCAGGTGCAGATCCTGCGCAGCGACCGGCCGCTCGCGTCGTGGGCGCCGCTGGTCTTCGCCTGGTTCCTGCCCACCCTCTATGGCATGTTCGTGGCGCCCGGGGCAGCGCTCGATCGACGGTTCCTGTATAGCGCCGGCAACTGCCTGCTGGGGCATCGTGCCTTGATCTGCGCCGGCGGCACGCGCCAGGGCGTGCCGGTGGAGCCGGGGGAGGAGCCGGCCGCGATCGACGCCGGCAGCGGCGCCTGGGTGTTCGAGACCTCATGGATTCGCCATGCGTGGCGCCGCCCGCCCGCCGGCCTGCCGGGCGATACCATGGCCAAGTTCGAGGCAGGCTTGCGGCAATCGGGCACGCCGATGCTGGTGCCGCCCCTGCTGCCGGGAGCCACCGCCCACCTGCTGGCCTAGCGATGGTGGCGATGCTGGCGGTGATCGGCCGCCCGGTCGTGCGCGGCCTAGCCGGCCGGCGGATCGAGCGCCTGCGCGCCCGGTTCGACCCCCGCGCCCGCATCGTCCCCACCCATGTCACCGTGGCTTTCCCCAAGGCGGGCGTGGCCATGGACGCCGGCCTCGCCCGCCTCCGCCAGGCCGCATCCGCCACGCCGGGGGCGATCCGCGGCACGCTGGGCCACGCGCATGCCCTGCGCACCCCGGGGCCGCGCGGCTGGTATGTCCTGATGCCGCTTGCGGCCGGCGGCCGGCGGCTCGCCCGGCTGCACCACCGCCTGTCGCGGCCGCCGCTCGACGGCAACCGGCGCGGCACCGCCCCCTATCACCCGCACGTCACCGTGGCAGCCGGCCTCGACGCCGCGGGCGCGCGCCGGGTGCGGCGGCTGGCCGCCGGGCTGGCGGGAACGCCCCTCACCATCGACGCGCTGTCGCTGGTCGCATGGGACGGGCGCCGGCTGGACGTGCGGGCGACCGTCCGCCTGGGGATCAGTTGCCGGTGAAGTTCGGCGGCCGCTTCTCGTGCCAGGCGCGCACGCCCTCGGCCGCGTCGGCCGACTGGATGCTCTGGGCATAGGCGGCATCGGCCGCCGCACGGTCGAGCGTGCCGCGGGCGATCGAGTTCAGCGTCCGCTTCATGCCGACGATGGCCCGGGGAGAGCCGACCGCGAGTTGCCCGACCAGTCCGTCGACGCGCGCCTCCAGCCCCTCGGCCGGGACGATCTCGTCGAGATAGCCGATATCGCGCATCGCCTGGGCATCCAGCGTCTCCCCCGCCAGGAAGAGGCGCTTGGCCGCACCCAGCCCCAGCCGCTCCACATAGCGGCGCTGGCCGGTCGTGTAGTATTGCAGGCCCAGGCGGGCTGCCGGCATGAACATGCGCGCGCCCTCGACGCCGATGCGGAAGTCGCAGGCGAGCGCCAGGTCGGTGCCGCCGCCGAACACGCCGCCGTTCAGCGCCACGATGGTGGGCAGCGTCAGGTCCTCCAGCCGGTCGACCACGTCGCCGAAGAGGGGCGGCGAATCGGCGCCGCCGACCGGCACCCGGCCGCGGGCCAGCGCGCCGATGTCGTAGCCGGCGCAGAAGGTGCGGCCGGTGCCCGTCAGCACCAGCACGCGCACCGCCGGATCGGCCGCGGCGGCCGAGAAATGGTCCATCAGGACCCGCAGGTCGTCCGGTTCGATGCGATTGTGCTGGGCCGGGCGATTCAGGCGGACGGTCGCCCGCGCGCCCTCGATGGTCAGGACCGGCGGGGTGGAGGGCTGGTCGGCGGCGGGCATGGCGGCTCCTGCGGCGGGGAACAGTGGCGGTATCATGGGCCGGACCGGGCCGGCAACGAAATCCGGTTATGTCAAGATATTGACAGGCGACCTTAAACTGAACCTAGATATGGGGCCGCGCTTCGCGTCGGGTTCATCAAGCCCCGCGTCGCGCCGTTGCCGGCACAGGCGGGGGAAGCCATATCGTACCCCTGGAAGCCAGCATTTCCGGGGGTTCTGGGGGAAGATCATGGACGGCGATTTCCGGGCACTGCGGGTTGGACGGGTGACGATCGACCCCACGCGGGATGCCCTGCTGACCGATTTCGGCAAGGCGACGCTGAACGACCGCTACCTGCTGCCCGGCGAGACCTACCAGTCGCTGTTCGCGCGCGTGGCCGACGCCTATGCCGACGACGGCGCCCACGCCCAGCGCATCTACGACTACATGAGCCGCCTGTGGTTCATGCCGGCGACGCCCGTGCTGTCGAACGGCGGCACCGGCCGCGGCCTGCCGATCTCGTGCTACCTGAACTCGGTCGGCGACAGCCTGGACGACATCGTCAACACCTGGAACGAGAATGTCTGGCTGTCGGCGCGCGGCGGCGGCATCGGCACCTATTGGGGCCGGGTGCGCGGCATCGGCGAGCCGGTCGGCCTGAACGGCAAGACGTCCGGCATCATCCCCTTCATCCGCGTCATGGATTCGCTGACGCTGGCGATCAGCCAGGGCTCGCTGCGGCGCGGCTCGGCCGCGGTCTATCTGGACGTCGACCATCCGGAGATCGAGGAGTTCATCGAGATCCGCAAGGCGTCCGGCGACTTCAACCGCAAGTCCCTCAACCTGCATCACGGCGTGCTGCTGACGGATGCCTTCATGGAGGCGGTGCGCGACGGCACGGACTTCCCGCTGAAGAGCCCGCGCACGGGCGAGGTGATGTCGCGGGTCGATGCGCGCGCCCTCTTCCAGCGCATCGTCGAGACGCGCATCGCGACGGGCGAGCCCTATGTCGTCTTCATCGACACGGTCAACCGCAACCTGCCGGCCCACCAGCGCGAGCTGGGGCTGAAGGTCACCACCTCCAACCTGTGCAGCGAGATCACGCTGGCGACCGGCCCCGACCATCTGGGCCAGGAGCGCACGGCCGTCTGCTGCCTGTCCTCGCTCAACTGCGAGACCTGGGAGGAGTGGCGCGGCGAGAAGCATTTCGTCGAGGACGTGATGCGCTTCCTCGACAACGTCCTGCAGGACTTCATCGACCGCGCGCCCGAGCCGATGGCGCGGGCCAAGTACAGCGCCATGCGCGAGCGCTCGGTCGGGCTGGGCGTCATGGGCTTCCACAGCTTCCTGCAAGGCATGGGCATCCCGCTGGAAAGCGCGCTCGCCAAGTCGTGGAACATGCGCATCTTCCGCCACATCAAGGAGCGCGCGGATGCGGCCAGCATGATGCTGGCGGTCGAGCGCGGCCCCTGCCTGGATGCGGCCGACACGGGCACCATGGAGCGCTTCTCGCACAAGATCGCGATCGCGCCGACCGCCTCCATCTCGATCATCTGCGGCGGCACGTCGGCCGGCATCGAGCCGATCCCGGCCAACCTCTATACCCACAAGACCCTGTCGGGCTCGTTCGCGGTGAAGAACATCCACCTCCAGCGCCTGCTGCGCGAGAAGGGCTGGGACCGCGAGGAGGTGTGGCAGTCGATCCTCGAGCATGAGGGCTCTGTCCAGCACCTGGAATGCCTGTCCGAGGACGAGCGCGCCTGCTTCCGCACCGCCTTCGAGATCGACCAGCGCTGGCTGCTGGAGTTCGCGGCCGACCGCACGCCCTATATCTGCCAGTCGACCTCGCTCAACCTCTTCCTGGCGGGCGACGCCGAGAAGTGGGACCTCTTGATGCTGCACTACCGCGCGTGGGAGATGGGGCTGAAGAGCCTCTACTACTGCCGCTCCAAGAGCGTGCAGCGGGCATCCTTCGCGGGCGGGGTGGAGGCCGACAACACCATCGACCGCCGCCGCCTGGTGGCCGAGGTGCGCGACTACGACGAATGCCTGGCCTGCCAGTAGCGCGGTCGTCGGCAGCGGGAACGGCCATGCGTTGCGAGATCCGCCTGCTGCGGCCGGCGATGCTGGAGCGCTTCGGCATGCCCGGCTACCAGACGCCGATGGCGGCCGGCATCGACCTCGTCGCCTGCCTCGACCTGCCGCTGGCGCTCCATCCGCAGGCGCCGGCCATCCTGGTGCCGACCGGCATCGCCATCCACATGGCCGATCCCGGCATGGCCGCGATGCTCTATCCGCGTTCGGGCCTTGCCCACAAGAAGGGGCTGGTGCTGGGCAACGGCGTCGCCGTCATCGACCCCGACTATCAGGGGGAGATCATGGTATCCGTGTGGAACCGCAACCCGACGTCGGGGATGGACGTCATCACCATCCAGCCCGGCGACCGCATCGCCCAGATGGTGTTCGTGCCGATCCTGCGGCCGGAACTGACCGTCGTCGCCGAATTCTCGGCCCCGTCCGATCGCGGCACCGGCGGCTTCGGCTCGACCGGCATCGCCCGCTCCTGAACTTCACGCCAGCCCAGCCCCGAAGGCCCCATGCCTCCTCTCCGCCCGCAAGCTCTACAAGCCCTTCGAATATCCGTGGGCGTACGAGTTCTGGAAGCGCCAGCAGCAGATCCACTGGATGCCGGAGGAGGTGCCGCTGGGCGAGGATTGCCGCGACTGGGCGCGCAAGCTGACGCCGCACGAGCGCAACCTGCTGACCCAGATCTTCCGCTTCTTCACCCAGGCCGATGTCGAGGTGCAGGACTGCTACCACGAGCGCTATGGCCGGGTGTTCAAGCCGACCGAAGTGAAGATGATGCTGACCTCGTTCTCCAACATGGAGACGATCCACATCGCGGCATACAGCCACCTGCTCG
Source organism: Stella humosa (assembly GCF_006738645.1). Lineage (GTDB taxonomy): Bacteria > Pseudomonadota > Alphaproteobacteria > ATCC43930 > Allostellaceae > Allostella > Allostella humosa. The sequence continues at coordinate 628,056 of NZ_AP019700.1, read as the reverse complement.
ACACCATCGGCATGCCGGAGTCCGAGTACGGCGCCTTCATGCAGCACCGCGAGATGGCGGCCAAGCATGACTACATGCAGAATTTCGGCGTCGAGAACGATGCCGACATCGCCCGCACGCTGGCCATGTTCGGCGCCTTCACCGAGGGGCTGCAGCTCTTCGCCAGCTTCGCCATGCTGATGAACTTCCCGCGCTTCAACAAGATGAAGGGGATGGGCCAGATCGTCTCCTGGTCGGTGCGCGACGAGAGCCTGCATTGCGAGGGCATCGTGCGGCTGTTCCACGCCTTCGCGCGCGAGACCGGCTGCCTGACCCGCGCGGTGAAGGACGACATCGTCGATTGCTGCCGGACCGTGGTGCGGCTGGAGGACGACTTCATCGACCTGGCATTCGAGATGGGGCCGGTCGAGGGCATGAAGGCCGAGGACCTGAAGCGCTATATCCGCTACATCGCCGACTGGCGCCTGAAGCAGCTTGGCCTGCCCGCCGTCTACAAGGTCGACCAGCACCCCCTGCCCTGGCTGACCTCGATCCTGAACGGCGTCGAGCACGCCAACTTCTTCGAGACGCGCTCGACCGAATACTCCAAGGCCGCGACGCGCGGCGAGTGGGCCGAGACCTGGACCCGCTTCGACGCCCGCCAGAGCGCGCGCGAGAGCCTGTTCCCGCCGCGCGACGAGGACGGGCGGCAGGCGGCCGAGTAGCGGCCGCCCCGACCGGTCGCCGTTTCGCTCAGACGACGGCCTGCACGCTCCCATCCAGCGCCATGATGCCCGTCTCGACCGTCAAGGTCGGGTGGGCTGCCAGGACGGCCTGGCGGAACTGGCCCAGCAGCAGGGCGTGGCGGGCGGTCTCCAACTCCGGCGTCGCCACGGCTTCCGGCCCGAAGGCGATGCGCACGGCGCCGCAGTCGCGGTGCGACAGGGCCACGACGCGGTGGATGTTGTGGAGCTGGATGGTGGCGCCGAGATTGTCCCAGAAGGTCTTGCGCCAGTCGGCAAAGCTGTCGGCGATGACGGCCAGCGGTCCGCCGGCCATCACGAACTGGCTATAGCGCCCCTCGGCCAGACCGGCGGCCTGCATGTAGCGGTGGCTGGCAATGACGATGCGCGGGTCCATGCAATTGACCAGGAAGGCGTCGATCCGGCCATAATCGGCCGCCCGCGCCAGGCCCGGCGCTGCCGCCAGCATGCCCATGGCGAGGCCGCCCGCCAGAAACCGCCGTCGCGTCGGCTGGCAGCAGGCGCAGCCTGTTGGATGAATCCGTCCCATCTCGTCCCCCTCCCGACCTTATGTCCCAGCCATCATGGCGGAAATGGAGGGCGGACCGCCAGATGCCTCTTCAACCGGCGGGCGACAGGCGGCGGCCGGCGGCCAGGCCCGGGCGGACGCCCGCGCGTCGCGGATGGCGGTCGCACAGCCTGCGAACCCGTCCAGCCCGTGCAGGGTTACGGGCAGCAGATCGACGGCGGCGGCCGCCTGGCGGGCGCGGGCGCCGATCCCGGCCGTGACGCCGAGGGGGGCGGTGCGCAAATAGGCGACCGTGCCGATAGCCCCGACCGCGGCCCCGCCGACCCGAGCAAACCCAGGCCCCGGGCGCGGTGCGCGCGGCAGCCCGTGACCGCGGCGGCATGAGGGGGTAGCATCGGCCCACTCCCCTTCCGACCCCCTTCCAAGGGAATCCCAGCCATGAACATCGAACCGCGGATTGCCGCCTGGCACGAGGAATTGACCCGCATCCGGCGTGACATCCACGCCCATCCCGAGCTTGGCTTCGAGGAGGAACGCACCAGCGCCATCGTCGCCCGCGAGCTCAGGGAATATGGCTGCGAGGTCACGACCGGCATCGCCAAGACGGGCGTCGTCGGCACCATCCGCGTCGGCAACAGCCCGCGCGCGGTCGGGCTGCGGGCCGACATGGACTGCCTGCCGATGCAGGAGATGAACAGCTTCGCCCATGCCTCGAAGTTCAAGGGGCGGATGCATGGCTGCGGCCATGACGGCCACACCACCATGCTGCTGGGTGCCGCCAAGTACCTGGCCGAGACGCGCAACTTCCAGGGCACCGTCCACCTGATCTTCCAGCCGGCCGAGGAAGGCCAGGGCGGCGGCCGGGTGATGGTCGAGGAAGGGCTGTTCGAGAAGTTCCCGTGCGACGCCATCTTCGCCATGCACAACTGGCCGGTGCTGGAGGCGGGCAAGTTCCAGATCCGGCCCGGCCCGATGCTGGCCGGTGGCATGCGCTTCGACATCACGGTGAAGGGCCGCGGCACGCACGGCGCCAAGCCCGAGACCGGCATCGACCCGGTGATCACGGCGGCCCACATCGCGACCGCCGCCCAGAGCATCGTGTCGCGCACCATGAGCCCGCACGAGCCGGTCGTCCTCAGCGTGACGCAGATCCATGCGGGCGACGCCTACAACGTCATCCCCGAGACGGCCGTCCTGCGCGGCACCATCCGCTGCTTCAGCGAGCAGGCGCGCGAGCAGGTGCGCGCCACCTTCACCCGCATCGCCCACGAGATGGCCGGCGCCTTTGGCGCCGAGGCCATCGTCGACATCAAGGACGGCTACCCGCCGCTGGTGAACGACGAGAAGGAGGCAGGCTTCCTGGCCGACGTCGCGACCGAGATCGTGGGGGCCGAGAATGTCGAGCGCAACGGCCCGCGCATCATGGGGTCGGAGGATTTCTCCTACATGCTGCAGGCCGTGCCCGGCGCCTTCGTCATGCTGGGCCAGGGCGGCGGCACGTCAGGAAGCGGCCACACGTCCTGCGAAGTCCACAATCCCGGCTACGACTTCAACGACGACGTGCTGCCGCTGGGCGCCACGCTGTTCGCCCGCCTGGTCGAGAAGAAGCTGTCGACCGAAGCCGCCGCCTGACGCCGGAGGGCACAGCGATGAATATCGAACCAAGGATCGCCGCCTTCCACGACGAGATGACGCGCTGGCGGCGCGACATCCATGCCCACCCGGAGCTGGGCTTCGAGGAGGAGCGCACCAGCGCCATCGTCGCCGAGAAGCTGCGCGAGTTCGGCTGCGAGGTCGCGACCGGATTGGCCAGGACCGGCGTCGTCGGCACCATCCGCGTCGGCAACAGCCCGGATTCCATCGGCCTGCGCGCCGACATGGACTGCCTGCCGATGCAGGAGACCAACACCTTCGAGCATGCCTCGAAGTACAAGGGCAAGATGCATGGCTGCGGCCATGACGGCCACACCACCATGCTGCTGGGGGCGGCCAAGTACCTGGCCGAGACCCGCAACTTCCAGGGCACCGTGCACCTGATCTTCCAGCCGGCCGAGGAGGGCGGCGGCGGCGGCCGGGTGATGGTCGAGGAGGGGCTGTTCCAGAAGTTCCCCTGCGACACGGTCTTTGCCATGCACAACCGGCCGAGCCTGCCGGTCGGCCAGTTCTCGATCCGGCCGGGGCCGATGCTGGCCGGCGGCACCCGCTTCGACATCGCCATCAAGGGCAAGGGCGGCCATGGCGCCCGGCCCGAATCCAGCATCGACCCGGTGGTGGTGGCGGCCCACATCGTGGGTGCGGCCCAGACCATCGTGTCGCGCAACACCAGCCCGCACGACCCGGTCGTCCTCAGCATCACCCAGATCCATGCGGGCGACGCCTACAACGTCATCCCGGAGACGGCGGTGCTGCGCGGCACCCTGCGCTGCTACAGCAACGAGGTGCGCGAGGCCGTCACGACCGCGCTCTCGCGGGTCGCGCGCGAGGTGGCGGCCGCCTTCGGCGCCGAGGCGGTGCCCAACATCCGCCGGGGCTATCCACCGCTGGTGAACGACGCCAAGGAGGCCGCCTTCATGGCCGACGTCGCCGTGTCGCTGGTGGGCGAGGAGAACGTGCAGCGCAACGGGCCGCGGGTGATGGGCTCGGAGGATTTCTCCTACATGCTGGAGGCCGTCCCCGGCGCCTTCATCCTGTCCGGCCAGGGCGGCGGGCACAGCGGCAGTGGCCATATGGGCAGCGGGGGCGGCTGCGAGCTGCACAACCCGGGCTACGATTTCAACGACGACCTGCTGCCGCTGGGCGCCACGCTGTTCGCGCGCCTCGTCGAGGCCAAGCTGGCCGCCCGGCCAGCCTGAAGCTTGACCAGCCTGAAACAGGGCCGCCTGACAAGGAACGAACCCATGAAGATCGACCCCATCATCGCCGGCTGGCACGAAGAGATGACGGCCGTCCGCCGCGACATCCATGCCCATCCCGAACTGGCCTTCGAGGAGGAGCGCACCAGCGCCATCGTCGCCGAGAAGCTGCGGTCCTATGGCTGCGAGGTGACGACCGGCATCGCCAAGACCGGCGTCGTCGGCACCATCCGCGTCGGCAACAGCCCGAACTCCATCGGCCTGCGCGCCGACATGGACGCGCTGCCGATGGAGGAGACCAACACCTTCGCCCACCGCTCCACCCACAAGGGCAAGATGCATGGCTGCGGCCATGACGGGCACACCGCCATGCTGCTGACGGCCGCCCGCTACCTGGCCGAGACGCGCAAGTTCCAGGGCACCGTCCACTTCATCTTCCAGCCGGCCGAGGAAGGGCCGGGCGGCGGCCGGGTGATGGTCGAGGAGGGGCTGTTCCAGAAGTTCCCCTGCGATTCCGTCTTCGGCATGCACAACCGCCCGAGCCTGCCGGTCGGCAAGTTCCAGATCCGCCCCGGCCCGATGATGGCGGGTGCCGGCAGCTTCGACATCACCATCAAGGGCAAGGGCGCCCACGGCGCGCGGCCCGAATCCGGCATCGACCCGGTTGTCGTCGCCTCGCACATCGTGACCGCGGCCCAGACCATCCGCTCGCGCACGCTGTCGCCGCACGACCCGGCCGTCCTCAGCATCACCCAGATCCATGCCGGCGACGCCTACAACGTCATCCCCGAGACGGCCGTCCTGCGCGGCACCATCCGCGCCTTCAAGCCCGAGGTGATGCAGACCCTGATGCGCTCGCTGGAGCGGGTGGCGACACAGATCGCCGGCGCCTACGGCGCCACGGCCGTCTGCGACATCCGCCAGGGCTACCCGCCGCTGGTGAACAACCCGGACGAGACGAACTTCATCGCCGACGTGGCCGCGTCCCTCGTGGGCGAGGAGAACGTGAACCGCAACGGCGCGCTCGTCATGGGGTCGGAGGATTTCTCCTACATGCTGAACGCCGTTCCGGGCGCCTTCATCCTGACCGGCCAGGGCGGGTCCGGGGATTCCGGCGGCAGTTGCGAGGTCCACAACCCCGGCTACGACTTCAACGACGAGGTGCTGCCGCTGGGCGCCACGCTGTTCGCGCGCCTGGTCGAGGCCAAGCTCGGCCAGCCGGCCGCCTGAAGACCCCAACCAAGGAGAGCCCCATGGGCAAGGACATCGAACTTACGGCCAAGGACGGCCACAAGCTGGCCGCCTATCGCGCCGACCCTGCGGGCAAGCCCAAGGCCGGCATCGTGGTGATCCAGGAGATATTCGGGGTCAACCAGCACATGCGCAACGTGACCGACCGCTATGCCGCGGCCGGGTATGCCGCCGTCTGCCCCGCCCTCTTCGACCGGGTGGAACGCGGCGTGGCGCTGGGCTACGAGCCGGACGACATCGCCGCCGGGCGCGACATCCGCGCCAAGACCGACTGGAACGCGGTGGTGGCCGACATCGGTGCCGCTGTCGCCCTGCTGGCCGGCGAGGGGCTGAAGGTGGGCTCGGTCGGCTTCTGCTGGGGTGGCTCGGTCTCCTACCTGGCCGCCGCCCGGCTGCCGGTCGCGGCCGCGGTCGGCTATTACGGCGGGCAGATCGTCCCCTTCCTGGGCGAGGCGCCGAAGGTGCCCACCATGCTGCATTTCGGCGATCGCGACGGCGGCATCCCGATGGCCGACGTGCTGAAGATCGCGCGCGCCCAGCCGGCGGTGGAAATCCACATCTATCCCGCCGGACACGGCTTTGCCTGCGACGAGCGCAAGGACTTCACCCCGGCCTGCGCCGAGCAGGCGTGGGAGCGGACCCAGGCCTTCTTCGCCCAGCACCTCGCCGCCTGACCATTACGCCGGCTGGCCATTGCGCGCGCCGGCCCGCGGAGGCCGGCCGTAAAGCAGAAAAGGCCCGGGGGATCGCTCCCCCGGGCCTTACTGCTTGGGCCTTGGATCAGATGATGACGAAGTCGCCGGAGTTGTTGCCGGTCGGGCCTTCGTTCAGCTTGTCGAGCTGGCTGACCGCCGTGATGTTGTTGAAGGTCGCGATCAGGATCGCGCCGGCCGTGCTCGTCATGTCCGTGTCGAAGTACATCTCCGCACGGTTCGCGCTGGTGTTGAAGAAGATGTAGAAGCCGGGCTTGTTGTTGTCCGCGGCCCCTTCCGACAGGAACGTGTCGAACTGCGTGATGGTCGAGTAGCCCTGGCCGGTGGCGATCAACAGGTTGTCGTTGGCGCTGGCGCCGACGCCCGTCGTGCCCTTGTAGCCGTCGATCGCCGACACGCCGCCGAAGGCATTGCCGTTGAAGATCGCCTGGTCCGTGCCGCCCGTGAAGTCCTGCAGGACGTCCGGCTCCGGGTAGTAGGGGCTGATCGTGTCGGCGAAGTCGCCGTCCTCGAACACGAACTGGTCCTTGCCCGCACCGCCCGTCAGCAGGTCGGTATCCTCGCCGCCGACCAGCGTGTCGTTCTTGGCGCCGCCGATCAGGGTGTCGGAATCCTCGCCGCCGAACAGGACGTAGGTGCCATTGGTCTCGCGGCCGGCATCGAGGTAATCCTCGCCGCCATTGCCGTAGACGTCCATGGACGCACCCGACGCGACGTTGCCGTCGGCGAAGATCACGCGGTCGCCGGAATAGTAGCTGAACGACACCGTCTCGAAGTTCTCGATCGACTTGTCGCGCAGCGTCAGGATCGTCTGCTGCAGGAACTGGATCGTGTCGTCGTCGGTGCCGCCGTCATTGGCGTCGGTGATGAACAGGCCACGATTGTAACCGACGAAATCCTCGCCCTCGCCACCCGACACGGTCACGTGGGTATTCGGCAGGATCTGGTCATCGGCGAAGCCCGACGTATCGGAGACATAGATATTGTCGTCGCCGAAGCCGCCGATCAGCACCTTGTCGCCGACCGAACCGTTGCCGACCAGGATATCGTCGTCGTCGTTGCCGCCGTCGAGCGTGTCGGAGCCGGAGTTCTGGGCATAGATCTCGTCGTTGCCATCCTGGCCGAACACCTGGATGTCGCCCGAGTTGGCTTCGAGCTCGGCGATGTCGTTGTTCTCGCCCAGATAGACGACATGGTCGCCCGTGGTCGAGATGATGTTCACATAGTCCTGCAGCTTATCCATGTAGATAAGCTTGTTGCCGGTGTCGCTGTCGCCGACCGTCACGGTGTCGTTGCCGTTGCCGGCGAAGATCGTGTCGTTGCCGGTATCCGGGTCGATGACGTCGTTGCCGGCGCCGCCGTACAGGATGTCGTTGCCCGAGCCGCCATTGACCTGGTCGTTGCCGGCGTCGCCAGCGACGTTGTCGTTGCCGCCGCCGCCGGAGACCGTGTCGTTCTCCTGGCCGCCATAGATGCTGTCGTTGCCGGCACCACCGCTGATGCTGTCCGCACCCGTGTTGCCATAGACGCGGTCCGCACCGTCACCCGTCGAGATCGTGTCGGCGCCACCGAGGCCCCACACCTGCACCGACTGGAGCTGCGTCGACAGCGCAGTGGCGTCGTTGCCGGCGTCGTCCGTCAGCGTGTCGGTGATCCGGTCGCCGATGTAGAGCTGGCCGCCGTTCGACAGCACGATGTTCGAGCTGACCGGCGAGCTGTCCGTGCCGCCGACCTGGCGCAGCAGCATGTTCGGGATGTAGGCATAGGTGACCGAGGCGGCCGGCAGCGGCGCGCCCGTCGCGTCGCGCGACTTCACGATCACCAGGTCGGTGCCGTTCTCGACCAGGTCGAACTGGTTCGCCTGCAGCGACGGGTCCGAGATCTGCAGCACGTCCGAACGGAAGTCGAACGTCTGACCCAGAATCTTGAGGTCGAGATTGCTCGCCCCGTTCCAACTGATGACTGCCATGTCCATAGCCCCCTTCGTGCAGACGGGTGCGCCCGCGGCTGCACCCGCAACCGCCCACCCCCCGCGAAATCAACCGCAAAATTATCGCCGCCGGCCGCGGCCTTCAAGTGAATTCGCCAACCGCTCCACTACCCTAAAATGACGGGCCGGGGGATTTTTCCCCCGGCCCGGGTGGCGACCGGTTCGATATTGCCGATCAGAGGATGACGAAGTCACCAGAATTGTGGCCGCCAGCACCCTCGTTCAGCTTGTCGAGCTGGCTGACCGCCGTGATGTTGTTGAAGGTCGCGACCAGCACGGCGCCATCCGTGCTGGTCATGTCCGTGTCGAAGTACATCTCGGCCCGGTTCGTGCTGGTGTTGAAGAAGATGTAGAAGCCGGGCTTGCCGTTGGCCGCTACCCCTTCGGACAAGAAGCTGTCGAACTGCGTCAGGGTGGAGTAGCCCTGGCCGGTCGCGATCATCAGGTTGTCGTTGGCCGTGGCACCCGCACCGCTCGTGCCCTTGTAGCCGTCGACCGCCGACATGCCGCCGAAGGCGTTGCCGTTGAAGACCATCCTGTCCAGGCCGCCCGTGAAGTCCGCGAGCACGTCGCTGTCGGCGTCGTAGTTCCATTCGATGTCGAACACGAACTGGTCGGCCCCGCCGCCGCCCGAGAGCAGGTCCCGGCCAAATCCACCCTCCAGCGTGTCGTTCCTTGCGCCCCCGGTAAGGGTGTCGCCGGCGTCGCCGCCGAACATCACGAAGCTGCCGTCGGTTTCCCGGTGGCCGTCGAAGATGTCGCCGGCCTTGCCACGGATCCCGATGATGGTGAGCGTCCCGCCGGCAGCGACGTTGCCGTCGGAGAAAACGACATGGTCGCTCTCGTGGCTGAACTCCACCGTCTCGATGTTCTGGAGGGACTGGTCCCGCAGCGTCAGGACGGTCGGGCCGACGAACGAGATGTAGTCGTCGTCCGTGCCGCCGTCGTTGGCGTCAGTGATGAACAGGCCACGATTATAGTAGATCTCGTCGTCGCCCTCGCCGCCCGACACGGTCACCTGCGTGTTCGGCAGGATCTGGTCGTTGGCGTTGCCCGAGCTGTCCTCGACCGAGATCTCATCGTCTCCGAAGCCGCCGATCAGCGTCTTCTTGCCGACCGAACCGTTCAGGATCGCGACGATGTCGTCGTCGTTGCCGCCGTCCAGCGTGTCGGAGCCGGAGTTCTGGGCATAGATCTCGTCGTTGCCGCCATCGCCATGGACGTAGATGTCGCCCGAGTTGGCTTCGAGTTCGGCGATATCGTTGTTCTCGCCCAGATAGACGACATGGTCGCCCGTGGTCGAGATGATGTTCACATAGTCCTGCAGCTTATCCATGTAGATAAGCTTGTTGCCGGTGTCGCTGTCGCCGACCGTCACGGTGTCGTTGCCGTTGCCGGCGAAGATCGTGTCGTTGCCGGTATCCGGGTCGATGACGTCGTTGCCGGCACCGCCGTACAGGATGTCGTTGCCCGAGCCGCCATTGACCTGGTCGTTGCCGGCGTCGCCAGCGACGTTGTCGTTGCCGCCGCCGCCGGAGACCGTGTCGTTCTCCTGGCCGCCATAGATGCTGTCGTTGCCGGCACCACCGCTGATGCTGTCCGCACCCGTGTTGCCATAGACGCGGTCCGCACCGTCACCCGTCGAGATCGTGTCGGCGCCACCGAGGCCCCACACCTGCACCGACTGGAGCTGCGTCGACAGCGCAGTGGCGTCGTTGCCGGCGTCGTCCGTCAGCGTGTCGGTGATCCGGTCGCCGATGTAGAGCTGGCCGCCGTTCGACAGCACGATGTTCGAGCTGACGGGCGAGCTGTCCGTGCCGCCGACCTGGCGCAGGAGCATGTTCGGGATGTAGGCATAGGTGACCGAAGCGGCCGGCAGCGGCGCGCCCGTCGCGTCGCGCGACTTCACGATCACCAGGTCGGTGCCGTTCTCGACCAGGTCGAACTGGTTCGCCTGCAGCGACGGGTCCGAGATCTGCAGCACGTCCGAACGGAAGTCGAACGTCTGACCCAGGATCTTCAGGTCGAGATTGCTCGCCCCGGTCCAGCTGATGACCGCCATCTTGGTATCCGTCCATCTCTAGGAATAGGAGAGGATGGACGATAGATGATCGGGCATCCCGCGACAACGGGATCGGGGTCGGCGGCGAGCCGCCGACCCCTTGCCGCCGGGCGGACTACCGCATCACAGGATGACGAAGTCGCCCGAATTGTTTCCGGCCGCACCTTCGTTCAGCTTGTCGAGCTGGCTGACCGCGGTGATGTTGTTGAAGGTCGCGATCAGGACGGCACCACCGGTGCTGGTCATGTCCGTGTCGAAGTACATCTCGGCCCGGTTCGTGCTGGTGTTGAAGAAGATGTAGAAACCGGGCTTGTTGTTGTCGGCATCGCCTTCCGACAGGAAGCTGTCGAACTGCGACAGGTCGGAATAGCCCTGGCCGGTGGCGATCAGCAGGTTGTCGTTGGCGCTGGCGCCAACGCCGCTGGTGCCCTTGTAGCCGTCGATCGCCGACACGTCGCCGAAGGCATTGCCGTTGAACACGATCCGGTCGAGCCCGCCGACGAAATCACCGATCACGTCGCGATAGTTGCCGCTGTTCCACTGGTCCATGAAGCGGAACTGGTCGGCACCGGCGCCGCCGACCAGCAGGTCCTCGCCGGCACCGCCTTCCAGCGTGTCGGCACCGGCACCGCCGATCAGCGTGTCGTCGCCGCTGCCGCCGAACAGCTTGAAGGTGCCGTCGGTCTCGCGCGAGCCGTCGATGTAGTCCTCGCCCTCGCCGGCATTCACGGTCAGCGTGCGCCCGGCGGCGACGTTGCCGTCGGCGAACACGACACGGTCGCTGTAGTAGCTGAAGTTGACCGTCTCGAAGTTCTCGATCGACTTGTCGCGCAGGGTGAGGATGGTCTGGCCACCGAAGCTGATGACGTCGTCGTCCGCACCGCCGTTGTTCTGGTCGGTGATGAACAGGCCACGCGCGTAGCTGACCGTATCGTCGCCACCTCCGGCATCGACGTTCACCTGCGTGTTCGGCAGGATCTGGCTGGAGGCGATGCCGGAGCTGTCGACGATGACGATCTCGTCGTCGCCCAGGCCGCCGATCAGCGTCTTGTTGCCGATCGAGCCCTGCTCGATGACCAGGACGTCATTGTCCTCGCCGCCGTCCAGCGTGTCGGAGCCGGCATTCTGCGACACGATCGTGTCGTTGCCGCCGTCGCCGAAGACCTGGATGTCGCCCGAGTTGGCGCTCATCTCGGCGATGTCGTTGTTGGCGCCGAGATAGATGACGTGGTCGCCGGTGGTCGAGATGATCGAGACCGAGTCCTGGCCGCGATCCATGTAGATCAGCTTGTTGCCGGTGTCGCTGTTGCCGAGCGAGACCGTGTCCTCGCCCGCACCGGCGAAGATCGTGTCGTTGCCGGTGCCCGGATCGAGCACGTCGTTGCCCTGGCCGCCATAGAGGATGTCGTTCCCGGCACCGCCCAACAGGCTGTCGTTGCCGAGGTCGCCGGCGACCAGGTCGTCGCCGTCGCCGCCGTCGATGGTGTCGTTCTCCTGGCCGCCATAGACCGAGTCGTCACCCTTGCCGGCACGGATGCTGTCGGCGCCCGTGTTGCCGTAGACGCGATCGTTGCCGTCGCCGGTCCAGATCGTGTCGGCGCCGCCCAGGCCATAGACCTGCACCGACTGAAGCTGCGTCGACAGGTCGACGATGCTGTTGCCGGCATCGTCGAGGATGGTGTCGGTCAGGCGATCGCCGACCCAGAGCTGGCCGCCGTTCGACAGGACGATGTTGGAGCTGATCGGGGCGGTGGTCGTCCCGCCGACCTGCCGGAGCAGCATGTTCGGGATGTAGGCGTAGGTGACCTCCGAGGCCGGCAGCGGATCGCCGTTCTCGTCGCGCACCTTGACGATCGCGAGGTCGGTTCCGACTTCGACGAGATCGAATTGCTGCGCCTGCAGGCCCGGATCGGAGATCTGGAGCACGTCCGTCCGGAAGTCGAACGTCTGCCCGAGGATCTTGAGATCGAGATTGCTGACGCCATCCCAACTGAAAATGGCCATTGGCGGCTACCCTTCCCGTATACCGCCCCCGTATGGCACCCTCCGGGTCGCCCCGGCCGCCGCCCCAGCCCACGAGTGCGACGAGGGGAAATTGGCCGGGCGGCGGACCGAAAGCAAGTTGCTTGTTCAGTATCCAGTAACTATTTAACTTCCTTGTCCAGACTTGTGGCTGCGGTGCCACAGGCGGTCGCGCCGCAGTAGAAAACCGGCGCGCGGCAGCGTCAGGAATGGTCGGGAAACAGCCCGCGGAGCCCGGCCGCGGTGGCGGCACAGCGGCCGCGCTCGGTTATCAGCCCGTCGACCAGGCGCGCGGGCGTGACATCGAAGGCCGGGTTGGCCGCGGGCGAGCCGTCCGGCACCAGCCGGACCGACAGGACCCGGCCGTCCTCGGCCATCCCCTGGATATGCCGCACCTCGTCCGCGCTCCGTTCCTCGATCGGAATGCCGGCGATCCCGTCCTCGATCGTCCAGTCGATGGTCGAGGACGGCACCGCGACATGGAAGGGCACGCCCGAATCGCGCGCGGCCAGCGCCTTCAGGTAGGTGCCGATCTTGTTGGCGACGTCGCCCGCGGCCGTCACCCGGTCGGCCCCGACGATGCAGAGGTCGACCAGCCCGCGCTGCATCAGGTGGCCGCCGGCATTGTCGGCAACCACGGTATGCGGCACGCCATGGGCCAGCAGTTCCCACGCGGTCAGCGCAGCACCCTGGTTGCGCGGCCGCGTCTCGTCGACCCAGACATGCAGCGGGATGCCCGCGTCATGGGCCATGTAGATGGGCGCCAACGCCGTGCCCCAGTCGCAGGTGGCGAGCCAACCGGCATTGCAATGGGTCAGGATCCGCACGGGCCAGCCTGGGCCGCGCCGCCGGGCCGCGGCCCGCACCAGTTCCAGCCCATGCCGGCCGATCGCGGCATTGGCGGCCACGTCCGCCTCTACAAGGCGGGCGGCTTCGGCATAAGCGGCCTCCCTGCGCTCGCCCGGTGCCAGGGGGCGCAGGTGGCGGTCCATGCGATCCAGCGCCCAGCGCAGGTTGACCGCCGTCGGCCGCGTCGCCGCCAGCACCGCGACCGCCCGGTCGAGCACGCCGTCGCCGGCATCCTCGGCCATCGCCAGGGCCACGCCATAGGCGGCCGTCGCCCCGATCAGGGGGGCGCCGCGCACCTGCATCGCGGCGATCGCATGGGCGGCCCCGTCCAGGGTCGCCAGGGACCGCGTCTCGAAACGGTGCGGCAGCAGCGTCTGGTCGATGATCCCGACCCGACCGCCGTCCGCTTCGAGCCAGATCGGCCGCCAGGGCCGGCCGTCGATCTTCACGGCCGCGCCGCCTTCAGGACCCGGCCCGCGACCGCATCGAGCCTGGCCAGCAGGGCCGGGTCGCGCGCCTCGGGGGCCGTGATCAGGGCGTGGTCCAGAGCCGTGTGGCAACCCTGCGGGCAGGGGCCGGCATGGGCCGCGAGCCTTGGTACCAGCGCCTGCACCAGTGCCCGCGCGGTGGCGGCATTGCGGTGCAGGACATCGACGATCTGGTCGACCGTCACATCGTCATGGTCGGGGTGCCAGCAGTCATAGTCGGTGACCATGGCGATGCTGGCGTAGCACATCTCCGCCTCGCGGATCAGCTTGGCCTCGGGCATGTTCGTCATGCCGATCACATCGCAGTTCCAGGCGCGATAGAGCTCCGATTCGGCGAAGGTGGAGAATTGCGGCCCCTCCATCGCCAGGTAGGTCCCGCCTTCGTGCAGCGGCAGGCCGATCTCCCCTGCGGCGGCCGCGACATGACAGCCGACATGGCCGCAGACCGGCCGGGCGACAGACACGTGGCCGACGCAGCCGGTGCCGAAGAAGCTCTTGGTGCGCGCGAAGGTGCGGTCGATGAACTGGTCGACCAGCACGAAGGTGCCGGGCGGCAGATGGCCGCGCAGCGAGCCGACCGCGCTGAGCGAGACGATGATGGTGGCCCCTGCCCGCTTCAGCGCATCGACATTGGCGCGGAAATCGATCTCCGACGGCGGCAGGCGGTGGCCGCGGCCATGGCGCGGCAGGAAGCGCACCGGCACCCCGCCGACCGTGCCGAAGCAGATCGCATCCGACGGCGTGCCCCAGGGGCTGTCGACCGCCCGCCAGTCGCCGTCCGCCAGCCCGTCGATGCTGTAGAGCCCGCTGCCGCCAAGAATGCCGACGACGACAGGATTTCCAGGCGTGCCCATCAGTCCTCCCCCAACTGCGTGGCTGGCATCCTAGCGCCCGACCGAGCGCGAGAAGAGCTTGATCACGAGGATGCCGGCGATGATCAGGCAGAGGCCCAATATGGCCGCGCCGTCCAGCCGCTGGCGATACCAGACCCAGCCGATGAGCGACAGCAGCAGGATGCCCGCCCCCGACCACAAGGCATAGGCGATGCCGAGCGGCAGCGTGCGCAGCGCCAGCGACAGGCAATAGAAGGAGGCCACATAGCCCGCGACCGCGATCGCCGCCGGCAGCAGCCGGGTGAAGCCGTCCGAGGCCTTGAGCGCCGAGGTCGCCACGATCTCGGTCAGGATCGCCACGCCCAGGTAGAAATAGGCGATGTCGATCATGGCTGGCCTTCCCCGGAACGGAAACGGGCCGCCATCGGTGGATGGCGGCCCGCTGTCGACGATCTATCGGTCGCGGATCAGTGCAGCCCGGCCCAGACCTTGCGCTTGGCGGCGAACAGGAGACCCGTCAGCACCAGCAGGAACAGGATCACCTTGATGCCGGTGCGCTTGCGCTGCTCCAGCTCCGGCTCGGCCGCCCAGGCGAGGAAGGTGGTCACGTCCTTCGCCATCTGGTCGATGTTGGCCGGGGTCCCGTCGGAATAGGTGACCTGGTTGTCGTTCAGCGGCTGGGCCATCGCGATCTGATGGCCGGGGAAGTACTTGTTGTAGTTCATCCCCTCGCCCATCGCGACGCCGGCGGGCGGCGGGGCATAGCCGGTCAGCAGCCCATGCACGTAGTTGGCGCCGTCGGGCCGCGCCTTGGTCATCAGCGACAGGTCCGGCGGATAGGCGCCGTTGTTGGCCGCGCGCGCCGCCTTCTCGTTGGCGAACGGGCGGACGAACTTGTCGGATGGACGGCCCGGCCGCTCGAACATCTCGCCCTCGTCGTTGGGGCCGTCGCGCACGGTCGCCTGGGCCGCGATCCCCTTCACCTCGTCCTCGTTGAAGCCGATGGCCGCGAGGTTGCGGTAGGAGAGCTGGTAGACGCCGTGGCAGGAGGCGCAGACCTCCTTGTAGACCTGATAGCCGCGCTGGGCGGCCGCCCGGTCGAAGGTGCCGAAGATCCCGCCGAAGGACCAGTTCTGGGCGGGCGGCTTCGGGGCGTCGCCGGCGGCGAGTGCCGGCCCGGAGAGGCCGGCTGCCACGAGGGCGGCGAGGAGGAAGTTACGCATCAGCGCTTCTCCATCGGTGCGGCACCGGCCCCGGCAAGGCCGCCCGGAAGAACCGGCTGGGCAATGCTGGTGGGCAGCGGCAGCGGCCGCTCCAGCTTGCCGAGCAGCGGCAGGATCACGAGGAAGTGGAGGAAGTAATACACGGTCGCGACGCGGCCGATGATGATGAAGGCGCCTTCCGGCGGGTTGCCGCCGACCCAGCCCAGCACGATGCAGTCGATCACCAGCAGCCAGAAGAACTGGCGATAGATCGGCCGGAACTTGGCGCTGCGCACCCGCGAGGTGTCGAGCCAGGGCACGACGAACAGCACGGCGACCGCGCCGAACATCAGCAGCACGCCGCCCAGCTTGTCCGGCACCGCGCGCAGGATCGCGTAGAACGGCAGGAAGTACCATTCGGGCACGATGTGCGCCGGCGTCACCATCGGGTTGGCCGGGATATAGTTGTCCGGGTGCCCCAGGAAGTTCGGCGCGAAGAAGACGAACGCGCAGAAGACGATCAGGAACACGCCCAGGCCGAAGAGGTCCTTGATCGTGTAGTAGGGGTGGAAGGGGATCGCGTCCTGCGGGCCCTTGCGGTCGATGCCGAGCGGGTTGTTCGAGCCGTGCTGGTGCAGCGCCACGATGTGCAGCACGACCACGCCGACGATGACGAACGGCAGCAGGAAGTGCAGCGCGAAGAAGCGATTCAGCGTCGGGTTGTCGACCGAGAAGCCGCCCCACAGCCAGGTCACGATGCTTTCGCCGACCAGCGGGAAGGCCGAGAACAGGTTGGTGATGACGGTCGCACCCCAGAAGCTCATCTGGCCCCAGGGCAGCACGTAGCCCAGGAAGGCGGTGGCCATCATCAGCAGCAGGATTACGACGCCCAGCATCCACAGGATCTCGCGCGGGGCCTTGTAGGATCCGTAGTAGAGCCCGCGGAAGATGTGGATGAACACCACCACGAAGAAGAACGACGCCCCGTTCATGTGGACGTAGCGGATGAGCCAGCCGAAGTTCACGTCGCGCATGATGCGCTCGACGCTGTCGAAGGCATGGGCGGTGTGCGGGGTGTACTGCATCGCCAGGAACAGGCCCGTGGCGATCATGATGACCAGCACGATCCCGGCCAGCGAGCCGAAATTCCACCAGTAGTTGAGATTGCGCGGCGTCGGATACTCGTTCAGCTCGTGGTCGAGGAACGAGAAGACGGGCAGCCGGTGGTCGATCCACCGGATAAGCGCATTCTGGGTCTGCAGCGCCATGACGGTTCCCTTACCCGATGCGGATCTTGGTGTCGGACAGGAACTCGTAGCCCGGAACCGTCAGGTTCGCCGGGGCGGGTCCCTTCCGGATACGGCCGGACGTGTCGTAGTGCGAGCCGTGGCAGGGGCAGAACCAGCCGCCGTAGTCGCCGCGCGGATCGGTCGACTTCTGGCCCAGCGGCACGCAGCCCAGATGCGTGCAGACGCCGACGACGACAAGCCATTCCGGCTTCTTGACACGGCTCTGGTCGGGCTGCGGGTCGGGCAGGTCGGACAGCTTCACGTCGCCCGCCAGCTTGATCTCGTCGGCGGTGCGGCGGCGCACGAACACGGGCTTGCCGCGCCAGGTCACGGTGATCGCCTGGCCCTCGCGGATGGGCGCCAGGTCGAGTTCGGTCGAGGACAGGGCGAGCACGTCGGCCGAGGGGTTCATCGAGCTGATGAACGGCCAGACGGCCGAGGCCACGCCAACCGCGCCCACGGCACCCGCGGCCAGGAACAGGAAGTCGCGTCGGGTGCCACCGTCATCGTGCCCGGACGCGTGTCCGTGTCCGGCATCGGGGGCGTTAGCAGGGGAATTCGCCATCTAGGGTCACCTTCATCGAGCGGACGGGTCGGCCGTCGTCCGCGCGGGCGCAAGCTAGACGGATCACCGCCCCAAGGGATGCGACACGCTGCCGCACGGCCGAGGACGCCGTCCCCTGGCGTCAGAGCAGCTTGGGCTATAAAGCAAAATCCACCGGCTGCAAAGGCTCGGGCCCAGCCGATCGGACGCCGCTTGCGCATTGCCCTGTACGAGCCAGACATCCCCCAGAACGTCGGCACCATCATCCGCCTGGGCGCCTGCCTGGGCGTGCCGGTCGACCTGATCGAGCCCTTCGGCTTCGTCTGGAACGACCAGCGTCTCCGGCGAGCCGGAATGGATTATCTCGACTTGGCAGCGGTGTCGCGCCACGTGTCCTGGCGGGCCTATCGCGACCGGCCGGAGCGCGCGTCCGGGCGCCTCGTGCTGCTGACCCGGCATGCCCCCCTGCCCTACACGGCCTTCGCCTTCGCGCCCGGCGACACGCTGCTGCTGGGTCGGGAGAGTGCGGGCGTGCCGCCGGCCGTGCACGGCGAGGCCGACGCCCGTGTCACTGTGCCGCTGTGCCGCGGGCTGCGCTCGTTGAACGTGGCGGTGGTTGCCGCCATGATTCTGGGCGAGGCGTTGCGCCAGACCGCGGGTTTCCCCACGGCCGACGGCGAGCCGGCCGGCTGAGGAGCGGCAATGAACGACGAGCCAGGAAACGAAGTGGTGCGCAAGGAAGCGGCGCGAATCGCGTTCACCGATCTGCGCGACCGCATCTGCGCGGCCTTCGAGGCGCTGGAAGACGATCTGGTCGGGCCGATGGCCGCGGAGCACCCGCCCGGCCGGTTCGAGCGCACCGCCTGGGAGCGCCCCGGCGGCGGCGGCGGCGTGATGTCGGTGATGCGCGGCCGGGTGTTCGAGAAGGTCGGCGTCAATGTGTCGGCCGTCCATGGCGAGTTCAGCGAGGAGTTCCGCCGCAACATCCCGGGTGCGGCCGAGGACCCGCGCTTCTGGGCCTGCGGCATCTCGCTGGTCGCCCACATGCATTCGCCGCGCGTGCCGGCCGTGCACATGAACACCCGCCACATCCGCACCCGGATGGCCTGGTTCGGCGGCGGCGCCGACCTGACGCCGATGGTGCCGGACGCGGCCGACACCGCCACCTTCCACGAGTGCCTCGCCGCCTGCTGCGACCGCCACGACCCGGCCTACTATCCGCGCTTCAAGGAATGGTGCGACCGCTACTTCTTTCTGCCGCACCGCCAGGAGCCCCGCGGCGTGGGCGGCATCTTCTTCGACAATCTCGACAGCGGCGACTGGGACCGCGACTTCGCCTTCACCCGCGATGTCGGCGAGACGTTCCTTGCGACATATCCCGAGATCGTCCGCCGCCACATGGACGAGCCCTGGACCGCGGCCGAGCGCGAGCACCAACTCGTGCGCCGCGGCCGCTACGTCGAGTTCAACCTGCTCTACGACCGCGGCACCCTGTTCGGCCTGAAGACCGGCGGCAACACCGAAGCCATCCTGATGTCGATGCCGCCCGAGGTGCGCTGGCCGTAGCCGCCTGTTTGCCGGACTGCTCTTACTTGCCCGGCTCTTACTTGCCCGTCTGCCAGCGCGACACCGCCTCGATCGGGTGGACAAGCTGGACGACGTTGAGGGTGAGGTTGTCGCGGATCGACCAGAGCACCAGCACCTCCAGCGCCAGGGCCAGCGCTACCGTGACACCCACGGGCAGCAGTCGGGCCAGCAGGAAGCCCAAGGCCATCGCCACCGTGTCGAACACCGAGTTGAGCACGCTGTCGCCGACATAGCCCTGGGCCAGCGCCTGCTGGCGGTAGCGCTCGATCACCGGCGGCGAGTTCTCGGCGATCTCCCACGCCACCTCGATCGCGACGGCCAGGAGGAGGCGGGCCGACATTCGTCCTCGTGGCAGGACCAGTCGGGCCAGGGCATAGAAGATCATGCCGTGGATGATGTGGGAGGGCGTGTACCAGTCGGTGATCTGCTGGGAATTCTCCGGACCGGTCACGTCGCCCTGCCACAGCACGACATGGCCGCAAGCGCAGATGGCCGGCTGGCCCATGGCCAGCAGGATCGCCACCTGGGCCGCGACCAGCGCCAGGGCCAGCAGCAGCCAGCGGCCGCCGCCGATGGTCGAGCCGGCGGACCGGCGATGTCTTCGAGTCATGGTGCGAAGCTACACGGCCGCGGCCTACACGGCGAGCCAGGCCCGCGCCGCAGCCGCATCGTGGAAATCGGCCGGCCGGCCGCTCCAGCGCACCAGCCCCCGGCCGAGCAGGATCACATGGTCGGCAAATGCCAGCGCGAAGGCCAGGTTCTGCTCGACCAGCAGCACGGTCGTCCCCTCGCCCTTCAGCGCGCGCAGCATCGCCTCGATCTCGGCCACCACCAGCGGCGCCAGCCCCTCGGTCGGCTCGTCCAGCAGCAGCAGGCGCGGCGCGGTCGTCATCGCGCGGGCGATCGTCAGCATCTGCTGCTCGCCGCCCGACAGCGTGCCGCCGCCGGCCCGCCGGCGCTCCGCCAGGCGGGGAAAGCGGTCATAGACCCGCTCCAGCGTCCAGCCGCCGCGCCGGGCCGCCAGCGTCAAATGCTCCTCGACCGACAGCGAGGGGAAGATGCCCCGCGTCTCGGGCACATAAGCGATGCCCAGGCGGGCGATGCGGTCGGTCGCCTCGCGTTCGATCGGGTGCCCGGCGAAGGCGATGGTGCCGGCACTGCGCCGGGCGATCCCCATGATCGCCTTCAGCGTCGTCGTCTTGCCGGCACCGTTGCGGCCGAGGATGGCGACCACGCCGCCCGCCGGCACATCGAGGTCGACACCCTGGAGGATGTGGCTGCGGTCGTAGTGGACGTGCAGGCCCGAGACGGACAGCAGCGGCGGGGTCATCCCGTGCGCTCGCCCAGGTAGCGCCGGCGGACCAGGTCCGAGCCGCGGATCTCGTCGGGGGTGCCTTCGAGCAGGACCGCGCCATGGTCCAGCACCGTGACCCGGTCGGCCAGGTCGAAGACCACGTCCATGTCGTGCTCGATGACGAGGATGGTCATGGCCGCCGGCAGGCCCGCCAGCAGCCGCTGCATCGCCCGGGTCTCCTCCGGGCTCATCCCGGCGGTCGGCTCGTCCAGCAGCAGGACGGACGGGCGCGTGGCCAGCGCCAGGCCGATCTCGAGCTGCCGTTGGGCGCCATAGGCGAGGCTGCCCGCGACCTGGCCCAACTGGTCGGCCAGGCCGATGCGCTCGGCAATCGCGGTCGCCTCGCCCGCCAGGCCGCGCTCGCGGTCGAAGCGGCGCCAGAACACGGCCGAGCGGCCGCCGGCGATGGCAGCCGCCGTCATCAGGGCGGCCTCCACCGTCATGCCCGGAAACAGGCTGTTGCGCTGGAAGCTGCGGGCGAGGCCGCGGCGGGCGCGCGCATCGGGCCCCTCTGCGGTGACGTCGGCCGCCCCCAGGCGCACCCGGCCGCCGTCCGGCCGCAGCGCGCCCGACAGCAGGTTGAAGAGGGTCGTCTTGCCGGCGCCGTTGGGACCGATCACCGCATGGCGCCGGCCGGGCGGCAGGGCGAGCGAGACGCCGCCGGTCGCCTCCAGCGCGCCGAAGGACTTGCGCAGGTCCTCGGCCGCGAGGGCCGCGGGCACCGGTGCCGCGGTCATCGGCCCCGCTGCCGCGCGACGCGGCGCCACAGTCCGCGCAGGGCGCCGTCGATCCCGTCGCCCGCGACCAGCACCAGGACGACGAAGAGGATGCCCATGGCCAGCATCCAGTGGTCGGTCAGGCTGGAGAGTTGGTCGCGCAGCGCCACCCACAGGGCGGCCGCCGTCGCCACGCCCAGCAGGCTGGCGCCGCCGCCGACGATGACGACGATCAGGATCTCGCCCGACAGGGTCCAGGTCATCAACTCGGGCGAGACGAAGGCCGAACGCTGGGCCGCCAGCGTCCCGGCCAGGGCGGCGACGGCGCCGGCCACGACGAAGGCCGCCAGCTTGTAGCGCCCGACCGGGCAGCCCAGCGCGCGGGTGCGCTCCTCGTTCTGGTGGATCGCCCGCAACGTTTGGCCGAAGGGCGACAGCACCAGCCGGTCGAGCAGCACATAAACGAGCAGGGCGGCTGCGACCGCCAGCAGCGCGAACACCGCCGGGTCGGCCGCGTCGAGCCCGACCGCCGACAGATCGAGCCGGGGCACGCCCGACATGCCGCCGACGCCGCCGAAGGCCCGGTCCTTGAGGAACCAGGCATGCACCATCTCGCCCACGGCCAGCGTGATCATGATGAAGAAGACGCCGGCCAGCCGCACCGCCACCAGCCCGACCAGCAGGGCTGCGGCGGCCCCCACGGCGACCGCCGCCGCCATCGCCAGGGCGGGCGGCCAGCCGAGCTTGGCCGCGAACCCCGCCATGCCATAGGCGCCGATGCCGAAAAAGGCCGCATGGCCGAGCGAGACCAACCCCGCCTGCCCGACCAGCAGCGACAGGCTCATGGCCAGGATGGCGGTGATCGCGATCTCCGCCAGGATTTCCTTGCCGTAATAGCCAGAGACCAGCCAGTAGCCCAATGCCACCGCCAGCAGCACCAGGGCTGCGGCGTGACGGCTGCCGGATGCGGGCGGGTTCACGGGCGCGGGCCGGCCGGCAGCAGGCCCTGCGGCCGAAGCGCCAGGACCGCCGCCATCAGGCCATAGAGCAGCATGCCGGCCACCTCCGGTAGCCAGACCTGGCCGAACGTCTCGACCATGCCGACCAGGACGGCGCCGACGAAGGCGCCCTTCAGGCTTCCCGGCCCGCCGATCACGACGACGACCAGGGCCAGGATCAGCACGCCCATGTCCATGCCGGCATAGACCGACAGCACGGGCCCGGCGACCACGCCCGCCAGCCCGGCCAGGCCGCAGCCCAGCACGAAGACGGCGAAGAAGACCCGGCCGATGTCGATGCCGAGCGCGGCCGTCATCGTCCGGTCGTCGACCCCGGCGCGCACGATGGCACCGATGCGCGTGCGCTCCAGCCCGAAATAGAGGACCGCCGCCACCACCAGGCCGACCGCGATCACGAACAGCCGATAGGTCGGGTAGACGACGCCGAAAACCTCGCTGCTGCCCGCCAGCATGGCCGGCCCCGGCAGGCGGGCGGCATAGTCGCCCCAGATCATGCGCGCGGCCTCCAGCCCGATGAAGATGAGGCCAAAGGTGACCAGCACCTGCTTCAGCGGGCTCTCGGCCTGCAAGCGGCGCAGCAGGCCCAGATAGAGCAGCCCGCCGACCACGGCGGAGGCCAGCGTACCGGCCACCAGCGCCAGCCAGAACGACCCCGTGGCCTCGGCGGTGGACAGGCCGACGAAGGCGCCCAGCATGAACAGCGTGCCATGCGCCAGGTTGACGAAGCGCATCAGCCCGAACACCACCGACAGCCCGACCGACAGCAGGAACAGCAGCATGGCGAGCTGCATGCCGTTGAGGAGCTGGATGATCATGCGGCCTGCCCGGCTGCCGCGCCCGGGCCGGATCAGCCGCCCAGCGTGCAGCCGTTGGGCGGGTCCTGGACGTCGCGGATGCGGTCGAGCACCTTGTAGCCGACCGCGTCGCCCTGCATCTCGGTCTCGAAGACGTAGATGTCCTGGACGACGTTGTTGGTCTTGGGGTCGATGCGCAGCGGCCCGCGCGTGCCCTCGATCTTCACCGCATGCATGGCCTTCACCAGCCCGGCCTTGTCGTCGGTCTTGCCGCCGGCCTGGGCCAGCGCGGCATGGATCAGCTTGGCGGTGTCGTAGCCCTGGGCCCCGAACTCCGACCCGACGCGCTTGAACTTGGCCTGGAAGCGCTCCTGGTAGGACTTGTTCACCGGGTTGTCGATCGCCGGGACGTAGTTCAGCGCGCCGATGACCCCGGCCGCGGCCTTGCCCTGGCTCGGCAGGTTCAAGGGCGAGACGAGCCAGCCGGCGCCCGTCAGCTTCATCTCGCGGTCGAGGCCGAATTCCTGGAACTGCTGCACCAGGAGCGTGGCCGGCGGGCCGGCGAAGAAGCTGAAGATGGCGTCGGGCTTGGCGTCGCGGATGCGGCCCAGCCACGGCCCGAAGTCCGACAGGCGGCCGAAGGGCGGGTACTGCTCGGTGACGATGGTGCCGCCCGCCTCGACGAAGGGCTTCTTGAAGCCGCCCATCAACTGGTGGCCCGCCTTGTAGTCGAAGGCCAGGAGCGCGACCTTCTTGAAGCCCTTGGCCGCCATCCAGCGGCCCATATCGCGCACGATCTGGTCGTTGGAGAACGAGGTCCGCAACACCCACGGGCTGCATTTCTCGCCCGTCACCTCGTTGTCGCCGGCATTGGGGATGACGAGCGGCACCTTCGCCTGGTGGGCGAAGTCGAACAGCGCCGTAAGCTCGGCCGAGGCGACGGGGCCGACCAGCATGTCGACCTTGTCCTCGAACACCAGCTTCTTGGCCTTGGCCTGGGCGACGTCGGGCTTGTGGGCGGTATCCTCGCGCACCAGCTCGATCTTGCGGCCGGCCACCATGTAGCCGGTCTCCTCCAGCGCCAGCGCCATGCTGTCGGTGATCTCGTTGGCGATGGCGACGAACGGCCCGGCCGAATAGGGCAGGACCAAGCCGATCCTGATCGGTGCCTGGGCCGATGCCGGTGCTGCCACCGCCAGCAAGGTTGCGGCCAGTGCCGCCGCCTGGAAACGCTTCATCCCCTGTCCCCCCTTTTTCGTCTTGGTCGGTTCAGGCCGCGACCTTGGGCAGGCCTGCCAGCGCACGTTCCAGGTCGGCCTGGCTGTAGTCGATGTCCTTCAACTTGCCGGCCGCGAAGTCGATATAGGCCTGCATGTCGAAATGGCCGTGGCCGCACAGGTTGAAGAGGATCGTGCGGGCCCGGCCGTCGCGCTTGCATTCGAGCGCCACGTCGATGGCGCCCTTGACCGCGTGGTTGGCCTCGGGCGCGGGCAGGATGCCCTCGGCCCGGCCGAACAGGACGCCCGCCTCGAACGTCTCAAGCTGCTTGTAGGCGCGCGACGAGATCAGCCCCAGTTCCTGGATGTGACTGACCAGCGGCGCCATGCCGTGATAGCGCAGGCCACCCGAATGGAAGCCCGGCGGCACGAAGGTGGAGCCCAGCGTGTGCATCTTCACCAGCGGCGTCAGGTGGCCGGTATCGCCGAAGTCATAGGCATAGACGCCCTTGGTCAGCGTCGGGCAGGCCGCCGGCTCGACCGCGATGATCTCCACGTCGCGGCCGCCGCGCAGCTTCTCGCCCAGGAAGGGGAAGGCGATGCCGCCGAAATTGCTGCCGCCGCCGGTGCAGCCGACGATGACGTCCGGATAGTCCCCCGCCATCTCGAGCTGCAGCATCGCCTCCTCGCCCAGGATGGTCTGGTGCAGCAGGACATGGTTCAGCACGCTGCCCAGCGCATACTTGGTGTCGGGCGACTGCACGGCGCGCTCGACCGCCTCGCTGATGGCGATGCCCAGGCTGCCGGTGCTGTCGGGATTGCTGGCCAGGATCGCCCGGCCGGATTCCGTCTCCGGGCTGGGGCTGGCGACGCAGCGCGCGCCATAGGCCTCCATCAGGGCGCGGCGATAGGGCTTCTGATCGTAGCTGACGCGGACCATGAAGACCTCGACCTCGAGCCCGAAGAGCGCGCCGGCGAAGGCGAGCGACGAGCCCCACTGCCCGGCCCCGGTCTCGGTCGTCAGGCGGCGCACGCCCTCGGCCTTGTTGTAGAAGGCCTGCGGGATCGAGGTGTTGGGCTTGTGGCTGCCGGCGGGGCTGACGCCTTCATACTTGTAGTAGATGCGCGCGGGCGTCCCCAGCGCCTTCTCCAGCCGCCGGGCGCGGTAGAGCGGGCTCGGCCGCCACTGGCGGAAGATGTCCCGCACCTCCTTGGGAATGTCGATCCGGCGCTCGGTCGAAACCTCCTGGCGGATCACCTCCATCGGGAAGATCGGTGCCAGATCGTCGGGGCCGATCGGCTGCCCGGTGCCGGGATGCAGCGGCGGCGGCAGCGGCACCGGCAGGTCGGCTGCGATGTTGTACCAGCTCTTGGGCATCTGCTCTTCGGAGAGCAGGTATTTCACCTGGTCGGACATCGCCGCTTCCTTCGTGTTCTGCCGTCGGGGTCGGGTGCGCGGAACCTAGCGCCGGGCGGCGCCGCGGACAACCGCCGCGCGATCATCCGGCCCCGGCCGGATTGACGGTCCGGGCGGGCGGCAGATAACAATTGGCCGCGGGACGAGACGGGAATGAGCGCGCAGGGATGAACTGGGACCAGGTCCGGCAGGACACGGAACGCCGTCTTGCCGCCATGACGGCCACCGACGCGCCATTCCCGCACATCTATATGCGCGACGTCTTTCCCGACGCCCTGTTCCGAGCCCTGCGCGCAAACCTGCCGCCAGACGATGCGCTGGAAGCCACCGATCCCGCCCGGTCGAACAACCCGTTCGCCGTCAACCGGCGCAAGTTCGCGATCGACCCGCCCCACCTGGCCAGGATGGAGGCGGGCCAGCGTGCCTTCTGGTCGACGGCGTGGGAATGGCTGGCCGGTCCGACCTTCACCCGCACGGTGCTCGGCTGCTTCAAGGCCGGCATCGCCGCCCGCTATGGCAACCGCCCACTCGACCTGGTCAGCCGGATCGAGATCAATGTCGACCGCGAGAACTATGCCATCCAGCCCCATACCGACAGCCCGAAGAAGGTGGTGAGCATGCTCTTCTACCTGCCCGAGGACGACCGGCGGGCCGACCTCGGCACCTCGATCTACGTTCCCAAGGACCCCATGTTCCGGTCGGAGCAGGCACTCAAGTATCCGTTCGAGTGGTTCGATCCGGTGCGGACATTTCCCTATGCCCCGAACAGCGGCCTGGCCTTCCTCAAGACCGACAATTCCTTCCACGGCCGCCCGCCAGTGACGGGGGCGGCGGTCCATCGGCCGATGCTGTTCGTGTCGATCCAGCACCGCGGCGCCGGCAGCGATGCCGCCATGTAGGCTGGCCTAGCGGATCGGCAGTGCGTAGGTCTGCTTCACGACCTCGCTCGGCAGGTCGGTCTTCACGTTGCGGATGCCGTTCACCGCCGTCAGATGGGCCGACTGGAATCGGCGATAGTCGGCCAGGTCGGCCACCACCACGCGCAGCATGGCGTCGCTCTCGCCCAGGATGATGTAGCACTCCATCACCTCGGGCAGGCGCTGCATCGCGGCGGTGAAGCGGTCGATCGTCTCGGCATCCTGGGCGGTCAGCGAGACGCGGGTGAAGAGCGTCAGCCCGATGCCGACCCGGCCCGGGTTCACCACCGCGACATAGCGGTCGATCACGCCCGCCTCTTCCAGCAATCGCACCCGCCGCAGGCAGGGCGACGGCGACAGGCCGACCAACTTCGCCAGCTCGATGTTCTGCATCCGTCCGTCGCGTTGCAGCGCGCGCAGGATGCGCTTGTCGATCTCGTCCAGCAGCATCTCGTGCGACCCTTTGCCGATTTCGTGATATCGGCAGCCAATCCTGCGACGGCCCTGGCAATCTTCACAACCGGATTCCACGCCGCACCGTCTATCCTCGGCACTCTGGCGAGGCGAAAGGACGGCAATGGAAGCGGGTGCGGCCCTGTTGTTCGCGGCGACGGTGCTGCCGCTCATCTGCACGCCGGGACCGGACATGCTGTTCGTCGCCTCGCAGACGCTGGCCGGCGGCGCGCCGGCCGGCCTGCGTTCGACGCTGGGCGTGTGCCTGGGCTATGTCTGCCACTCGATCCTGGTGGCGCTTGGCGTCGCCGCCGTCATCGCCGCCTCGCCGATCCTCTTCGAGGCACTGCGCTGGCTGGGCATCGCCTATCTCGTCTGGCTGGCGCTTCAGCTCATCCGCTCGGCCATGCGTCCCGGCGGGATCGCCCTTTCGGCGCGGCCGGCACAGCGCCAGGTGCGCCGCGGGTTCCTGACGGCCTTCCTCAACCCCAAGGGCATGATGATCTACGTCGCCATCCTGCCCCAGTTCATCGACCATACCGGCTCCGTCGCCGCCCAAGCCGCGGTCCTGTCGGCGATCTTCGTCGGCCTGTGCGGGCTGGTCTACACCGTCCTCAGCCTGGCGATCGGCACGCTCGGCCGTGGGGTCCGCTTCGACGACCGTCGCCGCCGGATCGTCGAGGGCACCTCGGGCGGGCTGCTGATCCTGGCGGCCGGCCGGCTGGCCGTGAACTAGCGGGCCGGCTTGCGCACCAGGCTGTAGCTGCGGGCGACCAGCGTCGCCACCTCCTGCCAGTCCGGATCGTCGTCCAGCCGCATGCCAACCCAGCCCTTGTGGCCGACATAGGGCGGCACGAAGAACCGCTCGGGTGCCGCCCCGACCAGCACCTCCTGGCTGCCGGGCGGTGCCTTGCACCAGACGGAGATGCGGGCGTCGCCGCTCTTCTGCATGGCGAAGATCCGCTCGCCGATCCGATAGGTCGGGTCCCCCCAGGTTTCCTTCTCGACCGCGTCCGGCAGCGCCAGGCAGATGGTGCGCAGGCGGTCGGTCGGATGGATGACGGCCCCTTCGCTCATGCCGGTCGCTCCTACAGCATCTCCAGCGCGCGCTTGCGCGTGGGCGGCGGAAAGGCCTGGTCGAGGGCGGCCCGCTCGTCTTCGGTCAGTTCCAGGTCGTGTGCCGCCCGGTTCTGGCGCACGTGCGCGGTGCGCGACGCCTTGGGAATGGCGATGACCTGCGGCCGGCCCAGGACCCACGCCAGCGCCACCTGCAACGGCGCCACGCCGCGGGCGTCCGCGATCTTCTGCAAGGCCGGCTTGGCGGCGAGCCGGTCCGGCTCCAGCGGCGTATAGGCCATGACCGGCATCGACCGCCGGCCAGCCCAGGGCAGCAGGTCGAACTCGATGCCGCGCCGGCCCAGATTGTAGAGGACCTGGTCGGTGGCGCAGCCCTCGCCGCCCGGCACCGCCGACAGCTCGTCCATGTCGTCGGTGTCGAAATTGCTGACGCCCCAATGGCGGATATGGCCGGCCGACTTCAACCGCTCCAGGGCCGTCACCGTCTCGGCCAGCGGCACGGCCCCCGGCCAATGCAGCAGGTAGAGGTCGATCCGGTCGGTGCCCAGGCGCTTCAGGCTGCGGGCGCAGGCGGCCGGCACCCCGGCGCGCGAGGCGTTGTGCGGATAGAACTTGGTGACGAGAAACACCTCGTCGCGGCGGCCGGCGATGGCTTCGCCCACCAGTTCTTCCGAGCGGCCGTCGCCATACATCTCGGCCGTGTCGACCAGCGTCATGCCAAGATCGAGGCCGAGCCGCAGGGCGGCCAACTCCTCGCGGCGATCGCCGCCGCGCTCGCCCATCCGCCAGGTGCCGAGGCCCAGGGCCGGCACCGTCTCACCCGTTGGCAGGCTTGCCGTTCGCATCGTCGCTCCCTTTCTCTGCCGGTATCGGCCCCGCTTCCGCCGCCGGCGGCCGCGGCGTGCGGGGCACGCGCAGGATCGCCATGGCCGCCCGGCTGGCACCGTCTACCGACCAGCCGGCTGCCATCGCCCCGCGGATCGCCAGGGCGGTCTCGGGTCGCAGCACGTCGCGCACGGCAGCCGCCAGGGCTGCCGGCGTCTCGTCGGCCGGCGTCCGGCCGATGCCCGCCCCCATCCAGCGCCGGACGTTGCGATCCTGGTCGACCGACGGCGGCCCGAGCGGCGTCCACACCATGGGCAGCCCGGCCGTCATCATCTCGGCCGCACTGTTCATGCCGGCGGTGCTGATCGCGCCGTCGAAGGCGGCAAAGCAGGGCGCGATCGGCACCCGCCGCACGATCCGCACGTTCGGCCCCCAGGCGATCGCCGGCAGCTCGCGCGCCAGCGGCGGCTCCAGCAAGGCAAATCCCAGGTCGGGCATCAGCGGCAGGGCGGCCGCCACCCGCGCCAGCACCGGCGCCACGCTTTCGCCGCCCCCGCCGCCGGCCGCCACCAGAACGATGGGCCCTTCGGCCGGCAGGCCGAGGATGGCGCGCGCCTCTGCCCGCGGCAGCAGGTCGTCCGGGCGCACACCGGCGATCGGCCCCGCGAAGAAGCCGCTGGTCGGCAGCCGCGCCAGGGCCGGATGGCCCGCCGCCTCCTCCCGATGGAAGGGAAACACCACCAGGTCGTAGTACGTCACGCTCTGGCGATAGCGCTCGACGTCGCGTTGCAGCAGGAACAGGTTGCTGATCAGCACCCGCCGCCATGGCCCGTCGAGGAACGGCCGCAGTTCGCCGATCGAGCCGTAGGCGAAGCTGTCGACCACCAGCATGTCCGGCCGGAAGCCCTCGAAGAGCGCGCGCATAAAGGCCGACACCATGGTGCGGTGCCGCTCCAGCCCCATCTTGTGATCTTCGATGGCCTCTGGCGCCAGGGTCTTCACATAGTGGAAGCCCTCGCGCCATAGGACGCCCGGATCCTCGCACGAGGTGGCGAATAGGAAGCGGGTGGCGGGGGCGAGCCGGCGCATCTGGCGCGCGACGGCCAGCGCCCGCATCAGATGCCCCAGCCCCTTGCCGTTGACCGTGTAGAACAGGACGCGCAAGGCGGTCGCCCCCCAGCCCCGATCGCCGCGGCCTACTTGCGCCCGCGCGCCCGGCCGACGCCCAGCACCGGCCAGGGATCGGGCAGGCGCCCGACGCGGGCCTCGATCAGCCACGGGCCGGGCTCGCGCAGCGCGCGGGCCAGCGCCTTCTCCAGCTCGGCCGGGGTATCGACGCGGGCACCCTGGGCGCCGAAGCTCTCGGCCAGCTTCACGAAGTCCGGGTTGTGCAGCTCGGTCGCGATCACCCGGTCGCCATAGTCCTGGCGCTGCATGCGCTGGACGTTGCCGAAGGCCCCGTCGGCGAAGACGACGGTGATCAGGTGGATGCCGTTCTGGACCGCGGTCGACAGTTCCTGGACGTTGAACATGAAGCCGCCGTCGCCGGTGATGGAGACGACCGGCCGGTCCGGGCAGGCCACCTTGGCGCCGAGCGCCGTGGCGAAGCCGAAGCCCAGCGTGCCCTGGTAGCCCGACGTGATGTAGCTGCGCGGGCGATAGCAGGGAAAGCCGACGCGGGCGACGTAACCGATCTGGGTCAGCTCGTCGACCAGCACCACATCGTCCGGCAGCGCGCGGCGCAGCGCGTTGATCCAGGACATCTGCGGCGCCAGCTTCTCCTCGTAGAAGGCGTGCGTCTTGCCCTGGAGGGCCTTCAGCTCGTCGGTGCGCGACGGGCGGGCGACGGCCACCTTGGCGACCGCGTCGGCCAGCGCCACCAGGCCGCGCTTGGCCGTCGTGACGATGCCGACGTCGGGCTTGCCGTTGCGGGTGACCTCGACGGGGTCGATGTCCATGCGGATGATCTTGAGGTCGGCATCGACGCCCCAGGACGGCACGTTGGGCGACAGGCGGGTGCCGACGCCCAGCACCACGTCGGCCGTCGCCCACATCTCCCACGCCGCCTGCAGCTTCTGCGACAGGGGGTTGCGGTCGTCGATGGCGCCGATGCCGTTGCGCGAGGCGATCACCGGCGCCTGCAGCATCTCGGCCAGGGCCAGCAGCTCCTCGGTCGCGTCCCAGCAGCCGCTGCCGACGAAGATCATCGGCCGCTTGGCCTCGCCCAGCAGCTTGGCTGCCCGGGCGATGGCATCCGAATCGGGCTCCGGCGCGGCTTCGGGCTGGGCCACGCTACCCAGGTCGACGTCGGTCTCCAGTTGCAGGATGTCGGGCGGCACTTCCAGGCCCGCCGGCCGCGGGCGGCCCGTGCCCATCTGGCGGAACGCCTCGCGCACCAGGCCCGGAATCTCGGTCGGGTGGTTGGCGCGCGCGGACCATTTCGTCAGGCGCTCGATGACGCCGAGCTGGTCGGGGATCTCATGCAACTGGCCGACGCCGCGGCCGATATGGGCCGAATGGATCTGGCCGGTCAGGCACAGGACGGGGCTGTTGCAGGCATAGGCCGTCGCCAGGGCGGCCGTCGTGTTCAGCACACCCGGGCCGGGGACGACCGCATAGGTGCCGACGCGGCCGCTGGCCTGGGCATAGCCATAAGCCATGTAGGCGACGCCCTGCTCGTGCCGGCTATGGATGACGCGGACCTGATTCTTGCGGTCATGAAAGGCGTTGAACAGCCAGTCGAGCTGAACGCCGGGCAGGCCGAAAACCGTATCCACCCCATGCTGGTGCAGGGCGCCCACGAGCGCCTGTCCGCCGGTCATTTTTGTCACGGATTATCCTTCTTACGAATGCCGATGCGTCCCCGCCGCCGGGCAGCCGGGCGCGCCGCCAAACCTAGCATGGGCGGCCCGGCCGGCGCACCCCCGGGACGCCACGGCCGGCGCGGCAGGACACGCCGGCACGCGACGGCGGCCGCCGGCCCTGCTAGCCTCCGCCGCCCATGCCCGCCCCGCCCGATCCCGTCTCATCCCGACCCTGCCCATATTCCACGGCTGGATCGTCGTCGGCGCGGCGTTCGCGGTCATGTTCGCGGGCTTCGGCGTCGGCTACAGCTTCGGGGCCTTCTTCACCGCGCTGGAGCGCGAGTTCGCGGCCCGGCGCGGCGACCTTTCCATCGTCTTCGCGATCTCGGGCTCGCTCTATTTCGGCCTGGGGCTGGCCAGCGGGGCGGCGGCCGACCGCTGGGGGCCGCGCCGCGTCGCCTTCCTCGGCATGGCGATCATGACGGCCGGCCTGGCGCTGGCCAGCCGGGCGGACGCCCTGTGGCAGATCTACCTGGCGGCGGGGCTGGGCGTCGGCATCGGCGTCGGCTTTTCCTACGTGCCGTCGGTGGGCGCGGTGCAGCCCTGGTTCGTGCGCCGCCGGGCGTTCGCCACGGGCATCGCCATCGCCGGCATCGGCGCCGGCACGCTGGTGATACCCCCCGTCGCCGCCTGGCTGGTGGGGGCGATCGGCTGGCGCGACAGCTATCTGGTACTGGCCGCCGGCACCCTGCTGGTGGGCGGCACGGGCGCCCTGCTGCTCGACAGCCGGCCGCAGCGCCGCGGCCTGGCGCCGGACGGCCTGCCAGCCGCCAGCCCCGGCATCGGGCCGCGCGCCATGAGCGGGCTCGACTTCCGGGCGGCCGCCCGCAGCCGGCCGTTCCGCCTGATGGCGATTGCGACCTTCCTCACCTCGTTCGGGATCTTCGTGCCGTTCGTCCACCTGGCGCCGGCCGCTATCGACCTCGGCGCGTCGGAGCGCGCCGCTGCCTCCCTGCTCGGCCTGATCGGCGCCGGCAGCATCCTCGGCCGCTTCGTCATCGGCTCGGCCGCCGACCGGCTCGGCCGCCGCCGCGTGCTGATCGCCGTGGTGGCCGGCCAGGCGGCCCTGCTCGTCTTCTGGATGGCGGCCGGCCAGTTGTGGATGCTGGCCGTGTTCGCGGTCGCCTTCGGCCTCAGCTATGGCGGCTATGTCGCGCTCGTGCCGACGCTTTGCGCGGACTTCTTCGGCGCGCGCGCCATCGGCGCCATCATGGGCGCGGTCTTCAGCGGCGTCGCCGTCGGCTGCCTGCTGGGGCCGCCGCTGGCCGGCTTCGCCTTCGATCGCCTCGGCTCCTACACTTGGCCGATCGGCGCCTGCGCGCTGCTGTCGGCCCTGGCGGTCGTCGCCAGCATCCGCCTGCCCGACCCGGAAGGGTGGCGGGCCGACGGCTAGACCGATCTCAGTCGCCGACCTTCCAGCCCAGCGCCAGGATGGCGATGTCGTCGGACTGTTCCTCGCCCAGCGCGAACTCGGCTACCGACTGGCGGACATGGGCCACCAGGCCGGCCGGGTCGGCTTCGCGGACCTGGTCGAGGACATCGGCCAGATGGTCGTCGCCATAGAATTCCTTGGCCGTGTTCATCGCCTCGGTGACGCCGTCGGAATAGACGACGATGCGGTCGCCGGGCGCCAGGTCGATCGACCCCACAGTGTATCCGACCCGCTCGTCGATGCCGACCGGCATGCCGCCCACCAACGGCAGGGGCAGCGGCGCCTCGCCCGCCCGCATGCGGTATGGCGGCGGATGGCCGGCATTGGAATAGACGATGCGCCCGGTCGCCACGTCGAGCACGCCCACGAACAGCGTCAGGAACTCGAAGGCGGGGTTGGCCTCGCTCATGCGCTGGTTGACCGCCTGCATCATCGCGGCCACGCCGGCATTGTCGTCCGTGCGCTCGGTCCACAGCGGTGCCGCCGATCGCAGCGTGCCCCAGGCCCGTGCCATGAAGAGCGCCGCAGCCGGCCCCTTGCCGGAGACGTCGCCCAGGAGGAAGCAGCAATGCCCCGCCCCCAGCGGGAAGAAGTCGATCAGGTCGCCGCCGACCTGGCGCGCCGGCTCCAGCTTGGCCTGGATGCCGACCGGCCAGTCGGCGCCGCGCGGCTCCATGGCCGGGGGCACCATGCCGAGCTGGCTCGAGCGCGCCGCCTCCAGGTCGCTTTCCAGCCGGCGCAGGTTCTCGCGCACCGCATCCCGCAGGCGCTTCTTCTCCAGCAGGGCATAGAGGCGCGCGCGCAGCAGCGTCGGGTTGAAGGGCTTGGCCAGATAGTCCTCGGCCCCCAGTTCGATGCAGCGCACGACGCTGTCCATCTCGGTCAGGGCCGAGATCATGACCACGGGCAGGTCTGCCAGGCGGTTCTCGTCGCGCAGCCGCTCCAGCACCTCGTAGCCGTTCATGTTCGGCATCATGACGTCGAGGAAGACCAGGTCGAAGGGCTGGGCGCGGATCATCGCCACCGCCTCCAGCCCGTCGACCGCCATGCCGACATGGGTGACGCCCAGCCGCTCCAGGCGGCGCTTCAGGAGGTCGCGATTGTCGGGATGGTCGTCGACGACCAGCACCGACACCGCCCCGCCGCCGATTCGCGCCATGGCGGCGCGGCGCTGCTCTTCGTTGGCCGCGCGGCGGTCGGCCGGCGTGCGTTCCATGGTCTCGCTCATCGCGTTCCCGTCCGTGCCAGTAGCACCTCGATCTTGCCCAACAGCCGGGGCATGTCGATCGGCTTGGTGTCGTAGTCGTCGCAGCCGGCATCGAGCGCCTTGGTCCGGTCGTCGGACATGGCGTGCGCCGTCAGCGCGATGATCGGGATCGCGGTCGTGGCGGCCGCGGCCTTGATCCGGCGGGTGGCCTCGTGGCCGTCGATGCCGGGCAGACCCACATCCATCAGGATCAGGTCCGGCATCTCGCGCCCCGCCGCCTCGACGCCCTCATGGCCATCGAGCGCCAGCGCCACCTCGTAGCCCTTCTTGACCAGCCGGCGCGACAGGAGGTCCCGGTTCATCTCGTTGTCCTCGACGATGAGGATTTTCGTCATGGTCCCCTATCCCCCGCTCGACCCGGCCGGCGATCCGGCGGCCGGCAGAGTGGCCCGGATGACGTCCGCCAAGTCAATGATCGCATGCTCGCCCTTGGCCACAACTTGGCGCGTCCGCTGGCTCAGATATTCATGTTCCTGGGCGGTCAGCGTCTTGGCCGTGACCACCACCACCGGAATATCCCGCCAGGCGGGGTCGCCGCGCAACGCCTCCAGGAAGCCGAAGCCGTCCATCCCGGGCATCATCAGGTCCAGCAGGATGAGGCCCGGCGCCGGATTGCGCCGCAGCCAGTCCAGCCCCGCCAGCCCGTTCTCCGCCTCGGCCGCCTGCAGCCCGCCCGCCTCGACGGCCCGGCGCATCAGGTCGCGGTTGTTGGCGTCGTCCTCGACGACCAGCACGGCGCGGGGCGCGTTGGAGGTGGCGAAGCGGCGCACGACCGACACCAGCTTCGGCCGGTCGATCGGCTTGGTCAGGAATTCGGCCGCCCCCAGCGAATAACCCAGGCCGCGATCGTCGTCGATCGTCACCATGACGACCGGGATGTAGTCGATGTCGGTATCGGCCTTGAGCGCCGTCAGCACCGACCAGCCGTTCACCTTGGGCATCATCACGTCGAGCGTGATCAAGGCCGGCCGCTCGGCCCGCGCCATCTCCAGCGCCTCCTCGCCGGAATAGGCGTGGATGGCGACGAAGCCTTCCTTGGCCAGGATGGCGCCCAGCAGGTTGTGCACGTTGGGATCGTCGTCAACGACCAGGATCTTGCGCCCGGCCCCGTCGCCGGCCGCCGCCGCCGCGACCTCGGCCGGCAATGCCGCCGGCGGTGCCACGGCAAGCGCGGCCGGCACGCCCGGCGCCGGGTCCGGCAGCCACATCGCGAAGGTGGTGCCGACGCCGACCGTGCTGGTGACGGTGATATCGCCGCCCAGCATGGCCGCGAAATGCTTGCAGATCGCCAGGCCCAGACCGGTGCCGCCATACTTTTTGGTGGTCGAGGAATCGGCCTGGGTGAAGGCGCGGAACAGCTTGCCCATCTGCTCCTCGGTCATGCCGATGCCGGTGTCCTCGATCGCGAAGCGCACGCCGGCCAGCCCGCCCGCCGCCAACCGCTCCACCACCAGGCGGACGCGGCCGTTGTTCGTGAACTTGGTCGCGTTGCCGGCAAGATTCAGCAGGCACTGCTTGATCTTCTGGCTGTCCGACATCATCCGGCCGATATCGTCGGGGCAGACCAGCTCCAGCTTGTTGCCGTTCTTCTCGGCCTGCGGCCGCACCAGCGTCTCGACCTCATGCACGAGATGGCCGAGGTCGACCTCCTCGATATGCACGTCCATCCGGCCCGCCTCGATCTTCGACAGGTCGAGGATGTCGTTGATGATGGTCAGCAGGTGCCGGCCGGCGGTGCGGATACGCTCCAGGTCGGGCGAGAAATCGTCCAGCCCCTGGTCCTCGGACTCCTCCAGAAGGATCTCGCTGTAGCCGATGATGGCATTCAGCGGCGTGCGCAGCTCGTGGCTCATGTTGGCCAGGAACTCGGACTTCGCCTGCGTCGCCCGCTCGGCCGCGACCCGGGCGGCGTCGGCCTCATCGCGCGCGGCTTCGGCCTCCTCGCGGGCGACGCGGATGCCCCGGGCATTGTCGCGGAAGACGACCAGCGCGCGCGCCATGTTGCCGATCTCGTCGCGGCCCGCGGCCGGGATCGGTGCCGCCAGGTCGCCGCCGGCGATCGCCAGCATGGCGCGCTCGATCGACAGCAGCCGGCGGACGATGTTGCGCGCGACGTAGAGCCAGACGATCAGCAGGCCGACCAGCAGGCTGGCGATCGACAGGCCGACCAGCAGCCAGCGCGTCCCGTCCACCAGCCGGTGCGTGCGCTCGACCGAACGGCCGGCCGTGTCGCGCGCGGCCGCCACCAGGTCCTCGATCTCGCGGGTGAGCGACGCCACCACCGCCTGCGACTGGCGCAGCGCGTCGCCGACCGCGGCGTTGGCGGCCAGCACCTGGCGGCGATAGGCGAAGAGGCGATTGTCCTCGCCCAGATCCATCACGCCCTCGACGATGCGGCGCAGGCCCTCCCCCTCGCCGGCGCGCTCCAGGATGTCGAGCGCGGCCGCCATCTTCATGCGCTGCCCGACCACCGTCGGGCGCAGGGGGGCCATGACGTCGTTGCGCGGCGCGCTCGCCACCTGGGCCAGCGCCGCCACCATGCCGTTCAGGTCGGCCCGCAGGTCCAGCATCGTCAGCAGCGGCCCCAGCGCCTCGGTCGAGAGCTGCTGGATCTCTTCCTGCGTGGCCTTGAGGTCGACCGAGCCCGTGGAGAGGTTGTCCAGGCGCGAGGTCAGCCGGTAGGTGGCGTCGGCCGTGATCGGCGACAGGATCCGGCGGGCCTGCTCGGCCAGGGCCTGCACCGACCGGCTGGCGTTGTCGAGGCGCTCCTGCGAGGCCAGTTGCTGCTGCGCGCCCTGGTCGACCGTCGCCAGCACGCGGGCGATCTCCGCCACCGCCTGCTCCAGCCGGGCCAGGCGATCGGACTGCTCGGACACCGCCTTCAGGCGGGACAGCAGTTCGTCGATCGCGGACAGGTGGCGCGCCACCGCGCCGAACCGCTGCAGCCGCTCGGCCTGGCTGGCCGAGCGTCCGAGCAAGGGGGCAGCCGCCGCCATCTCGGAGGCCCGCCCGGCCAGCGCCAGGGACAGCGTGACCTCCGGGATGCTCTTCTCGGTGAGCTGGCCGATCGTCTCCTGGACCGTGTTGAAGCGGATCCAGGCGACGACGGTCGCCACAACCGTCAAGGCCGAGATCAGCCAGAACGCAAGGAGAAGCTTGCGGGACAAGCCGGCACTCCCGCCTTCAACCCGGGGCGCCGGCGCCGGTCAGAGTTCGGCCTCGGCCCTGGTCGCCACGATGGAGATGATGCGGGTGAAGCCGCTCAGCTCGAACACCTGGCGCACCTGCGGACGAAGATCGCAGACGAGGAACTTGCCGTTGGCGGCGTTGCTCTGCTTGGCCGCGGCCAGCACGACCCGCAACCCGGCGCTGCTGACATAGTCGAGCTCGCCCATGTCGAGCAGGAGCCGATGGCCCGAGCGCGTCAGGGCGTCGCGGATGGCCTGTTCGGCGGCCGGCGCCGTCGTGCTGTCGAGCCGGCCGATCGGCTTCACGACCACGCCGCTGCCAAAGGGTTCTTCAACGATCCGCATGATATCGAACCTTCAGAGAGTTGCCTCGGGGGATGAAGCGGCCCGCTTGGCGAGCCGCAACCGATTGAATGCGTCCCGCCTCTCATACACCACCTCGTCCATCAATCGGCGGACGAAGTAGATGCCGAGCCCGCCCGGCACGCGATCGTCGAGCGACAGCTCGATATCGGGGTCGGGCAGGGACAGGGGATCGAAGGGCGGCCCCGGATCGACGATCTCCGCCCAGACGCCGTCCGCCTGCAGCCGGTAGTGGACGGTGATGATGGCCGACGGCGCCGGCGCGCCGTGCATCACGACGTTCACCAGCAATTCGTCGAGGCACAGGCGCAGATCGGAAAGCAGGCCGGCCGGCGCGCCCACCTGCCCGCCTTCGGCCTCCATGCGGTCCAGCAGCACCGGTATTTCGTCGGTGGTCGCCCGCATCTCCACCGTCCGCTCCGCCGTCGCCATGCCCAGACGCCCCCGTCTCGCGCAGGCGGGAACCCAGCCTGCGGCGCTACCATAGGCGACCGCGACTGGCTGGCAACGGCCGAGATGCACGCGGCCCGACATTTCGGCCCTTCATCAAACCGTAACCGGGAGCCGCCATACAGCCCCTGACCGGCCGTCGCCGGCGGAGCGCCATGCTGTTCGAAGTCATCTCGGCCATTCTGGGCGGCCTCGGCCTGGCCATGTACGGAATGCGCCAGGTGCAGATCAGCCTGCAGGCGATGGCCGGCCGGCGCCTGCGCGACCTGCTGCGCCACGCCACCCACTCGCCGCTGCGGGCCGCGCTGACGGGTGCCGGCATCGGCGCGATCACGCAGAGCACCAACGCCGCCGCCTACATCGTGCTCAGCCTGGTCGGCGCCGGCTTCATGCCGCTGCGGCGCGGGCTGCTGGCGGTCGCCTGGTCCGCCGTCGGCACGGCCGCCATCGTCCTGCTCGCGACCATCCGGCTGGAGCTGGTGGTGCTGTACCTGGTCGGCATCACCGGCTTCCTCCAGGTCAGCCGCCTGCGCGATTCGCCGCTCTGGGGCCCCGGCATCAGCGCCCTCTTCGGCGTCGGGACGCTGTTCCTCGGCCTGCAGATCCTGCGCCGGTCGCTGGGCCCGATGACCGAGGCGCCATGGTTCGCCGACGTCGTCGCCTTCTCGCACGGGGCGCCGGTGGTCCTGCTGCTGCTGGGTGCGGCACTGGCCCTGGTGGTGCAGTCGTCCAGCACCGTCGCCGCGGCCGTGGTGGCACTCGCCGCCACGAGCTGGTTCAGCTTCGAGGCGCTGGCGGCACTGGTCTATGGCGCCTCGCTCGGCTCGGCCGGATCGAGCCTCATCCTCGGCTGGCGGATGCAGGGCACCGGCCGCCAGCTCCTGCTGTTCCAGGCATTCGCCAAGGTGCTGGGGGTGGCGGCCCTGCTGGCCCTGGCCGCCGTCGAGGTCATGCTGGGCCTGCCCTCGACCATGGCGATGGCGGTGGCCGCATTCGCCGATGGGCCGGGCGCACAGACCGGCATCGCCTTCACGGCCGTGCAAGTCGCCGCCGCCCTTCTGGCCACGGCGGCCATCGGCCCGCTGTCCCGCCTGTGCGCCCGCCTGTCCCCGCCCGACGCCGGCGAGGCCCTGGCCCGGCCGAAATACCTCTACGACGAGGCCCTGGCAGAGCCGGCCGGCGCCGTGGACCTGGCCGGCCGGGAGCAGGTGCGGCTGGCAGCGCTGTTGCCGTCCTTGCTGGACGCCGTCCGCGCCGACGCAGGCCCGTCGCAGGCCGCCGGGCCGGCCCTGCCGCATGGGCTGAAGGCGCTGGGCCAGGCGATCGACCGCTTCCTCAACGAGATCCTGGCGCGCCGGACGGACGCAACCGCCGTGGCGGACGCCGTCGACTTGCGCAGCCGCAACGAGCTGCTGCTGTCGCAGATCGATACGCTGG
The DNA here is from genome assembly GCF_006738645.1 of Stella humosa. Classification (GTDB taxonomy): domain Bacteria; phylum Pseudomonadota; class Alphaproteobacteria; order ATCC43930; family Allostellaceae; genus Allostella; species Allostella humosa. The sequence goes on along the minus strand of NZ_AP019700.1, from coordinate 588,333 downwards.
TCAGCCTGACGGCAACGATCGGGCGCCTCGGCCCGCATCGGGCGCTGGAGCCGCTGCTGAGCGGCATGGCCGAATCGCTGCACCTGGTGCTGGAATTGCTGGCGGAATGCCTGGCCGACCCGCAGGCCGACCAGATCGCCATGCTGGCGCTGATGACGGGCGACCGCGGCGACGTGGTGGAGGCCATGCGCCAGGGTGCCATCCGCCAGCAACAGGACCTGCCCGCCGACACCCAGGAAGACCTGTTGCGCCTGACCGGCCTGTTCGAGCGCACCCTGTGGATCGCCGGGCGCATCGTCCGCCTGGCGGCGAAGGATCGCGGGGCCAGGGCCGCGGCCTGGCGGACGGCCGCCGCCGAATAGGCGAATGCGGATGGACTGGCCCACGATTTGCGTGCGACCCTGTCATGAACATGTCGCATCAGCCCGCCCGCGGTCTGCATGCCGAACCGGGCATGGCGGGCGAACATGAGGCCTATGGAATGCAGCAGGCACTGATCGAGCTGCATGAGCGTCATCGCGGCAACCTGGACGGGGCGCTGGCCGACTACATTCCGCAACTCGCCATGGTCGAGCCCGACCAGTTCGGGGTTGCCGTCGCCACCACCGATGGCCAGCTTTTCACCGCCGGCCACGCGGACCGGCCCTTCACCATCCAGTCTGTCTCCAAGCCCTACGCCTATTGCATCGCGCTGGAGATGATCGGCCGCAAGGCGATCCTGGGCCGGGTCGGCGTCGAGCCGAGCGGCGACGCCTTCAATGCCATCATCTTCGACCCCAAGACCAACCGGGCCTTCAATCCGATGGTCAATGCCGGCGCCATCACGGTCGCCGGCATCCTCTACGAGCAGGTCGGCGAGGGGGCATTCCCCCTCATCCTCGACCGGCTGTCGCAGGCGGCCGGACGGCCCCTGGCGATCAACGAGGCGGTCTATCGGTCGGAGGTGGAGACCGGGCACCGCAATCGCGCCATCGGCCATCTGCTGCGCAATTGCGGGGCGATCGACGGCCCGGTCGATGCCATCCTCGACACCTATTTCCGGCAATGCTCGATCGAGGTGACGGCGACCGATCTGGCGCACATGGGTGCGACGCTGGCCCATATCGGCGAGAACCCGTCCACCCGTCGCCAGGTCTTCGAGCTGAACGCCGTGCGCGACACGCTGGCGGTCATGTTCACCTGCGGCATGTACGACTATTCGGGCGGCTGGGCCTTCAATGTCGGCATCCCGGCCAAGAGCGGCGTCGGCGGCGGCATCGTCGGCGTCGTCAACCGCCAGCTCGGCATCGGCACCTTCTCGCCCCGGCTGGATGCCCAGGGCAATTCCGTGCGCGGCCTTGCGGCCTTTGCCGACCTGTCGTCCGATTTCGGCCTGCACGCCTTCGAATGCACGAACGCGGGCTCGCTGTTCGTGACGACGATGATGCGGTGACGGTCAGGAGAAGGTGAGCCGCAGGCGGTTGGTGCCACCCGCCCGGCCATAGGCCATGCCCTGGGCGAAGCCGCGCACCAGGCGGATGCCGACGCCGCCGATGTCCAGGTCCTCGGCCCGGCCGGCGGCCGGCACCGCCTGGTGGGCGGTCGGGTCGAAGGCGATGCCCGCGTCCTCGAAGGTCAGCGCGACGGGCGGCCCGGCATCGAGGCCGACCGTGAACTGCGCCCCCGCTGGCCCATCCGGGTAGGCATGGGTGACGATGTTGGTCGCGATCTCCTCTGCGCAGAGGCGGATCGCGTCCCGCCGGGTCGCATCGAGATCGAGATGGGCGAGTTCGACTTCCAGCCAGTCCCAAAGCCTGGACACCGACGCCGGCTCGGCCGGCAGAACGATGGCGGGCATGGCGGCCGGACGCTATCTCACGCGGTCGCCGGCTGGCTCGCCGCGGCCACCGCCAGTTGTAGGCTGGGAAAATTGGGCAGGAGCCCGCTCAGCCCGGAGGTCTCCAGCACCCGCGTGACATTGGGCGTGGCGTTGCACAGGACCAGCCGGCCGCCGCGACGCGTCACCGTCCGGGCCGCCCCCACCAGCAGCCGCAGGCCGATCGAGGCGACATAGTCCACCTCGGCCACGTCGACCACCACGCGCTCATTCTTGGCCGTGACGGTGGAAAACGGCAGCTCGACCTCCGCCGCGCCCTTGATGTCCAGCGCGCCGGACAGGATCACCCGCGTCACCGCGTCCGACAGCTTCTCGACCGACATCTGCATGGGTCCGGTTTCCTCCTCCGATGGCCGATGCGACAATAGGCGCGCTCGGCTACGGATTCGTTACACTACCGTCGCGCGATAGGGAATGGCCCTACGCCGACAGCAGCACCTTGCCCGCCCGGCCGGGACGCTCGGCCGCCGCCACCGCCTCGGCGATGCGGTCCAGCGGCAGGATTGCCGCCACCGGCGGCACCACCAGCCCCTGCCCCATCAGCCCGGCGAGCCGGGCGATCAGGGCCGCCCGCCGCTCGCCGCCAGCGCGCCGCATCCAGTTCGTCAGCCAAAAGCCGCGAACGGTGATGTCGCGGAACACCAGGTGCGCGGGGTCGACCGGGATGGGCTCGCCCGACATCATGCCGTAAGACAGCAGCGTGCCGCCCGGTGCCAGCAGCCCCAGGGCCGCGGCCGCCATCGACCCACCCGCGGCATCGGTCGCCCGCAGGAGGGTGGCACCGCCGGTGGCCGCCACCACCCGGCGGCCCAGTTCGCCATCGTCAGGCGTCAGGGCCAGATCGGCCCCCAGCCCAGCCAGTTCGGCCGCCTGCTCCGGCCGGCGCACCAGGTTCACGGTGTGGAAGCCGCTGGTGCGGGCCAGTTGCAGGACGATGCGGCCCAGGGTGGAGCCGGCCGCCGTCTGCACCAGCCAGTCGCCGGGGCGCGTCGCCAGCTCCTCCACCATCGCCAGCGCCGTCAGCGGGTTCACCACGAACTGCGCAGCACTCTCGTCGCCGATCGCGTCGGGCAGCGGCAGCAGGGCCGCGGCCTTGGCCACGCACAACTCCTGCCAGGTGCCGTTGCTGGCCATTGGCACGACGCGGGTGCCGATGGCAGGCGCCGTCACGCCCTGGCCCAGGGCTGCCACGATCCCCAAGCCCTCGTAGCCCGGCACCGCCGGCAGGCGCGGCCGCGTGCCGTAGAGGCCGCGGACGGTCAGCAGGTCCGCCGGGTTGATCGGGCAGAGGCGCATGCGCACCAGCACCTCACCCGCTCCCGGCACGGGATCGGGCACGTCCTCGACCGCCAGTACCTGGCCCGGCTCGCCGAATGCATGGAACACCACCCGCTTCATCCGCAACCCTCCCATGCCCTGCCGGCCGGCCTCGGCCCTTGCCCGCCCGGCGGCGCGCCCCGATTTATAGTCGCAGTCACGAAGGAGCACCCATGACCGAATCCACCCGACCGCTCGCCGGCCGCACCGCCATCGTCACCGGCTCCACCAGCGGCATCGGGCTGGGCATCGCCCGGGCGCTGGCCGACGCCGGCGCCGCCATCCTGCTGAACGGCTTCGGCGATGCCAAGGCGATCGACGAGCTGGTCCAGGAGCTCTCGACCTCGGCCGGCGTCAAGGTCGTCCACTGCCCGGCCGACATGAGCAAGCCGGCCGAGATCGCCGGCATGTTCGACTTCGCGGCCGACAAGCTGGGCGGCGGCGTCGACATCCTGGTCAACAATGCCGGCATCCAGCATGTGGCCGCGATCGAGGATTTCCCGATCGAGAAGTGGGACGCCATCATCGCCATCAACCTGTCGGCGGTCTTCCACGCGACGCGTGCCGCGCTGCCGGGGATGAAGGCGCGCAAGTGGGGCCGCATCGTCAACATCGCCTCGGCCCACGGCCTCGTCGCCTCGCCGTTCAAGTCGGCCTATGTCGCGGCCAAGCACGGCGTCCTCGGCTTTACCAAGACGACCGCGCTCGAAGGAGCAGAGTTCGGCATCACCGCCAACGCCATCTGCCCCGGCTATGTCTGGACGCCGCTGGTCGAGAAGCAGATCGACGACCAGGCCCGGACCCATGGCATCGACCGCGAGGCGGTGATCCGCGACGTCATGCTGGCGCCGCAGGCGGCCAAGCGTTTCACGACGGTGGAGGAGATCGGGGCGCTGGCCCTGCTGCTGTGCGGGCCGAACGGGCAGTCCTTCAACGGTGCGGCACTGCCGATCGATAATGGCTGGACCGCGCGCTGACGCGCGCTGGGGGGCTGGACCGCGCGCTGACGCGCGCTGGGGGGCTGGACCGCGCGCTGACGCGCGCTGGGGGGCTGGACCGCGCGCAGACGCGCGCAAGAAGGCGCCTCAGGGGGCGATAGCCCAGCTTTCGAAGATCGCGCCGGCCACCCGTGCATAGTCGTCGAAGCGGTCGGCCGGCGCGGTCAGGCCCCAGGCGTGGAAGGCGTTGCCGTCGGGCCGTGGCAGGACCACCTGCCACTGCCGCCACTCGTTGCCGCCGACGCGATAGGTGGCGCTGAATTCCGTGCCGACGATGCGCAGGCGGGTGCGGTTGTACTGGAAGGGGCGCTCGTTGCGGAACTGGGCCTTGGGATCGAGGCCCAGGATCTGCTTGCGGAACGCGCCGGCGACGTCCTCGGCCTTTTCGTAGGCGCCGCCGGCCGCCGTGCTGGCCATGTTCTGGATGGTGACGGCCGACTCGCGGCTGGCGGCGTCCCGCCCCGCCGACAGGCGATAGGTGAAGTCGTTGAGCCGTACCGCCGTCCACCCGGTCGGATAGCGCAGGGCATAGCCTAGCTGCCAGGCCTCCAGCCGCTCCGGCAGCGCCTCGGGCGCGGCGGGCTTGGCAGGGGTCGCCCCCTGCTGCACCGGCGGGCGGAACTGGCCGCCGTCGCTCTTGGGCCGCACCGGCTGGGCCGCCGGCTCGCCCGTGATGCGGAAGCCGTTCAGCAAGCGGTCCATCTCGCTCTCCAGCGCATCCAGCCGCCGAACCGCGGTCTCCAGCCGCAGATGGTAGTAGATGGAACTCTCGCCGTTGGGCTGCTGCGGGATGATCGTCACGATCTCCACCCGCGGCTGGCCGGTGCGGCGCATGACGATGTTCCAGCCCTCGCGCCCGATCGCCGCCAGCGGCTTGGGGCTGGTGCGCAGGACGAGATAGTCGAGATCGCCCTTGAAGAACTCCGTCAGCACGCGATAGGCGTCGCGGTCGTCGCCGAACGGCCCCTCCAGCACGCGCACATAGAGGGTCATGTCCGCCTGCGCGTCGCGCATGGCGAAATCGACCTCGTCATTGGGGACCGCCTGCCATCCAGGGGGGATCTGGATGCGATAGGCGGCCGGTGGATTCTCGTGGAACGCCGGCGCGCCACGGGGCGCCTGCGCTGCCGCCGGCGCCCACACGGCGACGACGAGAAGGCAGATCAAGGCTCTGATCATGGCTCGATGGCTACACGCAGGCCGCGTCCGCGGCAAGGGATGCTGAAGCCGATCCGGTGAACCGACCGCCGCCCCGGCGCGACGGACGCGGGCAACCGGAGTTCAGCCATGCCGTCATCCCGCCTCGCCACCATCCTGCCGGCCGCAGCCAGCGCCCTTGCCGCCCTGTTCGCGAATGCAGCGGCGCTCGCCAACCCGACGGCCCATGCCGCCACCGTGTCGATGGCGGCACCCGCCACGGACCCGGCCGGGGCAATCGCCCTGGCAGCGCTGGCCATGGCTTTCGGCGTTGCCGCGGCCCTGACGGCGCGTTTGCGCGCGTAGGGTCCGCTCAGGGCATCGTCACCACGATCTTGCCGAACACCCGGCGCTCCTCCAGCCGGGTCAGCCCCTCCGACCAGCGGTCGAGCGGAATGACGCTGTCGATCACGGCTGCGACCCGGCCGGATGCCATGCGCGCCAGCACGTCGCGCACGTTCCGCCGCGTCGCCCCGAACGAGCCGAAGATCCGCAGTTGCTGCTGGAAGACCTGGAACAGGTTGGTCTCGGCCAGGATGCCGCCCGTCGACCCGCAGGTGACGAGCCGGCCGCCGCGGCAGAGTGCCAGCAGGCTGCCCGACCAGGTGTCGGGGCCGACATGCTCAAACACGACATCGACGCCGCGCTTGCCGGTCAGCCGGCGGGCCATGCTCTCGAACCGTTGCGTGCGATAGTTCACGACATGGTCGGCGCCCAGCGCCAGCGCCTTTTCCAGCTTGGCGTCGTCGCCCGCCGTCGCGATCACCGTGGCGCCCTGGTCCTTGGCAAGACGGATCGCGGCCGAGCCGATGCCGCTGCCGGCGGCATGGATCAGGATCCATTCGCCGGCCATCAGGCGGGCATTGTCGAACAGCATGTGCTCGACCGTGGCGAAGGTCAGCGGCGCGCAGGCGGCATCCGTCCAGGACAACCCGTCCGGGATCGCCACGCAAAGCCGCGCCGGCAGGTTGCAGGCGGTGCGCGCGAAGCCGTCGACATGGAAGCCGGCGATCCCCGTCACGTCGGCGCAGAGATTGTCGCGGCCCTGGCGGCAGGCCTGGCACACCCCGCAGGTGCGTCCGCCATAGAGCGCCACGCGGTCGCCCGGGCGATGAGTGCGGACATCGGCGCCGACGGCAGCCACCTCGCCCACCGCCTCGACGCCGACCGTGAGCGGCAGGGTGCGCTTGGCGAATGCCATGCCGCGGAAGCCCCACAGGTCGATATGGTTGAGGGCGACGGCGCGCACCCGCACCTGCACCTCGTCGGCGGCGGGCGGCGGGGGATCGGCCATCTCCACCAGTTCCAGCTGCCGTTCGGCCATCAGCCGCAGCGCCTGCATCGTCGACCCCTTTATCGCTGCACGGCCATCGCCGACGACAGCCCGCCATCGACCGGCAGCACCGCGCCGTTGACGTAGCCGGCGGCGTCCGACAGCAGGAAGCCCACCGCCGCCGCCACGTCGCCCGCGGCCGCATAGCGGCCGGCCGGGATCTGCGCCTCCAGCCGCGCGCGATGGGCGCCGTAGGCCGCCATCATCTCGGTGTCGACGAAGCCGGGGGCCACATAGTTGGCGGTCACGCCCTTGCGCGCGACCTCCTGCACGAGCGTGCGCATGTAGCCCAGCGCGGCCGCCTTGGAAGCGGCATAGATCGCATTGCCGCGCCCACCGGCCAGGGCCGCGACCGAGCCCACCAGGACGATGCGGCCGCCGCCGGCCGCCGTCATCGGCCGCACCAGCGCCTTCACCAGCCGGGTCATCGCCCAGAAATTCACCTGCATCACCGCCTCGCCCTGGTCCTGGTCGACCATGGCGGCCAGGCGGTCGTAGGTCAGGCCGGCATTGTGGACGAAGCCGTAATAGCCCGCCCCCGCCCCCGCTTCCGCCAGGGCGTCGACCGCCGCGCGGTCGGCCAGGTCGCAGGCGATCGGCCGGCCGGGCCCGGCGCCCGCTTCGCGGCGGTGGGTATAGTCGACGGCATAGCCGGCGTCCGCCAGGCAGCGGACGATGGCCGCCCCGATGCCGCGGCCGCCGCCGGTCACCAGCACGCGCCGGCCCTGCCCGCCGCCCGCCGTCATTCCGGGTCGAGCCCCAGGACGAGCGAGACGTTCTGGCCGCCGAAGCCGAACGAGTTGGAAAGGACGGTGCGCACGGCCGCCGGCCGCGCCGCGCCGCTGACGATGTCCAGCGCGATGGCCGGATCGGGCGTATCGCGATTGATCGTCGGCGGCAGGATCTGGCGGTCGAGCGACAGGACCGAGACGACGGCCTCGATGGCGCCCGCCGCACTCAGCGTATGGCCGATCATCGACTTGTTCGCGGTGACGGGCACGGCGCCGGCGCGCGCGCCGAACACCAGTTCCATCGCCAGGCATTCCATCTTGTCGTTCTCGGGCGTGCCGGTGCCGTGCGCGTTCACATGGTCGATGTCGTCGGGCGTCAGCCCGGCATCGGCGATGGCGCCGGCCATGGCGCGCACGATGGCGCTGCCGTCGGGGTTGCTGCGGGTGCGGTGGAAGGTGTCGGCCGCCTCGCCGCAGCCCCGGACATAGGCCAGCGGCCGCGCGCCGCGGGCATCGGCCAGGTCGGCACGTTCCAGCACCAGGGCGGCTGCCCCTTCGGCCATGACGAAGCCGTCGCGATCCTGGGCGAACGGGCGCGCCGCACCCGCCGGATCGTCGTTGCGGGTCGACAGGGCCGACAGCAGGCCGAAGCGGATCAGCGCCTCCACCTGCAGCGAGCCCTCGCTGCCGATCACCAGCGCGCGCTCGCAGTCGCCGCGCCGGATCGCCTCGACGGCCGTCTGGATGGCGGTCGCCCCCGAGGCACAGGCCGTCGACAGCGTGATGGGCGGGCCCTCGGTGCCGAACGCCTCGGCCAGCCGGTCGCCCACGGTCGCGAACAGGAAATCGACATGGGCCGGGCTTTCCGACCCGCCATCGGCCACCGCCAGCATGCCGGCATAGGTCGGCAGCGCCGCCAGGTGGGCGAGCCGGCGGCGCTGCGGCCACTCGATCTCGACCGGCGGCAGGGCCAGCACCAGCGGCCCGGCAAAGGACTGGCCCGCCAGCCCGGCCTGCGCCAGCGCCTCGGCGGCCACCGCCTGGCCCATGGCAAGGCAGCGGCCACTGGCCGGCAGCGCGTCCAGCCCCATATGGTCGACCGCGCCGCCGAAGGTGACCTTCAGCCCCTCGACCGGGAAGCGCGTGATACGGCGGATGCCGGAGCAGCCGGCCAGCAAGGCCGTCCAGTTCGCCTCGACGCCGCGGGCCAGCGACGTGACCAGCCCGGTGCCGGTGATGGCGACGGACCGCGTCATGCGACGGGCTCCAGCAAGGCCAGCCCCTCGCCACGGCGGGCACCCCAGGCCGTCACCGCGACCCGCTCTATCGCACCGGCCACCACCTCGACCGGGTCCGCCGACAGCGGCGGGAAGGCGAACTGCGCCTGCGCGCACCAGGCGCCGAGCGCCACATTGGCCGCGAAGGAGGCCTCCACCCCATGGCCGATGGCGGCGGCCGTGCCACGCACGGCGATGCCGCCACCCTGGCCGGCCAGGAACGCCTTCTCCTCGGCAGTGATCGGACCGGCGCCGCTGGCCCCGCTCAATACCAGCGTCCGGCCCGCAACCGCGTCTGGCCAGGATGCGGCGGCCAGGGCCGCGGCGGCGCCCGGCTCGCGCCTGGACCAGCCATGGGCGATGTCGGCCAGCCGCGCGATCGGCCGCGCGCCGCGGGCCACCGCGTGGTCGGCACTTTCCACCACCAGGGCCGCCCCCATGCTGCCGAGGCACATGCCGCCGGCCGGCCGGTCCCACAGGTCGCGCCACGGCCCCTGGAGCAGGCGGCCGCCGGTCTGGTGCTGCAGCAGCATGTCGGCGCGCAGGGAATTGTAGGCCGCGGCGACGAGGAACAGGTCGCCCTGCCCGGTCGCCGCCCGGCGCCACGCGACGCGCAGCGCCTCGACCCCGGCCGACTCCTCGCCCATGAAGGTGCGGCTGGATGCAGCCGGCCCCAGCACGATCGACAGGTTGCCGGCCAGCATGTTCGATAGCTGGGCCAGGAAGGCGGTCGGCCGCAGCCCCTCGGTCAGGCGCCGGTTGATCAGCACCTCGGGCGCTTCCATCGCCGCGATCTCGGCCAGGATCTCCTCGTCGAGCGCGATGTCGCGCTCGCCGCCGCCGGCCGCCGTCAGCACGTGGGTCGCCGCCAGCAGCGCAGCATCGCCCAGCACGCCCGCCTCTTCCAGCGCCAGCCCGGCGGCGTGGATGCCGTAATGCATCCAGGGGCCGGTGGTGCGCTGGTCGGCGCGCCGGGGCATGAAGCGGTCGACCGCCAGTTCCCGGATCGGGTGGATATGGAACGGGCTGTAGGTGCCGCCGTCGCGGCCAGCCGCGATGCGGGCGGGATCGGCCAGCGCCGCCATGTGCGCGGCACGTCCCTCGCCCAGCGACGAGACGAGGCCGACGCCCGTGATCCAGACCTCGCGGCCGGGGGGGGTCATGCCCGCTCGCCGTCCGTGGGTTCGGCCGTGGCCGGGATGCCGACGCGCGCCATCTCGGCCCGCGTCATCGCCGCCAATTCGGCCGACGGGAAAGGCACGGTGCGGAAGCGCAGCTCGGCCTCGGCCACGCGCTTGCCGTCGCGCAGGATGCGGCCGTGGGTGACGGCATAGCCGGAGCCCTCATGCTCCAGGTCGGCCTCGATCGACAGCACGGTGCCGGGCGCCACGAAGGCGCGCAGCTTGGCCTCCTTCACTTCGGCCAGGAAAGGCATGCGCTCGGCCTTGTTGATCGCCAGCAGCAGAAAGCCGGAGGTCTGGGCCATCGCCTCCACCATCAGCACCCCCGGCATGATCGGGTGGCCCGGAAAGTGGGCGTCCAGGATGGTGGAGCGGGTCGGCACCACGCCGCGCATGGCGATGCGGCCGGGGTCGAGGGTCAGCCGCTCGAGCTGGTCGACAAGGCGGAAGGATTCGAATTCCATGCCCGTGGGGCGCGGACGGCCGGCGGGGGCCGTCCGGCTGTCAGCCGGCGCTCTTGGCGGCGACCAGCGCGTCGATCCGCGCCGCGAGGTTGCGCATGACGAAGAAATCGTCGCTGCTGGCGCGGCCGGCATTGACGTCCTCCATCCACTTCTCGACCGGCATCTTGATCTCGAAGCGCTTGTCGATCGCGAACGCGATATCGAGGAAGTCCAGGCTGTCGACGCCCAGGTCGTCGATGATGTGGGAGTCCGCGGTGATCGTCGCCCGATCGAGGTTGCAGGTCGTGGCGATGATCTCGGCGATGGCATCGACGGTTTCGGCCATGGGACTCCGTGCAGCCTCGTCAGGTTGGCAGGACAGGGGGGAGAAGGTCGGCGGGATCGCGCGCAACCGGCCTCTCGATCACCCGTCGAAGCCCTATCGGCCGCCTTCCGGTTTGTCAACGTCCGCCGCGTGTTTCTGCGGTGCCGGCGGCATGGCTGGGGCCTCCGATGCCGGCACCCGCCAGCGCCGGTGCATCCACAGCCAGTCCTGCGGCCGGTCGCGCACCCAGCCCTCGATGATGCCGGTGATGGTCTGGGTCAATGCCGCCTCGTCGGCGGCCGGATTGTCCGAGGGCGGCGGCAGGACGAGCGGCGGGGTGATCTCCAGCCGGAAGCGGCCGCCTTCCAGCCGCATGACGCGCGCGCCGTGGATCGGGCAGTCGAAGGCGCGCGCGAACTTGGCGGCGGCCGGCGCCGTGCGCACCGGATGGCCGAAGAAGCGGCCGAGCGGTCCCCGGCTGAAATGCTGGTCGACCAGCATGCCGACATGGCCGCCGCCCTTCAGCACGCCCACCAGCGCCAGCCCACCGCGCAGGTCGGTCGGGATCAGGCGGCCCATGTTCTGGCCGCGGATGCGCCGGATGATGCGCGCGATCGCCGGGTTGTTGGGTTCGCGATAGAGCACGGCGATCTCCAGCCCGTGGCGGGCGGCGGCCACCGCCAGCAGTTCCCAGTTGGCGAGGTGGGCGGCGAAGACGATGCCGGGCCGGCCGTCGTCGCGCAGCGACAGGAAATGCTCCTGCCCCACCACCTCGATCCGGCCGGTGGCATCGGGGCGTTCGGGATCGTAGTCCCACAGCCGGCCGATATAAGGGTACTCGACCGCCGTGCGGCCGAGATTGTCCCAGGCGCCACGCAGGATCGCCTCGCGCTCGGCCGGGCTCTTCTCGGGAAAGGCCAGTTCCAGGTTGGCCCGCGCTGTCCGGCTCGGCCGCAGGTGCGGGCCGATCAGGCGCGCGAAGCCGCCGCCGAACGCCGCCATCCAGTCATAGGGGATGACCCGTGCGGCCAGGAAGAACAGCGTCACCAGCCCGGCACCGACGGCGGTGGCCCAACGCAGCAACAGGAGCTTCAGGCGCAGCATCGCCATCTGGAAGGAACTTCGCGTCGGAGGGTGAACGGGCCGCCAACCGACCGCCCGGGCGCCCGCCTGTCAAGGGCCGGCTTCGCCGCACGCCCCGCAATCGCCTCTTCGCCCAGCCGGCACTCATGTCTAATCTGATCGCACCTCCCTTCCCTCGCAGCGGTTGGCCGATCCCCCTCATGACCGAACGCCCCCTTCCCCTCGACGGCATCCGTGTCGTCGAGATGACGCACACGATCATGGGCCCGTCCTGCGGCGTGGCCCTGGCCGACCTCGGCGCCGACGTGATCAAGATCGAGCCGGCGCCGGCCGGCGACCACACGCGGCGGCTGCCCGGCTTCGCGTCCGGCTTCTTCACCCTCTTCAACCGCAACAAGCGCAGCCTGGCCGTCGACCTGAAGACGCCCGAGGGCCGCGAGGTGGTGAACCGGCTGCTGGCCGGCGCCGACGTGCTTCTGGAGAATTTCGGCCCCGGCACCGCCGACCGGCTCGGCATGGGCTGGGAGGATGCGCGCCGCGTCAACCCGCGGCTGGTCTATTGCGCGCTGAAGGGCTTCCTGTCGGGCCCCTACGAGAACCGGCCGGCGCTCGACGAGATCGTGCAGTTCATGTCGGGCATCGCCTACATGACCGGGCCGCCCGGGCGGCCGTTGCGGGCGGGCGCGTCCATCATCGACATCCTGGGCGGGGCCTATGGGGCGATCGCCATCCTGGCCGCCCTGCGCGAGCGCGACCGCACCGGCGAAGGCCAGTTCGTGAAGAGCGCGCTCTTCGAGAGCGGCGCCTTCCTGATGGGCTCGCACATGGCCGGCCACGCCATCACCGGCGAGAAGATCCCGCCGATGCCGGCCCGCCGCGGCGCCTGGGCCGTCTACGACCCGTTCAACGCCAAAGATGGCGAGCAGGTCTTCGTCGGCATCACGTCGAACGGCCACTGGCACCGCTTCTGCGACCAGTTCGCCGACGAGGACCCGCGCCTGGCGTCGCTCCGCGACGACCCGGCGCTGCAATCGAACGAGGACCGGGTCGCCGCCCGGCCCCGCCTGGTGGCCCTGGTGGGCGACGTGATCGCCCGGCTCGACCGTGCCCAGGCAACCGCCCGGCTGGAGCAGGCGGAGATCCCCTTCGCGCCCGTCGTGACGACCGAGGACCTGTTCGACGACCCGCAACTGAATGCCAACGGCTACCTGATGCCGGTCCGCCTGCCGAGCGGGGCCACGACCAAGCTGCCCAAGCTGCCGGTAGAGATGGACAGCCACGACCTGGGCCTGCGCCTGGAGGCGCCGACCCTGGGCGAGCATTCCCGCGCGGTGCTGGCCGAGCTCGGCTACGCCGCCGAGGCCATCGCCGACCTGGAGGCGCGCCGGATCATCGTCGGCCCAGCGGCCTGAGACGCAGCACCGGACAGAAGGGGCGCCAGCGGCGCCCCTTCGCCGTCTATCAGTCGGTGCGGGCCTTCATCAGGTCGCGGATTTCCGTCAGCAGCTTCACTTCCGCCGAGATGGACGGCGGCGGCGGGGGCGGCTTCTTGTGGATGCGGTTCACCTGCTTCACCAGGATGAAGACCGCGAAGGCTACGATCAGGAACTTGATGCAGGCGTTGATGAAGACGCCGTAGTTGATCGTGGCCGCACCCGCCTCCTTGGCGGCAGCCAGCGAAGGATACGGTGTGCCGCTGAGGTTGATGTAGAAGTCCGAGAAATCGATGCCGCCCAGGACGACGCCGATCGGCGGCATGATGATGTCCTTGACCAGCGAATCGACGATCGAAGTGAACGCCGCGCCGATGATGATGCCCACGGCAAGGTCGATGACGTTGCCTCGGGCAATGAATGCCCGGAATTCCTGGAACATCCTGGCCCCTCCCTCTGGTCCACGACACGCGGGCAACCCGCGCGTCCGAATCGATTTCTAGGACATGGACGCGCATCGCGCATAGCATTCCCTCACGCGGTGTCGAACCTCCAGGCCGGCTGGCGCGACAGATCACCAACGAAATCGGCTGTCGCCGGCCGCTCCTGGCCGGCGATGCCTCAAGGGTGACAGGACCGATGACCCGTACCGACCATCGCGGCATGTGCGTGAACGGCGCCGGTGCCGGCGCCGTCGACGCATTCGAGACAGCGCTGGGCCTGCTGATGTGCGGCCGGGGCGACCCGCTGGCGGCATGCCAGGCGGCCCTGGAGGACAGCCCCGACTTCGCCATGGGCCGTGCACTGCTTGCCTACCTGCACCTGTGCGGGTCGGAGGCGGCCGGCGCCGCCCAGGTCGCCGCCATGCTGCCCGACCTGCAGCGCTGCGCGGCCAGCGAGCGCGAGCGCATGCATGCGGCGGCCATCGCCGCCTATGCCGCCGGCGACTTCCAGGGTGCGGCCGAGCGCCTGGACGATATCGTCATCGAGTATCCACGCGACCTGCTGGCGCTGCACCAGGGCCATCTGCTGGATTTCTATCGCGGCGACTGCCGCAACCTGCGCGACCGCGTCGCCCGTGTGCGCCATGCCTGGTCCCCCGCGCTGCCCGGCTATCACGGCGTGCTGGCCATGCATGCCTTCGGGCTGGAGGAATGCGGCGACTATTCCCAGGCCGAGGAATGCGGCCGCGACGCGCTCGCCATGGAGCCGCGCGACGGCTGGGCCCACCACGCGGTCGCCCACGTCATGGAGATGCAGGGCCGCCGCCAGGAAGGCATCGCCTGGATGCAGGAGCGCGAGGCCCACTGGGCGCCCGACAGCGCACTGGCCGTCCACAACTGGTGGCACCTGGCGCTCTTCCTGCTGGCGGGCGAGCGCACCGACGAGGTGCTGGCCCTCCATGATGCCAGGGTCGCCGGCAATGGCGCGGTCGCCCTCGACCTGGTCGACGCCTCGGCCCTCCTGTGGCGGCTGCAGCTCGCCGGCGTCGATTGCGGCCAGCGCTGGAAGCGCCTGGCCGAGCAATGGGCGCCCTTCATCTGCGACGGCTGGTACGCCTTCAACGACGCCCACGCGATGATGGCCTTTGTCGGTGCCGGCCGCTGGGACCTGGCCGACCAGTTGCTGCTGACCATGCGCGCCCGGCTCGACCGCAACGGCAGCAACCAGATGATGACGCGCGACGTCGGCTTGCCGCTGGCGCGCGCGCTCCATGCCTTTGGCCGGCGTGATTTCGGCGGCGCCATCGCCATCCTGCGGCCACTGCGGGCCATCGCCCACCGCTTCGGGGGCAGCCATGCCCAGCGCGACCTGATCGACCTGACCCTGCTGGAAGCCGCCCGCCGCGACGGCCGCGCGCCCCTGCTGCGGGCGCTGGCGCACGAGCGCCTGGCGGTGAAGCCCGACGACCCGCAGGCCCGGCGCTACCGCGATGCCGCCGCCGACCTCCGGGGTGCCGCCTGACCGGCGACACCCCGGGCGGCTGGCCCTAGTCTAGGCGCTCTCGAACAGGCGGGTCAGCACGAACTCGCGGTGGCCCAGCAGCTCGGCCGCCGTCAGTTCGCCATTGGCGGTGCGCAGCATCACGTCGAGCAGCGCATCGCCGGTCTGGTCGAGGTTCTGCTCGCGCCGCAGCAGGCCCGAGCAGTCGAGGTCAATATGCTCGGGCATGGTGCGCACGGTCTTGGGGTTGGCGCACAGCTTGATCACCGGCAGGATCGGGTTGCCGATGACGTTGCCTTGCCCGGTCGGGAAGAAGTGGACGGCATAGCCGGACGCCGCGCACAGCGTCACCATCTCGGCCGCGGCCGAGGATGAATCCATGAACCACAGGCCGGGGCCGGTCGGGATCTCGGCCTTGTCGAGCACGCCGTCGACGATGCAGTGGCGGCCGATCTTCTGGATGTTGCCGAGCGCCTTTTCCTCGATCGTCGTCAGCCCGCCGGCGATGTTGCCCTTGGTCGGCTGGGATTCCGACAGGTCGCTGGTCTTGTGGCGCTCGACCAGGGCCTGATAGCGGTCGAACATGAACTGGAAGCGCTCGCGCACTTCCGGCGTGCGGCAGCGCGCCGCCACGAGGTGCTCGCCGCCGGTCAGCTCCGTCGTCTCGCCGAAGACCAGGGTGCAGCCGGCGGCATAGAGCTTGTCGAAGGCGTTGCCGACGGTGGGGTTGGAGCCGCAGCCCGACGTCGTGTCGGACTCGCCGCACTTGGTCGACACCCACAGGTCCTGGATCGGCCGCTCGACCCGGGTCAGCGTCGAGGCGTGCTTGACGAAGCGGTAGGCGGCCCGGCTGGCGTTGGCGATCGTCTGGATGTCGCCATTGCCCTCGATCCAGAAGCCCTCGACCGGCTTGCCGGAGGCCGCGATGCCGTCGACCACCCGCTTGGTCCAGCCGGGTTCGATGCCGATGACGACGACGGCCGCCACGTTGGGGTTGCAGCCGGTGCCGATCAGGGTGGCGAAATGCAGGTCGAGGTCGGCGCCGAACTGCAGCCGGCCATAGGGGTGGGGAATGGCGATCGCGCCCTTGATGTTGTTGGCGACGGCCTCGCTGGCGGCGTTCGACAGGTCGTCGACGGGCAGGACCACGACATGGTTGCGAACGCCGACGCGGCCGTTCTCGCGCACATAGCCCTGGAAGGTGGCCTTGGTGATGTCCATCCCTACCACCGCTTCGTCTTGACGTTGTGGACGTGGAGATGGGCGCCGGTCGGGATCGGCGCCACGACGCGGCCGATGTCGACGCCGTACTTGATCACCGTGTCGCCCTCGGCCAGGTCGCGGGTGGCGAGCTTGTGGCCGATCGGAATGTCCTGGGTGACCGCGATCTCGATCGTGCGGTCCTGATCCATGATCCAGCCGGTCAGCTTCTGACCGGCCTTGATGCCCTCTACGACGACGACCCCGCAGGAGTCGCCCTCGTCATGTACGAGAAAGTGAATCATCGTCCTGTGGCTCCCTCCGACAGTTCTTGTTGCCGGAAAGGGTTGCGCCGCCGGGCGGGCCGGGTCAACCGCCCGCCGGTTGTCTTCAGGCGAAGGTCTTCGTCGCCTCGGGTGTGAAGCCCACCAGTTCGTCCATCCGGCCGTCGCGGACCTTGGCCACCCAGCCGGGGTCGGCGATCAGGGCGCGGCCGACGGCGACCAGGTCGAACTCTCCCGCCTCGAAGCGGGCGACCAACGGGGCCAGATCCGCCGCCGGCACCGCGCCGCCGGCATCCGCGCCAGCCACGAAGGGGCCGCCCAGGCCAACCGAGCCGACGGTGATGGTGGGCAGGCCAAAGAGGTTCCGGGTCCAGCCGGCCAGGGTCAGGTCGGAGCCGGCGAAGGCCGCCTCCCAGTAGCGCCGCACGGAGACGTGGAACAGGGTCACGCCCGCAGCCGCGATCGGCGCCAGCAGGTCGCGCAGTTCATCGGGCGTCTCGGCGTTGCAGGCGTCGTAATGGTGGACCTTCCATTGCGAGAAGCGGAAGGCGATCGGGAAATCCGGCCCTGTCGCCGCGCGGATCGCGGCCACGATCTCGGCCGCGAAACGGGCCCGGCCGCGGGCATCGCCGCCATAGCCATCGGTGCGGCGGTTGGTGCGGTCCCACAGGAACTGGTCGATCAGATAGCCATGGGCGGCGTGGACCTC
Source organism: Stella humosa (assembly GCF_006738645.1). Lineage (GTDB taxonomy): Bacteria > Pseudomonadota > Alphaproteobacteria > ATCC43930 > Allostellaceae > Allostella > Allostella humosa. Next base: position 571,002 of record NZ_AP019700.1, on the reverse strand, counting down.
GACCCCGTCGAAGCCGATCCGCCGCGCCAGCGCGGCGCCGCGGGCGTAGGCATCGACCAGGTCGGCGATCTCCGCCTCCGTGGCCGCGCGGCCCTTCGGCAGGCCGGCCAGGTCGAGGCCCGACGGGCCCAGCACCGGTGCATCGGGAAAGGGCGGCGCGCCGGGGTCGCGGCCGGTGCCGATGTGCCAGAGCTGGGGGAAGATGGCGGCCCCCTCGGCATGCACCCGCTCGACCACATGGCCCCAGGCCGACGCGGTCGATTCGTCGAAGCGCGGCACCTCGGCGGAGCCGCCGGCGGTCGGGTGGTCGACATAGGTGCCCTCGGTGACGATGAGGCCGGTGCCGCCCGCGGCACGGCGGGCGTAGTAGGCCGCCACGTCCGCACCGGGAATGCCGCCCGGCGAGCGCCGCCGCGTCATCGGCGCCATGACGAAGCGGTTGGGCAGGGTCAGCGGGCCGGCCCGGAAAGGCTGCCACAGGGCGGCCGCATGCGCCTCGTCGGTCGATCGCTTCGCCGTCATTTCGTCCCCGCCACAATGGAATTGCATTTCATTCGCAAAAGACACACATAGCCCCGCGTGACCAGCCCGGACCCCTTCGAACCCATCGCCGCCGTGGCCCGCCCATGGCTGCACATGATGCCACAGGATGACGGGCCGCGGCCGGACGGCGAAGCGGTCATGCCGTTGTCGCAGGTCGTGGCGTCGGCGACCCTGGCCGAAGCGATCGAACGCCATCGCCGGGGGCGGTTCGGCGTCGACGCCTGTGCCAGGGCATCGGCTTCGGTCTGGAGCAAGTCGCTGTTCTCGGCCGTGCTGCCGGCGCAGATGCTGGCCGCCCTGGCCGGCGGCGCGCCCGACCCAGATCCGCCGCTGCTGGTCGTGGACGGGCTGCCGAAGGCGACCCTGGCGCTGCCGCCCGCGGGGCTGGACGGCCCCCCGGCGCTGGAGGCGCTGGCCGCCTGGACCGCGGACACGCTGGGCCATCTCGCCATCGCCGCATTGGCCCGCCAGAGCGGCCTGGCGACGCGGCTGTTCTGGTCGAACGCGGCGACGATGATGGCCTTCCTCTGCGAGAAGTGGGACGACGTGCCGGCGGTGGCCGGGCGGTCGGTGGCGCTGCGCAACGCCCTCTTCGCGTGCGAGCCGCTGCGCGGCCAGATCAGCTACGTCCCGACGCCGGTGCCCGCATATCCGACGATGCGGCGGCGGCGGCTCTGCTGCCTGCGCGACCGGGTGGGGCAGCGGCTCTGCACCGGCTGCCCCAAGATCGCCGACGACGAGCGCGACGCCGTCCTGGCCGCCGTCGCCGCCGGCCTGCCGCTGCCCGCGCCTACTGCACCTTCCAAACGCCCCACGGGATAGGGCGGCTGGCGGGCCAGGTGGCGTAGCCGCGCACCTTGGCCCCCAGGGCCTCGACGCCCGGATCGTAATAGAGCCCGATCGTCGGCACCTGGTCGGCCAGCATCGCGTGCAGCTCGGCGAAGATCGCCTTGCGACGGGCCTCGTCCGTCGTGCGCGTGCTTTCCTGGAGGAGCGTGATCGCCTTGGGGTCGTCCCATTGCGCCCACTTGGACTTGTCCTTGTCGGCGATCAGCGAGGCGAAGCGCAGGCCGGGGTCGAAGCGCGCGGAATAGCCGAAGGACTGCACCTGGAAGGTGCCCTGGTTGTAGTTGTTGAGCTGGGTCGCCCAGTCCAGCACCTCCAGCTCCACCTTGAAGCCGACCGCGGCCAGCATCGCCTGGGTCACCACGGCATTGTCGTAGTTGGCGCTGGAGCGCTTGTTGGTCTGGATCTTGAGCGGCTGGCCCTTGTAGCCGGCTTCCTTCAGCAGCGCCTTCGCCTTGGCCGGGTCGTAGGCCGGCCAGGCGCGGAAGCGGTCGTCGAAATAGGCGCTGCCGGCATCGACCGGCGACGGATGCGGCTTCACCAACCCCTCGCCGCGCGCATCGGCGATCTGCTCCAGGTCGAGCGCGTGGGCGATGGCGCGGCGGATGCGGACGTCCGACAGCAACGGGTCGCGGATCTGCATCAGCAGCACGGCCCAGCTAAGGCCCGGCGACGACATCACGTTGACGCCGCGCTGCTTGAGGGCGGCCACCCGATGCGCCTCGACCTCGGGCAGCAGGTCGATGGCGCCGGTCGCCAGGCCTGCCTCGGCGGAACTGGAATCCGGCACGACGCGGAACACCACGCGGTCGAAATGCATGATCCGCGCGCCCGAATAGGCGCTGGCGGGCGCCGCACTCGCCTTGTAGCCGTCGAACCGGTCGAGCGAGACATACTCGCCCCGCCGCCATTCGCCGAGCTTCAACGGGCCGGTGCCGATCGGCTCCTTCCACTTGCCCTCGGCATCGGCGCTGTCGGGGTGGACGGCGACGATGCCGCACTGCACGTTGGCGAGCTGCTTCAGGAAGAGGCCACTCGGCTGGGCCAGGCGATAGACGACGGTGCGGTCGTCCGGCACCTCGACCGCCTCGACCTTCAGGCCGGTGGTGCCGTCGAAGAAGCGCTTGCAGCCCCAGCGCTCGGCCGCCCACTGGCGATCCCACGCCCATTTCAGGGCGGCCGCCGTCAGCGGCTGGCCATTGTGGAAACGGACCCCCTCGCGCAGCCGGAACGTCCAGGTGCGGCCGTCCTCGCTGGCCGTCCAGGATTCCGCCAGGGCGGGGCCGACCGTCAGGTCCGCCTTGTAGGCGACCAGCCCCTCGAAGATCGTATGGACGACCGTGTCGGTGTTGCCGTCGCGGTTGATGCCGGGCTCCAGGCTGCGGATGTCGGCATTGATCGCGATGGTGAAGGTGCCGCCCTTGCGGGGGGCGTCCTGGGCGGCGGCCGGCAGGGCGGCGAGCAGGATGGCGGCGGCAGCGAGCGTGCGCATGGCTCAGCCCACCTTCTGCAAGGGCGCGGCCATGGCGTCGGCCAGGAACTGCTCGACCAGCGGCACCATGGCCAGGCCGTTATGGGCGACGCCGGGCACGGTGTCGTGGCGCACGGCGATGCCGTGGCGCTCGAAGCTGGCCTTCAGCGCGCGCATGCGGTCCTGGCGGTCGGCGCCGGCCAAGTCGGCACCCGGCATCCAGCGCGGGCTATCCGGGCGGATCGTGATCTCCCACGTCTCGGTATCGTCGCCGCCGACGATCATGTGGACGGCCACCCGGCGCATCGCCTCCAGGTCGATCGCCTTGCCGAAAACCGCCTCGAAATCGCGTACCCCGACCCAGAAGTCGTGGTCGAAATCCAGCAGCGTGACGACGCCGGGCGCGCCGATCGACACGGCCGACAGTCGCTCGGGGTGCAGGTAGAAGAAGCGATGGGCGAAGTGCCCGCCACCCGAGAAGCCGAACAGCGAGAAGCGCCGGGTGTCGATCGGCCAGCGCCGGGCCGCCTCCTCCACCATCGCCAGCAGCACCGCGTCGTAGTGCAGGTCGCCCGCGCGGATGAACTTGTAGCTGTTGAGGTCGTTGGGCCCGGTGATGCCGGCCGGGAACAAGGGCGCCAGGACGATGACGCCGTGGCGCTCGGCGAATTCGGCGAACAGGTCGCGATAGGCGGTCATCAGCCGCCCGGTGCCGTGCACGGCGACGAACAGCGGGAACTGGCGGTCGGGGTTCTCTTCCACCGCGCGCGGCACGTAGCAGCAGTAGCTGAACCGCTGGTCGGCCTGGCAGGCATAGATCGTCGTCTTGCCGCGCGCGTAGAAGGCCTGCTCTCTCGTCCGCTCGATCGTACCCGTCATCCCGCATTTCCTCGTTTCTTGGTGTCCGTCCGGGCGCCGGGGCGCCCGGACGGCAATCCCGGCGTCAGCCGGCCTTCCAGACGCCCCAGGGCAGCGGCTTGCCGGCGGCCCAGGGCTTGTAGCCGCGGATCTTCGGCCCGGTGGCCTCGATGCCGGTGTCGAAATAGAGGCCGACGACCGGCACCTGCTGGGCCACCATCTTGTGCAGCTCGACGAAGATCGCCTTGCGCCGCGCCTCATCCAGCGACGTGTTGGCCTCTTCCAGCAGCTTGATCGCGGTTGAGTCCTCCCACTGCGCCCATTTCAGCTTTTCCTTGTCGCCGATCAGGGCCGAGTACATGAGGCCCGGATCGAGGCGCGCGGAGTAGCTGAAGGACTGGAGCTGGAAGTTGCCCTTCAGGTAGTTGTCGAGCTGAGTGGCCCATTCCAGCACCTCCAACTCCACCTTGAAGCCGGCCGCCGTCAGCATAGCCTGGGCCATGACCGAATTGTCGTACATGCCGCTGTAGCGCTTGTTGGTCTGCAGCCGGATCGTCTCGCCCTTGTAGCCGGCCTCCTTCAGGAGCGCCTGCGCCTTCTTCGGGTCATAGGCCGGCCAGTCGAGGAAGGACGGCTGGAAATAGGCGGTCGCGGCGGCGACGGCAGACGGATTGGCCTTGGTCAGCCCCATCGAGCGAACGTCGGCGATCTCCGCCAGGTCCAGCGCGTGGGCGATCGCTTGGCGGATCTTGACGTTGGCCAGCAGCGGGTCGCGGGTCTGGATCAGGATCGACGACCAGCCCAGGCCGGGTGCCGTCAGCACGGTCATGCCCTTCTGCTTCAGCCCGTCGATGCGGTGGGCGTCGACGTCGGGCAGGATGTCGACGGCACCGCTGACCATCGCGGCCTCGGCGGCGCTGCCGTCGGGGATGATGCGTACCATGAGATTGTCGACATGGGCGACGCGGGCGCCGGCATAGCCGCTGGCCGGCTCGGGGTTGGGGACATAGTCCGCCACCCGCTCCATCGAGATGTACTCGCCGCGCTTCCATTCCTTCAGCTTGAAGGGGCCGGTGCCGATCGCATCCTTCCACTTGCCCTCGCCATCGAAGGAAGCGGGATGGATGGCGACGACGGCGCACTGGAAGTTGGCAAGCTGCTTCAGGAACAGCGCGCTCGGCTTCTCCAGGCGATAGACGACGGTGGCGGCGTCCGGCGCCTCGACCGCTTCCACCTTGATGCCGCTGCTGCCGTTGAAGAAGCGGGCGCACGGCCAGGCCTTGTTGGCGATCTGGCGGTCCCAGCTCGACTTCACGTCGGCGGCGGTGACGGCGGCACCATTGTGGAACTTCGCGCCGTCGCGCAGCGTAAAGCGATAGGTGCGGCCGTCGTCCTCGACCTTCCAGGACTTGGCAAGCTGCGACCCGACGCTGAGGTCGGTGCGATAGCCCACCAGCCCCTCATAGATCATGTGGGCAACGGAATCGGTATTGCCGTCGCGGTTGATGCCAGGGTCCAGGCTGCGGATGTCGGCGTTCAGCGCGATGGTCAGCGTGCCGCCCTTGCGCGGCGCATCCTGCGCTGCCGCCGGCAGCGCCAGGACGGCTGCGGCAGCGGCCGCCAGAAAGACTTTCTTGCTCATGCCCCGATTTTCTCCTGTTCCGGTTCCGCCGACAGCACTGCGAGCGGTTTGCGCTATCTTCCCCGATCCTTGCGTTTTATCAATATGAAAAGCAGCCCCGTCCAACCTTACCCGGGCAAGGAGCGCCAGCCGGCATGACGACCAGCGAACGCCCGCGCCGCACCCGCCGGCCTGCCGGGCAGAGTGCCCTGCAGACCGAGCTGGTGCGCCAGATCCTGGCCGCCATCGTCGCCGACGGTATCGCCGTGGGCGGTGCGGTGCGCGAGCTGCCCCTGGCGCGGCGGTTCGGCGTGTCGCGTACGCCGGTGCGCGCGGCCCTGCGCCGGCTGGAGGAACTGGGCTGGCTCGCCTTCGATGCCGGTCGCGGTTTCGCGCTCGCACGGACCCTCGAGGGCGACGCCGCCGCGGGCGAGGCGCCGCTGCCGCAATCCTCGGTCGACGAGCTGCATCGGGCGATCCTGGCCGACCGCTCGCGCGGGCTGCTGCCGAACGAGGTGTCCGAGGCATCGCTGATGCCGCGCTACGGCGTGTCGCGCGGGGTGGTGCGCCGGGTGCTGATGCGGCTCAGCGACGACGGGCTGGCGCGCCGCCAGCGCGGCCATGGCTGGCGCTTCACCGAGGCCCTGGATTCGCGCGACGCCGTGACCGAGAGCTATCGCTTCCGTATCGTCGTGGAGTGCGCGGCCCTGGCCGAGCCAACCTACGCCGTCGACCCGGCTGCGCTGGCCCGGCTGCGCGAGGAGCACATGGTCATCCTGCGCGATGTCGGCCGCCTCGACCCCGACCGCTGGCTGGCGACCAACAACGCCTTCCACGAGACGGTCGCGCTGTGGTCGCACAACCGCTTCATCATCGAGGCGGTGCGCCGGCAGAACGCGCTGCGCCGCTTCGGCGAGCACTACGCCTTCCAGCGCCTTTCGCCGACGCGGTTCATCCAATCCTCGCGCGAGCATCTGGAGATCCAGGACGCGATCGAGAAGAACGACCGCGCCTGGGCCGCCTCGCTGCTGGAGCGCCACCTGGCCCTGGCCGCGCGCTCCTACCTCGACTGGGACACGCGCGACACGGCCGAGCGCAAGCGCCAGACCGTGCCGCTGCCGGACCTGCCGGAACTGCCTCAGGCCCTCGGGTCGATCGGGGTCGACAGTCCGCAGCGCGCCTCGATGATCTCGGCCGCGTCCAGGCAGAGATCCTCGCGGTAGCGGCCCGCCACCACCTGCACGCCGATCGGGATGCCGTCATGGAGCCCGACCGGCACCGAGACGCCGGGCAGCCCCAGGACCGAGACCGCGAGCTGGGCGCGCTGGGCGGTGAACATCCGCCCCATCGCCTCGACGCCGATCAGGTCGGCATCGTGCGGATAGGGCGGCTCGGCCGAGACCGGGGCCAGCACGATCGGCCGGTCCTCGAAGAACATCTGCCACTCGCCCAGGATCTTCTCGCGCGTGGCCAGCGCCTGGCGGAAGGCGGCAAAGCGGACGGCCGGGTCCGTCTCGGCCTGTCCCTGCGCCATCCACAGCTTCACGCTGGTCTTGATGCCCTGGTCGCCATACTGCTCGGCCGGCGGGGCAAGCTGGGCCATGACGTCGTCATTGCCGATCGCCGCCCATAGCTGGGCCGCCTCGCCGAAGCGCGGCGGCTCCACTTCCTCGACGACATAGCCGGCATCGGCCAGCACCTGGCCGGCCCGGCGGATGCCGTCGGCCACCGCCGGATGCACGCCCAGCCCGGCCGGATCGACCACCATGGCGACCCGGATCGGCCGGGTGACGGGCGGCCCCGCGAAGGGCACGCCAACCCAGCGCGGGTCGCGCGGGTCGCCCGCCGACAGCGCCTGGAAGGCCACCCGCAGGTCGCGGATGCGGCGCGCGAGCGGGCCGTTCACCGCCATCAACTGCGAGGAGATCGGCCGCGTGCCCTTGGCCGTGCCGTTGAAGGACGGCACCCGCCCGAAGGTCGGCCGGATGCCGGTGACGCCGTTGCAGTAGGCCGGGTAGCGGATGGAGCCCGCGATGTCGTTGCCCTGCGAGATCGGGCCGATGCCGGCCGCGATCGCCGACCCCGCCCCGCCGCTCGACCCGCCGGCGGTGATGTCGCCGCGCCACGGGTTCTTCGTCAGCCCGTGCAGGTCGTTGTCGGTGAACCAGCGCATCGAGAAGCCGGGCGTGTTGGTGCGCCCGATGACAACGGCACCCGCCTTGCGCAGGTTGGCCACCACCGGGCTGTCCTCGGTGGCGACCAGGTCCTTGAAGGCGACGATGCCGTTGTCGGTCGGGCAGCCGCGCTGGTCGGTGTTGACCTTGGTCGTCACCGGCACGCCGTGCAGCGGCCCCAGCTCGTCGCCCCGGGCGACCGCCCGGTCGGCGGCATCGGCCTCGGCCAGGGCCTCGTCATGCAGCGCCAGGACGACCGCATTGATCTGCGGATTGACGGCGTCGAGCCGGTCGAGACAGGCCTGCGTCACCTCGCGCGCGGACACCTGCCGCGAGCGGATCAGCCAGGCCAGCTCGACCCCGTCCAGCTTCCACAGCTTGTCGGACGACCCTGCCGTCATGCCGCGGCTGCCCGGGCTGCCGCCTGCATCTCGATGCGATAGCTCTGGAACTGCTTGTTGAGCGCCGGCAGCACGCAGACGTCCATGGTGCCGAGCGCCGGCTCCATGACGATCATCGCCACGGTGGCGCTCAGGTTCTGGGTCATCGACTTGCGCGGCGGCCGGCAGACCGACCAGGGATAGCCGAAGTCGTCGAACAGGGCCGCCTTCACCGAATCGCGCGTGATGCTGCCGGCCTGGGCGGCCAGGAGCTGGCGCACGCGCATGTCGCGATAGAGGCTGTCGGGCGTGCCGGCGACGCCGGTGTCCTTCAGCTTCGACAGCGCGACCGGGCTCTGCCAGTGGTTGGCGTGGACGATCAGGCCGCCCGAGGCATGGACCTGGAAGGTCTCGTCGGGCGCGCACTCGAAGTCGATCGCAACACCCTCGGTCTGGCTCACCATCATGTTGTTCGAGCCCGACTTGGGCGTCGTGTAGACGGTGTGGAAGGCCAGCGCCAACTGCTGCTGCTCCAGCACCTTGCGGCGGATCAGCGGCAGCGGCACGCCCAGGCGCGCATAGTCGCGGTCGGACTCGAGGTAGTTGGCGGTGATGACGACGCCGGCCGCGTTCATGCCGCAGCGCGCCATCTGGCCCGCCTCGGCGAAGCACAGCATGTCCGGCCCGTCTTCCTGATGGATGTGCAGGACGACCGCGGTCTCGGCGCATTCGGCCTTCCAGTCCCAGTTCTGGGCGTGGATCAGGCGGCCCGCCTGGGTCGCCTCGGGCAGGACGATGACGCCGGTGCAGCCGTCGGGCTCGTCGGTGCGGGCCAGCTTCTCGCGCAGGTCGGGGCGCGTGCTGAGCTTCAGGACCTCGGTGCGGGCGTTGAGAAAGGCGACCTGCTCGAACTCCAGGTCCGCACCCTCGGCGATGCCGCGCATCTCCTCGACTTGGTTGGCGGCGTAGCCTTCCATCACCGGCAGGTAGTCGCGCACCAGCTTCTGCACTTCCGGCCAGGTCAGGTCGGTGCGGGACAGTTGGTCGCGATAATGCTGGATGCCGAGATGGACGCGCGACGCGGCCTGGCGCCCATACTGCCGGCCGCGCTCGCGCGGCGGCCCGGAAAGCTCGATCAGGGGGACGGCTTCAACCATGGCTGCGGATCCTCGGAGAGGGGAATGCATGTCGGGACCAGAAAGACTAGTGTTCTTCGTATCCACATGAAACAGCAAACAACGCCCGCGGCGATTTGCATTTCATGATGACGAAGTGCATCATGCGACGGCCCGACACCGACGAGGTTCCGCGATGAACGAAGTGCCCCCCGCTACCGCGCTCTCCAACTCGCTGACCCCGGAGGTGATGGAGTCGTACTGGCTTCCGTTCACCGCCAACCGGAAGTTCAAGCGCGATCCGCGCCTCTTCTCGGGCGCCGAAGGCATGTACTACACCACCACTGATGGCCGCCGCATCCTGGACGGCATGGCCGGCCTGTGGTGCGTCAATGCCGGCCACGGCCAGCGCAAGATCATCGAGGCGATCAAGGCCCAGGCCGAGCAGATGGACTATGTCTCGTCCTTCTCGATGAGCCATCCCATCGCCTTCGAGTTCGCCCATGCGATCGCCCAGGTGACGCCCGGCGACCTGAACCACGTCTTCTTCGCCAATTCCGGCTCCGAGGCGGTCGACACCGCGCTGAAGATGGCGCGCGCCTATCACCGCGCCCGCGGCGAGCCCGGGCGCACCCGCCTGATCGGCCGCGCCAAGGGCTATCACGGCATGGGCTGGGGCGGCCTGTCTGTCGCCGGCATGTCGCGCCACCGCCGCGACTTCGGGCCGCTGCTGCCCGAGGTGAGCCACCTCAACCACACGCATTTCCCCGACAAGAACGCCTTCTCGCGCGGGCGGCCGGCCTGGGGGGCACACCTCGCCGACGAGTTGCAGCAGATGATGGCGATCCACGATCCGTCGACGATCGCGGCCGTCATCATCGAGCCCGTCGTCGGCTCGGGCGGCGTGCTGCCGCCGCCGGTCGGATATCTGGAGCGGCTGCGCGAGATCTGCGACCGCCACGGCATCCTGCTCATCTTCGACGAGGTCATCACCGGCTTCGGGCGGCTCGGCACCGCCTTCGGCGCCGAGCTGCTGGGCGTGCTGCCCGACATCGTCACCTGCGCCAAGGGCATGACCAATGCCGCCGTGCCGATGGGCGGCGTCATCGTCAACCAGAAGGTCTGGGACGGCTTCACCGCCGGGCCGGAGGGCACGATCGAGCTCTTCCACGGCTACACCTATTCCGGCCATCCGCTGGCCTGCGCCGCCGGCCTGGCGACGCTGGAGGTGCATCGCGACCTCGACCTCTATGCCCGCACCCGGCGTGCCGCCCAGCGTTGGGAGGACACCGCCCACGCCCTGAAGGGCGACCGCCACGTCATCGACATCCGCAACATCGGCCTGCTCGGCGCGATCGAGCTGGAGCCGCGGGCGGGCGAGCCCGGCGAGCGCGGCAGCGAGGTGAACGAGATGTGCTTCCAGGAGGGCATCCTGATCCGCAACACCGGCGATACGCTCGTGCTGTCGCCGCCGCTGATCATCGAGGACGCCGAGATCGACCGCATCTTCGACACCATCCGGAACGCGCTCAAGAAGGTCGCCTGAACCAGGCGGCGGCGGGCGCCTGCGATTGGCACCCGCCGCCTCTTTTCTTGCTGCACTGCAAAACCGACTTGACTTTCCCCGTCGAAACCATCACTTAGCTGCCATCCGCTCAGGTGCGGATGCCGGCGCCAACGGCCGCGTGAACGGTGACCCCAAGGGTCGCTCGTCCTGCCGAGGTGCCATGCTCTCCCGACGGAACAGCCCAGGCAGCGCGGGGCGTCCCCCAGAAACCCCCGCGGGTTGGGTGTGGACGGCCGACGGCCGGCGCACGCGTGCCTTGCGGGCTCGTGAAAGACTCCATTCTCTTGACTCAGTTTTCCGACCTCGGCCTCGCGGCGCCGATCATGAAGGCGCTCGCCGAAGAAGGTTACGTTACGCCCACGCCGATCCAGGCGCAGGCCATCCCCTATGTGCTCGCCGGCCGTGATCTGCTCGGCATCGCCCAGACCGGCACCGGCAAGACCGCCGCCTTCGCCCTCCCCATCCTGCAGCGCCTCGCCGCCGACCGCCGGCAGCCGGTGCGCAAGAGCTGCCGCGCCCTGATCCTGAGCCCGACGCGCGAACTGGCCATCCAGATCGCCGAGAGCTTCAAGACCTATGGCCGTCATCTCGGCCTGCGCGTGACGCTGGCCTTCGGCGGCGTGCCGCTGGGCGCCCAGATCCGCGCGCTGTCGGGCGGCGTCGATGTCGTCGTCGCCACCCCCGGCCGGCTCATCGACCATCTCGACACCGGGGCCATCCGCCTCGATCAGGTTGAGATGATCGTGCTGGACGAGGCCGACCACATGCTCGACATGGGCTTCATCCATGCCGTGAAGCGGATCGTCCGGTCCCTGCCGCACCAGCGCCAGACCCTGTTCTTCTCGGCCACCATGCCGCGGGAAATCGGGCAGCTCGCCGGCGACATGCTGCGCGACCCGGCCCGCGTCGAGGTGGCGCCCGTCGCCACCACGGCCGAGCGCGTCGAGCAGCGCATGATCTTCGCCGAGCAGGGCCAGAAGCCGGCCCTCCTGGTCGGCCTGATCAAGGAGGTGCAGCCGCGCCTGATGCTGGTCTTCACCCGCACCAAGCACGGCGCCGACCGCGTCGTCCGCCACCTGGAGCAGGCCGGCATCGATTCGGCCGCGATCCACGGCAACAAGAGCCAGAGCCAGCGTGAGAAGGCGCTCGCCGCCTTCCGCGCCGGCAAGACCCGCATCCTGGTCGCGACCGACATCGCGGCGCGCGGCATCGACGTCGACGGCGTCTCGCACGTCATCAACTTCGACCTGCCGAACGTGCCCGAGAGCTATGTCCACCGCATCGGCCGCACTGCGCGCGCCGGCGCCGACGGCATCGCCATCGGCTTCTGCAGCGGCGAGGAAAAGGCCTATCTCAAGGACATCGAGAAGCTGATCGGCCAGAAGGTGACGCCCATGGGCTCGCCCGTCGAGCTGCCGGCGGCCCGTCCGTCCTCGCCCTCGACCGCCCAGCGCCCGGCCGGCCACACCCACTCCAACCGCCGCTTCGGCGGTGCCGGCGCCGGTGCCGGCAATTCCGGCCGTCCCCAGCAGGGCCGCCCGGCCCGCCGGCCCCAGCAGGGCCAGCGCACCGCCGCTGCCCGCTGAGCATCGGCAGACCGATCACGGATTGCGGCCAGCCCCCACGGGCTGGCCGTTTTCCGTTTCGGGGCTTGCCTAAAGCCCCAGTTCGTTGTGCGAGCCGAGCCTGACCAGTTCCAGGCTTTCCGGATCGGGCTTGCGGTAAATCAGGATCAGGTCGGGGCGGACATGGCAGTCCCGGTGGTCCGCCCAATCGCCGCTCAGCGCGTGGTCGACATGGCGCGGCAGGGCCGTGTCTGCTGCCAGCATATCCACCAACGCCATCAGCAGCGCGTCCAACGACTTGCCGTGGCGCCCCGATCTTTCGCGGCGGTTAGTCGCGCTTGAAGCGGGCGGTGTACCTAATCGTCCGCATTCAGGCTCGCCAGCAGAGCGCGGGGATGGTCGACCGTGACGAGTTCGCCGCGTCGGGCCGCCTTCATCGCCGCGATCGTCTCGGCATTGGGTGTCAGCGGTTCGAACGGCAGCGCCTTCTCTGCCGCTACGCGCTTCAGCAGCATGCGGAATGCATCGGAGAGCGTCAGCCCCATGGCACCCAGCACGGCGGCCGCCTCGGCCTTGGTCGCCTCGTCGATACGCGCGCGAACTACGGTATTCTCGGCCATGGCTTTCTCCTCTTGAGCTCCAATGTGGCCCAACACTTGCGGAAGTTCCAGTATGTCGCCCCATCAGCCACGCCTTCGCTGCGATCCATTCGCAACCGGTGGGTGGCGAAGGCACGGATTCGTCGCTTCTGCGTTCTGGTCTATTGTCATGGTCGGCGGGTATCCTGGGGCGGTCGGATGACGGCCGCCTGCGGGATGCCCATCGGCACGGCCGAACCTTGCGGAGACGGATACGATGGGAGCGAGCAGCGCGGGATTCCATGAGGACGCGGACAAGCTGTCCAGCCAGACGAAGGACATGCATCGGGCCATCGTCTCGCTCATGGAGGAACTGGAGGCCGTCGACTGGTACCAGCAGCGGGTCGACGCGGCCGACGACGACGAGCTGAGGGCCATCCTGGCCCACAACCGCGACGAAGAGATCGAGCATGCGGCGATGGTGCTGGAATGGCTGCGCCGCCGGAACGCCAAGTTCGACGAGCAGCTTGGCACCTATCTCAACACCACCGGGTCGATCCTCGAGGTCGAGGACAGCGCCACCGCCGGCGGCGGGGGTGCCGAACCATACACGCCCGATTCGACCGAAGGATCGCTGCGCATCGGCAGCCTGAAGGGGAGCAAGTAGTGATGAACGATCTGCGCCGAAACCTCGCTCCTTTCTCGGCGGAAGTCTGGTCGGAGATCGACGCCGAGGCGGCGCGCGTCCTCAAGCTGCATCTGGCGGCGCGCAAGCTGGTGGATTTCAACGGGCCGCTGGGCTGGAACACGTCGGCCATCGACATCGGCTGGACCTCGGAGCTGAAGGAGCCGCCGGCCGACGGCGTGAATGCCTATATCCGCCTGCCGCAGCCGCTGGTCGAACTGCGCGCGCCCTTCACCCTGATGATGCGCGACGTGCGCGCGATCGAGCGGGGCGCCAAGGATGCCGACCTGGGTCCGGTCGTCGAGGCCGCCAAGGCGATCGCGCGGGCCGAGGACAAGGCCGTGTTCCACGGCTATCCGGCCGCCGGCATCACGGGCATCGCCGAGGCCTCCGCGGTTTCGCGCATCATGCTGAGCGAGGATTATGCGCGCTATCCGGCGGCCGTGCTGGAGGCGACCGAGAAGCTGCGGGCCGCCGGCATCGACGGCGACTATGGCATAGCCCTCGGGCCGCGCTGCCATGCCGGGCTGCTGAAGACGCTCACGCCGGCCGGCTATCCCATCATCGAGCATGTCAAGAAGCTGGTCACCGGCCCGATCGTCTGGGCGCCCGCGGTCGACGGTGCCATCGTCATGTCGATGCGCGGCGGCGATTTCGAGCTGACGGTCGGCCGCGACATCTCGGTCGGCTACCGCTACCACACCGCCGACGCGATCGAGCTCTACCTTGAGGAGAGCATCACCTTCCGGCCGCTGACGCCGGAGGCGGCCGTGCCGCTCTCCTACGGCCACGCCAAGCCGTAACGTCGGACCGACCAATCGCCCCCGCCCGGCCCTTGCGGTCGCGGCGGGGCGCGCTACCCTCCTCCAGGCTGCGGCAATGGCAGGAGGACGGGATATGCGCCCACTATTCGATCTCGACCCCGACGGCGAACGGCTGCCGATCAAGGTCGATACGGCATCCAACGGCGAATTCTTCCCGCTGCCGCTGACCGCGGCGCAGACCGCCGCCAACGCGCTCGCCCATCGCCGCGTGTCGGAGGCCGCCGCCCGCGTCGGGCTCGACCGGCGGTCGTTCCTGGTGTCGGCCTGCGGTGCCGCCGCGACCTTGCTCGCCTTCGACGAAGCCAACGCCGCCACCGGCGGCCGCTTCGCCCTGCCTCCTGATTCCCGCTTCGAGCCGCAACTGGCACAGGCGGTGCTGGGCGCCACAACCGGCGTCATCGACCTGCAGACCCATTGCGTCGACCCGTCCGGCCGCTGGAGCCAGGGCGCCGACGGCGAGCGCTGGAAGCGCACCCTGACCCAGGTCTTCGGCCAGAACGCCAAATGCACCGGCGGGTCGTTCGACTGCTATTCGGCCGAGCAGCTGGTGAAGGAGGTGTTCCTCGACAGCGACACCGACGTGGCCGTGGTCTCGGCCCTGTGGGGCGCGCCCGGCAGCAACCCGACGCCGGTCGACTATGCCGCCGAGGCGCGCGACCTGGTGGCCGCGATGGGCGGGCGCCACCGCATCCTGATCCATGGCGGGGTGCTGCCGAACGCGCCCGGCCAGATCGACTTCATGGACGAGATGGCCGAGCGCTGGAAAGTCGATGCCTGGAAGCTCTACCCGCAATGGGGGCCGGACGGCCGCGGCTTCCACATGGACGATCCGGTCCACGGCCTGCCGATGCTGGAGCGGGCGCGCAAGCTGGGCATCCGCATCGTCTGCGCCCATCGCGGCCTGCCGCTGCCCTTCCTCGACCATGCCTATTCGCACCCAGGCGACATCGCGCGGGCGGCCCGCCTCTTCCCTGACCTGACCTTCGTCTGCTTCCATTCCGGCTTCGAGCCCGGCTATGTCGAGGGCGCCTACAACCCCGACAACACCCGCGGCGTCGACCGCTTCGTGCGCGCCGCCCGCGACGCCGGCTTCCAGCCCGGTACTGGAAACCTCTATGCGGAGCTGGGCAGCGTCTGGCGCCACTACATGAGCAAGCCCGACCAGGCGGCCCACGTCATGGGCAAGCTGCTCGCCACCTTCGGCGAGGACCGCATCTGCTGGGGCACCGACAGCATCTGGTATGGCAGCCCGCAGGACCAGATCCAGGCCTTCCGCGCCTTCGAGATCACGCCCGAGTTCCAGGAGCGCTTCGGCTACCCTGCCCTGACGCCGGCGGCCAAGACCAAGATCCTGTCGGCCAACGCCGCCCGCATCCACGCCATCGACCCCGCCACCCTGCGCCGCGCCGAGACACCCCAGGCGCCCGACCGCATCGACCAGCTCCGCGCCGACTATCGCGAACAGCGGAACCCCAGCTTCGAGACGTTCGGCCCGAAGACCCGGCGGGAGATGCTGCGGCACCTGGCCGGGACCGGCGGGCGGCCGTGAGGCGGCACGCTATCGGCGAACCGCAGCAAGCTCCCGTAATGTCGTCTGAAGGCGAACGAGTTCATGCTGCATTGCTTCGTCGATCACGCCATCCGGTTGCTGAGGGAACCGCATTCGAAAGGTCGTAGCAGTTTTATGGCTGCCGGAGGAACGCTGGTGTCGGCAGTATCCGAGACTCTCCCAAATATGCCGGTTGGCTTCCAAATATGCACGGCCCGCAGCTCGCTTAGAAGATATCGCCAGATTGTCTTTGCCATACGCGGCGAAGACAGCAATTTCGACCATACTAATCGGCGAGGGAGCTCGACCGTAGCGTCCGGCATTAACATAGGTGGCGTTTTGCAGTCCAAGTTGCCGCACTAATTCTGGTGCCCGCTTCGTTCCCGACAACATCGCTGTTCCTCGTCAGAGCCACCACAATCTTCGAAATCAACCACCCAACTCCATAGTATGTGACTTGGGTACTGTCTTCCAGATTCCTCACATAGGGGTGAGCCCCACATTTCGCTCAAAGCGGGCCCCAATGCCAACGACGGTGGCGGGATGTCGTTGCCCCCGACTAGCTCGCCCCTACTCCGCCGCCGCCGCCACGGCGACCACCGCCGCCCGCCCTCCACCACCATCCGCTCCGCCTGGAACAACGCCACGATCGCGTCCATCACGCCGCGTATGCGCGGCAGGACGCGGAGGTCGCGGTGGACCAGCAGCCACTGCTCGGTATGGGCCTCCTCGATCGGCGGGCCGATGCGGTGCAGCCAGGGGTCGGCGTCGCCCATGAAGCAGGGCAGGACGGCCAGGCCGCTGCCGGTGCGCGCGGCCTCGCGCAGGAGCAGCCAGTTGTTGACCCGCACCGCCGGCCGCAGCCCGTCCAGCAGCGCCATCATCCAGCGCTGGCCCGGCATGTAGACGTGGGCCTCGTCGAAGCCGATCCAGGGCTGCGCGCGCAGCGTATCCGGCGAAGGATCGGATGGCACCAGGTCCGGCCGGGCATAGACGGCGTGCGCGGTGCGACCCAGCTTGCGGGTGACGATGCCGGCCACCTCGGGCACGTCCTGGCGGATCATCAGGTCGGCCTCGCGCCGCGACAGGTTGGCGAGCTGGTGGCTGGCGACCAGTTCGATTTCCACGCATTTGCGGCCATGGCGGATGCGCGGCAGGTGGCGGGCGATGAAGTCGGCCATCGCCTCGTCGGCCGACAGGCGCACGGTGCCGTGGACGGTATCGCTGAGGCCGGCGCTGCGGCGGTGGATCGATTCCGCCGCCCGGTCCATCGCCTTCACGTCGGTCAGCAGTTCCTCGCCGGCCGAGGTCAGCACGAAGCGGTCGGGCAGGCGATCGAACAGGCGGGCGCCGATCGAATCCTCCAGCGCCTTGATGCGCCGGGCGACCGTCGGATGGCTGACATCGAGCTGGCGCGCGGCAGCCGTCAGGCTGCCCTCCCGCGCCAGGGTGAGGAAGACGCGCAGGTCGCTCCAGTCCGCCGGCATGGGCCCGATACCTTTCTCGCAGATGTTCATACTCGTACAGTCGCTATTCGAAACTGTCGAGTTACGAACATTCCTGTTCAGCCTATCTTCCGCTGCGACTGCCGAGAGGAAGAGCCGAGCCATGCATTTCGAGCCGCGTCTGTGGAGCTTCACCGAAGGGGTGCGTTTGCGTATCGCTTGCACCGTGGCGATCGGGCTGGTCTCGGTCGGCCTCGGCGTCGCGCGCCTGGCCTTGCTCGGCTGGCTCATCGGCCAGGTCTTCCTCGGTCGCGAGATCGGCCAGCTTCTGGCACCGATCGCCCTCATCGCCGTCGTCATGCTGCTGCGCGGGGTGTTCGAGCACTGGCGCGCGGTGGTCGCCCACGCCACGGCTGCCCGGGTCCAGAAGAAGCTGCGCCGGGCCATCTACGACCGCATCGCCGACCTTGGCCCCGGCACGGTGGCGGGCAAGCGGTCGGGCGCGCTGACCTTGTCGCTGATCGACGGGGTGGAGCAGCTCGAGGTCTATTTCGGGCAGTTCCTGCCGCAGTTCCTGATCGCGCTGCTGACGCCCATCCTGATCTTCGTCGCCATCGCCTTCCTCGACCTGCCGGTGGCGGCGATCATGCTGGCCTTCGCGCTGCTGGCGCTGTTCGCGCCCGCCATCTGGCACAAGCTCGACGTGCAGAAGTCGCGCGACCGGCAGAAGGCCTATGCCGCCTTCGCCGCCGAGTTCCTCGATTCGATCCAGGGCCTGGCGACGCTCAAGGCCTTCGGCCAGAGCAAGTCGCGCGCAGACCGGCTGGAGGTCGAGGCGCGCGACCTGTTCCGCCGCACCATGTGGGTGCTGGCGACCAACTCACTGGCGCGCGGCATCACCGACAGCTCGATCGCCTGCGGGGCGGCGCTGGCGCTGGCTGTCGGCGCCTTCCGCGTCGATGCCGGCGCCATGGAGCTGACCTCGCTGATCATCATCCTGATGCTGGGGGTCGAGATCTTCCGGCCGATGCGCGAGCTGCGCTCGGTGCTGCACCAGGGCATGGTCGGCATGTCGGCGGCCCAGGGCATCTACCAGATCCTGGATGAACAGCCGACGGTGGCCGACGCCGCGGCCCGTCCGCTGGCGGCCCCCCTGGTCCCCTCCATCACGTTCGAGGGCGTGCGCTTCCGCTATCCCGGCACGCGCCGCACCATCCATGACGGGCTGGATTTCCAGGTCGGGGCCGGCGAGCGCATCGGCCTGGTCGGCCCGTCCGGCGGCGGCAAGTCGTCGATCGTGCGCCTGCTGCTGCGCTTCTACGACCCCGAGGCCGGCACGATCCGGCTGGGCGGGCACGACCTGCGCCACCTGTCGTTCGAGCAGATCCGCTCGATGATCTCGGTCGTCAGCCAGGACACATTCCTCTTCCACGGCACGGTCGAGGACAATATCCGCATGGGCCGGCCCGACGCCCGCCAGGACGAGGTGGAAGCCGCCGCGCGCGCCGCCAACATCCACGACTTCGTGGCAGGACTGCCCCAGGGCTACGGCACCATCATCGGCGAGAAGGGCGTGAAGCTGTCGGGCGGCCAGCGCCAGCGCGTCGCCATCGCCCGGGCGCTGCTGCGCGACACGCCGATCCTGGTGCTGGACGAGGCCCTGTCAGCCGTCGACGCCGAGAACGAGGCAACCATCCAGCAGGCGCTCGACGTGCTGATGCAGGGGCGGACGACCCTGGTACTCGCCCACCGCCTGTCCAGCGTCATCGGCTGCGACCGCATCCTGGTGCTGGATGGCGGCCAGGTGGTCGAGAATGGCCGCCACGAGGTGCTGATGGCATCGGGCGGGATCTACGCCCAGTTGATGGCCGAGCAGGCGCGCGAATCCTCGGCCGCCGAGGTGATCGACGCCGAGCCCGCCGCGGCCACGCCCGGCGAGCGCGCCGCCGACGGCACCGGCATCCCGGCCAAGCCCCTGACCGAGGGCATCATCAAGGCCGAGGGCATGGGCTGGCCGCAACTCATCGTCGCCCTGATGAAGGTGATCCTGCCCTGGAAGGGCAAGCTGACCCTGACCTTCGTCTTCGGCGTGCTGCGCGTGCTGGCCTTCATCGGCGTCGGCGTGCTGAGCGCGCTCGTCGTGCTGGCCCTGAAGAACGGCCTGCCCTACACGCCCTACCTGTGGGCGCTGGCGGTGGTGGCGCCCCTGTCGGGCCTGCTGCACTGGCTGGAATCCTGGCTGGCGCACGACATGGCCTTCCGCCTGCTGGCGGAAATGCGCATCGACGCCTTCCGCAAGCTGGATGCCCTGGCGCCGGCCTACCTGGTGCGGCGACGCACCGGCGACCTGATGGCGCTGGCCACCCACGACATCGAGCTGGTGGAGTACTTTTTCGCCCACACGGTGGCCCCGGCCTTCGTCGCGGTGCTGGTGCCGGCCGCCGTTCTGGTGGTGCTGGGCTCGGCCAGCCCGTGGATCGCGCTGACGCTGGTGCCGTTTCTGCTGGCGGTCGCGATCAGCCCGTTCCTGATGCGCAAACGGGTCGATCGCCTCGGCTCCCAGGCGCGCGAGGCGGCCGGCGAGCTCGGCGCCTTCGCCGTCGATTCGGTGCAGGGCCTGGGCGAGATCGTCGCCTTCCAGCAGGAGAAGGTGCGCGGCCGCAAGCTGGACGACCTGTCCGACCATCATGTGGCGCTCCGCCTGCCCTTCTTTTCGGAGCTGACGCGCCAGCACAGCCTGCTGGAGATCCTGACCGGCCTGGGCGGCCTGGCCGTTGTCGTGGTCGGCGCCTCGCTCGCCAGCCGCGGCGTCATCGACCCGGCCCTGCTGCCGCTGCTGACGCTGCTGGCCATGGCGGCCTTCCTGCCAATCTCGGAGATCGCCCAGGTCGGCCGGCAACTGGCCGACACGCTGGGCGCCACCCGGCGCATCTATGGGCTGGCCAACGAGCCGGTGCCGGTCACCGACGGGCCGGGCGTGCCGGCGGTGCCGCGTCCGGCGGCGCTGGCCCTGGACAAGGTCGGCTTCACCTATCCGGGCCAGACCCGGCCGGCGCTGTCCGGCGTCAGCTTCGCCATCGCGGCGGGGCAGACGGTGGCGCTGGTCGGCACGTCGGGCGCGGGCAAGACCACGACCGCCCAGCTCCTGATGCGGTTCTGGGACCCCGACCAGGGCAGCATCACCCTGAACGGCCGGGACCTGCGCCAGTACAAGCTGGATGACCTGCGCCGCCAGATCGCGCTGGTGGCCCAGGACACCTACCTCTTCAACGACACGCTCCGGGCCAACATCATGATTGCCAGGCCCGACGCGACCGAGGCCGACCTGCTGGCGGCGGTCGCCCACGCCTCGCTGGGCGACCTGGTGGAGAACCTGCCGGACGGGCTCGATTCCCCCGTCGGCGAGCGCGGCACCAGCCTGTCGGGCGGCCAGCGCCAGCGCGTCGCCATCGCCCGGGCCTTCCTGAAGGACGCGCCGGTGCTGATCCTGGACGAGGCGACCTCGCACCTGGACGCCGTGAACGAACAGGCCGTGCGCCGCTCGCTCGACCGGCTCCAGGCCGAGCGCACGACGATCGTCATCGCCCATCGCCTGTCGACGGTGCGCGACGCCGACCTGATCGTCGTCCTGGACCAGGGCAGGGTGGCAGAGACGGGCACGCACGAGACGCTGCTGGCACGCGGCGGCCTCTATGCCCGCCTCGTCTCCCGCCAGTTGGCCTCGGCCTATTCGGCGGCGGCGCAGTAGCGCTGCCGCCCGGCCTGGGCCTCAGGGAATGCCCAGCAGCTTGTGGGTCTGCAGGCTGAGGCGCCAGCGGGGATGGGCCAGGCAATAGGCGATGGCAGCGGCCGTGTTGGCCGCCAGCGCCGGCCCGTCCATCGGCTGCAACAGGAAATGGTCGAAGCCCAGCCCCTCGAACCGTTCGGGCTGGGCGTCGGCCTGGGGGAAGACCAGCTTCAGCTCGTCGCCGGCGGAGACCGCCAGGGCATTGGCGCCCTTGGGACTGACACATAGCCAGTCGATGCCGGCGGGCGGCGCGATGGTGCCGTTGGTCTCCACGCAGATCTCGAACCCCGCGCCATGCAATGCTGCCACCAGCGCGTCGTCGACCTGGAGCAGCGGCTCGCCGCCGGTCAGCACCACCATCCGCCCCGCCGTCCCCGCATGGGGCCAGAGGCGGGCGACGGCCGCGGCCAGTTCGTCCGCGCCCGCGAAGCGCCCGCCGCCCGCTCCGTCCATGCCCACGAAATCGGTATCGCAGAACCGGCAGGCCGCCGTCGCCCGGTCGGCCTCGCGCCCGGACCACAGGTTGCAGCCGGAAAAGCGGCAGAACACGGCCGCGCGGCCGGCGTTCCGGCCCTCGCCCTGCAACGTGTAGAAGATCTCCTTGACCGCGTAGGCCATGGGCGGGCTCAGGCCCCGCGCCGGTTCGTCGTCATCCCCGGCTTCAAGCACGCATCGGCCGCCGCCTCAACCCCCATCGCACACCACGGCCGGTTCCGGCAGCGATAGCATCGGCAGCGTGGCAGCCCCGCCCTGGAGATAGGCCACCACCATGTCGGCGATCATCTCCTCGTAGGCGGCGATGCGGCCGGCATCCTCCAGGTCGACCTGGAGGACGGTGCCGAGCGTGTAGCGGTTGGACATGTAGAAATAGCCCAGGCCCGACAGCGCGATATAGAAGGCGACGGGGTCGATCTCGGCCCGGAACAGCCCCTCCTCGCGACCCGCCGCGATCAGCCGCTCGATGGCGGCGACCAGCGGGTTGTAGAGCGCCGGGATGGCGTGGGCGCCGCGGATGTTGCGCGCCTGGTGGAGGTTCTCCTCGTTCATCAGGCGGATGATTTCGGGCATCTCGCGAAAGCCGCGGAAGGTGTCGATGACCAGCTTCCGCATGCCTTCGACCGGCCCCAGGCCCGCCAGTTGCGTCTCGTCCTGGCGCCGGCGCAGGTTCTCGTAGATGCGCTGCTGGACCGCCAGGTAGAGCCCTTCCTTGGTGCCGAAATAGTGGAACACCAGCCCCTTGGCGACGCCGGACCGCTTGGCGATCCCCTCCACCCGGCCGCCGGCATAGCCGCGCTGGGCGAACTCGCGCAGGGCCGCGCGCAGGATGCGCTCGCGCGTGGCCGCAGGGTCGCGGCCGTTTGCCGCCTTCCGGGTGGCCGGCTTCGCGGCAGCCGGCTTTTCGGCGGCCAGCTTTTCGGCGGCCACCTTTTCAGCGGCCACCTTTTCGGCCGGGGGCGATTTCGGGCGTTGACGGGTCGTCATGGTTGGCGGCAGCATATGCGCCTGACTGACCAGTCGGTCAATATGAAGGAGCGCGCGGGCGAATGGCGGCACAGCGGGAAACGGCGACCAGCGGCCCGACGGCGGCGACCAAGCCCGGCAGCGCGCGCATCGGCGTCGATGTCGGCGGCACCTTCACCGACGTGGTCCTGGCGCTGGCCGATGGCCGCATCATTCTCAACAAGACCACCACCACCCCGCGCGACCCCGGCATCGGCGTCGTCGCCGGCATCGACGCCGTCCTGGCCGAGGCCGGCATCGCACCCGACCTGGTGGGCGAGATCGTCCACGGCACCACGGTCGCTTCCAACACCATCCTGCAGAAGGTGGGCGCCCGGACGGGCCTGCTGACCACCCAGGGCTTCCGCGACGTGCTGGAGATCGGGCGCATCCGCACGCCCGGCATGTTCGACCTGCGCTGGAAGAAGCCCGATCCGCTGGTGCCGCGCCGCTGGCGCCTGGAGGTGGCCGGGCGGCTGGGCGCCGACGGCGCGGTCGTGACGCCACTCGACGAGGCGGGCGTGCGCGAGGCCGCCGCCTTCTTCAAGGCCGAGGGGGTGGAGGCGGTCGCCGTCTGCTTCATCAACAGCTATGTCGATGCCGCCCAGGAGCGCCGCGCGGCCGAGATCCTGCGGGCGGAGGCGCCGGACATCCTGATCACCGCCTCCTACGAAGTGCTGCCCGAGATCAAGGAGTACGAGCGCACGTCGACGGCGGTCGTGAACGCCTATCTGCTGCCGGCGATGCGGGTCTATCTGGGCCGGCTGACGGCGCGCCTGGCCGAGCGCGGCATCGCCGCCCCGGTGCAGGTGATGGCGTCGAACGGCGGCATGGTCGGGATCGCGACCGCCGGCAGCAAGCCCGTCTTCGCGGTCGGCTCCGGCCCGGCCGGCGGCGTCACGGGGGCGGCCCGCATCGGCCACGCGGTGGGCGCGCCCGACCTCATCGTCTTCGACATGGGCGGCACCACGGCCAAGGCATCCATCATCGAGGGCGGCATGCCCTCGCTCGTCACCGAGTACGAGTTCCGCGACGGCATCAGCTCGCCCAGCCGCTTCACCAAGGGTGGCGGCTACATGCTGAAGGTGCCGGCGATCGACATCGCCGAGGTTGGCTCCGGCGGCGGCTCGATCGCGCGCATCGACGCGGGCGGCCTGCTGGTGGTGGGGCCCGAGAGTGCCGGCGGCGACCCCGGCCCCGCCTGCTACGGCCGCGGCAACGCCCGCCCCACGGTGACCGACGCCAACATGGCGCTGGGCCTGCTGAACCCGCACGCGCTGGCCGGCGGCAGCCTGGCCGTCGACCCCGCCCTGTCGCTGGCCGCGATCAAGGCCGAGGTGGCCGACCCGCTCGGCATCGACCCGATGGCGGCCGCGCACGGTATTCGCCAGGTCGCCAACGTCAACATGGCCCGCGCCATCCGTGCCGTCACCGTCGAGCGCGGGCGCGACCCGCGCGACATGGCGCTGATGGCGTTCGGTGGCGGCGGGCCGCTGCACGCGGTAGACGTCGCCCGCCTGCTGGGCATCAAGCGGGTGCTGATCAGCCCGGTGGCGGGCGTCTTCTCGGCCGCGGGCATGCTGTCGGCCGAGGCCGAGCACAGCTTCGTGCGCGCCATCCTGGCCCCGCTCGACCAGGTGTCGGAAACGACGCTGGACCAGGCCCGCGAGGCGCTGGCGGCCGATGGCCGGGCGGCACTGGCGGCCGAGGGCTATGGCGGGGCGACGGCCACCCTGCGATGGGGCGCGGACCTGCGCTATATCGGCCAGTCGTCGGAGCTGACGATCCCCGTCACCGCCTGCCTGGATGCGCCTGGCCGGACGGCATTGGCCGAGGCCTTCCACCAGACCTACGCCGATACCTTCGGCTATCGCGCCGACGAGCCGGTCGAGCTGGTCAACCTGCGCCTGACCGCGATCGGCACGTCGGCCGACCGGCTGGATTTCGGCCGCATCACGCTCGACGCCAGCGCACTGGCGGGCGACAGCGGCAGCCGGATGGTATCGTTCGAGCGGGGCGCCGAGCCGGTCGCGACCCGGCTCGCCCCGCGCTCCGCCGTGGCCGAGGGGCCGATCGCCGGCCCGGCCATCATCGAATCCTACGACACGACGATCATCGTGCCGCCCGGCTGCACCGCGCGCGCGGCGGCTGCCGGCTGCATCGCCATCGATCTGGAGTGAGGCCCGCCATGCCACAGGACAGCACCCCCACGGCCCGCGACCGGCTTGACCCGATCACCTTCGCGGTCGTCAAGAACGCGATGGACGCGATCGTCGACGAGGTCGCCTACACCGTCATCCGCACCGCCAAGTCCGAGATCGTCAAGGACGTGATGGACTATTCGGCCGCCATCTGCGACGCCAAGGGCGAGATGGTGGCGCAGGCCAAGACCATCGCCCAGCACCTGGGCGCCATCCCCGAGGCGATGGGTTCGGTCATGGCCCGGTGGGCCGGCCGGGTGGCACCGGGCGACGCCATCATCCTGAACGACCCCTACCTGGGCGGCATGCACCTGCCCGACATCTTCATGTTCCACCCGGTCTTCCATGGCGAGGAGATCATGGCCTGGGTGGTGGTGATCTGCCACCACACCGACGTCGGCGGCCGGGTGCCCGGGTCGAACGCCGCGGACTCGACCGAGATCTTCCAGGAGGGGCTGCGCATCCCGCCGCTCAAGCTGTTCGAGGGCGGGCGGATCAACGAGACCCTGGAAGCCATCATCGACATCAACGTCCGCGTGCCCGACCGGGTGCTGGGCGACCTCAACGCGCAGTTCGCCGCCTGCCAGGTGGGTGCGCGCGAAATGGGGCGGATGATCGCGCGCTACGGCGCCGACGGCTTCAGCTTCTACCTGGGCGCGCTTCTCGACTATGCCGAGCGGATGACGCGCGAGGAGATCCGCACCTGGCCGGACGGCACCTATCGCTTCACCGACCATATCGACAGCGACGGGCTGAGCGATGCGCCCGTGGTCCTGCAGGTGGCGATCACGGTGGCGGGCGACCAGTTGGCGGTCGACTGGACCGGCTCCAGCCCGCAGGTGCGGGCCGCCATCAACTCGACCCTCTCCTACACCAAGTCCAACACCTTCCTGTCGGTACGTTGCGCCCTGAAAGGCGACATCCCCAACAATGCCGGCGTCTTCCGCGCGATCGCGGTGACCGCGCCCGAGGGCAGCGTGCTGAACCCGCGCATCCCGGCCGCCGTGGCGGCGCGCGCGCTGACCGGCTACCGGGTGATGGACACGATGTTCGGCGCGCTGGCCCAGATCGTCCCCGACATCCTGCCGGCGGCGGGCGAAGGCGGGAACACGGTCGTCTGCATCGCCGGGCGCAAGCCCGACCGCTCGCCCTTCATCGTCGTCGACATGATCAGCGGCTGCTGGGGCGGCCGGCCCGACCAGGACGGCATCGACGCCATCACCAACCCCTCGCAGAACCTGTCCAACGCCCCGGTCGAGGTGATGGAACGCACCCACCCGGTGCGCATCGAAAGCTACGCGCTGGTGCAGGATAGCTGCGGCGCCGGGCGCTGGCGCGGCGGCATGGGGCTGGAGCGGTCCTACCGGCTGCTGGCCGACGAGGCGGTCCTGCAGCTCCGTGCCGACCGTGTCGTCTATGCCCCCTACGGGCTGGAGGGCGGCGGCACCGGCGGGCGGGCCGGCAACTGGCTGGGCGAGGGCGCCGACAAGCATGCCCTGCCCGGCAAGGTCACCATGGAGATGCAGCGCGGCCAGCTATTGACCCACCACCAGGCGGGCGGCGGCGGCCATGGCGACCCGTTCCAGCGCGAACCGGAACTGGTCGCGCGCGACGTGTGGAACGGCAAGATCAGCGTCGACTTCGCGCGCAGCCGCCACGGGGTCGTCGTCGATGCGGGCACTGGCATGGTCGATGCAGCGGCCAGCACCCGACTGCGGCAGGCGCTGCAAGCGCAACGATAACGGGCCTACCGAGCGACACCGGAACTGGGAGTACGGGGAATGACGAACACGAACATCCTGCGGCCGGCCGTCCTGGCCGCCGCGCTGGCGCTGGCGCCCCTGGCCGCCACGGCCCAGGACAAAATCAGCGTGCGCATGGACTTCGCCCCCTGGGGCATCCAGGCCGGCATGCACCTGGCCGAGGTGAAGGGCTGGTTCAAGGAGGCCAACCTGGTCGTCGACGTGCAGGACGGGCGCGGCAGCGGCAACACCCTCCAACTCGTGAATGCGGGCCAGGTCGATGTCGGCCAGATCCAGCTGGGCCTGCTGGCCCAGGCGCGCGAGAACGGCGCCACCGTGAAGTCCTTCGCCGGCTTCGACCGTCGCACCGACCTGGTGGTCCTGGTCGACAAGGATAGCCCGATCCGCAAGGTGCAGGACTTCAAGGGCAAGAACCTGGTGGTCTTCGCCGCCAGCCCCTGGGCGCCGCTGATCGACCTGTGGCTGAAGCAGGGCGGCCTCGACCGCACCACCGTGACCGTGTCCTTCGTCGACCCGGCGGCGCTGTGGGGCACCTACACCGCCAAGCGCGCCGACGGGCTGATGTCGACGATCGGCTCGGCCCTGCCGGTGGCCGAGAAGCCCCGGCCCAGCCACGGCGTGCTGGCCGAGGATGCCGGCATCGCCTTCCCCAGCTACGGGCTGATCGCCACCGAGGCCACCCTGAAGACCAAGGCCGACGCGCTGAAGCGCCTGGTCGCCACCCAGCAGAAGGCCTGGGCGTTCATGCGCGACGGCGGCATCGACGAGGGCGTCGAGGCCATGCTGAAGCAGCGCCCCGATGCGCGCCTCGACCGCGCCGTGCAGCGCGAGCAGATCAAGATCACCATCGACTTCTTCGACACGCCCGCCACCAAGGGCAAGCCGATCGGCTGGCAGGCCGAGGAAGACTGGAAGAAGCATGTCGACATGATGCTGGCGGCGGGCGCGCTGAAGGCCCCGGCCAAGACGTCGGACCTCTACACCAACGACCTGATCCAGTAGCGCCGATGGTCGCCTGCGTCGAGATCCGCGCGGCCGGGAAGACCTATTCCTCGGCCCGCGGACCGGTCGTCGCACTTGCCGATGTCAGCATGGACGTGGCCGAGGGGGAGTTCTTCTCGCTCCTCGGCCCGTCCGGCTGCGGCAAGAGCACGCTGCTGAAATGCATCGCCGGGCTGGAGGGAACCAGCACGGGTGCAATCCGGGTGCGCGGCCAGGGCCTCGCCGGCCCGCCCAAGGGTCTGGGCATGGTCTTCCAGCGCGACGTGCTGCTGGACTGGCGCACGATCCTGGAGAATGTCCTCATCACCGCGGAATTCCAGGGCCTGCCCAAGGCCGAAATGACCGTGCGCGCCCGCGCGCTGCTGGAACGGTTCGGCCTGGGCGCCTTCCAGGACCGCCACCCGTGGGAACTGTCGGGCGGCATGCGCCAGCGCGCGTCGATCTGCCGGGCGCTGCTGTGCGAGCCGGAAATCCTGCTGATGGACGAGCCCTTCGGCGCGCTCGACGCCATGACGCGCGATGACCTGAACGTCGAGCTGACGCGCATCTGGCAGTCGGCCCGGCGCACGGTCGTGTTCGTCACCCATTCGATCGCCGAGGCGGTGTTCCTCTCCGACCGCGTCGCCATGATGTCACCCGGGCCGGGCCGCATCGTCGAGATCGTGCCGATCGACCTGCCGCGGCCGCGGCTGCTGTCGATCCGCGAGACGCCGGAGTTCGCCCGCCACGTCGCCCATATCCGCGGGCTGTTCGCGGCCCTCGGCATCGTCAAGGAGTAAGGGCCGATGATGGGTCTCTGGTCCGGCTCGGCCGGCCTGCGCAGCACGCTGGCCGTGCTGATCGGCGTCGTCCTGCTGTGGGAAGCGGCGGTCTGGCTGCTGGCGCCGCCGCCGATCATCCTGCCGCCGCCGTCGCGCATCTGGGTCGATTTCATCGAGGCGCCCAGCTATTTCCTGCGCAATAGCTGGTACACGCTGTCGACCACGCTGGTCGGCTTCGTGCTGTCGGTCGTGCTGGGCGTCGGGCTGGCCGTGGCGATCGTCAATTCGCGCCTGGCCGAGCGCATCATCTATACCCTGCTGGTCGCCCTCAACAGCCTGCCCAAGGTGGCGCTGGCGCCGCTCTTCGTCATCTGGATGGGCACCGGCATCGAGCCCAAGATCGCGATCGCCGTGATGCTGGCGATCTTCTCGATCGTCGTCGACACGGTGCTGGGCCTGCGCTCGGTCGACCCCGACGCCATTGCGCTCGCCCGCGTCAACCATGCGAGCCCGCTGAAGATCCTGGTCAAGATCCGTTTTCCCAACGCCCTGCCCAGCCTCTTCGTCGGCATGAAGGTCGCCATTTCCTTCGCGCTGGTGGGGGCCATCGTCGGCGAGTTCGTCGCAGGCTCGGCCGGCCTGGGCTTCGTCATCCTGGTGGCCCAGGGACAGTTCGATACCTCGCGCGTGTTCGTGGCCCTCGTCCTGCTGGGGCTGCTGGGGACGATTCTCTTCTACATCGTCGAGGCGATCGAGCGGCTGGTGCTGCCCTGGCACGTCTCGCAGCGCGCGGTGGAGCGTCCGGGCGGACATTGACGGGGGTGAATGCCCGCGCGGCCGGGCAGGAACCAATGTAGGCTGTTGCCGTTCTCCCCGGATGGGAAGCACGGCTGAATGGATGAACTTCCGGCGGGGCCGCCCCTGATGGGCTCGGTCCTGCACCTGCCGCAACGGCAACGCCAGCAGACGCCCGACCGCACCGGCGACCTGCTCAACCGATTCCACCAGGTACGGACGGCGACAGAGCTGCTGGCCGCCCCCTTGGGGCCAGAGGACCAGTCGGTCCAGTCGATGCCGGAAGCCAGCCCGACCAAGTGGCACCGCGCCCACACGACCTGGTTCTTCGAGACCTTTCTGCTGGCCCCGTTCCTGGCCGGCTACCGGCCCTTCGACCGGCAATACGCCTATCTCTTCAACTCCTACTACGAGGCCGTCGGCCCGCGGCACCCGCGGCCGGCGCGCGGGCTGCTGACGCGGCCGACGGCGGCCGATGTCGGCCGCTATCGCGCCCATGTCGACGAGGCGATGGCCGCCCTGCTGCGCGACTGCCCGGCCGAGGCACTGGACCTGGTCGAGCTCGGCCTGCAGCACGAGCAGCAGCACCAGGAACTGTTGCTGACGGACATCAAGCACGCCTTTGCCGCCAACCCGATCGCCCCCGTCTATGTCCCGGCGCTGGTGCCGGAGCCGGGCGAGAGCCCGCCCGTCGACTGGATCGACTTCGAGGGCGGCATCGTGCCCATCGGCTATGCCGGAACCGACTTCGCCTTCGACAATGAGGGGCCGCGGCATGAGGCGCTGCTGCAGGATTTCCGCATCGCCAGCCGGCCGGTGACGGTCGGCGAGTATCGCAACTTCATGGCCGATGGCGGCTACACCCAGGCACATCTGTGGATGTCCGAGGGCTGGGCCATCGTCCAGGCGCGCGGCTGGGACGCGCCCGGCTACTGGCGCCGGGACGAGGCCGGCTGGTCGACCTACACCCTGCATGGACAGCGCCCGCCGGCCGACGACGAGCCGGTCTGCCATGTCAGCTGGTACGAGGCGGCCGCCTATGCCGCCTGGGCCGGCCGGCGGCTGCCGACCGAGTTCGAGTGGGAGCGCGCCGCCCGCCACGACGCCCATGCCGACCTGGACGCCGACCGCGTCCGCCCGCATCCGCGGAGCGTCGGCCAGGGCTTCGTGCAGGACGTGTGGGAATGGACCGCCAGCGCCTACCTGCCCTATCCGGGCTTTCGCCCGGCAGCGGGCGCGGTCGGCGAATATAACGGCAAGTTCATGATGAACCAGATGGTCCTGCGCGGCCGGTCCTGCGCGACCGCCCCCGGCCATGAGCGCCCGACCTATCGCAACTTCTTTCCGCCGGACGCCCGATGGCAGTTCAGCGGATTCCGCCTGGCAGAGGATGCGTGATGGCACGAACCGAACCGCTTCGCCTCCACGACCTGGAGCCGTCCACCGAGGAGTTCCGCCAAGCCGTCATCGACGGCCTGTCGGGGCAGCCCAAGACGCTGCCCTGCAAGTTCTTCTACGACGCCGAGGGATCCCGGCTGTTCGACGCCATCTGCGAGCTGCCGGAATATTACCCGACCCGCACCGAGCTCGGCATCCTCTCCCGCAATGCGCCGGCGATGGCGGCCGCGATCGGGCCGGACGCGCGCATCGTCGAGTTCGGCTCGGGCGCAGGCGTGAAGATCCGCCTGCTGCTGGCCGCCCTGGAACGACCGGCCGCCTATGTCCCGGTCGACATCTGCCGCGAGCACATGATGGCGGCGGCCGACGGCCTGGCGGCGGACTTCCCCGACCTGCGCATCGCGCCGGTCTGCGCCGACTACACCAGGCCGTTCGCGCTGCCCTCGATCCCCGGCGCCGATACCGGCGTGACGGTGGGCTTCTTCCCCGGCTCCACTATCGGCAATTTCAGCCCGGCCGAGGCAACCGCCTTCCTGGCCCGTGCCCGCCGGCTGCTCGGCCGCGGGTCGATGATGCTGGTCGGCGCCGACGTGCCCAAGGATGCGGGCGTGCTCGAGGCCGCCTACGACGACGCGGCCGGCGTGACGGCGGCTTTCAACCGCAACCTGCTGGTCCGCATGCAGCGCGAGTTGGGGGCCGAACTGGACATCGAACTGTTCCGCCATGAGGCGCGCTGGTGCCCGCGCAACCGCCGGGTCGAGATGCATCTGGTCAGCCTGTCGCGCCAGGAGATCCGGCTGGGCGACCGGGTCTTCGCCTTCGATCGCGGCGAGAGCATCCATACCGAGAATTCCTACAAGTACAGCGTGCCCGAGTTCCGGGCGCTGGCCGGCCGCAGCGGCTGGCTGCCGGCCCAGACCTGGACCGACGCTGCGGGCCTGTTCGCCGTTCATCTGCTGCGATCAGGTTGAGATTGCGTCGGAGCGGGCGATAGCTTTCGCCTGCGGGCGGTGATTGACTGGAGCCGAGCCCCCGCTCCGGAAGGATACCGCCCGCCATGAGACGCCTTGCCGCCGCAGCCGCGGCCTCGCTGCTTGCCGTCTTCCAGCACCTGCCCGCCACTGCCGCCGAACCGCCGCTGCCCCTGGCCGTGCCCGAGGCAGTCGGCCTGTCATCGGCGCGGCTGGCCCGCATCGGCACCACCGTCCAGGCCGACATCGACGCCGGCCGCCTCCCGGGCGCGGTGGTGGCCGTCATGCGCCGCGGCAAGCTCGCCTATTACGAGGCGTTCGGCTTCCGCGACAAGGAAGCCGGCGTGCCGATGACGAAGGACACGATCTTCGCCATCGCCTCGATGACCAAGCCGATGACCTCGGTCGCGGTGATGATGCTGAGCGAGGAAGGCCGGCTCTTCGTCTCGGATCCGGTCGGCCGCTACCTGCCGCCGATGGCGAAGATGGCGGTCGCCGTCCAGAAGAAGGGCGCGGACGGCCAGGACCTGGTCGAGACCGAGCCCGCGAAGCGGCCGGTGACGGTGCAGGACCTGCTGCGCCACACCGCCGGCATCGTCTATGGCGGCGCCGCCACCACCCCGGTGCACAAGCTCTATCCTTTGTCGTCCGGCTTCTCGGGCATGAACCTGACGACGGCGGAATTCGTCGAGAAGCTGGGCACGCTGCCGCTCGTCCGCCAGCCGGGCAGCGGCTGGGAGTACAGCCTGTCGGTCGACGTGCTGGGCGCGGTCGTCGAATCGATCGCCGGCCAGAGCCTGGGCGGCTTCCTCGGCGAGCGCCTCTGGGGCCCGCTCGGCATGGCCGACACCAGCTTCACCGTGCCCGCCGACAAGCGCGGCCGCATCGCCAAGGCCCTGCCGGTCGACCCCGATACCGGCCGCCCGCCGGTCGTGCTCGATGTGACGCGGACGATGAAGATGGAATGCGGCGGCGGCTGCGCGGCATCGACCGCGGGCGACTATGTCCGCTTCGTCCAGATGCTGCTGAACCGCGGCTCGCTCGATGGCCGCAGCATCCTGTCGCCCAAGACGGTGGAGTTCATGGCGGCCGACCATCTGGGCACGATCCCGACCGGCACCCTGTCACCGGGCTACGGCTTCGGGCTGGGCTTTGCCGTGCGCCGCAGCCAGGGCGTGGCCGGCCTGACGGGGTCGGTCGGCGACTACTACTGGAACGGCGCCTACGGCACGCTCTTCTGGATCGACCCGGCAGAGGACCTGGCCGTCGTCTTCATGGCCCACACGCCGGGGCCGGCCCGCCTGCACTATCGCAAGCTGCTGCCGACGCTGGTCAACCAGGCGATCATGCCCTAACCATCGGTGGTATTCGTCCGGCCGGGGTGATTGACTGGGGGCGCAGAAGAACGTCCCCCGGGAGGACACCCCGACCATGCCTCGCCTCGCCCCCATCGCCGCGGCAGCCTTGCTGGCCGCGGCTGCCCTGCCATCCCTGGCCGCCGCCGACACGCCCCTGCCCGTCGCCGTGCCGGAAGCGGTCGGGCTGTCGTCCGAGCGGCTCGGCCGCATCGCCAGCGTGCTGAAGGCCGACATCGAGGCCGGGCGCCTGCCCGGTGCC
This sequence comes from Stella humosa, assembly GCF_006738645.1. Taxonomy (GTDB): domain Bacteria; phylum Pseudomonadota; class Alphaproteobacteria; order ATCC43930; family Allostellaceae; genus Allostella; species Allostella humosa. Next base: position 537,986 of record NZ_AP019700.1, on the reverse strand, counting down.
GTCGTCGCCATCGCCCGCCACGGCAAGCTCGCCTACCACGAGGCGTTCGGCTTCCGCGACAAGGACGCCGGCGTGCCGATGACCAAGGACACGATCTTCGCGCTGGCATCCATGACCAAGCCGATGACCTCGGTCGCGATCATGATGCTGAACGAGGAAGGCCGGCTCTTCATCAGCGACCCGGTCGGCCGGTACCTGCCGGCGATCGGAAAGATGCAGGTCGGCGTGCAGAAGAAGGCGGCCGACGGCCAGGTCGTGCTGGAGACCGAGCCGCCCAAGCGGGCGATGACCGTGCAGGACCTGCTGCGGCACACCTCGGGCATCACCTATGGCGGGCGCGGCACCACGCCCGTCCACAAGCTCCAGCCGGCCTCGTCGGGCTTTGCCGGCACCAACATGACGACGGCGGAGTTCATCGAGAAGCTGGGCGCCGCCCCCTTGCTCTATCAGCCGGGCACGACCTGGGAATATGGCTTGTCGGTCGACGTGCTGGGGGCGATCGTGGAGCAGATGTCGGGCAAGAGCCTGGGTGGCTTCCTGCAGGAGCGGCTGTGGGGCCCGCTCGGCATGACCGACACCAGCTTCACCATCCCCGATGCCAAGCATGACCGCTTCGCCAAGGGCCTGGCCAACGACCCCGACAGCGGCCGGCCGCAGAGCGTGCTCGACCTGCGAAAGCCCCTGAAGATGGAATGCGGCGGCGGCTGTGCCGCCGGTACGGCGGCCGACTATGTCCGCTTCGCCCAGATGCTGTTGGACAAGGGCAAGTTCGGGGGCCGCCAGATCGTGGCGCCCAAGACGATCGAGTACATGACGGCCGACCATCTGGGCGGGGCCAGCCACAACAATCTGGGGCCGGGCTACGGCTTCGGCCTGGGCTTCACCGTCCGCCTGTCCACCGGCGTCGCCGGCGTCAGCGGGTCGCCCGGCGACTACAACTGGGGCGGCGCCTACGGCACTTGGTTCTGGGTCGATCCGGAAGAGGACCTGACGGCCGTCTTCATGGCCCACGCCCCCGGCCCCATCCGGCTGCACTATCGCAAGCTGATGACCACGCTCGTCAACCAGGCGGTCATGGACTGACGCCGGAGGGTGCCGCCGGCCGTCACGACTCGCGGTCGATGGCGGCCGGCAGCGGCCCGCGCGGCGCCTCGGCCAGGGGGGTGTGGGCGACCAGGCCGCGGCGGCTGATCGACTCCCACCCCTCCTCGGGCGTGTCCACCACCTCGAAGAGGTCCAGGTCGGCGGCGGCGATCATGCCGTTCTCGACCAGGGCATCCAGGTTGATTACGCTTTTCCAGTAGTCGCGGCCGAACAGCACGACCGGCATCGGCGGCGCCTTCTGCGTCTGCTGCAAGGTCAGGATCTCGAACAGCTCGTCCAGCGTGCCGAAGCCGCCGGGGAACACGGCCAGCGCGTTGGCCCGCATCGCCAGGTGCATCTTGCGCATGGCGAAATAGTGGAACGAGAAGGTGAGCGAGGGCGTCGACCAGCGGTTCGGCTCCTGCTCGTGCGGCAGGCCGATGTTGTAACCGACCGACGGTGCACCGACATCGGTGGCGCCGCGGTTGGCGGCCTCCATGATGCCGGGGCCGCCGCCCGTCGCCACGACATTGTCACGGATGCGATCGGGCCGGAGGTTGAGCGCGCCGCCGCGCACCGACACCAGCCGGGCGAAGGCCCGCGCCCGCTCATACCAGACCGACAGGCGCGCATGGCGTTCCACCATCGCACGCGCCTCGGGCGTCGCGGCGGCGGCGAGCAGGCCGTCGACCGCCTCGGGTGCCGGGATGCGCGCGCTGCCGAAGATGACGACGGTCGAGCGCACACCCCATTCCCGCAGCAGCAGGTCGGCCTTGTAGTATTCGAGCGCGAAGCGGAAGCCGCGCAGTTCCTCGCGCAGCAGGAAGTCGCGATCCTCCAGGGCGGGCAGGAAGGCGCGCGCGTGGGGCGGGCGAAGGGGCTCGTCCATGCCGCTCAGACCGCCTCCAGCGGTGCGTTCAGACGCATGCCCGGCACCACCACGCCGCCGCGGTCGCCGATGGCGACCGAGCCGTAGCGGTCGGCGAATACATCCGGCAGCGGCCGCGCGCCGGGGCAGGCCAGCCACAGGCGCAGCAGGTGCCGGCGCCGGTCGGGATCGGGCCAGTCGTCGAAGGCCGTGCGATCATGCAGCAGGGTATGGTTGTGGACGAGCTGCACGTCGCCCGGCCGGAATTCCATGTGCAGGTTCAGCGCCGGGTCGTTGGCCAGGGCATCGAACAGGTCGAGCGCGTCAACATGGGCCGGCGTCAGGCGGGGCGCGTCGGCGAAGCGCTGGGCCGAATCGACATACTGGCGCTGATAGATCGCCGTCAGGTGCCCCTGGTGCCACGAGAAGACCGGGATCAGGAAAAAGGGCTTGCCACCGGCCGGCACCTCGCCCCGCCGGTCGGTCGCGATCGGCTGCATCAGCAGGCGCAGCAGGTCGGGCCGGCGGCGGCGCATCTCATTGAAGATGGTGGACGAACTGACCAGCGTCGACAGGCCGCCCGCGCGCGCCGTGCGCAGGCACAGCAGCGCCACCACGTCGCAGGAATCGGTGTGATAGGTCTGGCGCTCGCTGGTCTGGTAGATGCGCACGCTGGGGTCGTCGCTCCTGAGGCCCAGGTCGCGCACATGGCCCAGCACGTGCCCCCGGGCGTTCTGCGAGCGCGCCCGGCCGAGATGGGTCCCGATGCCGAAGAAGGCCGTGGCCGCCTCGCGCATCGTCCAGCGGTCGACCGGAAGCCCGCGCAACACGGCAAAGCCGCGGCCGTCCAGCACCTCGGCCAGCACGCCGGCCAGCCGCGGCGCCAGGCGGGGCAACGGGAAATCCTCCCGCTCCATGGCGGCGATGTCGGCCCCGGCGGCGGCCAGCCGGCGGGCGGCCGCGTCCACCTCGGCGATCTCGGCCGGGTCCAGTTCCACCACCCATCGGCTGCCCTGGCGGGCAAGGTCGGGACCGTACCAGGCAGCGGCACCGGCCTGCGCCGGCGGCAGGTCGGCGGCGGGGTCGTTGGCGGCGATATCGCTCACGGGCGGCAGGCTCCTCGGGGCTCCGGTCGCGCGCCGATAGAGGAACGGATTGGATGCGTCGCGGCTACGCGATAGGCTGTATATCTGAAGCCTGTCCCATTCCGCCATCCCGCGAGCCACCGATGTTCCGTCTCCTGCCGGCCCTTCTGGCATTGCTTCTGGCCGGCCCCGCCTCGGCGCAGACACCCCCCCCCCCGATTCGTTCCCGCCATCGTCTTCGACATCGGTGGCAAGCTGGACAAGGGCTTCAACGAAGCCGGCCTGCAAGGCGCCGAGCGTTACAAGCGGGCGACCGGGACGGCCTATCGCGAAGTCGAGCTGACCCTGGAATCCGATCGCCAGGCCGTCCTGCGCCAGTTGGTCGAGGATGGCGCCACGCTGATCGTCAGCATGGGCTTCGCCCAGGTCGAGGCGGTGACGGCCGCCGCCAAGGCGTTCCCCAACATCCGCTTCGCCATCATCGACGGCGTGGTCGAGGCACCCAACGTGCGCTCGTTCCAGTTCAAGGAGCAGGAGGGCTCGTTCCTGGCCGGCGTCCTGGCCGCGATGTCGAGCCGGACGGGCAAGATCGGCTTCATCGGCGGCGTGGACATCCCAATCATCCGGACTTTCGCCTGCGGTTATGCCCAGGGCGCGCGCCATGCCGTGCCGGCGATCGGCCTGCTGCAGGCGATGGCCGGGACGACGCCGGCCGCCTGGCTCGACCCCGCGCGGGGCATCGAGCTGGCCAACCGGCAGATGGACGATGGCGCCGACGTGATCTTCGCAGCGGCCGGCGCCACCGGCTTCGGCGTGCTGCAGGCGACCGCCGGCCGCCATCACCTGGCGATCGGCGTCGACAGCAACCAGAACCACCTGCACCCGGGCACCATCCTGACCTCGATGGTGAAGCGCGTGGACGTGGCCGTCCACCAGGCGCTGCGCAGTGCCGCCGACGGCACCTGGGCCGCCGGCACCACCGTGCTGGGCCTGAAGGAAGGCGGCGTCGGCGTCGTCATCGACGAATACAACCGCGCCCTGATCACCCCGCCCCTGGAGGCGGCCATGAAAGAGGCGACCGACGAGATCGTCGCCGGTCGCCTGGAGGTCGTCGACTATCGCAAGACGGGACGCTGCCCGGTCGAATGACCCGGGCAGCGGGCGCGCATCAGGCGCGCGGCGCCGTCCCCGGCCCGTAGAGCACCAGCGTGCGCACCTCGATGCTCTCGCGCGGGCGGGCGCCGGGAGGAGAGGTCGGGTCGTCGAAGGCCGAGTGGGCGGTGAAGCGCGCCGGTCCGTCGGTCGCCGAATCGTAGCACTTGATCAGCAGCGCCTCCTCCGGCGCCAGCTTCGGGAAGTAATACCAGCGGTGCTCGGGCCGGTGGTGGAACTGATAGATCTCGCCCACCCGATCGGGATAGACGAGGTCGGCGATCACGAAATCCTCGGGCGCGATCGAGCGGGCGTCGCAGAAGGCCAGCGGCGATTCCTCGACCGGCGCCCGGATCGGCCGCCACAGGTTGACCAGGGCGAAGCGCTGGCCGGCCAGGATGGCCGGGTCGATGCCGGCGGCCGCCAGCTCGTCCTCGGCCCGGCGCGGGCCCGACCGCTCGGTGAAGTCGTTGTGGACGCGCTTCACCGGCTCCTTGACCGGGACGCCGGCCTGCGCCAGGGGTGCCGAGCGGACATTGTGGTCGAAGGCGATGACGCGGTCGGCCCCGGTGGCGGCGCGCACGGCCGCCTCGACCTCGGGGAAGTAGTCGCGGCGGATCGCTTCGGCGTCGTCGAAATCCGTGACGGCGGTCGGCTCGCGCAGCAGGGCGAAGCCCTGGCGATCGAGGGTGAAGCGGTCGGCGATGGGACGGGCGTCGGCGACGGGCACCGGCTCGGCGACGAAGGTGCCGCTCTGCGGCACGGCACCGGGCGGCGGGGTATAGTTGTAGCGCACCGGCCGCTCCGAGCCGTGCGCCAGATAGTTGAGCGGCGCTGTCACCGCGGTCAGCCGGTCGATCGACGTCTCTGCCGTCATGGCATCCTCCTGGCGGAATTTTCCCGTTCCCGCATGGCCGATATCGGACCCGCCGCGGCTGGCGGCAAGACGAGAAACTCTATGGGCTGGCGATACCGGGGTTTGAGCCCGACCCCCGGCCCGCTAGGGTCGATGCCGGCGAAACAGGAGCCACCCGCATGAAGTTCCAAACGCTGCTGGACCGCTATCGGATCGACGACGGCAAGCGCTTCCGCCTGGCAGAGCGCGACCCCAAGGATTGCGCGGGCCTGACCCTGGAGAAGGGCGAGGCCAAGCGCATGCTGGCCGAGGGCGTGGAACGCCTGTCGGCGTTGCAGGAGGTGCTGTACGCCCAGAACCGCTGGTCGGTGCTGACGATCTTCCAGGCGATGGACGCCGCCGGCAAGGACAGCGCCATCAAGCACGTGATGTCGGGGATCAACCCGCAGGGCTGCCAGGTGCACGCCTTCAAGGCACCGAACGCCGAGGAACTGGACCACGACTTCCTGTGGCGCACCACCAAGGCGCTGCCCGAGCGCGGGCGGATCGGCATCTTCAACCGCTCCTACTACGAGGAGGTGCTGGTGGTGCGCGTGCACCCCGAGCTGCTGGAGCGCCAGCACCTGCCGCCGGATCTCGTCAGCAAGCGCATCTGGGGCCACCGCTTTGCCGCCATCCGCGCCCACGAGACGCATCTGGCGGAAAGCGGCTACCTCGTGCTCAAGTTCTTCCTGCACCTGTCGAAGGAGGAACAGCGGCAGCGGTTCCTGTCCCGCCTGGCGGAGCCGGACAAGCTGTGGAAATTTTCCCTCGACGACGTCAAGGAGCGCGCCCACTGGGACGCCTACCAGGATGCCTACGAGGATGCGATCCGCGAGACGGCCGCCCCGCACGCCCCCTGGTTCGTGGTCCCGGCCGACCAGAAATGGTTCTCCCGCCTGGTCGTCATGGCCGCGATCGTCGACGGGCTGGAGCGCCTGAAGATGTCCTACCCCACCGTCGATGCCGCAACCCGGGAGGCCTACGCACAAGCCCGGGACGCGCTGGAGAAGGAATGAAGATGGCCCGAGTCCCCTATCTCGACCGCGAGAACCTGGCGCCTGAAAACCAGGACCTGCTGAAGCGCAACATCAACCTCTACCGCACCCTGGCGCACAGCCCGAACGCGCTGCGCCGGTTCAGCGGCCTCGGCCAGTTCATTCGCTTCGACAGCAAGCTCGACCCCCGCCTGCGCGAACTGGCGATCCTCCAGGTCGGCTGGCTGACCCGCTCGAAGTACGAATATTCCCACCACATCAAGATCAGCCGCGACTTCGGCGTCTCCGACGACGACATCCGCGGCATGATCGCCGAGAGCGAAGGCCGCCCCTCCGACCTGGAGCCGGTGATCAAGGCGGCACTCCGTGCCGCGCGCGAGATGACGACGGACCTGGCGGCGTCCGACGCCACCTTCGCCGAGCTGGCAGCGGCGCTCTCGACCGAGCACCTGACCGACCTCGTCATCACCATTGGCTTCTACAACGCCGTGGTCCGCATCCTGGAGACGATGCAGATCGGCGTGGAGGACGACTACCAGAAGTATCTGGAGGAATTCCCGCTGCCGAGCGACTGAGCGCCGGCCGGTCTGGCCTTCCTGCGCTACGCCGCGGCGAAGCGCACGAAGGCCACCGGCGGCAGCCGGGCGTCGAGCGCGTCCCAGGACTGGCCGGCATCGCCCGATATCCAGAGGCCGCCACTGGTCGAGCCGAAGGCGAGCTGCCGCCCGGCCGGGTCGACCGCCAGCCCGTGGCGCCACACCAGGTCATAGGCATGGCGCTGCGGCAGGCCCTGGGACAGCACCTCGAAGCTGCGGCCGCCATCCTGCGTGCGGGCGACCACGACCTTGCCGTCGACGGGGAAGCGCCGCTCGTCCTTCGCGGACGGCACGAACCACGCCGTGTCCGGGTCGGTCGGGTGGGCGGCCACGGCAAAGCCGAACTTGGACGGGCGGATCGCCGTCAGCTCCGCCCAGTTGGCGCCCGCATCCTCCGAGCGGAAGACGCCGTTGTGGTGCTGGCACCACATCACCTCGGGGCGGGCGGCACAGCGGGCGAGCTGGTGGATGTCCTGGGCAATCGGGTCGCCCTCCTGCCCGGGCGGCATGTACTCGTTGTACATGCCCTGGTTGATCAGGCTCCAGCTCGCGCCGGTGTCCGTGGTGGCCCAGACGCCGGCCGTGGAGATGCCGAGCCGGATGTCGGCCGGGTTGCGCGGGTCGACCAGGACGGTGCTGATGCCGGGCTGCTCGCCGCCGGCCACGCCCATCCAGCGCCGCCGGTCGGGCATCCGCCACAAGGGCTCGTTCAGCGCCCAGGTCGCGCCCCAATCGTCGGACCGGAACAACCCGCCCGGCATTGTCCCGGCCCAGACGCGGCCCGGCACGCCGCCCGGCTCCAGCGCCCAGATGCGACCGAGCGACCAGGGGTGCGGGTCATCCACGGCATCCTCGGGCTTGGGCGGGAAGGCCGGTGCCGCCAGTTCCTGCCAATCGCCTTCCGGCGAGCGACGCCACAGCTTGGCACCGAAATGGCCGAGATCGAGGGCCGCCAGCAGGCTGCCGTCCGCCTGCGCCAGCACCGCCGACACCGGGTCGCCCAGGAAGTGCGTGCGGGCGACGTCCCAGCCGCCGCCGCGTCGTTCCAACTCGAACAGGCCCTTGCGGGTGCCGACATGAATCCGGTCTGCCATCGCTTCCTCCGTCAGCCGCCCGAGAGCGCCTGGAACACGTGGATCTCGTCGTCCGCGCCGACCGCATCCGTCAGCTTCTGGCGGTCCTGCACCATCCGGCCGTTGATGAAGACGGCGACGTGGCGGCGCAGCGCCCCCTGGTCGTCCAGGACATAGCCGCGCAGGGCCGGGCGGTCCGCGAACACCGCCGCCAGCGCCTGCGCCAGCGTCGCCCCGGCCACCGTCGCGGGCGGTGCCGGCAGGAAGCGTTCGAGGGCGCGCGTGAAGGAAACGGTCGGCATCGGTCCTGTCGCTCTGTCCTTGCCAGTTAAGTTGATATCAACGTAAATAAGCCATGTCAAACGTCGATCCCCTGCCCCTGGCCGTCAGCCGGGAGGTGCGCGACACCTGCCTCTGCCTGCACGTGCAGCGCGCCGCCCGCGCACTGGCGCGGCGCTTCGACGAGGCGCTGCGGCCGATGGGGCTGACCCACGGCCAGTTCTCGCTGCTGATGTCGCTGAACCGCCCCGTGCCGGCGACCATGGCCCAGGTGGCCCAACTGCTGGCCATGGATCGCACGACCTTGACGGCCAACCTGAAACCGTTGGAGCGGCGCGGGCTGGTGGCCATCGCCATCGACCCCGCCGACCGGCGGAGCCGCCGCATGACGCTGACCCCGGCCGGCCATCAGGCACTGGCCGACGCGGTGCCGATCTGGCGCCTGACCCATGGCGCCGTCGAAGCGGACATGGCGCCGGCCGACCCGGGCGCGCTGCGGGCCGGCCTGCGCGCCGTTGCCTGACGCCGGACGGTTGCCTGCTATGGCAGCGGGATGAACTCCTTGTCGTCGAGGTCGGGCAGTTTCATCCGGCCGGCGCGCCAGTCGGCCTTTGCCTGCTCGATGCGCTCCTTCGAGGAGGAGACGAAGTTCCATTCGATGAAGCGCTCGCCCAAGGGCTCGCCACCCAGCGCCATGACGACCGCGGGGCGGGTCGCCCGGATCGCGGCCGGAACGCCCGGGGTCAGCACGGCCATCTGGCCTGCCGCCACCGCCTGCCCGCCGACCTCGACGGCGCCGCTGACGACATAGACCGCGCGCTCGGCATGGTCGTCCGGCAGGGCGGCGGTGGCACCGGCATCCAGCGTCCAGTGCAGGTAGAAGATCGGCGAGTGCGTCTGCACCTGCGCCTCCAGCCCCAGGGCGCGGCCGGCAATCAGGCGGCCCTGCACGCCCCCTTCCTCGAACGTCGGCAGGGCATCCTGGCCGTAATGGGCAAAGGCCGGGTCGGTTTCCTCATGCTCGCGCGGCAGCGCCACCCACGCCTGGATGCCATGCAGCGGCCCGCCCACGGCGCGCGCCTTCTCGAACCGCTCGGAATGGGTGATGCCGCGCCCGGCGGTCATCCAGTTCACCTCCGCCGGGCGGATCGCCGCCTCGGTGCCGAGGCTGTCGCGGTGCATGATCTCGCCCGCGAAGAGGTAAGTGACGGTCGAGAGGCCGATATGCGGGTGCGGCCGCACGTCCATGCTCTGCGGCAGGCCCGGCTGGAAGTCGGCCGGGCCCATCTCGTCGAAGAAGACGAAGGGGCCGACCATCCGCCGCTTGGCGAAGGGCAGGACGCGGCCGACCTCGAAGCCACCGCCGATGTCGCGGCGGCGCTGGTCGATGACGATCTCGATCATGGTCTGAATTCTCCCGGGAGCATGGCGGAAAGTCACCCGATCCCGCCCCCCAAGTCTACCCCGGCGGCCGCTATACTGACCCTGGCCGCGCCACGGGGTGGCGGAAGGGGGGATTGGACATGGGTCATGGGACGCAGCAGCGTCGTGCCGTCGTCATCGGCGGCTCGCTGGGCGGGCTCTTCGCCGGGCTGCTGCTGGCGCGCGCCGGCTGGGACGTCGTCATCTGCGAGCGCGCCGGCGAGGCGCTGGCATCGCGTGGGGCCGGCATCGTCACCCACCCCGAGATGCACGCCGCCATGGTGGCGGCCGGCGCCGATCCAGGCGACGGGCTGGGCATCACGGTCGAGGGCCGCGTCGTCCTCGACCGTGACGGCCGGCCGCTGTGCGCCGTCGACGACCCGCATGTCCTGACCTCGTGGGGCCGGGCCTACGGTTTCCTGCGGCGAGCCTGCCCGGACGGCATCTATCACCACGGCAAGGCACTGGCGCGGATCGAGCAGGTGCCGGGGCAGGTGATCGCGCATTTCGAGGATGGCAGCCGCGAGACCGGCAGCATCCTGGTCGCCGCCGACGGCGCCCAGTCGACCGCCCGCCGCCTCCTGTTTCCCGAAGCGGGTCTGGCCTATGCCGGCTATTGCGCCTGGCGCGGCATGGTCGACGAGGGGCTGCTGACGCCCGGCACCCACGCGCGGCTGATGCGGCGCGTGGCCTTCTGCCTGCCGACCGGCGAGCAGATGCTGGGCTATCCGGTGGCCGGTGCCGACGAGGACATCCGCCCCGGCCGGCAGCGCTTCAACTTCGTCTGGTATCGCCCGGTCGATGCCGAAGCCGGGCGGCGCCACCTCTTCACCGCCAGCGACGGCACCGACCACGGGTTCGCCATCCCGCCCCATCGCATCCGCCCCGACCTGGTGGCCGAGGCCCGCTCGGATGCCGCCCGCCTGCTGGCGCCGGCCTTTGCCGAGGTGGTGGCGCGCACGCCCCAGCCCTTCCTGCAGGCGATCTTCGACCTGGAGACGCCCGCCATGACCGTCGGCCGGGTCGCCTTCCTGGGTGACGCCGCCTTCGTCGCCCGCCCCCATGTCGGCATGGGCGTGACCAAGGCCGCGGGCGATGCCATGGCCCTGGTCGAGGCGCTGTCGCAAGCACCCGACATCGATGCCGGCCTGGCTGCCTATGCCGCGCGCCGCCACGAATTCGGCCGCCGCGTCGTCCGCCGCGGCCGCCATCTCGGCGCCTACATGCAGGCCCAGCAGCTTTCGCCCGAGGAGCGCCTCCAGGCCGAGCGCCACCGATCGCCCGAGGCGGTGATGAACGAGACCGCCGTGCTGGCGGGGATCGAGCGGTGGTAGGTCCTTGCCCGCAGGGGCAGCAGTGAATATAGTGAATATACCTATAAGGAGCGCGTGATGGACGAGCCAGTGTCGGCCGCCGACGCCAACCGGAACTTCTCCTTGATCCTGCGGGGTGTTCGCGAGGGGCGAACCTACGTCGTCACCAATCACGGCAAGGCCGTGGCGCGGATTCTTCCAGCCGAGCGTGACGAAGCTGTGTCGGCGGCCGCACGCAAGGCACTGTTGGAGCATTTGCAGGCGCAACCCGTGCTGGACGTCGGTCGCTGGACGCGCGACGAACTCTACGAGCGCGATCGGTGAGGGTCGCTCTCGACACGAACGTGCTGGCCTATGCGGAGGGCGTGAACGGTATCGAGCGTCGGGACGTCGCAATCGATCTGATCGGCCGGCTGCCGGCCGGGTCCATCGTATTGCCCGTCCAGGTACTGGGCGAACTGTTCAACGTCCTTGTCCGAAAGGCGGGCCGGACACGGGTCCAGGCACGCGAGGCCCTTCTGCGCTGGAGCGACACCTTTCCCGCCCTGGAAACATCGCCCGAGGTCATGGCGATCGCGGTCGATCTGGCGGCTGACCATCAGATGGGGATCTGGGATTCCGTGGTCCTGGCCGCGGCTGCGAAGGCGCGCTGCCGGCTTCTGCTGTCGGGGGACCTTCAGGACGGCTTCACCTGGCATGGCGTCACCGTCGCCAACCCGTTCGCCGCCGACCGCCACACATTGCTGCGGGCCATCACGGAATAGCCCGGTCCCCTACCGCCCGACCATCGTCTTCAGCAGGCCGCCGCGGCGCTGGGTGATGATGGCGATCGCGGCCATGGCCAGCACGCTGATGGCGATCAGGATGGTGGCGATGGCGGTGATGGTCGGGTTCACCTCCAGCACCAGCTCGTTGAACATGCGCTTGGGCACGGTCTGATAGACGCCGGCCACGAAGAGCGTGACGATCACCTCGTCGAAGCTGGCGATGAGGGCCAGGATCCAGGCCGATGCCAGGCTCGGCACCAAATTGGGCAGCAGCACGCGCAGCACGGTCTGCATGCGCGAGGCCCCCAGCGTGAAGGCCACCTGCTCGATCCGCTCGTCGAAGGAGCGGATGGCCACACCCACCACCAGCACCACGAACGGCACCGACAGCACCACATGGCTCGCCACCAGCCCGACCCAGGTGCCGAGCAGGCCGACCTTGGCCAGGGCCAGGTAGAGGGCGACCGCGACCACGATGGTCGGCACGATCAGGGGCGCCATGAAGTTGGCGTCGATGAAGCCGCGGCCGGGAAAGCGCCCGCGCACGATGCCGTAGGCGGCCGCACTGCCCAGCACCAGGGCGACGATGCTGGAGGCGAAGGCCAGCACGGTGGAGGTCACCAGCGCCTCGACCCAGCGCGGATCGCCGAAGAAGGCCTGGTACCAGCGCAGCGACAGGCCGGGCGGCGGGAACTGCAGCGAACTGGCGCTGGAAAAGGACATGGCGACGACGATCAGGATCGGCAGCACCAGGAAGACGAGGGTGACGATCGCCACGAGGGCGACGAAGCGACCGGCTTTCATGCCGCCCCCCGGGCGGCAATGGTGCGATAGACCCCGTACAGGGCCAGCGTGGCGGCCAGCAGCAATGTCGAGATGGCCGCCGCCAGTTCCCAGCGCGGCATCTGGTTGATCAGCACGTCCAGCATGTTCGAGATCATCGGCACGCGGCCGCCGCCCAGGATCGCCGGGGTGACGTAGAAGCCCAGCGTCAGGATGAAGACCAGCACCAAGCCGGCTGCGAATGCCGGCAGCGTCAGCGGGAAGAACACCCGCCAGAAGATGGCGCGGCGTGGCGCCCCCAGCGTGGCGGCTGCCTGCAGCAGCCGCTCGTCGATCTTCAGCATGGCCGCGAACAGCGGCAGCACGAGGAACGGCAGCAGCACGTTGGTGGTGCCGATGGTGACGCCGAGCTGGTTGTAGAGGAAGGAGATCGGCTTGTCGGTGATGCCGAGGCCGATCAGCGAGCGGTTGACCACCCCATTGTTGCCCAGCATGACGATCCAGGCGTAGGTGCGCACGAGGATGCTGATCCAGAACGGCAGCAGCACCAGCGTGACGACGGCCAGTTGCGCGCGCGCGCCCAGCCCGCGCATCCAGTAGGCCAGCGGATAGCCGATCAGCCCGCACACGACCGAGGTGATGAGCGCGATCTGGAACGTGTTGCCCAGCACCCGGACATAGATCGGCGTCTCCGTCAGCTCGGCCCAGTGGGCGACGGTCGGGTGTGGCGCCAGCACGCTGCTGGCGAGCATGAGGAGGATCGGCACGTCGAACGCGACCACCATCAGCACCAGCAGCGGCACGACATAGCTGCCGGCGTTCCGTCCGATCCGCACGCGATCCTCCTCCCTGCCTGTCAGCCCGCGATCACAGGCTGAGCTTGAACGCCTGCCACCGCTTCTCGATCATGTCGGCATTGTCGAACCACCACTTGACGTTGTGGATGACCTGCTTCTCGCGGTGGACGGTCGGGTACTCGGCCAGCTTCTCCTTGGGCAGCATCGCCGGCAGTGCCGGGCTGGGGCCGGTGTAGGAGATGATCTTGGCCGCCTCGAGCTGGAGGGCGGGCTTGCTGAACTCGCGCAGCATGCGCATGGCGGCCGCCTTGTCGGCCTTGTTCGCCCCCTTGGGCACCACGAGGTAGGCGAGATCGAGGATCGCCTGCTCGTAGGTGTATTCGATGCCGGGCGCGCCGGCGACGCGGCCGGAATAGGAGACCGCGTACTGGACCTCGTTGTCCTTCAGGAGCTGCGGCGGCTGGGCGCCGGCCGACCACCAGACGGCCACGTCCTTCTTGATCCGGTCCATCGCCTTGAAGGCGCGGTCGACGTCGAGCGGGTAGAGCTTGTCGACCGGCACCCCGTCGGCCAGCAGCGCGAAGACGATGCCGTACGGGCGATCCTGCATCGTCCGCTTGCCGGGGAAGTCCTTGGTGTTGAAGAAATCGGCCCAGTTCTTGGGCGCCTTGGCGTCGCTGCGCCAGGCCATCAGGGTCGAGTAGTACTGCCAGCCGAAGCCCATGGGGTCCTTGGCCTCGGGGTACATCGCCTCGGGCTGGACGGCGTCCCAGTCGATCGGCTCGATCAGGTTCAGGGCCTTGGCCTGCTCCATCGAGGTGCTGCCGACCTCGAACAGCGAGATGTTGGTCTGGCCCGCCTGCACCAGGCTGCGCAGCTTGCCGAAGGTGTTCGGGCTTTCGCGCACGACCTTGACGCCGGTCGCATCGGTGAAGGGCTTGATGTAGGGGTCCATCGATTCGCCGGACTTGCCGCCGGCCTCGATCATGCGGATCTCCTTCACGCCCTGGGCACGGAGGATGCCAGGGGCGGCGAGGCCGGCCGCCAGCGCACTGCCGGTCGCCAGCAATTCACGTCTCGTCAAGCGCATCGCTGCTCTCCTCTGCGAAGGGCGTGGACCGCAAGCCGGGCCCGCGCCGGGGGGTTATCTCGTTAGCGGGCCGCCGCCTCGGGCAGCAGCCAGACGTCTTCGGGCGCCCAGGATACGCGAACCCGGTCGCCGATGGCGGCCGACTGGTGGCCGTCGGTGGCGGCCGCGACCAGTTCCTGGCCGCCGGCCTCGGCATCCAGGTGCCAGCGCCGCAGATGGCCCAGATAGACGTCCTGGCGGACCCGGGCGGCGATGCCCTCGCCCGCACTCTCCGGCAGCAGGCGGACGCGCTCGGGCCGGACGATGGCCGCCGCCTGGGCGCCGGCGGCCAGGCTGCCGGTGGCGCAGCGGATCAGTTCGCCGGTCGCCAGGCGCAGCCCGGCCCCGGCCTCGATCCGTCCCTCGAGGAGGTTGGCCAGGCCGAGGAAGCCCGCAACGAAGCGGTTGGCGGGGCGGCGATAGACCTCGTCGGGAGTGCCGACCTGCTGCATGGCGCCCTGGTCGAGGACGATGATCCGGTCGGACAGGGACAAGGCTTCCTCCTGGTCGTGGGTGACCAGGAGCGTGGTGATGCCAAGGTCGCGCTGCAGCGACTTCAGCTCGACCTGCACCTCCTCGCGCAGCTTGCGGTCGAGCGCGCCCAGCGGCTCGTCGAGCAGCAGGATGTCCGGCTCGAAGACGAAGGCGCGGGCGAGTGCTACGCGCTGCTGCTGGCCGCCCGAAAGCTGCTGCGGGCGGCGCCGCGCCAGCCCGTCGAGGCGTACGCGCGACAGGGCCGCCGCCACCTTGGCCGCGATCTCGGCCTTGGGCCGGCCGCGCACGACCAGCGGAAAGGCCACGTTGTCGTGCACGTCGAGATGGGGAAAGAGGGCATAGGACTGGAAGACCAGCCCGATCCGGCGCTGCTGCGGCTCCAGGTGGGTGACGTCGCGGCCGGCGATCAGGATGCGGCCGGCCGAGGGGGGCACCAGCCCCGCCACCAGCGACAGGATCGTCGTCTTGCCGGACCCCGACGGCCCGAGGATGGTCAGGAACTCGCCTTCGGCCACCTTGACCGACAGGTCGCGGACGGCATGCACCGGGCCATAGCGCTTGGCAACGCCATCGAACTCAATGGCGCCCAAGAATTCCTCCCGCGCCGGGGGTATTTGCGCCTTCGGGAAGGGTCTGGCATCGCTGCCGCCGGCGGATATCTGATATGAGGCTCATAGGTCCGGTCACCCTCGCTCGGAGACGCCGATGAGCAGCAAGTTCGATGCCACCCCCAGCCCAGCCGCGGCCCGGCGCAATTCCACCGCCCGCTCCCAGGCGCTGTTCGAGCGCGCGCTCGACGTGATGCCGGGCGGCAGCACGCGGGCCACCATCTTCTTCCATCCCCATCCCCCCTACGCCGCCCATGGGCAAGGATCGCGCATCGTCGATGTCGACGGCAATGCCATCCTGGATTTTACCAACAACTTCTTCTCCGCCATCCACGGGCATGCCAACCCGGCCACCGTCGCCGCCGTGGCCGAGACGGCCGCCCGCGGCATCAGCTTCGGCCTGCCGACCGAGATCGAGGTCGACCTGGCCGAGCATATCTGCGCCCGCTCGCCCGTCTTCGAGACGATCCGCTTTTCCAACAGCGGCAGCGAGGCGGTGGTAAGCGCGATCAAGGCCGCGCGCGCCTTCACCGGCCGGCCGGCGATCGCCAAGATCGAGGGCGCCTACCACGGCAACTACGACCATGTGGAGGTCAGCCTCGACTCCGCGCCTGCCAACTGGGGCGAGGCGGCACCGGCCGGCATCAAGTACGCCCGCGGCACGCCCGACGCCGTGCTGGGCGACACCGTCGTCATCCCCTTCAACGATCCTGAGGCCGCCATCCGCCTGCTGGAGGCGCACGGGTCGCGGCTGTCGTCCCTGCTGTTCGATCCCCTGCCCTCCCGCGTCGGCCTGGTGCCGGCCTCGCCCGAGTTCGTGACGGCGATCCGCGAGACGACGCGGCGGCTCGGCATCGTGCTGATCGTCGACGAGATCGTCTGCTTCCGCCTGTCCCATGCCGGCGCCCATCCACTCTTCGACCTCGAGCCCGACCTGGTGACGCTGGGCAAGGTGATCGGCGGCGGCCTGCCGATCGGCGCGGTGACCGGCCGGCGCGACATCATGGCGATGTTCGATGCGCGGCCCGGCAAGCCGGCCGTGCCCCATGGCGGCACCTTCACCGCCAACCCGGTCACCATGGCGGCGGGCCTGGCCAGCCTGCGCCAGCTCGACCACGCGGCCTACGACCACCTGAACGGGCTGGGCGAGCGCCTGCGCCAGGGGCTGACGACCGCTTTCGCCCAGGCCGGCATCCCGGCCCAGGTGACCGGGATGGGCTCGCTCTTCCGCGTCCACCCGCATGCCCGCGCCGTCAGCGACTATCGCAGCGGCTTTCCCACCGCCGACGAGAAGGCCCTCCAGGGGCGCCTGCACACCTGGCTGGTCGAGCAGGGCTACCTGCTTACGCCCAACCAGTCCGGTGCCCTGTCGACGCCCATGACGGCCGCCGACATCGACGGGCTGGTCGACGTGATGGTCGAGGGCTTCGGCTGGGCCGCCCGCGAGCGCGCGGCCGCCTGAACCGGCGCAGCCCACGAAGAACCGGCAGGCCCTACCGGGCCGGCCGGGCTTCTTCTATATTCGCGGGATGACTCCGAAACGCCCGAAGCCCGTCGTCCTGTGCATACTGGACGGCTGGGGCCATCGCGACGGCGGCGCGGACAACGCGCTGGCCCAGGCCCGCCTGCCCAACTGGCGGCGGCTCGTTGCCCAATGCCCGCACGGGCTGCTCGATGCCTCCGCCGCGGAAGTCGGGCTGCCGGACGGGCAGATGGGCAATTCCGAGGTCGGCCACATGAACATCGGCGCCGGCCGGGTGGTGATGCAGGAACTGCCGCGCATCACCCGCGCACTGGCCGACGGCTCGGCCGCCGCCAGCGCGCCATTCCAGGACTTCGTGGCCGCCCTCAAGGCATCGGGCGGCACCGCCCACCTGGTGGGGCTGCTGTCGCCGGGTGGCGTGCATTCCCATCAGGACCATATCGCGGGCCTGGCCCGGCTCCTGGACGCGGCCGGCATCCCGGTCGCCATCCACGCTCTTCTCGACGGCCGCGACACGCCGCCGGACAGCGCCCGGTCGGCGGTGGCGGCCTTCCAGGCGGCCGTCTCCGGCTGCACCCGGGTCAAGATCGCGACCGTGATGGGCCGCTACTACGCGATGGACCGCGACCAGCGGTGGGACCGGGTGTCGCTCGCCTATGCCACCCTCATCGACGGCGCGGGCGGGCGGGCGGCGGACGCGACGGCGGCCATCGCGGCCAGCTACGCCGCCGGCAAGACGGACGAGTTCGTGCTGCCGCTGGCGATCGGCGACTATGCCGGAATGCGGGACGGCGACGGGCTGCTGATGGCCAACTTCCGCGCCGACCGGGCGCGCGAGATCCTGTCCGCCCTGCTCGACCCGGCCTTCGACGGCTTCGCGCGGGCCCGCCGGCCGCAATTCGCCGCTGCCCTGGGGATGGTCGAGTATTCGACCGACCTCAACCGCTTCCTCGCCACCCTGTTCACCGCCGACGAGTTGCACGACACGCTGGGCGAGATCGTCTCGCGGGCCGGGATGCGCCAGCTCCGCATCGCCGAGACCGAGAAGTACGCCCACGTCACCTTCTTCCTGAACGGCGGCGACGAGCGCGAGTTCGCGGGCGAGGAGCGCATCCTGGTGCCTTCGCCCAAGGTCGCGACCTACGACCTGCAGCCCGAGATGTCGGCCGCCATCGTCACCGACCGGCTGGTCGAGGCGATCGGCAGCGGCCGCTTCGACCTGATCGTCGTCAATTTCGCCAATGCCGACATGGTCGGCCATTCCGGCATCCTGGCGGCGGCGGTGGCCGCGGTCGAGGCGGTCGACACCTGTCTCGGCCGGCTGGACGCCGCGGTGCGGCAGGCAGGCGGCGTGCTGCTGGTGACCGCCGACCATGGCAACGCCGAGCAGATGATCGACCCTGAGACGGGCGGCCCGCACACGGCCCATTCGATGAATCCGGTGCCGATCGTGATGGCAGGCGGACCGGCTGCCCCGCGCCTGGCGCCGCCCGGCGGCGGCCATGGCCGGCTGTCGGACATCGCCCCCACGATCCTGGCCCTGATGGGGCTGCCGCAGCCGGCGGCGATGACCGGTCGGTCATTGCTGGCGCCGGCCGCGGCCGCCGCGCCCGCCGCCTGAGGCCCGCCGCGATCGCCCCACCCCGCCCCGTCGACCGGCCGCCGTGCGACACGGTGCCGCGGTCCTGCTGGTCCTGGGCGGCACTCTGCTGGCGTTGCCGGCCGGCGCCCAGGACGCGCGGCGTGAATTGCGCGACGTGCAGAAGTCGATGGAGGCCGAGCGTTCGCGCCAGGCCGAGATCGAGCGCCGGGCAGAGACGCTGCGGCGCGAGGTCGAGCGGCTGCGCAACGATTCGATCGCGGTCGCCCGCGCGCTCCAGACCGAGGAAGCCAACCTGTCGAGCGTCGAGGAGACGCTGACCGCCCTCAATGAGGAGATCGAGCGCCAGACCCGCTCCCTGGCCGAGCGCCGGCAGAGCGTGGAGGCGCTGATGACGGCCCTGACCCGGCTGACCCGGCACCCGCCGGAGGCCCTGCTGGCCCTGCCGACGACACCGTTGGAAACCGCGCGCACGGCCGGCCTGCTGGGCAATGTGGTGCCGATGATCGCGCGTGAGGCGGCCGGCCTGCGGTTGGCCCTGGCGGACCTGCGCGAGCTGCGCCTGGAGACCGAGAATCGGCGCCAGCAGGCCGCCAACGCCCGGGCAATGGTGGAACGGCGGCGCAAGGCGCTGGATGGGCTGATCGCCCAGCGCACCGCCGCCCGCGGCGACATCGAGGCCGAGGCGCGCCAGCGCGCCCAGGCATTGCAGCAGATGGCGACCAAGGCGGGCGACCTGCGCGAGCTGATCGTCCAGGCCGAGGCCGAGCGGCGGCGGCAGGAGTTGGAGAAGGAGCGCCAGCGCCAGGAGGCGGAGTTCGAACGCCGCCGTCTGGCCGCCGAGGCCGAGCGGCGGCGCCAGGAACTGGCGGCCGAGGAAGCCCGGCAGCGCGAGGCGAGCAGGCCCGACGCCGGCCGGCGGACGGCCGAGATCCAGCGCCTCGACCAGGAACGCCAGGCGATGGAGCGCGACCACGCGGCCCAGCAGCGGCGCGAGGAGGAACGCCAGGTCGCCAACGTGCTGGCGGCCCGGGTTCCCAGCGTGCGCGGCTTCAATCGCGCGCGCGGCCAGTACATCCTGCCCGCCGTCGGCAGCGTGCAGCGCAGCTTCGGCGACGATCTCGGCTTCGGCCAGCACAGCCGCGGCATCACGCTGCGCACCCGGCCGGGTGCGCGCGTGGTCGCCCCCTTCGACGGGCGCATCCTGTTCATCGGCCCGTTCCGGGCCTATGGTGAGATCCTCATTATCGAACACAGCGACGGCTACCATTCCCTGGTGGCCGGGCTGGGCCGCACAGACGGCACCGTCGGCCAGACCGTCCTCTCCGGAGAGCCGGTCGGCGTCATGACGGCGGATGGCGAAGAGCGTCCGAGGCTCTATATAGAGCTTCGACGGAACGGAACCCCGATCAATCCCCAGCCCTGGCTCGCGGCCGGCGAAGGCAAGGAAAGCGGATGATGCGCAAGACCCTACCCTGGGCCATAGCGGGCCTGGCACTTGTTTGGACGGTCCTCCCGGCCGGCTCCCAGAGCACGAACACCGGCGCCAGCAACGGCAACGACACCTATCGCCAGCTCAACCTGTTCGGCGAGGTGTTCGAGCGCGTGCGCGCCGATTATGTGGAGAAGGTGACCGACGAGCAGCTCGTCGAGTCCGCGATCAACGGCATGCTGTCGTCGCTCGACCCGCATTCGAGCTTCCTCAACGCCAAGAACTACCGCGACATGCAGGTGCAGACGCGCGGCGAGTTCGGCGGCCTCGGCATCGAGGTCACGATGGACAACGGCGTCGTCAAGGTCGTCTCGCCGATCGACGAGACGCCGGCAGCGCGCGCGGGCCTGCGCCCGAACGATCTCATCACCCATCTCGACGGCGAGGCGGTGCTGGGCCTCAGCCTGCCGGAAGCCGTCGAGAAGATGCGCGGCCCGGTCAACAGCGACATCAAGCTGACCGTGCGCCGCGGCACCGGCGAGCCGTTCGAGCTGACCCTGACGCGCGCCGTGATCAAGGTGCAGTCGGTGCGTTCGCGCCTGGAGGGGGAGATCGGCTATGTCCGCATCACCAGCTTCACCGAGCAGACCGACGTCGGCCTGAAGAATGCCGTGCAGAAGCTGAAGACCGAGGCCGGCGACAAGCTGAAGGGCTTCGTTCTCGACCTGCGCAACAATCCGGGCGGCCTGCTCGACCAGGCGGTGTCGGTGTCGGACGCCTTCCTGGAGAAGGGCGAGATCGTCTCGACCCGTGCGCGCAAGCCCGACGACGGCCAGCGCTACAACGCGCGGCCCGGTGACCTGGCCGACGGCAAGCCGGTGGTCGTCCTCATCAATGGCGGCTCGGCCTCGGCGTCGGAGATCGTGGCCGGCGCGCTGCAGGATCATCGCCGCGCCGTCATCCTCGGCACCCGCAGCTTCGGCAAGGGCTCGGTGCAGTCGATCATCCCGCTGGCCGGGCACGGCGCCATGCGGCTGACCACGGCGCGCTACTACACGCCGTCGGGCCGCTCGATCCAGGCCAAGGGCATCGACCCCGACATCGTCGTCGAGGCCGCCCGCATCGAGAAGGTGGCGACCGGCCCGCAGCGCCGCGAGGCGGACCTGCGCGGCTCGCTGCGCAACCCCGACCAGCCGCCGGGAGCCCAGCCGGTGCCGGCCAACCAGGGCCCGGCCACGACGCCGACCCAGGATTCCGGCCCCCAGGGACCGGTGTCGCCGGAAGAGGACTACCAGCTCCAGCGGGCGCTCGACATGATCCGCGGCATCTCGCTCTATCAGTCGCGCACGGCCAACTGAGGCGCGGAAAAAGACCGTTTGGACAGCATGACCAGAGAAGCAACCGCAAGCCTGCCCTATCGCCGCGCCGTCGGCATCATGGTCCTCAATCGCGAGGGCCAGGTGCTGGTGGCGCAGCGCATCGACATGCCGAGCGACGCATGGCAGATGCCCCAGGGTGGCATCGACCGGGGCGAGACGCCGATCGAGGCCGCCAGCCGCGAGCTGTGCGAGGAGATCGGCACCTGCAACGGCGCGTTCCTGGGCGAAAGCCGGGACTGGTACAGCTACGACCTGCCGCCCGACCTGGCCGGCAAGCTGTGGCGCGGGCGCTATCGCGGCCAGACGCAGAAATGGTTCGCCTTCCGCTTCGACGGCGAGGATTCGGAGATCAACCTGGAAACCGAGCATCCGGAGTTCCTGGCCTGGAAGTGGGTCGACGCAGTCGAGGTGCCGAAGCTGATCGTCCCCTTCAAGCGCGACATCTACACGGCCATCCTCGCCGAATTCGCGCCGTTCCTGCCCCGATGAGCGGCTTTCCGGGCACTGCCCCCAGCCTCGCCGATATCGAGGGGCTGGGCCGGATCGGCTTCCAGGCCAT
The DNA here is from genome assembly GCF_006738645.1 of Stella humosa. Lineage (GTDB taxonomy): Bacteria > Pseudomonadota > Alphaproteobacteria > ATCC43930 > Allostellaceae > Allostella > Allostella humosa. The sequence goes on along the minus strand of NZ_AP019700.1, from coordinate 516,190 downwards.
TCCCTGGGAACTGCGCCAGCACGCGCGCGACGTCGTCATCCGGGTCGAGGACTTCCCCGACGAGGACACCGAGGAAGAGATGGAGCTGGAAAGCCCCTTCGACCTGCTGGGGCTCTATCGCGGGGTGTCGATGCTGCACAAGAGCGTCTCCGACCCCGTGCCGCACATGGACATGATCTTCCTCTATCGCCGGCCGATCCTCGACCTGTGGTGCGAGACCGGGGACGACCTGCTGCACATCGTCCGCCACGTGCTGATCCACGAGATCGGCCACCATTTCGGCCTGAGCGACGACGACATGGAGCGGCTGGAGGAAGAGGCCGAGACGGCGGAGTCGACCGCCCGCATGGCCGACCTGCCGCGCGCGTAGGGAGCGATACCGCCATGGCCGAAGCCACGAACGTCATCGTCCGCGACAACGCGGAAGCCAGGCGGTTCGAGGCCGTCGTCGACGGCCGGACCGCGTTTGCCGAGTACAACCGGATCGCCGGCGGCATCCTGCTGTCGCACACCGAGGTGCCGCGCGAGCTGGAAGGCCGCGGCATCGCCTCGGCCATCTTCCGGGCCGTCGTCGCCTCGCTGCGCGAGCATGACCAGAAGGTGATGCCGGTGTGCCCGGTCTTTGCCCTGTGGCTGAAGAAGCATGCCGAGGCGCACGACGTGGTGCAGCCGTCCTACCGCAGCGCGATCGGCATCCCGACCGAGTAGGCCGGGCGGGCGGAACCGCTGCCCGCCGTCCATCCGCATCCAGCGCTATGCGGCCTCCGCCAAGTGGCAGGCCGCGGCATGGCCCTCGGCCATGCGGCGAAGCTGCGGCATCTCTGCGCCGCAGCGCTCGGTGCTCTGCGGGCAGCGGCCGAGGAAGCGGCAGACATGCGGATCGGGGTCGACCGGGCTGCGCGGGTCGCCCGTCAGCAGGATGCGCGCGGGCGGGTGGCCGGGAACGCCGGTCGGGATCGAGGACAGGAGGGCGCGCGTGTAGGGGTGCGAGGGGCGGGCGAAGACCTGCTCCACCGTGCCGACCTCCGCCATCCGGCCCAGATACATGACCGCCACCCGGTCGCAGACCAGCCGCACCACCTCCAGGTCGTGGGTGACGAAGAGGTAGCTCATGCCGAGCCGCTGCTTCAGGTCGGCCAGCAACTTCAGCACCACCACCTGCACCGAGACGTCGAGCGCCGAGGTCGGCTCGTCCAGCACCAGCAGGCGCGGGCGCAGGGCCACGGCCCGGGCGATGCCGACGCGCGCCTTCTGTCCGCCCGACAACTGGTGCGGGAAACGGCCGAGCAGCGCCTCGGGCAGGCTGACGAGGTCGGCCAGCTCGCGCACGCGCTCACCCAGCCTGGCCGCCGGCACCGGGTCCATGCGGCGAATCGGGTCGGCGATGCAGTCGAAGGCGGTCCAGCGCGGGTTGAGGCTCTCGGTCGGGTCCTGGAAGACCATCTGGATGGCGCGCCGCATCTCGTGGCGGGCGAAACTGCGCGCCGGGATGGCGGCGATGTCCTGGCCGGCGAAGCGGATGCTGCCCTCGCTGGGGTCGATCAGGCGGGCGACGACGCGGGCCAGCGTGGACTTGCCGCAGCCGCTCTCGCCCACCAGCCCCAGCACCTCGCCCTCGCCGATGCGCAGGTCGACCCCGTCGACGGCATGCAGCAGCCCCGGCTTGCGGCCGCGTAGCCGGTCGATGGGGCCGGGGATGCCGACGGGAAAGCGGCGGCAGAGGCCGGCCACGTCGAGCAGTGCCGTCATGCCGCCAGTTCCTCGCCGATAGGCTGCGCGCACAGGACCCGGTGATGGCCGGAAGCGCCCATCGTTTCCACCGGCACCAGCGTCGGCGCGCGGCAGACCTCGCCCGCCCGTTCGCAGCGGTCGAGGAAGCGGCAGCCGCCGAGATCGCCGCGTCGCAGGTCGGGCAAGCCACCGGGTATCGAGGCCAGGTCGGCCAGGTGGCGGCCTGGCCGCGGCGTGGCCGCCAGCAGGCGCGCGGTATAGGGATGGCGGGGGGCCGCGAACAGCGCCTCGGCCGGGGCGTCCTCGACGACGTGGCCGGCATGCATGACGACGATCCGCCGGCAATGCTCTGCCGCCAGGCCGAGATCGTGGGTGATCAGCACCGTGGCCATGCCGCGCGACCGGCCGAGTTCGTCGATCAGGTCCATGATCGCTGCCTGGGTGGTGACGTCGAGCCCGGTCGTCGGCTCGTCGGCGATCAGCAGGGCCGGCCGGCAGGCGAGTGCCAGCGCGATCATCACCCGCTGGCACATGCCGCCCGACAGCTCGAACGGGTAGGCGTCGAGCCGGCGCGGGGGATCGGTGATCTTGACCAGCGCCAGCATCTCCATCGCCCGCGCGCGGGCGGCCGGCCCCTTCAGGTGCTCGTGCCGGGCCAGCACGTCGGCGATCTGGTCGCCCACGGTGCGGATCGGGTTGAGGGCACCGCGCGGATTCTGGAAGATCATCGCCAGCTCGCGCCCGCGCATGTCGGCCAGCTCGCGCTGGGTTGCCTGCAACAGGTCCATGCCGCCGAAGCCGATGCGGCCCTCCGCCACCCGGCCGGCCGGGTCGAGGATGCCCATGATCGCCTGGGCCGTGACCGACTTGCCGGACCCGCTTTCGCCGACGATGGCGATGGTCTCGCCCCTGGCCACCGAGAAGCTGACCCGCTCCAGCGCCTTCACTTCGCCCGCACGCGTGCGGAAGGCGACCGACACGCCCTCGACCGAGAGGAGCGGCGGGTTGGCCGTCACGTCCGCCGCCGGGGGTCGATCAGGTCGCGCAGCCCGTCGCCCAGCAGGTTGAAGCAGAAGACCGCCAGCATCAGCGCCAGGCCGGGGAAGAGCGCGATCCACCATTCGCCCGACTGGATGTAGTTGGCGCCGTCGGCCACCATGATCCCCCATTCCGGCGTCGGCGGGCGCACGCCCAGGCCGATGAAGGACAGGCCGGCCGCATTCAGGATGGCGTAGCCCAGCGTCAGCGACACCTGCACCATCATGATCGGCAGGGTGTTGGGCAGGATGTGGAACAGCACCACGCGCGCCTCGCCATTGCCGCTGATGCGGGCGGCCTCGACGAAGCCGGCGTCGCGGCGGACGTTGGCCTCGGCGCGGGCGACGCGGACATAGAGCGGGAAGTTCACCACCGCCGTCGCCAGCACGATGTTGCCGACCGTGTTGCCCAGTGCCGCCACGATGCCCATGGCCAGCACGAACAGCGGGAAGGCCATGATCGTGTCGGAGATGCGGCCCACCACGCGATCGACCCAGCCGCCGAAATGGCCGGCCGCCACCCCCGTCATGGTGCCGGTGACGAAGACCAGTATGACGCTGGCGAAGGCGATGGTAAGGTCGAGGCGGGTCGCAACCACCACCCGGCTGAAGACGTCGCGCCCGAGTTGGTCGGTGCCGAACCAGTGGCGCGCGGACGGCGCCTGCAAGGTGGCGGCGGCATTGCTGGCCAAGGGGTCGTAGGGCACCAGCGCCGGCCCCAGGATCGCCGTCAGCACCAGCAGGACGAAGAGCGCGAAGGCCCCGCCGGTGACCGGGTTCTCGGTCACCACATGGCGCAGGTGGCGGGCGTATTCAGCCGCGGCGGCCATCAGCTTTCCAGCTTCACGCGCGGATCGACGATGCCGTAGAGGATGTCGATCAAGAGGTTGAGGAGGACGTAGAGCAGCGCCATCGTCAGCACGAAGCCCTGCACCGGGGCGTAGTCGGAGACGATCAGCGCCTCGATCGCGTAGGAGCCGATGCCCGGCCAGGCGAAGACCTTTTCCACCAGCACGTTGGCGCCGAGCAGGAAGCTGAAGACCATGCCGAGCGTCGTCAGCACCGGCAGCATGGCGTTGCGGAAGGCATAGACCCAGACGACCCGGCCGCGGCTGAGGCCCGAGGCACGGGCCGCCCGCACGAAGTCGCTGCCGAGCGCCGCCAGCATCGCCGCCCGCGTCATCCGCGCCAGCGGGGCCAGCGCGAAGATGCCGAGCGTCAGCGCCGGCAGGGCAAGCTGGGCGAGTGCCGCCAGCGCGGTCTGGACGTCGCCCGCCAGCAGCGCATCCAGGACGTAGAGCCCGGTCCAATGGGCCGGCGGCGAGGAGAAGATGTCGAGCCGGCCCATCGGTGCCGGGGCGATCTGCAGCACGGAATAGAACAGGTGGACCAGCAGCAGGCCGGTGAAGAAGGTGGGCAGGCTGACCCCGGCGGTGGCGACGATGCGGGTGGCATGGTCGATCCAGCTTCCCGATCGCACCGCGGCCAGGATCCCCATCGGCACCGCCACCGCGACCGCGAAGAGGAGCCCGGCCAATGTCAGCTCCAGCGAGGCCGGGAGGCGGGTGACCAGTTCGCGGATGACGGGCAGGCCGGTCGTCAGCGACAGACCGAAATCGCCGCGCGACAGGTCGCCCAGGTAGGACAGGAACTGCGCCGGCACCGAGCGGTCGAGGCCGAGGCGCGCCCGCACCTCCTCGATCGCCTGGGGGGTGGCCGCCGGCCCGGCGAAATAGGCGGCCGGGTCGCCCGGCAGCAGCCGGGTCAGCAGGAAGGTGACGACGATGACGCCGGCGATCGACGGCAATGCCGCCAGCAGCCGCCGCCCGATCATCGCCAGCATGGTCGCGCCCCCTCGCCCGCCCGGCCTAGACCTTTTCCAGCTGGCGGTAGTCGAGCTGCCGATGGAACCAGTAGCGGTAGCCGTTCACGTTCTTCTGCATCGCCACGTTCAGGTAGGGCTGGAAGAGCGGGATGCGCGGCAGCTCGTCGAAGGACAGGCCGACGAACTCCTTCACAGCCGCCTCGTAGGTCGCCGTGTCCGGTGCGAAGCGGGCGACGTCGATCGCCTTGTCCATCTTGGGGTTCTTGTAGGACATGGTGTTGAAGACCGCATCCTGGCCGTGATAGGCCCAGAAGAAGAAATAGTCGGGAAAGTTGAGCCAGCCGCCGAAGGTGTTGGTCAGCATCGGAAGCTGCTTCTTCAAGAGCTCGTTGCGCCAGTTGGCCCCGGGGATCTTGTTGATCGTCAGCTTGATGCCGATGCGGGCCAGGCTTTCCTGCACCAGCACGCAGATCGGCTCATTGACGCCGGCCAGGCCCAGGTCGAAGGACAAGGTCGTCTCGAAGCCGTTCGGCATGGTCGACGCCGCCATCAGCGCCTTGGCTTTGTCGAGGTCCGTACGATACGCGTGCGGCTGCGGCCAGGAGGCGTCGGCCACCGGGTTGGCCGCGCCGAACATCGGCAGGGCGCGGCCGAACATGACCGAATCCATGATCGCCTGGTAGGGCAGCGCACAGGCGATCGCCTGGCGGATCTTCAGGTCGTCGAAGGGCGGCTTGTTGACGTTGAAGGCGATGTACTGCAGCGCGTTCTCGACCGGCGTGCCGACGACCGTCAGCTTCTTCGAGGCCGCCAGCTCGTTGAAATCCTTGCTCGGCAGGTCGAACGAGACGTCGGCGTCGCCGCGCTCCAGCAGCGCCCGGCGGTTGCCGGACTGCGGCACCACGCGCCAGACGACGCGCTGGATCTTGGGCTTCGGCCCACCCACCCAGTCCTCGTTGCGCATGAAGACGAGTTCCGTGCCGGGCTGGAACCGCTCCACTTTGTAGGCGCCGGAGCCCGCCTCGTTGGTGCGCAGCCAGTCCATCGCCCACGGGTCTGCGGCCGTCGCGTTCTTGCGCGCCAGGCCGGAATTGATGACGACCGGCACCGGCACGCCCAGGTCCGGCATGGTCAGCTTGTCGCGGCGCAGGAAGTCGATGCGGAAGGTGCGGTCGTCGACGGCCACGAACTGCTCGGGCTTCTCGAGCGAGCCCGCCTTCATCTGGAAGGTCGGGAAGCCGCCCACGGTGACCGCCCGGTCGAACGACCATTTCACGTCGGCGGCCGTGACGGGGCTGCCGTCATGGAACTTGGCGCCGCGCTTCAGCCGGAAGGTGACCGAGCTGTCGGTGGCGGTCCAGTCCTCGGCCAGTTCCGGCTCGATCTTCGTATAGTCGTAATGGTCGTTGCCCTGGGCATCCTTCTTGACGCCGAAGGTGACCAGCCGGTCGTAGCTGTTCCAGGACGCCTCGTAGCCCGGCCGGTTGGTGCCGACGCCATGGATGTCCAGGCTGTTGGGGCCGTTCTCGGAGATCGCCAGCAGCGTGTCCTTGCGGCTCTGCCCCAGGGCGCCGTTCCAGGGAACGCTGCCGATGGCAGCACCGGCCGCGACCGCCGCCGTGGACTTCAGGAACTCGCGACGCTTCATGGCACCCCCCGTGGCGAAAGCCCGTTCGCCACCAGGAAGCGCAAGCATCGTGCCAGCCGGAAATGCCGGGAATTCGCGCCCTTCTGCGCGTTCCGCGCGGGCTTCTGCCCGCAGCCGATCCAAACGCTGCCCGAAACACGGGCGTCGGCACGCTAAATCCCTATTCTAGATCAATTCGCTCTGGCTATATTGTATGCAATCTTGCATGCACGATCACTCCATGGCGGCCAGAAGCGCCCCCGGCCGCACCAGATCGGCCGACGCATCGCCCACCAGGCCGACATGGCCCAGCATCGCCGCGCGGGCGGCCGCGGGATCGCCGGCCAGGATCGCCTGGACCACCGCGTCATGCTCTTCCCACGATCGTTGCAGCCGGCCCGCCAGGCGGAATTGCAGGCGCCGGAACGGCCCCACCCGGCGGCGCACGTCGGCCGTCATCGCCGCCAGCGTGGCATTGCCGCAGCCCTGCCAGATGAGATCGTGGAATTCCAGGTTGAGGGCGGCATAGTCCTCAGGATCGCCGGCATCGGCCAGCAGGCGCAGGCGGCCATGGACACGGGCCAGACTGCGCCGCAGACCGGCCGGCATGCGGCGCGCCGCAAGGGCCGCGCAGGCCGCCTCCAGTTCCGCCATCACCTCGAAGGATTCGGCCAGGACCTTGGGCGAGGGGGTCGTCACCACCACGCCCTTGTGCGGCCGGGCCTCGACCAGGCCGGTCGCCGCCAGTTGCCGCAGCGCCTCGCGCACGGGCGTCCGCGACACGCCGTAGCGGTCGGCCAGCCCCTGCTCGTCGAGCCGGACGCCGGGGCCGAGCCGGCCCGACAGGATCTCCTCGGCCAGGTCCTCGCGCAGCCGGTCGGCGCGCGTCCTGGGCGGGCCGGGAAGGGTCGTCTTGGCGCTCTGCACGTCCATCGCCCCTCTTTGGCCGAACTGGGTCGCCCCGGCAAGGCCGCTCGCCATCCCGCTCTCTCCCTTGGCACGGGCTGTGCTGAAGCCCCCGACATGACGGACCCGACCGCATGACCCAACGACCGCTGACCATTTCCGACTGGCGCCAGGCGACGGCCGCCGACCGCGCGGCCCATGCTGCCCGGCTGGACGACGCCGATCCGGCGATCTTCATCGCCCGCGGCCCGGCCGGCGGCGACGGCATCCCGCTGGCGGTCAAGGACAACATCGACGCCGCCGGGTTCGCCACCACGGCCGCCTGCCCCGCCTATGCCTACAAACCGGAGGCGTCGGCCACGGCCGTCGCCCGGCTGGAGGCGGCGGGTTTCCGGGTCGCCGGCAAGACCAACCTCGACCAGTTCGCGACCGGTCTCGTCGGCGTGCGCAGCCCCTATGGCGTGCCGGCCAACCCGTTCGACCCCGCCTGCATCCCGGGCGGCTCGTCCTCCGGCTCGGCCGTCGCGGTCGCCCGCGGGCTGGTGCCGGTGGCGCTCGGCACCGACACCGCCGGGTCGGGCCGGGTGCCGGCGATGATGAACAATATCGTCGGCCTGAAGCCCAGTCGCGGCCTTGTCCCGGCGACCGGCGTGGTGCCGGCCTGCCGCAGCCTGGACTGCGTCTCGATCTTCGCGCTGACGGTGCCGGACGCGCTGGCGGCCCTGGCTATCGCGGGCGGCCCGGACACGGTCGATCCCTTCTCCCGCGCGCTGCGCCAGCGCCTGCCGCGCCCGGGCGGCTGGCGCGTCGCCGTCCCCCATGCCGCGGCATTGCCCTGGTTCGGCGACGGCTTCGGCCCGGAATGGTGGGCGGCGGCGCTCGACCTGCTGCGCCGGACCGGTGCCACGGTCGAGGAGATCGACCCTGCCCCGTTCCTGGCGGCGGCCGCCCTGCTCTATGACGGCCCCTGGGTGGCCGAGCGCACGGCCGCGGTCGGCGACTTCATCGACGCCCACTGGGACGCGTGCGACCCCGTGGTGCGCGCCATCGTGCGCAGCGGCCGGGCGCGCAGCGCCACCGACACCTTTGCCGGCCTCTATCGGCTGGCCGCCATCGCGGCCGAGACCGCACCCACCTGGGACCGCTACGACGCGCTGATGGTGCCGACCGCCCCTCGTCACTGGACGCTGGCCGAGGTTGCGGCCGAGCCGGTCGCCCGCAACTCGGCACTCGGCACCTGGACCAACTTCGTGAACCTGCTCGACCTGGCCGCACTCGCCGTCCCGACCGGGTTCCATCGCAATGGCCTGCCGATCGGGGCCACCCTGATCGGCCCGACCGGCAGCGACCTGGCGCTGGCCGCCATCGGTGGCGTCGTGCACGCCCTGGCCGGCCTGCCCCTGGGGGCGACCGGCGCGGCGGCGGACCCGGCATCCCTGCGGCCGGCGCGCGCGTCCGGCCCGGGCGTCGAGGTGGCCGTGTTCGGCGCCCACCTGACCGGCGAGCCACGCAGCGCAGCGCTCATCGCGCTAGGCGCGGCGCCGGTGCGCACGATCCGCACGGCCAGCCGCTACCGCATGGTCCTGCTGGAAGGCGCGATGCCACGGCCGGGCCTGGTCCTGACCGAGCGCGACGGCGTCGCCATCGAGGGCGAGGTCTGGCTGGTGCCGGAGCCGGCGCTGCCGGGCCTGCTGGCCGAGGTGCGCGCGCCGCTGGCCCTGGGCCTGGTGGCACTCGACGACGGCAGCGAGGTGCGCGGCTTCGTCTGCGCGGCCGGCGGCGAGGCGGGCGCCCCCGACATCAGCCGGTTCGGCGGCTGGCGCGCCTGGCGCCAGGCGGCCGCGAAAACCCAGAGCCCGACGGTGTAGGGAGGAACGATGACGCGCGACGACGAGATGCTGGGCGGCTATGCCGCCGCCGCGGCTGCCCTGCTCGACCTGCCGGTGCCGACGGAACGCTGGCAGGGCGTGCTGGAGCATCTGGCCCTGGCCCGGCGCCTGGCCGGCGTCGTGGCCGAACATCCGCTGGGCGAGGCCGACGAGGCAGCGCCGGTGTTCCGGCCATGAGCGATCCGTCCGCCGCCGCCGGCGCCGCCGAGACCGCCGCCGCGGTGCGCAGGGGCGCCACGACCGCCCTGTCGGTCGTCGATGCCAGCCTGGCCCGGATCGCCGAGGCCCAGCCGATCCTCAACGCCTTCACCGCCGTGACCGCGGAGCGCGCCCGCGCGCGGGCCGCCACGATCGACCGGATGGTCGCGGAGGGCCGCGACCCGGGTCCGCTCGCCGGGGTCCCGTTCGCGGTCAAGAACCTGTTCGACATCGCCGGCCTGGCGACCCTGGCCGGCGCGCGGATCGAGGCGGACTCGCCCCCCTCATCAGCAGACTCGCCGCTGATCGCCCGCCTGGAAGCCGCCGGGGCGGTGCTGGTGGGCGCGCTCGGCATGGGCGAGTACGCCTACGACTTCACCGGCCGCAATGCCCATTACGGCCCGACGCGCAACCCGCACGACCCGGCGCGGATGACCGGCGGATCGTCCGGCGGCAGCGGCGGCGCGGTCGCGGCGGGCCTTGTGCCGCTGGCGCTTGGCAGCGACACCAACGGGTCGATCCGGGTGCCCTCGTCGCTGTGCGGCATCTTCGGCCTGAAGCCGACCTTCGGTCGCCTCACCCGGCGCGGGTCCTTCCCCTTCGTCGCCGCCTTCGATCATCTGGGGCCGTTCGCCCGGTCGGTGGCCGATCTGGCGGCCGCCTATGACGCGATGCAGGGGCCGGACGCGGACGACCCGTCCTGCGCCGGCCGCCCCGCCGAGCCAACGTCGGCTGCCCTGTCGGGCGACATCGACGGCCTGCGCATCGGCGTGCTGGACGGGCATTTCGAGACCTTCGCCGGGCCGGAAGCCCGGGATGCCGTCGATCGCGTCGCGACCGCGCTGGGCGCCGTGCGACGGGTAACGCTGGCCGAAGCCGGCAGGGCGCGGGCGGCGGCCTATGTCATCACCGCGGCCGAGGGCGGGGCGTTGCATCTCGACCGGCTGCGCCGCCGGGCCGATGATTTCGACCCCGAGACACGCGACCGGCTGACGGCGGGCGCCCTCATCCCCTCGGCCTGGGTCACCGCGGCCCAGCGCTTCCGCGGCGTCTTCCGCCGGCAGGTGGCCGATGCCATGGGCAAGGTCGACGTGCTGGTCGCCGCCGCCACCCCCTGCACCGCGCCCGGCGTCGACCAGCAGACGATGGAACTGGCCGGCGCCGTCGTGCCGGTGCGCGCCAACCTGGGCGTGCTGACGCAGCCGATCTCGTTCATCGGCCTGCCGGTCGTGGCCGTCCCCGTGGTACGGGCGGGCCTGCCGATCGGGGTGCAGATCATCGGCCGGCCTTGGCAGGAAGCGGCAATCCTGCGGGTGGCCGCGACCCTGGAGCGCATGGGCGTCGCCGGCGCGCCCGTCGCCAGCGGCTGGCGCGCCGCCGCGAGCTAGGATTCCGGCCGGAACAGGCCCGCCAGCCAATCGACGCCGGCGCGGACATGCGGCGCGCCGGCATCCTCGGGATGACCGACCAGCCATGCCTCCCGCTCAAGCTCGACCGGTTCGCCGACACGAACGAGGGCTGGAAAGGCCCGGGCCAGCAGGTCCGGCAGCAGCACGCGCACCAGGCCGCCCTCGGCCATGCGGGCAAGCGCCTCGAAGCGGTTGGCACGATGCTCGATGCCCTGAGCGCCGGCCGCCCGCGCCGTCCAGCGGCTTTCCGGCAGATGGGCCTGCTCGTCCGACAGGGCGGCCCAGGGCAGGCCGCCGGCATCGCGACCCCGGCCGGCATAGACCGCGTAGGTGACCGTGCCCAGCCGTTGCACGGCATCGTGCACCACGTCGGGCCGGCCAAGCCGCAGGGCCAGGTCGGCCTCGCGCCGGGCCATGCTGAGGTTGCGGTTGTCGGCCAGCAGTTCGACGCGCAGCCGCCGCCCGGCCAGCAGCCGCGGCAGGGCCGGCGCCAGCAGGTGGTCGACCAGGAACGCCACCGCCGTCACCCGCAGCACCCGGACGGGACCGCCGCCGCCCTGCTCGAACGCGGATTCCGCCGCGGCCAGCGCGCGTTCGGCCTGCTCCAGGCGCGGCAACAGGTCGAGACAGGCGGCGGTCGGCACCAGGCGCGCGCCCTGGCGCTCGAACAGCCGGAGCGCCAGCGAGGCTTCCAGCCGGCGCAGCCGGCGGGCGGCCGTGGTGGCATCCACCCCCAGCAGCGTCGCCGCCCCGGCCAGCGTGCCGGCGCGGGCCAGCAGCAGCACCGCGCGCCAGCCGTCCCAATCGATCATGCCGATACCGTCTTCATCCGGCATTTTTGCAGGGGCCGGCGCGAAAGTCGCCCCTTCTCCGGCGACGATGCAGCCCTATGCTGGCCGTTCGCCGAATCACCCTGAGGAACGACAGACGATGACCGCCGCCCGCACCCTGCTTCAGATGGCCGGGGCCGACGCCACGCCCGGCCCGCTTTCCACCGCCGCCGTCGTCGTCATCGATGCCCAGCGCGAATATCTCGACGGCCGCCTGCCCCTGCCGGGGGCCGCCCCGGCGCTGGAGGCCATGCAGCAGTTGCTGCGCCGGGCGCGCGCCGCCGGCGCCCCGATCATCCATGTGGCCCATCTGGGCAAGGCCGGCGGCCTGTTCGACCCGGACGGCCCGGGCGGCCAGATCGCCGACCAAGTGCGGCCCGAGCCGGGCGAGACGGTGATCACCAAGGGCCTGCCCAATGCCTTCGCCGGCACCGATCTGCAGTCGGCGCTGAAGGCGACGGGGCGGACCTCGCTGGTCGTGGCCGGCTTCATGACCCACATGTGCGTCAGCTCGACGGCCCGCGCGGCCCTCGACCTCGGCTACCGCACCACGGTCATCGCCGATGCGACCGCCACCCGCGCCCTGCCCGATCCGACCGGCGGCCCCGACCTCGACCCCCAGCAGCTCCAGCGTGCCTCGCTGGCCGAGCTGGCCGACCGCTTCGCGGTGGTGGCACCCCTGTCAGCCCTGGTCGACTGACCCGTCGCCCATCAGCAGCGCCACCCGGCGGCGCAGCTCCGGCAAGGCCTCGGCCGCGAACCATGGGTTCCGGTTGAGCCAGCCGGTGTTGCGCCAACTGGGGTGCGGCAGCGGGAAGAAGCGCGGCAGGTATTCCCGCCACGCCGCCACCGTCTCCGTCAGGGTCGGCCTGGCGCGGCGGCCCAGGTGCCAGCCCTGGGCCCAGCCGCCGACCAGCAGCACCAGTTCCACCGACGAGAACGCAGCCGCTACCCGTGGCTGCCACAGCGGGGCGCATTCGGGCCGCGGCGGCGCATCGCCCCCGCGCGGCAGGCGGCCCGGATAGCAGAAGCCCATGGGCGCGATGGCGATCCGTCGCTCGTCGTAGAAGGTCGCCCGGTCGACGCCCAGCCAGGCGCGCAGGCGGTCGCCGCTGGCATCGGTGAAGGAGATGCCCGACGCATGCACCTTGGTACCGGGCGCCTGGCTGGCGATCATCAGGCGCGCGCTGGCCAGCCCGCGCACGACCGGCCGGGGGCCGAGCGGCAAGTGGGCCGCGCACAAGCGGCAGGCCCGGATCTCGGCCAGCAGGCGATCCAGGTCCTCGCTCATCGGCGGAGGCTAGCCGGCGTCCAGCGGATACTCGGCCTCGGCCTGGTAGGATGCGCCAGCGCCGCCGAGCCAGCTCGAATAGAGCACCACCCGGTCGGCGACGAACGGCGGCGGCCGGAACAGCGCATGGCCGGCGATGAAGGCCTGCACCCGCGGCATCGCCGCCCGCTTGAGGCGCGCCAGGGTGATGTGGGGAGCGAACTTGCGTTTCTCATGCGGCTGACCGGCGCGGACGATGGCCGCCTCCACCCGCTCCTGGAGATGGACCAGCGCCGGCGTCCGCTCGACGGCGGCGTAGAGCAGGCGCGCGCGGTCGCCCTCGCCGAACTGTCCCATGCCCGCCACCTGGATCGCCACCGCCGGCGCCCGCAGCCCGGCCAGCGCCTCGTCGATGTCGCATGCCATGCCCTCGTCCACCTCGCCGATGAACCGCAGCGTCAGGTGGAGGTTCCCGGCCTCGACCCAGGTGGCGCCCTGGATGCCGCCGCCGAGTGCCGCCAGGGACCGGGCGAGATCAGGTGGAAGCGGGATGGCGACGAAGAGGCGGATCATCGGGGACCGTGGCGGCAGGCGGGCGAACCTAGCCGCGTAGGCCCGATTCTGTCACCGGCCTCGCCTTGGCAAGCATCCTGCGCTTGGCGTAGATCGCACGCTTGGCGTAGATACTGGCCCGACCCATGCGCATCGCCGTCGTCACCCCCTATGCGGACGAACCCCTGGAATGGCTGGCCCACGGGCATGCCAGCCTGCGCGAACAGGGCCACGCGGTGACGCATATCCTGGTGGCCGACGGGCGTCCGACGCCCGAGGCGGCCGCACTGGCCGACCAGCACATCGTCCTGCACCGCCGCCATGACGACGGCGGCAATGCCGGGCGCATGGCGGGCGGCCTGTCGGCGGCGTCCCAGCGCTTCGACGCCGTCACCTTCCTCGACCCGGCCGACTGGTTCCTGCCCGGCCATCTCTCAGCCCTGGCAGCCGCGGTCGCCGGCCGACGCGCCGAGGCCGCGACCGCGCGCCGACTGCTGCATCGCATCGACGGCACGCCGGCCGCGCCGTGCCGCGAGGTGGACGGGGTCCGCGCGGTCGATTCGAGCGGCATCCTGCTGCTGCCGCCTGCCTTTCCGGCGATCGCCATGTGGAGCCTGGCGCCGGCACCCGTCGCCGGCAACGCGGCCCAGGCGGTCCTGGCCTTCCTGCAGGGGCGCGGTCGCACGATCGCCGCGCCCGGACCGACGGCCGGCATCGCCAAGCGGGTCCGGGCGCGCGCCTTCAACGCCCCGTTCGGCCCCACCCGCTGGGATGCCTGGCTGACCGACGCCCAGCCGCCCTCGGCCGCCGCGGTCGGCCGCTGGTGGAACGCGCTGGAACCCGCCGCCCGCGACCGGGAGATCCGCCGAATGGGCCTGCAATGACCCGTCGCGTCGCCATCGTCACCCCCTATCACGGCGAGCCGCTGGCCTGGCTGGCCAAGGCCCATGCCAGCGTGCGCATGCAGACCCACCCTGCGACCCACATCCTGGTCGGCGACGGCAAGCCGGAAGCCGCCATCGATGCCTGGGACGCGCAGCACATCGTCCTGCCGGCCGGGCACCGCGACTGGGGCCATACGCCGCGCGCGATCGGCGCCCTGTCGGCCGCCGGCCAGGGCTTCGATGCGATCGGCTTCCTGGATGCCGACAACTGGCTCTATCCCGACCATGTCTCGAGCCTGCTGGCGGTGCAGGAGAAGAACGACCTGGAGGTCGCCTCGTCGCTGCGGGTCATGCACCATGTCGACGGCCGCCTGCTGCATCGCTGCCAGCTCGTCGACGGCATCGACACCTTCGACACCAACTGCCTGATGATCTTCCCGCCCGCCTACAGCGCGCTGTCGGTCTTCGCCCTGGTGCCGCCGCGAGTGCGCTACATCGCCGACCGCTGGGTGTCGATCTGGCTGAAGCGGCGCCAGCATCGCTTCGGCTCCTCGCGCATGGGCACGGTCGCCTATCGCGTTCGCTACAAGTATTTCTACGACACCTCGACCCTGCCAATGCCGACCGAGAACATCGTCGACCTGAAGATCCCGCACCCGCGCGAGTTGCGGCAATGGTGGCTGGCGCTGCCGCCCGACGAGCGCGACTTCCACATGCGGGTGATGGGGGCCAGCTAGGATCGGCCGACGCGCCGCGGCATCCGCCGTTGCCCCCGCAGGGCATATTGCCCTAGAGAGAAGGGGTCCCGGACAATGCAGGCACCATGCCCGACTCCGTCAATATCGCCCCCCCGACCGAGGCCGCGCGCACCGTCGCGCGCATCCTGATCGAGATCAAGGCCGTGCTGTTCCGCCCGGAACAGCCGTTCATCTTCACGTCCGGCCGCGCCAGCCCGGTCTATATCGACTGCCGCCGGATCATCTCGTTCCCGCGCGCGCGGCGCCGCATCATGGACCTGGCCGCGACCGCCATCGAGAACGAGATCGGCTTCGAGAACATCGACGCCGTGGCCGGCGGCGAGACCGCCGGCATCCCGTTCGCCGCCTGGCTGGCCGAGCGATTGATGCTGCCGATGCTCTATGTCCGCAAGAAGCCCAAGGGCTTCGGCCGCGACGCCCAGATCGAGGGCGCGCTGACCGAGGGCGCGCGCGTCCTGCTGGTGGAGGACCTGGCGACCGATGGCGGCAGCAAGCTCCACTTCGTCGAGGCGCTGCGCAAGGCCGGCGCAGAATGCGCGCATACCTTCGTCGTCTTCCACTACGGCATCTTCCCCGAGAGCGTGGCCAACCTGAAGGCCGAGGGTGTCGGCCTGCACGGGCTCTGCACCTGGTGGGACGTGCTGGCGACGGCCGAGGACGAAGGCTACTTCCCGCCCGAAACCACCCACGCGGTGCGGGCGTTCCTGGAGAAGCCGGTGGAGTGGTCGCTCGCCCACGGCGGCAAGCTGTAACCGTCCAGCCGGCGGACCCGGGGAGGAGCCGAAGCCATGTTCCGGATGCTGCTGGCCGCCACGCTGTCGGTAATGGCGATGGTGGCCGGACCCGCCGCGGCCGGCCCCGGGGCCAAGGACGAACTGGTGATCGGCATCACCCAGTTCCCCTCGACCCTGCATCCCAACATCGAGAGCATGCTGGCCAAGAGCTACGTGCTGGGCATGACCAGGCGGCCCTTCACCGTCTACGACAAGGACTGGAAGCTCGTCTGCCTGCTCTGCACCGAGCTGCCGACGATCGAGAACGGGCTGGCCAAGCCGGTCGACCTGCCGCCCGAAGAAGGCAAGACGCAAGGCAAGCGCGGGATCGAGGTCACCTACACCATCCAGCCCGGCGCCAAGTGGGGCGACGGGGTGCCGGTGACGACGCGCGACGTGGTCTTCACCTGGGAGGTCGGGCGCCACCCGATGAGCGGCGTCGCCTCGGCCGAGTTCTATCGCCGCGTCACCCGCATCGAAGTGAAGGACGAGCGCACCTTCACCTTCCATGTCGACAAGCTGTCGTTCGAGTTCGCCTCCATAGGCGGCTTCCAGCTGCTGCCGGCGCACCTGGAGCGCGAGGCCTTCGCCGACCCCGCGCAATACCGCTTCCGCACCCGCTTCGACACCGACCCGACCAATCCCGGCCTGCATTTCGGCCCCTATCGCATCGTCGAGGTGGCGACCGGCTCGCACATCGCGCTGGAGCGCAACCCGCACTGGTACGGCCCCAAGCCGCATTTCCGCCGGATCGTCGTGCGCGCGATCGAGAACACGGCCGCGCTGGAGGCCAACCTGCTGTCGGGTGCCGTCGACTATGTCGCGGGCGAGCTCGGCCTGTCGCTCGACCAGGGCATGGCGTTCGAGCAGCGCCACCGCGACCGCTATGCCGTGCAGTACAAGCCGGGGCTGGTGTACGAGCATATCGACGTCAACCTCGACAACCCGATCCTGGCCGACCGCCGGGTGCGCCAGGCCCTGCTGCTGGGCATCGACCGCGAGAAGCTGACCCAGACCCTGTTCGGCGGGCGCCAGCCGGTGGCGCGCGGCGCCATCCATCCGCTCGACTGGGTGCATGCCGACGACCTGCCGGCCTACGCCTTCGACCCCAAGCAGGCGGGCGCCCTGCTGGACGACGCCGGCTGGCCGCGCAAGGGCACGGGCATCCGCCAGAACGCGGCCGGCGACCGGCTGGCGCTGGAGCTGATGACGACGTCGGGCAACCGCGCGCGCGAGCTGGTGCAGCAGGTGCTGCAGAGCCAGTGGCGGCAGATCGGCGTCGAGGTGAAGCTGCGCAACGAGCCGCCGCGCGTCTTCTTCGGCGAGACGGTGTCCAAGCGCAAGTTCCCGGCCCTGGCCATGTTCGCCTGGCTGTCCTCGCCCGAGGGCGTGCCGCGCACGACGCTGCATTCGGACAGCATCCCCAGGCCCACCAACAACTTCGCCGGCCAGAACTATCCGGGCTATGCCGTGCCCGAGATGGACCGGCTGATCGAGCAGATCGAGGTCGAGCTGGACCGCGACCGGCGGCGCCAACTGTGGCACGCGCAGCAGCAGCTCTATGCCCGCGACCTGCCGGTGCTGCCGCTCTTCTTCCGCGCCGACCCGTTCGTGGTGCCGAAATGGCTGCAGGGCATCGAGCCGACCGGCCACCAGTATCCGACCACGCTGTGGGTCGAGAACTGGCGCGTCGCCGGGCCATGATCGGCGCCGTCGCGAAAAGGGCCGCGCGGGATTTGCGCCAAATCCGCCGCACCCGGCCGGCGTGAGCCGCTTCCTCGTCCATCGCCTGCTGCAGGCGGCCCTGCTGGTCGCCATGATGTCCTTCGTCTGCTACGCGCTGATCGGCCTGATGCCGGGCGATCCCATCGACCTGATGCTGTCGTCCGACCCGCGCCTGACGCCGGAGGACGCGATCCGGCTGAAGGCGATCCACGGCCTCGACCGGCCGATCGTCGAGCGCTACCTGGCCTGGCTCGCCAAGGCGCTGTCGGGCGAGTTCGGCTATTCCCGCCTCTATGCCCAGCCCGCCTCGGCGGTGCTGGGCCCCCGGCTGGCCAACACCGCCCTGCTGATGGGGGTCAGCCTGACGATGGCCGCCCTGATCGCGCTGCCGATCGCGGTCGCGGCCGCCGCGCGGGCGGGCAGTGGCTTCGACCGCGCGGTCAACGCGCTGTGCTTTGCCGGCATCTCGGTGCCGACCTTCTGGCTGGCGCTCGTCCTCATCATGATCTTCGCCGTGCAGCTCGGCTGGCTGCCGGCGGCCGGCCTGCCGATGGCGCGCGACCCCAGCCTGGTCGAGCGCGGGCGCCACCTGATTCTGCCGCTGGCGACACTGACCCTGGCCGCGATCGGCGGTCATGTCCGCTATGTCCGCGCGGCCATGATCGAGGCCCTGGGACAGGACTACATCCGCACCGCCCACGCCAAGGGCCTGCACCCGCGCCGGGTGCTGTGGCGCCATGCACTGCGCAACGCGCTGCTGCCCTACGTCACCGTGCTCGCGCTGGACTGCGGCGCCCTGGTCTCGGGCGCGCTCATCACCGAGACGATGTTCGGCTATCCCGGCATGGGCAAGCTGATCTTCGATGCCGTGATGGGCAACGACTACAACTTGGCCCTGCTGGCCCTGCTGCTGGTGACCGCGCTCACGGTCTTCTGCAACCTGCTGGCCGATCTCGCCTATGCGGCGCTCGACCCGCGGATCCGCCAGGGATGAGCACGGCCGCCATCATCGCCGCCCGGCTGCGCCAGCCGGGCTTCGCCCGCCGCCTGTGGCGCCGGCCGGGCGCCATGGCCAGCATCCTCGTCCTCGGCGTGCTGGCGGCGGGCGCGCTGCTGGCGCCGCTGATCGGCCGCCTGCTGGGCCAGGACCCCGAGATGGTGGACCTGCTGGCCCGGCTGGAAGGGCCATCATGGACCCATCCGCTCGGCACCGACGAACTGGGGCGGGACACGCTGGTGCGCCTGCTGCATGGCGGCCGGGTGTCGCTGCTGGTTGGGCTGGTGGGGGCGGTCGCCGCCGCCTCGCTCGGCACCGTCATCGGACTGCTGGCGGGCTATCTCGGCGGCCGGGTGGACGCCATCCTCATGCGCATCTGCGACGGGGTGATCGCGCTGCCGATGCTGCCGCTGCTGATCGTGCTGGCCGCCATCGACCTGGAGAAGCTGGGCATTCCGACCGCGGTCGCGACGGCCGAGGATGCCAGCGTCTACCGCATCGTGGCCCTGGTGGCACTGGCCGGCTGGACCGGCGTCGCGCGCCTGGTGCGGGCCAGCGTGCTGTCGCTGCGCGAGCGCGACTTCGTCACCGCCGCGGTCTCGATCGGCTGCGGCCCCTGGCGGATCATGCTGCGCCACCTGCTGCCCAACACCCTGTCGCCGATCCTGGTGGCGACCACGCTGTCGGTCGGCAGCGTGATCCTGGTCGAATCCGTGCTGAGCTTCCTGGGCCTCGGCATCCAGCCGCCGATGGCAAGCTGGGGCTCGATGCTGACCAACGCCCAGGAACTGGTGACGACCGCGCCCTTGCTGGCGATCTATCCGGGCCTGCTGATCTTCGCCACCGTCGTCGCCTGCAATGTGCTGGGCGATGCCTTGCAGGAGGCGATCGACCCGCAGCAGCGGCGTGGCGCGCGATGAAGAAGCCGGCCGTCGCCGCCGATGATGCCGCGGGCATCCGCCTGGCGCGCCAGGTGGCGGGGTTCCTGACCGCCGCCCGGACCGATACGCGCGCCCCCTATGCCGCCCGCGCCCTGCACCGGGCGTTCGAGGCGATGGCCCCGCGCGAGCCGGTCGCCTGCCGCGCCGGCTGCAATTATTGCTGCCACCAGGTGGTGTCGGCGCGCGCGCCCGAGATCTTCCTGCTCGCGCGGGCGATCCGCGCCCTGCCGGCGGCCGATGCCGACCGGCTGTCGGCCCGCATCGCCGACATGGCCGCCGCCACCGCCGGCATGGACGTGGCCGAGCGCCATCGCCGCAACCTCGCCTGCCCGATCCTGGAGGATGGCCGTTGCCGGCTCTATGCCGACCGGCCACTCGCCTGCCGCGCCTTCGCGTCGACCGATGTCGAGGCCTGCGCCCGCGCCTTCGCGCACGAGCCGATCCCCATCCCCGTACCGCGATCGGCCATGGCCGTGCGCACCCTCGTCACCCGCGCCGGCGAGGCGGCATCGCGCGCCGCCCGGCTGCCCGACGACCAGTACGAACTGGTGGCCGCGCTGGCCATCGTCCTGGCGCGGGCGGACGCAGAGGCCGAATGGCTGGCCGGCGCCGACCTGCTGGCCCCGGCCGCCGCCCGCAAGCTCGTGCCCGGCCGGGCCTAGACTTCTATCGGGGGTGCCAGCCGGCCCAGGTTGGCCGCGATGGCAGCGGCCGTCGGCATCGCGGCGACGGCACCGGCCGCCATGCAGGCAAGGCCGCCGCCGACGCTGGCCGCATGCAGCGCGCGCGGCAGGTCGTCGCCGGCATCGAGGCGGGCCGCCAGCACGCCCACGAAGGCATCGCCCGCCCCCACCGTATCGACCGGCCGGATGGGCAGCACGCCCACCTGCCAGCACCGCCCGCCGACGAAAGCCAGCGCCCCCTCGCCGCCACGGGTGACGATCGCGGTGGCGCCGGGGGCCGCCGACAGGCGGCGGCCGGCGCGCGCCATGTCGACCTCGCCCGTCAGCATGGCGGCCTCGATCTCGTTGACGATGACGATGTCGACCGCCGCCAGCGCGTTGGCTGGAAGGGTGGCCGCGGGTGCTGCGTTGAGGATGACGCGGGCGCCACGGGCCCGCGCCCGAACGGCCAGCGCCAGGGTTTCGGCGACCGGGACCTCCAGTTGCAGCACCACCGTGGTGCCGGGCCCCAGCGCCGCATCGGGCACCTGGTCGGCCCGCGCCTCGCGGTTGGCGCCGCTGCCGACCAGGATCAGGTTCGCGCCGTCTGCTGCCACCGCAATGGCGGCACAGCCGGTCGGCAGGTCGCCCGCCAGCACGCCATCGGCAGCGATGCCCTCCTCGGCCAAGGTCCGGCGCAGCATCGCCCCGAAGCTGTCGTCGCCCAACCGGCCATGCATCGCCGTGGCGGCACCCGCGCGCGCGGCCGCGACCGCCTGGTTGAGGCCCTTGCCACCGGGGCCGGGGACATATCCCGGCGCCAGCACCGTCTCACCGGCCGCCGGCAGATGGGGCAGGGCGAACGACAAGTCGACGTTGAGCGAGCCGAAAACGAGGATCATTCGAGGTCCGGAATTATGGTGGCGCCGTTGGCGCCAAATGGTCGGACGAGACGGGTCAGGCGAGACCGCCATCGACGAAGACGGCGTCGCGGCCGGCGCGCTTGGCCTCGTACAGCATCGCGTCGGCCGCGGCGATCAGTTCGTTGATCTCGCCATGCCGGCGGCTGGAGGCGATGCCGGCGCTGAAGGTGACGCGGAACGGCCGGCCGTTGTCCTCGAAGAGCTGCTGCCCGAACGCGCGCCGGACCTGGTCGATGGCGCTGAAGGCTGCGGCTGGCTGGGTATCGAGCAGGATCGCGCCGAACTCCTCGCCGCCATAGCGGCCGACCAGGTCGATCTTGCGCAGGCGACCGCGCAGGGTGCGGGCCAGGCCACGGATCACCCGGTCGCCGGCCAGGTGGCCGTAGGTGTCGTTCACCACCTTGAAGAGATCCAGGTCGATCAGCGCCAGGCTGATCTCGCTGCCGGTGCGGCGGCAGCGCTCCAGCTCGAGCTGCAGCTTGTCCTTGAACCGGCCGTGGTTCAGCAGGCCGGTCAGGCTGTCATGCTCCATCGCCGAGCGCAGCGCCCGGGCGCGCTCGGCGCGCAGCCGCACCAGCCGCACCAGGCGCTCGAAATCGACCGGCTTGGTGATGAAGTCGTCGCCGCCCGAGCGGCGCGCCAGCAACTGGCGGTCGGCATCGCGCTCAGCCGACAGAAATACGATCGGCAGCGACAGGTAGCGGCGGCTCTGGCGGATCACCTGGGCCAGCTCGATGCCGCTGATGCCCGGCATCTGCACGTCCATCAGGACGAGGTCGGGAAACTGGGCGCCGATCATGCCGGGTGCCAGGGCCGGGTTCGTGGTGACGCTCACCAGCATGCCCGCGCGCTCCAGCGCGGTTGCGTAAGCCCTGGCCATCAGCTCGTCGTCGTCGACGATCAGCACCGAATAGGGTGCCTCGCTGCTGCTGCCGACGAAGCTGTTGAGCCAGTCGGCCAGCTCGGCCGTGTCGATGGGGCGCGGCATGACGACGTCGATGCCGCTGCGCGTGGCTGCCAGGCGGACATCGAGATCGACCCGGTCGGCGATCAGGATGGTGGGACCGCGTCCGAGCAGCGGGTCGATACGCACCATGTCGACCCGCTTGGCCGCATCGACGACGACCGCGGCGGCCTGCGCCGGCAGGACCGCCGACTGCTCCATCGCCACCGGGACGACGGCAAAACCCAGCCCGGCGACGAGTTCGGCCAGCGGGTCGAGGCGATCGGATGGTGCCACGACACAGACGCCATGGCCCTGTGTCGGCGCCGCCTCGCTATCCGAAAGCGCGAAGCGGCTGCCCGACGGCCCGCGTGCCAGCGCCGACTGCAACGCCGCCGCCAGCCGCCCCACCTGCGCCAATGCGTCGCCGATCGGGCTTTCCGCCTGGGCCAGCCCGGAGAGGACGGCTTCGAGCGACGCCGCCACGCGCGACACATGGGGGAAACCAAAGGTGCCACCCGATCCAGCAAGCTTGTGCGCCAGCGCTGCGGCAGAATCCGCATCTGCCCTGGCACCTGGACCCCAGTCGGTGCGCTGCGACAGGGTGGTGGCGACGGCGCCTAGCGCCGCCACCCGCTCGCCAATCCCCGCAGCGCCGGCATCCGCCAGCCGCTGGATGGCCGCTCGGCGGGCATCCTCATCCATCGCGCCGATCCCATATCGCCCGTATCGTATCCGACAGCACCATCGGGTCGAACGGCTTGGAGATGACGTCGATCGCCCCCAGGTCGCGGTAGCGCTGGACCTCGTGGGGCTGCACCTTGGCCGTCATGAAGACCGCGGGCGTCTCGGCCGTGATGGGCAGGGCGCGCAGGCCGGCCAGCGTCGTCGGCCCGTCCATCCCCGGCATCATCACGTCGAGCAGCAGGAGCTGGGGGGCGAAGGCCGGTGCCGCAGCCAGCGCATCGGCACCGGATTCGCAGTCGTTCACCGAGAAGCCGCCGAGATTCTCCAGCGCGAACTTGCAGATCGTGCGGATATCGGCGTCGTCCTCGACATAGAGGATCCGGACGAGGGGTTCTGGCGCCATCGGTCATCGCTCTCCATCGACATCATCCGGGACGAGGTCGCGGATCAGGCCGTTGATGGTTTGGTGCAAGGTGCTGTTGTCGGTGCGGCTCTTGACCAGGGCGGCCGCGACGTGCGTGGTCGAGGCCGGGTCGAAATCGCTGGCCGAGAAGATCACCACGGGCGGCGGCGGCACGAGCCGCCGGATCTCGCCCAGCAGGTCCAGCCCCGACCCGTCCGGCAGCCCGACATCGACGACGACGACCGAGAAGTGCTGGGTCGCCAGGCGCACGCGGGCGGCCGCCAGCGTGCTGGCCGCCACGACGTTGACGCCATCGCCCATCACCACGCCGACGATGCGCACGATATCGGGGTCGTCCTCGACATGCAGGATGGTGATGGGGCCCTCGACCGCGCCGATCGCCTGGCGAATGGCACGGCCCAGGCGCGCCTGGTCGATCGGCTTCTCCAGCCAGTCGACGATGCCGATGGCATCGCCGTTCAGCTCCTTGCGCGCATTGCCGGCCTTGGCCGAGACCACCACGACCGGCAGGTCGCGGGTCGCCGGCGACAGCCGCAGGCGGCGGAAGAAGGACAGCCCGTCCTCGTCCGGCAGCATGATGTCGAGCGTCATCGCGGCAAAGCGCGTGACTGCCAGCCGCGCCGTCGCGTCGGCGGCCGAGTGGGCCACCGTCACCCGCCAGCCGTTCTGCTCCAGCATCAGCGTCAGCAGCCGGGCCACGTCCTGGTCGTCCTCGACCACCAGGATGGCCGGCCGCGGGTCGGCGTCGTCGCCCCGCGGGGCAGCCGAGGCCGGCATCGGTGCTACCACCATCTCGGGAATCTCGACGTGGAACACGGTGCCGACGCCGACCGTGGAGTCGAACCAGATGCGCCCGTCCATGCGCTCGACGATCGCCTTGGTGATGCTGAGGCCGAGGCCGGTGCCGCCCTTGCGCCGCGAATCCGAGGAGTCCGCCTGCTCGAACTTGCCGAAGATGCGGCTGCGGAACTCTTCCGGGATGCCCGGCCCGTCGTCGCCGACCGACAGGCGGACGCGGCCGGCCCCTCGCGCCAACTGGACCTGGACGACGCCGCCGGCCGGCGTATGCTTGGCCGCATTGGAGAGCAGGTTGTTCAGGACCTGCATGAAGCGGTCGGCATCGACCCGGATCAGCGCGCCCGGGGCTTCGTCGGCCAGCCGCGGCCGGGCGTCGTACTGCTGGAAATAGCCGGCATTGTCCTTCAGCGCCTGGGTGACGAGGTCGCCCACCGGCTGCGGCCGGATGTCGAACTGCAGGCGGCCGGATTCGATCTTCTCGATGTCCAGGATGTCGTTGATCAGCCGCACCAGCCGCTCGCTGTTGGCGTGCGCGATCGACACCATCTCGCGCACCTTGGGGGCGACTTCGCCGACAGCACCGCCGACGATCAGGCCGAGCGAACCGCGGATTGACGTCAGGGGCGTGCGCAGCTCGTGGCTGACGGTCGAGATGAACTCGTTCTTCATCCGCTCGGTGCGGTGGCGCTCGGTCACATCCGAGTAGGTGGTGACCATGCCGCCCGGATAGGATCGCCGGTGCAGCTCGATGATCCGCCCGTCGCGGCGCGTGACCTCGGACTGGCTGGAGCGCTGCGCGGCGATGTCGGCGGCCAACTGGTCGACCCGCTGCCGCGCCTCCTCCTCGGAGAAGAAGCCCAGGCCAACCTGGATGGCCAGCAGGTCCAGGAACGGCCGGCCGACGAAATCGACATCTTGCGGAACATGCAGCAGGGCGCAGGCGGCCCGGTTGATGACGGCGACCCGGCAGTCGAGGTCGACCACCACCAGCCCCTGGGCCATCGCATCGAAGGTGGTGGTCAGAATCTGCGACTGGTCGCGCAGCACGGCTTCCGATCGCCGCCGCCGCCGCAGCTCGCGCAGAACGACGGCAAAGGCCGCCCCCATCGCCAGCACGGCCAGCACGACGGCGCCGACGAGCAGGCGTTCGCTCTGGGCCAGGCTGCTGGCGGTCGAATCCAGGCGCAGCGCCAGCAGGCGCTCTTCCTCGACCAGCGCGCTGCCGATCGCGGCCGCCAAGCCTTCCTGGGCCTCGGTCACCTCCTCGAAGCCGTCCTGCTGCATGATGCTGGCAGCGGCCAGCGACACGTCCAGCAGGTAGTCGTCGAGCCGCGGCGCCATGTCGGCGGCGGCGCGCTGCTGCACCGGGTTGTCGCGGGTCAGCTCGGTGAAGGTGGCCAGCGCACGGCGCGCGCGGTCCGTCGAGCGCGTGATCCGGTCCTTCGCGGTCGGGCCGGATGCCGAACCGGCGCGGGCCGCGGCCTCCGCCTCCACCATCGCGATGTTCAGCTCGCGCAATGCGGAGCGCACCGCGTAGGTGTGGTTCACCTGTTCGCGTCGGTCGGCCGTCAGCTTGATCTGGAAGATGGCGAAGATGCCGACCCCGGTCGCGGCCATCGCCACGACCATGAACAGCAGGATGAATCGGCTGGTCATCGATCGGTCGGCAGAGGTTTCGATGGCCCCGTCCAGGCCTGCCAGTTGCGAACGCATCGCTGCCCCCTCGACCGGTTTCGCTGCACGCCCGACCCAGGCGGCGGGTCCCCCCGGGGCGCTCGACCCCGGGGATTGTTCAGGCGAGCCTGACCGCCGGCCTATGCGGCCTGTGCCGTTCCGATCGGACCGTCGGGCACCCGCCCCTCTTCCACGCCGTGGCAGGCGATGAAGGCATCGCCGACCCGGATCGGATTCGGCCGCTCCGCCTTGCACCGATCGTTGGCGAACGGGCAGCGCGGGTGGAACGAACAGCCGGACGGCGGATTGATCGGGCTCGGCACCTCGCCCGCGACGGGGTGGCGCTGGCGCCCGGTCATGTCCATGTCCGGGATCGTGTCCAGCAGCATACGCGTGTAGGGGTGGCGCGGCTGGCGGAACAAGGTCTTGACCGGTGCTACCTCGGCCAGGCGGCCCAGGTACATCACACCGACCCGGTCCGAGATGTGATAGACGACCGCCAGATTGTGCGAAATGAAGAGATAGGTCAGCCCCAGCTCGCGCTGGAGATCCTTCATCAGGTTGAGGATCTGGGCCTGCACCGACACGTCGAGCGCCGAGGTGGGCTCGTCGCAGACGAGGAACTCGGGATTGCTCGCGAGCGCACGCGCGATCGAGATGCGCTGGCGTTGTCCGCCCGAGAATTCGTGCGGGAACTTGGTGCCGTCCGCCGGCGTCAGGCGGACCTGGCGCAGCAGCTCGTCGACCCGCGCATTGATCGCCTTGTCGCCCGACAGCAGGCGATAGGCGCGGATCGGCTCGGCGATGATCTCGCGGACGCGCCAGCGCGGATTGAGGCTGGCATAGGGATCCTGGAAGATCATCTGGATGCGCGAGCGGATCGGCGCCATGGCAGCGCGCGTCGTCATGCGGCCGAAATCATGGCCATCGAACTCGATCGTGCCGTCGGTGGCGCGATAGAGCCCGACCACGAGCCGGGCCACGGTCGACTTGCCGCAGCCGGACTCGCCGACCAGCGAGAAGGTCTCGCCCTTGCCGATGGCAAAGTCGATGCCGTCGACCGCCTTCAGGATCTGGCGGGACTTGCCCTCCAGCATGCGGTTGAGCAGCGGCGGCGACACGTCGAAATAGCGGCTCAGCCCCTCGACGCGAACGAAGGGCGGGGCGTCCTTGTCGATGCCCTGGAACTGCGCCCGGGCTGGTGCGGCCTTAAGCATGTCCCACCCCCTCGGCATATTTCCAGCAGGAGACCTGGTGGAACGGACCGACGTCGATCAGGTCGGGCCGTTCCCGCCGGCAGCGGTCGAACACCAGCGGGCAGCGCGGGTTGAAGGCGCAGCCGGTCGGGATCTCGGTCAGGCGCGGCATCGACCCGTCGATCTGGGTCAGGCGCGCCTCGTCGCGACCCATGCGCGGGATCGAGCCCATGAGGCCGACCGTGTAGGGGTGCTTGGGGTTCTTGATGACGTCGCGCACGGGGCCGATCTCGGCCACGCGGCCGGCATACATGACCGCCACCCGGTCGGCCGTCTCGGCGATCACGCCCATGTCGTGGGTGACCAGCATCACCGCCGTGCCGTGCTCGCGGCATAGCCGCTTCAGGAGCGCGATGATCTGCGCCTGGATCGACACGTCGAGGGCCGTCGTCGGCTCGTCGGCCACGATCAGTCGCGGATTGGCGCAAAGTGCCAGCGCGATGACGACGCGCTGGCGCATGCCACCCGAGAACTGGTGCGGATACTGCTCGATCCGGCGCTCGGGAGCGGGAATGCCGACCTCGCGCAGCAGGGCCAGCGCCCGCTCGCGCGCCGCCGTCAGCGACATGTCGGAATGGGTCAGGATCGTCTCGACCAGTTGCTTGCCGACCGAGTAGAGCGGGTTGAGGCTGGTCAGCGGGTCCTGGAAGATGGCGCCGATGTGCTTGCCGCGAATCTTGCGCATCTCCTCGTAGGGGAGATTGTCGATCCGGCGCCCGTCGAGCGAGATCGATCCGCCGGCGATGCGGCCGGGCGGCTCCAGCAGGCCGATGATGGCAGACCCGGTCATCGACTTGCCGGCACCCGATTCACCCACCACGCCCAGCACCTCGCCGGGCGCGATGTCGAAGGATACGTCGTCGACGGCCACGAGGCGGCCGCGGCGGGTGGGAAACTCGACCTTGAGGTTCTCGACCCGAAGAAGAGGAGCGTTCTGCATCAGCGGAGCTTCGGGTTGAGCGCGTCGCGGAGCCAGTCGCCCAGCAGGTTCACCGCCAGGACCAGGACCACGAGCATGACGCCGGGGAAAATCGTCATCCACCATTCGCCGGAAAACAGGAAGTTGTTGCCGACGCGGATCAGCGTGCCGAGCGAGGGGCGCGTGGGCGGCACGCCGACGCCGAGGAAGCTCAGCGTCGCCTCCGCCAGGATCGCGCCCGCCAGGCCCAGCGTGCCGATGACCAGCACCGGCCCCAGCACGTTCGGCAGCACATGGCGGATCATGATGGTGAAGGGATGCAGGCCGATGATCCGGGCGGCCTGGACGTACTCCTTGTTCTTCTCCACCAGGGTCGAGCCGCGCACGGTGCGGGCATAGGCCACCCAGTTGGAGATGCCGATGGCGAAGATGACGACGTAGAGCGCCAGGTCGTCATGCATGTCGCGCGGGATGATGCCGCGCGCCACGCCGTCGATCAGGAGCGCGATCAGGATGGCCGGGAAGGACAGCTTGATGTCGGCGATGCGCATGATGACCGCATCGGTGGTGCCGCCGACATAGCCGCTGATCAGCCCCAGCAGGACGCCCATCGTCATGGCGAAGAGCGTGGCGCAGAAGCCGACCAGGAGCGACACGCGCGCGCCCAGCAGGATGGTCGAGAAGACGTCGCGCCCCTGGTCGTCGGTGCCCAGCAGGTAGCTGGGGTTGCCGCCCTCGGACCAGACCGGCGGGGTGAAGGCGTCGAGCAGGTTCAGGCTGCGCACGTCGTAGGTATCGTGCGGGGCGATCCACGGGCCCAGCATCGAGCCGATGACGATGACCGCGGTCACGATCGCGGCCACCACCGTCACCTTGGAGCGGCGGAAGCTGTAGAAGACGTCGCTGTCGACGATCCGTCGCAGCGCGCCGGGGGGTGCAGTCACATCCGTCATGGCGGCCTCCCCCGCGGTCAGTGGCCGCCGGCGACGGCGCGATCGGCGCGCAGTCGCGGGTCGACGAAGTAGTAGAGCAGGTCGACGATCAGGTTGATCGCGACGAAGAAGAAGGCGATCAGCACCAGGTAGGACGACATCACCGGGATGTCGACGAACTGCACCGCCTGCAGGAAGAGCAGGCCCATGCCCGGCCACTGGAACACCGTCTCGGTCACGATCGCGAACGCGATCAGCGAGCCGATCTGGAGGCCGGTGATGGTGATGACCGGCACCATCGTGTTCGCCAGCGCATGGCCGAAATGCACCGCCCGGTTGGACAGGCCGCGGGCGCGCGCGAACTTGATGTAGTCGGTGCGCAGCACCTCCAGCATCTCGGCCCGCACCAGGCGCATGACGAGCGTTAGCTGGAACAGCGCCAGCGTGATCGACGGCAGGACCAGCGCCTTGATGCCCGAGAGCGTGAAGAAGCCGGTCGACCAGAAGCCGAGCTGGACCACGTCGCCGCGCCCGAAGGACGGCAGCCAGCCGAGATACACGGCGAAGAACAGGATGAGCAGGATGCCGATGAGGAAGGTCGGCAGCGAGATGCCGATCAGCGACAGGGTGAGGAACACCTTGCTGAGCCAGCGGTCGCGGTGCAGGCCCGTATAGACGCCGAGCGGCACGCCCACCAGGAGGGCCAGGCCCGCCGCGCAGAACACCAGCTCCAGCGTCGCCGGGAGGCGCTCGGCCAGCGCGTTCACCACCGGCATGCCGAGCCGGTAGGAGGTGCCGAAGTTCCCCTGGATGGCGTTGCCCAGATAGACCAGGAACTGCAGGTAGAAGGGCTTGTCGAGCCCCAGCACGCGGCGAAGGTTCTCGCGCTCTGCCTCCGTCGCATCCTGGCCGACCATGTTGTTGATCGGGTCGCCCAGGAAATTGAACATGCTGAAGGAGACGAACGACACCACCAGCATGACGATCACGGATTGCAGCAGCCGGCGGATGATGAACGCGATCATCGTTTCCGCCCTCCCGCGCTGGCAGCAGGCAGGTCCTGCCTAGCGGATTCCTGGCTCATTCCCCTCACTCTCCCCCAAACCCTGCCGACTGCCCAATTTTCGGGCTATGCCGGAAGCCTTGTAACTAGGCCGGTCGCAAAACCGCCGTCAACGCCTTTCCCGTGCCGCAATTCCCGGACCACCCCGTCCCGGCCCCCAGCCAGGACGGGGCGACCAAGCGGCGCTACTTCATCTTCACGAATCGTACCATCAGCGCATCGTTGGGCGCCTGCGGCAGGGTCACGACGGTGTCGCGGATGGCCCATGCCAGGGCCTGCTGGTGCAGCGGGATGTGGCCGAAGTCCTCCTTGTGGATCTTCATGGCCTCCTGGATCATCGCCGACCGCTTCTCCTGGTCGGTCTCGACGCCGATGCGGGCGGTCAGGTCGTTCACCCGCGGGTTGTTGTAGCGCCCGCTGTTGTTCGAGCCCGAGCCCGGCCCCGCCCCCATCGAGATGATGTTGTAGAGCATGTTGTGGGCGTCGTAGCTGCCCGGCGTCCAGCCCAGCATATAGAAGCTGGTGTTCCAGTTCTGCCGCTCGCCGATCTTGTCGAAGTGCTTGGACTTGGTCTGCGAGTTCAGCTTCAGCTGCACGCCGATGCGGGTCAGCATCGGCACGACGGCCTGGCAGATCGCCTCGTCATTGACGTAGCGGTCGTTCGGGCAGTCGAGGGTGACGGGGAAGCCGTTGGGATATCCCGCCTCGGTCAGCAGCTTCTTGGCGCCCTCGGGATCGAACGGATAGCGCTCGTTCATTTCCTTGGAGAAGCCGACGATGCCCGGCGCGATCATGATGCCGGTCGGCGTCGAGGCGCCGCGCATGACGACCCGCTGGATCGCGTTGATGTCGATCGCCTGGTAGAAGGCCTGCCGAACGCGCTTGTCCTTGAACGGATTCTTGCCCGTGCCCGGCATGTCCATCAGCTCGTCGCGATGCTGGTCCATGCCGAAGAAGATCGTCCGCAGCTCGGGCCCTTCCAGCACCTTCACGCCGGCCGTGCGCTTCAGGCGCGGCACGTCCTGCAAGGGCACGGGGTGCATCATGTCGATCTCGCCCGACAGCAGGGCGGCTACCCGGGTGGCCGCATTGGCGATCGGTCGCAACTCGACGCGGGTCAGGTTGTGCTCGACCTTGCCCCACCACTCCTTGTTCGGCTCCAGCACGGTGCGCGTGTCCGGCACGCGCTCGGCCAGCTTGAAGGGGCCGGTGCCGTTGACGTGGCGGTTGGCATAGCTCTCGTTGCCGACGATGCCGCGGACGGGGGCGGCGGTGTTGTTCTTCTCCGACCAGGTCTTCGACATGATGAAGACGGCCGGCAGGTTCTGCAGCAGCACCGGGTCGGGACCGTTGGTGACGATGTCGACCGTCAGGTCGTCGATCTTCTTCACCTCGGCGATGGTCGAGCTGTAGGTCGCCAGGTCCGACTGCGCATGGTTGTTGCGCGCGACCGAGAAGACGACGTCATCGGCGGTGAAGGGCGTGCCGTCGTGGAACTTCACCCCGGGGCGCAGCTTGAAGCGCCACACGGTGGGTGCCGTCTGCTGCCATTCGGTCGCCAGCGACGGATGCAGCTTCAGCTCGTAGTCGCGGAAGATCAACGTCTCGTAGAGGTTGTTCTTCATCGCATTGGTCGGGCTCTCGTTGTTGAGATGCGGATCGAGCCCGTTGATGTCGCCCGGCATGGAGAACCGGAAGGTCTTGGCGTCGGCCGCGCCATGGGCGGCGAGCGCCAGCACGACCGCCGTGGATAGAATCCACCGTTTCATCGAAATCCCCTGGATGGTGTTGGGAACCCCCGTCTACCCTGCGAGGGCTTGGGGCCATACTGCCCGCCCGGCCGCCATCGACAAGCGGAATCTATCGAAGCACGAAAAAGGCCCGGCCTTTCGGCCGGGCCACGACGTGGATCGGCCGTCGTTACTTCATCTTGACGTAGCGCAGCATGACATAGTCGTTCGGCGCCTGCGGCAGCGACGCGACCGAATCCCGGGCGGCCCAGGCAAGCGGCGGCTGGTGCAACGGGATGTGGCCGAAGTCCTCCTTATGAATCTTCATGGCGTCGTAGATCATCTTGTTGCGCTTCTCCTGGTCGACTTCGACGCGGATCAGCTTGGTCAGTTCGTCGACCTTGGGGTTGGAGTAGCGGCCGCTGTTGTTGGAGCCCGCACCCGGCGTGGCATCGACCGTCATGACGATGTTGTAGAGCATGTCATAGGCGTCGTAGGTGCCCCAGCCCAGCATGTAGAAGCTGGTATTGTTGCCCGAGCGCTGGCCGATCTTGTCGAAGTGCTTCGACTTGGTCTGCGAGTTCAGCTTCACCGTCACGCCGATGCGGCTCAGCATCGGCACGACGGCCTGGCAGGTCGCCTCGTCATTGACGTAGCGGTCGTTCGGGCAATCCAGCGTGACCGTGAAGCCCGACGGATAGCCTGCGTCCGCCAGCAGCTTCTTGGCGCCATCGGGATCGAAGGGATAGCGGGTGTCAAGTTCCTTGGAATAGCCGGTGGCGCCCTGCCCGACCATCAGGCCGGTCGGAATGGAGACGCCGCGCATGACGACGCGCTTCATCGCGTCGGCATCGATCGCCTGGTACATCGCCTGGCGGACGCGCTTGTCCTTGAACGGGTTCTTGCCCGAGCCCGGCATGTCCAGCAGTTCGGGCCGCCACTGGTCCATGCCGAGGAAGACGACGCGCAGTTCGGGCCCCTGCATCACCTTGATGCCGGCCGTACGCTCGATCCGCGGAATGTCCTGGAGCGGGACCGGGTACATCATGTCGATCTCGGCCGACAGCAATGCGGCCACGCGGGTCGCCGCATTGGCGATCGGGCGGAACTCGACGCGGGTCAGGTTGTGCTCGGGCTTCTTGTTCCACCAGTCCGGGTTGGGCACCAGGACCGTGCGGGTGTCGGGCACCCGGTCCAGGATCTTGAACGGCCCGGTGCCGTTGGTATGGGTGTTGGCATAGCTTTCGTTGCCGACGATGCCGCGCACCGGCGTCACCGTCTTGTTCTTCTCGGCCCACGGCTTCGACATGATGAAGACCGACGTCAGGTCCTGGTCGAGGATCGGGTTCGGTCCCTCGGTCAGGATGTCGATCGTGGTCTCGTCGATCTTCTTCACTTCCTTGATGGTCAAGGAAGCGGTGCGCATCGCCCCTTGCTCATGCTGGTTGCGCTTGACCGAGAAGATCACGTCGTCGGCCGTGAAGGGCGTGCCGTCGTGGAACTTCACGCCCTGGCGCAGCTTGAAGCGCCAGGTCGTGGGGTCCGTCTGCTTCCACTCGGTCGCCAGCGCCGGCAGCAGCTTCAGGGCATAGTCGCGAAAGATCAGCGTCTCGTAGACGTTGTTCTTCATCGCGTTCGTCGGCGCCTCGTTGTTGAGGTGCGGATCGAGCCCGTTGATGTCGCCGGAAGAGGAGAAGCGGAAGGTTTTGGCCTCGGCCATGCCGTAGGCCGCCAAGGTGAGGGCGACTGCCGTCGCCGCCATAAGTCTGCTCATGCCATGCCCCTGTGCTGGAGAATGCCCATGCCCGGTTAGGACCAGGTCTTCGGGCGGCTCGATGAGGGGCCGGGGCGTCGAAAGAGCCCCGGCCCCGCTCGTTCGGATCCCGGGCCGGCTACTTCATGCGGATGTAGCGCGGCATCGGGCTGTCGTCCGGCGGCTGCGGGATGAAGGCGACGCTGTCGCGCACCGCCCAGGCCAGCGCCTGCTGGTGGACCGGGATGTGGCTGTAGTCGTCCTTGGCCAGCTTCATCGCGTCGTAGATGAGCCGGGTGCGCTTCTCCTTGTCCGTCTCGATGCCGATCTGGGCGATCAGCGCGTCGACCGCGGCGTTCGAGTAGCGGCCGTTGTTGGTGGTGCCGGTGCCGGCCGCCTGGTCGCGGGTGTGGACCAGCGCCATCAGCCCGTTGTGGGCGTCATAGGTGCCGGGCGTCCAGCCATGCAGGAAGAAGCTGGTGTTGAAGCCGGCGCGCACGCCGATCTTGTCGAAGTATTTCGACTTGGTCTGGATGTTCAGCTTCAGCGTCACGCCGATGCGGGCCAGCATGGGGGCGATCGCCTGGCAGATCTGCTCGTCGTTGACGTAGCGGTCGTTCGAGCAGTCCATCGTGACGGTGAAGCCGGAGGGATAGCCAGCGTCGGCCAGCAGCTTCTTGGCGCCCTCGGGATCGAACGGGAAGCGCTCGTTCAGCTCCTTGGAGAAGCCGTTGATGCCGGGGGCGATCAGCAGGCCGGTCGGCGTCGAGGCGCCGCGCATGACGACCTTGTGGATCGCCTGCACGTCGATCGCCTGGTAGAAGGCCTGGCGAACGCGGCGGTCCTTGAATGGGTTCTTGCCGCTGCCCGGCATGTCCAGCAGCTCGTCGCGGAACTGGTCCATGCCGATATAGATCGTGCGCAGTTCCGGCCCTTCGAGCACCTTCACGCCGCCGGTGCGCTTCAGCCGCGGCACGTCCTGGAGCGGCACCGGGTACATCATGTCGAGCTCGCCCGAGAGCAGGGCGGCCACCCGGGTGGCGGCGTTGGCGATCGGCCGGAACTCGACCCGGGTCAGGTTATGCTCGGGCTTGCCCCACCATTTGTCGAAGGGCACCAGGACGGTGCGCGTGTCCGGCACCCGGTCGATGACCTTGAAGGGGCCGGTGCCGTTGGCGTGGACGTTGGCGTAACTCTCGTTGCCGACGATCCCCTGGACCGGGGTGGCGGTGCCGTTCTTCTCGGACCAGTCCTTCGACATGATCCAGAGGTAGCCCAGGCTCGACAGCAGGATCGGGTCGGGAACCTTGGTCTCGATGTCGATGGTGTGGTCGTCGACCTTGCGCACTTCCTTGATGGTCTGGGTGAAGATGCGCATGGCGCTGGTGGTGGCGCCGGCGCGCGCGATCGAGAAGATGACGTCGTCGGCCTTGAACGGCGTGCCGTCATGGAAGGTGACGCCCTGGCGCAGCTTGAAGCGCCAGGTGGTGGGGCCGGTCTGGCTCCATTCCGTCGCCAGCGCCGGCTCGACCTCCAACTTGTGGTTGCGATAGACCAACCCCTCATAGAGGTTGTGCTTCATCGCGTTGGTCGGGGTTTCGTTGTTCAGGTGCGGATCGAGCCCGTTCACGTCACCCGATGTCGAGAAGCGGAAGGTCTTGGCGTCGGCGGCACCGGCCAGAACCAGGGCCGTGGCGGCCGCCGCCAGCAAAAATCGTCGTCGCATCCGTCGTATCTCCCCGGTTGCAGCCGACAGGGAACCCGCCGGCCCTCTCTGACGGCAGCGAGCATAGCAGTCGCGCCGACATCCCCAAGACGGGAATCGATTCAACGGCCGTTCAAGCAAAAGGCGGGCCGATCGCTCGGGCCCGCCTCGTTGCCATCCCCCGGGGAGGGGACGATCACATCAGTGATCGCTCACTTCATCTTCACGAAGCGCACCTGGGCGGAATCGCTGGGCGACTGGGGCATCGACACCACCGAATCCCGCAGGCCCCAGGCCAGTGCCTGCTGGTGCAGCGGGATGTGGCCGAACTCCTCCTTATGGATCTTCATCGCCTCGTAGATCATCTGGTTGCGCTTTTCCTGGTCGGTCTCGCCGCCGATCAGCTTGGTCAGCTCGTCGATCCGCGCGTTGGAATAGCGGCCGCTGTTGTTGGCGCCGGCACCCGGCAGGCCGCTGTTCATCGTCACCAGGATGTTGAACAGCATATTGTGGGCATCGAAGCTGCCCGGCGTCCAACCCAGCATGTAGAAGCTGCTGGCATTGCCCGAGCGCTGGCCGATCTTGTCGAAGTGCTTGGACTTGGTCTGCGAGTTGAGCTTCACCTGCACGCCGATGCGGGCCAGCATCGGCACGACGGCCTGGCAGATCGCCTCGTCATTGACGTAGCGGTCGTTGGGGCAATCGAGCGTGACGGGGAAGCCTTCCGGATATCCGGCCTCGGCCAGCAGCTTCTTGGCGCCTTCCGGATCGAGCGGATAGCGCTCGTTCAGCTCCTTGGAGAAGCCGTTGATGCCAGGCGCGATCATCAGGCCGGTTGGCGTCGAGGCGCCGCGCATGACGACCCGCTGGATGGCGTTGATGTCGATCGCCTGGTAGACGGCGCGGCGCACCCGCACGTCCTTGAACGGGTTCTTGCCCGAACCCGGCATGTCGAGCGATTCCGGCCGCCACTGGTCCATGCCGAAGAAGATCGTGCGCAGCTCCGGCCCTTCCAGCACCTTGATGCCGGCCGTGCGCTTCAGGCGCGGCACGTCCTGGAGCGGGACGGGGTACATCATGTCGATCTCGCCCGACAGCAGCGCTGCCACGCGGGTGGCCGCATTGGCGATCGGCCGCAGTTCGACACGGGTAAGGTTGTGCTCGACCTTGCCCCACCACTCCTTGTTGGGGACCAGCACCGTGCGGGTATCGGGCACGCGCTCCAGCACCTTGAACGGGCCGGTGCCGTTGGCATGGGTGTTGGCATAGCTCTCGTTGCCGACGATGCCGCGTACCGGGGTCGTGGTGTTGTTCTTCTCGGCCCAGGTCTTCGACATGATGAAGACGGCCGGCAGGTTCTGGTCGAGGATCGGGTCCGGCACGTTGGTGACCAGCTCGACCGTGAAGTCGTCGATCTTCTTCACGTCGACCACGGAGGCACTGTAGGTGCCCATGCCCGACTGTTCGTGGTTGTTGCGCTTGATCGAAAACGCAACGTCGTCGGCCGTGAAGGGCGACCCGTCATGGAACTTCACGCCCTGGCGCAGCTTGAAGCGCCACACCGTGGGGCTGGTCTGCTTCCACTCGGTCGCCAGCGACGGGACCAGCTTCAGGTCCGGCAGGCGATAGATCAGGGCCTCGTAGAGGTTGTTCTTCATCGCATTCGTCGGCGTCTCGTTGTTGACGTGCGGGTCGAGCCCGTTGACGTCACCGGACGACGAGAAGCGGAAGGTCTTGGCATCGGCTGGGGCAGCCATCAGCAGCGCGATGGCGGCAGCCGCCATCAGCAATCGAGATCGCATCATTTCTCCCTTATTGCGGCCGGCATTCGGACGCGGGCCGCCTCGGACCCTTCTATTCCTAGCCCATTCCGGCCCTGATGCCGAACCGCAAAAGGACGAAAGCCCATAAAAAAGGCAGCGACGGATCGATCGCTCGATCCGCCGCCGCCGACGCGCCCCCGTGCCACCGCCCGCGAGGGCGGCCCGGCCCTACTTCATCCGGACGGCGCGGATCACCACCGAATCATTGGGCGGCTGCGGCAGGAACGCGACGTTGTCGCGGATGCCCCAGGCCAGCGCCTGCTGATGCAGCGGGATGTGGCCGAAGTCCTCCTTATGGATCTTCATGGCCTCGTAGATCATGCGGTTGCGCTTCTCGCGGTCGCTCTCCGAGCCGATCTGGTTGGTCAGCTCGTCGAGCTTCGTGTTGGAGTAGCGGCCGCTGTTGTTGGAGCCCGTCCCCGTCGCCTGGTTCCGGGTCATCAGGATGTTGTAGAGCATGTTGTGGGCGTCGTACGTCCCGGGGGTCCAGCCCAGCATGTAGAAGCTGGTATCGTTGCCCGACCGGGTGCCGATCTTGTCGAAGTGCTTCGACTTGGTCTGCGAGTTCAACTTGATGTTGATGCCGACACGGGCCAGCATCGGCACGACGGCCTGGCAGATCGCCTCGTCATTGACGTAGCGGTCGTTCGGGCAGTCGAGCGTGACGGGGAAGCCCGAGGGATACCCGGCATCCGCCAGCAGCTTCTTGGCGCCATCGGGGTCGAACGGATAGCGGTCGTTCAACTCCTTGGAGAAGCCGTTGATGCCGGGCGCGATCATCAGCCCGGTCGGCGTCGAGGCGCCGCGCATGACGACGCGGTGGATCGCCTGGATGTCGATGGCCTGATAGAACGCACGGCGCACGCGGACGTCCTTGAACGGGTTCTTGCCCGTCCCCGGCATGTCCTTCAGCTCGTCGCGCCACTGGTCGAAGCCGAGGAAGATGGTCCTGAGTTCCGGCCCTTCCAGCACCTTCACCCCGGCCGACCGCTTCAGGCGCGGCACGTCCTGAAGGGGTACGGGGAACATCATGTCGATCTCGCCCGACAGCAGGGCTGCCACGCGGGTCGCCGCATTGGTGATCGGCCGGAACTCCACGCGGGTCAGGTTGTGCTCGACCTTGCCCCACCAGTCCGGGTTGGGGACGATGACGGTGCGCGTGTCGGGCACGCGGTCCAGCATCCGGAAGGGCCCGGTGCCGTTGGCGTTGACGTTGGCGAAGGTTTCGTTGCCGACGATGCCCTGCACCGGCGTGGCCGTGTTGTGCTTCTCGGCCCAGGCCTTCGACATGATGAAGACGGCCGGCAGGTTCTGGTCAAGGATCGGGTCGGGCGCCTTGGTGATCAGATCGACCGTATGGTCGTCGATCTTCTTGGCGTCGACGATGGATGCGCTGTAGGTGCGCATGCCCGACTGTTCGTGGTTGTTGCGCTTGACGGAAAAGACGACGTCGTCGGCCGTGAACGGCGTACCGTCATGGAACTTCACGCCCTGGCGCAGCTTGAAGCGCCATACGGTCGGGCCGGTCTGGCTCCATTCGGTTGCCAGGGACGGCTGCAGTTTCAGTTCATAGTCGCGATAGATCAGGGCCTCGTAGAGGTTGTTCTTCATCGCGTTGGTCGGACCCTCGTTGTTGAGGTGCGGGTCCAGGCCGTTGATGTCCCCAGAAGTCGAGTAGCGGAAGACCTTGGCGTCTGCGGTGGCGGACGCGGCCAGCACGAGGGCCGCCGTCGTCGTCAGGAGCAGTCGTCTGATCGACATTATTTTCCCCTTCCCTGTTGAACGCCCCCGACCGGCGGTGCCTTGCGGCACCGTCGGTCCGGGTCGATCCCCCGATCATTGCCACGCGCCGGTGGCTTGGGAAGGGGTTTCTCGCGTCCTGCGCTTACTTCATGCGAACGTACTTGAGCATAACCGCGTCATTGGCCGCCTGCGGGATGGCCGCGACGGTCTCGCGCACGCCCCACGCCAGGGCCTGCTGGTGCAGCGGGATGTGGCCGAAGTCCTCCTTGTGGATCTTCATCGCCTCGGCGATCATCGCCGTCCGCTTTTCCTTGTCGAGCTCCTGGCCGATCGCCTTGGTCAGCTCCTCCACCTTGGGATTGGTGTAGCGGCCGCTATTATTGGCACCCGAGCCCGGGCCGGCATTCAGCGTGATGATGTTGTAGAGCATGTTGTGGGCGTCGTACGTCCCGGGGGTCCAGCCGAGCATGTAGAAGCTGGTGCGGCGGCCTTCCTTCAGGCCGATCTTGTCGAAATGCAGCCCCTTGGTCTGGGCGTTCAGGCGCACCTGCACGCCGATGCGGCTCAGCATCGGCACGACGGCCTGGCAGATCGCCTCGTCATTGACGTAGCGGTCGTTCGGGCAATCGAGCGTGACGGTGAAGCCCGACGGATAGCCGGCGTCCGCCAGCAGCTTCTTGGCCCCGTCCGGATCGAACGGATAGCGATCGTTCAGCTCCTTGGAGAAGCCGGCGATGCCGGGCGCGATCATCAGCGCGGTCGGCGTCGAGGCGCCGCGCATGACGACGCGATGAATCGCGTTGATGTCGATCGCCTGGTAGAAGGCGCGACGCACGCGGACGTCCTTGAACGGGTTCTTGCCCGAGCCCGCCATGTCCAGCAGCTCGTCGCGGAACTGGTCAAAGCCGAGGAAGATCGTGCGCAGTTCCGGCCCCTGGAGGACCTTCACGCCGGCGGTGCGCTCCAGCCGCGGGATGTCCTGCAGCGGCACCGGGAACATCATGTCGATCTCGCCGGTCAGCAGGGCGGCCACGCGGGTGGCGGCGTTGCCGATCGGGCGGAACTCGACGCGGGTCAGGTTATGCTCGGGCGTGCCCCACCACTTCTCGTTGGGCACCAGCACCGTGCGGGTGTCCGGCACGCGCTCGGCCAGCTTGAAGGGGCCGGTGCCGTTGGCGTTGCGGTTGGCGAAGCTCTCGGCATTGGCGCCGCGCAGCGGCAGCAGCGTGTTGTGCTTCTGCGCCCAGCTCTTCGACATGATGTGGAAGAGCGTCAGGTTCTGGATCAGCACCGGGTCCGGCGCCTCGGTCACCAGTTCGACCGTCAGGTCGTCGACCTTGCGCGCTTCCTTGACGCCGGTGACGTAGGTCTTCATGTCCGACTGTTCGCCGCGGATGCGGTCGAACGAGAAGACGACGTCGTCGGCCGTGAAGGGCGAACCGTCATGGAAGGTGACGCCCGAGCGCAGCTTGAAGCGCGTCGTCGTCGGGTTGACCTGGGTCCACTCGGTCGCCAGCGCCGGCCGCACCGCCAGGTCCCAGTGGCGGGTGACCAGCCCCTCGTAGATATGGTCCTTCATCGCATTGGTCGGCCCCTCGTTGTTGATGTGGGGGTCCATGCCGATGACATCGCCGGTAGTCGAATACTTGAACGTCTTCGCCGCCACCGGCGGCGCCGCCACGGCCAGCGCCAAGGCGGCGGCGAGCGCGATCCTGATCTTCATTGGAGAATTCCCGTCCCGTGATCCCGTGCCCCCCGACAAGGGGGAGCAAAACTAGAGTAACGCGATCCGGCGGCGGCTCCAAATGGATGAATTTCCGCCCGCCGCGATCGCGCCACGGGGTCTTGCGTTTGACTTCGGCCGGTGGCGGGACGGATATTGGCGCCACGCCGCCCCGGCTCCCCCCCGAAAGGATCATCCATGCAGCGCCCGCCCGGCAACTCGATCGCCAGCCGCGATATCGCGACCTACCTGCACTCCTACACCAACCTGAAGAAGCACGAGACCGATGGCCCGCTGGTGGTCAACGGGGGCCGCGGCATCTACATCCAGGACGAGGCCGGCAAGGAGTATATCGAGGGCATGGCCGGGCTGTGGTGCGCCTCCCTCGGCTTCAGCGAGGAGCGCCTGGTAGAGGCCGCGATCGCGGCCCTGCGGCGCCTGCCCTACTATCATACGTTCGGCGGCAAGACGACGGAGATCGGCGTCGACCTGGCCGAGAAGCTGCTGTCGACCGCGCCGGTGCCGATGTCGAAGGTGTTCTTCGCCAATTCCGGCTCCGAGGCCAATGACTCGGTCGTGAAGCTCGTCTGGTACTACAACAACGCGCTGGAGCGGCCGGCCAAGAAGAAGATTCTGGCCCGCACCAAGGGCTATCACGGCGTCACCGTCGCCTCGGCCAGCCTGACCGGGCTGCCGAACAACCATCGCGACTTCGACCTGCCGATCGCCAACATCATGCATGTCGACTGCCCGCACCATTATCGCTTCGGCGAGCCGGGCGAGAGCGAGGAGGCATTCGCCACGCGCCTCGCCGACAACCTGGAGAAGCGCATCCTGGCCGAGGGGCCGGAGACGGTGGCGGCCTTCATCGCCGAGCCGATCATGGGTGCGGGCGGCGTCATCCTGCCGCCGGCCGGCTACTTCGAGAAGGTCCAGGCGATCCTGAAGAAGTACGACATCCTGATGATCGCCGACGAGGTGATCTGCGGCTTCGGGCGCACCGGCAACATGTGGGGCTGCCAGACCTTCGGCATCAAGCCGGACATCCTGGTCTGCGCCAAGGCGCTGTCGTCGGCCTACCTGCCGATCTCGGCCGTCATGATCTCCGAGCCGATCTACCAGGCGATGGTCCGCCAGAGCGAGAAGATCGGCGTCTTCGCCCACGGCTTCACCTATTCCGGCCACCCCGTTTCGAGCGCGGTCGCCCTGGAGACGCTGAAGATCTACGAGGAGCGCGACATCGTCGGCCACGTCCAGGCCATCGCACCGAAGATGCAGAAGTGGATCCGCAGCTTCGCCGACCGGCCGCTGGTGGGCGAGTGCCGCGGCACCGGCCTGATCGGCGCGATCGAGCTGGTGGCGGACAAGGCCACGCACGCGCCGTTCGACGCCAAGCTGGGCGTCGGCGCCTACCTCGCCCAGCGGGCGCAGGAAGGCGGCCTGATCCTGCGCGCGATGGGCGATTCCATCGGCTTCTGCCCGCCGCTCATCATCACCGGGGACGAGCTGGACGAGATGTTCCGCCGCTTCGACAAGGCGCTGGGCGAGACCGAGAAGTGGCTGGCCGGCCAGGGCCTGGCCAAGGTCGCCTGAGCGATGCGGGCGCCCGTCTGCCGCCGGTTGGCGGGCGCCTCTTCCCGCTTCCATGGCCGCCGTCGCCTGCTGGGCGCGGCGGCCTTTTTCCTGATGGGCATGGGGGGCCGGCCGACCATGGCGGCGACCGCGGAGGCACGGCTGCGCGAGGCAGCCGGCCAGGGCGACCTGGCGAACCTGGAGGCGGCGATCACGGCCGGTGCGGCGTTGGACGGGGCCGACGGGGAGGGCCGCACGCCCCTGCTGCTGGCGGTCGCCGGCGGCCATGATGCCGTCGCCCGCCGGCTGATCGACGCCGGCGCCGACATCAACGCGCCGGCCGCCAACCACGACACGCCTTGGCTGCTGGCCGGCGCCCGCGGGCGCACCGCCATGCTGGAGGCGATGCTGGCGACCGGCCGCGTCGACTATGCCCGGCGCAACCGCTATGGCGGCAACGCCCTGATCCCGGCCTGCGAGCGCGGCCATGTGGAGACCGTGCGCCTGCTGCTGGAGCGCTCGCGGATCGACGTCGACCACGTCAACAACCTGGGCTGGACGGCCCTGCTGGAGGCGGTGATCCTGGCCGACGGCGGCCCTCGCCATGTGGAGATCGTGCGCCTGTTGCTGGCCCATGGGGCGTCCGTCCGCATCGCCGACCGCGACGGCGTGACCGCGCTCGCCCACGCCCGCATGCGCGGCCAGACGGCCGTCGTGCCCCTGCTGGAAGCCGCCGAGGCTGCCCGGTGACCGGCGGCATCCTCGCCATCCACCATGTCCAGGTTACCGTGCCGGCCGACCGCATGGCGGCAGCCCTGCACTTCTACGGCCACACGCTGGGCCTGGCCGAAATCCCCCAGCCGGCGCGCGACCGGCCGGAACCGGGCGCCTGGTATCGGGTGGGCGCGGCCGAGCTGCATCTGCGGCCCGACACGACGGCAGCCGGCGATGCCGCCGCCAGCCGCCGCCACGTGGCGTTCGCCGTGGCCGACCTCGACCGGCTGGAAAGCGCGCTTGCCGCGGCTGGGTCGGAGTTCCTGCCGGACGCGCGGCCGGTGCCGGGCCAGCGGCGGCTGTTCGTGCGCGACCCCGGCGGCAACCGGGTCGAGCTGATGGAGCAGCCCTGACCCGGTGGAGTCCCCTATGCCAGTGGCTTCCCCTATGAAAGACCGGGTACCGGCCTGACATGCACCACCACGAAGGGCCGCACGGTGCCGTCCGCCTCGCGGATCGAGACGTACTGGCCCTCGACGAAGCGGTGATCCTCCAGCCGGTGGATCGGCTCGTCATCGTCGGGGCCGGGCAGGTACGAGATGGCCCAGCGGCCGCCGCGGGTGCGCACGAGCTGGCCCGTCTGGTTCTCCTCCCCCCGCCAGAAGCGGTGGACGGTCGCGATCTGGCGGTTGGCCTGCCAGGCCTCGGTGTCGAGATGCCCGTCCGCGGTCAGCGGTGCCACCAGTTCGTAGCCATGGGCATGGCTGCCCTCGGGAAATTCCGGCGTGCGGGCGAGTTCCAGGCGGATGCGTCGCAGCATGATCGACCTCAATGCGTCATCAGGAGCGGCAGGTTCGATTCGAACATGGCGTCGATGGTGGCGCCGCCGAAGATCATCTCGCGCAGGCGGCTGTGCCCGTAGCCGCCCATGACCACCAGGTCGGCGCCGGCCTGGTTGGCGGCATCGAGGATCGACAGGCCGATGCCGCCGCCGTCGGAGCGGAAGCGATGGATGCCGGCGGCGATGCCGCGCCAGGCGAGCATGGCGGCAAGGTCCTCGGCCGTGGCGCCGTCGGCCGCCGCGCCGTCCCCCTCCAGGATCACGACCGACTGCGCCTTGGCGAGGAACGGCCGGGCGGCGGCCACGGCGCGCGCCGCAGCCGTGCTGCCGTTCCAGGCGATGGCGACGCGCGTGGCCATCGTCGGCCCCAGGACGGGCGGCGACACCAGGACGGGCCGGCCGCTCTCCACCAGGGCCGCTTCCAGCGTCGTCTCCGGCGCCACGTCGCCCTCGCCGCCGGGGCGGGGCACGACGATCAGGTCGAACAGGCGGCCGCGGCGGGCGACGACCTCGTCCTCCCGCCCCTCGACTAGACGCCAGTTGATGGTGGGGTGGCGCAGCCTGGCCTCGATCGAGGCGGGCGGCCCGTCCATGCGGG
Organism: Stella humosa; assembly: GCF_006738645.1. GTDB lineage: Bacteria > Pseudomonadota > Alphaproteobacteria > ATCC43930 > Allostellaceae > Allostella > Allostella humosa. The sequence continues at coordinate 472,355 of NZ_AP019700.1, read as the reverse complement.
TGACGATCCCGCCGGCCAGGGCGGCTGCGAACGCGGCCTCGGCCCGCTGGGTACGCAGCGCGGCGTCGCGCTGGGCCGCCGTGACCAAGTCCTCGATCAGGGCGGCACTGGCGCCCTCGCCCAGGATCGGCACCATGTCGCCCTGGCTGGGCACGACATGCAGCGCCTCGATATGGGCGTTGCTGCGGCCGGCGATCGCCAACGCCGCATCCAGCGCCGAATCGCCGCCGACGCCGCCACTCACCGGGACCAGGATCGTCCGGATCGCCATGTTCGCTTCCTCCGCCGCAAGGCTTCTGCCCCGAATTTAGGACGGCTGGCGGCCCGCACCTTGATCCAGGTCAAGGATGCCGCCGATGCCGAGTGCGGTCGCAACCGCGCCGGCCACCGCCTGCCATGTGGGCGCGGCCGGCACCCGTTGCCATGCCATCGGCCCCAGATCGTAGCCAAGCTGGTGGCGCACCACCGCCGGCGTCGCGTCGGACACGTCGCCCACGCGCGCCGCGACGCGGGCGACCAGCGTCTCGGCCGGCGCGTCGAGCCAGATGCCGGCGAAGGGCACGCCCAGGCGGCGGGCCACTTCCTCCACCGCCGCGCGCTCGTCGGGCCGGGCATGCACCGCATCGACGATGACCGTGCGGCCGGCCGCCAGCGCTGTCGCCGCATCGGCCCGCAGGGCGCCATAGACGCGCTCTGCGCTGCCGGGGGCATAGGCCTCGGGCCCTGCCCGCTCCATCGGGTCGATGCCGGCCAGCCGCTTGCGGGTGACGTCGCTGCGCAGCACCAGGGCCCCGGGCGCGGCCCCGAGCCAGGGGGCGACGGCGCGCGCCACCGTCGACTTGCCGGAGCCGGAGAGCCCGCCCACCGCCACCAGCCGCGGCGGCATCGGCAGCAGGAAGGCCCGGGAATGGTCGAGATAGCGCCGGGCGGTCGCCCGCCCGTCCTTGCCGCCGGCCGCCACCGCGACATGGGCGCGGATGGCAGCCCGCATGGAAAGCCCGAGCGGCAGCAGCGCCAGGCCGGCCAGGTCGCCCGTGCGCTCGGCATAGCGTTCCAGGAAGCGGTTCGCCTGGGCCGGCAGGCCGCGCACCAGCAGATCCATGACCAGGAAGGCGACATCGTAGATCGTGTCCAGGCGCGTCAGCGCCAGGTCGAACTCCAGCGCGTCGAAGAGGCGCGGCTTGCCGTCGATCAGGCAGATGTTGCCCAGATGCAGGTCGCCATGGCCCAGCCGCACGAAGCCCTCGCGCCGCCGGCGCTCGAGGAAGGGCGCCAGGACGTCCAGCAGGGCATGGCTGTCGGCCGCCAGCGCCCGCGTCTCGCCGCGATCGAGAACGGCGGCGCAGTCGGCCAGCGCCCGGTCGTTGGTGTCGATCACCCGGGCCATGGCGGCTTGGCCGCCGCCATCCGGCCGCCGCTCGGCGCCCGCGTGGAAGGCCGCCACATGGTCGGCCAGCGCCTCCACCATGGCGAGGTCGACGCGACCGGCGTCCGCCAGCCGGTCCAGCACCTGGCCCTCGTCGAAGCGGCGCATGGCCACCAGCCATTCGATCGCCGGCCCCTCCCCGCCGATCCGCGGACGGCCGGCATCGTCGCGGGTGACCGGCACGACCGCCTCGTAGATCTCGGGCGCGGTGCGCCGGTTGAGCGCGATCTCGGCCGCGCAGGCGAGACGCCGATTCTCGAGGGTGGAGAAGTCGAGATAGGGGTAGCGCACCGCCCGCTTCATCTTCCAGGCGCGATCGCCCGCCAGGAAGACGAGGGCACCATGGGTGGCGATGCGGGTCACCGGCTGCCCGCCATGGGTGGCGGGGTCCTCCAGCATCGCCGCGATTTCCGCCTGCGCCTCTTCGGCGTTTGCGCCCGCCATCGGCTCCCCTTACGCTCGTGGCCGCCCCTGACCTTACACGAGCCCAGACGCATGGCCGAGCCGCGCGCTTCCCAGCCGGAGACATTTCCCCAACCCGTCGAGGGCACGGTCATGCCGCGCTTCGCGGACATCCCGACCTTCATGCGCCTGCCGGTCCAGCGCGATGCAACACAGCTCGACATTGCGCTGATCGGCGTGCCGTGGGACGGCGGCACCACCAATCGCCCGGGCGCCCGCCACGGCCCGCGCGAGATCCGCAACATGTCGTCGATGATGCGCAAGATCCACCCGGTCAGCGCGATCCAGCCCTACAGCCTGGCCCGCGTCGGCGACCATGGCGACGTGCCGGTGAACCCGGCCGACCTGACCGACACGCTGGAGCGGGTGGAGCGGTTCTTCGCCCGCGTCCATGCCGCGGGCGCGGTGCCGCTGTCGGCCGGCGGCGACCATCTCGTCACCCTGCCGATCATGCGCGCCATCGCCCGGCACCGGCCGGTCGGCATGGTGCATTTCGATGCCCACTCGGACACCTGGGACAGCTATTTCGGCGGCTTCAAGTACACCCACGGTACGCCCTTCCGCCGCGCCATCGAGGAAGGGCTGCTGGATCCCAAGCGCACGGTGCAGATCGGCATCCGCGGCTCGCTCTACCATGCCGACGACATGGACTGGGCCTACGAGCAGGGCATCCGGGTGATCGGCATCGAGGAGTATTTCGACCTGGGCGTCGCCCGCGTGATCGAGGAGGCACGCCGGGTCGTCGGCGACGGGCCGACCTATGTCAGCTTCGACGTCGACGGGCTCGACCCCGTCTATGCGCCCGGCACCGGCACGCCCGAGGTGGGCGGCTTCTCGACCCACGAGGCCCAGCGCATGCTGCGCGGGTTGCAGGGGCTGGACCTGGTCGGCGGCGACGTGGTCGAGGTCTCGCCGCCCTTCGACCCGAGCGGCAACACGGCGCTGGTCGGCGCCACCATGATGTTCGAGATCCTGTGCGTGCTGGCCGACGCCGTCGCCCGCCGCCGCGACGCCGGGGAAGCCCCATGACGACCCTGCTCTACAGCCACCCCGCCTGCCTCGGCCACGACACCGGCGAATACCACCCGGAGCGGGCCGACCGGCTGCGCGCGGTCCTGGCCGCACTCGACGCGCCGGAGTTCGCCGCGCTGGACCGGCGGGAAGCCCCCTTGGTCGACGATGCCGACCTGCTGCGCGTCCACCCCCAGGCGCATATCGACGTCGTGCTGGCCGGCATCCCCGAAAGCGGCCGGCGCGGCCTCGACCCCGACACCGTCGTCTCGCCCGGCTCGCGTGAGGCGGCCTGGCGGGCGGCGGGTGCCGTGACGGCGGCAGTCGACGCGGTCATGGCCGGCGAGGCGGCGAACGCCTTCTGCGCCGTCCGCCCGCCCGGCCACCATGCCGAGCCCGACCGCGCCATGGGATTCTGCCTCTTCAACAACGTCGCGGTCGGTGCGCTGCGCGCCCACCAGGCGCATGGCTGCGACCGCGTCGCCGTGATCGACTTCGACGTCCATCACGGCAACGGCACGCAGGCGATGTTCGCGGCCGACCCGCGGCTCTTCTACGCCTCCACCCATCAATGGCCGCTCTATCCCGGCACCGGTGCCCGCGACGAGCGCGGCGTCGCCGGCAACATCGTCAATGCCCCGCTCGGCACCAATGCCGGGTCGGCCGACTTCCGCTTCGCGGTGGCGGAGTTCGTGCTGCCGGCGCTGGAGGATTTCCGCCCCGATTTCCTCTTCATCTCGGCCGGGTTCGACGCCCACAGCCGCGATCCGCTGGCCGGCCTCAACCTCTTCGAGGAAGACTTCGCCTGGGTCACCGACAAGCTGACGAGCCTGGCCGCCCGCCACTGCCGGGGCCGCGTCGTGTCGGTGCTGGAGGGCGGCTACGACCTGGAGGCGCTGGCCGGCTCGTCGGCGGCCCACGTCGCCGCCCTGATGCGCGCCGGCGCCTGACGGGCGGGCGACCCATGCAGCCCTGGCTGGCGGTATTCCTGGGGGCGGGGCTGGGCGGGGCCGCCCGCCACGGGTGAACCTCGCCAGCCTGCGGCTGTTCGGCGGCGGCTTTCCCTGCGGCACGCTGGTCGTCAACGTCGTGGGCTCGCTCACCATGGGGCTGCTGGTCGGCTGGTTCGCCCACAAGGCCGATCCGGGCCAGGCCTGGCGGCTCTTCCTGACGACCGGCGTGCTCGGCGGCTTCACCACCTTCTCGACCTTCTCGCTCGACGCCGTCCTGCTCTACGAGCGCGGCCAGGTGGGGACCGCCGCGCTCTACGTCGCCGCCTCGGCGGTGCTGGCGATCGGCGGGTTGTTCCTCGGCATGCTGGCCGTCCGCCATCTCGCCTGAAGGCCCGCTGCCTTGCGGCGGCGTCGCCAAGAGATATAGAAAGGCCGCGATGGCCAAGGAACCGAGCGTCAAAGACCCCGCCGCCGCGCCCGACGCGGATATCGCCCGCCTCAGCTTCGAGGAGGCGCTGGCCGAACTCGACAAGATCGTCCGCCAGCTCGAGGGCGGCCAGGGCGGGCTGGAACTGGCGATCGACGCCTACCAGCGCGGCGTGCTGCTGAAGCGCCATTGCGAGCGCAAGCTGTCGGAAGCCCAGGCCAAGATCGAGCAGATCGCCATCGGCCCGGACGGGGCCGTCACCGCGGAGCCGATGAAACTTGCTTGACGAACTGTTGCAGGGCCGCGACCTCGAGCAGGCGCTCCAGGCGGTAGGGGCCGCCGTCGACGCCACGCTCGACCGCCTGCTGCCTCCAGCCCCGGGGCTGGAGGCGCCGGTGGTCGATGCCATGCGCTATGCGGCCCTTGGCAGCGGCAAGCGGCTGCGGCCGTTCCTGGCGGTGACGTCGGCCAGCCTGTTCGGCGTCGGCCGCATCCCGGCCTTGCGGGTGGCAGCCGCCATCGAGATGATCCACGCCTATTCCCTGGTCCATGACGACCTGCCGGCGATGGACGATTCCGAACTCCGGCGCGGCCGCCCCACCGTCCACCGCGCCTTCGACGAGGCAACCGCGATCCTGGCCGGCGACGGACTGCTGACGCGCGCCTTCGGCGTGCTGGCCGGGCCTGAGACCCATTCCGACCCGGCCGTGCGCTGCGAACTGGTGCAGGCCGCCGCCGAGGCTGCCGGCAGCCAGGGCATGGTCGGCGGCCAGATGATCGACCTGATCGCCGAGAAGCAGACGCTCGACATCGGCGCCATCACCCGCCTGCAGCGGATGAAGACCGGCGACATGATCGCCTTCTCCTGCGAGGCGGGCGCCATCCAGGGCAAGGCGGCGGCCGAGCCGCGGCACGCGCTGAAGGCCTATGCCCACGACCTTGGCCTGGCTTTCCAGATCGTCGACGACCTGCTGGATGCCGAGGGCAGCGAGGCCGAGACGGGCAAGTCGGTCGGCCAGGACGCCCAGCGCGGCAAGGCCACCTTCGTGTCGATCCTGGGCATCGAGCGCGCCCGCGCCCAGGCGGCCATGCTGTCCGACCAGGCCGTTCGCCACCTCGACGCCTTCGACGACAAGGCGGATCTGCTGCGCGACGTCGCGCGTTTCGTACTGACGCGGCGGTCCTGAACGGGCCGCCCCGGCCGGCCGGGGTTGCCCCGGCGGGGCCCTAGGGCGCATGGTGCGCGCGCAAGATGATGCCCCGGACGGTCGCCAGCCCGAATGCGACCAGGGGGCCGACCCGACCGCAGCCCGTACGGTATCATGGCCGATATCACGGGCCGGCGGGCGCAATGCCATTCTGGAGGTGGGAAACGGCATCTTGAATACGAGCAGCAAGACCCCGCTCCTGGACAGCGTCCATGTCCCGTCCGACCTGCGCCGGCTGCCCGAATCGGCGCTGCGCCAGCTTGCCGACGAGTTGCGCCGGGAAACCGTCGACGCCGTGTCGATCACCGGCGGCCATCTGGGCGCCGGCCTGGGCGTCGTCGAACTGACGGTGGCGATCCACTATCTGTTTGACACGCCGCACGACCGGCTGATCTGGGACGTCGGCCACCAGGCCTATCCGCACAAGATCCTGACCGGCCGGCGCGAGCGCATCCGCTCGCTGCGCCAGGCGGGCGGCCTGTCCGGTTTCACCCGGCGCAGCGAGAGCCCGTACGACCCGTTCGGCGCGGCCCACAGCTCCACCTCGATCTCGGCCGGGCTCGGCATGGCGGTCGCCCGCGACCTGAAGGGCGAGGAACGCCGCGTGGTGGCCGTCATCGGCGACGGCGCGATGAGCGCGGGGATGGCCTACGAGGCCATGAACAATGCCGGCTCGTCCAAGTCGCGCCTGGTCGTCATCCTCAACGACAACGACATGTCGATCGCCCCGCCCGCCGGCGCCATGAGCGCCTACCTGTCGCGGCTGATCTCGTCCAAGCCCTACCGCTCGCTGCGGGATCTCGCCAAGGACATGGTCCGCCACCTGCCGCGCCCGCTGGAAGAAGCCGCGCGCCGCGCCGAGGGCTATGCCCGCGGGCTGGTCGGCGGCGGCACGCTGTTCGAGGAGCTGGGCTTCTATTACGTCGGCCCGATCGACGGGCATAACCTGGACCATCTGGTACCGGTGCTGCGCAACGTGCGCGACGCCGCCGAATCCGGCCCGGTGCTGGTGCATGTCGTGACCGAGAAGGGCCACGGCTATCCGCCGGCCGAGCGGGCGCCCGACAAGTATCATGGCGTCGTCCGCTTCGACGTGGTGACCGGCGCCCAGGCCAAGCCGAAATCGACGACGCCCGCCTATACCCGCGTCTTCGCCGACGCGCTGGTGGCCGAGGCCGAGGCGGACGACCGCGTCGTCGCCGTCACCGCCGCCATGCCGTCCGGCACCGGGCTAGACCGCTTCGGCGAGCGCTTCCCCACCCGCACCTTCGATGTCGGCATCGCCGAGCAGCATGCCGTCACCTTTGCCGCCGGCATGGCGAGCGAGGGCATGAAGCCGTTCGCGGCGATCTATTCGACCTTCCTCCAGCGCGCCTACGACCAGGTGGTGCACGACGTCGCCCTGCAGCGCCTGCCGGTGCGCTTCGCCATCGACCGGGCGGGGCTGGTGGGCGCCGACGGCGCCACCCATGCCGGCGCCTTCGATGTCACCTACCTGGCGAACCTGCCCGACTTCGTCGTCATGGCGGCGGCCGACGAGCTGGAGCTGATGCACATGGTGGCGACCTGTGCCGCCATCGACGATCGCCCGTCGGCCGTGCGCTACCCGCGCGGCGAGGGCATCGGGCTGGAACTGCCGGCCCGCGGCACGCCGCTGGAGATCGGCCAGGGCCGCGTGCTGCGCGAGGGCACGACGGTCGCCATCCTCAGCTTCGGCGGCCGGCTCCAGGAATGCCTGAAGGCGGCACAGGATCTGGCCACCTTCGGCGTGTCGGCCACCGTGGCCGACGCCCGCTTCGCCAAGCCGCTCGACACCCGGCTGGTGCGCCGGCTGGCGGCCGAGCACGAGGTGCTGATCACCATCGAGGAAGGCGCGATCGGCGGCTTCAGCACCCACGTCCTGCATTTCCTGGCGCGCGAGGGCCTGCTCGACCAGGGGCTGAAGGTGCGGCCGATGACCCTGCCCGACCGCTTCATCGACCATGACGCACCGGCCAAGCAGTATGACGAGGCCGGGCTGAATGCCCGCCATGTCGTGGCGACCGCGCTGGCGGCGCTGGGCCGCAACGACATCGCCATGCCGGCCACCGCCTGAGGCCGAGGTAGCTCCAGTGGCGGCGCGGGCCGGCAGCGAACGGCTCGACCAGATGCTGGTGGCACGCGGGCTGGCCGAAAGCCGCGAGCGGGCGCAGGCGCTGATCCTGGCCGGCCGCGTCTTCACCGGCGAGCGCCGGCTGGACAAGCCGGGCGTGAAGGTCGCGGGCGACCTGGCGCTGGAGGTGCGCGGCGGTGAGATGCCCTGGGTGTCGCGCGGCGGCCTGAAGCTGGTGGGCGCGCTCGACCATTTCGCCATCGACCCGGCCGGCCTGGTGGCGCTCGACGTGGGCGCCTCGACCGGCGGCTTCACCGATGTGCTGCTGGCCCGCGGGGCGGCCCGCGTCTACGCCGTCGACGTCGGCCACGGCCAGCTTGCCTGGAAGCTGCGCGGCGACCCGCGGGTGGTGGTGCTGGAGCGCGTCAACGCCCGCCACCTGACGACGGAGACCATCCCCGAGCCGATCGACCTCGTCGTCTGCGACGCCAGCTTCATCGGGCTGGAGACGGTCCTGCCGACGCCCCTGTCCCTGACCGGCCCGGGTGCCCGGCTGGTCGCGCTCATCAAGCCGCAGTTCGAGGTGGGCCGCGGCCGCGTCGGCAAGGGCGGCATCGTGCGTGACCCGGCCCTGCACGAGGAAGTGTGCCTGCGCATCCGGGCGTGGCTCGAATCCCTGCCCGGCTGGACCGTTCTGGGCGTAACCCAGAGCCCGATCCACGGCGCCGACGGCAACGTCGAATTCCTGATCGCGGGCGCCAAGGCCGAGCCGGCATGAACGAAACCATGACCGTGACGGCACTGGGCAGCGGCGGCGACGGGCTGGCCGAGGCCGGCGCCGACCGGCTCTACATCCCGTTCGCCGCCCCTGGCGACCGGCTGCTGGTCGCGCGCGAGCGCAAGGCGGGCGACGGCTGGCGCGCCCGCATCGTCGAACGGCTGGCGGACGGCCCCGACCGGACGGCCCCGGCCTGCCGCCATTTCGGCGAATGCGGCGGCTGCGTCGTCCAGCATATCGCTGCCCCCGCCTACCAGGCCTGGAAGCGCGCGCGGGTCGTCGAGGCCTTCGCGCGCGAGGGCCTTGATCCCGGCGTGATCGCGCCCCTGGTCCCGGCCGAGCCCGGCGACCGCCGCCGCTTGCGGCTGGCGGTGCAGCCGGCCGGCGGCCGCCTGCTGGTGGGCTTCAACGCCGCCGGCAGCGACCGCATCGTCCCGATCAGCGAATGTCCGGTCGCCGCACCCGAACTGGTGGCGATCCTGCCGGCGCTGGCCCGCGGCCTGGCCGCTATCTGGCCCAGGCGGCATGCGGGCGACGTCGCCCTGACCCTGACCGAGGGCGGGATCGACCTGCTGCTGGTCGTGCCCGGCACCTTCGGGGCGCCCGCACGCACGGCCCTGGCCCGCCTGGCCGAGGACCTCGACCTCGCCCGCCTGTCGGTGGCGCCCGACGACCGCACGGCACCCGAGCCGGTGGCGATCCGCCGGGCGCCGCGGGTGCGTTTCGGCGGCATCGCGGTGACGCCACCGCCCGGCGGGTTCCTGCAGGCCGGCATGCGGTCCGAGGCCGTCCTGTCTGCGCTGGTGGCCGAGGCCGTGCCGGCCGGGGCGACCGTGGCCGACCTCCATGCCGGCTGCGGCACCTTCGCGCTGGCCGTGGCCGGCAAGGCGCGCCGGGTCCTGGCCTTCGATCGCGACGCCCCCGCCCTGGAGGCCCTGCTGGCCGGCGCCCGCGCCGGCGGGGTCGGCAACCGGGTGACCGTCGAACGGCGCGACCTCGACCGCCGACCGCCTACGCTGGCGGAGATGCGCACCTGGACCGCGGCCATCCTGGATCCGCCGCGGGCGGGTGCGGCTGCCTTGGCGGATGCCCTGGCCCGGTCGGCCGTGCCGCGCGTCGTCTATGTCTCCTGCAACCCGGTCACCTTCGCGCGCGATGCCGCCCGCCTGGTCGCGGGCGGGTTGCGGCTGGAGCAGGCCACGCCGGTCGATCAGTTTCTGTGGTCGCCGCATGTCGAGCTGGTAGCGGTTTTCCGCCGGCCCGCATAAGGTCTCCAACCCGACCGCCACCCCCGATAGATGGGCCGAGCCGTACATGACGACGAACGCCGCAATCTCCGTCGCCCGCGCCGCCGGCAAGATCCCGACCGACCGACCGTTCGGGAAGGACATGGCGAACAACGCCTTCATCAGCGCCTTCCTGGCGACCACGCCCCACGAGGACCTCTATCTCTATGCTTCGACGGCCGGCACGGCCGAGAAGTACAAGGAGATCCTGGGCACGCTGACCACGCGCAAGTTCAAGACCCACTTCCTGTCCCACAACGAGCTGGCGCGCCTGGGCGAGCCCGGCTGCATCATGCATCTCGACCCCCACCTGGCGCGCGACGCCTGGGACCGGCGGCGGATCGGCCAGCGCAGCTACAGCATCGCCGGCCTGATCCACACCATGGCCGGGCCGTTCAATCTCGACGCGCACATGGAGACGGTGATCGGCCCGGTGCAGAGCTGGGACGCGCTCGTCTGCACCTCGCGCGCGGTCAAGAAGACCATGGAGATGCTGTTCGAGCGCTGGCACGCCTACATGGCCGACCGCTATGGCGCGACCCGCCTGCCGACGCCGCAGCTGCCGATCCTGCCGCTCGGCGTCGACGTGGCCAAGTTCCGCAAGACCGACGCGCGCATCGCCGCCGGCCGGGCGTGGCGCCAGCGCCTGGGCATCGCCGACGACGCGCTGGCCGTGCTCTATCTGGGCCGCCTCTCCTATGTCGAGAAGGCCCATCCGACGCCGATGTTCATCGCCCTGGAGCAGGCGGCCAAGGCGAGCGGGCGCAAGATGCACGCGATCATGGCCGGCTGGTTCCCCATGCCAGAGCATGAGGAAGCGTTCCGCGAGGCGGCCCGCCTTTATGCCCCCTCGATCGGCCTCAGCATCGTCGATGCCCGTGTCGAGCCGGCCAAGACCGAGATCTGGCACGCGGCCGATGTCTTCGCGTCGCTCGTCGACAACATCCAGGAGACGTTCGGCCTGGCGCCGGTCGAAGCGATGGCGGCGGGCCTGCCGGTCGTCGTCTCCGACTGGGACGGCTATCGCGACACGGTGCGCGACGGCGAGGACGGGTTCCGCATCCCGACCTACGCCCCGCCGGGTGGGGCGGGCGCCTTGCTGCCGCTCGGCAATGCCGCCCTCAACGAGAGCTTCCAGCGCTATGTCGGCTCGACCGCGCTGATGACGGCGGTCGACATCCCGCGGGCGGCTGCCGCCTTCGCCTCCCTGGCGCTCGACCCGCAGCTCCGCGCGCGCATGGCCGCCACCGCCGCCCGGCGCGGCCGCGAGGTGTTCGACTGGCCGGTGGTGATGGAACAGTACCGGGCGCTGTGGAGCGAACTGGCCGCCCGCCGCATCCGCGACGGCGAGAGCGGCGCCCGCCGCGATGGCCATTCGCATGAGCCGCGGGTCGAGGATCCGTTCCGCCTCTACGGCCATTTCGCCAGCCGCCAGCTTTCGGCAGACCTGGTGCTGGCCCTGCCGCCGGCCGGGACGGGCGTCCCCGTCCAGGCGATCCGCAAATCCGCACTGAACAACCTGGCCGACCGCCACTTCCTGCGCCAGGACGAGCAGGAGGCGGTGCTGGGTCTGCTGGCCGGTGGGCCGCAGCCGATCTCGGCCCTGGTGGCGGTCGTGGCCGACGTGCGCCGGGCCGCCGTCTATCGCTGGCTGGGCCACCTGCTGAAGTTCGACGCCATCCGCATCGCGGGCTGAACCCGCGGGCGACCATTCCCCGGGGGGAGGAACCGATGCCCGACGACCGCTTCCGTGTCGCCCTCAGCGGCGATTTCCGTCGCGCCGACGGCAGCCCGGCCTATCCCATGTTCGACCTGGGACCGCTGCTGGACGACCCCGACATCGAGGTCGCCTATGTCGACCCGGTCGACGGCCACCTGCCGGCCGACCGGCTGGCAGGCTTCGACGCGGTCATCGTCCTGGTGCCGCGCTTCGATGCCGCGAGCATTCCCGCGGACGGGCGGCTGGCGCTGGTCGCCCGCTTCGGCGTCGGCTACGACAGCGTCGACGTGGCCGCCTGCACGGCCGCCGGCATCGCCGTCGCCATCACGCCGGACGGGGTGCGCCGGCCGGTCGCGGTCGCCATCATCACCTACATGCTGGCGCTGGCCGGCCGGCTGGTGGCCAAGGACCGCATCGTTCGCGGCGGCCCCGCCGCCTGGCCGCAGCGCAACGACCATATGGGCCTGGGCCTGACCACCCGTACCTTCGCCCAGCTCGGCGTCGGCAATATCGGGCTCGAGACGCTGAAGCTGCTGCAACCCTTCGGCATGCGGCTGATCGCGCACGATCCCTACATCGACCCCGCCGCCGTCGCCGGCCTGGGGGTGGAGCTGGTCGGCCTGGAACGCCTGTTCGCCGAGGCGGACTTCCTGTCGGTGTCGGTGCCCCTGAACCCGGAGACGCGCGCCATCGTCAACGCCGATCGGCTGCGGACGATGAAGCCCACCGCCTTCCTGATCAACACCGCCCGCGGCCCCGTGGTCGACCAGAAGGCGCTGGCCCAGGCCCTGACCGAGGGCTGGATCGCCGGGGCCGGCATCGACGTGTTCGAGGTCGAGCCCTGCCCCGCCGACGACCCGCTGCTGCGGCTCGACAACGTGCTCTTCACCCCGCACTCGCTGTGCTGGACCGACGAATGTTTCGCCGGCATCGGTGCTGCCGACGTGCGCGCGACCCTGGCCGTCAAGCGCGGCCAGGCACCCACCGGCCTCGTCGACCGGTCGGTGCTGGACAATCCGCTGTGGCAGGCACGGCTGGCGAACATCGCCAGCCGCTTCGGTTGCTGATCTAGAGCATGAATCTGGGGGCCTGAATCGGATGGGGATTCCCTGGGCGGTAGGTTTCTGATTCAAGATGCTGGCTGGTTAGGAGGCCAGCATCGATGGGTCGGGCCTACTCATTGGACTTGCGGTCTCGCGTGGTAGCTCTGATTGAGTCCGGCGTGAGCCGGCATAAGGCGGCGGCGCATTTCGCGGTAAGCGTGGCGACGGCGATCCGTTGGGCGCAACGCAAGCGGGATACGGGGGGCGTTGCGCCGAAGGCGACAGGCGGGCGCCGGGCGCTGTCACTGTCGCCGCATCGCGCCTGGATACTGGGTCGGATCGATGAGAAGTCGGACCTGACGGTGCGCGGACTGGTGTCCGAGCTCCGCGAGCGCGGGGTGGCGGCGAGCTACGGAGCGGTGCAGCGCTTCGTGCGCTCCGAGGGGCTGCGCTTCAAAAAAAAGCCTGCATGCAAGCGAGCAGGAACGGCCTGACGTTGCCTACCGTCGGCGGCGCTGGCGATTGCACCAGAAGCGGATAGACCCGTCTCGCCTGGTGTTCATCGACGAGACCTGGGCGAAGACCAACATGACGCGTACCCATGGTTATGCGCCGGTCGGCCAGCGTCTGATCGGCCGGGTGCCGCATGGGCACTGGAAGACCATGACCTTCCTGGCAGCCCTGCGTGCCGACCGGATCGACGCGCCGTGCGTCTTCGACGGACCGATCAACGGCGAACGCTTCCTAGCCTATGTGGAGCAGGCGCTCGTCCCGACGCTGCGACCGGGCGACGTGGTCGTGATGGACAATCTCGGCAGTCACAAAGGGCAGGGCGTTCGGCGCGCGCTTCGGCGCGCCGGCGCGAAGCTCTTCTTCCTGCCGCCCTACAGCCCCGATCTCAACCCGATCGAACAGGTCTTCGCCAAGCTCAAGACCCTCCTGCGGAAGGCAGAGGAGCGCTCGCCCACCTCCACTTGGCAGCGGATCGGCAAGCTCCTCGACCTCTTCCCCCCAGACGAATGCAGCCGATATCTACGAAATGCCGGATATGCCGCTACCTGAATGGATCATGCTCTAGTCCGCGGCCGGCGGGTCGAAGGCGCGGATCGGCGGCAGGTTGCCGGCGAACCGCTCCACCTGCACGCAGGTCAACTGGCCGGTGCAGCCCTGGGCCAGGCTGGACGTACCGACATCGCGCGTCAGCACGTTCGGGTTGCCATGGACGCAGAGCGGGTTGTCCTCGGCCGCATCGACCGGGTCGTACCAGGCGCCGGTCGCGAGCTGGACCACGCCCGGGCGCACGTCGCGGCTCAACTGGGCGCCGGCCAGGCAGGCGCCGCGATCGTTGAAGAGCCGCACCACGTCGCCCTCGGCGATGCCGCGCGCGGCCGCGTCGTCGGGATGGATGCGGATGGGCTCGCGCCCGCGCACCTTGGAATCCTGGCTGTAACCGCCGAAATCGAGCTGGCTGTGCAGCCGGGTCGCCGGCTGGTTGGCCACCAGTTGCAACGGCCACTTGCCGATAGCGGCCGAGCCGACGCCATCGGTCGGCGCCATCCAGGTCGGGTGGCCGGGGCAGTCGGCATAGCCGAAGCCGGCAATGGTCGACGAATAGATCTCGACCCGGCCGCTCGGCGTCGGCAGGGGCGCCCCCTCGGGATCGAGGCGGAAGGCCCGGGTCGGGCCGCCATCCTCGGGCGCGGTCGGCAGCGTCATCTCGCCGGCGGCCCAGAACTGGTCGAAGTCGGGCGCGGAGCCTTCCCGGGCGGCGATCGCCTTGCGCGTCGGCTCGTAGAGATGGCGCAGCCACTCCCCGGCCGTGCGGCCCTCGGTGAACTCCTGCTCGATCCCCAGGCGGCGGGACAGTTCGGCGAAGATCGTGTAGTCGTCGCGCGCCTGGCCGAACGGCTCCAGCACCTGCTTCATCGCCACCATGGTGGGATCGAAGGCGGCAGCGCCGATATCGTCGCGCTCCAGCGTCACGGTCGCCGGCAGCACGATGTCGGCGTGCCGCGCAGTCGCCGTCCACACCGAATCCTGCACCACGAGGGTATCGACGGCGGCGAACGCCCGGCGCAGGCGGGCCAGGTCCTGGTGGTGATGGAACGGGTTGCCGCCCGCCCAGTAGACCAGCTTGATGGCCGGATAGGTCATCCGCCGGCCGTCATAGTCGAACTCCACGCCCGGCTGCAGCAGCATGTCGGAGATGCGGGCGACCGGAATGAAGGGGCGGATCGGGTTCTGCCCCTGCGACAGGGTGGGCGTCGGCACGTCCAGCGCGGCCTTGCCGATATTGGCGATCGAACCCAGCCCGTAGGAGAAGCCGCCGCCCTCGAGCCCGACCTGGCCCAGCATGGAGGCCAGCACGAGCGCCATCCAGATCGGCTGCTCGCCATGCTCGGCGCGCTGGAGCGACTGGCTGACCACCACCAGCGTGCGCCGGCCGGCCATGCGCCGGGCGAGTGCCGCGATGTCGTCGGCCGGCATGCCGCAGATGGGTGCGGCCCAGGCGGCATCCTTGGCCACCCCGTCCGACCGGCCGGTCAGGTAGTCCTCGAATACCGGGTAGCCCTCGCAGAAGCGGTCGAGGAAGGCGCGGTCGTGCAGGCCGTCGGCCACCAGCGTGTGGGCGATGCCCAGCATCAGCGCGGTGTCGGTGCCGGGCGCGATCGGCAGCCATTCCGCCCCTGCCTCTTCCGGCAGGTCGTCGCGCAGCGGGCCGATGACGACGAATTCCGCGCCACGCTGGCGGGCGGCCGCCATGTGGCCGCGCGCCAGGTGCTTGCTGGTGCCGCCGCTGCCGACGGTGGCGTTCTTGATCGCCATGCCGCCGAAGCTGACGACGAGGTCGGTGTACTTCTCCAGGTGGGTCCACGGCACGTTGCGGCGGGCATAGTCGACGAAATTGCCCAGCACGCGCGGCAGGATGACCGAGGCGGCACCCGCGCTGTAGCTGTTGACCGAGCGGATGTAGCCGCCCATCAGATTGAGGAAGCGGTGGACCTGGCTCTGGGCATGGTGGAAGCGCCCGGCGCTCGACCAGCCATAGGAGCCGCCATAGACGGCCTCCGCGCCCGGTCCGTCATAGACGCGCGTCAGTTCGGCCGCGAGCCGGTCGAGCACGTCGTCCCAGGCCATCGGCACGAATTCGTCGCGACCGCGCATCGGGTCCGGCCCGGGACCGCGCTCCAGCCAGCCGCGGCGGACCATCGGCTGGGCGATGCGAGCGGCATGTCGGGCCGCCTGCGGGACGTTGGCCAGCAAGGGCGAGGGGTCCGGGTCGGCCGGGTGGGGGGCGACCGCGATGCCGTCGCCGGACTTCCAGGCCGTGAAGGCGCCCCAGTGCGAGCTGTGCGAAACGCGGATCGCGCCGTCATCCATCTTGGCGAACTCCCGGATTCTGAAAGCCCACCTGGGCGCGATGGCGCAGCAGATGGTCGGCCAGTACGCAGGCCATCATCGCCTCGCCCACCGGCACGGCACGGATGCCGACGCAGGGGTCGTGGCGGCCCTTGGTGACGATCTCGGCCTCCTCACCGCCCGTGGTGACGGTGCGGCGGGGGGCAAGGATCGAACTCGTCGGCTTCACGGCGAAGCGCGCCACCACCGGCTGGCCGGTGGCGATGCCGCCCAGGATGCCGCCCGCCTGGTTGGAGGTGAAGTGCGGCTGGCCGCCCTCCATCCGCATCTCGTCGGCATTCTCCTCGCCCGACAGGGCGGCCGCCGCGAAACCGGCGCCGATCTCGACCCCCTTCACCGCATTGATGCTCATGAAGGCCGACGCGATGTCGGAATCGAGCTTGCCGTAGATGGGCGCGCCCAGGCCGGCCGGCACGCCGTCGGCCACGATCTCGATCACCGCCCCCGCCGACGAGCCGGACTTGCGGACGCCGTCGAGATAGCCTTCCCAGCTCTGGGCGGTCACCCGGTCCGGGCACCAGAACGGGTTGTCCTCGACCGCGTCCCAGTCCCAGCGGCCACGGTCGATGGCGTGCGGGCCGATCTGCACCAGCGCGCCGCGCACGGTGACGCCAGCCCCCAGCACCTTGCGGGCAACCGCGCCGGCGGCCACCCGGGCCGCCGTCTCGCGCGCGGACGACCGGCCGCCGCCCCGATAGTCGCGGATGCCGTACTTGGTCCAGTAGGTGAAGTCGGCATGGCCCGGCCGGAACTTGTCCTTGATCTCCGCATAGTCCTTGGACCGCTGGTCCTCGTTGCGGATCATCAGGCTGATCGGCGTGCCCGTGGTCAGGCCCTCGAACACGCCGGACAGGATCTCCACCCGGTCGGGCTCGCGCCGCTGGGTGGTGAAGCGCGACTGCCCCGGCTTGCGGCGGTCGAGCCAGACCTGGATCTCCTCCTCGGAGAGGGGGATCAGCGGCGGCACGCCGTCGACGACGACGCCCAGCGCCGGGCCGTGGCTTTCCCCCCAGGTGGTGAAACGGAAGAGCTGGCCGAAGGTGTTGAACGACATGGATCCGCGCGTGGCCCCCGTCAGACGGTGGCGATGTCGGGTGCCGATGCGTTCTTCATGCCGACGACATGGTAGCCGCAGTCGACGTGATGCACCTCGCCCGTGACCCCCGACGAGAGGTCGCTCAGCAGGTAGAGGCCCGAGCCGCCGACATCCTCGATGGTGACGTTGCGCTTCAGCGGCGCGTTGTACTGGTTCCACTTCAGGATGTAGCGGAAGTCGCCGATCCCCGATGCCGCCAGCGTCTTGATCGGCCCGGCCGAGATGGCGTTCACCCGCACCCCGTCGCCGCCCAGGTCGGCCGCGATGTAGCGCACGCTGGCCTCCAGCGCGGCCTTGGCCACGCCCATGACGTTGTAGTGGGGCATCACCTTCTCGGCCCCGTAATAGGTCATGGTCAGCAAGCTGCCGCCCGGACCCATCATCGCCGACGCGCGGCGCGAGACCTCGGTGAAGGAGTAGCAGGAGACCAGCATCGACTGGACGAAGTTCTCCCGGCTGGTATCGACGTAGCGCCCCTTCAGTTCGTCCTTGTCGGAATAGGCGATGGCGTGGACCAGGAAGTCCAGCCCGCCCCAACGTTCCTGCAAGGTGGCGAATACGGCATCGAGGCTGGCCCCGTCGAGAACGTCGCACGGCAGCAGGATGTCCGAGCCGACCGATTCGGCCAGCGGACGCACCCGCTTCTCCAATGCTTCGCCCTGATAGGTGAAGGCGAGTTGCGCCCCGGCCCCTGCGACGGCCTGGGCAACGCCCCAGGCGATCGAGCGGTCGTTGGCCACCCCCATGATCAAACCCCGTTTGCCGGCCATCAACGGCCGTGCTTCCTGCATGCTTGCCTCGCTCGCGACCCAATTCCGGCAATCGGCCGGCATCCTACACCATAGAATCGTTGCGGCAACGCACCGGCCGATCGCAGGGCACGCTATATATCCTCCATGATCGGCGCACGATTCGATTGGGAGGCCGCCACCCGCCGCGGGTTGCGGGCGGGAATGGACCGGTTGCGGCTGGCCGGCGGCTTCGCCCTCTATGCCATGCGCCGCTTCTACCGCGACCAGTGCCTGGAGGCGGCGGGCTCGCTCAGCTACACCTCGCTGCTGGCGATCGTGCCGGCCTTTGCCGTGGGCCTGTCGGCGCTGACGGCCTTTCCCATGTATTCCGACGCCCGCCAGGCGATCTCTGCGCTCATCCTGCGCAACCTGGTGCCGGAGGTGGGCGAGGTCGTCGATACCTATGTCTCGCAGTTCGCGGGTGCCGCCGTGCAGTTGACGGCGGTCGGCGTGGTGGGCCTGGCGGTGACGGCGGTGCTGCTGCTGGCCACCATCGAATGGCGCTTCAATTTCATCTGGCGGGTGCCGACCGAGCGGCCCTGGCTCGGCCGCATCCTGGCCTACTGGGCGATCCTCAGCCTGGGGCCGCTGCTGCTGGGCGCCAGCCTGTCGCTCTCCAGCCGGGCGCTGGCCCTGGCCGAGGATGCCGGGCTGGGGTTCCTGCTCTCGCGCATCGCCTGGGTCTTTCCGTTCCTCCTCAGCGTGGCCGCCTTCTCCTCGCTCTACCTCATCATCCCCAACCGCACCGTGCGCTGGTCGGACGGGTTCGTGGGCGGGCTGGTGGCGGCCCTGCTGTTCCAGCTCATCCAGATGAGCTTCGGCTACTACGTCACCCGCTTCGTCAGCTACCAGGCGGTCTATGGCGCGATCGCCGCCCTGCCGATCTTCCTGCTGTGGATGTACCTGATGTGGGCGGTCGTGATGTTCGGCGCCGTCGTCACCGCCGGGCTGCCGGAATGGCGGGCCGAACGGTTCGGCGGTCGCACGTCTGGCACCCACACGCTGACGCTGGCCCTCAGCCTGGCCATCCTCGACGGGCTGCGCACGCCGGGCGGGCGCCGGGTGCGGGAACTGGCGCGGCGCCTGGGCCTTGCCACCACCATGGTCGACGACCGGCTGCACGCGCTCTACGAGGCGGGCTACGTGGCGCCGACCGGCGGCGGGCGCTGGCTGCTGGCCCGCGACCTGCAGACCGACACCGTCGATACGCTGGCCCACGCGCTCGGCATGCACCGGGCGGGCGAACTGGGTCCCGAATTCCCGACCGCGGCCTGGACGCCGCGCTTCAACGCCATGATGCGCGGCCTGTCGCTGGCCGAGCAGAACGCGCTCGACGTGCCGATCGGCCGCGTGCTGGACGAGGCCCTGCCGCCGCAGCCGGCGGCAGCGGCACCCTACTCCGCGCCGCCCTCGGGCCGCACGCGATAGGGGTGGCGGTCGGACCAGCCCTCGACGAACTGCCGCAGCTCGTCGTCCATCGCCTCGGGCAGGGTGACGGCCAGCGTCACATAGTGGTCGCCGCGGCCCGCGCCCGCCACCTGCAGGCCCTTGCCGCGCAGGCGCATGCGGCGGCC
This sequence comes from Stella humosa, assembly GCF_006738645.1. Lineage (GTDB taxonomy): Bacteria > Pseudomonadota > Alphaproteobacteria > ATCC43930 > Allostellaceae > Allostella > Allostella humosa. The sequence goes on along the minus strand of NZ_AP019700.1, from coordinate 453,068 downwards.
GTGATTGGCGCCGGGCGGCACCTTCAGCCCGACCTGGCCGTCCACCGTGTCGACGCGGATGGTCGCCCCCAGCACCGCTTCTGCCAGGGTCACCGGCACGGTCGACAGGATGTCGGCGCCCTGCCGGGTGAAGTCCGGGTGCGGCTCCACCTCGATCGTCACATAGACGTCGCCGCCGCCCATACCCTGGGGCGCCTGGCCGCGCAGGCGAAGCTGCTGCCCGTCCTCGGTCCCGGCCGGGATGGTGACGTTGACGACCCGCCCGTCTGGTAGCTGCAACGGGCGCTTGCCACCCTTCACCGCCTCCAGGAACGGGACCCGCAGGCCGAGCCGGATATCCTGGCCGTCGGCATCGGGCGGCGGCGCGGCCGTGCGCCGGCCGCGGCCGAACAGGTCGGAGAAGATGTCGTCCGCGAACTCGAAATTGAAGCGCGAGCCGCCGGTGCTGGCGCCGCCGGGACCGCTTGCCGGGCCGCGGCCGCGCTGCGCCTCCTGGCTCCAGCGGAACCCGGCCGGTGCACGCTCGGCCCCCGAGGCGTCGATCTCGCCGCGGTCGAAGCGGGCACGCTTGTCCGGGTCGGACAGCAGGTCGTAGGCCGCCGTCACGTCCTTGAAGCGCTGCTCGTTGCCGGTCTTGCCCTGCTGCATGTCAGGATGCAGCTTCTTGGCCAGCTTGCGATAGGCCTGCTTGACCTCTGCCGCGCTGGCCGTCCGCGGCACGCCCAGAAGCTGATAGGGGTCGTTCATGTCGGTCCTCTAGCCCTGCTGCCCGGCATTCGCTCCGGAAGATTCCCCACCCGCCCGCTCGGCCCGGGCGCAGGCCGTGCCCGTCGCTTCCTGGCTGCGGCCGGCGACCAGCACCTTGTGCCGGAAGGATCGGCATAGCTGGCCCTGCCGGCGTTCCGCCGGGCCCAGCGCCACGATCTCGCCGAAGGCCCCCGTGCGCGGGTTCTGCCAATGCACCGGCTGGCCGGCTGCGACGGCAAAGGCCCGGCGCTCGGCCGCCTGCACCTGCTGCCGGTCGCCCTCGCCCAGCGCCGGCGCGGCAGGCGCCGCACCGAAGATCGCCAGCAGCGGGGCCGTGCCGGGGGCAGCCGCCCCCGAAACCGCCGTCCGCGCGGTGGGGGCCGCCCCCGGCTTCTCGCCGCCGTCGCAGGCGCCCAGCGCCAACAGCAGGACGAGCGTCATCCGCCCACGATGCCGTGCGCCGCCACCCAGCCGCCTCATGCCTTGTCGGTCCAACAGGAATCCTTCGCCATTTCAGATGGGTACGGCACCTTGTCCCATCCAGGATCGCCGGGATGGAAAAAATGCAGGAACACCATATCCTCGCACAGGTTCTGCCCCGGGAGCATCATGGACGAGATCAGCGCCGCCGAGCCCACCCGCCTCTTCGCCGAGTGGCTGGCCGAAGCCGAGAAGAGCGAACCCAACGACCCCAATGGCATGGCCCTGGCCACGACCACGCCCGACGGCTTTCCGTCGGTGCGCATGGTGCTGCTGAAGCATGCCGACGAGGCCGGTTTCGTCTTCTACACCAACCTCGAGAGCCGCAAGGGCGGCGAACTGGCGGCCAATCCGCGGGCGGCCCTGCTGTTCCACTGGAAATCGCTGCGCCGCCAAGTGCGGGTCGAGGGGCCGGTCACGCCGGTATCGGCGGCCGAGGCCGACGCCTATTTCCAGTCCCGCGCGCGGGCCAGCCAGATCGGCGCCTGGGCTTCGGCCCAGTCGCGCCCGCTGGAAAGCCGCTTCCACCTGGAAAAGCAGGTCGCGGCCTATACCGCGCGCTATGCCATCGGCACCGTGCCGCGGCCGCCGCACTGGTCGGGCTTCCGAGTCGCGCCGCAGCGCATGGAGTTCTGGCAGGACAAGGCCTTCCGCCTGCATGACCGCCTGATCTACGTCCGCGACGGCAGTAGCTGGAAGACCGAGCGCCTGTTTCCATGACCGCTGCCGCGGTCCGCGATCCGGCCATCACGGCCCGCCTGCTGCGGCGGGCCGTGATCGCCTCCACCGCGGTCGCGGCATCGCTGATCCTGGTCAAGACGGTGGCCTACATCGCCACCGACTCGGTCAGCCTGCTGTCGAGCCTGATCGATTCGCTGCTCGACCTGGCGGCCTCGCTGGTCAACATGCTGGCCGTACGCCATGCCCTTACGCCGGCCGACGACGAGCACCGGTTCGGCCATGGCAAGGCCGAGCCGCTGGCCGGCCTGGCGCAGGCGGGCTTCATCGCCGGCTCGGCCGTGCTGCTGTTCGTGGAGGCCGCGCGCCGGCTGGCGGCCCCCGAGCCCGTTACCAATACCGGCGTCGGCGTCGCCGTGATGGTCTTCAGCATCCTGGCCTCGCTGGCGCTCGTCACCTACCAGCGCCATGTGGTCCGGCGCACCGGCTCGGTCGCGATCGGCGCGGATTCCCTGCACTACCAGAGCGACCTGCTGCTGAACGGCGCGGTCATCGTGTCGTTGCTGGCCAGCCGCTGGCTGACATTGCCCTGGCTCGACCCGCTGTTCGGCATCGCCATCGGCGCCTTCATCCTGTGGAGCGCGCTGCAGATCGTGCGCCTGTCGACCACCCAGCTCATGGACCGCGAGCTGCCCGACGCGGAGCGCGAGCAGATCCGCGCGATCGCGCTGGCCCACCCGGACGTGCGCGATGTCCACGACCTGAAGACGCGGGCGGCCGGTCCCCAGGCCTTCGTGCAGATCCATATCGAGCTGGACGGCGACATGACGCTGCGCCGCGCGCACGCCATTGCCGATGCCGTCGAGGCGGCGATCCGGCACGAGTTCCCCCATGCCGAGGTGATCATCCACCAGGACCCGGCCGGGCTGGAGCGGCACGGCCTGGGCTAGCATCACCCCGGCCCGGCACGCCGGCGCAATCTGCGCTAAGGTCCGCCGCCGATCCGCCCCAGTGCCAACCCATCACGACCGGAAGCCATGCGCACCGTCCTCTTCACCGCCGAACTCGGCTATGGCTTCGGTCATGTGAGCCGCCTGATCGCCGTCGCCGACGCGCTGGAGCCCCATGGCTACCGGCCGGTATTCGCTGTGGGCGATGTCTGCGAGACCTTTCCGATCCTGGGCCATCGCCCCTGGCCGGTGATGCAGGCGCCGGTCAGCCGCGCCCTGCCGCACCTCGCCCTGAACGACGCGCGCTTCAAGGTCGGGCGGTTCTCGGACATCCTCTACTTCGTCGGCTACGGCAACCCGGACCTGCTGACGCCGCTGGTGCGCGCCTGGGACCAGGTGTTCCTGGCGGTGAAGCCGGACCTGATCGTCTGCGACTTCTCGCCCACCGTCACGCTGGCGGCCCGCGGCAGCATCCCCATCGTGGCGATCGGGGACGGCTTCTCGCAGCCGCCCAGCGCCCCGGCCGAGTTCCCGACGCTCCGCGAGGACGCCCAGTCGCAGACCAGCCAGCAGGCGATCCTGGACGTGGTGCGCCAGGTGCAGAAGGCGCGCGGACGGCCCGAGCCCGAGCACCTGCCCTCCATCGTTGCCGGCGACCGGGAGTTCGTCTGCATCCTGCCGGAGTTCGACCCCTATGTCCGGGCGGTGCCCGCGCGCACGGTCGGGCCGCTGCGGGCCCTGCCGGCGATGCTGCCGCCGCCGCCCGACGCCAAGCACGTCTTCTGCTATCTGAGCGGCTCGTTCGAGAAGCTGAACGACATCGGCCAGGGCCTGGCCCAGGCCGGCGCCACGGGCCAGGCCTATATCCGCAACGCCTCGCGCCGGACGATCGAGGCGTTCCAGTCCGTCGGCATCGAGGTGCTGTCGGAGGTGCTGCCGTCGGCCGCCTTCCGCGAGGCGGTCGGCCGGGCGCGCTGCGTCATCCACCATGGCGGCGTCGGCACCAGCCAGGACATGCTGGCGCTGGGCCGGCCGCAGATCCTGGCCCCCACCAGCTTCGAGCAGCAACTGACGTCCGACGTGCTGTTCCGCTTCCGTGTCGGCGGCCGGCTGCGCCAGGGCATCTCCGCCGATGGCGTGGCGACGGCACTGCGCTCGGCCTTCGGCGACCAGGACCTGGTCGGCCGCGCCCAGCGGGCGGCCGCCATGATCGCCAGCCGCGATGCCCAGCCGGCCATGCCGCAGATCGTGGAGGCGTGCAAGATCCTGGCGGGCGGCGCTTCGGCATAGGCTGCCGCCCCTAGGCGACAGGCGGCGAACCGGCTAGTTTCCGCGCCCATGGAAACTGATTTCATCGTCATCGGCGGCGGCGTCGCCGGTGCCTCGGCCGGTTGCGAACTGGCGGCCCACGGCCGCGTCGTCGTGCTGGAGCGCGAGGACGCCCCCGGCTATCACACGACCGGCCGGTCGGCAGCGCTCTATACCGAGAACTACGGCAACCGCGTCATCCGCATCCTGACGATCGCCAGCAAGCCCTTCTTCGACCGGCAGGGCTTCCTCAGCCCGCGCGGCGTGCTGTTCGTGGGCAACGCCGCGCAGGGTGCGTCGATCGACCGGGCGCTGGCCGACGGCAAGGCCTTTCCCCAGACCTTCGAGGAAATCTCCAAGGCCGACGCGCTGCGCCTGCTGCCGATCCTTCAGCCCGACTATTTCACCCGCGCGATCCATGAGCCCGACGCCACCGACATGGATGTCCACGGCATCCACCAGGCCTTCCTGAAGGGCCTGCGCGATCGCGGCGGCCAGCTCGTGACGGCGACCGGCGACGCCATAGCCCGGCCGGTCGGCAGCGGCTGGGAGGTGGAGACGCGCCAAGGCACCTTCCGCGCGCCGGTCGTGGTCAATGCCGCCGGCGCCTGGGCCGACGTCGTCGCCCGGGCGGCCGGCGTTCGGCCGATCGGGCTGGTGCCCAAGCGGCGCACCGCCATCACCTTCGACGCCCCGGCCGAGACGCCGGTGCATGGCTGGCCGATGGGCCTGGACATCGACGAGACCTTCTACTTCAAGCCCGAGGCCGGGCGCGTCCTGGCCTCGCCCGCCGACGAGACCCCGTCCGAGCCGTGCGACGCCCAGCCGGACGAGTATGACATCGCCGTCTGCGTCGACCGCATCGAGCAGGCGACGACCCTCAAGGTCCGGCGCATCACCCACAAATGGGCCGGCCTGCGCAGCTTCGTCGCCGACAAGACGCCGGTGGTGGGCGAGGCGCCGGAGGCGCCCGGCTTCTTCTGGTGCGCGGGCCAGGGCGGCTACGGCATCATGACATCGCCCGCCATGGGCCGCGCCGTGGCGGCCATCGTCACCAGCGGCGACCTGCCCGAGGATCTGGCGGCGATGGGCCTGGCGGCGGCGGAACTGGCGCCGGGACGCCTCTTCGGCGCCTGACCCGGGCCGCAGAGCCAATCCTATTACTCGCTCGACGACGCGGCCTCGCAACAGGTAATGAAGACGCTGTACGAGATCGATCGCAGCGACCGCTGACGGCAGCGGCGCCGATGGCGAGGAGAGCGGCATGGTCACCCTCACGGGATCGGCCTCCAGCGAAAGCCTGACCGGCACCGCCGGCAACGACCTGATCCTGGGCGAGGGCGGCCAGGATACCCTGGCCGGCGGCGACGGCAACGACACGCTCGAAGGCGGCCCCGGCTTCTACGACCGCCTGCTGGGCGGCGAGCAGAACGACCTGCTGACGGATCCGGACGGCGTCGGCGGCATCGACGGCGGGGGCGGCGACGATACCATCGACATCGCCTTCTCGCCCGACTGGGTGAACGAATCGGGCCGCCCGCTGGCGCCCGAGGTGGTCGGCGGCGCCGGCAGCGACAGCATCTCGGTGGTGCTGCTGAACCCGGCGGCCGACATCGTCATCCGCGGCGACGGGGCCCAGCCGGAGGATTCCGACGGCAACGACCAGATCTCGGTCGGCGGCCAGTATGCCCGGGTGATCGCGCTGCTGGGCGGCGGCGACAACCTCTATCTGGGCGGCGATTTCCTCGACCAGGTCCAGGGCGGCGACGGAAGCGACCGCGTCTATGCCAATGGCGGCATGGACCGGGTCAGCGGCGGCGCCGGCGACGACTACCTGGATGGCGGCGGCGACGACGATTCCGTCGTCGGCGGCAGCGGCAACGACTGGCTCGAGGGTGCCGGCGGCAACGACACGCTCGATGGCGAGACCGGCCGCGACACGCTGGCGGGTGGCGAGGGCGACGACCGGCTGTCGGGCGGCGTCGACGAGGACCTGGTGTTCGGCGGCACCGGCCGCGACACCATAGAGGGCGGCGTCGGCGACGACTTCCTGCTGGGCCAGGCCGACGACGACCGCATCGACGGCGGGGCGGGCTTCCTCGACACGCTTGCCGGCGGGGCCGGCGACGACGTGATCGTCGACGGCGATGGCGCCGGCCTGGTCGATGGCGGGGCCGGCAACGACAGCATCACGATCCAGTTCGCAGCCGACTGGGACAATGACGACTTCCCGGGCTCCGAACCGATCTTCAATGCCGTGTTCGGCAGTGCGGGCGACGATACGATCAACATCGTCGGCGACTACGGCACCGCCATCGCCTGGCTCGGCCAGGGCGAGGACAACTTCACCGGCGGCACCGGCATCGACCTGGTGCAGGGCGGCCTCGGCTTCGACGTCATCCTCGGCAATGGCGGCTCGGACAGCCTCGACGGCAATGCGGATGCGGACTTCCTGTCGGGCGGCTCGTCCGGCGACCTGCTGATCGGCGGCGAAGGTGCCGATTCCCTGTGGGGCGACAAGCCGCCCTTCGAACAGGACCAGTCGACGCTGGGCGACGGCAACGACACGCTGTATGGCGGCCAGGGCAACGACGTGATCGCGGCCGGCGGTGCCGACAACCTCGTCTTCGGCGGAGCGGGTGCCGATACCATCACCGCCACCGACGGCCGGGACTCGCTGCTGGGCGACAAGGGCAACGACAGCATCGTCACCGGGGCGGGCGATGACCTCGCCTATGGCGGGGCGAGCGACGATACGATCTATGCCATCGCCGGCAACGACATGCTGTCCGGCGACGAGGGCAATGACGACCTCTACGCCGGGGAGGGTTTCACCACGCTACGGGGCGGCAACGGGGACGACGGCTACTATGTCGGCTTCGGCTCGGGCGTCACGACCGTCATCGACGGCGGCAGCGACGGCGCGGCCGACGCCCTGATCCTCTACAAGTTCGCCGATTCCCCCCAGGCGCCAGCGCCCGAGGTTTTCTTCGAGAGCTCCGGCGGCGCCTGGTCGATCCTGTTCAGCAACGGATCCGGACGAACCTACTTCGATCCAGACGAGATACAATGGATCAACGTCTACGATATCCGGTCCGATGCGACGCAGGTCCAGGTCTACCAATGGAACGGGGCGGACTACATACCCGTCTCGCCGGACAGCACGCTGGTGATCTGACCCTTCACTTCATCTCGATCTCGATGAAGGCCAGCTCGGCCGTGCCGCCATTGATCACGTCATGCTCGACGCCAACGTCGCGATAGTAGGGCACGCCCAGCTTCAAGGGCGCCTCGCGGTCGCCGTCGGGCGTGCGCAGCAGCAGCGTGCCGTCGGTGATCGGCACGACGACATAGTTGTACTCGTGCCGGTGCCAGCCGGTGGCGGCGCCCGGCGCGAAGCGCCATTCCGTAACCCGCACCTTGTCGTTGTCGACGAACACCGTGGCCTTGGCCGCTTCGGTCATGAAGGAATCCTCCGTTGATGGACAGCACTCTGCCCCAAGCCTCCGCCCCGCGCCATCGCCAAGCCGGGCCGGTCGGCCTTGTCATCTTCGATTGCGACGGGGTGCTGATCGACAGCGAGGTGCTGGCCTGCCGCACCGCCGCCGAGACGCTGGGCGAGTTCGGCCTGGCCATCACGCTCGACGAATACCTGCAGTTCGTCGGCCGCAGCGCGCGCGATATCCGGGCCGAGCTGGAGGCGCGCTTCGGCACCCTGCCGGCGGCCCTGCAGACGACCGAGCGGGAGCGGCTGTTCGCACGCTTCACGGCCGACCTGAAGGGGATGGCGGGTGCGGCCGAGACCATTGCCGGCCTGGGCCTGCCGGTCTGCATCGCCTCCAGCAGCGACCATGAGCGGCTGCGCCACACGCTGGGCCTGACCGGCCTCCACGACCTGTTCCAGCCCCATATCTTCAGCGCGACCGAGGTCGCCCGGGGCAAGCCGGCACCCGACCTGTTCCTGCATGCCGCCGCCCGCATGGGGGTCGACCCGGCCGCCTGCCTAGTGGTCGAGGACAGCCCGGCCGGCGTGACCGCGGCGGTGGCGGCCGGCATGCGCGCGATCGGCTTCATCGGCGGCAGCCATTGCCGCGCCGACCATGCCGATCGCCTGCTGGCGGCCGGCGCCGACACCATCATCGACCGGCTGTCGGCGGTGACGGCACTCGCCCGCTGATATCGGCGGGGCGCCCCCCGAGGGACGCCCGCCTGGCTCAGCTTGCCGCGCGCAGGGCGGGGCTGGCGTCCTCGTGGGTGAAGTCCCAGTAGAGCTCGCGGGCCTGGCGATAGAACGGGCCCGGCTGGAGCTGGCGGTCCTCGATCCGGGTGACGGGCACGACCTTGGCGTAGTTGCCGGTCGAGAACACCTCGTCGGCCGTCATCACCTCGGGATAGGTGATGGTGCGCTCATGCACGGTGACGCCGGCGCCGCGCAGCAGGTCGATCACCCGGGCCCGCGTGATGCCGGCCAGGAAGGTGCCGTTGACGACCGGGGTGTGGACCTCGCCCTCGCGGGCGATGAAGAGGTTGGACGAGGCGAACTCGGCCACGTTGCCATGCATGTCGAGCATGACCGCGGCATCGAAGCCGCGGGCGCGGACCTCGGCCTGGGCGCGCGCGCTGTTGGGGTAGAGGCAGCCGGCCTTGGCGTCGGTCGGCGCGATCTCGGGCGACGGGCGGCGGAAGCGCGACAGGGCGGCGCTGAAGCCGGTCGGCTTGGGCATCGGCGACTCGTAGACGGCCAGCGCGAACTGCGTGCTGTCCGGATCGGGCTCGACGCCGCCATTCTCGGCCCAGAACATCGGCCGGATGTAGAGCTCGGCCGTCTCGCCGAAGCGGGCGATGCCCTGGCGGGCCAGGGCCTCGATCTCGGGCGGGGCCAGCATCGGCTTCATGCCGAGCGTACGGGCCGAGCGCACGACGCGCTGGCAATGCAGGCCAAGGTCCGGCGCCCGCCCCTCGAAGGCGCGCGCCCCGTCGAAGACGGTGCAGCACAGCCATGCGGCCTGCGTCAGCGGCCCCATGATCTTGGGGTTGCCCTCGTGCCACTCGCCTTCGAAATAGGTCCAGGCTGCCATTCATTCCTCCCAGAATGCGCGTCCGTTCCGGACGACGAAGGCGCCTGTCTAGCCGCTGGCCGGCCCAGATAAAACCCCACGCGTTGCAGGGCTGCTCTGCGCCGGACGCCGGCCTCGGCCCCAGGCCAGGGGCATGGTCAGGTCAGAGTTCAGGGCGCCCCTTCGGCCAGCAGCAGGATATCGGTGCGCGAGGCGCGCCCGCGCAGGGCCGCCAGCGGTTGGTAGTCCGGCGAGTCGTACCAGGTGCGGGCAGCCGCCAGCGACGGGAACTCCAGCACGACGATGCGGCCGGGCGTCCAGGCGCCTTCCTTCTGCTCGGTCTGGCCGCCGCGGACGAGGAAGCGGCCGCCATGCTTCTCGATCGTCGCCAGCACCTGGGCGCGATAGGTCTCGTAGAGCGCGGGGTCCTGGACCTCGACGCTGGCGATCACATAGCCCTTCATTTTCCGTTCTCCTCCTGGACCTGGCGATTCATCGCCGCCTCGGCACGCCGGCGCAGCTTGCGCAGGCTGCGCACCAGTCGCTCGCTCTTCTTGCCGGCCATGGCGAAGAAGGCGCGCTCGGAGAGTGCGACCTCCGGTGCGGCGCGCGCCAGTATGGCAGCGCCGGATGCCGTCAGCGTCGGGCATTTGGCGCGCGTGTCGGTCGGGTGCGGCGCGCGGGCGACATATCCGGCCGCCTCCAGCGTGCGCAGCACCTGCGAGGTCATCATCGGGTCGACATGGCAGAAGGCGGCCAGGTCGACCTGGGTCACCACGCCACCGCAATCGCGCTCCATCGCCGCCAGCCCCGCCAGCAGGCCGAACTGCACATGCGTCAGGCCGAACGGCGACAACGCCCGGCGCATGTTGCGCTGCCACAGATTGCTGACCTGCCACAGCACGAAGCCGGCGCCGCCAGCATCCGCCAAGTCGTCTTCGGATGGCTCTTCGTGTTTCGCCACCGGCGCTCCCGCTTTGCTGTCGCCAGGGAATGATTGGGGCAGCAAGGCTAACCGATGACACCCCGGCGCTCAATCTTGGGCGTGCCCAAAATGAGAAAAGGGCCGCGGTTTCCCGCGGCCCCTTCCCGAACAGGTGCTGGATGACCGGATCAGAAATCCATGTCGCCCATGCCGCCCATGCCGCCACCGCCCGGCATCGGGGGGGCCTTCTTCTCGGGACGCTCGGCGACCATCGCCTCCGTCGTCACGAGCAGACCGGCAACCGAGGCCGCATCCTGCAGCGCGGTACGCACGACCTTGGTCGGGTCGATGATGCCGGCCTTCACCAGGTCGCGATACTCGCCCGTCTGGGCGTCGAAGCCGAAGTTCGGATCCTTCTGCTCCAGCAGCTTGCCGGCAACCACCGCGCCGTCATAGCCGGCGTTCTCGGCGATCTGCCGCACCGGCGCCTGCAGCGCGCGGCGGACGATGTCGATGCCGACCTTCTGGTCGTCGTTGGCAGGCTTCAGCGAGCCCAGCGCCTTCGTGGCGTACAGGAGAGCCGTGCCGCCGCCGGCAACGATGCCTTCCTCGACCGCCGCGCGGGTCGCGTGCATCGCGTCGTCGACGCGATCCTTGCGCTCCTTCACCTCGACCTCGGTCGCGCCGCCGACGCGGATGACGGCAACGCCGCCAGCCAGCTTCGCCAGACGCTCCTGCAGCTTCTCACGGTCGTAGTCCGAGGTGGTCTCCTCGACCTGCGAGCGGATCTGCTGGCAGCGGGCCTCGATGTCCTTCTTCTTGCCGGCGCCGTCGATGATCGTCGTGTTCTCCTTGTTGATGAGAACGCGCTTGGCCTTGCCCAGCATGTCGACGGTGACGGTCTCGAGCTTGATCCCGAGGTCTTCGGAGATCAGCGTGCCGCCGGTCAGGATCGCCATGTCCTCCAGCATCGCCTTGCGGCGATCACCGAAGCCCGGCGCCTTCACGGCCGCGACCTTCAGGCCGCCGCGCAGCTTGTTGACGACGAGCGTGGCCAGGGCCTCGCCCTCGACGTCCTCGGCCACGATCAGCAGCGGCTTGCCCGACTGCACCACCGCCTCGAGCACCGGCAGCATCGCCTGCAGACCCGACAGCTTCTTCTCGAAGAGAAGGATGTAGGGCGCCTCGAGCTCGGTCGTCATCTTGTCGGCGTTGGTGACGAAGTACGGCGAGATGTAGCCGCGGTCGAACTGCATGCCCTCGACGACGTCGAGCTCGGTCTCGAGGCTCTTGGCCTCCTCGACCGTGATCACGCCCTCGTTGCCGACCTTCTGCATCGCCTTGGCGATCATGGCGCCGATGTCGCGCTCGCCGTTGGCGGAGATGGTGCCGACCTGGGCCACTTCGTCGGTGGTCGAGATCTTCTTGGACCGCTTCTTCACGTCGGCGACGACCGCCTCGACCGCCAGGTCGATGCCGCGCTTCAGATCCATCGGGTTCATGCCGGCGGCAACGGCCTTGCAGCCCTCGCGCACGATGGCCTGGGCCAGCACGGTCGCCGTCGTCGTGCCGTCGCCGGCCACGTCGTTGGTCTTCGAGGCCACTTCGCGCACCATCTGCGCGCCCATGTTCTCGAACTTGTCGGCCAGCTCGATCTCCTTGGCGACGGTGACGCCGTCCTTGGTGATCCGCGGCGCGCCGAACGCCTTGTCGAGGACGACGTTGCGGCCCTTCGGACCTAGCGTCACCTTGACCGCGTTGGCGAGGATGTCGACGCCGCGCAGCATCCGGTCGCGCGCGTCGCTCGAGAACTTAACTTCTTTGGCTGCCATGTAATCTGTCTCCCTGAATGGTGGTCGGGGTGGCGCCTCAGGCGGCCTTCTTGCCCGACTTCTGGGTGCCTTCGACGACGCCCATGATGTCCGACTCCTTCATGATCAGCAGCTCTTCGCCGTCGATCTTGACTTCGGTGCCCGACCACTTGCCGAACAGAACGCGGTCGCCCGCCTTCACGTCGAGCGCGACCAACTGGCCCTGCTCGTTGCGCGCGCCGGCGCCGACGGCGACGACTTCGCCTTCCTGCGGCTTTTCCTTGGCGGTGTCGGGAATGATGATCCCGCCCTTGGTCTTCTCCTCGCCTTCGAGGCGACGGACAACGACCCGGTCGTGCAGCGGCCGGAATTTCATGGGAACCCCTCCGATAGGTTCGATAAGGAACGTGGCTCGCGGTGGCCGAGCGCTTGCTAGCACTCTCACCCCTCGAGTGCCAGGGCACATAGTGGAGGGCCGGAAGCGTGTCAAGGCCGCCGCCGCCAGGATGCCCCCGGAAAATCGGCAGCACTCACCCGACCATGCTGCTAACATATTGATTATACGGAACATTTCTGTTGCGGCGGGGTTTTCGTCCAGGCAGGCTCCATGGTGGAGCCCCCTCCACGCGGACCAGGGTCGAAACCGATGACGCAGTTCGTGAAGCAGCTCGCCGACTACCGGCTGACCACCGCCGAGATCCTCTACCACATGCCCGATCATCCGGGCCTGCTGCAGACCTACGTCTGGCAGGACCTGGACCGGGCGCCGCAGTTCCCCGAACTGGCGCGCTTCCTCGACTTCTGGCAGCGCCGGCTGGATGGCAAGCTGCATTCGGTCAAGGTCGCCAGCCTGAACCTGATCCGCCCGGCCGAGGTGCGCGTGGCGGGGTTCTGCGTCACGCTGCATTAGCGGCTGCGGCATCCGGTCGCCTGCCGCTTGCCGGCGGGCGGCCGGCGGGCCTATTCCGGCCGCATGATCGCAGCCCCTTCGGCCCGGCGCGCCGTCGCCCGGTGGCTCTTCCTGGTCGCCGCCCTCATCTTCCTGATGACGGTGATCGGCGGCATCACCCGGCTGACCGAATCCGGTCTGTCGATCGTCGACTGGCGGCCGGTGACGGGCGCCCTGCCGCCGATCGGCGAGGCCGCCTGGATGGCCGAGTTCGACAAGTACCGGCAGTCGCCGCAGTACCAGCTCGTCAATCGCGGCATGACGCTGGACCAGTTCCAGCAGATCTTCTGGTGGGAGTACATCCACCGCCTGTGGGGCCGGCTGATCGGGCTGGCCTATGCCGTGCCGTTCGCCTGGTTCCTGTGGCGTGGCGCCATCCCCCGCCCCTACCGCCCGCATCTGTGGGCGGCCCTGGCATTGGGCGGCCTGCAAGGCGCGGTCGGCTGGGCCATGGTGGCGAGCGGGCTGGTCGACCGGCCGTCGGTCAGCCAGTACCGGCTGGTCGCGCATCTGGGCTTGGCGCTCGTCATCTATGTCTATCTTCTTTGGCTCGGGCTCTCGCTGTGGCGCGGCGACCGGCCAGCCGCGGACCGCCCCGGCCGGCGCTCGGCACCGGCCCTGGCCGTGCTCGCTTTCCTGACGATCCTGTCGGGCGGCTTCGTCGCCGGCCTCGATGCCGGCATGACCTACAACACCTTCCCGCTGATGGAGGGGCGCTGGGTCCCCGAACTCTATGGCAGCATGACGCCCTGGTGGGTCGACCCGTTCGAGAACGCCGCCGCCGTCCAGTTCCACCACCGGGTCCTGGCCAGCCTGACGGCGGCGGCCGTCCTGGCCATGGCAGTCCGGCTGGCCTGGACCGCGCCCCCGTCGGTCGGCCGGCTGGCGCTCGCCTGCGGGGCCATGGTGGCGGTGCAGTTCGCGCTGGGCGTCGCCACCCTGCTGCTGCACGTGCCCGTGGCACTGGGCGCCGCCCACCAGGCCGGTGCCGTCACCCTGTTGACGCTGCTCGTCTGCCTCGCCCACGCTGTGCGGCGAACGGGCGAGCCGGCAGCGGGCAAAGCACGGATATGAGCAGGGCACGGATATGAGCGGCAGGCTGGCAGGCAAGGTCGTCGTTATCACGGGCGCAGGCTCGATCGCCGCCGGCTGGGGCATCGGCAAGGCGACCGCGGTCGCCTGCGCCAGGGCCGGGGCGCGGGTGGTCGCCGCCGACATCGACGCGGCCGCCGCCGCCGAGACCGCACGGCTGGTGACCGAGGAGGGCGGCGAGGCGCTGGCCGCCACCGTCGACGTCGCCGACGCGGGCTCGGTCGAAGCCCTGGCGGAATTGGCCATGGCCCGCTTCGGTCGGGTCGACGTCGTCCACAACAATGTCGGCATCGGCAAGGTCGGCGGCCCACTCGACACCGCGATCGAGGACTGGGATCGCGTCCACCGCACCAATGTCACGGCGCTGCTGATCGCGGCCAAGGCGTTCCTGCCCGGGATGCGCGAGCGCCGATCGGGCGTGTTCCTCACCACCTCCTCGATCGCCGGCTGGCGCTATGTCGGCTTTCCGCACCTGGCCTACAGCGTCACCAAGGCGGCCGCGACCCACTTCACCCGCATGATCGCCGCCCAGTACGCAGCAGAGGGCATCCGCGCGGTCACCATCGTGCCCGGCCTGATGGACACCCCGCGCATCCGCCTGACGGTCGCCCGCGCCTTCCCCGACATGCCCTTCGAGGACCTGCGGGCGCAGCGCGACGCCCAGGTGCCGATGGGCACCATGGGCGACGGCTGGGACGTGGCCCATGCGGTCGTCTTCCTGGCCTCGGACGAAGCGCGCTATATCACGGGCACCGAACTGGTGATCGACGGCGGCCTGTCGCTCACCGTCAGCGGCGGCTGACGTTCGCACGCCGACGAAGGAACCAGCACCATGATCCAGAAAGATGTGCGCGGACTGGCCATGTCCGGCGCCGATGCCGGGGCAGCCGACGCCTATGCCACGGCCCAGCACCAGTTCTCGTGCTACATCGGCGACCCGGTCGGCACGATCGACGCGGCCATCGCCAGCCGGCCCGATTTCGTCCTGGCCCACGCCATGCGCGCCTACATGTTCCTGCTGGGCGCCGAGCCGACCGGCCTCGCCCCGGCGCGCGAGAGCCTGGAAGCGGCCAGCGCCGCCCCGGCCGACGACCGTGAGCGCGGACACCTGGAGGCCGTGCGGCAGCTTCTCGACGGCAACCTCGCCCAGGCGGCGCGCGTGCTGGAGGATGTGTCGATCGCCTGGCCGCTGGACCTGCTCGCCCTCCAGGCCGGCCAGCTGACCGACTTCCTGCTCGGCGATTCGCGGATGCTGCGCGACCGCATCGCCCGCGCCCTGCCGGCCTGGCAGCCGGGAACGCCCGGCCGCCATGCCGTGCTCGGCATGCATGCCTTCGGGCTGGAGGAGATGGGCCTTTATGCCCGCGCCGAGGCCGCCGGGCGGCAGGCCCTGGAGCTGGAGCCGCGCGACACCTGGGCCAACCATGCGGTCGCCCACGTCATCGAGATGGAGTGCCGGCCGGCCGACGGCATCCGCTTCATGCGCGAGCGCGTCGCCGACTGGTCGGAGGACAGCTTCCTTTCCGTCCACAACTGGTGGCACCTGGCGCTGTATCACCTGGAACTGGGCGAGATCGAGACCGTCCTGGCGATCCACGACGATCCGGGCCAGATCCGCGGCGGCGTGTCGCCGGTGGTGTTCGACATGATCGACGCATCCGCCCTGCTGTGGCGGCTGATGCTGCGCGGCGTCGATGTCGGCGACCGCTGGCAGCCGCTGGCCGACCAGTGGGCACCCATCGCGCGATCGGGCCTGTCGGCCTTCAACGATGCCCATGCGGTGATGGCCTTCGCCGGGGCCGGTCGCCACGACCTGATCGAGGCCGTGCTGGCAACCCAGGACGACGCGATGCGGGGGCCAGGCGATCATGCCCGCATCACGGCCGAGGTCGGGCGTTCGATCACGGGCGGCCTGGCGGCGTTCGCGGCCGGCGATCATCGCGCGGCGCTGCGGCTGCTGCGGCCGATCCGGCACCAGGCCAATCGCTTCGGCGGCAGCCATGCCCAGCGCGACCTGATCGACCTGACCCTGATCGAGGCGGCGATCCGCGCGGGCGATGAGGCCACCGCAGCCGCCCTGGTGGGCGAGCGCGCCGACCTCCGCCCGACCAGCCCATTGACCCAGCTACTGGCCGCTCGCGCGCACGAGAGGCAGGCCGCGGCCTGAAGGCTCAGCCGGCGCCACGCGGCTTCAGCGCGGCCGCCATCATCCGGCGCGGCTCGTCGCCCTGCCAGCTCTCGACGAACATAGCCGCACCGGCGTCGATGGCAGCCGCCAGCGGCAGTTCCTGCCAGGCCCGCATCAGCCGCTTCTGCTGGCGGATGGCGGCCGGGCCGGCGCCGGCGATGGCATCGACCACCCGGGCCAGCGCGTCATCGAGCCCGTCCGGCGGGGCCAGCCGCTGGATGAAGCCCAGCCGGTGGGCCTCAGCGCCGTCGATCGCAGCACCGGTCAGGACCAGGTCGGCCGCCGCCCCCCAGCCGACGAGGCGTGGCAGCAGCGCCGCCTCCACCACCGACGGGATGCCGATCAGCACCTCCGGCATGGCGAAGCGGGCATCCGTCGAGGCCACGCGCAGGTCGCAGGCGGCCGCGATCTCCATGGCGCCGCCCAGGCACGCCCCCTGGATGCGCGCCACGACCGGCACCGGCAACCGGGCGATCGCCTGACAGACGCGGTGGATGCGGCCGATGAAGGGCCCGGCGCGGTCGGCATCCAGGCCCGCCATCTCGCCCACGTCGGCCCCGCCGGAGAAGGCACCGTTGCCGGCCGACATCAGCACGGCCACGCGCAAGGCCGGATCGGCCGCCAGCCGCTCGAATCCCGCGGCCAGCGCCTCCAGCGTCGCCGAATCCAGCGCGTTGGCGCGGCGCGGCCGGTCGATCGTCACGCGGGCCACCACGCCGCCGCCGGCGGCCAGATTCTCGATCCGAATCGTCATGCTCTCGGCTCCCCATCCTCGGAAGTTCAGCCTAGAGTGCGCGGGTGATCGGAGGAACCATGACCACAGCCGCGGGCGATCCGGTGCCGGCCGTTCCGGAATCCGCGGCCGAAGGCGAGATCGCCGAGATCTTCGCCGACATCCGCGCCACCTTCGGCGTGGCCGTGGTCAACCTCGTATGGCGCCACCTGGCGACCATTCCGGGCGCCCTGCCCTGGTGCTGGGCCGCCGTGCGGCCGGCCTATCGCGAGGGGTCGGTTCCGTTCCAGGCGGCTGCATTGCGCCGCGCCCTGCCGCTGCCGGCCGTGCCGGCGCCGCCCGCGGTCGTCTTCGACGCCATCGGCATCGGCCCCGACGACCGGGCGCATATCCGCCGCGTGCTCGATTCCTACGACCAGACCAACGCCATGGCGCTGATCGCCCTGACGGCCCTGTCGCTGCGGCTGGAGGGCCGGGTTCCGGCCGCCGAATCCGGCGGGCGCGCGCGCATCCCCGCCATCGACGGCCCGATGCCGCGCCTGCTTGCCCGGTCCGAGATGACGCCCGACGCCGCCAACCTGGTGGCCCGCCTGGACGCGCTCGGCCGGCGGCCGGACGAACGCATCGTCGCCAGCATGTACCGCCACCTGTCGCATTGGCCGGCATATCTCGGCCTGTCGCTGGTGCAACTGGCGCCACTGGCCGCCGACGGCCGGCTGGCCCAGGCGATCGAGGCGGCGGGCCTGCTGGCCCGCGACGGCGCGCGGCGCATCGCGGCCGACCTGACACCGCCCGACCGGCCGCTCGACCCGGCGGCCCGCGCCGCCGCCCGCCGCGGCATCGAGGAATTCACCCGCCATCCGATCGCCCGCATGGTGCCGATCGCCGCCCTGCTGCGCCGACTGATGCCGGCCTGACCGCCAGGAGTTTCCCCATGCCCGATTCCGCCGCCCCGCCTCCCGTCTCGCGACAGGAGATCCTGGATCATCACGCCCGCGGCAACCCCGTGCTGGACGCCATCGCCGGGCGCACGTCGGTGCGCGCGTTCCTGCCGACGCCGGTCGACCGCGAGACGATCGAGCGCATCCTGGCGGTCGCCAGCCGGGCGGCCAGCGGCTCCAACACCCAGCCCTGGAAGGTCTATGTCGTGACCGGGGCGGCGCGCGACCGGCTGACCGCCGACGTGCTGCACGCCCACAACCACGAGGAGGCCGACCATGTCCGCGAGTACGAATATTACATGGTGAACTGGCGCGACCCCTACCTGGCGCGGCGGCGCAAGGTCGGCTGGGGCCTTTACGGCATCCTCGGCATCGGCCGCGCCGACAAGGCGGAGATGCATGCCCAGCGCGGCCGCAACTACCTCTTCTTCGACGCGCCCGTCGGCATCATCCTGACCATCGAGCGCGACCTGGAGCAGGGCTCCTGGGTCGACCTCGGCATCTTCCTTTCCAACCTGATGACGGCCGCCCGCGGCCTCGGGCTGGAGACCTGCGCCCAGGCGGCCTTCGCCAACTTCCACAAGGTGCTGCGGCGTCACCTGCCGATCCCGGACCAGGAAATGGTGGTCTGCGGCATCGCGCTCGGCCATGCCGACCCCGACGCCATCGTCAACCGGCTGGAGACCGAGCGCGAGCCGGTGTCGGCCTTCGCCCGCTTCGTCGAGTAGCGAGGCCACACCCGGCGGCGTGCTGGAACAGCGCCATGCACTTCCTGCTCGACGAGTATTTCCAGCCGGCTCTTCGCCGGATCGACCGGCGGCTGCCGGAGACGGCGGCCGCCGACCGGCCCGCCCTCTTCGCGCCATTGCCCCTGTCGATCTGGGGCGTGCTGTCGCTCGACGTGCCGGCGGAATTCCCCAACCTTGCCGCCTTCCTGCCGCGGATGCCGCCCGACGCGTTGCAGGCCGCCTGGGTCGGCGCCTCCGGCGCGCGCCTGTTGCAGCAGAGCCTCGGCTTCGTCGAGGCGATGATGCGGGCCTACCGGCGGCATGGCCGGGGGCGCTTCGCCGACGCCCGCATTCTCGATTTCGGCTGCGGCTGGGGCCGGCACCTCCGCCTGCTGAGCCGCTTCGTGCCGGTGACGGCGCTGCACGGCGTCGACATCTCGCCCGAGATCCTGGCGCTGGCCCGCGACCTTGGGGTGAAGGGCCATCTCGCGCAGATCCCCGAGCGGGCGGACCGCCTGCCGTTCGCCGGCCCGTACGACCTGATCTACGCCTTCTCGGTGCTGACCCACCTCTCGGAGGCGGCCCACCGGCACACGCTCGACCTCTGGGCGCGCCACCTGGCGCCGGGCGGGATCGTCGCCGTCACCGTCCGCCCGCGCGCCTATTGGACGATCGATCCGGGCCGGCCCAACCGGGCGGCACTGCTCGACGCCCATGACCGCCACGGCTTCGCCTTTGTGCCCCACGGGCCCGAGACGGCCGACTATGGTGACACCTCCATCTCGCCCGCCTACATCCAGCGCCACTGGCCTGGCTGGCAGGTGCTGGCCGTCGACGTCGCGCTGAACGACCCCTACCAGACGATCCTGGTCCTGCGCCGCGCCTGATCCAGCGGTCACTCTGCCTAGAAAGTCAGGCCACCCTGATCGAGGAGACGACCTCGATATACTCGGCGCGCAGGCCGTGGGCGGGATCGTCGAAGGTCCAGATGCGCGAGCGCAAAGGTGCGGCCGCGGCGATCCGCTCGACGATGTCGAAGCCGAAATCATAGGTCACCAGGCTGCCGTCCCGGCTGATCGGGTTGCCGTGGAAAGCCGGCGGCTCGACCAGATGGCGCACCACCCCGCCCTCCATCATCGCGCGGCGCACGGTCGGCTGGTCGCGGTTTACCAGCGGCGTGGTGAAGAGGTGCATGCCGCCCGGCTTCAGCGTGCGATGGATCTCGCGGCAGACCTGCTCCAGGTCGAAGACGTGCTCCAGCACGTCCTGGGTCACGTGCACGTCGATCGAGGCGTCCGCGAAGGTCAGTGCCGCCAGGTCCTCGTTGCGGAAGCCCCGGACCGTGGCGCCCGGCGGCTGCGCGGGCCAGAAATGCGAGCGGATCATGCCCGGGTAGCGCCACCGCAGCCAGCGGCTGAAGCCGCGATGGCTGGGGGAACTCTCATGGATGACGAGTTCGGCCGCCGGGTCCACCAACTCGCGGAAGACGACCGCCAGCGCGCGCTCGCGCGGGATCGAGGCACAGCGCTCGCAGGCGTAGGACTCGCGCAGCCACGCGTCCTTCACGGCGAACACGACGCGGTGGCTGCATACCGGGCAGATGCCCGCGTGCCGGAAGGGCACGAAGGGGCTGCGGTCGAGGGCGGCCGCGATCTCTGCCGGCGCGTGCAGGATTTCCACGGCCGCCCCCCGCCGGCGCGCGGGTCAGGCGGTGAGGACCCGGATCGGCTTGCCGGCGCGCCAGGCCGCGATCGCCTCCACCGTCTCGGGATAGACTTGGCCGTAGGTGCCCTCGGTGACGTAGCCGAGGTGCGGCGTCAGCACCGTGTTGTCCAGCGCCAGCAGCGGATGGTCGGCCGGGATCGGCTCCACCCCATAGACGTCGATGCCGGCGCCGGCGATGCGGCCCTGCCGCAGCGCGTCGATCAGGGCCGCCTCGTCGACGATCGGGCCGCGCGCGGTGTTGACCAGATAGGCGGTGGGCTTCATCCGCGCCAGGTCGTCGGCGCCGACCAGACCGCGCGAGCGCGGCGACAGCACGACATGGATCGTCACCACGTCCGCCTCGGCGAAGAGGGCTTCCTTCGATACCAGGCGCACGCCGGCCTCGGCGGCGCGCTCTGCCGTCAGGTTGGGGCTCCAGGCGATGACGTTCATGTCGAAGGCCTGGCCGATCTTCGCCACCTTGGCGCCGAGCCGGCCCAGCCCCAGCACGCCCAGCGTGCGGCCCGCCGTCTCCTGGCCGATCGTCTCCTGCCAGCGGCCGGCCCGCATCGCCCGGTCCTCGCGCGGGATCTGGCGCATGAGGGCCAGGATCAGCCCCCAGGTCAGCTCCGCGGTGGGACCGCCGGGCGCGCCCGTGCCGCACACCGTCACGCCACGCTCGGCGAGTGCCGCCAAGTCCACGGCCGCGTTGCGCATGCCGGTCGTCACCAGCAGCTTCAGGCGCGGCAGCCGCTCGACCAGCGCGCGGCGGAAGGGTGTCCGCTCGCGCATGATGCAGACGACGTCGAAATCGGCCAGGCGGGCGGCCACTGCCCCCTCGTCGGCCAGGTTGTCGTCAAAGGCGACGATTTCGGCATCGGCGCCGGCCTGGGACCAGTCGGCGAACTGGAGGGCGACACGCTGATAGTCGTCGAGCACGGCGATGCGGAGGGTCATGGCGTTTCCCGGTGCATGTGATTGGTTGGTTGGCGGATAGCCCGATCATACGTCGGGGACGACGAGAAGGTCGCCCTTGGAAACCAGGTCCCCCTGGCCGGCCAGGACATCGACCTGGAAGCCGATGCACTCGCGTAGCTGCGGGCTGGTCATGCGGAAGCCGAGCCGGCGCGACACGGCCTGGGCGATCTCGTCGCGGTCGGCGCCGAGGTTGGTGTGCACGGTCTCCAGGATCGCCTGGCGGATCTCGGCCGGCGGCAGCATGTCGAGCCGGCGCAGCGACAGCGACTGGACGGCGCCACGATCGCGCACCCGGGCCGGCGCACCGGGCGCCGACAGGAAGCGGCCGTCGGCGACGATGCGCCCGTCCGCCAGGGCCGCGGCGACCGCCCGCTCGACCGCCTGCTGGATGCGCTGGCCGGCACGCTGCAGGCCCCAGGCCTGGCGCAGGCGGACCACCACCTCATCGACATGGACCGGCCCCTCGATGGCCGCCATCTGGACGACCAGCTCGGCCAGCAGCCCGGTCGGCGTCTCATGCAGCTCATGGTCGCCGTCCGCGCGCGCCACGACCGCCTCGACATAGGCGTCGGGCACCGGGGGCGGGGCCGTGGCGGGCGAAAGCGCGATCTCGGTCGCTTCCTCGCGCTCCACGGCCACGACCTCCAGGGACACGGCCGGCCCGGGGCCCGTTGCCAGTTCCAGCCGCGCGTCCAGCTCGGCCTTGGCCGCCTCGATCGCGGCCACGACGCGGTCGAGCTGCTCGTTCGGCCGCTGGAACCAGTCCGTGCTCCAGATGCGGTGGATGATCCAGCCGTGATCCTCCAGCACCGCCTGGCGCAGGCGGTCGCGGTCGCGGGCCGAGCGGGCGGCGTGGTAGGCCGCGCCGTCGCACTCGATCCCCAGGAGGTATCGCCCCGGCCGCTCGGGATCGGCGATGGCGAGGTCGATGAAGAAACCGGCGATGCCGACCTGGGGATGCACCTGGTAGCCCATCGCCTGGAGGCGGGCCGCCACCTGCGCCTCGAAGACGCTGTCATGGTCGCGGCCGGTCGGCTGCGCCAGGCCGAGGCGGCCGGTGCGGGCGAAGTGCAGGAAGAGCTTGAAGGCCGCGACGCCCCGGCCCCGCCCGCGCTCCAGGTCGATGTCCTCGTCGGTGATCGACGCGAAGACCTCGCAGCGGCGCTTGGCGCGGCTGATCAGCACGTTCAACCGCCGTTCGCCGCCATCGGCGCTGAGCGGCCCGAAGCGCATGGCGAGATAGCCCTGGGGGTTGCGGGCATAGCCGACCGAGATCAGGATCACCTCGCGCTCGTCGCCCTGGACGTTTTCCAGGTTCTTGACGAAGAACGGCTCGCTTGGGTGGCTGTGGAAGAACGCCTCGGTCTCGGGGTGGAGGCGGCGCAACAGTTCGAGCTGGTCCTGGATGGCCCGGCGCTGCTTGACCGAGAAGGTGGCCACCCCCAGCGACAGCCCCGGATGCCGGCGGGCGTGGTCGACGATCGCCTCGGCCACCACCTTGGCCTCCACCGCGTTGGTGCCGGTGTTGGCGCTGTCGAAGACGCCGCCCGCGACGGGATGGAAGCGCAGCCCCATGCCGGCCTCGCCGGTGTAGGGGCTGGGCACGATGAACAGCTTGTTTTCGTAGAACTGGCTGTTGGAGACGGCGATCAGCGACTGGTGGCGGCTGCGATAGTGCCAGCGCAGCATGCGCTGGGCGAGGCCGCGGGCGGTGAAGAGGCCGAGGATGCTCTCGATGTCGGCGACCTGGGCGCCGTCCTCGTCGTCGGGCTGCTCGTTGATCATCTTGGCAAAGAAACGCGTCGGCGGCAGCTGGCGCTCGTCGCCCACCACCACCACCTGGCGGCAGCGGGCGATCGCCCCCAGCGCATCCACCGGCTGGATCTGGCTCGCCTCGTCCATCACCAGCAGGTCGAAGGTCAGCAGCCCCGGGGGCAGGAACTGCGCCACCGACAGGGGGCTCATCATCAGCACCGGCTTCAGCTTCTGGATCGCCGGGGCGGCCTTGTGCATGAGCTGGCGGATCGGCATGTGGCCGCGCCGGCGCGCCATCTCGGCCTTCAGCACGCCGAGCGGTCCGGCGCCGCCGTCGCGCGGCGGGATGCCGCGGTGATGGGCGCGCACCACCTCGACCGCGGCGGCGGCGATGCGCTGGCGGTCGAGCTGGGCGAACTCCGCCACCTGGCGCCCGTGCAGTTGGCCATCGAAGCGGCCGAGCGCGGGTTCCATCCGGACCATGTCGGCCAGCAGGGCCTCGTAGCAGGCCATCTCGAAGGTGGGCACGCCGTCCCCCGGCGCCAGCCGGCCATCGTCGAGCCGGTCGACCAGGGCAGCCAGCCCCATCGCCCGGGCCCGCCCCGACCGCTCGCGATAGACGACCCATTTCGATAGCTGCTCGCCGTGGGCAAGCCAGGCGCCCAGGCGGGCATCGACCACGGAAGCGGGCGCGGCCAGCGCATCCTCCCCGCCGAACAGGGCCGGGGCATCGGCGCGCAGGTCGATCAGCAGCCCGGCCAGGTCGCGCAACAGCCGTGCCTGCACCTCCTCGATCTGGCGCGCGCGCGCCGATGGCAGGGCGCGATCGTCCAGCCCGGCCGCCAGGTGGCGGATGTCGGGGTTGGCGGCGATCCAATCGTGCGCGCCGGCCAGCGCCGGCCAGTCGGATTGCGGCCCGGCCCAGGCCTGGCCGAAGCAGGCCCGGCCCAGCGCCTCGCCCGCGGCGATCGACCGGGCGGCCACCTGGCCGTCGATCACCCGGTCCAGCACCGCCAGCCGGTCGGCCCGGCCGCCCGGCGCCCCTGCCATGATCGCGCGGCAGTCGGCGTCGGCCGCCGCCAGCCGGCTGCACTGCTCCATCACCCGGACCGGGTCGGCGCGGCCGGCATCGATCGCCTCGGCGAACACAAAGTCGGGCTGCGTGCCCAGATCGGCCCACAGGTCGCGTAGCAGGGGCAGCGCCTCGTCCAGCAGGGTGCGCACGCGATCGGCCACCACGCCGACCGCGCCGCGATCGAGCGGCCGGGCCGCGATCAGCCGCGGCTCCGCCCCCAGGCCCCGCAGGCTGCGCATCCAGTCGACGAGCGCCTGCAAGGGGGCCGCGGCCGACCGGTCGCCGCGCCAATGGGCGCCGAAGGCGGCCCGCCCGAATGCCTCGCCGTCGCGGATGCGGGCCATCGCCGCCTGCCCGGCGATCACCGTGTCGAGCAGCGCGAGCTGTTCCGGCAAGCCCGCCTCGGGCTCGCGCAGCACCGACTTCACCAGCCGGCTGGCGCGCCGCCAGTCGCCGTTCAGCGTGCGCAGGAAGCTGGTGCCGTGGACGGCCAGCGTCTGCCGGGCGGCGGCCAGCTCGGTCGACCAGGCGGCCTCGACCACCCGATCGCCGGCAGCCCGGCGTGCGTCGTCCAGGGCCGCCACCGCTTCCACCAGGTCCGCCGCCTGGTCCACCCCATGGTCCCAGACCGCGGCGTTGAACGCCTCCGGGCTGGCCTCCGGGGCGACCGCCACGCGCTGGGCGGTGCTGGCCGCGCGGTCGATGGCCAGGAAGCTCTCCGGCACGCCGTCCTGGCCCAACAGCCGGGCAAGCCGGCCGGCTTCCTGCAGCAGGCGCGGCAGCAGGTCGTGCAGCCGGCGGATGCGGTCGAAGCCCTCGGCCGCGAACCCCTCCGGCAGGTCGGCCAGCAGCCGGCGCGCCTCGCCCAGGTCCGTAGTCCAGGCCGCCGGCAGCACCCGGGCGCCCAGTTCACCGACGTGGCGGCGATACCCGGCACCGGCCAGCAGCAGCGCCGCCACGTCCGCCGCGCGCGTGTCCCACTCCCCGGCGGCAAGTGCCTCGGCATCCAGCGGCGGCGCTCCCGCCACGCGATGGGCCAGGTCTGCCAGCGGCGCGAACCCGCCCAGGCCGAGCGGCGGGGGATGGCCCAGCGTCTCGGCCAGCAGCGCCTGGTCGGCCACCAGGACCGCCAGGCGCGCGCGCAGGTCGGCGACGCGGCCGAGCAGGCGATCGACCTCGGTCGGCAGCACCGATTCCAGCCCGACGCCGTGCCACGGATGGTCGAGCGGCCGGCCGATCCCGGCCACGCGCTCGGCCAGTTCGGCCAGCAGGGCGCTGCGCTGGCGGCGGTCCTCGGGCGACCAGGATTCCGGCCGCTCCAGCACCAGGTCGGCCGGGCGACGGCCCGCCTGCGCCAGGCGGGTCAGCTCGCCAATCACCTGGTAAGGGGTCATGCCGGCCACCCGATGCGGCCGGTGCAGGCGCGCGGCATGGTCGTTCAGCCGATCGCGAGCCGCTTCCAGCCGCGCGTTCAGGCCGTCGCCGGCATCCCCCGCCGGCGCCCCCAGTTCCCAGGTACGGCGCAACTCGTCCAGCAGAGCGCGCTTGTTGGCCTTGTTGCTGTGCAGCTCCAGGCAGGCGTCACCCACGCCGGCCTGGTCGAGGCGGCGCTTCACCACCTCGAGTGCCGCCATCTTCTCGGCCACGAACAGCACCGTCCGGCCGTCCGCCACAGCCGAGGCGATGATATTGGCGATGGTCTGCGACTTTCCGGTGCCGGGCGGCCCCTGGATGATCAGGTCGCGGCCGGCGCGGACGTCGTGCACGGCCAGCGTCTGCGAGCTGTCGCTGTCGACGATGTGCAGCATCTGGGCGGGCGGGATGTGCGGGTCGATCGCGGCATCCTCTGGGATCCCCGGCCTCCCCGCCTCGAACCCGTCCGCCAGCAGCCCGCGGATCAGCGGCAGATCGGTCAGCTTGCCGTCCGCGGGCCAGACCTCGGGGTCGAGGTCGCGATACATCAGGAACTTGGAGAAGGAGAAGAAGCCCAGCACGATGTCGTCCGGCAGCACGGCCCAGCCCGGCTTGGACGACACCGCCGCGGCCACCGCGGCCAGGTAGGCGGCGGGGTCGAAATCCTCGCCCGGCTCCAGCGGCGGCATCGCCAGGGCGTGGACGCGGTCGAGATAGGCTTCCAGCGACAGGTTGGCCGCCTGGTCCTCCTGCCGCCAGCGCAGCTTGAAGCGCTCGCCGGCCGTGCCGCGCTCCAGCCGCACCGGCACCAGGATCAGCGGCGCGCGGCGCTCCAGCGTGGCATTGCCGGGATCGATCCATTTCAGGCTGCCCAGCGCCAGGAACAGGATGTTGACGCCCTGTTCCTCCTCCAGCGTGCGGGCATCGAAATAGAGGTCGAGCAGGCGCTTCTGCAACCCGGCCGAGGTCAGCCGCGTCTGCAGGCGGGTGTCGGCATGGCGGCGCTGCACGCCGCGCTCGTCGGTGCCTTCGTCCTCGGGCTGGGCCAGGTCGGCTGCCGTCTCCGTTTCGGGGGCCACTTCGTCGCCATCTTCGCTCGCGGCACCGCGGCCGGCGGCGAAGTTGAGCGCGCGGCCGTCCCGCACCAGCAGGCGAAAGACCTCGGCCGACCGCTCGTCCACCACCTCGATCGTGCGTGCGCTGCGCGACGAGCGGGGGACGTTCAGCAGCCGGTTGCGGGCCGACAGGTCGAGCAGTTCGGTGCGCGCGCGCTCCAGCTTGGCGGCAAGCGGCAGGTCGCTGCGAAAGATGGAAAGCGGCTCGGCCGCCGTCGCGTTGCCGGTTTCGTCCACGATAAACGCCTCCGAAAATTCAACCGGAAGCATGTGGCCAAGTCCGGATGCCTGTCGAGCCGCGCGGGCGGCGTTGGCCCGCCCGCGCGGTTGTCCGCCCTTACTGCCCGCGGGCCGCCAGCAGGTCCAGCAGTTCGGCGTTGAAGCGCTCCGGCGCCTCGAACTGCACCCAGTGGCCAGCCTTCGGGATCACCCGGAAAACCAGCTCCGGCCGCAACGCACGCAGCTTCTCCTCGCGCTCGTGCAGCCAGGGATGGGCCGTCGCGTCCAGCTCGCCGAAGATGGCGGCAACCGGCGCCTGCACCCGCGGCAGCGCGTCCAGCAGGATCTGCGACATCGAGATGGGCCGGCTCTTGGTGCGGCCACGCCGGGCGTTGCCGGCCTGGAGATAGGCGGCCAGGTCGTCGATGCTGTCGGGATCGGCCAGCATCAGGATCGCCAGGTTCTCGCGGTGGATGGCGTCCTGCTCGGCCGGGTCGGGTAGCTGGCGCCACGACTTCAGCTCCAGCGTCCGTCGCCGGGCGCCGGTGCCGCCGGACCCCACGAAGGTGAAGGACTTCACCCGGTCGCCCATCAGGACTGCCGTCGGCCCGCCGATGACGCCGCCGAAGGAGAAGCCGACCAGGTCGAAGCGCTCGCCCGCCGGCACCAGCCGCTCCAGCCCGTCGGCGCAGATGCGCGCGATGGTCCAGCCGTCATAGGGCTCGGGCGCCAGGGCCGAATCCCCCAGCCCGGGCAGGTCGGCCGCCAGCACCGTATAGTGCCGGGCCAGTTCCTCGACATTGCGCAGCCAGTGCGTCCAGGAGCCGAAGCCGCCATGGAACAGCACCAGCAGCGGCCCGGAACCCCAGCGGTGCCAGACCATCTCGCCGTCGCCGCACGGCGTCGTCAGCCGCTCGGCCTTGGCCTCGATCGCGGCGACCAGGGCTGCCGGACCGGGCGCCGCCGGGTCGGCGGCCGCGGATGCGGGGCCGCTCACGGGGCGACCGGCAGCGGTGCCTCGCCGTTCGGCGGGCCGATGCGGTGGGCGTTCAGCGTCATGGCCAGCAGCGTGTAGTAGCCGACCAGCGCCGTCAGCTCGACCACGCCCGGCACGCCGAAGGCGGCCGTCGCGCGCGCATGGGTGTCGTCCGACACCTGGCGCTTCTCCAGCAGCTCCTGGGCATAGTCGTGCACGGCCGCCTCGTCGGGCAGCATCGGGTCCGGCCGGCGGCCGACACGGATCGCCTCGATCACGCCGTCGGGCAGGCCCGCCTCGCGCGCGTGCTTCTCGTGCGCGAACCATTCGAACTGGCAGGAATAGGCGCGCGAGGTGACGAGGATCGCCAGCTCCGACAGGCGGGCGCCAAGCCGCGTGCGGTAGCGCAGGAAGGCGCCCAGGTTCTGCACCCGGTCGGCCAGCTCCGGGCTGTGCAGCAGGCCGAGGAAGGGCCCGACGACGTGGCCGCGGCTGCCGGCGATGGCATCGAAGACACGCTTCTGGTCCGCGTCGAGGCCTTCCGGCCCGACCAGGGGGATACGGGGATTCATCGTCAAGGAACCTGGGTCAGGGATGGGGAATAGAATGCATTCGAGGCTAGCACGATTGTCCGGGCGATGGGCAACGCCTTGCCAGCCGGGCCGGAATCGGCGCTAGACTGCGGCTTCCGCCGTTCCGTCCGAAGGAGCCCGGCGCTTGCGCCTCAGCGGCATCATCGCGGCCATCCTGCTGGCCCTGTCCTGGGGCGACCTGGCGCGCGCGGCGGGCGAGCCGGTCGACCTGGAGCTGGTGCTGGCGGTCGACGTGTCGGGCAGCGTCGACGCGGTCGAGGCCCGCCTGCAGCGCGAGGGCTATGTCGCGGCATTTCGCGACCCCGAGGTGGTGCGGGCCATCCGCTCGGGCATGGTCGGCCGCATCGCCGTCCTCTATTTCGAATGGGCCAGCCAGCACGAGAGCCGCGTGGTGCTCGACTGGCAGGTGGTGGCCGACGCCGGCTCGGCCACGGCATTTGCCGACCGTCTGGCATCCGAGCCGGTGCTGCGCGGCCGCCGCACCTCCATCGCGGCCGCCATCGATTTCGCCGTGCCGCATTTCGGCCGGCGCTACGAGGGCACGCGCCGGGTCATCGACCTGTCGGGCGACGGCCCCAACAATGACGGCGCGCCGGTGGTGCCGGCCCGCGATCGGGCGGTGGCGGCCGGCATCGTCATCAACGGCCTGCCGATCATCAACGAGCGCCAGTTCACCTGGGGCCTGCCGAACCTGAAGGAACTCGACCTCTACTATCGCGACTGCGTCATCGGCGGCCCCGGCGCGTTCTACATCGTGGCCGAGGATTTCGAGAGCTTCGCTGCGGCGGTGAAGCGCAAGCTGGTGCTGGAGATCGCCGGACGGATGCCCACCGTGCAGCACGCCCAGCTCTATCCCGAGCGGCCGATGTTCGATGCCGAGGGCCGGGTCGACTGCCTGGCCGGCGAGAAGCTGCTGGAGATCTATCGCCGTCGCACCGAGCCGAACTGACCGGCGCGGCAGCGTCGTCAGCGAACCAGCAGCACGTCCGCTTCCGGCACTCCGGCCCAGCGATCGGTCGACAGGTCCGCGGCAACGACGATGAGGGCTGGCCGAAGTGCCGCGCCAGCACGCACCCAGGCAGCATCGCCGCCCGGGCCGACGCGCTGGATGCGGGCGGGCGGGCGGCGGCCGGCCAGCGCCGAGGACAATCCCGCCTCTGCCCCGGCCGGCAGGTCGGGCGCCAGCAGGACGGCCAGCGGCTGGCCGCGATCATCGGCCAGGCCGGCCGCGGCGGCCAGCGCCCGGCCGGACGCGGCCGAGCCGTCATGCAGGCAGGCGACGGTTCCGGCCGCCATGGACCGCCGCCGCCGCAGTAGAACCGCATGGCGCGCGGCGGCCGCCACTTGGCGCCAGCGCGTCTCGAAAGCGAAGCTGCCGCCGAAGGGTCGCACCGTCGCCTCAACGATCAGCAGATCGTCTCCCGCAAGATCCACGCCCTCGGCCGCCAGGCCGCCGCGCGCGACGCTGAAGGTGGATTGCTGGCCGATGCGGTCGGCGGCGGCCGCCAGGGCGCGGCGGGCACGGGCCTCCAGGGCGGCGATGTCGGCCGCGAGGTCGCCGCCCGGCAGCGCCTGGCCCACGCCCGAGGACAGGCAGACCTGGCGCACGCCGGGCAGCCCGCTCAGATGGACGAGGTCGGCACCGACGACGAAGACGCCGGCCACCGCGCAGCGCCAGCGGCCGGCGAATTCGCACGCCGTGGCGATGGCAGCCCCATGGTCGCACTGGGCATCCAGCGCCACCACCACCCGGCCGACCGTGAAGGCCGGCACGTCATCCATCTCGGCGACCATGGCGATGCTCCCTTCCCACCGAGCCCGGCCCGCGCGCCGGCGGGCGGGCCGCCTCCGCCCGGTCGGCGAAGCGGGCGAGGCGGCGGGCGACGGCATGGTTGACGGTGCCGGGCGGCCAGTTGCCCCCGGCGTCCGCCTCGCCCGCCGGCACGCCCGTCAGGATCTCGATGCCCTCGTCGACCGTCGCCACCGACCAGACATGGAAGCGGCCCTCGGCCACCGCCCGGGCCACGTCGGGGCGGACCATCAGGTTCTTGACGTTGGTGGACGGGATCATCACCCCCTGCTCGCCCGTCAGCCCGCGCGCGGCGCAGACGTCGAAGAAGCCCTCGACCTTCTCGTTGACGCCGCCGATCGGCTGCACCCGGCCGCGCTGGTCGACCGACCCGGTGACGGCGATCGACTGCTTGAGCGGGATCTCCGACAGGGCCGACAGCAGGGCGTAGAGCTCGGTCGAGGACGCGCTATCGCCGTCGACCCCGCCATAGGACTGCTCGAAGACCAGCGTGGCCGCCAGGGCCAGCCGGCGGTTGAGGCCGAAGCGGCTGCCGAGGAAGCCGGTCAGGATCAGCACGCCCTTGGTGTGCAGTGACCCGCCCAGCTCGGACTCGCGCTCGATGTCGCGCACCTCGCCATTGCCCAGGCGAACGCGCGCGGTGATGCGGCTGGGCAGCCCGAAGGAAAAGCCCCCGATGCTCTGCACGGCCAGCCCGTTGATCTGGCCCACGGCCGTGCCCGTCGTCTCCACCAAGTAGGTCCCGCGCCGCATCTCCTCCAGCGCGCGGGAATAGAGCCGGTCGTCGCGGCGGCGCTGGGCATCGATCGCGCGCTGCACGGCGGCGGCATCGACCGTGGGCGAGCCGGCGCGGCCGGCCTGCCAGTCGGCCTCCTGCATCAGGTCCTCCAGGATGCGCACGCGCAGCGACAGCCGCTCGGAATCGCCGGTCATGCGCGCCGAATGGTCGATCAGGCGGGCCATGCCGGTGCGGTCGACCGGGCGGATGCCGGCGCGCACGGCGCTGGCCGCGATCAGCCGGGCATAGAGGCCGGTATTGCCGCCGTCGCGCGCCATGCGGTCGTCGAAATCGGCGCCGACCTTGAACAGCTTGCCGAAGTCGGGGTCGTTGGCCGCCAGCATGTAGTAGAGCTGCGGCGGCCCGATCAGCACGACCTTGATATCGAGCGGAATGGGCTCCGGCTCCAGGAGCACGGTGGAGGTCATGCTGAGCATCGCCTCCAGCGATTCCAGCTTCACCCGCCGGGCGGCCAGCGCCCGCTTCAGGCTTTCCCAGGCAAAGCCGTTGGCCAGCACCCGGTAGGCGTCCAAGACCAGGTAGCCGCCATTGGCGGCATGCAGGGCGCCCGGCTTCATCAGGTTGAAGTCGGTCACGAGCGCGCCGAAGCGCGCCTGGTGCTCGATCCGGCCGACCAGCGTCGGGTGGGTCGGGTGGTCCTCGTAGACGACGGGCGCGCCGGTGGCCCCGGTCTGGTCGACGAAGACATTCACCTGGTAGCGCCGGCCGGAGGCGGGCTCGCCGCCGGCCCCGCCCGCCAGGACGCCCATCATCGCCTCCGGCCCCTGCTGCGGCTTGGGCAGGAAGTCCTCGGCATGGTCCATGATGTCGCGCTCGACCGCGTCCAGGAACGCCTGCACCGCGGTCAGGTCGAGGAAGCCCTTGCGCATCTCCTCGATCAGGTGGGCGACGGCAAAGCGGGTGACGTCGCGGTTGAGCTGGCGGACCAGCTCGCGATGCTCGCGCTCCCAGTCCGGCAGGCGTCGGACGATCGCCTGCAACTCCTCCTGGAAGCGCTCGATGGCGGCCTTCAGCCGGTCCTGGTCGGGCTGGGGCAGGGCCTTGAAGACATCGGGCGCCATCACCTCGCCGTCGCGCGCGGGCGCCAACGCCAGGCCGTTGGGCGTGCGCACCAGCGCCACGTCCTCCTTCTGCGCGCGCTCCGACAGGTCGACGAAGGCGCGCTCCTGGCGCTGCTTGAACTGCTCGTCCACCACCTCGCGCCGCTGGCGATAGTCGTCGCTCTCGAAGGCGGCCGGCAGGGTCGCGCGCAGCTCCTGCACCAGCCGGCGCATCGCGGCCGCCAGCGGCGCCGCCCGGCCGGGCGGCAGGCGCAGCGCGCGCGGCTGGCTCGGATTCTCGAAGTTATGGACATAGGCCCAGTCGGGCGGCACCGGGTCGGCCGCCGCCTGGGTCGTCAGCAGATGCTGGATCAGCGTGTGCTTGCCGGTGCCGGCCGGCCCCAGGACGAACAGGTTGTAGCCGTCGCGGCGCATGCCGATGGCGAACTCGATCGCCTCCAGCGCGCGTTCCTGTCCGACCAGGCCGGTCAGGGGTGCCGCATCGGCCGTGCTGTCGAACGGGATGGCGGCCGGGTCGGTCGCGGAATAGAGCTGATCGGCGGTGAGCTTGGCCATGATCCTCGGGGCTCTATCTGAAGGACGGGGAATCAGTCAGGCGATACGATCCATCACCGCCCGGGTGACCTCAGCGGTTCCATGCGGCCCGCCGATTTCCGCCGGGAAGGCCGCCCCCTCGGCGAACGCCCGCTCGACCGCCGCATCCAGCGCGTCGGCCGCCTCGACCAGGCGCTCGCGGCCATGGCGGTGGCCCAGCCATTCCAGCATCATCGCGGTCGACAGCAGCATCGCGGTGGGGTTGGCCAGCCCCTGGCCGGCGATGTCGGGCGCGCTGCCATGGGCCGGCTGGAACAGGGCATGCTCCAGCCCGATCTCGGCCGATGGCGCCAGGCCCATGCCGCCGACGATGCCGCCGCCCACGTCGGACAGGATGTCGGCATACATGTTCTCCATCACCATGACGTCGAACACCCATGGCTTGCGCACGAGGTCGAGGGCGGCCGCGTCGACATAGTGGTGGCGCGCTTCCACGTCGGGGAAGTTCCGCGCCCGCTCGTCGAAGATCTTGCGGAAGAAGGCCATGGACACGAAGACGTTGGCCTTGTCGACGCAGGTGACGAGGCCGGCGCTGCCCTTGGCCTTGCGCCGGCGGGCGAGGTCGAAGGCGAAGTCGAACAGCTTCTCGGACGTGGCGCGCGTGATCACCAGGGTGTCGCGGGCCTCGCGGTCGTCGATCACGACGCCCTTGCCGCGCGAGGCGAACAGCCCCTCGGTCAGCTCGCGGATGATGACGAGGTCGATGTCGGCCGCGCGCGGGCTGGCCAGCACGGCCGGTGTGTTGGGCAGCCGGCGGATCGGCCGGACGCCCGCGAACAGGTCGAAATCGACGCGCATCTTCAGGTGCGGGGCGATCTCGGTGCCGTCGGGGTAGCGCACGTCGGGCAGGCCCATGGAGCCGAACAGGATGGCATCGGCGCTGCGCGCTGCCTCCCACGCGCCCTGGGGCATCTCGCGCCCGGTCTCGCGCCAGTAGGCGGCCCCGCCCGGATGCTCCTCGGCCGCCAGCCGGAACCCGAACCGCTTTTCCAGCGTAGACAGCACGGCCCGGGCAGCGCCCATCACCTCGACGCCGATGCCGTCGCCCGGAAGGACACAGATGTTGAGATCGCTCATGCCGGCTTTCCTCCATCCAGGACAGGGTCCGACCGCCATCGCGGTGCCTCGTCTCATTGCCGCCACTATGACGGCAACGACCGGTCGAAGCGACTCGTCGCGTTTTCGGAATCGTGCTAATTGCTCGGGTCGCTTGCGGCTCCGGTTCCCTGCGATACCCGGCCTTGAGCATCCTGCCGAGGTTGGCTCGGCTCTTCCTGCCGTCGAGGGCCCGTGAAGCGTCCCCTTAGCCTGATCTGCGCCTCTGCCGCCCTGGTCGCACTGCTGGGCTGCGCCTCGCCACCCCAGGACCCGGCCGAACGCGCCCAGTGGGAGGAGGAGAACGATCCCCTCGAGCCGCTGAATCGCGAGGTCTTCGCCGTCAACCGCGTCATCGACGGGCTGCTGATCAAGCCGGCCGCCATGATCTATCGCGGCGTCGTGCCGGAAGAGGGCCGCGAGGCCGTCCGCAACGTGCTGGGCAACCTGAAGGAGCCGGTCTACGCCGCCAACCACCTGCTGCAGGGCGACCTGGGCGGCGCGGGCGACGCGGTGGCGCGCTTTGCGATCAACACCACGGTCGGCGTCGCCGGCATCATGCAGCCGTCGGCCGACATGGGCCTGCCGCGCAAGCCCAACGACTTCGGCAAGACCCTGAACCAGTGGGGCACGGGCGAGGGCCCCTACATCGTGCTGCCGCTGATCGGCCCGTCCAACCCGCGCGACACGGTCGGCATGGTCGCCGACATGCTGATGGACCCCTTCATGTGGGCGGCCTCGGCCAACGACATGGACTGGATCACCTACACCCGCACCGGCCTCGACGTGCTCGACAAGCGCGCGCAGGTGATCGACACGCTGGACGAGATCGAGCGCAACTCGCTCGATTTCTATGCCCAGATCCGCACCCTGTCGCGCCAGCGCCGGCACGAGGAACTGCGCCGGGCCGCCCACCAGGTGTCGGAGATGCCGGTGGAAATCGAGCGCGTCTCGGCCGCCGCCGACGCGCCCGAGCGGGTCTCCATCGCCGAGCGCCAGTAGGCGCCGCCGGACAGGATGGCCGGCCCATGCTATGGTGCCGGCCATGAACAGCGACCCGATCCTGGAGGGCGAGCCCCTCGACATCGTGCTGGCCGAACCGCGCGGCTTCTGCGCCGGCGTCGAACGGGCCATCGAGATCGTCGAGCGCGCACTCGCCAAGTATGGCGCGCCCGTCTATGTGCGCCATGAGATCGTCCACAACCGCCATGTGGTGCAGGACCTGCGCGCCAAGGGCGCCATCTTCGTGGGCGAGCTGGACGAGGTGCCGCCGGGTGCGGTGACCATCTTCAGCGCCCACGGCGTTGCCCGCGCGGTCGAGGACGAGGCCGGCCAGCGGTCGCTCCACGTCATCGACGCCACCTGCCCCCTGGTGACCCGCGTCCATCTGGGCGGGCAGCGCTATGTCCGCCAGGGGCGCGAGGTGGTGCTGATCGGCCATGCCGGCCATCCCGAGGTGGTCGGCACGATCGGCCAGATCCCCGGCCGGGTGCACCTGGTCGAGACCGCCGAAGACGTGGCCCGGCTGGAGGTGACCGATCCCGACCAGCTTGCCTTCGTCACCCAGACGACGCTGGCGGTCGACGACACGCGCGAGGTGATCGCCGCCTTGCAGGCACGCTTCCCCACCATCGTCGGCCCCGGCATCCGCGACATCTGCTACGCGACCCAGAACCGGCAGGAGGCCGTCCGCCAGCTTGCCGCCGAGACCGACCTGGTGCTGGTCGTGGGTTCGCCCAACAGCTCCAACTCCAACCGCCTGCGCGAACTGGCGCAGGAGATGGGGCGGACCGCCTTCCTGATCGACGATGCCGACGGGCTCGACCCGGCCTGGCTCGACGGCCGGCGCTCGGTCGGCATCACCGCCGGGGCGTCGGCGCCGGAACACCTGGTGCAGGGCGTGATCGCCGCACTGGGCCGGCTGCGCCCGGCGCAAGTGCGGCGCCTGACCGGGGCGGTCGAGGACATGCACTTCCGGCTGCCGGCCGAACTGGCCGACCCGGAGCCCGTCGCCCGCACGGCCTGAGCGCCAGGCGGAGCCCGGCCGATGGCGGTGCCGCTGCGCCAGGTGGCTTCTGTCGGCTGGTACGCGTTGCGCCAGCATCTGGCCCGCCGCCGGCGCTATCCGCTGGTGCTGATGCTGGAGCCGCTCTTCCGCTGCAACCTCGCCTGCGCGGGCTGCGGCAAGATCGACTATCCGGATGAGATCCTGAACCGTCGCCTCAGCCTGGCCGAGTGCCTGGAGGCGGTCGACGAATGCCCGGCGCCGGTGGTCTCGATCGCCGGCGGCGAGCCGCTGCTGCACCGGGAGATGCCGCAGATCGCGGCTGCCATCACCGCGCGGCGGCGCTTCGTCTATCTGTGCACCAACGCCCTGCTGCTGGAGAAGCGCCTGGGCGACTATCGCCCCGGCCCCTACTTCACCTGGTCGGTGCATCTCGACGGCGACCGCGGCATGCATGACCGCTCGGTCTGCCGGGCCGGCGTCTACGACCGGGCGGTGGCGGCCATCGCCGCGGCCAAGGGCGCCGGCTTCCGCGTCAACATCAACTGCACCCTCTTCGACGATGCCGAGCCCGAGCGCGTCGGCCGGTTCCTGGAGCAGACCGCCGCGCTGGGCATCGACGGCATCACCATCTCGCCCGGCTATGCCTATGAGCGCGCGCCCGACCAGGCCCATTTCCTGAAGCGGCAGCGGGTGCGCGACCTGTTCCGCGCCGTGCTGGGCCGGGCCGGCGCCCGGCGCTGGCCGATCGCGCAATCGGCGCTCTATCTCGATTTCCTGGCCGGCAACCAGGACTATCGCTGCAGCCCCTGGGGCAACCCGACGCGCACAGTCTTCGGCTGGCAGCGCCCCTGCTACCTGCTGGGCGAAGGCTATGCCCCCAGCTTCCGGGCGCTGATGGAAGAGACGGACTGGGATGCCTACGGTACCGGCCGCTACGAGAAATGCGCCGACTGCATGGTCCATTCCGGCTACGAGGCGACGGCCGTGGCCGATTCCATCCGCCGGCCCTGGGCCGCGGCCCGCGCGGCACTCGCCGGCCCGCGGACGCATGGGCCGATGGCGCCTGACATCCCGCTCGACCGGCAGCGGCCGGCCGAGCATGTCCATGACCGGCTGGTGGCGGCTGCGGTCGCAAGGCCGGCCGAGCGGCGATGACGGGGCCGCTCAGCCTCGTCACCGGCGGCACCGGCTTCGTCGGCGCGGCCGTCGTGCGCGAACTGCTGGCCCATGGCCACCGCGTCCGCGCGCTCGTGCGGCCCGATAGCGACCGCCGCAACCTGGCCGGCCTGGACGTCGTCCTGTGCGAGGGCCGGCTCGAGGACCGCCCGTCGCTCGAGCGCGCCATCGCCGGGGTGGACGCCCTGTTCCATGTCGCGGCCGACTATCGCCTGTGGGCGCCCGACCCCACGGCGATGATGGCAGCCAACGTCGACGGCACCGTTGCGATCATGGAGGCCGCATTGGCCGCCGGCACGCCACGCATCGTCCATACCAGCAGCATCGCCGTACTGGGCCACCCGGCCGACGGCTCGCCCGGCGACGAGGACACGCCGGTCGCCCTGGCCGACATGATCGGCCCCTACAAGCGATCGAAGTTCCTGGCCGAGGCCGCAGTGTCGGCGATGGTGCGCGAGCGCGGCCTGCCCGCCGTCATCGTCAACCCCGCCGCCCCCGTCGGCCCGCGCGACATCAAGCCGACGCCGACCGGCCGCATGGTGCTGGACGCCGCGCGCGGGCGGCTGCCGGCCTATGTGCGCTCGGGCCTCAACATCGTCCATGTCGAGGATGTGGCGATCGGCCATCGCCTGGCCTTCGAGCGCGGCGAGATCGGCCAGCGCCACGTGCTGGGGGCCGAGAACCTGTCGCTGGGCGCGGTCATCGGCATGGCGGCCCGCCTGGGCGGCCGCCGCCCGCCCGCCATCCGCCTGCCGATCGCGCCCTTGTGGCCGCTGGCGATCCTGGCCGAGGCCGGCGCCCGGCTGCTGGGTGCCACACCGCCGCTCACCCGCGACCTGCTGCGCATGGCCCGCCAGCCGATGCATTTCTCGCACGCCAAGGCCACGGCCCGCCTGGGCTATCGGCCCCGGCCGGCGATCGAGGGGCTGGCCGACGCCGTCGCTTGGTTCCGTGCCAACGGCTACATGCGGTAGGGCCGGCTAGGACCCCGGCGGCTCCAGCGATGCCACCATCACGCCGCGCCGGCGCCAGGCCCAGAGCCAGGCGACGATGCCCGTGACCGCGCCGATGCCCATGGCGAGCTGCAGGCCGATCGCGTCCGACAGGGTGCCGATGGCAAGCGCGCCCGCCGCCGGCCCGCCGCGAAAGATGATGCCGTAGAGGCTGAGGACGCGGCCGCGCATGCGCTGGTCGACCGCCGTCTGCACCAGCGTCTGGGTGGTGACGCCGCTCGCCACCAGGCCCATGCCCGACACGGCCAGGCAGGCCAGGCCCAGTTCGAACCGACCGCTGGCGACGAAGGCCAGCGTCGAGATCGAGATCAGCAGCGTGCTCCACATCGTGATCATGGTCAGCCCGCGCATGCCCTCGCGCCTTGCGAGCCAGATGCCGGCCACGATGGCGCCGCCGCCGATGACAGAGGTCATCAGGGCCAGGCCGTCGGCGCCGCGCTCGAACACGTCGGCGGCAAAGCCCGGCAGCAGCTCGACGAACGGGCGCACCGTGATCGAGTTGATGCTGAGCAACAGCAGCAGCGGCCCCACCCCGGGATGGCGCGCGGTGTAGCGGATGCCGTCGGCCACATCGCCCAGGATAGAGCGGCGATGCTCGACCTTCTCGGGCTTCTCGGCCTTGGGCAGGCGGATGCGCGTCAGGGCCAGCAGGAAGGCCAGGAAGGTGACCGCGTTGGCGCCGAACACCGCCCCCGTCCCGCCCGAGACGATGAGGGCGCCGGCCAGCGCCGGGCCGACGAAGCGGGCGAGGTTGAAGACGATGGAATTGATGGCGACCGCCGTCGACAGGTCCTGCCGCGGCACCAGGCTGGAGATGATGGCTAGGCGCGAGGGCTGGTTGAAGCCGATCACCACCCCGTTGATCAGCACCAGGATGAACAGCAGCGTCATGTTGATGACGTCCGTCGCCGTCAGCACGAAGAGCGTCGCCGCCTGGAGCATCGCCAGGATCTGCGAGGTCAGGATGATGCGCAGGCGGTCGAAGCGGTCGGCGATCGCCCCGCCCAGCGGGCCGAAGAAGACGGACGGGAAAAGGTCCGCGAAGGCGACGAGGCCGAGCCAGGTGCCGGACTGCGTCAGCTCCCAGGTGAGCCAGCCGACGCCGATGCGCTGCATCCAGGTGCCGACGAGCGATACCGAGTTGCCCGCGACATAGACGGCGTAGTTCGGGTTCCGCAGGGCACGGAAGATGAGGCCGATGCTGCTGATGGCGAAGCGTCCTGGCAGGCGGCCCCGAGGAACGGGCGGCGGGTGCATGCCGCGCGTCCGGGCCGATTCCGGCCGGGCCGTTGGCGAACAGTACG
The DNA here is from genome assembly GCF_006738645.1 of Stella humosa. Lineage (GTDB taxonomy): Bacteria > Pseudomonadota > Alphaproteobacteria > ATCC43930 > Allostellaceae > Allostella > Allostella humosa. Next base: position 413,793 of record NZ_AP019700.1, on the reverse strand, counting down.
GCGATCCGCGGCCGGGGAAAAGCACCCTCGCGCTCGGCCGCGCGGTCGATTACGGTCGGGGATATTCGTGCCGTGACAGAACAGACCGACCTCCTTCCCATCCTTCGCCGCCTCGGCCTCGTGGCCGACGGAGCGGCGGCGCGCCTGACCCCGCTGACGGGCGGCGTTTCCTCCGACATCTGGAAGGTGGAGACGGCCGACCGGGTGTTCTGCGTCAAGCGGGCGCTGGCCAAGCTGAAGGTGGCGCAGGACTGGCGGGCGCCGGTCGGCCGCAACGCCTTCGAGGCGGAGTGGATCGAGACCGCGCGCGCCATCGTGCCCGGTGCCGCCCCGCGCATCCTGGCCCACGACGCCGAAGCCGGCCTGTTCGCCATGGAGTTCTTCGACCCCGCCCGCTGGCGCCTGTGGAAGACCGAGCTGCGCGACGGCCGGGTCGACCCGGCCGATGCCGCCCGGGTCGGCACGACGCTGGCCCGCATTCACGCAGCCACGGCCGGCGACGCGGACATCGCCCGGCGCTTTGCCACCGACGCCGTCTTCCACGCCATCCGGCTGGAGCCCTACCTGCTGGCGACGGCGCGCGCGCACCCCGACCTGGCACCGATCCTGGAAGGGTTGGCGCAGCGCACGGCCGACACCCGGCTGGCGCTCGTCCATGGCGACGTCAGCCCGAAGAACATCCTGCTCGGGCCGGACGGGCCGGTGTTCCTGGACGCCGAATGCGCCTGGTACGGCGACCCGGTGTTCGACATCGCCTTCTGCCTCAACCACCTGCTGCTGAAATGCCTGTGGAACCCGGGCGCGCGCGCCGGCTTCCTGGCGTCTTTCGACCGGCTGGCCGCGAGCTGGCTGGCGGGCGTCACCTGGGAGGCACCGGCCGCGGCCGAGGCCCGGGCGGCCACCCTGCTGCCGGGCCTGTTCCTCGCCCGTGTCGACGGCAAGTCGCCCGTCGAATACCTGACCCTCGAGGCCGATCGCGACCGCGTGCGTCGCGTCGCCCGGCGCCTGCTGCAATCCCCGGTCGCGCGCCTGGACGCCGTCCGGAGCCAATGGGAAGCGGAACTGCACCATGCCTGACACCAGCATCCGCCGCGTCCATGCCCGCCGGGTGTGGGATTCGCGCGGCCGTCCAACCGTCGAGGTGGAGATCACCACCGGCAACGGCGCGATGGGCCGCGCCATCGCGCCGGCCGGCGCCTCCATGGGGTCGGGCGAGGCGGTCGATCGCCGCGACGGCGGCAGCGCCTTCGGCGGGCTCGACGTGCAGGACGCGCTGCGGGCCATCCGCACCGAGATCGCGCCCGCCGTCGCCGGCATGGACGCGGCCGACCAGGCAGGGGTCGACGGTCGCCTGATCCAGCTCGACGGCACGCCCAACAAGAGCCGGCTGGGCGGCAACGCCACCATCGCGGTGTCCATGGCGGCGGCCCACGCGACGGCGGCTGCCCACGACATGCCGCTGTGGCGCTGGCTGGCCGGCAGCGCCGCCGACGGCCCGGTCGTCATGCCCCTGCCCGAGATCCAGATCTTCGGCGGCGGCGCCCATGCCGATGCCCGCGTCGACCTGCAGGATTTCATGGTGGTCTGCCCCGGCGCCGCCAGCTTCGCCCAGGCGCTCGATTGGACGGCCGAGGTCTATCGCGCAGCCGGCGCCCTGATGGCCGCCGACGGCCGGCGCCAGGGCGTGGCCGACGAGGGCGGCTGGTGGCCGGTCTTCGCCGACAACGAGGAAGCGATCGCGACGCTGGCCCGCGCCATCGAGAAGGCAGGCTTCCAGCCGGGCGAGGAGGTGGCGATCGCGCTCGACGTCGCCGCCAGCCAGTTCGGCCGCGACGGCGCCTATCGCCTGCGCCTGGACGAGCGCGACTATGGCCGCGACGAATGGGCCGAGCGGGTCGCCGGCTGGGTCGATCGCCACCCGATCGTGTCGGTCGAGGACCCGATGGGCGAGGACGACCCGGCCGGCATGGCCGCCGTGACGGCTGCCATCGGCGACCGCGCACTGGTGGTGGGCGACGATTTCCTGGTCACCAGCGCCCAGCGCATCCAGACGGCTGCCGCCGACCGCGCCTGCAACGCCGCCCTGATCAAGCCCAACCAGGCCGGCACCCTGACCGAGACCAAAGCCGCCTTCGACGCCGCCCGGGCGGCCGGCATGCGCACCATCGTGTCGGCCCGGTCGGGCGAGACCGAGGACGTGACCGTCGTCCACCTGGCTGTCGGCTGGCAGGCCGACCAGCTCAAGGTCGGCTCCTTCGCGCGCTCCGAGCGCATGGCCAAGTGGAACGAGGCCCTGCGCATCGAGGAAGCCCTGGGCGAGCGCGCCCGCTTCCGCGCCGCGCGGATCTTCCCCAGGACCGGCTGACGGACATGGCCGCCAACCTGCTGCACGACCTCGACCTGATCCTGGCCGCGCTCGCGGCGCGCGGCCGGCTGGTGCGCGTGCGCTCCGAGGTCGACCCGGTGCACGAGCTGGCCGGCATCGCCGCCCGCTTCGAGGGCGGGCCGCGCGCCGTCCTGTTCGAGCGGGTGAAGGGCCATCGCTGGCCGGTGGTGACCGGGCTCTACTGGTCGCGCGACCTGCTGGCCGACCTTCTGGGCCAGCCCGAGCGGGGCCTGCCGCAGCATGTCTCCAACTGCATCCGCGCCTGGCAGCAGCGGCCGGTGGACCCCGTGGTCGTGGCGACCGGGCCGGTGCTGGAGGTCACGGAGCCCGCCGTCGACCTGGCCGCCCTGCCCATTCCGACCCACGCCGAGAAGGATGGCGGCGCCTATTTCGATGCCGCCGTGGTCATCGCCCGCGACCCCGACACCGGCGTGCGCAACGCGTCCATCCAGCGGTTCATGGTGACGGGGCCCGACACCATGACCATCAACATCGATTCCGGCCGCCACCTGGAACTCTATCTCGAGAAGGCGCGGGCGCGCGGGGAATCCTTGTTCTTCACCCTCAATTGCGGCGTCGGACCCGGCCTGCACTTCGCGGCGGCCACACCCGCCGAGGCCGCCCCCGCAGACACCGACGAGCTGGGCATCGCCAGCGCGTTCCATGGCGCGCCGCTGGAGCTGGTGGCCGGCACCGTCTCGCCGGTCGAGATGGTGGCCCACGCGATGATCGCGCTGGAATGCGAGATGATCCCGGGCGAGGTGGCCGACGAGGGGCCGTTCGCCGAGGTGACGGGCTATTATGCGAGGCGGGCGCCGCGGCCGGTCGTGCATGTCCGCCGCATCCACCGCCGCCACCGGCCGGTGTTCCAGACCATCCTGTCGGGCAAGGAGGTGTGGAATTCGGTCGGGCTGCTGGGCGAGGCCAACGTGCTCTCGCTGCTGCAGCGCCAGGTGCCGGGCGTGACGGACGTCTATTTCACCCATGGCGGCTGCGGCTTCTATCACGCGGTGGTGGCCTTGCGGCAGAAGCGAGCCGGATGGGGCAAGCAGGCGATCATGGCGGCTTTTGCCGCCTTTCCGCCGCTGAAGATGGTGACGGTGGTCGACGACGACGTCGACATCCGCAGCGCCAGCGACGTGGAATGGGCGATGGCGACGCGGATGGATCCGGCCAGCGGCATCCTGGTGATCGACCGGGTGTTCGGCCACGGCCTCAATCCCGGCTTCCCGGACTATATCGGCAGCAAGGTGGGATTCGACGCCTGCCGGCCGTTTCCCTTCCGCTACGAGCATGACCGGGCCTTCTTCGCCGCGGCCGACCCCGCCCTGCACGACATCGCCGTGCCGGAGATCGCACCGTGACCGCCGCGGTCGAGGATGGCTGGCTTGGCTATCGCGTGCCGGAGTTCGCCCGGCGCAAGCCCGACGCCCCGGCGATCATCACCCCGGACGAGACGGTGCCGTGGGGCGAGTTCGCCCGCCGCGTGCTGGGGGCGGCCGCCGATTTCCACGCCCAGGGGGTCCGGCCGGGGACGGTCGCCGCCATCCTGCTGCGCGAGCGGCCGCAGGACCTGGTGGCGCTGTTCGCGTTGCAGCGGCTGGGAGCGCCCACGCTCTGCCTCGACCCGGCAGAGCCGGCGGCATTCAGCGCCGCGATCGCAGCCCGGGCCGAGGCCCGCTTCCTCGTCGCCGACCGGGACGACCCGCTGCCCGCCGGCATGACCATCATCGACATGGGCGCGATCCGGCCCCAGGACGCCCCCATCCTGCCGCCGCCGCCCGGCCTCGACATGGTCAGCTTCATCAGCCGCTCGTCCGGCACCACGGGCGGCATTCCCAAGCTGTCGACGGCGACCTTCCGCCTGGCGCTGGAGCGCGGCCGGGGCATGCTGGAACGCTTTCCGCGCGGCGAGAACGACCGCTACCTGAAGCTGACGAAGATATCTTTCGCCTTCGGCCGCAACGCCGCCACCCGCGCGCTGGAGAATGGCGGCGCCATCATCATCCCCCCGCCCCTGCGCCGGGCGACCGACCTGACCGACATCGTGCGCCGCCTCGGCGCCACCTGGACGGTGCTGACGCCGGTGCACCTGCGCGACCTGGCCCGGTCGGGCGCGCCGGCGCCGATCCTGCCCGGCGTGCGCATCCTGTGCAGCACGGCCGCCCTGTCGCACGCCGAGCGGCAGGAGATCCGCGAGCGCGTGTCCGCCGGGCTGCATATCGGCTACGGCACCAACGAGGTGGGCGGCCTGACACTGGCAGTGCCGGCCGACCTGGACGAGCGGCCGGCCTCGGTCGGGCGGGCATTGCCCGGCGTCGATGTCGAAGTGGTCGGCCCGGACGGACAGGCAGCGCCGCCCGAACTGGTCGGCGAGTTGCGCTTTCGCCGACCCGAATTTCCCCGCGAGTATGTCGACCCCAGCCCCGGCGCCTCTAGCCGCTTCGCGGGTGGCTGGTACTATCCGGGCGACGTGGGCTGGCTCGACGCCGATGGCTACATCTACCTGAAGGGCCGCATCGACGACGTGATCAATGTCGGCGGCCGGAAGCTCTATCCGGCCGATATCGAAGCGCGGCTGGCCTTGCACCCGGCCGTGGCCGACTCGGCGGTGGTCGGGCTGCCCGTCGCGCGCCGGGGCATGGTGGCGGTCGCCGTCGTGCTGCTGAAGCAGCCTTGCACCCCGGCCGAGTTGCACGCGCACTGCGAGGCCGGATTGGGGCCAAGCCGCAGCCCGCAGGAGGTGCTCATCGCCGAGACGCTGCCGCGTACGGCACTCGGCAAGGTGGATCGCTGGGCCCTGGCCGGGGTGGCGCGGATGCGCCTCAAGGACAAAGGCTACGGCTGACCGCAGAGGTGCAGGGTGGCCTCGCCCAGGCAGGCGGCACGGTCGGGCGCATAGTCGCCGGCGGCCCACCATGCCTCCACCGCGGCCAGGACCTGTCCCACCCGCTCCCCGCGCGGGGCACCCATGGCGACCAGATCGCGCCCCTTCAAGGGAAAGACCGGCCGTTCGGTGACGGCGACGGCAGCCAGGATGTCGCGCACCCGGCCGTCTTCGTCCAGCCCGGCGGCCGCCGCGAGCAAGGCCCGGTCGCGCAGCCGTTCCTCGCCCACTGCGTAGAGGCGGTCGCGCAGCGGCCGGCCGGGCGCCGGCAGGTCGGTCGCCTGCGGATCGGTCACCAGCAGGTCGGGCCCCGCCCATGGGCCGGCCAGCATCCCCAGGCGCTGCGTCTCGTGGCGCGACAGGCGCAGGCGGCGGGCGGCATCCTCGGCCGCGGGCACCCCGCCTTCGACGAGGCAGGCCAGGCGGCGCAGCCAGTCGGCCGCCGGCTCCAGCAGGACCAGCCGCGCCAGGCGGTGGAAGGCCGACGCCATCGGCAGGATCGGCGGCAGGATGCCGTCCTCGGCCATCATGGCCATGACCGGCCGCGGGTCGGGAACCGCCAGTATACGTTCGATCTCGCCCCGCACCCGCTCGCCCGACAGGGTCGGCAGCCGGCCGGCATTGCGCCGGCAGGCGGCACGCGAAGCCTCGTCCACCCCGTGGATGCCAAGCCGCGCCAGCATGCGGTAGTAGCGCAGCAGGCGCAGGACATCCTCGCCGATGCGCTGGTCCGGATCGCCCACGAAGCGCACCCGGCGCAGGACGAGGTCGTCCGCGCCGCCGGTCGGGTCGTAGAAAGTGCCGTCGCCATCGGCGAAGAAGGCGTTGATGGTGAAGTCGCGCCGGCGGGCATCCTCGGCCCAGTCGTCGGTATAGGCGACGACGGCGCGGCGGCCGTCCGTCTCCACGTCGCGGCGGAGCGTGGTGATCTCGAAATGCCGGCCGCCCACCACCGCCGTCACGGTGCCGTGCGCCAGCCCGGTCGGGATGACGCGGATGCCGGCGGCGGCCAGCAGCGCCATGGCACGGCCGGGCTCGAGGTCGGTCGCGAGGTCGATGTCGGAGATGGGTCGGCCCAGCAGCGCGTCGCGCACCATGCCGCCCACGAAGCGCGCCCGGCCACCACCCGCGGCGAGGACGGCCAGTACCTGCCGGGTCGCCGGCTCGGCCATCCAGGGCTGCGGCAGCAGGCAGCCGCGCGCGTCCATGGCGCCTCAGCGCACCCCGCCGGGGACGACGGCGCCGTCGCGGAGTGCCGGCGGGCGATGGTCGGCCCAGGGATCGGTGCCGCTGCTGATGCCGAAATAGAGCAGGCTGATCGCGGTCAGCGCCGCACCCGCCAGCAGCAGCGCCATCCACGGCACGCGCACGGCCAGGCTGTCCCGGCCCGCGTCCAGGTCGCGGGCTTGGCGGCGGGCGAACAGGAGCCACAGGCCATAAAGGATGGCCGGGGCCAGCAGCGGCAGGACGGTGGTCAGGAGGATCCGGATCACGGTGCGCGCAGCACCTCTGCCAGGTTCACCAGCATCCCGGCCGTCGCCCCCCAGATATAGCGGTTCTCGAAGGGCAGGACGTAAAAGTGCCGTTCCTCGCCGCGCCGCACATGCTTCTCGCGGCGGTGGTTGGCGGGGTCGAGGATGAAGGACAGCGGCACCTCGAACACATCGGCCACCTCGAACGGGTCCGGCCGGATGTCGAAGGGCGGGCGCACGAAGCCCACCACCGGCACCACCTCGAAGCCGGTGCCGGTGATGTAGTGGTCGAGCCGGCCGACGAGGTCGACGACACCGCGGTCGAGCCCGACCTCCTCGGCCGCCTCGCGCAGGGCGCAGGCCTCGGGGTCGGTATCGCAGGGATCGACGCGGCCGCCGGGGAAGCTGATCTGGCCGGCATGGTCGTGCAGGTGGGCCGTGCGCTGGGTCAGCAGGATGGTGAAGCCTTCGGCCCGCTCGACCAGCGGCACCAGGACGGCGGCCGGCGTCAGCTTGGTCGGCAGGGGCGTGCCGGGATTGAGGTCATGGTCGCCGCGCGGCGAGGCGAACGCCCAGCCGCGCCGGGCCGGCGGCTCCACGGCGGCGGCCGGCGAAGCGGGGAAGCGGGCCGACACGAACCGCCGGTCGACGGTGGGCAGCGCCATGGTCACGGCTCCGTCCGCCCCAGCATGAAGAACATCCCGCCGCTCCATATCCCCAGCTCCCGTCTGCCGTCGACCATGCGCTCCTCGGCCAGTTCCACGAGATCGTAGAAGACCGGGCGCGCGATCAAGGCCTCCAGCCCGTCCTGCACCAACACATAGGGGCTGGGCTCGCCCGTGTCAGGGTCGATCACGACGCGGATGGGACGATCGGGGCCGGCAGTCACAGTTTGGTCAAGATTCGTCGTGAATGTCAGGGTGCGTGCCTGGCCCTCGCCCGCCGCCGACATGGCAACGGCAACGAAGGGCGCGTCGTCGACCAGGATGCGGCCGCGCTCGACCGGGGTGACCAGCCAGTACCCGCCCTCGGCATCGCGGCGCAGGACCGTGGCGAACAGCTTCACCAGGGGCTTCCGCCCGATCGGCGAGCCCCGATAGTACCAGGTGCCGTCGCGCGCGATCCGCATGTCGAAATCACCGCACGTCTCCGCCGGCCCGCCCAGCATGGCGCCGATATCGGGCTTCACGCCGATTTGTCGCGAGGACATCTCGGCATCCTTATTGCTCGTGCTAGATTCGTGATCGACGTGCCGCGCGTTCATGCTGCTCTCCATGGCGGCCGACGCACACCGCAACCGTTTCGAGGACCACCGTTCCGAGGAGATCGCGCCCCGTGACCGTCACCACAGTCCTCGCCGACCCCAACGCCCCGGCGCTCGTCGCCGAGGTCGATGCCCTCGGACAGCGCCTGTCGACGGTGCGCGAGCGCATCCATCGCATCATTTTCGGGCAGCAGGAGGTGGTGGATCAAGCCCTCATCACCCTGTTGGCCGGCGGCCACTGCCTGCTGATCGGCGTCCCGGGCCTGGCCAAGACCCGCCTGGTCGAGACACTGGGCACCGTGCTGGGCCTGGAAGACAAGCGCGTCCAGTGCACGCCCGACCTGATGCCGGCGGATATCATCGGCTCGGAAGTGCTGGAGGAAGGCGAAGGCGGCCGCCGCAGCTTCCGCTTCATCGAGGGGCCGGTCTTCTGCCAGGTCCTGATGGCCGACGAGATCAACCGTGCCAGCCCGCGCACCCAGTCGGCGCTGTTGCAGGCGATGCAGGAGGGCCGCGTCTCCGTCGCCGGCCGCTACCATCCGCTGCCGCGCCCGTTCCACGTGCTGGCGACCCAGAACCCGCTGGAGCAGGAGGGCACCTATCCCCTGCCCGAGGCCCAGCTCGACCGTTTCCTTTTGCAGATCGACGTCACCTACCCCGACCTGGAGGCCGAGCGGCGGATGCTGGTCGCGACCACCGGGGCCGAGCAGGAGACGGCGACCACCGTCCTCAATCCGGCCGACCTGCTGGCGGCCCAGCGGCTGGTGCGCCGCATCCCGGTCGGCGAGAGCGTGCTGGAGGCGATCCTGACCATGGTGCGGGCCGGCCGGCCCGACAGTTCCGACATCGAGGACGTGCGCCGCCACGTTGCCTGGGGCCCCGGCCCGCGCGCCAGCCAGGCGCTGATGCTGGCCGCCCGCGCGCGGGCCGTGCTCGACGGCCGCCTCAGCCCGTCGATCGACGACGTCGTTGCGCTGGCCCACCCGATCCTGCGCCACCGCATGGCGCTCAGCTTTGCCGCGCGCGCCGACGGGGTCACCATCGGCGGCATCATCGACCGCCTGACGGCGCCGCTGCGGTAGCCGGCCGGAACGGACGAAGGACCGCCCCCCGCGATGACGTCGGCCGCAACCCTCCGCCTGCGCCATCGCGCCGAGCAGGCGGCATCCCGCATGCCGCCCTTGCAGGTGGCGGCCGAGCGCGTGGCGGCCACCGTCGTCCAGGGCGTGCATGGCCGCCGCCGCGTCGGCCAGGGCGACGCCTTCTGGCAGTATCGCGGCTACGAATTCGGCGATGCGGCCACCGCCATCGACTGGCGCCAGTCCGCCCGCGGGCAGCGCCTGTTCGTGCGCCAGAACGAGTGGGAGGCGGCCCAGAGCGTGTGGCTGTGGCGGGATGCCTCCACCTCCATGCGCTGGAGCAGCGCGCCCGGCATCGCCACCAAGCTCGATCGCGCCGAACTGCTGCTGGTGGCCCTGGCCTCGCTGCTGGCGCGGGCGGGCGAGCGCGTCGCCCTGCTGGGCGGCGGGCAGCGCCCGGTCGCCGGCCGCTTTGCCGTCGAACGCATCACCGAGCAGGTGGCGAGCGCCGGCGATGCAGCGGGCAAGGGTGCGCTGGACGGGCTGCCCAACCTGGAGCCGCTGCCTCGCCATGCCCGCACGGTGCTGATGGGGGATTTCCTGGTGCCCCTGCCCGATCTCGATGCCATCGTCCGCCGCCTGGCGGGGGCCGGCCTGCGCGGCCATCTGGTCCAGATCGTCGACCCGGCCGAGGCGACCCTGCCCTTCACCGGCCGCGTCCGCTTCGAGGGCATGGAGGCCGAGGGGCAACTGCTGCTGTCGCGGGTGGAGACGGTGCGCGACGCCTATGTCCAGCGCATGCGCGACCACACCGCCGGGCTGGGCGACATCGCGCGCGCCGCCGGCTGGACCCACATCGTCCACCACACCGACCAGCCGCCGCAGTCGGCCCTGCTGGCCCTTTTCACCGCGCTGACGCAACGGGTGGGACCCTAGGCGATGCTCTCCCTCGGCACCCTCGCCTTTGCCGCGCCCTGGGCGCTGGTCGGGCTCGCCTCGCTGCCGGTCCTGTGGTGGCTGCTCCGGGTGACGCCGCCCGCCCCGCGCCGCATCGCCTTCCCGCCCATCCGCCTGCTGCTCGACCTGCGCCCGAAGGAAGAGACCCCGGCCAAGACGCCGCTGTGGCTGATCCTCTTGCGCATGCTGCTGGCAGCACTCGCCATCCTGGCGCTGGCCCAGCCGCTGCTGAACCCCAGCGCCGGCCTGACCGGCAGCGGCCCGCTCGTGCTGGTCGTCGATGACGGATGGGCTGCCGCCCGCCAATGGCGCGAGCGCCAGGCCGCCATGGTCGACGTCATCGACCGGGCCGAGCGCGCCGGTCGCCGCGTCATCCTGCTGACGACCGCCCCCCTGCCCGGCGGCGAGGCGCCGCGCCCGCCCGAGCCGATGCGCGCGGCCGATGCCCGGCTGCTGGCCCAGACCCTGGCGCCGCGCCCCTGGCCGGCCGACCGCCAGGCCGCGGCCGAGCGCGTGGCCGGGCTGCGGCTGGACGGGTCGGCCAATGCCGTGTGGCTGTCGGACGGGATCGAGGGGCCGGGGGCGGCCCTGCTGGGCGACCGCCTGCAACGGCTGGGCGGCCTCCAGGTCTATGTCGATGAGCCGGGCGGCCTGTCGCGGCTGGTCCTGCCGCCGCGCACCGAGGCGGGCGAGATGATGGTGCCGGTCCGTCGCGCCAGCGAGGCCGGCGAGGACCGGCTGTTCGTGCGCGCGACCGCCGAGGACGGCCGCCTGCTGGCGCGCGAGGGCGTGGCGCTGGCGCCCGGCCGGCGAGCGGCCGAAGCCCGGCTGGAACTGCCGCTGGAGTTGCGCAACCGCGTCCACCGCATCGAGATCGAGGGCGAGAACAGTGCCGGCGGCACCGTCCTGGTCGACGAACGCTGGCGTCGCCGGCCGGTCGGGGTCGCGTTCGCCGGCACCCTGGACGCCAGCCAGCCGCTCCTCAGCGACCTGCACTATCTCCAGCGCGCCTTGCAGCCCTTTGCCGAGGTCCGCATCGGCCCGGTGGCCGAGCTGCTGCGCCGCGAGCTGGCGGTGCTGGCCCTGCCCGACAGCGCCATGCCGACGCCCGAGGACCAGCAGCGCCTGCAACGCTGGATGGAGGATGGCGGCATCGTCCTGCGCTTCGCCGGCCCGAACCTGGCCCAGAACCCCGACGCCATGGTGCCGGTGACGCTGCGCCGCGGCGACCGGCAGTTGGGCGGCGCGCTGTCCTGGTCGCAGCCGGCCCCGCTGGCCGAGTTCGACCCCGCCAGCCCGTTCGCCGGGATGGCCGTGCCCAAGGAGGTGACGGTGTCCCGCCAGGTGCTGGCGGAACCGGCACTCGACCTCAACCAGAAGAGCTGGGCCAAGCTGGCCGACGGCACCCCGATCGTCACCGGCGAGAAGCGCGGCCGCGGCTGGCTGGCGCTGGTCCACACGACGGCGAACACGGAATGGTCGAACCTCGCCATCTCCGGCCTGTTCGTCGAGATGCTGCAACGGGTGGTGTCGATGAGCGAGGGGGTCACCTCGGCCGGCGCCGAAGGCGTCATGCCGCCGCTGGAGCTGCTGGATGGCTTCGGCCGGCCGCGCACGGGCAGCACGACGGCCACGCCCATCCCGGCCGGCACCTTCGCCACCACCGTCGCCGGCCCGCGCCATCCGCCCGGCTTCTACGGCACGCAGCAGGCGCGCCGCGCCCTGAACCTGACCCAGTCGGTGGCCGAGGTGGCACCGCTGGCCGCCTTGCCGGCCGGCGCGCAGATCCTGCGCTACGGCACCGCCGGCGAGGTTCCGCTCCGCCCCTGGCTGCTGGTCGCGGCCTTCCTGCTGGCGCTGGTCGACGTGGTGATCGGCTACTGGCTGCGCGGCCTGCTGCGGGTCGGCCGGCTGCGGCCGGTCGCGGCCGCAGCCCTGGCCCTGGCCTTTCTGGCGCTGCCCGGGCAGTCCGGCGCCCAGCAGGCGGCGGGCGACGACTTCGCGCTGCGCGCCACGACCGAGACGCGGCTGGCATCGGTGCGCACCGGCAACCCGATGGTCGACGCCACCAGCCGGTCGGGCTTGGCCGGCCTCAGCACCATCCTCGGCCGGCGGACCTCGATCGAGGCGGCCGAGCCGATGGAAGTCGACCTGGAGCGTGACGAGCTGGCCTTCTTCCCGCTTCTCTACTGGCCGGTGACGAGCGAGCAGCCGACCCTGTCGACCCAGGCGGTGAACCGCCTCAACACCTACCTGCGCAACGGCGGCACGATCCTGTTCGATACCCAGGACCAGGGGATAGGGGCCGCGTCCGCCGTCACCGGGGGCGGCATGCGCCGGCTGCAGCAACTGGCGCGCGGGCTGCAGATCGGCACGCTGGCGCCGGTCCCGCCCGAGCATGTGCTGACCAAGGCGTTCTACCTGATGCAGGACTTTCCCGGCCGCTATGCCGGCGGCCAGGTCTGGGTCGAGAAGCTGGACGACCGGGTGAACGACGGGGTCGCCTCGGTCATCATCGGCAGCAACGACTGGGCCGGCGCGTGGGCCGCCGACGGCAACGGCCGCGGCAGCAACGCCGTCGTGCCCGGCGGCGAGCGCCAGCGCGAGATGGCCTATCGCTTCGGCGTCAACCTCGTCATGTACGCGCTGACCGGCAACTACAAGGCCGACCAGGTGCATGTGCCGGCGATCCTGGAGCGGCTCGGCCAATGAACCACTGGACGGTTGCCTTCACCCCGCTCGTCCCCTGGTGGGCGATCGCCGCATTGGCCGCGGCGGCGTTGCCGCTGCTGGCTTTCGGCCTGTTCCGGCGGGCCCGCGGCGTCGCCTGGCGCACCGTGGCGCTGGCCGTCATCCTGGGGGCGCTGGCCAACCCCGCCCTGGTGGAAGAGGACCGCGAGCCGCAGCGCGACGTCGCCGTCCTGCTGATCGACGAATCCCCCAGCCAGCAGATCGGCCAGCGCATGGAGCGCGCCGAGGCCGCCCAGCGCGCGATCGTGGAGCGGGCCAAATCCATCCCCGGCCTCGACCTCCGCGTGGTTCGCGCCGGTGCCCCCGGCGACGATGCCGACCCCGCGGCCGACGACGGGACGCGCCTTTTCGGCGCACTGGCCCAGGCCGTGTCCGACGTGCCGCGCCAGCGCCTGGCGGGTGCCGTGCTGGTGACCGACGGCCAGGTGCACGACGTGCCGGACGACCCGTCGCACCCGCTCTTCGGCATGCCGATCCATACGCTGCTGACGGGCGAGCGCGACGAGGGCGACCGCCGGCTGGTGATCGAGCAGACGCCGAGCTTCGGCCTGGTCGGCAAGACCGTGCGGGTCGTGCTGCGCGTCGAGGACCTGCCGCGGGCGACGGCCGGTGCCGCCGCCGGCCAGGCGCGCGTCATCATCCGCCGCGACGGGGCATCGCCCCAGGCCCACATGGTGCCGCTCGGCACCCCGCACGGCATCGACCTGACGCTGGAGCATGGCGGGCCGACCGTGTTCGAGATCGTGACCGACCCCGGCCAGCGCGAGCTGACGCTCGACAACAACCGCGCGTCGTTCGTCGTCAACGGCGTGCGCGACCGGCTGCGCGTGCTGCTGGTGTCGGGCGAGCCGCACCCGGGCGAGCGCACCTGGCGCAACATCCTGAAATCCGACCCCTCGGTCGACCTGGTGCATTTCACCATCCTGCGCCCGCCCGAGAAGCAGGACGGCACCCCGGTGCGCGAGCTGTCGCTGATCGCCTTCCCGATCCGCGAGCTGTTCGACCTGAAGGTGAACGAGTTCGACCTCATCATCTTCGACCGCTATCGCCGACGCGGCATCCTGCCCCAGCTCTACCTCGAGAACGTCGCCAACTTCGTGCGCCGCGGCGGCGGGTTGCTGGAGGCGGGCGGGCCGATCAACAACTCCGCCCTCAGCCTGACGCGCACGCCGCTGGGCCAGGTGCTGCCGGGCGAGCCGACCGGCATCCTGCACGAGCTGGGCTACCGCCCGCGGGTGACGCCGATGGGCGAGCGGCATCCCGTCACCGCCGACCTGCCCGGCAACGAGGGCGGCGAGCCGCGCTGGGGCCGCTGGTTCCGCCAGTCGGCCATGCAGGCGCGCAGCGGCAACGTGCTGATGAGCGGCGTCGGCGCCGACCCGCTGCTGATCCTCGACCGCGTCGGCGAGGGCCGCGTCGCCCAGGTGACGAGCGACCATATCTGGCTGTGGGCGCGCGGCTTCGAGGGCGGCGGCCCGCAGGCCGAGCTGCTGCGGCGCCTTGCCTACTGGTTGATGAAGGAACCGGACCTGGAGGAGCAGGACCTGCGCGCGCGCATCGAGGGCCGCCGGCTCATCATCGAGCGCCGCAGCCTCGACCCCAAGGACTCGCCCGTCCAGATCTCGCCGCCCAACAGTCCGCCCATCACCGTGCGGCTGGAGGATGTCGGCGGCGGCCGGCAGACGGTCAGCGTGCCGATTCGCGAGAGCGGCCTCTACACCATCACCGACGGCGAGAAGACCGCCCTGGCGGCGGCCGGCGCGCTCAACCCCAAGGAACTGACCGACGTCCGCAGCCTTCCCGACCTGCTGCGCCCGGTGGCGGACGCCACCGGCGGCGGCGTCTTCCACCTCGCCCGCGATGGCATCCCCGAGGCCCGCCGCGTGCGCTCCGGCCGCACGTTTGCCGGCAGCGACTGGTTCGGCCTGCGCGCCAATGCCGACTATGTCGTGACCGGCATCCGCGACGCCGCCCTGCTGCCCGCCATCATCGTCATGGCCCTGGCGCTGGGCGCGCTGATGCTGGCGTGGCGGCGCGAGGGCCGGTAGGGAGCGCGCTCGCCTCCGGCCCTATCGCCGGCGCCAGATCGGCGGATAGTCGATGACGATGCCATCGGGATCGACCGTGATCTCGGCCTCGAAGCCCGTGCCCAGGCCGCGATAGCGGAAGCGGCCGGGGGCGAGGCGCGTGTAGTCCTGCCGGGCGGTGGCGACCGTCAGGTCGGGGATGCGGACATAGACGACCTGGATGGCGGCCGGCACGCCCGTGGCCAGGTCCAGCCGTCGCAGCGGCATGGCATTGGTGAAGGGGGTGCCGGCGATGTCGATGTCGAAGGCCCCGGCCAAGTCGGGCCGGGCGATGCCGTCGACCGACCAGTCGTCACCCTGGCGCAGGATGGCAATGGTGTGCGCGGCATTGCCACGGTCGACGGAGACGGTGGCCGACCGCGTCCGCCAATCCGCCCCCAGTTCGATCGCGTAGCGCAGGCGAAAGACATCCCCCTCCTCGTCGAGCAGGATGACGCCATCGGCGCGGACTTCCTCCGCGCCGATGGTCAGGACGAGATGCTCCAGCCCCATCTGGCTGGTGCATTCCCAGACGATATCCCGGCGCATCCCGCCCTCCCCGGTCAAGCGGCTGCGCCGCAATAGGCCTCAACCCGGTAGCCGTCGGGGTCGATGGCGAAGGCGGCATAGTAGGTCGGGGAATAGTCCGACCGCAGGCCCGGCGCGCCGTTGCATTCGCCGCCGGCGGCAAGGGCACCCGCATGGAAGCGATCGACGGCGGCCCGGTCGGGTGCCGAGAAGCAGAAATGCAGGCCCGAGCGCGGATCGCCCGGCACGGGATGGTCGGTCTGCGAGATCCACAGCACCACCTGGTCCGCGCCATAGCCGAGCGAGCCCTCGCCCGACGACAGGCAGCTATAGCCGAGCGGCTGCAAGGCCGCGTCGTAGAAGCGGCGGGTGCGGGCGATGTCGCGAACGCCGATCGAGAAATGGTCGAGCATGGGGTTCCTCCTTCGATCTGAACCGCAGCCACCCTAGCCGCCGCCAACTGACAGCCTCGTGTCAGGTATGGTCCGTCGGATGCCGGAAATTCTTGAACGGATGTCGATTGCCCTGTCAGCTATGGCCAATGACCCGGATCGAGCGCGCGTTTGCCATCCTGCTGCTGCTGAGCGACGGCGGCCTCGTCACCGCGCCCAGCCTGGCCGAGCGGTTCGAGGTGTCGGTGCGCACCATCTATCGCGATGTCGAGATGCTGAGCGCCACCGGCGTGCCGATCTATGCCGAGCGCGGGTCGGGCGGCGGCTACCGGCTGCTGGAGGGCTACTTCCTGCCGCCGGTCGCCTTCACCCGCGAGGAGGCGGTGGCCGGCCTGCTGGCCTTGGCGCTGGCCGCCGGCCTGCGCACGCCGCCCTTCCCGGCGGCCCTGGCGGCGGCCGAGCGCAAGCTGGCGGCCGCCCTGCCACCGCGCCTGCGCCCGCTGGCGGCCGAGACGCGGCGCCTGGTCGGCTTCGAGCGGGCGACGGCCGACCTGTTCCATCCCGAGCCCGACGACGAGCCGGGGCCGGATGCGGCCAAGGCGGTCGAGACCTTCGTCTCGGCCATCCTCGACCGGGTGCGGGTGCGGCTCGTCTATCACTCGCCCTATCGCGGCCAGGCATCGCCCGAGATCGAGGCAACGCCCGAGGGCGTGATCTGGGATCGCGACCGCTGGTACCTGATCGGCCGGCGCGACGACGGCCGGCGCCGCTTCTGGCGGGCCGACCGGGTGGTGGCACTCGTCGCCAGCGGCTTCCGCCATCGCGGCGATGCCGGGTTCGACGTGCGCGGCCTGCTCGGCCGGGCCTGGCTCGGCGACGCCATGGCGCAATGGGCGCGCTCCAGCCCGGTCGTCATCGCCATGATGCCGGCCCAGGCGGAGCGGCTGCAGCGCGACTGGCTCTATCGCTTCGCCCGCTTCGAGCCCGAGGGCGACCGCGTCGTCATGACTTATGGCGAGTTCGACCAGCCCCTGGCGCTGGAACTGCTGCGCTGGCTGGGGCCGGGGGCGGAACTGCGCCAGCCGGTCGCCTGGCGGGCCGCCATCGCCGCCGAACTGTCGGCGATGGCAGCCGCCCACGCCTGACCCTGGACCTATGGCACCGCGATGGCGACCGGCGTGGTGACGCCGCCGCGGATCTCGACCGGCGTCGCGCCGACGAGCACGCCGTCCACCCGCACGCCGGCCGTGTAGCTGCCGGCGAACATGGTGAAGCGGGCTGGATTGTCGGACAGCGCCGCGGCGAAGCGGCCGTCGCGTTGCAGCTCGACATAGGGGAACGGCCCGCGGCCGGCGGCGAAGCGGCCGCCGACGCTGATCTCGACGGTGCCGATCTCGGCCACCAGCTTCTGCTCGACGTTCTCGCCGCCGCGGATCTCCACGGGATGGTCCTGGAAAGCGCCAGTGGTGAGCTGGACCCGCACGGTGTAGCGGCCGGGCGGCGCCTGGAAGCGCGCGCGCTCCTCGTTGAGCGCGCCGATCAGCCGGTCGCCCTCGCGTAGCTGCACCTGGGGGCCGCGCGGGATCGGCCGGCCGTCGGCCGCGACCAGGGCCACGACGATGGTGCCGCTGCCGATGTCGATGGTGCGCCGGACCAGTTCGCCGCGGGCCAGCGCGATCTCGACCGGGGCGGAGACCGGACCGTTCGCGACCTGCGCCGTCACCTTGTAGCTGCCGGGCGCGAGCTGGTAGCGCACCGGGTTGCCGGTCAGCGCCAGGCCGGCATGGCCGCCGCCGTCGATGGTGACGCGCGCGGCCTCGGTCGGGCGGCGGCCGGATTCGGTGACGCTCACCTCCAGCGTCGCCAGCTCCGGCCCGGCCGCGGCCTGGCGCATGGCGCCCGCCAGGCCCGCGCGGTCGCGGGCATCGAAATAGCGCCCGCCGGTGCGCTCGATCACGCATTGCAGCGATGCCTTTTCTTCCGGCCGCAGGTCGAAGCCGACGATGTCGACGGTGACGTCGATGCCGGCGCGCGCCAGTTCGGCCGCCGCCTGGCAGACGTCGCCGCCGCATTCCTCGCGCCCGTCCGTCACCAGGATGATACGGCCCGGGCGCCCGCCGAAGGCCGGTATCGCGCCGGTCAGCGAACGGGCGATCGGCGTCTCGCCCCGCGCCGTCAGGCCCGCCACCAGCCCGCGCAGCCGCTCCGCCTCGCTGCGGTCGAGCCGGCCGATCGCGCGCACCTGCTCGATGTCGGTGCAGTCGCGCGGGCGGCGATGGCCATAGAGCGTCATGCCGACGGGGCGCTCTGCCGGCCAGCCGGCCAGCAGGTCGCGCACCACCTCCTTGGCGATGGCGATCTTGGGCTGGCCCGCGATCGGCCGGTTCATCGATCCGGACACGTCCAGGATCAGCATGGTGGGCGCCGGGTCGGCCGGTGCGGTCTGCGCCAGTGCGGCCCCCGGCACGACCATGGCGAATGCGATGGCGATCCAGCGCGACACACCCATATATCCCCCCTCCCGGCCGCGCGGAATGCCGGCCATGCCCCTTGGGCGCAGATCCTGGCGGCCGGGTTCAGCCCGGCCATTGTAGATTATCAGGATATAATCCGATGCAGGATTGCCGGATTATACCGAGCGCCGTTCTGCGCCATATTCCGCCTCAACCGATGGGCAGTCCATCGCAACAGGAGGTGCCTCCCATGATCGAACGCCGCCCCTTCGCCTCGCTCGGCCGGTTCCGCAACGACTGGCTCAATGCCCGCCACCATTTCTCGTTCGGCGAGTATCTCGACCGCTCGCGGATGAGCGTCGGCGCGCTTCGGGTCTGGAACGACGACGAGATCCAGCCGGGCACCGGCTTCCCGCCCCACCCGCACCGCGACATGGAGATCATCACCTATGTCCGCTCGGGCGCCATCACGCACGAGGACAGCCTGGGCAACCGTGGCCGCACCGAGGCTGGCGACGTGCAGGTGATGTCGGCCGGCACCGGCATCCGCCATGCCGAGTTCAATGTCGAGGACGAGCCGACGACCCTGTTCCAGATCTGGATCCAGCCGGCCAGCCAGGGTGTCGCCCCGCGCTGGGACGCCAAGCCCTTCCCCAAGGGCGACCGCGCCGGCCAGTGGGTGACGCTGGCCTCCGGCCGGGCGGGTGACGAGGACGCGCTGCAGATCCACCAGGATGCGGCCGTGCTGGGTGCCACGGTGCTGGCCGGCCAGACGCTGGACTATACCGTCGAGGCCGGGCGCCACGCCTATCTGGTGGCGCCGACCGGTCGCTTCACGATCGACGGCGAGCGGGTCGAGCCGCGCGACGGGGTGGTGCTCGGCGGCGGCGAGACCCATCGCATCGCCGCCGACGAGGACACCGAGGTCGTCCTGGTCGACGTGCCGTAGCCCGGCACCTCGACCCCGACCCTAGCGACGCAGCAGTGGCGCCAGCAGATTCATCGGCTCGCGCTGCTGCTGCTGTTGCTGGCCGGGCCGGCCCGGTTGCTGGCCCGGCTGCTGGCCGGCTGCCGGCGGCAGCAGCCCCGGCAGGAGTTGCTGGAGGCCGCCGCGGCCGATCCGCTGCGCCAGGTAGCTCTGCAACGCGTTGGTATCGAAGATCTTGCGCGGCTCGTCGATCGACCCTTCCAGCCGCACCGCGACCGGGATCGGATCAGGCCTGGTCGCGATCTGGGCTTCCACCCGCGTGTCGGTGATCCAGGCCGGCAGGCTGGTCACGGTGGTGCCCGTGGCGCCGAAGCCGGTGGCCGCCAGCTTCACGTCCTCGCTGCGGATCACGCCCTTCTCGATGCGATAGGTGGCGGTCAGCGCCGAGAAGGGCGTGTCGCCGTCCTTTCCCAGTTCCTGCACCAGGTTGAGGATGTTGGGCAGCTTGGTCAGGTCGGTCGTCTGGAGCGAGCCCGCGACGGCCGACAGGTTGAGGCCGCGCAGCACGCCGTCGCGCACGTCGAGGTCGCCGCGGCCGGCCAGCGCCGACACCATGTCGTGCATGCTGCGGCCGGCGGTCTCGATCGCGAGGTTCGCCTGGGCCCGGCCGCCGACCAGCCGGATCGCCCGGCCGGTATCGATCGCCTGGCCGAGATTGACGTTCTGCGCCTTCACCGCGAAGCGCGCGCTGGGGGTGCCGCGGGCGACGAGCTGGCCACTCAACTCGGCCGTGCCGCCATAGAGCTGGCCGGTGAATTTCGCCAGCGTCAGCGTGCCGTCCGCCAGCGTCAGCGCGATGTCCGGCCGCGAGACGACCCAGCGCCCCTGCTGGAAGCTGGCGGCGCGCAGCTTCACGTCGGCATCGGCGGCCAGCAGGCTCGACAGGTCGAGCGGCGCTTTCGACCAGCGGTCGGCCGCCCGGGCCGGCGCGCGCTGGGCGGGCGCCGGGCGGGCCTGCGCCAGCATCACGCCGGGCCGCAGCAGCGACGGCGGGTCGAGCGGGGCCAGGCCAGCGCGCTCCTCCACCGGCAGGAAGGCGTCGACCGACAGCTCGCCGCCGGTCAGGTCCGCGATCAGCTTGGGCCGCGCGCCGCCGGTCTCGATGCGCAGCGGGCCTTCCAGCCGGGCGGCACCGGCCGCCAGCGAGAAACCGTCGAGGAAGAGCGTGTTGCCATCGGCCCGCGTTCGCGCGGTCAGGCGGAACGGGCCGATGTCGCCGCCGCGCGGGCGATAGCCGGGGGAAAGCTGCGACAGGAGGCGGCCGGTCGAGGGGTGACCGGCATCGATGGCAAGCGCGATCCCCGGCAGGCCGCGCGGCGGCTCGATCGTGCCGGCCAGCTTGGCCTGTCCGTCGCCCAGTCGGGCCTGGAGGTCGACCGCCAGCCGGGCCGCCCCACCTGTAACCTTGCCGGCGATGGAGAAGGGTTGCTGCGCCTGGGCGGGTGCGGCGACGCCGCCCTGCCCCAGCACCTGGCCGAGGTCGCGGCCGCCGGCCTCCAGCGTCAGGTCGACGGTGGCGGCCGGACCGGGGTCGCGGACGGAGCCGGCGAGCTTGGCCGAGGCCCCGGCATAGTCCCCGACCGACGCCTGCCGCAGCGTCAGCGTGCCGCCCTGATAGAGGCCGGCCAGCACCACGTCGCGCGCCGGCTTGCCGCCGGCGTTCAGTTGGCCCACGCGCAGGTCGAGATCGAGGTCGACGCCGGGGTCGCCGGCCGGCTTGGCGGCAGCGGCCGGCGCCGCGCCCGCCGCGGCCGGAGGGGGCGTCGACGCGGTTCGCCGCAGGTAGGAATCGAGGTCGAAGCGGTCGACCGCCAGCCGCGCGGTGACGGCCGCGCGCGCCCCCGGCTGCTCGGGCAGGCGGACCGATGTACTGCCGGTGGCCTTGGCGCCGTCGACGGTGGCGGTCAGTTCGGCCAGTTCCACCAGGGTCGGGCCGGCCTTCACCCGCGTCTGCAGGGTGGCGCGGCCCAGCCGGTCGGCCGGCAGGCCATCCGGCACCGCCTTGTAGGCGAAAAGCAGCGTGCGCAGGCTGCGCGCATCGGCCTGCAACCGGCCGTCGAACTGCGGCCGGCCCTGAACGGCGGCCAGCGTGCCGGACAGCGTCAACTGCGTCGGCCCCGGCAGTTCGGCCGCGGCGCGCTCGACGGTCACCTTGCCGTCGGCCAGTCGGGCGACCAGCTTGGCGTTGCGGATCGACTGCCCCTGGGCCAGCACCGTGTCGGCCGACAGGTCGACGCGGGCGATGATGCCCGCCGGCAGCGCGAAGCCGCCATCGACCGGGGCGGCGGGCGTGGCGCCGGCCGGCGCGCGGGCTGCCGGCGCCGGGGCCGCCACTCCGGGTGCCGCAGCGGGGGCGGGCCCAGCACTGGGCGCGGGGCCAGCACTGGGCACGGGGCCAGTCAGGGCCAGCCATTTGTCGAGTTCGATCCGCTGCGTCGACAGCGCGGCCGTGATCGTGGTGCGGCCGGCCCGGTCGGGTGCGGTCTCGATTCGGCCGGTGAAGCTGGCATCGTCGATGCGAACCGTCAGTGGGTCGGCCTTGAAGCGGTCGCCCTCGGCGACGAACGTGACGTCGGCGACCAGGGGCCGCGCCGGACCGGCCGGCGCGCCGGTCAGGGCCGCCACCAGCCCGGCCAGGCTGTCCGCCTCGAGCTTGAGGGTGCCATCAATGCGGCGCGCCGGTGCCTCCGGCCCCAGATTGGCGGTCAGCACGAGGCCGGCGCGGGCATCCTTCAGCAGCAGCGAGGCGCGGACGGGCGTCGTCCCGGCGGCGGCCAGCCGTCCGACATCGGCGTCGATGGAGGCCGGGCGGCCGCGCACGGCCATGTCGCCGGTCACCCGGAAAGGCCCTTGCAGGCTTTCGGCCGACGCACGGACATGGATCCGCTCGATGCGCTCCGTGCTGCCGCGGGCATCGCGCCAGACGACCGTGCCATTGTCGATCGTGACGTTGCCGAGCCGGATCGGGAAGCCGCCGTCGCCACCGGACGGCGGAGCGGCCGGCGTGGTCGGCGCGCCAGGGGCGGCGGCGGGTGCCGCCGCCGGCTTCATGGCCCAGTTGCCGCCGCCCTCGGCCAGCGTCTGCAGTTCAATCACCGGCTCGACCAGGGTGACCCGGGTCATCTCGACCTGGCCGCTCAGCAAGGGCCAGAAGGCGACATCGACCTCGAGCCCCTTCAGGCGGACCATGTCCGGCACGGCGGCACCCGGCGCGTTGGCGAAGCGCACGTCACGGACCCGGAGCTGCGGGAACGGCAGGACCGCCAGGCGGATGTCGCCGGCGATCGTCAGCTTGCGGCCGGTCGCCGCCTCGGCCTCGGCCTGGATGCGGTCCTTGTAGCGGTTCCAGTCGATCAGGCCGGGGGCCAACATGGCCGCCCCCAGCAACAACACGGCGACGGCAGCGACACCGATCAGGACTTTGCGCATCGATCACTTCCCTTCGCCCGGCCGGGACACCATGCCGTCGGGAATGATGCGCTTGGCGGTCGGGCGTCCTATTGTAGCCGCTGGATGCGGGTCGACCAATCCATGGTGATGCCGCAACGGAGGGCGGCCATGGGCGAAGTCGTCAATCTCAATCGCTTCCGCAAGCAGGCCGCCCGCGAGGAGGCCGAGGCCCGCGCGGCCGAGAACCGCACCCGCTTCGGGCGCACCGGCGCCGAGAAAGCCCGGGACGCCACCGACCGCGAACGCTCGCAGCGGGAGATCGACGGCAAGAAGCTGGGCGGCGGGCCGCCCGCGCCAACGGCCGACGCGGACAAGCCCGAATGATCGCGGCCGTCGACTGAACCCAGGCCTCGGCGCCCCGGGGCGCCGACGGCGTCAGCCTTCGCCGAAGAACGGGTCGGGCAACGCCGGATTGCGCAGCTTCGCTGCCGCCCCGGCGCCCGCCACCGGCAGGCCCTTGGGATCGAGCAGGCCGATCTGCACCAGGACGTTCGCCTGATCCCACAGGATATGCTCGTAGGAGACTTTGTCGCCCTCCAGGCCGACGATGACGACGAAGACGACCTCGACCCGCCGCCCGGTCGGCTCGACGCCCGGCAGCATCCAGTCGATGCGGGTCGTATGGGTGAAGGAGATGATCAGCTCGTCGACCAGCCGCACGGTGCTGTAGGTGCGCGAAAGGAAGTCGAACTTCACGTCGGGCGGGAAGAACTGACCGATCAGGCGGTTGGCATAGAAGGTCCGCACCCCCGCCGCCCCCTGCCCGCCGACCATGGTCGGGATGTTCACGATGTGCGGATTGTCCGACATCGTCGCCAGCGTCCGGTCGAGATCGCCGGCGAGCTCGGCTTCCATGTGGGCGCCGAAGATGGCGTCGAGCTTCTTGGAGAGATCTGGGTCGGTCATGACCGGTGCTCCCTGGGCTGAACGAAAGACGACGGCACTTCCCGCGATCGCCGTCGCCAGGGTGACCAGATCGCGTCGCGAAATGTCTGCCATGGATCTCGCTTTCCCCGGCGGCTGGTGCGGAATTGCCCCTTGGCGGGAGGGTGCTCTACTTCGCCATTTCCTCTGCCGGCGCCTCGACCGACTGGGTCGGGAAGTCCGCCGGCATGGTGATCTCGATCAGTTCGAGGTCATCGGAATGCGCGACCTCGACGTGGCGGATGCCGGGCGGCTGGTGCACGCAGGAGCCCGGCAGCAAGGTCACCTCGCCCTGGCCCTCGTAGCGGAACTTGACCCAGCCCTTCAGGATGTAGACGAGCTGGAAGCCGAGGTCGTGGCGGTGCCAGCCGCCGGCGGCGTGGTGGCCCGGCCTGGCGCGGATGACGTGGGCCAGGAACCGGCCGTTGGTCGCGGTCGCGATCCCCAGGTCGCGATACTCGAAGAACGGACGCAGGCCGTCGGTGGCGAATTCGCTGGAATCGGCGTGGCTGACCGAGAAACGCATGATTTCCCTCCCCTGCCGGGTGGCCGTCCTCAGACCGAGACGATCTTGCCCGGGTTCATGATGTTGTCGGGATCGAGTGCCCGTTTCAGCATGCGCATGACGCTGACCGCCTCGCCATGCTCGGCCGTCAGGAACTCCATCTTGCCATAGCCGATGCCGTGCTCGCCGGTGCAGGTGCCGCCCATGGCGAGCGCGCGGTGGACCATGCGCTCGTTCAGCGCCTGGGCGCGGGCGATCTCGTCGGCGTCGTTCGGGTCGATGATGAAGGCCAAGTGGAAGTTGCCGTCGCCGACATGGCCGACGATGGGCGCCAGCAGGCGGCTGGCGATGATGTCCTTCTTGGTCTCCAGGATGCATTCCGCCAGGCGCGAAATCGGCACGCAGACATCGGTCGCCCAGCCCTTGGCGCCGGGCCGCAGCGAGATCGCGGCATAGTAGGCGGTGTGGCGGGCCGCCCACAGGCGCGAGCGGTCCTCGGGCTTGGTCGCCCACTGGAAGTCGGCAGCACCCTGCTCGGCCGCGATCGCCTTCACCATCTCCGACTGCTCGGCCACCCCGGCCTCGGTGCCGTGGAATTCGCAGAAGAGGGTCGGCTGCAAGGGGTAGTCCAGCTTGGAGTAGCGGTTGATCGCGTCCATCTGCACCTCGTCGAGAAGCTCGATGCGGGCGATCGGGATGCCGGACTGGATGGTGAGGATGGTGGTATCGACGGCGCCGGCCAGGGTCGGGAACGAGCAGACGGCGGCCGCCATCGCCTCCGGCACGCCATAGAGCCGCAGCGTCACCTCGGTGATGACGCCGAGCGTGCCTTCGGAACCGACGAACAGGCGGGTCAGGTCGTAGCCCGCGGCCGACTTGCGTGCCCGCCCGCCCGTGCGGATGACGCGACCATCGGCCAGCACCACCGTCAGGCCCAGCACGTTCTCGCGCATCGTGCCGTAGCGCACGGCGTTGGTGCCCGACGCGCGGGTGGCCGCCATGCCGCCCAGCGAGGCGTCGGCGCCGGGGTCGATCGGGAAGAAGAGGCCGGTGTCGCGCAGGTGCTCGTTCAACTGCTTGCGGGTGACGCCCGCCTGCACGGTGCAGTCGAGGTCGGCGGTCGATACCCGCAGCACCTCCTTCATCTGGCTGACGTCGAGGCAGATGCCGCCATGGAGGGCCGCCACATGCCCTTCGAGCGAGGTGCCGGTGCCGAAGGGAATGACGGGCACGCCGGCCGCGGCGCACGCCTTCACGATCTGGCTCACCTCTTCGGTCGAGCGCGCGAAGGCGACGGCGTCGGGTGGCGCGGTCACATGGTAGGATTCGTCCCGCCCATGCTGCTCGCGCACCGCCATCGCGATCGACAGCCGGTCCCCCAGGAGTTGGCGCAGATGGTCGAGCAGCGCCTCGGTCGGCGGGCTGCGGCGCACGGCGGCGACGGCGGACATGGGCACTCTTCTCCGGCAGATGGGGTCGGGCGAAGGTAGGCCCGACCGCCACCCGCCGCAAGCGCGGGCGGGCCTACGCGGCCTTGGCCGCCAGCCAGTCTTCCCGGTCGAGCGCGTAATAGACGACGTCGTGGCCCTTGAAGACGGTATCCCGCCGATAGGTCAGGCCCAGCCGCTCCATCACCCCGCGCGAGGCCAGGTTGTCGTGCAGGGTGATCGCCATGACCCGGTCGAGCCCCAGCGTCTCGAAACCGTAGGCAAGTGCCGCCCGCCCGGCCTCGACGCCGATGCCCTGGCGGCGCACCCGCTCGGTCAGGGTGTAGAGGATCTCGGTCTCGCCATCGAACTCCGGCAGGCGGCGCAGGCCGTGATGGCCCAGGAGGTCGCCGGTGCGGCGGTCGATGACGGCCCAGGGGCCGTAGCCGCGCTGGTCCCACTCGTCCATGAAATGCCGCAGCGAACGCTCGGCGATCACGGCCGCCGGCTCGTCGGGCGAGCGCAGCCAGCCGCGCACCGACGCCTCGTCGCGGATGCGGACATAGGCCGGCAGGTCGTCCAGGGTGAAGGGACGGAGGGTCAGCCGCTCCGTGGTGACGGTGTCAGGCTTTGCAGGGTCGCTCATGGTCGCTCCGATGGCCAGGCGACGATCCGCTCCTCGAGCGCCTCCTCGGGCACGCCCGTCTCGGAGACGATGCGGCCGCGCGCGGAGATGCCGGCGGCGTGGACCGTTTCCGGGTCGCCCGATACCAGCGGATGCCACCAATAGAGATCGCGACCCTCCGCCACCAGGCGGTAGGCGCAGGTCGGCGGCACCCAGCGCAGCCGGCGGATGTTGCGCGGCGTCAGCTTGATGCAGTCCTTCACGATCGATTGCCGCGTCGCATAGCTCGAACAGCGGCAAGTTTCCAGGTCCAGCAGGCGGCAGGCGACATCGGTGAAGAGATACCGGTCTTCTTCGGGCTCGTAGAACTTCAGCAGGCAGCAGCGGCCGCAGCCGTCGCACAGCGATTCCCATTCGGCCGGCGTCATCTGGCCGAGTCGCTTGGTCTTCCAGAAAGGTGCCGGGTCGGCCGGACTGTCGGGGGGCGTCATGGGGCGCACCGTCTTCGCCGGCCGCCCGCATGTCAATGCGCGCGGCCGCCTCCGCCAGGTTCAGAAGAGCCAGGGGTCGGCATAGGCCGCCGGCATCGCATCGTCGCCCCGATCGCCCAGGAGGCCAACCAGCGGGCCGTCATCGTCGCGGATGGTGATGCGCGCCCGGTCGTCGGCGATGGCGGCGCCGACCGCATTCTGGAACCGGATCTCCAGCGCCTCCTCGGCCTCGCGCACGCGGTCGCCGATGATCCTGACCGCGATCGCGGCCTCGGTCTGGCCGGCCGCGAAGACGAGCGTGCCTTCGTCGCCGACATAGTCCTGCCCTTTCCGGGCGGTCAGGCCCCAGGTCAGCCAGTCGACCGTGACCGGCCCATCCGAGGCGTGGTCGAGGCGCACCGTCACCGTCGCGATGCGCTGCCCGGCATGCCCCTCGACCAGCATGACGTCGTCGGCCGAGAGGCCGGGCGACGGCAACAGCGCGGCCGGGGCCGGAGCCGGGGCGCCAACCACCGGCGCAACGGGCACTTCGATCTCCTGGTCGTCGAAGGCCAGGCGCTCCACCGCCAGCAGGCGGTCGCGGCCGTCCGGGCCGGCCACCACCAGCCATTCGTCGTCCCAGCCCAGTTCGTACTGGCTGCGCTGGCCGGCGAACCGGGCCAGGTCCTGCCCCGCGCCACCCAGGATCGTGTCGTCGCCGAGGCCGCCGGCGATCGTGTCGTCGCCGCCGCCGCCGTCGAGTCGATTGGCCAAGTCGTTGCCGACGATACGGTCGCCGCCACGGCCGCCGGTCGCATCCTCGATCCGGGTGCCGAAGGCGATGGCGATGTTGTCGCGACCGGGCGCCCCGGCATCGGTCGCGCCGACCGAGCTGAACTGGCCGGGACGGAGGTCGAGCGTGACGGCGCGGTCGTGGTTCGACGCGTCCAGCCGATCCTGGCCACCGGCATCCCAGATGGCCGCGATCACCGCCCGGTCCGGCGCCCATTCGTAGACGGTGTCGCCCAGCCCGGTCGTCGGGTTGGCGCCGTACAGCGACTGCAGGGCCGCGATATCGAAGGCCAGCAGCGTCGAGGGCCGGGTATCGGCATAGGCCGGGTGGGGATCATAGGCCATCATCGTGAATTGCCGGTTGTCCTGGGCCTCGGGCAGGAACGGGCCGGCGGCATCCTTGCCGGTACTGTCATAGTCGCCGCTGTGCTTCAGGCCCAGCGCGTGGCCGATCTCGTGCAGCAGGCGGGCGAAGGCGACCGAGCCCGGCTGGGGCACCTTGTTGTTGGCAAACGCGGTCGACAGCCAGACATCGCCGCCGATCCGCGACTCCTGCGGCAGGTAGCCCCAGGCGCCGACGCCGTCGGGCAGCTTCGCCCCACCGAACACGAGATCGCCGGGACCGTCGCCCGGCACCGTGTCCTCGGTGAAGCGAAGCCCTGTCACTTTCTCAATCTGAGCGAGTGCCGCCACCACGCCCGCCTTCTGGACCGGCGTCAGTTCCGTGAAGCCGTTCCGTTCGGATGCACCGCTGCGGTAGTAGCCCGGCACCGCACTGGCGAAACTGAACGTCAAATTTCGCGTCGACCAGCCGCCGCCGGCCGACAGGATCGCCGCGGCATTGCCGGAATCGCCGGGATCGCCCGAAGTGTAGGGACCCGCAGCCTGGCCACCGGCCTCGCCGGCGCCCGAGGCAGCCTGGCACGCACCGCAGCCGCACCCCTGATCCGCCCCGCCCCGGCCGGCTTCTCCGGCCACGATCCTCGCCATCTTCGCGCTCCAACCATCCATTCCGATGGGGAAGCCATTGGCAAGGGTCGGGCCGTCCCGTCGCCGGCCGTCAAGGCGTTGGGATTGCTGATCTATTGATAAGGCTTATCGTTCTGAGGTCGATCGGATTGAGAAGCTACCTACCTCAACGCGATCGACTTTCTCATTCTGAGACATCGACGCCGCCCGGCCGGCCGCGTTTCCGATAGATCGTCGCCGGACCGATACCGAGCGCGCGCGCAGCCCGGGTGACGTTGCCGCCGAAGGCCGCCAGGGCGGCCTCGATCGCCGCATTCTCCAGCTCGGCCAGCGGGCGCACCAGCCGCGGGTCGGGCTGGGCCGGGGCGGCCGTCGTCGGCGCGGCGGCGGCGACGTCGGCGCCGCCGGCATGCAGGAAGGTCGCCAGCGTCGCCCCGTCGATGGTGCCGGGCCGGGCCAGCACGGCCAGCGCCCGGATGACGTTCTGGAGCTGGCGGACATTGCCCGGCCAGGGATAGCTGCGCAGCAGGCCCTCGGCCTCGGCCGTCAGTCCTTCGAAGCGCTTGCCCTCCTCGCCGGCGAACCGGTCGAGGAAATGCCGGGCCAGGCGCACCACGTCGTCGTCGCGGTCGCGCAGCGGCGGCATGTCGATCGCCAGCACATTCACGCGATAGAACAGGTCCTCGCGGAACCGGCCGGCCGCGACCTCGCCCGCCAGCCGCCGGTTGGTGGCGCAGACCAGCCGGATGTCGGCCTGCGTCGAGCCGTCGTCGCCGACCCGGCGATAGGTCATGGTCTGGGTGAAGCGCAGGAGCTTGACCTGGAGGTCGGGCTCCAGCTCGCCGATCTCGTCCAGGAAGAGCGTCCCGCCCTCCGCCTGGGCGACGGCGCCGACGCGATCGGCGGTGGCCCCGGTGAAGGCGCCGCGGACATGGCCGAACAGCTCGCTCTCGGCCAGGGCCTGGGGAATGGCGCCGCAATTGACGGCAACCAGCGGCGCCGCGGACCGTCGCCCGAAGCGATGGATGGCCTCCGCGCACAACTCCTTGCCGGTGCCGCTCTCGCCGGTGATGAGCACGGGCGCCGCACTCTGGGCGATCATCAGGATCATGCGATAGACCGCCTGCATCGCCGGGGCCGAGCCGATCATGCCGCCCAGCCCGTCGCGCGTGCCGTCGGTCAGGTCGTCGACCAGGCGGATCAGCCGCGATCGGTCGAGCGCGTTGCGCACCGTCGTCGTCAGTCGTTCGGACGCCACCGGCTTCACCAGGAAGTCGTAGGCGCCGAAGCGCATGGCATCGACCGCCGTGCGGATAGAGCCACGGACGGTGACGACGATGACGGTCGGCGCCGGCCGGCGCCCCGTGATCTCCTGCAGCAGCTCCATCCCGTCGGCGTCGGGCAGGTTGAGGTCGAGGACGACGGCTCGCGGCTCGCCCGCCAGCAGGCGCCGCGCCTCGGCGGCACCCGTCGCGGTCGCCACCGTCCAGCCGGCGGCACCCAGCAGGCGGGCATAGAGATGGGCCAGGCTCGGCTCGTCCTCGACCAGCAGGATATCCGGCGCCGACTGGTCGCGGCTCATCGTTCGTCCCCCGGCTCGGCGAGCAGGCGATCCAGCAAGGCCAGGGCCGAGGGCGCGATCCGCCCGCGCGCGGCCATCAGGGCCGCCATGCGCTGCCCCAGCGCCGCCTCGCCCATCTGCTCGCACCCGGTCTCGATGGCGCGCGCCATCGCGGCATGGATGGCCAGGCCCAGGCTGCCGAACGTCCCGGCGATGTCATGCGCCAAGTTCCGGGTCCGCGCGTGGTCGGCGCTGGCGACGGCAAGCGCGATGCGGTCCAGCAGCGTCTCGGCGCTGCTCGCCACCTCCTGGACGACGGAGCGGGTTTCCTCCGGCCCGAGATAGACGAGGTAGCCCTGGATCAGCGCGGGCTCTATCGGTAGGGGCGGCATGGGCGGCAGAAGCGGGGAATCGTTCATGGGTTCCTTGCCGTCCGGGCGAGCGCGATGGCGCTGGCCAGATCCTCGATCGCATAGGGCTTGGAGAGAAACTGATCGGCGCCGGCCGCCAGCGCCTCCTGCCGGGCCTCGTCACCCACGGCTGCGGTCACGACGATGATCGAAATGCGATCGCCGTCGCGCCGGGCGCGGACCCAGCGCAGCAGGTCCAGGCCGTCGGCATCGGCCAGCCGGCGGTCGAGGATGAGCAGGTCGAAGCCTTCGGCCTCAAGCTGCCCGGTAGCACCGCCGATCGACGGCACGATGATCGCCTCGTGGCCCAGCCGTTCCAGGAAGCGGCGGACCAGGTACTGGTTGGCGGGATTGTCCTCCGCCACCAGGGTCCGCAGCCGGGCAGCCGGCGGACCGGCCAGCGCCAGCGGGGCCGGGCGCACGGCCGGGACGAGCGGCACCGTGAACCAGAACAAGGCGCCCCCGCCCGGCGCGTCCTCCACCCCGATCCGGCCGCCGAACAGGTCGAGCAGGCGGCGGCAGATCGCCAGGCCCAGGCCCGTGCCCTCGCCGCTTTCGGCCGCCGCCCGACCCTGGACATAGGGCTCGAATATCCTGGTCTTCTCGCCGTCCGGCACGCCCGGCCCCCGGTCGCTCACGGCGATGCGCAGCCAGCACGCATCCCCCGCTTCGACCGGATCGGCCGTGATCGTGATCCGTCCGGCCCGGGTCATGCGCACGGCGTTGGCCAGCAGGTTGCCCAGCACCTGGCGCAGCCGCACGCCGTCGGTGACCAGCCAGGCCGGCAGCCGCGGCGCCGCCGTCACCGTGATCTCCACCCCGCGCCGGGCGGCGACCGACCGAAACAGCGTCGCGCTGTCCTGCAGCAGGGAATCGAGATGCCAGTCGGCAAGTTGCAACTGGAGGCGCCCGGCCTCGATCCGCGAATGCGTCAGCAGGTCGTCGAGCAGGGCCA
This sequence comes from Stella humosa, assembly GCF_006738645.1. GTDB lineage: Bacteria > Pseudomonadota > Alphaproteobacteria > ATCC43930 > Allostellaceae > Allostella > Allostella humosa. The sequence continues at coordinate 382,482 of NZ_AP019700.1, read as the reverse complement.
GCAGCGCCCGCGACGACGAGGTCGCGATATCCAGGTACCCGCGCTGCTCGGTGGTCAGCCGGGTGTCGCGCATGAGGTTGAGGAACCCCAGGATGCCGGTCATCGGCGTGCGGATCTCATGCCCGACGACGCCCAGCAGTTCCGACTTGCGCTCGGCCGCCACGACAGCCGCCGTGCGCGCCTGGCGCAGCTCGGCGACCTGGCGCCGTTCCTCCGTCACGTCGCGATAGACGGTGACGATGCTGCCGGCCGGGGTGATGGCCCGCCGGTAGAGGATATGCCGGCCGTCCGGAAACACCCGCTCGAAGTGCAGGCGCGTGTCGGTCCGGAACTGCTGATACTGCCGCTGGGCCTCGGCCTCGGCATCGTCGGTCGGGCCGAAATCGCCGCGGACCGCCTGGAAGCGCATGTGCTCCAAGGCCGGGGTGCCGGGCCGGGCCAGCGCCTCTGGATAGCCCAGCAGACGGCGATGGACATAGTTCGACAGCACGAGCCGCCGGTCGGCATCGAAGATGCTGATGCCGTCGCGGCCATGCATGACCGCCGCGGCCATTTCATCGCTGCGGGCCTCGGCCATCCGGCGCGACTCCACCAGCCGCTGGTTGAGGCGCCGGAGCGTTGCCTGGATGCGCTGCCGCCGCGCCATCTCGCGGACGACGAAGGTCATCCCGCCCAGCAGCAGCACGGTCAGGACGAGGCCGAACGCCACATAGCGCAGGGTTTCGCGCCGCGCGTCGGCCAGCACATCGCCCATGGCCATGCCGACGAACACCTGCAGCGGCAGGTCGGACACCCGGTGGAAGCCGACCAGCCGCTCCACCCCGTCGAGGGGGCTCGGCACGCTGAGCAGGCCCTGGTTCAGCCGATAGGCGGTGACCATGCCCGGCAGGTCCTGCATCCGCCGCCCGCAGCCCGGCCGGGCGCTGCCGGCGCGCGCCCAGACGATGCCGGAATCGCCGATCAACGCCACCGCCCCGTTGTCCCCGAGCGAGACGCTGTTGAACAGGTCGATCAGGTAGCCGGGAGAGATCGACACCGCCAGTACGCCGGTCTGCCGGCCGCTGCGGTCGAGGATGGGGCGGGATGCGAAGAAATTGCAGCGCAGGGTGATCGGGCTGACGATCGGTTCGCCCACCACCAGCCGGTCGCCGCCGGACTGGTGCGCGGCAAAGAAGAAATAATCGGCCATGCTGGTCGGTTGGCCCGCCGGGCCGCGATTGCTGCCGACCAGGAACCCCTCCCGGTCGAGCTCGACGATCGCCACGTCGATGTTGCGCAAGGCCGGCGCACCGGCGACGGCGGCGGCGAAATCCAGCCCGGCCGGCGTCCGCTCCATCTCGTCGCGGATCGCCAGCAGCGACTGGTCGATGCCAAGGAGCGTGCGGTCGACATGGGCGGCAAACGCGATCGCCAGGTTGCCGACGATGCTGCCGCCATAGTCCAGTTCGCGGCGGTGGGCCTGCCTGCTCTCGGCCAGGATCGCCACCCAGATCGCGACGATCACCAGGCCCACCCCGGCAGCCGCCACCCAGACCGTGCTGCGCCGCCCGGCAAGCCTGGGCGGCAGCCGGTCGGACGGTCGGGGCGGGCGATGGGCCTCGCGGTCTGGCACCCGATCTCACCTCGAGAAGCGCACGCCCGACGATCGCCGACGATGCGGCCATCCAGGAGCGAGCCTCAACTTTTAGTGGATCGACTGTACCGGCCCAATCAGCCTTTGTTTATCAAATTGAGAGACGGGGGTTATAGAGAGGGGGTTATAGAGAGACGGGGAAATCGACCCCGACCCGATCAATCGGCGGCGCCGACTTCGCCGCGAAAATCCTGGCTGTCGGCGCCATCAAGATGCCACTGGTCTGCCGGCGGGCCAGCCACCTGTCGCCGGATGGCCCGAACGGCGGCGGCATGCCGGGTCAGGTCGAGGGCCACGTCGGTCGCCGCCAGGGCGGCCAGCCGGTCCAGCATCTCGGCCGATTCATCGAGGAGCGCTACCGTCTTGCGCATGGCGCCGGCGACGTTCCGCGCCGCGCCCTCACCGGGCAACCGATGACCGAATTCGCCCAAGACCACCCCCGACCGCTAGAGACCGAGCCCCATGCAGGACGCAGGAGAAATCCGGCGGCAAGATGGCGACCGTGGGGCATTGCCGGCGGTCGCCATCCGCGCCCCGTCGTGCGCGCCACAGCTCGCGCCCCTCGAAGCAATCGACGCGCCAGCCCGGACGGCGCGGCAGGAAGATCCCAAGCCATTGGTAAATCGAACGAAATGCGTCAGCCGATGGCGCGCGCCGCCTGGACCTTTGGAGCGGTTGTCGGATCGACTGACGCGAATTGCAACGGTCACTCTCTCAAATTGAGAGATTCACGCGCCGAGCCGCCTTGCCAGAAATTCCAGCCGGTCCTGGCCCCAGAATATTTCACCGTCCACGACGTAGGACGGCGCGCCGAAGACGCCGGCCGCGATCGCGCGCTCGGTATCCGCCTCGAACAGGGCCGCGATCGCCGGCTCCTGGCCGCGGGCACGGAGCGCCGGGCCGTCGAAGCCGAGCCGCGACGCCACCTGGTCCAGGACGGCCGGATCGTTCACGTCGGCGTCGTCGGCCCAAAGGGCCGCCATGAAACCATGCGACAGGCGCATGGCGGCGGCATCCCCCGCACTTTCCCGCAGCGCCAGCACCATCCCCACCCGCGCGCCCTCGGGCGACGGGAAGGCCTTGGGATGCAGGGTCAGCGGCACGCCCAGGTGGCTGCTCCAGCGGCCGAGCTCGACCAAGCGATAGGCCTGGCGCTGGGGCGCCCGCTTGGGCAGCGGCAAGCCGCCGGACTGTGGGAAGATGCGGCCGAAATCGACCGGCCGGACCTGGACCGTGGCCCCGGCCCGCGCCGCGATGTCAGCGAAGCGCCGGGACCCGAGATAGGCCCAGGGCGAGTTGTGCGACATGTAGTAGTCGATGATCATGGCCATCCCCTCGTCCCCGCACGATTAGGCTGCGACCATAGGTTTCGCGCGCCGGCCGCGTCGATGGTAGATTGCGCTGGCGTCGGCCGCCGTCGCCGGGGGATAGGCCCCGGGCCACCGTCAGGCCGGTTCGGATGACGGGCCATGGACCTCACCACGCTCGGCTACGCCTTGCTTTTCGGCCTGTCGGTATTCACGGCCGACAGCGTCATCTATGCCGATTCCTATAGCCTGCGGGTCGAGCTGCACGAGGATGTCCGGCGCTCCGGCTACACGCGCCAGTATGTCGAGAACTACTTCGCCTTCGAGATGAAGCGGATGTTCCGCCACGAATCGACCGTCAAGAACGTGGCAGTGCGGGCGGCGGGCGAGGCATCGGTGACGAGCGCGCTGGCCGAGCCGCTGGGGGCCGACAAGCTGCGGGCGGCGCTGCAGAACCTGTTCCAGGTCGACCCGCTGGGGCTGGAGATCTATCTGCTGCCGGCCGGCGACGACATTCGCGCGATCGGCTTCGGCAGCCGGCCGAGCGGCGCCTTCTTCGAGTTCGCGACCCAGGCCGGCGGCCGGCAGCCGCAGGAATTCCTGGGCGACGTCGCCATGCGCGCCGCCCTGATGATCGACGCCTACCACGCCCGGCTGGCCCAGGCCCGAATGACCCGGCAGAGGCCGGACGGCAAGGACGCGGGGGGCAAGGGGCTGGACGGCAAGGCGCTGGACGGCAGGGCGCTGGACGGCAAGGCGCCGGGCGGCCCCGTCGGCGAAGCCAAGCCCGCGACCGGCATCCTCGGCCTGCAGCGACTGGCGGCCGAACTGGCCGAGCGGCCGCAGGAGGTCGACGGCGCGCCCCCCCGCGACGATGCCGAACTGACCCACCTGGAAGCGGTGGTCGCCTTTCGCATCGGCGACATGGAGCGGGCCGAGATGCTGCTGAAGCGGGCGCTCGCCCGCGACCCCGGCATGGTCGCGGCCCAGGCCAACCTGGCGCTGGTGAACCTGCTGCGCGGCCGCCACCTGCCGTCCCTGGCCCTGGCCCGCGAGGCGGAGAGCGCGCTGGCCGGCAAGACCTGGCTGCAACCCAAGGCCATGCGCATGCTGCGCGGCAGCGTCTATGCGACCGCCGCCTTCAACGCCGAGGCGGTCCGCCAGCCGAAGCTGGCCGAGACGCTGTGGCAGCGCGCCTGCGCCGACCTGCCCCAGTTGGGCCACCTGCTGGCGGAGCAGGGTGGCCCCTGGCTGCCCGGCCGGTCGATCGCGGCCTGCTGGAAATCCCGCGATCGGGACGTGCTGGCAGGCTACGAAGGCTATGGCTGGGAGCTGCTGGCGCTGGCACCGATGCCGGCCCCGACCGCACCGCCCGCCCGATAGCCTGATACCCCAGGCATCATCCCATCGGGATCAGCGTCTCGGGGATCGGCTGGCCGCGGCGGAGCGCATTGGCGGCCTCGATCAGGCGGTAGAAGCCGCGATTGTCGAGCAGGTTCATCATTACGGCATTGTCGGCGAAGGCCGCCGCCCAGTAGCTGTGCGAGCCTTCCGGGTTGCCGGCATAGCTGAAGCGCACGAACTCCACCATCGTCAGCGGCCGGACCACCTCGATGGCGGTGATGGTGTCGAGGAAGATCGACGAATCGACGCGCGGGATATGCAGCGGCAGCAGATCCATGACGACGTGCAGGAAGCCGACTCGGCGGATCTCGATCCGGTCGGCATGCAGTGCCACCAGGCCGCCCCAGCCATGCGCCTCCAGGATCGGATGCGGGCCGGCCGGCGGCGGCGGTCGTCGCACCCTGGGGGCCCGCCCGCCTGACGAACGTCCGCCCGGCGGCCACCAACGCCAGCTACTCCGCCGCGAACGCTCGACCACCATGCTCCTCCCCCGGGGACGGCGCGAGGATAGCATGGTGCGCCATCGGCTGGCCCGCGCCCGGATAGTCGACATCTGGGCCCCGGATGGTATACAAATCGCATAGGTGGGGCTGCATGGGTTTCGGCTCCCGGCAACAGGCCGATCGCCCGCATGCGCGCGGCGCCGGCCCGCTTGGCGGGGGCCACGGGGGGAACGATGGACGGTAGCGTGGCGACGTCTTCGGACACCGGCAAGAAGCGCTTCGCCGACCTCGTGCGGCTGCATGCGCAGAAGGCCAAGTTCATCACCCGCGAGCAGGAGATCAAGCTGCTCGAGGAGGGGTTGAACCGCTATGACATGAGCCTGGCCGACAGCCGCAACATCGTGCGTGGCGTCGCCGACGAGATGGCGGTCACCCTGGAGCGCGATGTCGACAGCGCGGCCACGGCCATCCTGCGCGGGTTCGCCACCAAGCGCCGCAACAAGATCCGCAAGGGCGAGTTCGAGCAAGCGGTCGCCTTCTATCGCCTGCAGGCCGAGAATTCGCTGAGCGAGACCGAGATCCGCCGGCGGGTGAAGATGATCATGGAAAACAACGACTGGAAGCCCAAGCGGGCCGGCCTCATCGTGCGGTCGCGGCGGTGGTATCGCTCGATCAAGGTCGATTGACGGCGGCGCGGCCGGCTAGTGGCCGCGCGCACGATGGTCGCGATGCAGGCGAAAGCGCTGGAACAGCAGCCCTGCCGCGGCCACGATCCAGAAGCTGAACTGGTGCAGCAGCCAATAGCTGGTGCAGACCGCATAGAGCGCCACCAGCGTCGCCATCGCGATGATCAGCAGGCCGCAGGCCGAGGCCCGCGCCGCCTCGCGCGGGGGCCAGATGCGGAACGGCAGCAGCAGTGCGGCCAGGACCAGCAGGCCATGCAGGGATATCGCGATCCTGACCCACAGCGGCGCGTCGTAGGATTGCAGATAGACATCCGGCACCTCGGCCACGTAGCTGAGGAAGCGGCGGTCGAGCATCTCCAGGAAGCCCAGGTTCCACGGCCCGTCGACCGAGAAGATGCGGTCGGGCGCGTAGATGTCGCCGTCGGGCGCCGACCACAGGATGGCGACGGGCAGCAGCAGGCCTGCGGCCAGCGCCGCCCGCCGCATGGCCGGCACCGCGTGATACCAGCGCGGCTTGAAGGCATCCACCAGCTCGGCCACGACGGTGACCGCGGCGATCGGAATGACGATCGCGGCCAGGCAGGCGACGATGTCGAGCAGGACGCCGCCGTTCATGCGCCGCCCCGGACAGGACCGCGCCGGCGCGCAATAGCCGACCGAGTGCGGGATGGCGATGGCGGACGGCCCTTCATCGGGCGATCATAGGCCGATGCCCCCCGATCATGGAATGTCGGCCGGGAAATGGTTGCGCGGACTGGCCGGCGCGACCGTCCTGCTGGCGGCCGCGGTCGCCGCGCCGGCAGCGGCCCGGGCCGACTGCCGCCCCGCGCCCGAGGCCCTGGCGCAGTTCCGCCTGGCCGAGGAAACGCGCATTGCCGCCGACCGGCAGCGCACCGAGCAGCTCGTCCACCGGGTGCTGGGGACGGGTGTGGAGCTGGCGTTCGGCGCGGTGCGCCAGCGGGTGCCGCAGTATGGCGACTGGGCCTATGGCTGGGTCGAGAGCTACGTCACCTCCTACGAGCTGGTGATCCGCGGCCTGCTGGCCGGCCTGCAGGCCGGCGCCGTCCCCTGGGATCCGGTGGTGCGCGCGGCCGTGGTCGACGAGATGCGGCGCTTCGTCTTCGACCGCTTCGACATGCTGGTCGTGCGCCCGGCCGAACTGCCGCAGCGGCTGCAGGCCGAGTGGGAGGCCGCCTCCGCCATCGCCGACGGCGAATGGCGCCTGGCGCACGACCGCGCGCGCGCCGCCCGCGATCACTTCCGGGCCGAGCATTGCCCGTCCAGTCCCGACGAAACGCCGCTGCCGGGGGACGATCCGGACGGCATCCTGCGCACGCGCGACGGCCTGCCGCTCGACGGGGCCAGCCCCATCCAGGCGCTCTACCGCCTGGAGGGGATCGGTCACGCCGATGCCATCTTCCTGCGCTCGACCCGGCCGTTCGGGGCGCGGCTGGCGATCCTGCTGGCGCGCGTGTCGGAGGCGGGGTCGGCCCTGGCCTTGAGCAGCGCGCTCGGGATCGGCGGGCTGTCGGGCCCGACCGCCGGCTTCGTCAGCGCCCTTGCGGCCGTGTGGACGCTGGACTGGGCGATCAATCGCGGCGACGAGCTGCTGCATCGCGATACGATGGAACAGGAACTGCGACAACTGGTCAGCGACATCGAGCGCGAGATGCTGGCCGGCATGCTGGACACCCTGGCCGAGGCGCTGGCCGCCGGCGCCGATGCGGAACTGGCCCAGCTCGCCGCCATCGGGGCTGCCCCCCCAACCCAGTAGACGGCAACCCAGTAGACGGCAACCCGGTGGACAACGATGCGGTCGCCATGGTGCCGATGGTCCCCCCGGCATCGAAAATGCTAGCATGGAGCGAATGGGCGGATCAGGCACGCCGGGGGGCGTGGGGAGAAGGCGATGGCGACCGACACGCATGAGCCAAGCGCGACCGAAGCCGGCGCGACCGGCGCGCGGGTCCCGGCCTCGACGCTGGCGCGCTGGGCGATCGGGATTGCGATCACGGCCCTGGTGCTGGTCGTCTCGTCGCCCGTCTGGTTGCCCATGCTGCGCGGAACCCAGCCCGATCGCGCCACCGTCGCCGTCGCGGCCGAGGAAGCGCAGCGCATCGCCGCCGTGCAGACGGCCCCGCTGGCCCAGCGCATCGCCGCCCTCGAAGCCACGGTACAGAAGCTGGCGGCCGCCGGCGCGGCCACCCCGGACATCCGCCGACTGGCGCTGGCGGGCGCGGTGGCCCAGCTTCGCCCCGCCGTCGCCCGGCCCACGCCCTTCGCGGTCGAACTGGCCGTCGTCGCCGGCCTGGCCGAGCGGCAGCCCGCCTACGCCGCCGGCCTGCGCCTGCTGGCGCCGCACGCGACGAGCGGCATCCCCACGCTGCGGCAGCTCCGCGCCCGCTTCGCCACCCATGTCGAGGCCGCCCTGATGGCCGAGGCCGGCAACGACGAGGTGCCGCTCGTGGCCCAGTTCGTGACCTGGATGGCCTCCACCGCACCCTTCGGCACCGGCCAGATGATCCACGACATCACCATGCCGGCAACGGCGGCGGCCTTGCGCGCGGCCGATCAGCGACTGGCGGCGGAAGATCTCGACGGCGCGGTCGCGGCACTTGCGGGCCTGACGCGCCCGGCGGCGGCGGCGATGCGGCCCTGGATCGAGGGTGTCCGCGCCCGCGCCGACGCCACGCGCGCCATGGACCTGCTGGTGGGCGCGGCCCTGGCCGACCTGCCGGCATCGGCGCGATAGGCCGGCCGGGCCGCAGGGCGGGCCATGTCGATGTCGGGCGGACGCTTCGACTATACCAGCATCATCATCCGCTTCCTGTTCAGCCTGTTCTTCGTGCTGGCGGCCTACAACCCGAGCGGGGTGTCCTATTTCCACTGGATGCTGCGGGCGGGCGAGCTGCCGCTGAAGATACTGGTCGGCCTGGTGCTGCTGGGCGTGTACGCCATCCTGGTCATCTCGACCTGGCGGCTGATCGGCCTGTTCGGGATATCGCTGGTGGCGGCCGCCTGCGCGTCGGCCGGCTGGCTGCTATGGGAGCTGGGGGTGGTCGACCTGGGCAGCGTCAGCGCCCTCTTCACGTCGATCCTGGTGATGATCGCCGTCGTCTTCACGGCCGGCATCAGCTATTCGGGCGTGCACACCCGGCTGACCGGCATCCACCACATCGAATCGAAGTAGCAGCGTCGGGTCAGGGCGCTCAGCGCGTCAGGGCGCCCAGCGGGTCGGGGCGCTCAGCGCGTCAGAACCTGGGCCATCACCCGGTTGACGAGTTCGGTCGCGGCCTGGTCGATCGAGATGCGCGAGCGCGCATGGATGATCCAGGTGGCCGCCTGGCTGAGCGCGGCCGGATCGAGCGGCGTCAGGGCGGCCACCGCTTGGGCAAGCTGGCCGCGCGCCAGATGCACCTCGGCCGCCAGGACCGCGGACCGCGCGGCGGTCGGCGGCGGCGGGTCGACGACGCCGAAGCGCGAGCCGGCCTCGGTCGCCCAACGGCGCGCGGTTCCGGTCCAGCCCTCGTCGCGGGCACCGGCACGCGCGATCACGGCGGGCGCCAGCCCGTCGAAGGATTGCCGCAGGTCCATGATGGTCGGCGCGCCGCGCGCGGCATGGACCAGCAATTCGTTCACTGGCCCCTCGATCCCGCGCACGCCCTCGCCGATCTGGCGGACATAGGCCAGTTCCCGGGCGAACGGCCGCGCGGTCTGGGTGATGGCCGACAGGTGGACGGCCGCCCCCAGCAGCCGTTCCAGCCGCGCCTCGCCCACCAGCGAGCGCTGCTGGGCGATCGAGGCCGTATCCCGCTCCACCCGCTCGATGCGCTCGGCCATGGCGGTCGCGGTCTCCGCCAGCGTCGTCCGCAGGGCGGCGGTCGCCGCCTCCTGCGCGGCGTCGCGTTCGGTCGACTGGCGGTCGATACCGTCGATCCGGGCGGCAAGTTCGGTGCGCGCGCGGTCCAGCAGGGCGCGCACCGCATCGGTCGTGGTCGCGACCTGGTCGGCGCGGGCAACCTCTTCGCGCTCCAGCCGCTCGACCGTGGCAGCCAACCGGGCCAAGGCTGCATCCTGCGCGGCCAGGCGGGCCGCGACATCCTCGGCCACCCCGTCGATCCGCCGCTCCAGGCCGGCCGCGAGCGCGCCGCCGTCCTCGACCGTCGGTGCCGGCGCCGGGGGCCGGGCGGCCAGCTCTTCCAGCCGCTGCATGCGGCCGTCGATCTCGGCCCGGGCGGCATCGAGCCGGGCGACAACTGCCGCATCGGGCAGCGTGCCCATGTCCTTCTGGAGCCGCTCGACCCGCTGCGAGAGGTGGTCGATGGCGGCCTTCAGCGTCGCTTCGGCGGTCGCGGTGGCAACAGCCTGCTGGCGCTGCCCGGCCACGCTCAGCTCTTCCATGCGCTCGGTCCGCCGGATCGATTCGGCAAACCAGTCGCGGAAGGACTGCTCGACCTCGCGGCGGCTGGCCACACCCTCCTGGGCGCGTTCCTCGACCTGGCGGCCCAGGCCGTCGATCTGCTCGCGCAGGGTCTTCAATTCACCGGTGAGCTGGCGGACCTGCTGGGTCAGCGTCTGCGCCGATGCGGGGCCCGCCAGGGCCAGCGCCAGGACCAGCAGGGACGCGCCGGAAAGGGCGGCCCGCACGCGCGTCGAAGCAGACATGCCCACCCCTTCCCGCCCGCGGGCACTACCGGCACCCTCGATCAGAGATCCTCGATCTCGTCGCCATACTCGTCATAGACCCACAGGCCGCCGATGCCGCCGGCCGCGGCCCCGATCCACGTGCCGACCGCGCTGCCGATCACCCACTGGCCGGCGAGCGCGCCGACGGCGACGGTGGTCACGACGACCGCAAGCTGCTTCAGCGTCATCCCGTCGTTGGTCTCGATCCTGGGCGGCGTGATCGTGATCGACGGGGCCGACTGGGCGAGTGCCAGCCCGGGCGTCAGGCAGAGCAGCATGATCATTAGGATGCGGCGCATCGGTCTCCCCCTTTGTCGCGGTGGCCCGTCGATGGCCTGCGGGCCAGTACCGGGGCTTATGAAGCCACCTTGCCATCATGCATGGGACAGGCCAAGCGCCGGTTGCACCATGACGAAGACGATCGCCGCCCGGGTGGGTAGCCCGGACGGCGAACCGGCCTGTTTTCAACGACTGTTTTCAGCGAGTCAGGGGCCTGAACTTGATCCGGTGCGGCTGGTCGGCCTCCGCACCCAGGCGCCGCTTCCGGTCGGCCTCGTAGTCCTGGTAGTTGCCCTCGAACCAGACGACTCGGCTGTCGCCCTCGAAGGCCAGGATGTGGGTGGCGATGCGGTCGAGGAACCAGCGATCATGGGTGATGACCACGGCGCAGCCGGGGAAATCCTGCATCGCATCCTCGAGCGCGCGCAGCGTGTCGATGTCGAGGTCGTTGGTCGGTTCGTCGAGCAGGATGACGTTGGCGCCGGACTTCAGCATCTTGGCCAGATGCACCCGGTTCCGCTCGCCGCCGGAGAGCTGGCCCACCTTCTTCTGCTGGTCGGCGCCACGGAAGTTGAACAGCGAGCAGTAGGCGCGGCTGGGCATCCGCCGCCGGCCGCCGATGTCGATCTCGTCGTTCTTGTCGCTGATCTCCTCCCACACCGTGGCGTTGGCGTTCAGCGAATCGCGCGACTGGTCGACATAGCCGAGCTTCACCGTCTCGCCGACGCGGAAGGTGCCGCCGTCGGGCTGCTCCTGGTCGGTGATCATGCGGAAGAGCGTGGTCTTGCCGGCACCGTTCGGCCCGATGATGCCGACGATGCCGCCCGGCGGCAGGCGGAAGTTCACATCCTCGAACAGCAGGCGGTCGCCGAACGCCTTGCGGAGTTGGTTGGCCTCGATCACCAGGTCGCCCAGGCGCGGGCCCGGCGGAATGACGATCTGGGCGGTATCGACCGCCTTGTTGGCGGCGGCCTCCACCAGCGCCTCGTAGGCGGTGATGCGCGCCTTGCTCTTGGCCTGGCGGGCGCGCGGCGATGCCTGCACCCATTCCAGCTCGCGCGCGATCGTGCGCTGGCGGGCGTCCTCGGTGCGGTTTTCCTGCTCCAGCCGCTTCTGCTTCTGCTTCAGCCAGCCGGTGTAGTTGCCCTCGTAGGGGAAGCCCTTGCCGCGGTCGAGCTCCAGGATCCAGCCCGCGACCTCGTCCAGGAAGTAGCGGTCATGGGTGATGGTGACGACCGTGCCGGTATAGTCCTTCAGGAAGCGCTGCAGCCAGGCGACGGATTCGGCGTCGAGATGGTTGGTCGGCTCGTCCAGCAGCAGCAGATCGGGCTTCTGCAGCAGCAGGCGCGCCAGCGCCACCCGGCGCCGCTCACCGCCCGACAGCTTCTCGACCGAGGAATTGCCGGGCGGGCAGCGGAGCGCGTCCATCGCGATCTCGACCGTGCGCTCGATCTCCCAGCCGTCGGCATGGTCGATCTTCTCCTGGAGCTCCGCCTGCTCGGCCAGGAGATCGTTCATCTCCTCGTCGGTCATCTCCTCGGCGAAGCGGGCGCTCACCTCGTTGAAGCGATCGACCAGGGCCTTGGTGGCGGCCAGGCCCTCCATGACGTTGGCCTGCACGTCCTTGGTCGGGTCGAGATGGGGCTCCTGCGCCAGGTAGCCGACCGTGGCGCCTTCGGCGGCCCAGGTCTCGCCGGAATATTCCTTGTCGACGCCGGCCATGATCTTCAGCAGGGTCGACTTGCCGGCGCCGTTGGGGCCGAGCACGCCGATCTTCGCCCCCGGCAGGAAGGACAACCACAGGTCGCGAAAGACTTCCCGGTTCCCCGGATAGATCTTCGTCAGACCCTTCATGACATAGATGTACTGGTACGCGGCCATGCGTCCTCGCGGGGGGAATTCTTGCGGATGCGTTCGGGATTGGCCGCGTTTCTAACCCATCGGGGTGGCCGGGTGCAATGCGGGGTGGATTCTAGATCTCCACCTGGGTGCCAAGTTCGACCACCCGGTTGGGCGGGATCTGGAAGAAATCCATCGAGGTGGCGGCATTGCGCGCCATCCACGAGAAAATGTGCTCGCGCCACAGCATCATGCCGGGCTGGTCGCCGGGGATGATCGTCTCGCGGCTGAGGAAGAACGACGTGTCCATGATGTTGAAGGTCGGCCCGAACTCGTCGCTGCGCGCCAGGGCCTCGGGCACGTCGGGATCGTCCTGGAAGCCGTAGCGCAGGAACACGCGATAGAAGTCCGGCGCCAGCGTCTTCACCTCGAGCTGGGCGCGCACGTCGATGTGCGGCACCTCTTCCACCCGCACCGTCAGCAGCAGCACACGCTCATGCAGCACCTTGTTGTGCTTGCAGTTGTGCAGCAGCGCCGACGGTACCCCGTCGACATTGTGCGTCAGGAACACGGCCGTGCCGCCGACGCGCTGCAGCCGCGCGCGTGCCGACTTCAGGAACATCTCGACCGGCATGGCGCCCGCCTGCACCTGGACCGCCAGCAGGGCGCGGCCCTTCTTCCAGGTGGTCAGCAGGATGAAGACGATCAGCCCCACCACCAGCGGGAACCAGCCGCCATAGGGGATCTTGGTGGCATTGGAGATGAAGAAGGCGCTGTCGACGACCAGCAGCAGCGTGCCCAGCCCCAGCGCCTTGGGCCAGCTCCAGCGCCATTTCAGGATGACGACCGCCATCAGCAGGATGGAATCGATCGCCATCGTGCCGTTGACGGCGACGCCATAGGCCGCCGCCAGGTTGTTGGACGAGCGGAAGCCCAGCACCAACGCCACGATGAAGGCGAGCAGCATCCAGTTCACGAACGGGACATAGACCTGCCCGATCTCGCGCGCCGAGGTGTGGATGATGCGCATGCGCGGCAGGTAGCCAAGCTGGATCGCCTGGCGGGTGACCGAGAAGGCGCCCGAGATCACCGCCTGCGAGGCGATGACGGCTGCCATGGTCGCCATCGCCACCATCGGCAGGACGGCCCAGGATGGCGCCATGCTGTAGAAGGGGTTGGCGACGGCCGCGGGGTCGGTCAGCAGCAGGGCCCCCTGCCCCAGATAGTTCAGCATGAGTGCCGGCAGCATCAGGGTCAGCCAGGCGAGCCGGATCGGCCGCTTGCCGAAATGCCCCATGTCGGCATAGAGCGCCTCGGCCCCGGTCAGCGCCAGGAACACAGAGCCCAGGGCCAGGAACGCCTTCCACTCGTCGATGATGAAGAAGTTGACCGCGTGGCGCGGGTCGAGCGCCAGCAGCACACTCGGCCGGTCCGCCAGGTTCACCACGCCCAGCACCGCCAGCACCAGGAACCACACGCACATGATCGGCCCGAACAGCGCGCCCACCCGGGCCGTGCCGTGCGACTGGATCAGGAACAGCGCGGTCAGGATCGCCAGCGTGATCGGGATGACATAGTGGCGGGCGTCCGGGATCGCGAACTCCAGCCCCTCGACCGCGCTCAGGACCGAGATCGCCGGCGTCAGCATGCTGTCGCCATAGAAGAGGGCGGCTGCGAAGATCCCCAGCACCGTGATCAGGAAGGACCGCCGCGGCCCGCCGACGATGCGGGTGACCAGCGCCAGCAGCGCCAGGCTGCCGCCCTCGCCGTTGTTGTCGGCCCGCATCATGAAGGCCAGATACTTCACGGTGACGATCGCGGTCACCGACCAGAAGATCAGGGACAGCACCCCGAACACGTGCGCCTCGTCGAGCGCCAGGGGATGGGCGCCAGCGAAGCTCTCCTTCATCACGTAGAGCGGGCTGGTGCCGATGTCGCCATAGACGACGCCGATGGCGCCCAGCATCAGCTTCAGGACGGGGCCGGAACCGCTCTCGGGTTGCGTGCTCATGACCACCCCTCCGCGTCGGCAGCCGGCAACGGCAAGGACGCCCACGCGGCAAGCCGCATCGTGGGGACGGGACGTCGGTCTTTGGATGTTGGCACTGGGTACCCGGTTTCGCTGCGGCGGCCAGGGTGGCGTGCGCCACACCTTCCGCGCGGGAAGCGATAGCAGAGGCCCCCAGGCTTGTCGCCGGTGACGGCGTCGCGCTCAGGCGGCCCGGCTGTTGGCGGCGGCCGCGGCCAGGAGGGCCGGACGGTCGAGGCGGGTGCGCATGCGCCCCGCGAAGGCCGCGATCTGGAAGGCGATGCCATTGACGACCATCGGCCCGTCGAGCCGGCGCATGTTGAGATGGATGGGAAGAACGTGGAACACCGCCCGGCCGCCGACTTCGGCGATCTCGCGCGCGGCGGCCGGCGGCGCCTCCTGCGATAGCCGGAGCCGGTCGGCCAACGCCTGGACCCGGTCGCCCCAGCCCTGCGGCCGGTGCGGCGGCAGCGGATAGGCGGCGAGCGCCTCGGCATAGAGGGCGACCAGCACCGGCCAGTGGCCGCTGGCGCCTTCAGGTGTGTTGCGCCGGAAGTGCGCATCGCTGATGACGAACAGGTCCGCCAGCACGAGCGAGAAAGCCTCCCAGCGCGCCTGCGCCAACCCGTCGATGAACGACTGCTCCATCGAGAGTTGTGTCCAGTATCGCCCGGCCTTGGCCTGGCAGTACTCGGTCACGACCTTCTGGGCGATGAAGGAGGCCTGCTCGGACAGGAACTGCCGCAGGGCCGGCAGGTCGGCCACCGGGCCGCTGCCCGGTCCCCGCAGGATTCGGCCGAGCCAGCCATCGCGAATACCCACTGCCAACCCCTTTCCGGCTCTTCCCGCCTCCGTTGTGTCGGATTCGGGACGATGATATTAATAATCCGTAAGGAATCGACGGTCCATGGCGCCTGTCCGGATTTCGCCCCCGACAATGCGCGATGGTCGTCGCCAACCAAAGAAAAACCGATCAATCGGTCCACCGGTCATCGCTCCATTGGGGGGAAACAGCATGGCTACTCCAAAACTAACCCGTGATCAGGCCGAGGCGCACTGGCGCAAGACCTCCAGCCTGATGTGGACCATCCTCTTCATCTGGTTCCTTGCCAGTTTCGGCGTGCATTTTTTTGCCGTCCAACTCAACCAGATCGTGATTTTCGGCTTCCCGCTTGGCTTCTACATGGCCGCGCAGGGATCCCTGATCGTCTTCGTCATCCTCTGTTACTGGAGCTCTACCGCCCAGAATCGGATCGACGAGGAATTCGGCGTCGCCGAAGATTGAGGGGAGAGGACAGATCATGGCCACCCAGTCGACCGGATCGGCGAGCTTTCTCGCCAATCTCGGCAAGGTCTACGGTACCTATACCGGGGCCTTCATCGGATTCACCATACTTCTTGCCATTCTTGAGCAAGTCGGCGTTCCCAACAAGTGGATCGGCTACGCCTTCGTCTTCCTGACCATCTTCGTCTACGCCTATATCGGCTACCTGTCTCGGACGATGGAGATTTCCGAGTACTACGTGGCCGGACGCTCGGTGCCCGCCTTCTACAACGGCATGGCGACCGGCGCGGACTGGATGAGTGCTGCCTCCTTCATTTCGATGGCGGGCGGGCTGTTCCTGGCCGGCTACAATGGCCTGGGCTACGTGCTGGGCTGGACCGGCGGCTACGTGCTGGTCGCGATCCTGCTGGCACCCTACCTGCGCAAGTTCGGCCAGTTCACCGTGCCCGACTTCCTCGGCACCCGATATGAGGGCAACGTCGCCCGTATCTGCGGTGTCGTCGTGCTGTTCTGCGCCTCCTTCACCTATATCGTCGCGCAGGCGTTCGGCATCGGCATCATCACCTCCCGCTTCCTCGGCATCCCGTTCGAGTTCGCGATTTTCGCCGGCCTCATCGGGATCCTCGTCTGCTCCATGCTGGGCGGCATGCGGGCCGTCACCTGGACCCAGGTGGCCCAGTACATCATCCTGATCATCGCCTACCTCGTGCCCGTGGTCTGGCTGTCAACCAAGAAGTACGGCATCCCGATTCCGGAACTGACCTACGGTCAGGCCCTGAGCGAGATCGGCGCGCTGGAGGAGAAGCTCAACATCGTGCGCAAGCACATCGAGCCCTTCGTCGACGCGACCGGCAAGTTCAGCTGGGTGGAGTTCAACAATTTCTGGGCGCTCGTGCTCTGCCTGATGGTCGGCACGGCCTCGCTGCCCCACATCCTGATGCGCTATTTCACCACGCCCAACGTCCGCGAGGCGCGGCAGTCGGTGGCATGGAGCATCTTCTTCATCTTCCTGCTCTACTTCACGGCGCCGGCCTATGCCGCCTTCGCCAAGCTGGAAGTCTATCAGAACGTCATCGGCGCCCAGATCTCGACCCTGCCCGCATGGGTCCAGAGCTGGTCCCAGGTAGGCGGGCTGCTGACGATCAACGACCTCAACGGCAACGGCATCCTGGAAGTCACCAAGTATGCGGTCGCCGGTGCATTCCTCGATCTCGGCGAAATCCGCATCAACCAGGACATCATCGTGCTGTCGATGCCGGAAGTGGCCGGCCTGCCCTATGTCATCTCCGGCCTGGTGGCCGCCGGTGGCCTGGCGGCGGCGCTGTCCACCGCGGACGGGTTGCTGCTGGCCATCGCCAACGCGCTATCCCATGACGTCTACTACAAGATGATCAACCCGCAGGCATCGACGAAGCGACGGCTGATGGTCGCCCGTACCCTGCTGGTCGGCGTCGCCATCCTGGCAGCCGCTGTCGCCGGCACGCGGCCGTCGGGCATCATCCAGATGGTGGCCTGGGCCTTCTCCCTTGCCGCCGCCGGCCTGTTCGCGCCGCTGGTCATGGGCATCTGGTGGAAGCGGACAACCACGGTTGGCGCCATCGTCGGCATGATCGCCGGCTTCGGCGTCTGCATGTTCTACCTGATCGCCACCCACTACTTCGCGATGCCGCTGTGGTTCGGCATCCGGAACATATCCAGCGCATTGTTCGGCTTGCCGGTGGCGTTCATCGTGACCTGGCTCGTCAGCCTGGTGACGACCCCGCCATCGCCGGAAATGCAGGACTTCGTGGACTCGATCCGCGTCCCGCGCGGCGAGGTCCGTTTCTCCGGGAGCGCCCACGAGTAGCGGGTAGCCAGTAGACGGGCGCCCGCGAAGCGGGCGATCCTGCCCCGAGCGGCGACACCCCGATCAGCGGGTGTCGCCGCTCTCCTTTTTCCCATGCAGCGAGTGGCGAATTGGCCGGCGCAACCGACATCTGGTGGTCGTACCTCTATTTCCACCTGCCCAACTATGTCTTCTCGGTGCTGTTCTACACCTTGCTGGGACGCTTCCTGTTGGGCTTCGTGGTGCCGCCCGGGACCCGCAACTACATCTATCGCTGGTTCTGCCGGCTCACCGACTGGCTGATCGCCATGGTCGACGTGATCACGCCCCGCATGATCCCACGCGCCTTCCTGCCGCCGGTGGCGGCCTTCTGGGTCGTCGTCGCGCGGATCGTCTTCTTCATGGTGATGTTCCAGGCCGGCCTGACCCCGCGCCTCGCCACGGGCGGCTAGGACGATGATATTCGACCGCCACATGCTATTCACCCTGGTCATCGGCATTGCCGTCGTGAACGGCATATTCTCGCCCTACCTGAACATCGCCGTGCCCATCACCGCCGTGCTGATGCCGGAGATGTTCCCGCGCAACCCCAGCTGGGTGCTGTTCTTCAGTTCCATTCTCGTCGCCAGCGCCACCCTGTTCTTCGCCGGCGTACCGGCCGCGCTCCACGAGCGCGTGCGGCGCGCCGATCCCGAGGCGACGGGGCCGATGTGGACCTGGCTTGCCGTCGCCCTTGTCCTGACGCTGCCGGCATTGCCGAACATCGCCGGTTGATCGGCAAAGTTGCTTGGCCCAGCGGCTGCGTGCCGCTTAGGCTGGGCTTCTTCGGGACAGGATCGGCGGGAGACGGCGTTGTTCAAGATCTACGAGGCACGCCGGATCCTGACCATGAACCCGGCCCAACCGGAGGCCACCCACGTGGCCGTCCGCGACGGTCGGGTGCTGGGTGCGGGCACGCGCGACGAGCTGGCCGGATGGGGCGACCACGCGCTCGACCGCACCTTCGCCGACAAGATCCTGATGCCGGGCCTGGTGGAGGGGCACAGCCACGTTTCCGAAGGCGCCTTCTGGAAGGCGACCTATTGCGGCTTCTTCGACCGCATGGACCCGGACGGCAAGGTCTGGGCGGGCCTGCGCACGATTGACGCCGTCATCGGCCGGCTGGCCGAGGCCGAGGCGCGGATCGCCGATCCGGCCGTGGCGCTGTCGGGCTGGGCGCTGGACCCGATCTATTTCGGCGACAACCGCATCGGCCGCGCCGAGCTCGACCGGGTGTCCACGACGCGGCCCATCGGCATCATGCATGCGAGCGGGCACATCCTCAGCGTCAACACCCGCGCGCTGGAACTGGCCGGCCTGCTGCGGCCCGGCGTCAACCATCCGGGCGTGCCCCTGGGCACGGACGGACTGCCGACCGGCGAGTTGAAGGGGCCGGACGCGATGATGCCGGCCGGCCGGCATGTCGGGTTCGACCGCGAAAAACAGGCGGGCGACGAGCACGGCCTGCGCCAGTTCGCGCGCATCTGCGTGCGCCGCGGCGTGACGACCGCCACCGACCTGGCCGGCCTGCTGCCCGATGCCGCGATCGACATGATGCTGCGGGTGACGGGCGAGGCCGGCTTTCCCGCCCGCATCGTGCCGTTCCGGCGCAACTACGGCCTCACCATGGCCGACTTGGTCGCGCGCGCGGTGGAGTTGAAGGCGCGCAGCAGCGACCGGCTGCGCCTGGGCGGGGTGAAGCTCTTCGCCGATGGCTCCATCCAGGGCTTCTCGGCCCGGCTGAAGTGGCCCGGCTACTATCGCGGGCAGCCGAACGGCCTGTGGTACATCACGCCCGAGCAGCTGACCGAGGCCTACGAGCAGGCGCTGGCCGCCGGCGTCCTCGTCCATACCCATACCAATGGCGACGAGGCGACCGAGCTGGCGATGGACTGCCTGGAGCAGGCGCTGGGCCGCCGGCCGGCACGCGACCACCGCTTCACCCTGCAGCATTGCCAGCTCGGCGACGCCGCCCAGTTCCGCCGCATGAAGGCGCTCGGCATGTGCGTCAACCTGTTCCCCAACCATCACTTCTACTGGGGCGACCAGCACTATGAATCGACGCTGGGGCCGGAGCGGGCGATGCGGATGAACGCGTGCGCCTCGGCGCTGGCCGCGGGCCTGCCGATGGCGATGCATTCGGACGCGCCGGTGACGCCGCTGGGGCCGCTCTTCACCGCCTGGGCCGCCGTCAACCGCCTGACCGCCAGCGGCCGCGTGCTGGGGGCGGCCGAGCGGATCGGCGTGGCCGATGCGCTGCATGCCATCACCATCGGCGCTGCCTACACCCTCAAGCTGGATGGCGAGCTCGGCTCCATCACCTGCGGCAAGCAGGCCGACTTCGCCGTGCTGGAGGACGACCCGACCACGATCCCGCCCGCGGCGCTGAAGGACGTGCGCGTGTGGGGCACGGTGCAGGGCGGCCGGGTCTTCTGCGCCGCCGACATCTGATGGCGGGCCGGTGATGGCGGGGCCGCTGCCGGTCACGATCGTCGGCGGCTATCTGGGTGCCGGCAAGACGACGCTGGTCAACCACCTGCTCCGCCACGCCGATGGCCGGCGGCTGGCCATCCTGGTGAATGATTTCGGCGAGCTGCCGATCGATGTCGACCTGATCGAGCAGCGCGGCGCCGGCGTCATCGGCATCGCCGGCGGCTGTGTCTGCTGCGCCTATGGCAGCGACATGATGGGTGCGCTCGATGACCTGCTGGCCCTGTCGCCACGGCCCGAGCATGTCCTGATCGAATGCAGCGGCGTCGCCCTGCCGGGGGCGGTGGCAGCGGCAATCCAGCTCCTGTCGTCGTTCCGGCTGGATGCGGTGATCGTGCTGGCCGACGCCGAGACGGTGCGCAGCCATGCCGCAGACCGCTACATGGGCGACACGATCGCCCGCCAGCTTGCCGCCGCCGACCTGCTGGTGCTGAACAAGGCGGACCTCGTGGCCGACAACACGCTGGCCGCGACCAGCGCCTGGGTGGCAGGCCTGCTTGCGCCCGCGACACCGATCATCCCGGTCCGGCAATCGGCCCTGCCGGTCGATATCGTCCTCGGTCCCCAGGCCGCCGGTGCCGCCCGGCTGGTGCTGGCACCGCCGCAGCCCCACGACCCGTCGGCATGGGACCGCTGGCAGACCGAGTTGCATGGCCCCGTCGACGCCGATCGCCTGGCTGCCGCCCTCGCCGCGCCGGAACTGGGCCTGGCGCGGGCCAAGGGCATGGTCACCGATCGCTCCGGCGGCCGGCGCCTGATCCAGGTCGTCGGGCGACGCTGGTCGGTGACACCCCTGCCCGATACCGATGGCCCGGGCCGACTGATCGCCATCGCCGCGGGGCAGCCCATCCCGCGCGCGGCGCTTGCCCGGGCGATTGGCGCAGCGGGCGGCTGATCCGGCCGCAGTGCCGATTTACAGCCGGGGCTACCGCCCCTACGCTTGGTAACCCGCGATGCCCCGTGGCTCCCGAGAGGAGGCATGCAGGACCGAATTCGCCAATGCGCCGATATCTCGATTCGCCGGGGATGTGGATTCGGGCTGTTGGCGGTTTCAACCGCCATGGTCGGCGTCGGGCATGACATCGCCCTGGCCGCCTATGGTGGAGCGATCATGCTGGCCCTGATGGGGACCATCCTGGCTCTGAAGGGCTTCCAGGCGCCCCGCCGCCGCTATCGCACGACCGAGCTCTGGCTGCTGCTCGACCGCGACCACGGCCTGCCGGAGGCCAGCGCGCAGGCGGTGATCGGCGCTACTCTCCGCGAGCGCTACTATTGGCATGCGCGATGGGCGGCCGGAATCTCGCTCGGCCTGTGGCTGCTCAGCCTGCTGCTGCGGATGATCTGACGGCCAGCCGATCAGCCCGGCGGCAGCCCGCCCAGTCGGCGTGGCAGCATGCGGCGCAGGGTAGCGTCGCCGACGATGAAGTGGTGCTGCAGGGCGGCTCCCACATGCATCGCCAGCAGCCCGATCACCGCCCAGCCGGCCCAGCCATGCAGGTCGAGCAGGCGACGGCCCAGCGCCTCGTCCTTGGCCACCAGGTCGGGCAGGCGAAACAGGCCGAACGGCTCCAGGGGAAAGCCGAAGGCCGAGTTGCCGATCCAGCCGACGATCGGCATCGCCAGCAGGGCCATGTAGAGCAGCCCATGCACCGATTCCGCCACCGCCCGCTGCCAGGCCGGCAAGGTCGGCACATGGGGCGGCGGCCTGTGGCCGATGCGCCAGGCGACACGGAAGACCGCGATCCACCACACGGTAAAGCCGATCCACTCGTGCCAGTGATAAAGGGTGAACTTCAGGTCGCCCTCGATCCGCGTCATCACCAAGCCGAGCGGAATCGAGACGGCGAGCAGCAAAGCCGTCAGCCAGTGGGCGCCGCGGGCCGCTCCGGTATAGCCGCGCACGCTCGTCCCCGCCCGTTGCGCCATCGCCGCCTCCCAACAGCGCGCCGGTCAGAGGCGCGCCAATCACCGAATCCTAGCAAGAAATGGGGCAATGCGAAGCATGCGGTTTGCGACGCCAGATCGAACGTCAGGCTGGTCCGGTTGACGTACATCAACGCGCGCTGTCTGGCATGCGCCTTTACTCGTGCCGGCAAGACACCCGGTCGGTGCGCAGAGATGGAGGAAGATTGGTCCCGGCAAATCCCGCAGCGGGGGCGGGCCCATACAGGCTGGCCGACCGTGATGCTCACCCCGGCGCCAAAGATGCTGGCATCGTGGCCCGCGGCGTAAGCCGCATCCTGCCCGGTGCAGTCCCCGTGGCTCTCGTTCGCAACATCGATCTAACCATCGGCAAGAGTGAGTTCGTCGCGATCACCGGACCGTCGGGGTCCGGCAAATCGTCGTTGCTCTATCTGCTGGGCCTGCTCGACCTGCCGACCACGGGTTCGATCGAATTCCACGGCCAAGACACCAGCGCA
Organism: Stella humosa; assembly: GCF_006738645.1. Taxonomy (GTDB): domain Bacteria; phylum Pseudomonadota; class Alphaproteobacteria; order ATCC43930; family Allostellaceae; genus Allostella; species Allostella humosa. Next base: position 360,117 of record NZ_AP019700.1, on the reverse strand, counting down.
ATGGACGAGGCGACCATGGCAGCACTGAGGCTGAGCCATATCGGGTTCGTCTTCCAGTTCCATTTCTTGCTGCCCGAGTTCACGGTTCTCGACAATCTTCTGATCCCGATGCGCCGGAAGGGTGGGCAGCCGCTGGACCGAATGAGGGACCGAGCCGGCGCGATCCTGGCCGCGCTGCAACTCGATGGCGAGGCGGCTAAACGTCCCGACCAGCTGTCGGGTGGCCAGCGTCAGCGGGCGGCCCTGGCGCGTGCACTCGCCAACGACCCGGACTACATCCTGGCCGACGAACCGACTGGCAATCTCGACACGAAGAACGCGGCCATCGTCTTCGACATGCTGGACCGGCGCCGATGTGAAAAGGAACGGACAGTCATTGTCGTGACCCACGATCTCGGGCTGGCCGAGCGCGCCCATCGGCGGGTCCATCTGGTCGATGGGCGCATCGTCGCCGATCGAGCCGCCTGAGCGCCCCACGCCGGCTGCGCCTGCGGATGCGACGCTATCGGCCGTCCATTGCCCTCGTCATCGCCGCTCTGGTGATTCTGGCCTGGATTGTCGAGGCGCGGATTCTGGCGCCCCCGGTCCTCCGCACTACCACGCCCCGCTGGGGGCCGCTGGCCGAGGGTGTCTATGCCACCGGCGTGGTCGAACCGCTGGCCTGGGCCAAGGTCCGGACAGAGGCCGGCGGGCGTCTCGTCTCGCTGTTGGTAACGGAAGGGCAAGACGTGGCAGCTGGTGAACTGCTGGCCCAGATCGACGACCAGAAGCAGCGCGCCCGGATCGCCGAGCTCGAAGCCCGGCTCCGCTATCTCGAGGCAGAGCGCGAACGCCAGCGCGCCCTCGTCGCCGGGGGGGCGGCGAGCCGCAAGACACTCGAACTGCTGCACAGCGAGTTCGACCAAGCCGCGGCGCAGAGGGTGGTGGCCGGGGAGGAACTGCGCCAGACCCGGGTGACGGCTCCGATCGGCGGCCGCGCGCTGCGGCGTGAGGGCCGGGTCGGCGAGGTCGTCGTTCCCGGCACGCTGCTCTTCTGGATCGGCAGCCCACGGGCGCAGCTGATCGTGGCTCAGATCGACGAAGAGTACTTCCCCCGGGTCGAACCTGGCCAGCGCGCGCTCGTCAGTGCCGATGCCCACCCCGGACGCAGCTTCGCCGGCCGCGTGATCGAGCGTACGCCCTTCGGCGATCCCGACCAGCGGTCGTTCAGAATTCGCATCGCCCTCGACGTGGCCCCGGGCACGCTCGAGCCGGCCGAATCCCTATCACTTGGGATGACCGTCGAGGTCAACGTCGTGGTGCGCTCGGCAGATCGCGCTCTGCTCGTCCCCCGGGCATCGATCGCCGGCACGGGCCTCTGGGTGGTCGAGGCTGGGCGGACCAGTTATCGCCCTATCAGGATCGGTCTGCGCGGGCGGGATCTGGTCGAGGTTCTCGAGGGGTTGGTTGGCGATGAAGAGATAGTGCTTGACCCACCGGTGTCGCTGGTCAGCGGCGCTCGCGTCCGGCCGCTCCGCGAGCCCGCCGAGAATGCGGCGCATTCCTGGTAGCTGAACAGACCGCGTTCTCGCCTATCAATTGATCTGCCTCAATGTATCGGGTGGTTCCGAGGACCTAGTGTTGCTGCATTCGCCGGTCCGGGCGGGCCGCCCCCTGCGACTTGGCCAGGCACAACGCTACCGGAGAGATCCATGGTCCAAGTCACGATCCAGAACTACGCCGTGGACGCGACCGACATTGCCGGCGCGATCAACCTTGACGGCGTCGAAGTGTCCGGTGAGCCCGCGCTGACGGCCACGCAAATTGCAGCCACCCTGTCCGACGGGCGAGCGATCACGATCATCGGATCTTTTCAACCCGTGATCGACGCTCTCGCGGCCAACAATCTCGACCTCCTGATGGCCGGGATCGACCATATCCGGCTCGACGCCGTCCTCGTCTCGGTCGGTGGCGCATCCTGGATAAGCATGGCCGGCATCGACCTGACCGGTCCCGAAGTACTGGCCTTTCTTGATGCGAGCGACATCGACAACGAGACGGACGTCGGCGATGACGACATCGATAACGGCGTGTCGTTTCTCTTCACCGGCAACGACACCATTGTCTCGGCGCTCGGGGATGACACGCTGCGCGGTTATGGCGGCGACGACATCGTACTCGGCATGGGCGGCAACGATCTGGTCTATGGGGACGCCGGCAACGATGAAGTCAATGGCAATCTCGGCAACGATACCGTCCACGGCGGCCAGGGCACAGACTTCGTGCGGGGTGGCCAAGGCACCGATCTTGTCTATGGCGAGGACGGGGATGACTGGCATGTCAACGGCAATATTGGCAACGACACCGTATATGGCGGCTTCGGCAACGACTCGGTGTTCGGCGGACAGGGCAATGACTTCCTGGTCGGGGACATTTTCGAGTACGGCGCCGGCGGCAACGACTTCCTGATCGCCAACCTGGGAAACGACACTCTGGTCGGCGACCCCGGCAACGACACCCTGCAGGGCGGGGAAGGCATCGATACCTTCTCGATCTATACCGGCGACGGGCGCGACGTGATCATTGACTTCGATGCCGCAACCGAGGTGATCGAACTGGAGCCGAACATCAACGGCATCGGCTACACGGCCGCCAGTAGCTTCTCGGTGCTGCTGGCCAGGATCACCGCCGACGGACTGGGGAACAGCGTGATCGACCTGGGAGCGGGCAACACCCTGCGGGTCGAGGGGGTGCTGCCCGGCCAGTTGCATGCCAGCAACTTCGATTTCGTCTTCTAGGCATCGTCGCTCCCCAATCCGACGGACCCGACGTGCCGATGCCGCTGTTCATCGAGATCGCGCTGGCGCATCTGGCGGAGAGGCCACGGCAGACCCTGTCCGCCATCGCCGGTATCGCGCTGGGCGCGGCGTTCTTCATCGGCATCGCAGCGCTCCTGCGCGGTTTTCAGCACGACTTCGTGGCCAAGCTGATCGACGTGGCGCCACACATCGTGATCAAGGACGAGTACAGGGTGCCGGCGTCGCAGCCGCTGGAACGGGCCCACGCCCGCAGCCTCGTGGTCGTCGCCGGCGTCCGGCCGCGTCCCCCGGCCCGCGGCATCAAGAACGTCGCGGCGCTTATGGCCGACCTTGCAGTCGAGCCGGCCGCCTTCGCCGCACCGGTGATGCGGGCGCCGGTCGTGCTGCGATACGGCACCGTCGCCGAGCCGGTCACTTTGTTCGGGATCGAGCCCGATCTCCATCGCCACGTGAGCAGCCTCGACCGCGATCTCCGGGTTGGGGCGTTGGCGGATCTGTCGGCTGCCGCCGACGGGGTGATCCTGGGGAAGGGGTGGCGCGGCGGCTGGGGCGGGCGGGCGTGACACCATCCGGGCTCAGGGAGCAGCGGGGCGCGAGGTCGGGCTGAAGGTGGTCGGCATCTTCCGCACCGGCGTGCCGCAGTTGGACGAGACCCAGGGCTATGTCCTGCTGACGCGCGCGCAAACGCTGGAGGAACGGCCCAACGTAGTCAATCAGATCCATGTCCGCCTCGCAGACAACACGCGCGCGATCACCCTCGCCCGCCGGCTGGAGGTCGACCACGGTTTCCGTGCCGAACCCTGGCAGGAGACGCATGGCAGCGTACTCGACCTTTTCGGCATCCTGAACGGCGTCACCTATACCGCGCTAGGCGGCTTATTCATGATGTCGGGGACGGCCGTCTACAACATCGTGTCGACGATCACGATGGAGAAGGTGCGCGACATTGCGATCTTGCGGTCGCTCGGCTTCCCCGCCCGGTTCGTCGCTGCGATGTTCCTGGTCGAGGGCGTCGTGCTGGGCCTGCTGGGAGCGTTAGCAGGCTGCCTTCTGGGCCATGCCGCGGTGTCTGTGCTCGGCCGCGTGCCAGTCGAAATCCAGGGGCCGATCATCCAGTCGAACCACTTCCTGCTCTTCGACTGGGCCGGTCACTACGCGATCGCCGCCGCCGCCGCCGTGGCGACTGCAGGTCTGGGCGCGCTGCTGCCCGCGCGACGGGCAGCGGGGACAGACCCGCTGGTCGTGCTGCGCGGGGCAGTCGGGTAAGAGCCATGGACCTCGCGACCCATGCCGTTGCAGGACTGCTCGTCGCACGGACCCGCGCCGCGTGGGTCGGGCGCGCCGAGCCGGCGGCGGTCCTCGTCGCAGCGTCGTTGCTGCCGGACATCGACATGGTCGTGGTGGTTGTGGATCCGACGCGCGCGGCCCTGCTGCGCCATACGCTGACGCATTCCCTCGTGGTCATGCCTGCACTGGCAGCCGGCTTCGCCCTGCTCGCGCGCGGCGCCGGCGGTCGGGACGGCTTTGTGGCCACTTTCCTGCTGGCCGCTACGGGAATGGCCGTCCATGTCGCGCTCGATCTGCTCAACGCCTATGGCGTGCTGCTCTTCTATCCCCTATCGGAAGCGCGGATCGACCTGGGATTGCTCTTCGTCATCGACCCGGTCTTCACCGGAATTCTCGCAGGCGGACTTGGACTCTCCTTCTGGCCTTCGGATCGTCACCGGATGCTGGTGGCACGATTGGCAGTCCTACTGGCGGTGTCGCATATCGGGGTCGCAGCGCTCCTGCGCGACCGAGCGGCCGAGATGTTGGCAGCAAACGCCAGCGGCCTGGTCGTCGGCCTTGTTCCGGAGCCTCTAGCGCCCTGGCATTGGCGCGGTATCGCGGCCCATCCTGGCGGCTACGACCAGTTTGCCATCAGACCGGTGGCCGGCCGCATCCTGGCGCTACCTCCGGTCGCATCCGCCAGCACCGAACCGGCGGTTGCCGTCGTCCGCCGATCGGCCCTGCCATGGGGCTTGGATGCATTCCTGCGTGCTCCTGTCTGGCGGGTGGACGGTTCGCGGGTGACCGTGCACGACCTGCGATTTCGCTTCTCCAACCTCGGCAACGACTGGGATCCGTTCGATTTCTCATTCGACGTCGTCGACCAGCCGGAGGTCGGGACGCGGTTGGTTGGCACGACGCTAGGCGAGCGGATTGCCCGGTCGCTGGCGACCCTGTCGGCGATCGCCGCAGCCAAAAGGGGACTGACCGATGCCGGTGATCGAGAAAATTCGCACCGCTGACGCCGGCTGGCTGCGCCACCGGGTCGATGGCCGGTTGCGCGAACTGTTAGGAGCCAAGCCTGGGATTGGCCTGCACGCGGCGATGGCCGACGCGACGCTACGCGGCGGCAGGCGGCTGCGAGCGACGCTTACCCTGCTCTCCTGCCGAGCGGTCGGCGGCCAGGATGAGGATGCGCTCGACCTCGCCTGCGCGGTGGAGATGGTGCACTCGGCGTCGCTGGCGCTGGACGACCTTCCCGCAATGGATGATGCCAGTGAACGGAGGGGCGAGCCCTCGCTGCATCGGCGCCATGGCGAGGCGACCACCATTCTGGCAGCGATAGCGCTGCTCGCACGCGCCTTCGAGATCACGAGCGCCTGCGACCATGCCCGCGGGACGGACGCCGTGGCCCGGCTGGCACGAACAATCGGCGAGCATGGCATGTGCGCCGGCCAGTTCGAAGACCTGGTGACGCGCCGCAGCGGCCGCGCGGTCGGGCTGGATGTACACCGCATCGAGACGCTGCACCGGCGCAAAAGCGGCTGCATCGTTGCCACCGCGTGTGAACTGGGCGCCGTAGCCGGCGGCGGCGGGGTGCGGGCTGCCGACGCGCTGGCCGAGTATGGGATGCGCCTCGGCATCGCCTACCAGATTATCGACGATCTCGCTGACCACGCCCGGGACGCCGCGGCAGGACAACCCAACTACGCCGCCACGGCGGGCGCGATGGCGGCACGGGATCGCGTTCGTCATCTGCTTGTCGAGGCCGGTCGCATCGTCCGCGGGGTCGGAATCGACCCGGCAGCAATCGAAGCTTACGTGGAGGGCTTGGTCGCCGGCTGCGGCACCCCGGATGGGAACCCCCAATGACCTACGACATCATCATCGTCGGCGGGGGGCCGGCCGGCACCACCGCCGCGATGTACGCCGCCCGCGCAGGCCTGCGCACGCTGTTGCTGGAGAAGGCCCGCTTTCCCCGGGACAAGATCTGCGGCGACGCGATCAGCGGCAAGGCCGTCACGATTCTTGACGAACTGGGCTTGGTCGACGGTGTGCGGCGGCTGCCCGGGGCCGAGGTCCGTCACATCCTGTTCGGCAGTCCAGACCACATCGGCGCCGATATCGACTTGTCGCGAGCGGCAGACCCAAGTCGCGTAATGGGTTTCGTCACCCGTCGGGCGGACTTCGACGCATTTCTCTTCGCTGCCGCCATTCGATCGGGGGTCGAGTGCCGCGAGGGCTTCTCGGTCGAGGATCTGATGCTCGATGCCACCGGATCTGTCTGCGGGGTTCGCGGACGGAGCCTCGCCAGCAACCAGATCGAAGAGTTGGCCGCGCGCATCGTGCTCGGGGCCGATGGCTACCGCTCGATCGTCGCCCGCCGAGCCGGTCTGTACGCTCACGACCCGGAGCATACGGCGACTGGGGTACGCGCCTACTACCGGAACGTCAGCGGGCTCTCCGACCGTATCGAACTTCATTACGTCGATGCGGTTCGGCCAGGCTACCTGTGGATCTTTCCCCTAGACGGCGACATGGCCAATGTGGGGATCGGCATGCTGGGCGGCGCGATGAAGAGGGACGGGGTGAACCTCGTCGAGACGCTGGACCGTCTGGTGCAAGATCCCTTCCTGGCGCCACGTCTGGCTACAGCCGTCCAGGTCGGCCGCACGGTCGGTTGGCAGCTGCCACTCGGTAGCCGTCGTCGGCCGGCATCCGGCGACGGATACATGCTGCTAGGCGATGCCGCCGGGCTGATCGATCCGTTCACAGGCGAGGGAATCGGCAATGCCATGTTCTCCGGCCGGCGGGCGGTGGCGATGGCCGTGCAGGCACTGACGGAATGCGATACCGGCGCCGCTAGTCTTTCACGATACGACGATGCGCTGTGGGCTGAGGTCGGCGACGAGCTAGCCGTCAGTGCGCGCCTGCAGCGCATCGCGCGCTTCCGCCCGCTGCTGGAGTTCACCATCCGCAAGGCGGCACGCAGTCCGCGGGTCCGCGACATGATCTGCGCAATGATCGCCAACGAGTTTCCACGCAAGGCGCTGACGCGGCCGGCCTTCTACTTCGACCTGCTGTTCCGATGAGCAGGCAATGACGGTGATCGTCCCGGCATTCGCAACCTTGTGCCTCGTCCGTGCGCCTGCGGTCGCTATGTCGGCCCTGCTGACGCTCTTGGGCGCCCGGCTGGCGGGTACGGATGACGACCTTCCGACCGCGCTCCTGGCGGCAGCGGCTGTAGCGTTGGCTACAGCGGGCGGCAACACTCTGAACGACGTCCACGACTGCCAGACAGACCGGGTGAACCGCGCGGACCGGCCCATTCCTTCAGGCTTGATCGGACTCGGTCCAGCACGGGTGATCGCCCATCTCGGACTTCTCGCGGCGGCGATCTGCTCGGCGTTCCTTTCCCCATGGTGTCTGGCGATCTGCCTGGCCAATTGCGGGCTGTTGATCGTCTATGCCCGGCATTCCAAGGGCCTCGGCCCACTCAAGGCCATGATCGTTGGTTATCTGGTTGGGTCGACCGTGCTCTTCGCGGCCCTGAGCCCCACCCGTGTCGACTGGGTTTTGCTGACGCTCGCCACCTGCGCCGGCCTTGCTACCGTGGCGAGGGAAATCGTCAAGGATATCGAGGACATCGCCGGAGATCGGTCGGTCGGCGCGCGCACCATGCCCATTCGCTTCGGCATCCCCGGCAGCCGCCGAGTTGCCAACTTCGCCCTGGTGCTCGCGGTCGCCCTATCGTTCCTGCCCTGGGCAGCCGGTGCTCAGGATCCGGCCGCCTTCGTGGTGCTGATCGCGGGCGCTGCCATCCTTGGCTCTTCGCTGGCGGTACCCGATGCCGGCCGCGCCCAGCGCCTGATCATGGCCGGCTCGGTAGTCGAGATGGCCGCCTTCCTTCTCCTGGGGACGTGACCTCTGCTGGGGTGACGGCGGCTCTAGCGTACCGTCGCCGTCTCGGCACCCCGATAAGGCGGTGGTGGGCCTCGACAACGATACGTCGAACCAGCTTTTCGACGTTCTTGGCGACTGGAACACCTACCTTGAGCGCCGGAAATCCTCGGATTTCCTGGTGCCGCCATGCCCCTGACCGACGGCTTCAACCGCAACGCCAAGCCGCCATTCCATAACAAGCACGAGGCACGGAACGGACGCAAGAAGACCCGTCCCTTCAGCATCCGCCTGACCGAGGACGAGCGCCGCCACCTGGAAGCGGCCGCCGGCCGCGTGCCGATCGGCGCCTATGTCCGGCAGCGGCTGCTGGGCGAGAGCCAGCAGCGCCGGCCAACGCGCAGCCGCCTTGTCGTCCGCGATCAGCTGGCGATCGCCGGCCTGCTGGCCGAGTTGGGCCAGTCGCGGCTCGCCAGCAACCTGAACCAGCTGGCCAAGGCGGCGAACATCGGCGCCCTGCCCGTCACGCCCGATACCGAGAAGGAGCTGGTCGACGCCTGCGCGAACGTGCGGCAGATGCGTGATGCCCTGATGCGGGCGCTCGGTCTTCGCGAGGCCGCCGGCCCATGATCCTCAAGGCCAGCCAGCGCGCGGGCGGCAAGCAGCTTGCCGTCCACCTGCTTCGCATGGACGAGAACGACCATGTCGAAGTCCACGAACTGCGCGGCTTCGTCGCCGACGACCTGAACGGCGCCTTCCACGAAGCCTATGCCGTCAGCCGTGGCACGAAGTGCCGGCAGTTCCTCTTCTCCCTCAGCCTCAACCCGCCCGAGACGGAGAATGTCCCTGTCGAAGCGTTCGAGGCGGCCATCGACACGATCGAGGAGCGGCTCGGCCTGACCGGCCAGCCGCGCGCCATCGTCTTCCATGAGAAGGAAGGACGGCGCCATGCGCACTGCGTCTGGTCCAGGATCGACGCACAAACCATGCGCGCGGTCCACCTGCCGCACTTCAAGCGCAAGCTGCACGACCTGTCCCGTCAGCTCTACCTGGAGCATGGCTGGCGGATGCCTGCGGGCCTGGCCGATAGCCGCAATCGCGACCCACTGAACTTCACCCGGCAGGAATGGCAGCAGGCGCGCCGCGCCAAGGTCGACCCCAAGGCACAGAAGGCGCTGCTCCAGGAATGCTGGTCGGTCTCGGACTCCCGCGCCGCCTTCGCCAACGCGCTCGCCGCCAAGGGCTACTACCTCGCTCAGGGCGACCGCCGCGGCTTCGTCGCCGTCGACTATAAAGGCGAGGTCTATTCCCTCTCCCGCTGGCTCAGCATCAAGCCGAAGGAGATCGCCGCTCGGCTCGGCGACCCGCAGGACCTGCCGACGGTCGAGCGGACCAGGGCGGACCTGGCGTCGCGCATGACGGCGAAGCTGCGAGCACACATCGCGGCAGCGGATGCCGAATTCGCCGAGCGGAAGATGGCGATGGACGCCAAACGCCTCCAACTCGTCCAGCGGCAGCGGGTCGTGCGCCAGGACCTGAAAGCCGTCCAGGAAACCCGCACCATCCTCGAAAGCCGCCAGCGCGCCAACCGCCTGCGCAAGGGGCTGCTCGGCCTGTGGGACTGGGTTACCGGCCGCAGCAAGAAGATTCGGGAGCAGAACGCGCAGGAAGCCGCCCTCGCCGGCAAGCGCGACCGCGCCGAGAAGCAGGCGCTGATCGAACAGCAACTGGCCGAACGCCGCCGGCTCCAGCACGAGATCCGGCAGGCGCGTCGCATCCACACCGTCGAGACCGGCCGCTTGAACCGGGAGATCGGGACCTACCTGACCATGGGGACCAGCCTGCCCGAGCCGACCATGGAGCCTTCGCCGCTCCGCCGGACCCGGCGCCGACAGCCGTCGGCGCCCGGGCCGGAATAGGTCATCGTTGACAATTAACCTTATACGGTATATTCTACAAGGTAAGGATCGTTGATGACCGTACCCCGGAAGACATTACAGGCAGCATTCTACACGACGGATACGGGGAGACGGCCGGTTCGGGAATGGCTCATGGAGTTGGAGCCGGAGGATCGCAAGGCGATCGGCGAGGACATCGCGACCCTGGAGTTCTGCTGGCCGGTGGGCATGCCCAAATGCGCGCCCATGAAGGGGATCAAGGGGCTCTACGAGATCCGCTCGAACATTTCGTCGGGCCGGATCGCCCGGGTGTTCTTCGTGCTGGTGGGGAGCCGGATGGTCCTGCTGCACGGCTTCGTGAAGAAGACGCAGAAGACGCCTGACAAGGAATTGAAACTGGCAGCAACCCGCATGAAGGAGGTGCAGCGCCATGAATAGGAACCCGCATATCGGCGAGAGCTTCGAGAGCTTTCTGCGCGACGAAGGCATCTACGACGAGGTCACGGCGACGGCGATCAAGCGCACTATCGCGCTCCAGATCGCGCACGAGATGACGACGCAAAAGATCTCGAAGTCGGAGATGGCGCGCCGGATGAAGACCAGCGCGACCCAGCTCGCCCGCCTGCTCGACCCGCAGAACGACCGCGTTCAGCTGGACACGCTCGTGAAGGCTGCCTCGGCAGTCGGAAAGAATCTGGCCGTCAGTCTCGTTTAGGGTCGGCGCAAGCGCCACCGCTTGCTGAGCCGGTCATAGCAGCAGCCTCTTGGCGGCCTCGGTAATGACGGACACCGTGACGGAATTGAGTGCAGTCCCGATGCCTTTTCCCGCCTTGCCCAAGAGCTTTTTGTAGCGAACGCTAGCCAGTTCCGTTGCCGACGTATCTCGGGTCATCTCCGCGACCGATTGCTTCAGGGTCCGTTTCTCGTCATCGGACAGCTCATCCATCTCATCCACGAGATCCTCGGCAGCGCGAAGACGGCTCGCGGTCCATGGAAACGCCGAGCCGCAGCTAAAGCAGAAGCTCGGTGGATGGTATTCACTGATACTGATCACACCCGGAACGTAAAAATAGCCACGGATACCTGCTTGGCAGGATGGGCATTTGAGAATTGTGGCGGCGCCACACTGCCCGCAATATTTAGACAAAAGGCCAGGACTATCCTCCGCCATGCTAGCGATACAGTGGCCGTTTAGGCAAACCTGTGCTGTACAATACGCTCCCATAGAATTCCCTCACACAGTCACGATGCTTTGGCGGATGAGAGTACAGCGCCCTCGATCTCGTGCTCGCTAAAGGCGTTTTCCCTGGGCCACTCTGGAAGCTCGGTGGCCAAGATGGGGTCGATATCGACGGTGAAGTAGTAGCCGTCGCCCCATAGTGCGCAGGTGACGATGCCGGCGCGGGCACTCCGCAGGACCTGAAGCCGACGCGGATTCCGAGGATGGTCAGCCCATTCCTTGAGCCGCCGAAAATTGCTGGCGCCGAAGAACGCTCGAAAATCGTTGAGGCGGGCCACAAACTTGCCAAAGGTTCGGTCGGCTTCGCGAAGATCGACAACCGCCCTGCTGCGTCTCCCGGATTCCCCCAGTTCGATGGCGTACTCCAAAGCCGCCGCTTCGGTCGCCGGTCCTGCATGAGGAATGAGGCGGCGCTCAATCTCATCGAGCTCACGTACCGGCTCATAATCGCCGATCAGCGCGACCATTCCCTCCATGCTCCCGAACTCGATTTCGCGAACATCGACATCACCATCCCGCGTCCGAAGGCCGCGTGGGCCTTCCCACCCTGGTTCGTGATGGATGCGCTCGCTTACCGACAATCGGCCTCCTTGCTGCTGCTTGATGTTTCGCAGCGCGCGATGAATAGGATCGCCTTTGGTTCGCAGCTGTCCATGGATGCGCCGAGCTTCGACGGCGATCGGGCGAACCCGCTTGACCACTGCCAGGCGCCTCAGCACGAGCGGAAGCTCGGCCATCAAGAACGTCTCATCTTCATCTCGAACGCGCTTTTTCTCGTACTCTTCGTGCGCCCGGATACGGGTCTCGGCGGATGCGCAGCAGTGCCCGATCACCGCCATGACCTGAAGGGATGGGACCCAGATCAGCGAACCTTCCAGGAATTTGTTGGGCTGACACATAGGACACGGGACCATCTCGCCGCGCGGCCGAAGGCCCCGTTCAATGTCGAAGGGCTTGAGCTTTACGAATTCGGCGTCCTTCTCGATCTTGCCCCAGAACAGCCCTTCAAACGTTTCGGGGCGGCCGGTGGCTCGAACGTGGTCGAGAAAGGCCTGGATGACGATGTTGCTCGGCCGGTGCCGAAAACTGCGATGCGGAGATTCCTGATGGACCGCGGGCGCAGATGGGAGGCGGCTCCTCTTCACAGCATCTCCGATCCCCCGGGAACGAACCGGGAAAGTACCGTTTTGTTCTCCTCCCTCGCCGGAAATGCGGATGACGCGTTATCGTTGAGAATGTTCGCGTCCGACCGTGTGCGACACAATGGCATCGCGTGTCGGACATTTCAAGATGTTGGGGACAAGAGAGGCCGGGGACACCATGGAGACGGGGGCGGCAGGGCCTCACCTAGCCTGGCGCGAGCGCTTTCGCAGGCCCCTGAAATTGGTCGACGCGGCGGTCCAACGATTGCCCATCGGCAGGCCGGTCCTGACCGTCTCTCTTGGAGGCCGGCTCCTTGCCTGCCTGTCGGTCTAGGACCCTGCGGACGGAGGCAGGCATCGCCTGGTCGAGATCGGCACCAAGGTCATCCAGCTCGCGCTCGGTGATACTCCCCTCCCGCACCTGCTCGCGGGCTTGGTCCAAGCGGTCCTGATATTGGTGGAGCTGCTCCCGTTCTGCACGTAGACGGGCTTCGGTCGCCACCTCGTCACGGTAGTCTTCCCAGAACGGCCTGCGAGGATCGATCTGCCGCGGGTCGACGATCTCTGGCTCGATCTCCTGGCCGTGCTCGTCAAAGACCTGCTTGCCGTCGCGGGTCCGGAACACCCGGCGGCCATCGGGAAGGACGTGCGCTTCGAACAGCATCGCATCGATCCGCTCACGCACCTGAACTAGCAGCTGCTCGTTCTGCTGAAGCGCCTCGACGGTTGCCGCGTCATAGGTATCTAGCCGGACCTTGAACGCCGTGATCTGCGGCTCGCTGGCCAGCACCGCACCGAGAAGCATCATGTCGGCCTGCTCCTCGATCCGGGCCTTCTCCTGTTCCTGCTTCTGCTTTTTCCGCTGCTCCTCGTTGAACCGCTCGCGGTCCGCACGCTGCCACTCGGCGCGGCGGGCGAATTCGGCTTTCCAGGAATGAGGGGCGCGAGTTTGCTCCATCTACTTGCCGCACTCCTTCGTCACGAGGGCGGCAACGATGGCGCCTGGCGAGTGCTCCTTGTACCGGCCAAAGGCCTTCTCGATATCGAGGCTACGGCCGCGCGTTTTGTAGAACCAGTCGTAGATGCAGCCCATACCGGCGGCCTGCTTATCGTCCTTGACGTATCTCGCGTAGGCTAGCCCCTCGATGATGCCGGCGAGGTAGGCCACCCTCTCGGCCCCGGACATCTTCTCCAGGATGACGCCCGCGGTCATTTCCTGCGCCGAAGCGCCCGGCACATCGATGCCAAGTCCGGCACCCATGACGATGGCCGAAACCGCCAACCTCAAAGACTTCTTTGCTCCAAATACCTTCAACACAATCGACCATTATTGTTGAAATTTCCATATTGTTTACGAACCATGGCATACTATAGGCATAACTATTGGCTGGCCGCGGTTCGGCGCCATCCCACGATGCGCCAAACCCGTCTGCCTGGAGGCTCACGGAAAGGGTCGATTGTGTTGTGCGCCGCGGGTGGCGCGGAAAGGTCTCAAGCTGCTGAATTAATGAAGAAAATAGGATATCTGCGAGTCTCTACGATCGAGCAACGGCCCGACCGCCAGATCATCGGCCTGGAGCCGCTCTGCGATGAACTGCATATCGAACGGCTGTCCGCCGTCAGCCGGCGGAGGCCCGTCTACGAGGAAGTTTTGGCCCTTCTCGTACCGGGCGACGCTCTGGTCGTCTGGGATCTGGATCGCGCGTTCCGGTCGGTGATCGACGCTCTGACGGAGATTGATAGGCTGCGCTCGCGCGGGGTCGAACTCCAGATCGCCAACCTCCAAGTCGACACCACCAGTCCCGCCGGCATGCTGGTCTATACGGTCATGTCAGCGTTTGCGGAGTTCGAGCGGCGAACGCTGGCCCAACGGACGCGCGAAGGACTGGCGGCGGCTCGCCTGCGAGGCGCCAGGCTCGGCCGACCGCCCAAGCTGGATGCCGATCAGTTGGCCTATGCCAACCGGCGGTTGGCACAGGCCGATGTGACCATCACCAGTGTTGCCAAGGAGCTGGGCATCGCGCCCTGGACATTGACCCGGTCGATGCGGCGGGAAGAAGCCCGCAACTGCTGACACGGATCACCTTCGAAGCGCCCGTCTCAGCGTCGAGACATCGACGCCAAGCAGCACAGCGGCGCTGGCCCGGGTTTCCTCACCACGATCGATGAGGCTGCGCGCGTGGGCGAGCTGGTGAGCGGTAAGCTTCGCCGGCCGCCCGAACTTGACACCGCGCCGACGGGCTGCCGCCATCCCCGCCTTCGTGCGTTCGCGGATCAATTCTCGCTCGAACTCCGCCAGCGCGGCGAATATGCCGAATATCAGGCGTCCCTCGGCCCGCGTCGTATCGATGCTCGCCCCCTGCCCGGTCAGCACCTTCATCCCGGCGCCTTTCGCCGTCAGCGTCTCGGCCAACTCGACAAGGTCGAACAGGCTGCGTCCAAGGCGATCCAACTTCCAGGCAACCAGGACATCGCCCTCGCCGCAGCGGTCCACGGCAGCAGCCAAACCCGTTCGGATCACACGGCGCGCGCCGGACACTTTGTCTTCGAATATTTCGGCGCAACCGGCGCTCTCCAGCGCCTCGCGTTGAAGGTCCAGGTTCTGTTCTTCCGTAGATACCCGTGCGTAGCCGATTTTCATCCGTACTATCCTGCTCCGGAGCGGCATTCGCTTCCAGATCCGGGCCGATTAACGTATTGAAATCCTGTGGAGAACCGCTTGAAATGGTTCCTTTTCGCGCATTGCCGATGCGCGCAACTTCTGGATATGGAGGAGGCGGTGGCAGCAATAAACTATCCACAGGACGTCAAATCCGAAGACAAATTAGCTTTCCAGCAAGCATTTATCGGTCATAATAAATACTAGCAAAAAGGAACCATTATTCGTAGGCATTCATGGATCGGGACGGGCACTTAAAATTCTACGACTGCGTATTGGATGACACCTGCCTTTCCCTGATCGAGCAAACAGCCTTTTACCTGTCTGCAATCATTCTATCGAGCATCCTGCTCGGCGCCTGCATCACCTATGTCTGGCTGCGCTGGCCCAAGCGGCCACTACCGCCGTCGACGACCGGCGACACGCCAGGCCCAACCGCCGGCAACATCTTCTTCATGCTCTTCGGCGCGGTCGCAGTCGTCGGGCTTCTCGGCTCGGCCGTGATGAGCAATATCAAGGGGCCGATGCGCAGCATGTCCACGGTGACGCTGCGCAACGAGGCCAGCACCGACCTGATGGCGGCCTCGCAGCTTCTGGTCAGCCAGGCACGCACATCCCAGACGGGCGATTGCGACAGCGACGGATTCATTGAGCCCCTGCCATGGCGGGCGCCCAATGTCGGACAAGGCACCCCGGCCGGCGGCGGTCTGATCCCGCTTCAGGTCGGCGCGGCGGTCGCCGATCCCTGGAAGAACGACTACGGCTATTGCGTCTGGGATCACGGCGACACGACGGTCGCGGACGACGTAGTCGACTGCGGCGGCAGCGGTGCCGCGCGGCTTGGCGGAACGGAGCTTCCGACGCAACCGGTGCTGGTCGTCATCAGCAGCGGGCCGGATCGGGTGTTTCAAACCACCTGCAACGCCTGGCTCGACGCCAACGACGACGATATCCCCGACGTGCCGCTGATCGACAAGCCGCCTGGCAGCGACGACATGGTGCGGCCGGCGATCTACGGGGAGGCGATCCTTGCGGGCGGTGGCGGCTCGGGGCAGTTGCAGTCCCATCCGGACGAAGCCTGCACCCCCGCCGCCATCGGCCTCATGCGCTTTGAGATGGGCACGGTGCAGGTTTGCACCGACACGGGATGGGTAGAGGTCGGCGGCGTCGTCTCCGCCTCGGGCAACTTTAACCCGGTCACCAACGCCGTGCTCGGCAGCGAGCATACCTCCAACGAAATCTCCTTCGCCGGGTTCAACGGCAACCGGACGGTGAGCGTCGATGGCGGCGCGGTCATCCTGGTCAACGGCGTCGAGATCGGTGCCACGGCGTCGATCGCCGCCGGCGACATGATCTCGGTGAAGGGCACCGCTGCGCCCACCCCGGAAACCGACCGGACCTATACCCTGACCCTCGGGTCCATCGTCCGGCCGTGGCTCATCACCACCCGCGACGCTGCGCCGGCGGCCCTCACCATCACGCCCACACCGCAATCCGGCATGAACGTGACCGGCCCTGGCGCCCCGGCCTATGGCGATGTCGTCAGCTTCCTCGTCCAGAACACCGGCGAGATTGAAACCACGCTGTTCTCAGCGATCCTGTCCAACGTCACCAATTTCGAGTTCTACAGCGGCGGTGGCTATGTCGGGGACGACTGCGCTGGCAAGACACTGGCGAAGGACGAGACCTGCGTCATCGACGTGCGGCCCAAGGCGACAGTGGATGGCGCCTTGGCCAGCACCCTCACTGTGGCGGACGGAACGATCAACGCCGTTGCCAACCTCTCCGGCACCGCCGCCGGCTGGCAGGATACGACACCGAACGCCTTCAACTTCACCGACTTGACGAACCAGGCGCTAACGACACTCCTTACCTCGAACATCCTCCAGATCAGCGGCATCGACGGCAACGTCACCGTCTCGATTGCGGGCCAGGGCAGCCCCCAGTTTCGCATTTGCAGCAACGGCACCTGTTCGTCTGTCGTGACCGATTGGACCTCCGGCCCGGCGACGATCCAGAACAACCAACGGCTCCAGCTTCGCCTGACGAGCGGTTCCTTCAGCACCTCGCATGTCGCCACCGTCACGGTCGGCACCTACGCCGAGGATTGGAGCGTCAGCACCGGCGCATCCGTCTCATGGACGAGCGCCGGTTCGCACAGCTTCGTCGTCCCGGCCGGCGTCACCTCGATCAACGTAAAAGCGTGGGGTGCTAGAGGAGGCAACAGCGGCGGCTATGGCGGATACACTGGCGGAAATATCGCCGTCACGCCCGGCGAAACCCTGACGGTCATCGTCAGTGGCGGCGGGGTATGGACGGGCGGGAGCAGCGGGAGCGGCGGAGATGGCGGGGGCGATGCCAAAGGCGCCGACGGCGGTGCGGGCGGTGGCGCCTCCGGCCTGCGCCGAGGGGAACCAATCTGTTGATCGCCCCTGGCGGCGGTGGAAAAGGCGGCGACAGCAACAGCTGGTGCGGTCATGGCGGCCGGGCGGGAGGCGGCGGCGGAGGCGGAGGTGGAACCGCGGGCGGGAACGGCTCCGACGCGTCACTTGGAGGAGAGGGCGGAAGCGGCGCCAATACAGGCGGCACCGACGGTAGAGCAGACGGCCATGGAGGCGGCAGTTCCGGCGGTGACTGTGGCGGCGGCAACTACTACGGTGGTGGCGGCGGTGGCGGCGGCGGCGGTGGACTTCTGCGCGGCCGTGGCGGCGATGCTGGTAGCAGCACCAGGGGCGGCGGCGGTGGCGGCGGCGGAAGCGCCCTCGTTCCCGGCGGCGGCTCTACCACGGCGGGCGGGGTCAACTACGGCAACAGCGGCGATGCCGATTTCCCCGGCGGCCACGGCGTCGTGATCAAGCCGAACTGACGGGCGGTAGGAAGACCCCCACCGCCCGCCCGGTGTTCAAGCCGCGATCTCCCGCCCCTGCGTCCCATGGAGGAAATCCGCCGCCCGCTGGGCATGGCTGGCGGCCGTGAAGATGGCGCGGCGATCCCCTTTCAGCACCTTCAGCCACGACCCGATATAGGCCGCATGGTCGTCCCGTACCTCGGGCGTCAACGCCAGGTCGGCCGACAGGAACGCCGCGCCAAGCTCGGCAACAAGCTCTTCCATCGCATAGCCTTCATCGCCGAAGCGCTTGCGCCCGAAGCTGCGATCCAGCCGGCTCTTGTGCGACGTCCAGTGCGTCACCTCGTGCGCCAGCGTCGCATAATAGCTCTCGGCGTCCCGGAACGCCTCGAAGGGCGGCATCTGCACCAGGTCCGGCCCGGGTGCATAGAACGCGCGGTGCCCGCCGTGGCGGATGTCGGCCCCCGTCGCGGCGAAGAAGCTTTCCGCCTGCGCGATGCGGGAAAGCGGTGAAGCCGGCGGCACCGGCTCGGCCGGCACGCCGTACCGCTCCGGCAAGCCCTCAATCTGCTGCACGTTGAAGACGGTGTAGCCCTTGAGAAACGGAATCTCACGCTCCTCCTCGGCTCCCGTCGCGGGGTCGGCCTCGGTCCTGGTGATTGCCCCGGCATAGACGACGAGCGACCCCTGCTCGCCCTTCTTCACATGCGCGCCCATCTCCTTCGCCTGGCGGAAGGTCATCCAGTAGGGCGCGGCATAGCCCTTCTCGATGGCCGCACCCCACAGCATCAGGACGTTGATGCCGCGATAGGGCTCGCCGTTGTGGCGCAGCGGGCGGAAGATCCGCCCTTCGGTGTTCCCGCCGCTCCACGGCTTCATCCAGGGCCGAACGCCCTTCTCCAGGTCGGCGACGATCTGATCGGTGAGGCGGGTGTAGATATCGGTTTTCATTGGCTTTCTTCCTAATCCGGGTTGCTGTTGCAACCCGGGCTAGGCCCGCGCCAATGAGCAGGGGTGGCGGTCAAGGTCGCCGGCGGGGTGGGGCATCACCCGCCTGCACAAGGCGAAGCCGCGGAAGGCGGGGATACCCCCCGCCGGCGCCCGTAGGGCTTGGCCTTGACGGCCGGGGGGCTGCGAAGCCCCCCACTTTTTCACAAGGAAACCGGGCCGAAGGCCGCCATAGCATTCAAGAAACTTCGGGGCCGGATGGTCCCGGCCGTCTTGAAAGGGCTGCTCCAGCCCTCGCGCGCGGTGATCGTCACCGGATGGCCGAAACAGCGATCAGCAGCTCCGTGAGAAAAGCGATTGGCGCCCCCTGCACGACCGCGCCGGATGCGCTGAGCGGGGAACAAAAACCTCGAACTTTTTCTGCACTTTGGCTATCGTTCTGCTATGAAGATTCTTGGTATTGATTTTACGAGCAGACCCTCTCGGCGAAAGCCCATCACTTGTATTCACTGCACGTTGGACGCCGACGCCCTGCGCACGCAGTCCTTCGAGGAGTGGAAAAGCTTCGAAGTCTTCGAATCTGCACTCGCTATGCCCGGCGCATGGGTGGCCGGGATCGACTTTCCTTTTGGCCAAGCCCGCCGCTTCATCGAGACCATTGGCTGGCCGTCTACCTGGGCAGCATACGTCCACCATGCGGGCCAACTTGGCCGCACCGGTTTTCGCGAGGCGCTGAACCGGTATAAAGAGAACCGGATCGCTGGCGACAAGGAGCATCGCCGCGCGACTGACGAGGCTGCGGGTTCGGTAAGCCCGCAGAAACTCTACGGAGTGCCCGTGGGGCTGATGTTCTTCGAGGGCGCCCCGCGCCTGCTGGCCGCGGGGGTGAGCATTCCCCACCTGCACTGCGGCGATCCGCAGCGTATCGCCGTAGAAGCCTATCCTGGCGTGCTCGCCCGCCAGCACATCGGTCGCCGCAGCTACAAGAACGACACAAGGAAAAAGCAAACCGTCGATCAGCACGAGGCGCGCCGCGATCTGCTGCAAGCCCTCCGCGAGGAAGCGCCACGGCGCTACGGGTTCAGCATAGTAGCGCCGGGCGACCTTTGCGACGACCCCGGCGCCGATCATATCGACGCTCTGCTCTGCGCTGTGCAGGCAGCGTGGGCATGGCGACAGCGCGGTGAGCGCTTCGGTGCCCCCGAGACGGTCGATCAGCTGGAAGGATGGATCGCAAACCCGCACCTAGCCGTCACCGTACCCCGGCGCGGTCATGGCCCATCCCCGCATGAGATCGATAGGAAACACAAGGGATCGCGTTCCGAGAGGGTTTTCGCAGATGGCTGATGAGGTGCGCCCAACCATAAATTACCCGGTGTGGACCGAGTATAGAAAGAAGAACGGCCTCGATCCGCTGGGTATGCAAAATAGCAGCGTCAGCCTGTACCAGACATTCCTTCCCGGTATCAGCAACGTGACGCTTCGGATGCGTTACTACGGACTATACGCTTGGCTCTGCCGGGCCTACGCGCAGAAGATCGGCGACACCAACCCCGAATCCTGGAAGCGTTGCATCCGCCGCGCGGAAGCCCTCTATGCGCTCATCGCCTACCGGCACGGCCGCGAGGGCGGTGTCGCCGGTATCGAATGGGCGCAGAAGATTCTGGACTCGAACCTGAGCGGGTCAATCGAATTTGCGCAGGCGGCGGAGCCCGGCAGCGAGAACTACTACCTGAAGCAGGCCTGGGGCGCCTATGGCGCAGCCTATCGCAGCCAGCTGTTCGAGATCGGAATCTTCGATCCATCGAACGACCACGAAGTTCCGTTGCCCAGCAAGGAGATCGGCGAACGCCTGGCAACCGTATTCGAGGCTAGCGTGGGTGAGCTGGCGAGTTTGTTCTATGACATCGTGCAACGCGGCAGCGTCACGGATGACGAGCTCCACGAACTCCGTCCCCTCGCTCCCTCCGAGATTGCACTCTCGGGTGAAGAGCGTGATCTCTATCAGGAGATCCTGCTCGGAGCCTCCGATGCGACCGACGGCCGAGCGGGCGCTCGTCGCGACAGCATCCTGCTTATCCTGAAAATCGCGGTCTTGCTCGGACGCGCCCCCAACCCCGAGGAAGTACGCTGGATCCTTTTCGCTGGCTGCGATCAGAAGGGCCGCGCGCTCGATCTCGGATCGCCCGCGCTCAAGGCGCAAAGACAGCTTTGGTGGATCTATCACGCAAACGATCTCTGCCACGTCGCCTACGAGACACTGCTCAAATTCACCCTCGATACTCTCGCCGACTACCCGGCCGGCATCGCTTTGTCGCGGCTTATCCCGCTGTGCGTGGAGAAAATACTGATGACGGTACCGGTGAGGCCAACACATTGGACCGCTTTCGTCGATGCCTCGATGCCCGCTTCGAACTCATATGCAGCGGATGACGATGGCTCAGAGTTCTCAATCTCCACTGCCATCATGAGGCGCGCCGGGAGGAACGACGCGAGCGTTTGTGCACCGGAGATCGCCTGGAATGCGGTGAGGCTTCTCGCTATCCTTCATAGGCGGGTACGCGACGAAGACCGCGACATCGCCACCGTCCTGGGCCGCTTCAATCCGGAAGCCTTTCACTCCCTTCTGACGGAAGCCCGCTTCCTCGAAGCACACCGGGGCGAGACATTCGAAGCGCTGCTGGCAAGACTTCTGGAAGAGCGCATAGTGCAGCGCCACTTGTGGGTCGCCCTGCAAAAACTCCGCGCCGGAGATTACACGTTCCTGATCGAGCGGGACGAAGGGAAGCTCAGGCTGCGTGGGAAAGATGGACCAGTCTTCACGAACCCGCGCCTCGGCCCCGCCATCACATTCCTTAAAGACATTCACCTGATCGGCGACCAAGGGCTCACTGAATACGGCGCAGCGGCGGCGGGTGTCGCATGAAGCTCTATGAACGTTTCGCCGACAAGGAATTCCACACGAGCGTCGCGACCAGTTTCGGGATCGATTTTGATGCCTATGAGAACATCGTGCTCCCGCGCCTCCGTGGCGCCGGGTGTCGCAATAATCTCGTACTCGCCGACGGACGCATGCTCACTCATGCACTTTGCGAGTCATCTGCGCTGCCCAGCCATGCGGGACGCCTCTACACGATCAACGGAATCGGGGCGCCGGGGGTGTTCCATCCAAAGCTTTTTTTGCAAGTGGGCCGCCGCCGTGGGCGCCTCATCGTCAGTTCGGCGAACCTGACGACGCCAGGCCTGGGCGGAAACCTCGAACTCGCCGGTATGGTCCTGTCCGACGAACCGGGTTCGGGCGAACAGCAACTCGTCGCAGCGGGATGGCGATACCTGTCCCGCTTTCTGGATGGGGATCAGCAGGCGACCGCGGCCCAGGTCGACTGGATGCTCACACGGGCACCATGGCTCGCCAAGGTCTCCCCGGCGAGCGGCCCGGTCGGGCTCGCGGACGGTACGCTCGCCGCCCTCCTGACTACCGGAGAGACTTCGGGTATCGGCCAGCGCTTTGCCGAACTGGTGGACGAACCCGTCGAGCGTCTGATCGTCATCAGCCCGTACTGGGACCCCAATCTGGCTGCGCTTGCATACCTGACCGAGCGCCTCTCGCCTGGCGACATCTCGATTCTTATCGATCCCGTGTGCACCACCTTCCCGAAGTGGGCACTCGGCAACGTTCAGGGTGTGCAGCTTTACGACCGCGGTGACTTCCGCAAAGGCCGCTTCATCCACGCGAAAGCCGTCATCGCACAGACGGCGACCGCCGATCATGTGCTGGTCGGCAGCGCGAATTGCACGCTGCCTGCGCTTGGCAATGCTGATTTCGCCGGATCGAACGAAGAGGCGTGCCTCTATCGCTGCCTCCCGCCCGGCTCCATGGCTGATGCGCTTGGCCTCGGCGAGATTCTGACGAGCGAGCGGCAACTCGATCCCGCGATTCTACCGGACCTGGAGCTCGATGGGGAATTGCCGATGGGCGAGCTGGCGGCTCTTAACCCAGGCAAGTTCGAGTGCCGCGTCGATACGCTCACTTGGCACCCCACCAATGCTTTCCATCCGGCGGAGTGCAGCATCACTCTCCTCGATCAACTCGGAAGGCCAATGCCCTGTCGTCTCTTGCTGCTCGCCAGCGGCGGCGACACTCAGCGGTTCGAGATTGGCGAAACACAGGAGCGCCCTGCATTCGCGCGGGTTCAGCACGAGGATGGGCGGACCTCCGCGCCATCGATTGTCACGCTAATCGATCGCCTGCGTGCGGTCGTCAGAGAAACTTCCTCCCGTCAAGTCGACAGCGCACTACGCCAATTGGACAACGAGACCGAAGCGAGCCTGATGCTTCTCGACGTGCTGGGCCTTCTCGAGCGGATCGAACGGGGTGAGCGGACGGACAAAGAACCTATTTCGATCCCGAAGGCGCGCGAGGGCGAGGAAGGCGGTGCTTCCGCGTACAAGACGCTCAGCTACGAGCAGTTCATCGCCGGGCGAAGGCCGCGCACGGAACACCAGCTCCCCCACAATAGCCTGGCCGGAAGCGACGTTTCCATTGTGCGCAGTTTCCTCAACCGGTTGATCGGCCTGGACGCCAACGAACAAGACTATGAAGAGGGCCAGTCTCCCGTGCCGGCCAGCGCGTTCGATCTCGGCGATGAGACCGGCGATGGCCAGGCTGCGCTCGATGCCGGCGAAGAATTCGACACTCAGAAGTCACGGCACGAGGAAGAAGAGCGCGAGCGGGCGGAGCATCGAAGAGCCGCGGCGGCGAAAATAGCGACGAAGAGGCAGATCGTTACAGCCGTATCTGCCTTCAGCGACCGGATCAGCGAACGCAGGAAATGCGGCGCACTCGACAATCACGACGTCATCCGCTTGCGAGCGCTGCTGATGATCGTTTGTACGGCCGCCCTTCCGGCCGCTTCTGCGAAAGATTCTAAATTCAAGGAATCGCGACTGCAGGTTCTGCCGCCGGAGGGCGACCCGGACAGCTGGCCGATCGTGATCGGCCGCACGCTCTTCGAGCTTTTCAGCGGGAAAACGCCGGGCATACGCCACCTCTACCTGACCGGAGAACACGACCAGATTCCCGACGACATCTTGGAATGCTGGGCGACTTGTTACTGGTGCTTGCAGGCCTGCCTCACAGTACCGGTCACGCCCCGTGAACGGAAGCGCCTCACCCAATACGTCAAGCCGCCCGCCCAGCTCGCTTATCTCTTGACGCTGCCGACCAAGGCCGAACTACTGAGCCCGAACGTGCTCGGCGTCATGAGCGCGATGAGCGACGCTTATGGGAAACGGCTGGGGATAGAAGAGAAGACCATTGCGCGCGCGCACCGAGCGATGGTGGAAGCGCTGTTTCCGGCACCCGCCCTCCGCCGGTCCGCTGTGGTCTAGGACGACAACCCTGCGGCAACCCGGCAGTGGGATCTGGGAGAACGCGCCAGTCGGAGAGATGCCACCCGTCTTGGTCCATGAGCAGCAGGGCACTGGCACTGGTGCGACGCATCCAAGGACGCTCCTTGGTCGCGGGTCCAGCGGCGAGACGCTGGTCGTCGGTCCAGGGGCACGAACTGCCCCCAGGTCGAAGCCGGTGCCGACACACCGGTCGTGGTCCAGGGGCGCGAAAGCCCCTGGCGCAAGTCCAGGCGGCGCACGCCTGGCCCGGAGGTTGTCAGGGGCGCGGGATCGCCCCTTGGCTCGATGGGTCCAGGGAGAGCGAAGTCTCCTTGGGTCATGGGGGTATCGGGGGAGCACGAAGGCGCCCCTGGTTGGTGGTGCAGCGGACCAGACCGGTGCATTGGTGCGGAGCCGGCTCGATGCCGGCGGAGCGCCAACGGCCGGGAGGGATCCAACGGGAGGCGCGCAGCGGGCCTCCCTTGGCAAGATGCGCTGTATTACAGCGCACATCTTGCGCGTAGCGTCTGCCCAAGCCTTTCCAGATGAACCCGGCGACCGCAGACGTTCATGAACCGAACCACGCGCCGGCCGGAACCGCCTCCGTCCCGCCCTCTCCCGGACCGATGAGGCAGCCTCCTCGCCGCCCTTCACCGTGCCACCGATCCAGGCGGATCCAACCGCCATGTGGCTGGTCGACCGGATCATGCCCAGCGCCTCCTCCATATGCCAGCCGGACGTGGCGACGTCATCAATGACGATGACGGGGCCGTCCGATGGCTGGTGCCAGGCGAGCGGCGGCAGGCGGCGGAACTCCGTCGGATGGCTGCTGCCGGTAACCGCCCGGTCGACGAAGAGCTGCATAAAGGGCAGTTCCAGCCAGGCGGCGACCAGGCGCGCCAGCGCATGCCCCAGCTGTCGGGGCTGCGGCTGTGGCCGCCGGCGATGCACGTCACCAACACCAGCCGCGGCCGGGTACCAGCGGCGTTCCCACCGTGGCCAAGACATCGTGAGCCGCCGTCCCGCAGCAGTGGCGAGATCGCAGTCCCTTCTCTTCCTTGAAAGCGCTCATACCAAGTCCGGCGTGAGGTGACTCACGAAGGGGATTCCGCTGGGGTCGGAGCTCTGATTCAAGGATGGCGAACTGTATGGAGTTCGCCATGGCTGCACCGATCGGGCTGCGCGGAGACTATGATGGAGCGGCGCTTCGAGGACTGGCGAAGCGCTCGAAGGAGGCGGGCCAGGCCCGGCGTCTGTTGGCTCTGTCGGCGATCTATGACGGCGGTAGCCGGGGCGATGCAGCCAAGTTGGGCGGGGTCGGCTTGCAGACGGTGCGGGACTGGGTGCTGGCGTTCAACGCCGACGGTCCGGATGGCCTGATCGACCGCAAGGCTGGCGGCCCCTCTTCGAAGCTGTCGGCCGAGCAATGGGCGGAGGTGGCCAGGTTGGTCGAGGCCGGCCCGATCCCGGCGGTGCATGGGGTGGTGCGCTGGCGCCTGATTGATCTGGCGCAGTGGATCCACGAGACCTTCGGGGTCAGCCTGTCGAAGCAGACGATGAGCGAGCGGCTGCGGGCGATGGGCTACCGCAAGCTGTCGGCTCGGCCGCGCCACCATGCCCAGGACCCGCAAGCCGGGGAGACGTTCAAAAAAAGTTCCCCGCGCTCCTGGCGCGCCTCGCGCGCGCGAAAGCCGCCGAAGCCCCAGGCGGGATAGAGGTCTGGTTCCAGGACGACGCCAGGGTCGGGCAGAAGAATGGCATCACCCGGCGCTGGGCTCGCCGCGGCACCCGGCCGAGCGCACCGCATGACCAGCGCACGAAGTCCGCCTACATCTTCGGCGCGATCTGTCCGGCCGCGGGCAAGGGCGCGGCCCTCGTCCTGCCGCGCTGCAACGTGCCGTCCATGCAACTCCACTTGGCCGAGATCAGCCGCACCGTCGCTCCCGGCGCCCACGCCCTGCTCTTGATGGATCAGGCTGGATGCCACCTCTCCGACCGGCTCGTCGTCCCGGCCAATATCACGATCGTGCCGCTGCCAGCCAAGTCACCGGAGTTGAACCCGGTCGAGAACGTCTGGCAGTTCATGCGCGACAACTGGCTCTCGAACCGCGTCTTCCGATCCTACAACGACATCCTCGACCACTGCGCCCACGCCTGGAACAAGCTCGTCGACCAGCCATGGAAGATCATGTCGATCGGTCTCCGGGCGTGGGCACATCGGTCATGAACAGCCGGACTTGGTATCAGGTCGTCGTAGCGGCTTGCGGTGCCTAGGGACCGGACGATGATGAAGGCAACAGCATTTCGTTGCCGGAGGCCGGGCCGGCCGCTCAGATCCTCCGAAAGATCCACGGCGACGATCCCGCGATCGCCGCGCTAAAGGACTGTACTTTCACATCGTTGGCTATCCAGCCTCAGTGCGATACAGCTGGCGCTTTCTTCGAGATCAGAATCGCATTCAGGACCGTCACGTCCGCACCAATTGCCGCCTCACTCAGTTTTTTCAGGCATGAATGTCCCATAGTTAATCGCAGGCCACGAACCCACGCCACAACGCGGAAGCGGCGCTGGACGGTCAAGGCCTGCGACGTGCACGCCTATAATTGCGGGCCGGTTGTCTTGGATTGCAAGAATCGGACTACCCGACATCTGCTTTTCCGTCTCACAATTGTGCCCGATACTTCCAGCACTAGCGCCGACTATCCGGCACGGAGTCGAGAAGGTTGCAGTAGCCGCGGAGAACAGGCCGTCATAGTGATTTGCGCTTGCAGCCCCGTTAAGAGCAAGCACAATTGGATTAATTCCGAATATATATATTGGATCTAGTGTATTCAGCGCACCAATACGTCCAACTACTAAGCCCACATCGTCTTTAAGTGGTCCGGCATCCGCCAAGGGAATTAGCGCCAAATCTGTTTCTTTGGGATAAATCCAACCCTTCACATCTTCTTCTATAGAGATTTCGGCTGACATTCCATTGAGCGCATTGAATTTCAGATTTTGCACAGACACGACTTGCTTTTTGTTTGCCCCGATGTCTCTCTCACTGCGGGCAATACAATGTGCGGCCGTGGCTAACATTCTCTGTCTTGATCCAGGAAAGCGAACAATAGAAGCGGTGCAAGCTGTCTGCGCCCCTACGAGCAGACCCACACTACTTATCACGCTCTCAAGAAAATCTTCACCAAATAGATTCCTGAACGGCCGCGTATGCGCGTACTCAGAAAGCAGCTGCAAGCAATTCTCTTTGTAATCATCGAATAATCCTCTCAACGTTTCGTCTACATTAGTAGATATGTGGGACAGAAAAGAGAAATATTCAACACTAAGGCGCCCGATTCTATGTTCGGTCAATTTTTTTACAATTTTGTCACACCGCAATAGTTGTTTCCTCTGAATCAGCGCCTCTCTCCAGAAATCCGGCCTACTTGCGGATGCGACGGGAGCACATAGTTCTTTATTAGTATCTATCGCTTTTCGGCTCACCTCCAATACGTTTCGGTTCGCATGAAATCGGATTACATTTTGATTAGATTTTGCGTCCTTACTTACGCCTGATACGTCAAGAGAAATCCGCAAACTTTCGTTAATACCTGAAGGCATGAAAACTTTGCGCGGGGAATCGTCATTCGGTGCTTCGGCGGACCTACAAGCACCACCGCATCCTGCCGGCGAAGGTGGAAAATGAAAGTTTCCGTATAGGCAACTCAACCCATCCGAACAGCCCGCGGGACTGTCAAGTCGCCCGTCACGCTGGGAATAGGCCGTCGAGGGAGATCCCGCAAGCAGCGCTACCACAACGCACCACGAGTAGGCTTTCATTTTTCCAACCTCCGGCAGATCGCAACATATTCGGGGCAAGTTATAGCGGAAGTCCAGTTTGGATATCTGGATAAAGTGCCCCGATGACTATTTTGTCATTTGCCGATAAATCGTTGTTCCAGCCAACAACATCAGCAGATTCACTCACTAATTCAGCGGGAATGGGATAGTGCATTATAGAATGCCTGTCATATTCCCCTCCGTTGATCTGGCCCAAATCGTACTTCGCAAAAATATTCTTATCTACGTCTTCCTTTTCCCATCCTAAATTTTTATAATAAGCGTACACTTTCTCTTTTTTCCACGATATTTCTCCGTGGGGATGCTGTTGTTCGTGAACCAGCGAAAGAGCATGGCCAAATTCATGAAGGGTTGTCCGACTAAACTCACTATCCTGTGTATTTCTGTCAAACCATCCAAAATTCATTGAGGGAATTCCTTTTTTTGCAAAATATCTGCTATCTGTTCCTACATAACTCCAAGATCCTCCCTTGGAGAAAGACGCCAGTATATCCGGATCTCCGCGCCCAAATTTTAATCTCATTCCCATAAACTGTTCCCACTCTTTTGCAAATTTTATTATTTTATCCTCGAATGGGACCGTCTCAGTAAAGTCTACAGATAGAATTCGACGCTTTGGGTGCCATTTCTTCTGAGAAAGAGATATTGCCTCAGCGTCTTTATTGGTGGAATTTACGGGCTTATTGTTTGGATTTTCTTCGGTCGATATTCTATTCGCCAGATTTACATCAGCCAGGATGAGTTCCGTACAGATGTGGAGTGCATCAGTTTGGATACTTTGCGCGCTTCCTATACGCGCGCTGCAGAGACAGGAGGCGGTCGCCGCCGCTGCCCCCGATACGAACAACCGTCGCGTCAGCATCATCGCCTCCGTTCGTTCCCCAGGCATGCTTGCACAACGAACGCAAAATTGACAACTACCGCGCGCGCCATCGACGTAGCGCCCACTCCACCGCGGCCATGGCCTGGATCAGCTCGTCCTTGACGCCAGCGACAACGAGTGCAGCCCACGTATCGTTCGGCTGCGGGCGGAGCTGCGCCTACGGAAAGGCGGTTCCGCCCGGCATGTACCAAGTCAGCCGGCGTCCGTCTCCGTCGGGCTCCCAGAAGCTCGCCGCGCCCCTCGCCGATCGTGGCGAGTCCAGCGGCCGTCGCGCTGAACGTGCCGATCAGCCAGTCGCGGAGCAGCGCCTTGGCGCACTCGCCTGGCAAGCTGCCGGTCTCCGCCAGAGCCTGCGCGGGAAGCGCCGCCGCCAGCTGGGCGGTGAACCGGGCGGCGATGTCGTCGCCGTCGCCATCGTCGAACGTACGCATCACCATTCCCTCGCGAGCATGATGGTGAGCACTCGGCAGGTGCGGTTCGGGCCGGTCGGATCGTCGGAACCGCCGTCGAGCGTACGGTTGTAGTAGTCGATCTTCCAGACGACGCGGCCGGTCATGAAGGTCGACCGAAGCAGGTCGTTGAGACCGGAGATCGTGAGACGCAGGCTCATCGCGCACCTCGTTCTCATTTGGGTACAGCGTGAAGCCGTCGGCGATGATCTGCGTGCCATGCAGACGGATATAAAGGGAGCCGTCGTCTCTCAGCCAGGCTACGCCGATCCGCTCGAAGCTGGTGTTCTCGCCGTGGACGACCTTCGTCTTGGCGATGTGGGTGGGCTGCTGTTTGCCAGTGGGGCTCGCCCGCTCCTGGATGTGATTGTTGGTCATGGTGCTTTCCTTTCGTTGCTAGGCTGGATCAGTCCTGCCGATGCGCCGAAAGAGGCGGTCCGATGAAGCCCGCGTGTCATGGCCTACACGGGAGCGAAGCGAATGGAGCGGGCCGGCCATTGACGCGGGGGCGCGGCCTGCCACTCTGCGCATCCTGTCGGCCGGATGGTTTATACCAAGTCCGGCGTGAGGTGACTCACGAAGGGGATTCCGCTGGGGTCGGAGTTCTGATTCAAGGATGGCGAACGGTATGGAGTTCGCCATGGCTGCACCGATCGGGCTGCGCGGAGACTATGACGGAGCGGCGCTTCGGGGATTGGCAAAGCGTTCGAAGGACGCCGGCCAGGCCCGGCGGCTATTGGCGCTGTCGGCGATCTATGACGGCGGTAGCCGGAGCGATGCAGCCAAGCTGGGCGGTGTCGGCTTGCAGACGGTGCGGGACTGGGTGCTGGCGTTCAACGCCGACGGTCCGGATGGCCTGATCGACCGCAAGGCTGGCGGCGCATCCTCGAAGCTGTCGGCCGAGCAATGGGCGGAGGTGGCCCGGCTGGTCGAGGCTGGCCCGATCCCGGCCGTGCACGGCGTCGTCCGCTGGCGGCTGATCGACCTCGCGCAATGGATCCACGAGACTTTCGGGGTCAGCCTGTCGAAGCAGACGATGAGCGACCGGCTTCGGGCGATGGGCTACCGCAAGCTGTCGGCCCGGCCGCGTCACCATGCCCAGGACCCGCAAGCCGGGGAGGCATTCAAAAAAACTTTCCCGCGCTCCTGGCGCGCCTCGCGCGCAAGAAGGCTGCCGAAGCCCCAGGAGGGATAGAGGTCTGGTTCCAGGACGAAGCCCGTGTAGGCCAGAAGAACGGCATCACCCGGCGCTGGGCCCGGCGCGGCACCCGGCCGAGCGCGCCGCACGACCAGCGCACCAAGTCGGCCTACATCTTCGGCGCGATCTGTCCGGCCGAGGGCAAGGGCGCGGCCCTCGTCCTGCCGCGCTGCAACGTGCCGTCCATGCAACTCCATCTGGCGGAGATCAGCCGCACCGTCGCTCCCGGCGCCCATGCCCTGCTCTTGATGGACCAGGCTGGATGGCACCTCTCCGAGCGGCTTGTCGTCCCGGCCAACATCACGATCGTGCCGCTACCAGCCAAGTCGCCGGAGCTGAACCCGGTCGAGAACGTCTGGCAGTTCATGCGCGACAACTGGCTCTCGAACCGCGTCTTCCAATCCTACGACGACATCCTCGACCACTGCGCCCACGCCTGGAACAAGCTCGTCGACCAGCCATGGAAGATCATGTCCATCGGTCTCCGGGCGTGGGCACATCGGTCATGAACAGCCGGACTTGGTATTAGCCTGCGGCGAAAATCTTGAAGGGCCGAAGTCGCGCTGCGCGGGCCAGTTCGCAAAGCGCCAAACCCGCAGCGCCTTTCGGCTTGGCGCAGGCGACCGGCAGCAGTTGTGAGCCCGCTAGATGCCTGACTACGAGCCCGATGACCTTGTTCTCCCAAGCGGCCATTGTCGATCCTGCCGGCACCCATTGCCTTCGGGCACACGGATTGTCCGCCTCATTTCGACGATAGGCGCCGGTGGCAGGAGCACACGAGATATGGATGACGTCAGTCGCTTATTTGTGTAGCGTGCCCAATCCTATATACTGGTGGTTGATTTGATAGATATACGCTCCCGGCGACATGAGGCCGGCAATAACTGATGTATCATTAAAGGCCAGCCCGAGGGGGCAACGCATGCTTATAAAATTTGTGGAGATTTCAAACTTCCGAAAGCTGTTGTCAGTACGCATTGACCTTACGGCGAAGCAAAGTCTGTTCGTCGGCGCCAATAACAGCGGCAAGAGCTCTGCAATGCTCGCCCTGCGGCGTTTTCTAGTACCGAGAAAATGCCCTTTCGAACTTCATGACATTACACTTTGCCATTGGCCCGCAATTGATCGGATTGGTCAGAATTGGATCGATGCCAAACAGGCCGATGAGCTGGTTGAACTGACGCTTGAGCCGTGGCTGTCGCTCCTCCCCACGCTTGATCTTTGGCTCGACGTCGATGCCGGTGAGATGCACCACGTTCGCGATCTAATTCCAACGCTCGATTGGGAAGGCGGTCTGCTCGGCGTGCGCCTCCGCTACGAGCCCGCCGACCTCGGTAACCTCTACAAGGATTTCCTGGCTTCAGTCGCCGATGCGCATGCACTGCGTGTGGCCGCGACGCAGGCGCACGCCGCCAAGATTGCGGCCGATGGTCAAGAGACACCGCAACCTAAGCTTACGCTGTGGCCGTCGACGCTTGTGGATTACCTGAGCCGTCGACTGCCCAAAAGCTTTACTATCCGCGCGTTCACTCTGGATCCTTCGCAACTCCGGTCTCCCCTCAATGGCCAGGCGCGTCCGCAGCTGCTGCCGGCCGCCTCGCTCAGCCTGGAGGGCGAACCCTTCAAGGGCCTCGTGCGAATCCACGATATCCCGGCGCAGCGCGGGTTCGGCGAAGAAGCACCACGTGACGAGGATGAGGACGCACCGGCCGGAGCGCCGGGCAGCCGGCTCTCCAGTCAACTCCGCAGCTACTACTCCAAGCACCTCGATCCGAGCAAAGGGCCGGATGTGAAGGATTTGGGAGCGCTGCAGGCGATCGAAGCGGCACAGGACGCATTTGACCTGAAGCTCACCGAGAGCTTTGAAGCGGCGTTCAGCGAAGTTGAAGGCATGGGCTATCCCGGCGTTACCGACCCCAAGCCAAAAGTGTCGACGCGACTTAAGGCGATCGACGGCCTCAACCACTCGTCGGCGGTGACCTTCGTGGTCGACGTGGCGCCGGCCGCAGGCGAAGCGGCGGTGCCAGTGCTTCGACTACCCGAAAACAACAACGGCCTGGGCTATCAGAACCTCATATCAATGATATTCCGGCTGATGAGCTTCCGGGATTCATGGATGCGTGTCGGCAAAGCTGGAAGCGCCGATCCCACAGCCGTGATTGAGCCGCTGCATCTCGTTCTTGTCGAGGAACCCGAGGCGCATCTGCATGCACAGGTCCAGCAGGTCTTTATCAACAAGGCCTATGAGGTGCTTCGAGCCCATCCTGACCTGAAGAACACGGCGCTCCGCCGTACCCAACTCGTGGTCAGCACGCATTCGAGCCATGTCGCACACGAAGTGCCGTACGAGTGCCTACGCTATTTCAGGCGCTTGCCCGCCGGAATGGCTGCGCCGATCCCAGTCTCTACGGTCATCAACCTCTCTGACGTATTCGGCGCGGACAAGGAGACGGCTCGGTTTGTGACACGGTATCTGCGCGCGCAGCACGCCGACCTATTCTTCGCCGATGCTGCGATCCTCGTCGAAGGGCCGGCGGAGCGCATGATCGTACCGAACTTCATCCGGCAAAAGTTCGCGGCGCTCAGCAAGAGCTATGTGACTCTGCTCGAAATCGGCGGCAGCCATGCTCACCGCCTTCGCCCTCTAATCGACCATCTCGGCTTGCTGACGCTGATCATAACCGACCTCGACAGCCTGGCGGTCGGCACGACAACAGCGGCCCCACCTGCCCCGGGCGCTGGCCAGACCACGAATAATACCTCCCTGCAAGTATGGGTGCCGGCAGAGGCTGGTGTCGATGCGCTGTGGGCAGCAACCCCTGCGCAGCGAACGATCGAGGCTGACCAGCTGTACGCCGTTCGCGCCGCTTACCAGATGCCAGTGCAGGTAGTGCTGCCGGGTGCCGCAGCGCCCGCAACGGCCTATCCGTATACGTTCGAAGATGCTCTGGCGTTCGAGAACCTCACGTTCTTCGCTGCCCTCGAAGGCACGGGATTGATTGCGAAGTTTCGCGGCGCCATCGCCGCCGGCGGCGGTACTGCTGCGATCGGTCAGGCAATGTTCGATGCCCTCAGAACCGGCAAAAAGGCCGAGTTCGCACTCGACGTTCTTGACGCTGAGGGGTTCGAAACGTTGACCGTGCCGGGCTACATCGCTGAGGGGCTGACCTGGCTACAGGAACGGCTCAAGAAGAAGCAAATCGAGATTTTGCCCCCAGTTGCCGGGGGGGTGGCATGACGGGCGTCATTGCAGATGATGTGTTCGATGCGGAAGCCGACGAGATCATCCGTGGCTGTCTCGATCTCACGGCCGTGCGCAGCTTCTTCCTCTATGCGGGTGCCGGGTCGGGCAAGACACGCTCACTAGTCCAGGCCGTGCGCGATCTATGCCGGCGCCAGGGCCGCCAGTTGACGCTGACCGGTCAGAAGGTCGCGGTTATCACCTACACGAACGCCGCCTGCGATGAGATCCTCCAGCGGTTGGAATTCGATCCTCGCGTGGATGTATCGACGATCCACGCCTTCGCTTGGTCGCTCATTCGCGGCTACGATGCGGACATTCGCCGGTGGCTCGACGCGAACCTGCTCGCTGAGATCGCCGAACTTGAGGACAAACAAGCTAGAGGACGAGCTAGCAAGGCATCAGTCGAGCGAGCGCAGTCTATTGAGAGCAAGACCCGCCGTCGGCAGGGCCTCCCAGCCATCACCAGATTCGTCTACAGCCCGACCGGTGACAATCGCACACGCGATTCTCTCAACCACGCCGAAGTTATCGCAATGACCGCGGAATTTCTGACGTCGAAGCCGGGCCTGCGTCGGCTTTTGGTCGCTCGATACCCGGTGTTGCTGATTGATGAGAGCCAGGACACTGCGAGGCGCTTGATGGACGCGCTGCTGGGCGTCCAAGTTGCCTTTCCCACCCAGTTCTGCCTGGGCTTGTTCGGCGACACCATGCAGCGCATCTACGCTGACGGTAAGGTCGGATTGGCCGAAGCCATCCCCGAGGCCTGGGCGCGGCCCCGCAAGGCGATGAATCACCGCTGC
Organism: Stella humosa; assembly: GCF_006738645.1. Taxonomy (GTDB): domain Bacteria; phylum Pseudomonadota; class Alphaproteobacteria; order ATCC43930; family Allostellaceae; genus Allostella; species Allostella humosa. The sequence continues at coordinate 325,607 of NZ_AP019700.1, read as the reverse complement.
CCAAAGCGAGTGATCACACTCATCAACAAGATCCGAGCCGAAGCTGACGGGCAAGCACAACGGCCGCGCAGCAATGCGCAGGAGGGAACCGTTCGGCTGTTCCTGTCACCTGAAGCCGTGCCTAGCAAATCGGCTCTTGAAGCGTCGGCAGCTGCGAGAATGGCTGAGCTGACTGGCGACGAAGCTTGGCTTCCTGGTCGGGATGGCGTGAAGACGCTGGCGCTTGAGCACCTGATGTCGGCACGACGGTTTGGATTCGAACGCTTCTTCGGACCGTTATATCGCTACGAGCCAATGCGTACCGGACTGCTCGGCGGCAACGGAAGTGGCCTCGGCTTTTTCACCCGCGAGCTACTGCCACTGGCCAACGCACTGGTGGTTGGCGACCGCTTTGCGATTGCATCAGCGATCCGCCGGAGCTCACCGCTGCTCGATCGTCAGAGGCTGGCAACGGCCGGTCAACAGCAGCAGGCGGAACTGGCGCGCGCGAAAGCCGCCTGCGACGGACTGAGGGCGCTGCTCGTTGCCGCGGAACCTCCGAGCTTGCGCGCGCTCCTTCGGCATGTCGCGGAGACCAATCTCTTCGTCATTCCCGATGTACTACAGCCGTTCGTCCCGGATGTGCCTGCAGATGGTGCCGACGCCGAAGATGACGATGCGAGCACCGAAGGGGGAGCTTGGCGTCGGGCACTGGACGCGCCATTTTCCGAGATTGAAAGGTATGACCGCTACGTCCGGGGAGTGTCCCAATTCGACACCCACCAAGGGGTGAAGGGCCGCGAGTTTGACCGAGTCATGGTGGTGATTAGCGACGATGAAGCCGGCGGCTTCTTGTTCAGCTACGGTAAGCTCATCGGAACCAAGGCAAAAACTCGGACCGACATCGAGAACGAAACTGCCGGTAACGACACAAGCATCGACCGCACCCGCCGTCTATTCTACGTCACCTGCAGCCGAGCGGAGAAGAGCCTAGCCATTGTCTACTACTCCGATAACCCCGGCCTGGCACGAGCCAACCTCATCGAGCGTGGATGGTTCACCGATGGGGAAATCGAGGTCATGCCGGCTTAGAGCCAAATAGCTTCGCAAAACGCAGCGCATCACCTCGAGTCTCGTGCCTATCCGCTCGCCGCTATCTGCCGGATGCCGGCCAGGCGATCGCGCAGGTGCTTGGCGGGCAGGCCGCCTTCAAAGCTGATCACGCAATGATCGCCACCAACCTCTACCGGGACCTGCCAAGCGGCTGCGACCGGGAAGACCTGATGCCAAGGGCTCAGCTGTACCTGTGAGGAGGCGCGCGCCCGTTCGCTCACTTCGCTGTTACGCCCCGCGATTCCTGGCGGGACATGCCTGAACGGCCCTATCTTGATCTGCCTGCTACGAGCGGGTGAGCCGGCGCACCGAAGCGATTACTTCAGGGCGTAGATACCGACCGCGAGGCCGACGACCCCGATCACTAGCGAGATCACCTTGTTGTCGGCGACCCAGGCCAAGCCAGTTCGCAGGCTGCCGCCGTGCATCTGCCACCAACTCGTATTAGTGAGCAGCTGCTTATTTTGGGCCCGCTCAGAGATATTAGCGAGCACGTCGACCTTGCGCAGCGTTGACTGGTGGAGCCCGACATAATTGCCGGCGATGAACGCTTGGGCTTCCTGGGCACCGGTCATCATGTCGCGGGGCTGAATCTGGTTCTTTTCGATCAGTTTCTCAAGGCGAGGGTGGCCGATATAGGCCACGCCATAGATGTCGATCAGAATGCGGGATAGGTCGAACTTTTTTGCGTCGTCGATCAGCACCGGGGTTCCGCCACGCACCTGGTAGCGGTGGTCAATAGCGGCGAATCCGTAATTAATGTCGCGCATATTCCAATGCAGATACTTCATACCGCGATGTGTACCCAGGTGATGATAGTATGCATCCAGCATCTGCCGCTCGAGTTCGTCATAGCGCACCTTGATGTCGGCGAACGGCACCTTCAAGCGCTCGGCCACTTGATGGATGGAGAAGGAGTGCGTCTGAGCACTGTCAAGACTGCGCACGGCGAGAGACGTGATGCGCGGTGATGCACCGTTCGGCCGATCGTAAAAGCTTTCGCAAGAATAGTGGATTATCCATACGTTCGAACGATCGGTGAAGAGGCTATTGAGACTCTGGCGCGCTTCTTTCTGCCGCTTCGGGTTGGGCGCGGTCTTAGGTTTCCTATTTTTGCGCGTCCCGCCCGGCACGTCAGTGGCCACTTACTTTGCCACCACGAAATTAGTCTGGGCCGGAATGATTGTTACTTCTTCTGTCATTGTCCGCTCTCAATCGTTCTATTCACTAGAATCCAGATACTGGACGCCCTTTTCGAACGGATCGAACTGGGCGCGTAGGTCCATCCGAAGAACCATATCAGAAGTCGCTACATGCTGGTGAGCCTCGCCACCGCCCACTCTGCCGCACCCATCGCCTCGATCAGTTCGTCCTTGACGCCGGCGACGACCATGGCGGCCCATGTCCCGTTCGGCTGCGGATAGAGCCGTGCCAGCGGACAGGCGATGCCGGTCGGCATGTACCAGACCAGCCGGTGTCCGGCGCCATCGGGCTCCCACAGCAGCGCGCCGCGCCCCTCGACCGGCGAGGCTATCGCGAACGCAGCCGCGTTGAAGGTGCCGAGCATCCAGTCGCCGAGCAGCGCCTTGGTGCGCTCGTCGGGGAGGCTTCCCGTCTCCGCCAGAGCCTGCGCCATCAGCGCAGTCTCCAGTTGGCCAGCGAACCGTTCGGCGAGATCGGCGCCGTCCGCGTCATCGAAGGTGCGCATCACCACTCCTTCGCCAGCATGATGGTCAGCACCCGGCAGGTGCGCTTGGGATCGGCCGGATCCTCGCTGCCGCCGTCGAGCATCGGGTTGTAGTAGTCGATCTTCCAGAGGACGCGGCCGGCGCCCGGTTGGTCGAAGTTGCCGAAGTCGTGCTCGCCGTGGGGATCGTTCTTCGGGCAGAAGGCATCGAACGTCCGCACCTTGGTCAGGATTTCCGACTGCGTCTCCGCGGGCAGTGCGCGGATGCCGTCGGTCAGAACGACGCGCCCGGTCATGAAGGTGGTTCGCAGCAGGTCGTTCAGCCCCGGGATGGTGAGGCGGTGGCCGGTATCGCTTGTCTCGGATACGGGATCGGGATGGTTGTCGTTGGTCATGGTGTCGTCCTTTCGTCGATGGGCTGGACCATCCAGCCGATGCGCCGAAAGAGCCGGGCCGACCTGAGCCCGGACGTCATGGCCAACACGGGAGCGAAGCGAATGGAGCGGGCGGGCCATTGATGTCCGGGCGCGGCCCGGCACCCTGGCGCATCATCACGGGCTGGATGGTCCAGCCCATCGACGAAAGGCCCATTGGCCAACACGGGTGCCGTCCCCTGCTTCCGGCATGGACGTGCGATCCGGTGCCGCGCGCCCTACAGCGGGTCCTCAGCCAGGTCGCGCAGCAGCAGGTCGAGCAAGGTGCCGCCCGACAGGAACTCGCGCTCATTCGGATCGAACAGGCCGTTCTCGCGCTTGCGGCTGTGGTTCTGCACGGTCCCGACCACGGTGCGGTGGATGAGCCGCTCCCGGAACAGCATGATCGGCCCGATGTCCTTCTCGCCGCGGATGCCGATGGCCTCGTAGAAGGCATGGACGGCATCGATCACCACGTAGGCTTCGGCGCGTCCCTCGGGCGGCAAAGCGTCGACCAGCGGACAGCTGCGGCATTCCCGGCGCTTGCGGTTGCCGAGCCGGTAGTTGCGCGCGCAGGTCTCGTTCCCGGCGCAGCGCCCGAGCCGGTCGAAGTAAACCGCTCGGAGCAGCGGCTCGAACTCCGGCATGGGCGTGCGGATCACCGCGCGGTTGGTGCCGTGCCAGCGGTTGAAGGCGGGCTTGAGCAGGCGCTTGCGCAAGGCGATGTAGACCCCGCGCACGGTCTTGGCCGTCAGGCCGGTCGAGCGGGCGGCGAGTTGGACGCCGAGCCCCTGGCAGAAGCAGTAGACGAGCCGCATCAAGGTCATCTCGTCGAACTTCGCCCCGGCCCGGAACTGGTTGGCGCGCCCGGCGGCGGCGGTGCGCTTGGCCATCCCCTCCCCCCTAAAATGCCCCTGCGCTTGAATCTCTTGCAGCTCAATAGGTTGGCAGGGCGCTCGCGGAACTCTGCTTCCACAACTGATTAGACCGGCCCGGCCCCCTCCTTGGCAGGAGTTGACCACCCGGCTACATCCTAAATCGACCGACTTCCCAATCCCCTTCGCCGCTTCGAGGCGATCCGATCCATCGGCGGGAATCCGCCCGCGATGGATCGGAAGGGGAACCACGATGTCGGACCATCGCAACGATCTCAAGGACGAGACCTCGTCGGTGACGAGGTTCGTCCGCTTCTGCATCCTGCTGGCCCACCTGGGCTCGGCCATCCTGAGCGGGGCCAGCGCCTGGCTCTTCTTCGACCACCAGGAGACGGGCGGCGCCGTCGCCTTCGTGGTCGCGCTGCTGATCGGCGTCATGACCTATGCCGCGCTGGCGAGCTTCTCGGCGGCGGCGGTGCGCATCCTGCCGCGGCTTGGCCAGGAGAATGCGGCGCTGGCCGGCGCCATCGCCGGCGGCGGCCTGGTCGCCATCCTGGCGGTCTCCGGCACGTCGAACGCCACCTTCCTCGCCCATGCCGAGGCCCGCGCGCTGGAACGGCAGTCGGTGCTGGCGGCGGCCGAAGCCGCCTTCGCGTCCGTCCAGACCGCGCTGCGCCAGCTGGAGCAGGTGCTGCCGATCCTGGCGACCGGCAAGGAGACGGCGGCCCGTCTCAAGGACCATGAGGAGCGCCGCGGCCAGACCGGTGCCGGCCGCGGCCCGGTCTACCGCGAGATGCTGGTGCAGGAGAGCCGGCTCGCCGGCGCCGAGGAAGGCGTGCGCGAAGTGGTGAAGGCGGCCGACGGCAAGGTTCGCGCCGGCCAGCAGACGCTGGAGAGCCTGCGCGCCGCCCTCTCCGACCCGGAGATGGGCGAGCGCGACCGGGTGCGCGCGGTCGAGAACGCGCTGACCCGCCTCGCCAGCGTCGTGATCGAGCTGCGCCAGCAGCTGCCGATCGCGTCGCTGAAGGCGACGGCCAACATGCTGGCGGCCCCCGTGGTGGCGGCCGGCTACTCGACGGTGCCGGAGACGCGGCGGGTGCAGGACGAGACCATGCGCCGCCTGCATCGCGAGTTCGAGCCGATCGGCATCGCGCTCCGCCAGGCGGTGACCGACCTGGAGGACCGGCAGCCGAAGCCGGTGCCGACCTACCGCCACCTGTCGCCGACGGCGGTCGTGTTCCGCCATGCCGGCGAGCTGGCCTGGATCATCGCGCTCGGCTACGCGCTCGACCTGCTGCCCTACCTTGCCGTCGGCCTGATCCTGCTGGCGCACGCCCAGGGCCGCGGCGGCGCGCCCGGCGACGGCGGCAGCGGTGGTGGTGGCCCGGGCTCGTACCTGCCCGCGCCGCGCGTGCCCGTCCGCCTGCGGGCCGTCCAATGAGCACGGTGCCGGTCCGCACGGCGACGGGGCCGATCAACGGCAACCTCGCCGTCGCGGTGGCGGCCGCAGCCATCGGCTGGTGGCTGTGGCCCGCCCCGGACGCGCCCTGGCAGCAGGCGGCGATGGCGGGGGCGGCGGCGCTGTGCGCTGCCGCCTGCCTCGCCCGGGGCCTGGTCCTCCTCGTCCGCGACTATCGCCTGCGCCGCGACCTTGCCCGCGCCGAGGCCATCACCAGCGACCACGGCACGGCGCGGGAAGCGACCTGGGACGAGATTCGCGCCCGCGGCATGGACATGCCGGCCAGCGGCAACTTCCTCGGCCTGTATCAGGGGCAACGGCCGGTGTTCGCGCCGGCCGACGTCCCGTTCTCCCTCGCGATCATGCCGCCGGGGGGTGGAAAGACCAGCCGGCTGGTCGTCGGCTCGATCCTGCACCAGGCGCAGACGGGCAAGTCGCTGGCGATCTCCGACCCCAAGCAGGAGCTGGGGCCGATGCTGGCGCCGACGCTGCGCCAGCTGGGCTTCGAGGTCTGGTGCGTCAACCCCGCCGGCCGCTACCTCGACCGCTGCGGCAATGTCGAGCTCAACCCCTACCAGGCGGTGCTCGACGCCCTCTATGCCGAGGACGAGGCGCGCCTCGACGCGATCAAGCGCGCGGGCGACCTGGCCGAGCTGCACCTGCCCGAGAAGGGCGGCGACGACAAGAACCTCTACTTCCGCGCCGGCTCGCGCCGCTGCATCGCCGTCGCCATCCTCTACTTCGGCCTGACGGCCCCCGCCCGCTGCACGCCGTCCGACGTGTTCGCCCTGCTCAACGATCCCGGCCGGCTGATGCAGGCGCTGCGCTGGATCCGCCGGCACCTGGAGACGGCGGTCCCGCACGACCCGATCGTCGCCTTCCTCAAGACCGAGGCCGCCAACCTCCTGCACCGCGCCGACAAGAACGAGGAGAACTTCGCCTCCTTCCTCGAAGGCGCCACCCAGGTCCTGCTGACCTTCAACCAGGGCGGCCGGCTGGGCGGCTATGGCCGCACCGCCGATCGCAACATCGCCGAACTGCGCTGGCGTCCGATCATCCTCTTCATGATGGCGCCGCTCAGCCACACCCGCGAGTTCGCGCCGCTGATCTCGCTCTTCAACTACAACCTGATCGCCGCCTGCAAGGACCGGCCGACCGGCCATAAGGTGCACATCGTCGGCGAGGAGGCGTTGAACTACCGCTTCGCCGACCTCGTCTCCGACCTGGAGACCATGCGCGGCCTCGGCATCACGGCGGACTTCTACATCCAGTCGTTCCCCGGGCTCGTGCGCAAGTACGGGCGGGATGCCGCCGCGGCGGTCGATTCCTACGCGGGCGTGAAGGTCTATAGCGCCCTCAACAGCTTCGACCAGGCCAAGCTCGTCTCGGACCTGCTGGCCGAGGCGACCATCCGCAAGCAGGACTATTCCTTCCGCTCGGTGGTGACCGACCTTGGCGTCTCCAGCCGCGAGCTGGGGCGCCGGCTGATGACGCCGGACGAGGTTCTCGCCATGCCGCGCGGCGAGGCCTGGGTGTTCGTGCAGGGGCTGCGGCCGATGCGCCTGACGCTGGTTCACTACGGCCAGGTCGAGCCCTGGCGGGACTGGGTGCTGGACAACCCGATCGAGGGCAGGCGCCTGCGCGGCGATCCCCTCTTCCGCATCCATTATCCCCCGAGGACGTCATGACGGACGGGATGCGCCTCGATGGCGTGCCGGCGGCTCCGCCGCCGGCCAAGCCGACCCGCCCGCGCCGCGTGCCGCTGGTGCGGCTGCGTAGCCTCGTGTGGCTCGCCGTGATCGGAAGCGTGGTGGTTGCCAACTATCTGTACGGCACGCCCTACCTGCGCTTCGAATACAGCTTCACCGGCTCGAGTGAGCGCCCCGTCTATCACCGCTGCGTCTATCTCGGCTTCAACGGGTTCCGTGTCGTCACCGACGGCCACTGCCCGCCGTTCCGCCTCTTCGACGGAGGCGGGCGATGAGCCGGGGCAGCAAGGACGGCAAGCCGACGGTGGCGCCTGCCCCTACGGCCAGCTTCGGCCAGGCGAACCCGCCGGCCATGGCCCGGGCGCAGGGCCGCCCGCACATGGTCCGCCAGCTCGAAGCCGTCGACCAGCGCGTCGCATCGGTGAAGGGCCGCATGCGGCAGCACTGCGAGCGCTTCCAGGAGACCTGGGTCGCCAAGGAGGCCGTCCGCTTGTGGAAGGAGCGCGCGGAACTGGCGCTCAAGCACAAGGCGCCGGCCCAGGCGGCCGTGCGGATCCTGTCGCCCGACGACCTGCTGGCGCTGGCCCGGCGCAACGTGCGCGCCCGCATCGGCCAGCGCCTCTCCACCATCAACCGCATCGGCGAGCGCATGCGCAACACCGTCACCCGCACCCTGAAGCCGGCCTCGCCGGTCCGGGCGCCCGACGTCCAGCGCAGCTTCGCCAAGGCCCGCGACCGCAGACGGAGGATGGAATGATCGAGCTTCTCGGCAAGCTGCCAGACCAGCTGATCGGCGTCACGCTCGCCGCCGGCCTGTGGTTCGGCTTCCACTACCTGGTCCTGGCCGACCGGGCCATGGAGCGCCAGGCCGCGGCCGAGCTGGTGCCGGCCTGCGAGGCGGACGTCGCCCGCATGCAGAACCGCTCCGACGCGGTCCTGGCGCCGCTGGAGAGCCTGCGCCAGCTGCCCTTCGGGGGCCAGACCCTGGCCATGGTCCAGCAGCAGTTCCGCCTCTCCGGGATCGAGCGGCGGGCGATCTGCGAGTGCAGCGCCCGGCGCAGCCGGCAGGCGGTCCGCTTTGACTATGCCATCCACACCGCCTCGCTGCGGCTGATCGAGACCGCCTCGGTCGCCGACCTGCGAGGCGGCACGATCTCCGTGCTGCGCTCGCAGGTCTGCGGTGCCCTGCCCTGGATCAAGGGGTGAGGCCATGAAGACGACACCCCGCGTCTATCTCGACGACGGCACCTACCTGGTCAGTGCCAACCTTCTCTCCACGCCGCGGCGCTTCTACCCGATCGCCAACGTCACCGCCCGCATCCGCCGCGATCCGCTCTGGCTCGCCCTCGGCATGGCCGTATTCGCAACGCTGACCACCGCCATCTACGGCGACCTGCTGTTCCCGGGCGAGCTGCTCGTCCTGTGGGGCATCGCCGGTGCCGGCCTCCTCATCGGCCTGGGCACCGCGATCCTCCACGTCGATGCCGTCGGCCATCGTGGCGCGCTGATCGTCGCCTCCAGCTGGAAGGTCCGGGCCATCTATCGCGCCCTGCGCCAGGCGCGGATGGAGTCCGGACGCCACGATCAAGAACTCGTTCGTTCGATGGAAGGAGAACACAATGAATAGGAGCAATATTATCGATAATAGGAAAGTTTTCCTTGTATGTTCTGCATTTGTTCTATATGATGACTCGCTTTCCGTGACGGCGAGCAAGAAAGGAGGCCGGTCATGAACAACGATACTCTGACCGGTCTCGACCGGGAGTTCTCCGACGCCGGCGCGGCCGTGCCGCCGGCCCTCGAACTGGACATCGAGCGCTACCGCGCCGATCTCGCCGGCTTCGACCTGATGCCGGATCAGCAGCGCGAGCTGCTGGAGACCCTCTGGTCGATCATGCGCAGCTTCGTCGAGCTCGGCTTCACCGTGGATGTCTGTGGACAAGTGTTCGGCGACGAGGCCGGCGACGCGCCGGGTGCGGTACAATCCGCCATCACCACATCGGAGACGCCAGCAGACGGGGAGGATCGGGATTCGCCATGACGGACAGGGAGCACAAGCAGGCGGTCATCTACTGCCGCGTATCGAGCATCAAGCAGACCAAGGTCGGCGACGGACTGAACTCACAGGAGACCCGCTGCCGCGAGTTCGCGCGGATGAAGGGCTATGCCGTCATCGAGGTGTTCCGCGACGACGTCTCCGGCAGCCTCATCGACCGGCCCGGCATGAAGTCCATGCTGGCCTTCCTGCGGCGTCGCCGCGCCAAGGGCACTGTCGTCATCATCGACGACGTCTCGCGCCTGGCCCGCGGCCTCCAGGCCCACCTGGAGCTGCGTGGCGCCATCGCCAAGGCCGGCGGCAACCTGGAGTCCCCCTCCATCGAGTTCGGCGAGGACTCGGACTCGATCCTGGTCGAGAACCTGCTCGCCAGCGTCTCCCAGCACCAGCGCCAGAAGAACGGCGAGCAGGTGAAGAACCGCATGAGCGCCCGGGTCATGAACGGCTACTGGGTGTTCCAGGCGCCGGTCGGCTACAAGTACGTGACCGTGCCGGGCCGCGGGAAGATGCTGAAGCGCGACGAGCCGGCCGCCTCGGTCGTCCAGGAAGCCCTCGAAGGCTATGCCGCGGGCCACTTCGAGTCCCAGGCCGACGTGATGCGCTTCCTCCAGGACCATCCCCTCTTCCCCAAGCCGGAGACCAGCGGGCGCATCTGCAACGAGCGGGTGACGGTGCTGCTCCGGCAGTGTGTCTATGCCGGCTATGTCGAGGCGCCGAGCTTCGGCATCGAGCGGCGGCCGGGACAGCATGAGCCGCTGATCGGGGTGCGGACCTACCAGCGCATCCAGGAGCGGCTCGACGGCATCCACCGGGCGCCGATCCGCCGCAACCTCAACCAGGACTTCCCGCTGCGCGGCTTCGTCGTCTGTGCCGACTGCGGCTCGCCGCTGACGGCCTGCTGGTCGAAGGGGCGGATCCGCTCGCACCCCTACTACCACTGCCCCAAGCGCGGCTGCGAGAAGTACGGCAAGTCGATCCGGCGCGCCGACATCGAGGGCCAGTTCGAGACGCTCCTGCGCGCGCTCCAGCCGTCCGAGGCCCTGTTCAAGGTGGCCCGGTCGATGTTCGAGGATCTGTGGAACCGCCGTTCGGCGCAGGGCGAAGCCCGCGCCAAGGCGATGAAGGCCGAGCTGGCCAAGATCGAGCGCCAAGTCGCCCAGCTGCTGGAGCGCATCCTCGATGCCCGCGTGCCCAGCGTCATCGCCGCCTATGAGGAGCGCATCCGCCGGCTCGAAGAGGACAAGCTCCTGATCCAGGAGCAGATGGCTTCCGCCGGCCGTCCCGCCAGCAGCTTCTCCGACACGCTTAGAACCGCGCTCGAATTCCTCGGGAACCCTTGGAAACTCTGGCGTTCCGAGCGTCTGGAGGACCGCCGATCGGTCCTCAAACTGGCCTTCGCCGAGCGCCTCCGCTACGCGCGGGGCGAAGGCTTTAGAACCGCCACTTTATCCTTGCCCTTCAATATCTTAGGCAGGATTCCCGGTGCCGATAAGGCGATGGTGGGCCCGGCAGGATTCGAACCTGCGACAACACCGTTATGAGCGGCGCGTTCTGACCGCTGAACTACGGGCCCTGCCAAGGTCAAGACGGGTAGCGCGTCGCCACCCGCCTTGTCGAGGACAGAACGGTCAGGGCAGGCGCTTCACCCCCCACAGGCGGGGCTTGGCGCCGAGCCAGGGCTCGTAGCCCTCGATCCGCTTGGAATGGGCGACGGAGTCGACGCCGTTGTAGAGCACCAGCATCGGCACGGTCTCAATGAAGCGGCGATGCATGCGGTCGAAGAGCGCCTGGCGGGCGGGCTTGTCGGTGACCGTCATCACCTCGTCCAGCAGCCGCAGGCCCTCGGCGTCGTCCCACACCTTGCGCGGCTGCTTGTCCTTGGGCCCCGACACCTGCTCGTAGCTCAGCGCCGGGTCGAAGCGGGCGGAGTAGGAGAAGGACATCATCTGGTAGCTGCCCTTCTGGTAGCGATCGAGCTGGGTCGCCCATTCCAGCACCTCGATCTCCACGTTGAGGCCGACCGCCTGCATCATCGCCTGGGCGATGACGGCGACCGAGAAGCTGGGCACCACGGGGCGCTTGTTGGCGATCAGCTTGATCGGCTGGCCGCGATAGCCAGCCTCTGCCAGCAGCTTCTTGGCCCGCGCCGGGTCGTGCGGCACGCTCTCGCGCTGGACCGCGCCGTAGTAGGCCGACGCGGTCGAGACGATCGAGGCGTTGGGCTTTCCCAGCCCGTTCGAGACGGCGGCCACGATCTCGGCCGTGTCGAGGGCGGCCGAGATCGCCTGGCGGACGCGGACGTCGGCCAGGACCGGGTCCTGCGTCTGGATCAGCAAGCCGTGCATGACCGGCGTCGGCGCGGATTTCAGCACGATGGCCGGGTTGGCCTTCATCTCCTCCAGGTCGGCATCGGGCACGTCCGAGGCATCGACCGCGCCCGACAGCAGGGCCGCCTTCACCGTCGAGGGATCGGGGATGACCAGGAACTTCACCTGGTCGACCAGCGGGCGCTTGCCGCCGGCATAGCCGTCGCGCGGGCCGGGCAGCGTCGCGTAGTCGGCGAACTTTTCCAGGATCACCTGCTGGCCGCGGCGCCAGTCGCCCAGCTTGAACGGGCCGGTGCCCACGGGCGCCTTCCAACTGCCGTCGGCATTCACCGAATCCTTGTGGATGACGGCCGTCATGCCGCAATCGGTGCGCGCCAGCGTCGCCAGGAACAGCGCACTCGGCCGGTCGATGCGCATGGTGACGGTGGTGGCGTCGGGTGCCTCGACCGCCTCGACCTTGAACAGGCCGCGGCCGTCGAACTCGTTGCGGCAACGCCAGTCGGTCTTGGCGTCCATCAGCCGGTTCCAGCTCCACAGCACGTCGGCCGAGGTCATCAGGGCGCCGTTGTGGAACCGCACCCCGCGCCGCAGCGCGAAGGTGTAGGTGCGGCCGTCGGCCGACATCTCCACCCGTTCGGCCAGGAGCGGGCCCACCGTGCCATCCTCGCGATAGGCGACCAGCCCCTCGACGATGTGCAGGATGACGGCATCGGTGTTGTCGTCGCGGTTGACACCGGGGTTGGTCGAGCGGATGTCGGCGTTGGTGGCGACCGTGATCATGTCGGCCGCCGCCGCCATCGGCAGGGCGAGCACGGCGGCAAGCGCCGCGGCGGCAATCGGGCGGGTCATGGACGCGGGCTCCCGGGGTCAGCTATTGCGGTGGCGCTTCAGCACGTCGACGAAGAAATCCTGCACCACCGGCAGGACCTTGGCCCCGTCATGCGGCACGTTGGGCACGATATCCTGGCGGACGGCGATGCCATGGGCCTCGAAATTCTCCTTCAGCGCGGTGTTGCGCTCGATCCGGGTGCGGCCGGTATCGTTGATCCCGTCCATGTAGTTGACGCTGCCCGGCTTGTAGTCGATCTCCCAGGTCTCGATGTCGGCACCGCCGACCACCATCTGGACCGCCACGTCGCGCATCGCCGGCAGGTCGAGCTCGATGCCGAACAGCTCCTTCAGGTTGCGGGTGCCGACCCAGAAATCCTTGTCGGGATTGATCAAGGTGACGGCACCGGGCGAGCCGATCGAGGCCGCCAGCAGGCGCTTGGGGTGCAGGTAGAAGAAGCGGTGGACGAAATGGCCACCGCCCGAGAAGCCGAACATCATGAAGCGGTCGAAGCGCACGCCCAGCTTCTGCGAGACCTCGTCCACCATCGCCAGGAGCACCTGGTCGTAGCGGATGTCGCCCTCGCGCATGTACTTGAAGCCTTCGGGATTGTCGTCGCCCAGCACGCCCACCGGGAAGAGCGGCGACAGCACCAGGCATTTGTTCCAGCGGCAGAATTCCGCGAAGCCGTCGCGATAGACGCCCATCGTGCGGCCGGTGCCGTGGATGGTGATGATCAGGGTGTGCCCGGCCGGGTCGTCGTCGAAGGTCTGCGGCACATACATGCAATAGGGGAAGCGCGGGTCGGCCTTGCTGGCGAACACCGTGGTGGCACCGCGCTGGTACATCTTCTTCCGGCGCAGGGCGGCTTCCTGGATCGCATCCGACATGGGGGCTCCTGATGGCAAAGGCGAACTGATGGCAAACGCAGCGGGCCGGCGCCGGGAGGGCCGCCATCGCCGCTGGCTGGTTCGGTATTGCGCAAAAATACCAGCCGGGGCGGCGGACGCAACCGCCGCCCTGACCGGATCGCCTGAAGACGCCTGGGGCGCCCTACTCCGGCTGGATGCCCAGCTTCTCGGCCAGCGCCTTCCACTGCGCCAGGTCGTCGGTGATCGTCTTCCCGAAGGCCGCGGGCGTGCTGCCGACGGGGGTCACGTCCTTGGCCTCCAGCTCCGCCCGGCCCTGGGGCGACAGCACGAAGTCGCGCATCGCCTTGGCCAGGCGGTCGACGATCGGCTGCGGCGTGCCGGCCGGCGCCACGAAGCCGTACCAGAACGTGGTGTCGAAGCCAGGCACGCCGGCCTCGGCAAAGGTCGGCACGTCCGGCAGGACGCTCGACTTGGCCGTGACGGCATAGGCGCGGAGCTGGCCGTCGCGCACCAGGCCGGCCGACCCGGTCGGGTTGTCGAGGAAGGCCGAGACGTTGTTCGAGATCACGTCGGGATAGGCCTGCGAGGCGCCGCGATAGGCGACATGCGTCAGGTCCATGCCGGTGATGATCTTCAACTGCTCCGACAGCAGATAGCCCAGCGTGCTGACCCCGACCGAGGCATAGTTGACGCGGCCGGCATTGGCCTTGGTGTAGGCGATGAACTCCGTCAGCGACTTGGCCGGCACCTGGAGGCCCGACACCAGGATGTAGGGGGTGGTGCCGATGAGGCCGATCGGCTGGAAGCCGGTCGCCGGGTCGTAGGGGACGTTCTTCCGCAGGACGACGGCGGCCGGATGGGTGCTGCTGGTGGCGATGCCGATGGTGTAGCCATCGGGTGCCGCCTTGGCGACGGCGTCGGCCCCCACCGTGCCACCGGCGCCGCCCCGGTTCTCGACCACGACCGACTGGCCCAGCGCCGGCGCCATGCCGTTGGCGACGACGCGGGCCACCACGTCGGTGCCGCCGCCGGCCGGGAACGGCACGACGAGGCGGATCGGCTTGGTCGGAAAGGGATCGGCCGCGGCCGCCGGCAGCGCCGCCACGACCGCCAGGAGGGTAAGTGCTACCGCGCGCATCAGTGCGATTCCTTGCGGATGAGGGTCGGGTAGACGACCGCGTCGCCGCGCTTGAACATCCACTCCATGTCCTCGGTGGACAGGTATTCGGGCGTCGTGCCCTTCACCGCCGACAGCATCTCGACGATGACGTTGCGCTTTACCTCCGACACCAGGACGTTGGTGCGGTGATAGGCCTCCGACACGGTGCGCCCCAGCACGGTGAAGCCGTGGCGGCGCATGATGATGCAGTTGGTGTCCTGGATGAAGGTCTTGATCGGGCCCACATCCTCCTCGACGTTCAGGTGCGCGGGCAGGTAGCGGGCCGGCTTCTGCATCAGGTACGAGAAGGTGAGCGAGGTCGAGCGGATCTCCTCATGCCCGGCCGCCAGGAAGGCGATCGTCTCGTCATGGTGCAGGTGGATGACGCAGTTAACGTCGGGCCGCAGGCGCAGGATCTCGCGGTTCATCTGGTGGCCGACCGTGGTCGCCCGGTCGCCATGCAGGACGCGTCCGTAGGGGATGTCGGTGATGACGAGGTCGTCCTCCTCCATCTCCTCCAGCGAGATGCCCTGGGGCTTGGCGTAGCAGATGCCGTCGGCATGGTCGGGATGCGGCACGCGCACGGCCATGCCGCCCAGCGAACTCTGGACGTAGCCGCGCGCCACCATCATCCGCGCATAGCGGACATAGGTCGCGGCCACCTTGCGGTCGAACACCACGGCGGGGTCGGGCGTGTACTCGTTTACCTGGTAGATCGGCTTCATGTCGTCGGGCATGAGGGGGGCTCCTCGATCGGACGATAGGGGATGCCCAGATATGGCTTCGGAGGAGTCGGCGCTGTCAACCCGCGACAGGCTGATCATTCGAAGGAATCCCCCCGGTGTCGCCACCGGAGGGTCTAGGCGGGCTGAGCCGGTAGGGAAACCACGGTGGCATCACCAATCTACCTCCCCGGCTCCGAGGCGATGGCGGGGGCATCATGCCGCCGGGCGATCCAACTCCCCCGCCGCGCCCATCTCCCGGCGCAATGCGATGCTGTCGAGGTCGAAACCATTCGGCCAGGAAACCGTCCCCATCTGGACGAAAGCCCGGGCGAACATCGCAGGGTCGCGCAGGGGCTCCACCATCTCGCCGCCTTCGGCCAGCATGGGAGCGAAATCGTGCTCGCCGGACGTTCCGTCGGAAAAGCGCAATCTGAGCCGGCTGGGGCCACTTGGCAAAACCGACAGGATCTTCACCAGTTCGATCATGTCACGTCCGCTCCCGGCACCTGGCGCAACGCCCGCATCCGGCGGGCCAGCTCCCAATTCTCCGACAATGCGGCCTGCCGCGACAAGACCCAGTCACAGACCAGTCGCCTTGCGCGCGGCGGCAGATGATCGCGATAGTACATCTGCACGACGATCCCGAAGAATATCGAGATGGTCGGCACGCGCGCCGCCTCAATCGTCGAGGAAGCTCCGCAGCTTGCGCGACCGGCTCGGGTGCTTCAGCTTGCGCAGGGCCTTGGCCTCGATCTGCCGGATCCGCTCGCGGGTGACCGAGAACTGCTGGCCGACCTCTTCCAGCGTGTGGTCGGTGTTCATGCCGATGCCGAAGCGCATGCGCAGCACGCGCTCCTCGCGGGCGGTCAGGCTGGCCAGCACGCGCGTCGTCGTCTCGCGCAGGTTGGCCTGGATGGCGGCATCGAGGGGCAGGACGGCGTTCTTGTCCTCGATGAAGTCGCCCAGGTGGCTGTCCTCCTCGTCGCCGATCGGCGTCTCGAGGCTGATCGGCTCCTTGGCGATCTTCAGGACCTTGCGCACCTTCTCCAGCGGCATGCCGAGCTTCTCGGCCAGTTCCTCCGGCGTCGGCTCGCGGCCGATCTCGTGCAGCATCTGGCGCGAGGTGCGCACCAGCTTGTTGATCGTCTCGATCATGTGCACCGGGATGCGGATGGTGCGCGCCTGGTCGGCGATCGAGCGGGTGATGGCCTGGCGAATCCACCAGGTGGCATAGGTCGAGAACTTGTAGCCGCGGCGGTACTCGAACTTGTCGACCGCCTTCATCAGGCCGATGTTGCCTTCCTGGATCAGGTCGAGGAACTGCAAGCCGCGGTTGGTGTACTTCTTGGCGATCGAGATGACGAGGCGCAGGTTGGCCTCCACCATCTCCTTCTTGGCCTTGCCGGCTTCGCGCTCGCCCTTCTGGACGGTCTGCACGTTGCGGCGGAATTCCAGCACCGGCAGGCGCACGGCGGTCGAGATGCGGGCGATCTCGGCGCGGGCCTCGGCGATCTGGGTCGCGAACTTCGGGCCGGCGAACGCCTTCCAGCCGCGCCCCGGCAGGGCGCCGACGCGCTCCATCCAGTTCGGGTCGTGCTCGGAGGCGGGATAGTAGCGCAGGAACTCCTCGCGCTTCACGCCACAGCTCTCGGCCAGGCGCAGCAGCCGCCCCTCGAAGCCGATCAGGCGGCGGTTCAGGCCATAGAGCTCGTCGACGAGCTGCTCGATCCGCGAATTGTTGAGGCGGATCGACTTCATGAGGTCGATGACCTCCTGCTTGGCCTTCTCGTAGCGCTTCTCAGTCGGCTTGGGCACCTCCTCGCCCTTCTGGAGGTGGCTGAACCGCTGTTCCTGGGCCTTGTGCAGCTTCTTCTGCGAGGCCGCGATCTGGTCCAGCGTGGCCAGGATCATCGGCTTCCACTGCTGCTCCAGCTGCGACAGCGAGAGGGCCGCCTCCTCGGACTCGAAGTCGCCCTCGGCCTCGCCGCCCTCCTCGGCCTCGCCGCCTTCGGCCGCGGCCGGCTCGGCATCCTCGCCCGGCGCCTCGGTGCCGGGCGTGGCGCCCGACATGG
This sequence comes from Stella humosa, assembly GCF_006738645.1. GTDB lineage: Bacteria > Pseudomonadota > Alphaproteobacteria > ATCC43930 > Allostellaceae > Allostella > Allostella humosa. The sequence continues at coordinate 308,332 of NZ_AP019700.1, read as the reverse complement.
CGTCGAGGTCGACGATGTCGCGCAGCAGCACCTTGTTGGCGATCAGGGACTCGCGCCACTCCAGCAGCGAGCGGACGGTCAGCGGGCTTTCGCAGATGCCGCCGATCATCATCTCGCGGCCGGCTTCGATGCGCTTGGCGATGGCGATCTCGCCCTCGCGCGACAGCAACTCGACCGACCCCATCTCGCGCAGGTACATGCGCACGGGGTCGTCGGTGCGGCCGACATCCTCGTCGTCGAGATTGCCGCGGGCCTCGGCCTCGTCCTCGGCCTCGGCCGCCGGCGGGGCCTCCTCGGCCTCCTCGCCCTCGACCACGTTGATGCCGAGGTCCGACAGCATCGCCAGCACGTCCTCGATCTGCTCCGAGGATAGCTGGTCGGCCGGCAGCACGGAGTTGACCTCGTCCAGGGTCACGAAGCCGCGCTCCTTGCCCCGCGCGATCATGCGCTTGACGGCCGCCGTCATCGTGTCGATGAGGGGGGCCTCGGAGTCCTCGCGGTTTTCGACCTGATCCGCCGCCGTGCTCGCCGCCTTCGTCGCCATTCGATAAGACCCCCTAATACCTGTATCCGCCCCGGTATCCGACCCGGCCGCTCACAACTTGCCGGAGCCCGACTGCCTCAGGGCGTCGAGTTCGCCATCGAGTTCCTGCCGATAACGCAGAAGCTCGGCCTTTTCCGCCGCCAGCCGGACGAGCCGCCCGGACGCGGCGGACGGGTCAGATTCGGCGAAACTACGCCGCGCCGCCGAATTCTCACGCTCTATCTCGTCGAGTTGCCACGCGACCTGGGAATGACGCCATTGGAACAGCGATTCCTCGGGAGACGTCTCGGATCCTACGCAGGCCCAGCCACGCCGGGCCTCCGAGCCGCGCAACCGATCCAGAGTCGGGCCGTGGCCTAGTTCCGTCAAATGGCGCTCGATCGATCCGGAGTCAAGCTGTTCGAGGCCCAGAGCCTCCACCAGGTCGTGGCGCAGCGTCTCCAGCGCGGGGTTGCGGAAGGCCATTGCGCCCAGCCCCTCGCCGATCTCGGTCAGCCGGGCACCGTCCCGCAGCGCCAGCAGCAGCAGCCGGCTTTCGTGCACGCCCCAATGGTCCGGCACCGGCGGCGGCGGCTCGGACAGGGCGGGCGGGGGATAGGAGGACCGCCCGCCGGCAGGGAATCGACGGCCCGGTGCCGGCGCCCTGCGGCCGGGCGGCGGACGGTTGTCACCGCCCCCCCGCGTCCGGCCGAAAGCCTGGTCGCAGGTGCGCGCGAACTCGGCCTGGTACTCCTCCTGCGTCTCGCGATCCTCGATCCGGCCGGCCAGTTGGCGCAGCCGCTGGCGCAGGCCGGCCCGGCGCTCGGGCGTGTCGAAGCTATGCCCCGCCACCTCGGTCGCAAGCAGCAGGTCGCGCAGCGGCCGCGCCGCCGCCAGGATCTCGCGCATGGCATCGGCACCGCGCTGGCGCACCAGGCTGTCGGGGTCGTCGCCCGGCGGCAGCAGGGCGAAGCGCAGCGAGTGGCCGGGCTTCAGCATCGGCAGCGCGCGCTCGGCCGCCCGGCTGGCGGCGCGCTGGCCGGCGGCGTCGCCGTCGAAGCAGAGGATCGGCTCGGGCGCCAGGCGCCACAGGAGGGCGATCTGCTGCTCCGTCATGGCCGTGCCCAGCGGTGCCACGGCCGTCTGGATGCCGGCCAGGTGCAGCGCGATCACGTCCATGTAGCCCTCGACCGCCACGACCTCGCCCGACTTGCGGGCCGCGGCCGAGGCCCGGTCGAAGCCGTAGAGCAGGCGCCCCTTCTGGAACAGTTCGGTCTCGGGCGAGTTCAGGTACTTGGGCTCGCCGTCGCCCATGACCCGCCCGCCGAAGCCGCAGATGCGCCCGCGCAGGTCGTGGATCGGGAACATGATCCGGCTGCGGAAGCGGTCATAGCTGGCCCCGCCCCCCTCCGGCCGGCCGAGCAGCCCCGCCTCCACCAGCAGTTCTTCGGGAAAGCGCGTGCCCAGGGCGTCCTTCAGCAGCGTGCGGCCGGCGGGGGCGAAGCCGATGCCGAACCGCTTGATCGCCGCAGCGTCGAGCCCGCGCCCGGACAGGTATTCGAGCGCCGCCTGGCCGACGCGGCCATCGGCCAGGCGCTGGATAAACCATTCGGCCGCCGCCTCCAGCGCCGCCTGCAAGGTGCCGCGGCGGTCGTCGCGCGCGCGGGCGGCCGGCGTCTCCTGCGGCAGGGGCAGCCCCACCTCGCCCGCCAGCCGCTCGACCACCTCGCGGAAGCCCAGGTTCTCGGCCCGCATGACGAAGTCGATGGCGTTGCCATGGGCGCCGCAGCCGAAGCAGTGGAAGGTGCCGCGCCGCTCGTCGACGGTGAAGGACGGGCTCTTCTCCTGGTGGAACGGGCACAGGCCCTTGTGCACAGTCCCCGCGCGGATGAGGCGGACGCGCCGGCCCACCGTCTCGGTCAACCCGACGCGGGACTTCAGCTCCTCGATGAAGGCGGGCGGAAAGGCCAGCGGTCAGTCTCCCCCCTTGGACCGGCCCCGCGCCCAGGTCGGGCGGCGCCGCGGCCGCTTCAGGTCAGCGCCTGCTTTACCTGGGCGCTGGCCCGGGTGAAGTCCATCTGGCCGGCATGGCGCTCCTTCAGCAGCGCCATCACCCGGCCCATGTCCTTGATGCTGGCGGCGCCGAGTTCGGCGACCACGGCGCCGATCGCGGCCTGGGCCTGGGCCTCGTCCATCTGCTGCGGCAGGAAGCGCTCGATGATGACGATCTCGCCCGCCTCCTGGTCGACCAGGTCCTGGCGGCCGCCGCGGGCATAGAGCTCGATGCTTTCCCGCCGCTGCTTCACCATGGTCTGGAGGAGCTGGAGGATCTCCAGGTCGCTGATGCCATCGCCATTGCCGCGCCCGCGCGCGGCGATGTCCCGGTCCTTGAGGGCGGCCAGGATCAGCCGCACGGTCGATACCGCCGGCTGGTCGCGTTCCCGCATGGCGGTCTTCAGGGCCTCGCTGAGGCGTGCCCGCAACATCGCTGCTATCCCTCCCCGGGGACAAATGTATCCGAAGCCGCGAAACCTAGCCCAAGCGCCGGGGCCGCGCAAACGCGTGGCGGTTCTGCCGCACCATGGCATCCGTCGCACCCCTGGCGGGCCGGCGGCGGCGCCTTGGCCCTGGTGCGCTGCGGTATCCGGCGGCATGATCGTCGCTCCCCCGCTTCCGCGCCGTCCGCCTTTGAGACCGAGAGGCCCCTGCCGATGACCACCGTCGTTACCGATGCGCCCACGGCCCAGGCCGGCGCCATGACCACCGAGGCCGAGGCCCGCCTGCACCTGGCAGCCGTCTACCGCCTGCTGGCCCATTACGGCATGGACGACACCATCTTCACCCATGCCTCGGCCCGGGTGCCGGGGGAGGCGGACACGTTCCTGATCAACCCCTACGGCCTGCTGTTCAACGAGATCACGCCGTCCAGCCTGGTGAAGATGTCCTATGACGGCGAACTGCGGGGGCCGTCCAACTATCCGGCCAACATGGCGGGCTACGTCATCCACAGTGCCGTCCTGCAGGCCCGGCCCGAGGTCGGCTGCGCCGTCCATACCCATACGCGGGCCGGCGTCGCCCTGTCCTGCCTGGAGGAAGGGCTGCTGCCGCTCAACCAGTTCGCGCTCGAATTCTACGGCAACGTCGGCTACCACGACTATGAAGGCGTGGCCCTCGACCTGGACGAGCAGGCCCGCCTGGGACGCGACCTGGCCGGCCACCCGGTGCTGATCCTGCGCAACCACGGCCTGCTGACCGTGGGCCACACCCCGGCCGCCGCCTTCTACCTGATGTACTATCTGGAGCAGTCGGCGCGGGTGCAGATGGATGTGCTGGCGACCGGCCGCCCGTTCCGCCTGCCGCCGGACGCCGTGGCGCGCCACACGGCCGGCCAGTTCAGCACGTCGGCCGACCGCACCAAGACCGGGCAGCGCCTGTGGCCGGCGATGCTGCGCCTGCTGGACGAGACGCAGCCGGGCTGGCGGAACTAACCAAGCCCGCATAGCAAGATTCCCGAAATGCGAAACGACGCTGGCGGTCGTCGCGGATCGGGAATCCATTGCGTGCAGATTGCAACGGAGGCTGTCCGCCAGCCGTCCCGGCGGCCAGGGAAACCGGGCGTTTCCGGGGCATTCCGGATGCTGCGGGCAGCCGGCCGCGGCGGCACGTTCCTGGCATCGCTGCCGGGGGGTGCGGCCGACCATAAGGCCTGCTTTTCAACATGCCAATCTGCCGCAATGCGCGCGTTACGAGGATTCGACAGGCGCGCTTTTGTCCTATAATCGAATGGTTGCGGATGGTCCCGGCAAATGAAGGCTAGGGGCGCGGTGAAACTAGAACATTACGGTTGCTTGCAAGCCGCCAGGCGGGGGCACGGGCGGCGCGATCGAAACCTGGTGGGGACGTTGGAGAGCTGGACGTGAACGAACCGCTGGACGATCGCAACCAGAGCAGCCTGCCGCAGCCGGCCCAGGCCGCAGCCGGGCTGTCGCGCGCCGACGAGCGCCCCGCATCGGGCTGGCGCGGCAGCATCCTGCGCAAGGAAGCGTTCACGCTGCGCGACCTGTTGATCGTCGCCTTCTACCACCGCCGCCTGATCATCTTCGCCGCCCTGCTGCCCATGCTGGTGGCGGCTGGGGCCGCGCTCTTCTTCATCAAGACGCAGTACACGGCCGACGGGCTGATGATGGTGCTGGTCAACCGCGAGGTGTCCGGCAACCAGAGCGTCGCCGACACCGGCCCCGCGGTGCTGTCGATCGAGGGGCTGAAGTCGGTCCATTCGGAGCTGGAGATCATCGGCAGCGCCGGCGTGATCCGCAGCACGATCGAGAAGGTCGGGCTGGAGAAGCTCTATCCCGAGATCATCACCGGCCGCTTCGAGGGGCTGTTGCCGCCGGTCGAGCCCGAGTTGCGGATGGACCGGGCGATGGAGCTGTTCCGCCGCGACCTGCGGGCGAACGTCGAATCCGATTCCAACGTCGTGCGCATCAGCTATCGCCATCCCGACCGCGAACTGGCGATCAAGACGGTCGACACGGTGATCGGCTTCTACCGCGCCCATCGCCGCAACATCTTCGACAACCCGCGCGCGCCCTTCCTGACATCCGAGGTGGTGCGCTTCAAGCAGCAGCTCGAGGCGACCGACGCCGACATCCAGAAGCTGAAGGCCGACTACAACGTCATCGAAATCGAGCAGGATCGGGTGCTGGCCGCCAACCAGGTCGACAACGTCGTCCAGCGCCACCGCCAGGTGAGCGAGCGCCAGGCCGCCATCACCGCCCAGCTCGAGGAGGCCGAACGGCAGATGGCGGGCGTGCCCAAGCAGGTCTTCGACTTCCGCCAGCGCAGCGACGCCACCGCCAACGACGACGACCGCAACGTCCTGACGCGCCTGCAGCTCGAGCGCGACAGACTGGCGCTGCAGTACGCCCCGACCTATCCCGCCCTGGCCGAGATCGAGCAGAAGATCGACACCGTGCGCAAGGCGATGCGCAACAAGGGCGATCAGAAGACCTTCTACACCGACCGCGAGGTGCGCAACCCGGCCGCCAGCTTCCTCGCCAACATGATCCTCAGCCTGAAGGTCGAGCGCGACGCGCTGCAGAACCAGCTGGTCGAGCTGGATCGCCAGCGCATCACGGCCGAGAAGCGCCTGGCCGAGCTCCGCGTCGCCGATGGCCAGCTTGTCGAGATGCACCGCCGCCGCGACGTGCTGGACGATTCCTACCGCCAGTACGTGAAGCGGGCCGAGGCCGCCAAGATCGAAGAGGACGCGGCCCAGGTCCGCAGTTCCAACGTGCGCCTGATCCAGCAGGGCGATGCGCCGATCACCGGCCTGGACCTGCGGCTGCCGCTGCTCGTCGCCGGGGTTTCCGGCGGGCTGCTCCTGGGGGCCGCGGCCGGCGCCTTCGGGGCGTGGCTGCGGCGCACATTCATCATGCCGACCGAGGCCGAACGGTCGCTGGAGCTGCCCGTCCTGGCCGAATTCGGCGGCGCCGGCACCCGCTTCGACCGGCCGGATCAGCGCCAGGCGCTGGCCCACTTCGCCTCGATCATGCTCGATACCGCAATCGACGGGCGATACCTGCGCGTGTTCCAGTTGGCCTCGGTCGGCGACGACGAGCGCAAGCGGCCGCTGGCCCGGGCCCTGGCCGAGGAGTTCGCAACCGGGCGCCAGCTCCGCACGCTGCTGATCGATTTCGGCGGCGCCCGCGACCGCGCGCTCATTCCGGCGACGGCACCCGGAACCCGCGACGAGGCGATGCCCGTGGCCACGTCCGACGTGCCCCAGCTCTGGCTGGCGGCCGACGGCCCGCATTCGACGCTGGGCAACCTGCGGGCGCCGCTGGTCGATGCGCGCCGCCAGATCGACCAGCTTCGCCGCGAGTACGACGTCATCGTCATCTCGGGCCCTGCCCAGGGCTTCTCGCCCATCACCCAGCGCGTCGCCTCGATCGTCGATGCCAATGTCCTGGTCGTCCGCGGCGAGGTCACGCGCTCGCCGGCCGCCATCCGTCTTCGCGACATGATCCTCGAAGCCGGCGGCGGGGTGCTGGGCACCGTATTCACCGGTCGCAAATACTACATCCCGAGGTGGGTCTACCGATGGCTCTAGATTTCCGGTCCATAGCCCTGGCGCCTCTTCTCTTCCTGGCCGCGTGCGGCGGGTCGCTGGAAACGGGGCAGTCCCTGACCATCGTGCAGCACCGGCCGGAGGGCTTCGCCAGCTGGACGGACGAGATGCCGGTGTACCGCCTCGGCGTCGGCGACAAGATGAAGGTGAAATTCCTCATCACGCGCGAGATGGACGACGAGGTGACGGTCGGGCCGGACGGCTTCGTCGGCATCCGCGTCGCCGGCCGGGTGAAGGCCGAGGGCCGGACCATCCCGGAGGTCCAGGACGCGATCATCGCCGGTTCCAGGCAGGTGCTGCGGCCGCAAAGCGTCGTGGTGGCGCTGGAGGACGCGGTGTCGTGGCGGATCTATGTCGGCGGCTCGGTGCGCACGCCCAACGTCTACCGCATGGGCGACAACCGCCTCAGCACCCTCCAGGCCATCATCATGGCCGGCGGCTTCGACAGCGAGGCGCGCTTCGAGGAGATCGTGCTGATCCGCCGCAGCCCCAACAATCGGCCCATGCTGCGCACCGTCAACGTGCGCGAGGTCATCCAGACCGGGCATCACGAGTCCGACGTGCCATTGCAGCCGGGCGACATCGTCTATGTGCCGCGCAGCCATATCGGCGAGGTCAATCTCTGGGTCGAGCAGTTCATCAACCGCGTCGTGCCGTTCCAGCGCACGTTCAACTACACCATCGGCCGCACCTCGCCCTGACGCCGGAGCAGGAAGCGCAGCGATGGCATCGGCCGGAACCAGCGGGCTGACGGCGAGCGTGGCCGAGGATGTCTTCCTCGGCCAGCGGCTGGCCCTGCTCGACGTGCCGGAGGCCGCCGCCACCATTGCGGCCCGCCCGGCCGATCTGCCCTTCACCTATGTCGTCACGCCCAACGCCCAGCATTTCGTGCGCCTCGACCGGGGCGAAGACCCGGCGTTCCAGGCCGCCTATGACGGCGCCTGGATGCGCCTCTGCGACAGCCGGGTCGTCTGCCTGCTGGCGAAGCGGGTCTTCGGGCGGAACCTGAAGCAGGCGGCCGGCAGCGACCTGACCGCGTACATGCTGCACAACACCATCCGGCCCGACGACGCCGTGACCGTCGTCGGCGGCAACGAGGACCTGCGCCAGAAATTGATGGCGCAGTTCGGGCTGCGGCACCTGGCGCTGATCTCGCCGCCGATGGGTCTGGCCGGCAAGCCGGAGGAACTGGCGCGCTGCGTCGAATTCGTGGTCGCGAACCCCGCCCGCTACGTCTTCTTCGCGGTCGGCACGCCGACGGGCGAGAACCTGGCCCACCGCGTGGCCCGCGACGGCCGGGCCACGGGCGTCGGCCTGTGCATCGGCGGGTCGCTGCATTTCGCGACCGGGGTGGTCAAGCGGGCGCCGCCCGTCTTCCGCCAGCTTGGCCTGGAGTGGCTCCATCGCCTGGCGCTGAACCCGCGCCGGCATGCGCGCCGGGTCTTCGTCGAATCCTTGCCGCTGCTGCGCATCGTCGCCCGCGACCGGCTGAAGCGCGGAACCGGCCCGGGCACCCGGTGATGTTCCCGCTGCCACCCGCCCGGCCATGCTGATCCATGCCGCCCCCGCCCGCGGCCTGATCCGGACAGGGCGGCAGCCCGTCACCTGGGCCACCGACACGAAGCCGCAAGCGCAGGCCATGGGGGAGCCGCGCGCCCTGACCATGGCGATCCTGCTGCTGGTGCTGCCGATGTTCGGGCAGAGCTTCTACTATCTGCTCGATTTCCCGATCCCCTACCTTCTGTCGAAGGTATGGCCGTTCCTGATGCTGCCGCTGTCCATCTACGCGCTCGTCACCTACGAGTTGCCGTACAAGGCGCTGTTCGCGGCCCTGCTCGCCTATGTCCTCGGCATCGCCCCGCTGATGGGAATGCTCCATCTGGGCAACGGCTTTGCCGATGCACTGGCGACGACGGTGAAGGTCTGGCCCTTCACCCATTATTTCGCCCTGGCGGCCCTGCTGTTCTGGCTGCGGCCGACGCCCCGGATGGTGAGCCGGGCGTTCATCATCCTGGGTGTTGCCACCTATGTCGGCATGTGGGGCCTGTGGATCCTGATCCCGGCATCCTGGTACGGCTCCGACCCATCGGTCGGCAAGCTGCTGCCCTATGAGATCGAGCGCGGCTACCGGATCTACATGCCGATGTTCTTCGGCATTCTGTTCCTGTTCTACCTCGCCCGGCGATTCTGCCAGCGCTGGGAATGGTGGATCCTGCTGCTGCTGCTCAGCGGATTCGGCTCGCTCCTCTACATCTACAAGCAGCGCACCTCGATCCTGGCGGCGCTGATCGTCGTCTCGGTCGGCATCGTCTCGTCGACGCGCGGGCGGCTGCGTCGCTTCCTGGTCGCGATCTCGCTGACGGCGGCTGCCTGCGCGGTCCTCGTCGTCGCCGGCACCTTCTTCGACAATGTCGTCCAGTCGTTCGGCGGCTCGCTGTCGGTCCGGCTGCGCTCGATCGACCGCGCCATCAACTTCCTGGGCGACGACCCGCTGCGCTGGATGTTCGGCGTCGGCGCCACCACGCGGCTGGGCGCCATCACGCTGGCGGACATCTTCAACGACCACCAGTTCTACCTGGCCGACATCGGCTGGCTCGGCATCGTCTTCGAGTATGGCGTGCTGAGCGCGTTCCTGCTGGCGGGGGTCTATCTGGCGGGCCTGCTCTTCACCTGGAAGACGGCGCGCAGCAGTGGCGATCCGCTGCTGCGCGCGCTGGCCGACTACACATTCTTCCTGTTCCTCACCTCGACGGTCTATTCTTTCGTCTTCACCCCGGGGGAGCTGGCGACGATCGTCGCTTTCGCGGCCTATCTGCAACGCTACTGGGCATCCGCCCCGGTCGCCGCGCCCGTCTCGGACAGGATCGTTCCTGGTCGCGGCACCAACCGGTTCTTCCAGGGGCCATCGAGCAGGTCACGCCATGCTGAAGCGCTTTCAGAAACTCATCGGCCATCCCGGCTTTAAGGCGGACCCCCTGGGCGTGCTGTGGCGGGGGGCCGTCTGGGCCGGCTGCGTCGCCACCCGGCGCGCGCCCGTCTTCCACCTGACCGAGGGGGGGGGCGAGCGGATCCAGGTGCCGCCCACCATGCGCTACACGTCCGTCGCCACGTACCTGTTGCGCGACTGGACCGAGCCGGAACTGCGCGAACTGAACCGGTTCATCGGGCCGGGCGACATCTTCGTCGACGTCGGCGCCAACATCGGCCTCTACACGCTGAAGGCCGCGCGCATCGTCGGCCAGGGTGGCAGGGTGCTCGCGGTCGAGCCGGGCGCCTCCGCCGCCGCCAGCCTCGCGCACAACCTCGCCCTGAACCCGTTCGCCAACGTCACCGTGGCCCAGAAGGCGCTGTCCAGCGAGGATGGCTGGGCCACCCTGCATCACGTGCCGCTCGGCAACGACCCCCAGGCCTTCTCGCTGCTGGCCGGCGCCGGCACGTCCGAGGGCGAGAAGGTGGAGACGATCACGCTCGACCGGCTGGCGACCGAGGCCGGCTTGGCGCGCATCGACTGCATCAAGATCGACGTCGAGGGGGCAGAGCCGATGGTGCTGCGGGGGGCCCTCGCCGTCGTCGAGCGCTGGCAGCCGACCGTGATCCTGGAGGTGAACTGCCCGACCGGCACCGTCGGCGGCACGCCGCCCGACGCCGCCTGGAACATCCTGGCCGAGCGCGGCTATCGCTTCTCGCGCCTGCAGGACGGCCAGGAAAAGGCAATCGACCGACTGCCGGCCGATTTCTGCAACGTCGTCGCCCGTCACCCCGCCCGCGCGCGATAGAGGCCGCGGCCGGCCCCGGCGTTCTACGGCACCGGCCGTTCGCAGCCCTTGCGGGCAAAGCCGGTGCAGATGGTGCGCGCGAGCAGCCCCGCATCGGGATTGTCGGGACCGATCGCGCCGGTCGGCGTCAGCCCGAAACCGTATAGCATGGCCGCCGCGGCCGGGTCGGCCGCGATCCCGGCCAGCAGGCGGCCCGTGCGCTGGACGGTGAAGCGCTGTCCCGGCACGTCGGCCCCCGGCGCGCCAGCCCCCGGCGAGTCAGGCGGCAGCACCTGGATCCCCAGCGCCAGCGTTCCGCGCCAGTAGTTGCGGTAGGCGCGGAACCCCTCCAGCGGGTCATAGGACGGCCCGGCGTCATAGCCCATGATCGACACGAGGTCGATCTGACCGGCCTCCGGCGCGCGCAGCAGGCCCAGCATGGAGCCGGTCCAGGGGCTGCGCGGCGGCGCCATGCGCCAGGCCCCCTCGCCATAGGCGCCGACGCTCCACCCGGCCACTGCCAGCATGTAGGGCCGCGGCAGCACCTGGCGCGTGCGCCGTACCAGGTCGATCCAGACGGCATCGCTGCGGCAGCGCACGGTGCCGCCGGTATTCTCGCATTGCGGATCGGACGGCTCGTAGTCGAGATCGACCCCATCGGCGCCAAGGTCGCGGACGAGGCGGGCGATCGCGGCCTCGTCATAGCGGTCCCAGCGCCGGTAGGTCGAGCCGCCGACGGAAATCAGCACGCGTGCGCCGGGGTTGCGGGCCTTGCGGAGCGCGATCGCCTCGCGCAGGACGGCCGCCGGGAACTGGAACTGGAGGCCGCTGCCCGTCAGCTCGCCGCCCGGCGGGTAGATCGGATCGGGCCGCGCGAAGCTGAGCGCCAGGATATCGACGTAGCGCGGCAGCCGCGCGATCCGGGTATCGGCCGCGCGCGCGGCCGGCGGCTCGTACCAGGAGGCGAGATAGGCCAGGATCGGCCGGTCGGCGGCGCTGGCGGCGGTCGCCTGGGCCAGCAGCCACAGGACCGCGGCCACCCAGCCGAGGCGGCGCATCAGAAAACGTCCCGCCCGGCCAGACCGCGCACCACAGTCAGGAACATGATGCGGATATCGAACCAGATCGACCAGTTCTCGATGTAGTGCAGGTCGAGCTTCACGCCGCGGGCGGCCTTCTCGACCGTGTCGATGCCGCCACGCATGCCGTTGATCTGGCCCCAGCCGGTGATCCCGGGCTTCACGCGATAGCGGGCCGCGTACTCGCGCACCACGTCGTAATACTGCCGGCCGCTCACCTGCATGTTGGGTACGTGCGGGCGCGGGCCGACGATGGACATCTCGCCCTTCAGGACGTTGACCAGTTGCGGCAGTTCGTCGATCGACAGCCGCCGCAGGATGCCGCCCACCCGCGTCACCCGCGGGTCGTGCCGCTTGGTGCCGAGCGAGCCGTCGTCGGTCGGGTCGTAGGTGAAGGTCCGCAGCTTATAGATGGTGAAGGACTTGTTGTTGAACCCGACCCGTTCCTGGAGGAACACCACCGGCCCCCGCGAATCGAGCTTGATGGCGATGGCGGCCACCAGCAGAACGGGTGCCGTCAGCACCAGCGCCACGGCCGAGACGACGATGTCCTCGACCCGCTTCAGGACGCCCAGCGACCCCTTCAGCGGCTGGTAGAGCACCCGCAGCGACGGCACGCCGCCCACCATGGCGAACTCGGCGAAGCGCGGGTTGAAGCTGTTCTTGTCGAGCGGCACGATGACGTCGGCGGCGATGCGGTGCAGGCGCTCGATCATCGCATTGATGCGCGAGGTCGATTCCCACGGCAGGGCGACGATGACGACGTCGATCGGCGTCTTGTGGATGTACTGGAAAAGCGCGTCGACGGAGCCGATCACCGGCACGCCGCCGATCGATTCCGGCAGCGGACCGGCCTCGTCCTCCAGGAACACGGCGACCACCTCCAGCAGGCTGCCCGGCGACTGGTCGCGCGCGGCCAGTGCCGCCTCGACCCGGTCCCGCACCCCGACGATGGCGACGTTGCGGCGCAGCACGGCGTGGCTGTCGGCCAGCGACACGCCCCAGCGCACCAGGGTGAAGCGGCCAAGGATGATGGCGGCGAAGCTGACCAGCGCCCATCCCCCGACCCAGCCGATGCCGCCGACGGGGTCGACCAGGAAGGCATGGTAGGCGATCGCCACGGCCGCCAGCGCCGGCACGAAGCCGATCGCCACGTCGACGACCTGGGCCAGGCCCAGGCGATAGCGCTCGACCCGATAGCCGCCGGTGACCGCCAGGATCTGGACGTAGAGGACGATGCCGAGGGCCCCCAGGAGCAGCGTCTGCAACAGGGTCGGATGGCCCAGGAGGGCGGCCGTCAGCAACGTGCCGAAGGCCAGGAAGAAGCCGTCGGCCAGCTTCACGAGGCGATTGATGAGACCGTGGGTCCAGCTAATCATCCCGCTCTCGCAAGGCTAGGGGGGCAGGCCGTCAACGACGGCACTCTATGCTGGGCCACGGGCGCTTGCGATGGAAGGGATGCACCAATATCCGCTCCAGATCTTCCTGCCACAGGGTGCTGTGGCGGTCGGGGCAGAGCTGGGCCACCGCCGAGGTCGGGTTGCCGCGCCAGCGGTCGGGCAGGAAGATGGTGATGGTGAAGATGCTGGTGGCATAGATGGGATCGCTCGCCCACCAGTCGGTCGGCATCCGCTGCCGGAAATACTCCCGCACCTCGTAGCGGGGGTCGAACGGCTTGGGGTTCGTCAGCGGATCGTATTCCGGGTCGTCGATCCCCTTGACCTGCGCGCGCGCATCGCCGGCGGCCACCGCCGCCAGGAGCACCAGGACGATCGCTGCAGTCAGCGCAAAGCGATGTTTTCTCATTTGCTTTCCGGACGATAGCGTTCATAGATTCGATCTGCAACGCAAGACGGGCCTCAACGCAAGACGGGCGATATCCGAAGATGGAAATGTCCCGCTTGCGCACCCTGGCCCGGCAGTTCGCGCAGTATGTCGCGGCGCTGGCCGTGCGCGGCGTCGAGGTGGTCGGCAAGCTCGGCCTCTACATCCTGGCCGCGGCCTCGCTCGGCACGCATGATGCCGGGCTGTTCTTTCTGTGCTTCACCTGGATCGGCCTGGTTTCCACCGTCGCCCGGCTCGGCTTCGAGCGGGCGATGACCCGCCATATCGCCGCCGAGATCGCCGTCGGCCGCGGCCGCGCCGCGCGCCACGCGATGCTGACCGGCTTCACCGTCCACCTGGCCGCCAGCACGGCCGCCGGCATCCTGACCTGGCTGGTGGCCGGGCCGGTGGCCCGCCTGGTCTTCACCGAACCGGAACTGGCGGCCCCCCTGGCGCTCTCGGGCCTGCTGCTGATCCCCCAGACAATGGTCGTTTCGGTGGGGCAGGCGCTGGCCGGGCTGAAGCGCGGGGTGGCGGCCCAGCTTGTCCAGAACGCGATCTGGCCGATCCTGACGCTGGCCGCCCTGGCCGCCGGCGTCACCCGGCTGGATCACCTGCTGCTGGCCCTGGGGGCAGCACTCGGGGTGTCGACCGCTTTCGGGATCGTGCTGCTATGGCGCCATCGCCGGCAGTTCGACGACGTGCCAGCCGCGCACGAGGCCCGGCCAGGTGCCGCGCCGGACGAAACCTTGCCCAGCCTGTGGCGCACGGCCCTGCCGCTCGGCCTGGTGGAGATCATCCAGGTCAGCCTGAACGCCATGCCGGTGCTGGTGCTGGGCGCGTTCGTCGAGCCGTCGGCGGTCGGCGCCTTCAGCGTCGCCCAGCGCATCTCGCTGCTGATCTGGGTCGTCATCCTGTCGATCGGCATGGTGGCCGCCCCCCATTTCGCCGAACTGCATCGCCGTGGCGAGATCGCGGCACTGCGGGCGCTCAATCGCCGGGTGCGGCTGGCCACCGCCGTGGCCGGCCTGCCGGCCGCCCTCGTCATGATGCTGTGGCCGGAGTTCCTGCTGCGGCTGATCGGACCGGGGTTCGAGATCGCGGCTCCGGCCCTGACCATCCTGGCCGCCGGCCAGCTCGTCAACTGCCTGCTGCCGGCGCAGGACCTGATGCTGGCGATGACCGGTCATGGACGCCGGCTGCAGCAGCTTAACCTGCTGCAGTTCGCCGCCGGCTGCGTCCTGGCCGCCCTCCTGATCCCGCCCTTCGGCATGCTCGGGGCGGCCGCGGTCGGCGCCTGGACCCTGGTGCAGGGCGCGGTCGGCACAACGCTGACCGTGCGGCGGCTGATGCCGGCCGCATTCTGACCCGCACGAAGCCGTCGTGCGGGGCGCCCGGTTCCTCTATTCTCGTGCTTTGCGAAGGAAGGAGGGGGCCCGGCCTCGCGTACCGATGTCGTTCAGGAACAGATTGCGCGCCTCGCTGATGGAGAAGGCCCCGTCCCTTTTCGCCCTGCTGGTCGAAGCCAAGGCCCGGTTCCTTCCCGACCACGGCGAGCCCGAACTGCGCTTCGTCCCCGCCCTCTGCCATTCCCGGGAACTGGCGCTCGACGTCGGCGCCAACCACGGCACCTATGCCTGCGCCATGGTCCGCCATGCCAGCCGCACGATCGCGGCCGAACCCAATCCCGAGCTGGCGCGGGTGCTGCGCCGCCGCCTGGATGCCGCCATCCGCGCGGGCCGGGCCACGGTGCTGGAGGCCGCCATCAGCGACGGCGAGGGCAGCATCCCGCTGTTCGTGCCGACCGGCCAGCCGGGCCTGGCCTCGGTCGAAGGGCACGCTGCCGGTGGCGGCCGCACGGTCACCGTCGCCCGCCGGCCGATCGACAGCCTCGACCTGCCGCGCACCGGCTTCATCAAGATCGACGTGGAGGGCCATGAGCTGGCGGTCATAGAAGGCGCGCGCGGGCTGCTTGCCCGCGACCGGCCCAACTTGCTGATCGAGGCCGAGGATCGCCACCGGCCGGGCGCGCTCGCCGCCATCCGCGCCATCCTCGATCCGCTCGGCTACCGCGGCTTCTTCCTGCTCGACGGGCGGCTGGAGCCGATCGCCAGGTTCGACCAGCGCATACACCAGGACCGCGCCGCCCTGAACGAGGCCGGCAGCCATCGCCTGCCGGGGCGCACCTACATCAACAACTTCATCTTCACCGCGCGCGACGATGCCATCCGCGCGCTCGCGGCCGCCGCCCCCGGCGGGCTTGCCGGATGAGCGCCGACAGCATCCGCGGCAGTGCCGCCGACCGCGCGATGACGCGGCGGCCGCCGCCACCCCGGGATGCCGGGCCACCGGCGGCACCATGGCTGGCGGCGATCCTCGACGGCGCCGACGAGGCGATCCTCGTCCTCGATGCCGACGATCGCGTGCTGGCGGCGGGCCATGCCGCCGCACGACTGTTCGACCGCGCCCAGGACCGGATCGTCGGCCAGCCAGCGGCGGGCCTGATCGATGGCGCGGCCATCGCCGAGTTTCGCGGTCGGGCGCCGGCCGATTCCAGCCAGCCGTTCGCCAGGCGGGTCGGGCGCAGCGGGGCGGCCACGGCCGACCTGACGCTGCGCATCGTGGCCGGCGACGGCGATCGCGGTCACCTCGTCTGCTTCCTGCGCGAGATCCCGTCCCTGCGCGAGATCCCGGGCGCCGAGGCGGCCCATGGCGAGCGTGGCGCGGCGATCGACCCGGTGACGGGGCTGGCCAACCGCGCCGGCCTGCTGGCGCAGATGCAGGCCGCCAGCTATCCCGGCGCCGTGCCGCCGTCCGACCTGCACCTGACCGCCCTGCATCTCGTCGGCTTCGACGTGCTGGCGACCAGCATCGGCCGGCGCGCCGGCGGGCTGCTGCTGGCAGAGGTCGCAGCCCGGCTGCGCGACGTCGTCGTGCCGGGCGAGATCCTGGCCCGCATCGGCGAGGCAGAATTCGCCGTCGCCGGCGGCGGGCGCGCGGCCACCGATTGCGCCGAGGCGCTGCATCGCGCCTTCGACGAGCCCTTCGCCGTCGGGCGCGGCACCTACTACCTGACGCCCGCCATCGGCATCGCCCCGCACGCGGCCTCGGCCGAGGATGCGCTGGCGGATGCCGAATTGGCCTGTCGTGCCGACCAGGGCCCGACCATCCGCCACTTCGATGCGGCACTGCGCACGCTGCATCACGACCGGCTGGAGATCGAGACGGCGCTCCACCAGGCCCTGCGCAGCCGATCGGGCGAGGTGTCCGCGGCCTACCAGCCGGTCTATGATCTGCGCACCGGGATGGCCGCCGGGTGCGAGGCCCTGGCCCGATGGCATCATCCGACCCGGGGCGACGTGCCGCCCGCGACCTTCGTGCCGATCGCCGAGAATGCCGGGCTGGTGGGCCTGCTGGGCGAGCATGTCTGCCGTCTGGCGGCCCGCGCGCTGGCCGGCTGGAACCGCGGGCGGGCGCGCCAGGGCGAGCCGCCGGCCTTCGTCTCGATCAACCTGTCGGCCCGGCAGTTTGCCGACCCGGCCCTGGTCGAACGCCTGCAGCGCATCCTGGGCGAGGCCCCGGTCGAGCCGGCCCAGGTCCAGCTCGAACTGACCGAGAGCTGCCTGCTGGGGCCGGGCAACGAGGCGCTGGCCACGCTGGAGCGCCTGCGCCGGCTGGGCTTCACCCTCTACATCGACGATTTCGGCGTCGGCTATTCCAACTTCAGCTACCTCCAGCAACTGCCGCTGGACGGGTTGAAGATCGACCGCTCCTTCGTCGGCGCCATGACCACGTCCCCGCGCGCGTTCGACATCGTGCGCATGATCATCGAACTGGCCCACGGCATGAACCTGCCGGTGGTGGCCGAGGGGATCGAGAACCTGGAAACCTGCGCGGCCCTGCGGCGCCTCGATTGCGACTTCGTGCAAGGACTGCTGCTGGGCGCCCCCGGACCGAACGGCCCCGCCGCTGGCGTCCATCCGCTGCTGGCGCAGCCCGCGGGTTGACCATGGCGGCCGGCCGCGCGTATGCTCGGGCAATGGTCAACCACTGCCTGCTCCTGAACCTTCGACTTACCCTGCCGTCCCTCTGATCGGGGCGGGCGGGCCGAACGCAGTTCGGCCATCGGGCGAAGCGGTTTCAGCGGAAGCGGGTTTCATGACCATCATCGCAGCACTTCGGGACAACGGGATCTCGCTCCAGGGCGCGCCGAGGCGCGCGCTGCGACTTATCGGCGGCCTGCGGGCCTGACCGGGCGCGCTGTCGCGCCCTTCGCCCGCGGGCCGGAACGCCCGCCGCTCGATCCCAGGAGCGGCCCCGTTCCCCCTTCCCTGGAAACCGCACGACCGAGGCCGCCCGCCCGTGCGCGGGCCTGCCCGACGGAGAGTCACCATGCCCCGAATGACCACCGACGCGACCCAGAAATACGTGCCCTTCAAGCCGGTCGACCTGCCCAACCGGCAGTGGCCGTCCGCCGTCATCACCAAGCCGCCCGTATGGTGCTCGGTCGACCTGCGCGACGGCAACCAGGCGCTGATCGAGCCGATGGACGGCGATCGCAAGACCCGCATGTTCAAGCTGCTGGTCGAAATGGGCTTCAAGGAGATCGAGGTCGGCTTCCCGGCCGCCTCGGACACCGACTTCGGCTTCGTGCGCCAGCTCATCGAAGAGGGCATGATCCCCGACGACGTCACCATCCAGGTGCTGACGCAGGCCCGCGCCGAGTTGATCGAGCGCACCTTCGAATCGCTGAAGGGCGCCAAGCGCGCGATCGTCCATCTCTATAACTCGACCTCGACGCTGCAGCGCCGGGTCGTGTTCGGCCAGGACGAGGCCGGCATCACCGAGATCGCGGTGAAGGGCGCGCGCCTGGTGAAGCAGCTCGCCGACGCCAACCCCGAGACCCATTTCATCTTCGAGTACTCGCCCGAGAGCTTCACCGGGACCGAGCTGGAATTCGCGCGCGACATCTGCGGCGCGGTGGCCGAGGTATTCCAGCCGACGCCCGACCACAAGATGATCATCAACCTGCCGGCGACGGTCGAGATGTCGACCGCGAACATCTATGCCGACCAGATCGAATGGTGTCACCGCAACTTCCGCTTCCGCGACAGCATCATCCTGTCGCTGCACCCGCATAACGACCGCGGCACCGGCGTCGCCGCGGCAGAGCTGGGCTACATGGCGGGCGCGGACCGGATCGAGGGCACGCTGTTCGGCAATGGCGAGCGCACCGGCAACGTCGACCTGGTGACGCTGGCGCTCAACCTCTACACCCAGGGCATCGACCCCGAGCTGGACTTCTCGGACATCAACCGGGTGCGCCAGACGGCCGAGTACTGCAACCAGCTGCCCGTCCACCCGCGCCACCCCTATGGCGGCGACCTGGTCTTCACCGCCTTCTCGGGCTCGCACCAGGACGCGATCAAGAAGGGCTTCGACGCGCTCGCCGCCTCGAACAGCAAGGTCTGGGAAGTGCCCTACCTGCCGATCGACCCGGCCGACCTGGGCCGCTCCTACGAGGCGATCATCCGCATCAACAGCCAGTCGGGCAAGGGCGGCATCGCCTACATCCTGAAGAGCGACTACGGGCTCGACCTGCCGCGCATGCTGCAGGTGGAATTCAGCCGCGTGATCCAGCGCATCGCCGACGAGACGAGCAAGGAGATCGTGCCCCAGCTCATCTGGGATACGTTCCAGGACGAGTATGTCCGCCGCGACAGCCCGATCGACTTCCAGGAGCACTCGACAATTCCCGACACGCGCAATCCCAGCATGCGGGTGATCGAGGCGCGGATCGTGGAGAACGGCCAGGCGCGCACCATCGAAGGCCATGGCAACGGGCCGATCGCCGCCTATGTCGATGCGCTCGCCCGCAACTGCGGCGTCGCCATCACGGTGCAGGACTATCACCAGCACGCCATCGGCCACGGCGCCGACGCGCGCTCGGTCACCTACATCGAGGCGCAGCGCGAGGACGGCAAGGTGATCTGGGGCGTCGGCATCAGCCCGGACATCGTGGCGGCCTCGCTGAAAGCGGTGACGAGCGCCGTCAACCGGGCGCTGGCGGCATAGGCGGGCCGGCCCTCAACGCACCACGATCGGCAGCAGGTCGTGGCGACGGGCGGCTTCCTCCAGCCGCCCGTCGCGCCGGACCGTGGCGATGAACGCATCGAGCCGGGCGAGCCATTCCGGCTCCCCCTTGCGGACCGCATAGGCATAGGGCGTGCGGGCGATCGGCATGTCGGGTGCGACCACGCGCGCCCATTCATGCTGGAACAACATCCGCCGGCTGTAGGGATAGTCGGTGATGAAGAGGTCGGCGCGGCCCGACTGCACCTCGATCTCGCGGCTCTGCGGCGGGTCCACGACCATCAGCTGGGCCTGCTTCAGGTGATCGCGCATGACCGGCTCCATGAAGGTGCCGCGCTGGACGGCGGCAACCACGCCCGGCTGGTCGATGTCGGCCCAGTTGCGGATGCGCCGGCTGGTGCGCGCGGTCACCGCGTAGATGCCGCTGACCAGATAGGGTTGGGTGAAGTCGACCCGCGCCCGCCGGGCGGGCGTGTCGCCCACGCCGAACATGGCGACGTCGCAGCGCCCGTCCTCCAGCTCGTCCATGAAGCTGCCGAACGACGTCTCGACATAGACCAAGCCAACCCCCAGGTCCGATGCCAGGGCCCGCGACAGGTCGATGTCGATGCCTTCAAGCTGCCCGTTCCGCAGGTTGCGAAAGGTGATCGCGTAGTAGTCCGGCCAGATGCAGACCCGCACCTGCCCGGCCGCGCGAATCCGCTCCAGCAGCGGGGGCAATTCGGTCGCCACGGACGGCCCGCCCCATGCCACCGCCAGCGCCGCCGCGACGGCAAGCGACCGCCCCACACCCGATCCCATCCAATGCCACGTCATCCAGGCCCCACCCGACCGATCGGTGCTACTATCGTCCCGGCATGAAGGGCCGTCGAGCCTCCAGCGGACATTCCACATCGCGCTTGATGACCTGGGTCATCGTCGGCGGCGCGCTGATGATCGCCGCGACCATCGGGCTCGTCGTCTCCGAGTTGGCGCTGGCGCGCCACGCGACGCTGGCCCGCACCGAGAAACTCGGCCAGTCGATGGCGCGGATGCTGGCGGAACAGACGTTCCGCTCGATCGACGCCGCCGCCCTCACCATGCACGCGGTCGCCGACGCCATCCTGCAGGCGGGCGATCGACGGGCCGGCCCCGAACTGGTGCGCGACATCCTGCGCAGCCGCACCCGGACCTCGACCGAGCTGCGCGACCTGGCCTATGTGCCGGCGGACGGCGACGGCGCGGTCGACGTTACCGGCAACCCCGTCCCCCGGATCGACCTCGCTCGCCTGACCTACGTGCAGGAGGCCATTCGCCGGCCAGGCAAGATCATCTTCGGCCAGCCGGCCGCCGGCCGGCATCTGGGCGAGAGCACCGCTGCGGCCGAACTGAGCGGGCAGTTCCACCTGCCGATGGCCCGCACCGTGATCAACCGCGAGGGCTACCTGCTGGGGGTGGTGATCGCCCTGCTCAACCCGGACTTCTTCACCAGCAGCTTCGAAGCCGTGGATGCCGGCCAGCAGGGAGCCATCCGGCTCATCCACTATGACGGGCCGCTGGCCGCCTCGACCGCGCCCGCGGACGGGCCGATCGGCAGTTCGATGCGCGCCCTGCCGATCTTCCAGATGCTGCTGCCGGGCGCCGAGCGCGGCACCTACCGCGCCTTCGATCCCGACGGCATCGAGCGGCTGACCGCGTTCCGGGTGCTGCGGACCTACCCCCTGGTCGTGGCCGTCGGGATATCGGTATCGGACGCATTGGACAGTTGGCGGCAGGAGGCGATGAGTTTCCTGATGCTGGGGGGTGCCACGGTGCTGCTGGTGGGCGCGGCGGTGCTGCTGCTGTGGCGCCAGATCGCGATCCTCCACCGCCGCGAGCGCGCCCTGGCCGACAGCGAGGCCCTGAAATCGGGAATCCTGTCGTCGGCCGCCGACGGCATCATCAGCACCGACGAGGACGGCCGGATCATCGAGTTCAACCCCTCGGCGGAGCGGATATTCGGCCGGTCCCGGGCCGCCGTCCTGGGCCGGCCGATGTCCTCCATCATCCTGTCTTCCGATCAGGCCGGCGAATTTCCCCACATGCCCGAGGCCGGCAGCGAAGGCGCGACGGAGCGCCGCGTCGAACTGCAGGCCATGCGCGCCAACGGCAGCATGTTCCCGGCCGAGATCACGCTGACCGCAACCGAAGGCGAGGACGGCCGCGTCTTCACCGCCTACCTGCGCGACATCACCCGTCGCCGCCGGGCCGAGGAGGAACTGCACACGGCGCGCGAGCGGGCCGACGAGGCCAATCGCGCCAAGTCGGAGTTCCTGGCCACCATCAGCCACGAGATCCGCACGCCGATGAACGGCATCATGGGCATGGCCTCCATCCTCAAGGAGACGCCGCTTTCGCCCGACCAGTTGCGCTACCTGCGCACCATCGAGACCTCGTCGGAATCCCTGCTGCGGCTGATCAACGACCTGCTGGATTTCTCGCGGATCGATGCCGGCCGGGTGGAACTGGAGGCGAGCGACTTCGAATTGGCGGCGACGGCGGCCGGCGTGGTCGAGCTGATGGCGCCACTGGCGCGCGCCAAGGGCCTGGCACTGGCATGGCAGCTTGATGCCGGCATTCCGGCCAACCTGCATGGCGATGCCGAGCGCGTGCGCCAGGTGCTGCTGAACCTGCTCGGCAACGCGATCAAGTTCACGGATGCCGGGTCGGTCGACCTGGCGATCGGGCCGGACCGGGACGCGGCCGGCGGCGCCGTCGTCCGCTTCACGATCGCCGACACCGGCATCGGCATCCCGGCCGAGGCACTCGGCCGGATCTTCGGCCGCTTCGAACAGGTGGATGCCTCGATCACCCGCCGCTTCGGCGGCACGGGCCTGGGCCTGGCGATCGCCAAGCGCCTGGTCGAATTGATGGGCGGCGAGATCGGCGTCGAGAGCCGCCCGGGCGAAGGCAGCCGCTTCTGGTTCACCCTGCCGATGCCGGCGGCGGCCGACGCGCGCCCGGGCGTATCCCGATCGGAACTGGTGGTGGCCCCGGCCCCCGGTGTCCGGCCCAGGCAGGATGCGGCAGCGACATCGCCATTGCCATCGCCATCGCCCGGCCCGGCCAGCAATCTGGCCGAGCCCGCGCACCTGAACGTCCTCGTGGCCGACGACAACCCGACCAACCAGCAGGTGGTCGCCACCATCCTGCGCGGCCTTGGCTATCGCGTGGCCCTGGCCGACGACGGACGCCAGGCGCTCGAGCAGGTGCGGATCGGCGACTTCGACCTGGTGCTGATGGATATCCAGATGCCCGAGATGAGCGGGGTGGAGGCGACGCAGCATATCCGGCGGCTGCCGGGCTCCCGCGGCAGCGTGCCCATCGTCGCCGCCACCGCGATGGGATCCCCGCAGGACCGGGACGCCTTCCTGGCCGCCGGCATGAATGCGGTGCTGGTGAAGCCCATCACGCGGGCGACCCTGCAGCGAGCGATCATCGACCTGTTCCGCCCAGGGGCCGGCGCAAGGGAAGGGGCGAGGGCCTCGCCGCCGCGCCAGGACGGCCCGTCCATGATCGCGGCACCGGCCGAGCCGGCCGTCATCGACCATGCGGTCCTGGCCGAGCTGGCGACGGCCCTGGGGCCGGGTGATCTGGCCGCCCTCGTGCTCCAGCTCGTTCAGCGCATGCCCGGCCTGGCCGCCGCGGTGAACGATGCCGGCGACGCCCCTGCTCTGGCCGCAGCCGCCCACGCCCTTTCCGGCAGCCTGCGCAGTTTCGGACTGGCCCGGGCGGCCAGCCTGGCCCAGCAGGTCGAGACGCTGGCGCGGCGCGGCGACCTGGGCGGCGCGCGGCGCAGCGCCGAAGACCTGCTGCGCGCCGCCGAGCATGGGGTGGGGCTGCTGGGTCGGATGTTCGCCGCGCCTGCCTGACGCGAGTGTGTCAGGCGGCCGGTGCCGTCGCCTTCTGCCGCAGCCGCTCGGCCGCGGCCCGCGCGATCGGCGTCAACCCCTCGCCCCCGGCGGCCAGGTGGGCCAGCAGGGCCGTCCGCATCCGCGGGTCCCAGAACTTGGCGATATGGTCCCAGGTGCCGGCGATCGCCTCGGGCTCGGCCCGGCTGGCAAAGAATCGCGCGATCTGGTTGGCCATGCGGACGATCGTGTCGTGGCTCATGGGATGCCTTCCACCCCGGCCGGGGGCACGATGACGCGCCCCGGATGGGCATAGAGATTGAAGCCGTCCGGCCGCGCGAACGCGGCCAGAGTCAGGCCGCAGCCATCGGCCAGCGCGATCGCCAGCGCCGTCGGCGCCGAGATCGCCACCAGCATCGGGAATCCCGCCGTGGCCGCCTTCTGCACCATCTCCATGCTGCAGCGGCTGGTCAGCACCAGGAATCCGTCAGCCGGATCCAGCCCGGCCCGCGCCGCCGCACCGATCAGCTTGTCGAGCGCGTTGTGCCGGCCGACATCCTCGCGCACCGCCAGCAGCCGGCCCTCGCGATCGGCGAAAGCGGCGGCATGCACGGCGCCCGTGGCGCGGTTCAGCGTCTGCTGCGCGGGCAATGCGGCCACCGCCGCCATGACGGCCGCCACCCGCACCGGCCGGCCGGCCGGCACCGGCGGCAGGTGGCGCAACGCCGCCTCGATGCTGGCGATGCCGCACAGGCCACAGCCCGAGCGGCCCGGCAGGTTGCGGGCGCGCTCGCCCAGCCGGGCGGCGCGGGCCGGCGGAATCCCGATCGCCAGGCGCATGCCGACATCGAGGTCGGCCACCAGCACGCCCGAGATTTCCCCGATATCGCCGACGATGCCCTCGGCCAGGGTGAAGCCGATGGCCAGGTCCTCGAGGTCGGCGGGCGTCGCCATCATGACGACATGGGTTTCCTCGCCATAGGACAGCGCGACCGCCTGCTCGGCCGCGACCGCCTCCGCCACCGGCAGCGCCCGCCAGCCGGCCGGGCCGACCGAACGGACATGGCTGGCATCGACAAGACTGGCGCCGCCGGGCGACGCCGGCCCGATATCCGGGTCCGGAAGATGCCGGGCGGAGTCCGTCACTCGGCCGCTTCCAGCCCCGCGCCGACGCGGTGGGCGACCTCGCGGAAGCGCTCGTTCTCTTCCTGCCACTGCGACCAGCGGTTGGTGGGCCGCACCTCGACCGCCGTCACCTTGTACTCGGGGCAGTTCGTGGCCCAGTCGGAATAGTCGGTGGTGACGACGTTGGCACCGCTCTCGGGGTGATGGAAGGTGGTGTAGACGACGCCCGGTTGCATCCGCTCGCTGATGCGCGCGATCAGCGCCGTCTCGCCGGCGCGGCTGGCGAGCGCCACCCGGTCGCCATCGCGGATGCCGCGATCCTCGGCATCGTGGGGATGGATCTCCAGCACGTCCTCCGCGTGCCAGGCCGAATTCGCGGTGCGCCTGGTCTGGGCGCCGACATTGTACTGGCTGAGGATGCGGCCGGTGGTCAGCAGCAGCGGGAAGCGTGGGCCGGTGCGCTCGTCGGTCGGCACGTACTCGGTCACCACGAACTGTCCGCGCCCGCGCGAGAAGCCGCCGACATGCATGATCGGCGTGCCCTCGGGCGCCTTGTCGTTGCAGGGCCACTGGATCGAGCCCAATCGGTCGAGCCGCTCGTAGCTGACCCCGGCGAAGGTCGGCGTCAGGCGGGCGATCTCGTCCATGATCTCGGACGGGTGCCTGTAGGGCATGTCGTAGCCCAGCGCCGCCGCCAGGGCGATCGTCACCTCCCAGTCGGCCTTGCCGGCGAGGGGCGGCACCGCCCGGCGCACCCGGCTGATCCGCCGCTCGGCATTGGTGAAGGTGCCGTCCTTCTCCAGGAAGGACGCGCCCGGCAGGAAGACATGGGCATAGGCCGCCGTCTCGTTCAGGAAGATGTCCTGCACGACGACGCATTCCATCGCCGCCAGGGCCGCCGTCACATGCTTGGTGTTGGGGTCCGACTGGGCGATGTCCTCGCCCTGGATATAGATGCCGAGGAAGCTGCCCTCGATCGCGGCATCCAGCATGTTGGGGATGCGCAGGCCGGGCTCGGCATCGATCGCGACACCCCAGGCCGCCTGGAACAGGGCCCGCGTCGCATCCTCCGAGACATGGCGATAGCCCGACAGCTCGTGCGGGAACGACCCCATGTCGCAGGCGCCCTGGACGTTGTTCTGCCCGCGCAGCGGGTTCACGCCCACGCCCGGCCGGCCGAGATTGCCGGTCGCCATGGCGAGGTTGGCCATGCCCATGACCATGGTCGAGCCCTGGCTGTGCTCGGTCACGCCCAGGCCGTAATAGATCGCGGCCCGCCCGCCGGTGGCATAGAGGCGCGCGGCCGCCCGCACCTCGGCCGCCTGCACGCCGGTCACCGCCTCGGTCGCCTCGGGCGCATGCTCGGGCCGGCGGATGAAATCGAGCCAGACCGCGAAGTCGGCCGCCTCGCAGCGCTCGGCCACGAACGCCTCGTCGATCAGCCCCTCGGTCGCGACCACATGGCCCAGCGCATTGATAAGCGCGACGTTGGTGCCGGGCCGTAGTTGCAGGTGATGCTCGGCCGCGACATGGGGCGTGCGCACGAGGTCGATGCGACGCGGGTCGGCCACGATCAGCCGCGCGCCCTCGCGCAGGCGCCGCTTCATGCGCGACGCGAAGACCGGATGGCCGTCGGTCGGGTTGGCGCCGATGACAAAGATGACGTCGGCGTCGTTCACCGAATCGAAATCCTGCGTGCCGGCAGACGTGCCGAACGTCGTCTTCAGCCCGTAGCCGGTGGGCGAGTGGCAGACCCGCGCGCAGGTATCGACGTTATTGTTGCCGAAGGCCGCCCGGATCAGCTTCTGGACGAGGAAAGTTTCCTCGTTGGTGCAGCGCGAGCTGGTGATACCGCCGACCGAGCCACGGCCATGCTTGGCCTGGATGCGGCGGAACTCGGACGCGGCATGGCCGATCGCTTCCTCCCACGACACCTCGCGCCAGGGATCGGTGATGGCGGCCCGGATCATCGGCCTGGTCACCCGGTCCTTGTGGGTGGCGTAGCCCCAGGCGAAGCGGCCCTTGACGCAGGAATGGCCGTGGTTCGCCTTGCCGTCCTTGTGCGGGGTCATGCGCACGACGCGGTTGCCCTGCAACTCGGCCTCGAACGAGCAGCCGACGCCGCAATAGGCGCAGGTGGTGACGACGCTGCGGCTCGGCTGGCCGTGGTCGATGACCGATTTCTCGGTCAGGGTCGCCGTCGGGCAGGCCTGGACGCAGGCGCCGCAGGAGACGCATTCGGAATCGAGGAAGGCCTCGTCCATGCCGGCCGAGACGTGCGAGGCAAAGCCGCGGTCGCCGATGGTCAGCGCGAAGGTGCCCTGCACCTCCTCGCACGCCCGCACGCAGCGCGAGCAGACGATGCATTTGGACGCATCGAAGGTGAAGTAGGGATTGCTCTCGTCCTTGGCCGCGGCCAGGTGGTTGGCGCCGTCATAGCCATAGCGCACCTCGCGCAGGCCGACGGCACCTGCCATGTCCTGCAGCTCGCAGTCGCCATTGGCCGAGCAGGTCAGGCAGTCGAGCGGATGGTCGCTGATATAGAGCTCCATCACCCCGCGGCGCAGGCGGGCCAGCCGGTCCGACTGGGTCGTCACCCGCATGCCGGGCTCGGCCGGCGTGGTACAGGAGGCGGGCGTGCCGCGCCGGCCATCGATCTCGACCAGGCAGAGCCGGCAGGACCCGAAGGGCTCCAGCGAATCCGTGGCGCAGAGCTTGGGCACCTGGACGCCGGCCAGCGCGGCTGCCCGCATGACCGAGGTGCCGGCCGGCACATGCACCGCGCGGCCGTCGATCTCCAGCGTCACGGTGGCGGCACCGGCGCGCGCGGGCGTCCCGGCATCCTCGATGGTGGCGACGGACATGGTCCCTTCTCCTCGCATCAGACGGGGAACATCAATCGGCCGCGCAGGCCTGCGCGGGCCGGTCGAAATCCTCCGGGAAATGGTCGAGCGCGCTTACGACCGGCATCGGCGTCAGCCCGCCCAGCGCGCAGAGCGAGCCGTCGCGCATCACCTCGCACAGGTCGCGCACGAGCGTCAGGTTGGCGTCGCGGTCCTGGCCGGCGATGATCTTGTCCATCGTCTCGGCGCCGCGCACCGCGCCGATGCGGCAGGGCGTGCACTTGCCGCAGGATTCGATGGCGCAGAACTGGAAGGCGAAGCGCGCCTGGCGGGCAAGGTCGACGGTGTCGTCGAAGACGACGATCCCGCCATGGCCGATCATGCCGCCGCGGGCGGCGAAAGCCTCGTACTCGAACGGCACGTCGAACAGGTCGGTCGGCCAGTAGGCGCCGAGCGGCCCGCCCACCTGCACCGCGCGCACCGGCCGGCCGGTGGCCGTGCCGCCGCCGAATTCCTCGACGATCTCGCCCAAGGTCAGCCCGAAGGCACGCTCGACCAGGCCGCCATGGCGGACATTGCCGGCAAGCTGGATCGGCATGGTGCCGCGCGACCGCCCAGTGCCGACATCGCGATAGGCCGCAGCCCCATCGGCCAGGATCGCCGGCACCGTCGCCAGCGTGATCAGGTTGTTGATGACGGTCGGCCGCCCGAACAGGCCGCTGATCGCCGGCAGGGGTGGCTTGAAGCGGATCTGCCCGCGCCGGCCCTCCAGGCTTTCCAGCAGCGAGGTTTCCTCGCCGCAGATATAGGCGCCGGCCCCCAGGCGCGCCTCCATCTCGAAGGCCCGGCCGCTGCCCAGGATGTCGGGGCCGAGCAGGCCGGCCGCGCGCGCCGTCTCGATCGCCGCCTGCATGCGGCGGAAGGCGTGGGGGTACTCGGAGCGGATGTAGACGAAGCCCTTCCCGGCGCCCACCGCCAGGCCGGCGATCGCCATGCCCTCGACCAGCAGGAACGGGTCGCCCTCCAGCAGCATGCGGTCGGCATAGGTGCCGCTGTCGCCCTCGTCGGCGTTGCAGACGATGTATTTCCGCGGGCCCGCCGCCTCCAGCACCGTGCGCCACTTGATGCCGGTCGGGAAGCCGGCGCCGCCGCGGCCGCGCAGGCCCGATTCCGTCACCGCGGCAACGATCGCGGCCGGGTCCATGGCCAGCGCGGCGCGCAGGCCCTTCAACCCGCCATGGGCCTCGTAGTCGGCGAGCGACGCCGGGTCGACGATGCCGCAGCGGGCAAAGGTCACGCGCTGCTGGCGCGCCAGGTAGGGGATGTCCTCTACCCGCCCCAGCGCGCGCGCATGGGCGCCGCCATCGAGGAAGCCGGCATCGAACAGGCTGCGCACCTCGGCGGCAGTGACCGGCCCGTAGCCGACGCGGCCGCCCGGCCGGTCCACCTCCACCAGCGGCTCCAGCCAGAAAAGCCCGCGCGAGCCGGTGCGTACGAACGTCACGGCGATGCCGCGGGCCGCGGCCTCGGCGGCGATGGCGGCGGCAACGGCCTCGGCGCCGACCGAAAGCGCCGCGGCGTCGCCCGGCACGAAGACCCGGATCATCGCGCCACGCCTTCGACGATGCGCGCGACGGTGGCCCGGCCTACCGGCTCGCCGTCGATCATCGCGGCCGGCGACAGGGCGCAATTGCCCAGGCAGTAGACCGCCTCCAGCGTCACCCGCCCGTCCACCGTGGTCTGGCCGAAAGGGACGCCGAAGACCTGCTCCAACCGGCTGGCCAGCGCCTCGCCCCCCATCGCCTGGCAGGCCTCGGCACGGCAGACCTGCACGCGGTGGCGGCCGGCCGGCGCGCGCCGGAAATCATGGTAGAAGCCGACGACGCCATGCACCTCGGCCCGCGACAGGTTGAGGATGTCGGCGATCAGCGGCACGGCGCGCTGGTCGACATGGCCCAGCCGGTCGTTGACGGCATGAAGGATCGGCAGCAACGGCCCGTCGAGGCCGCGCAGCCCTTCGGCTATCTCGATCACGACGGCGGCGTCGAATGTGTCGCTCGAACTGGCGGCTGCAGGCCCGGCCATCGGCGGTCTTCCCGCTCTTTAGTTGCTTCCCAGGCCTGTGACAGTGGCCCTGCCGGTCAATCGGCGCCAACGAGTTTTCCCGCCCCTGCAATCGCAAAAACCGATCACAGTGCGGGCGGCACCATCGGCTCCAACTGGCTGGCCATGTCGAGGCCCGCCGCGACCGCCTCCAGCGCCCGGACCAGCGGCGACAGCGGCTCCTCGCGCCGGACCACAAGGCCGATGGCGTGGGTGCGCACGGGCGAAGCCAGCGGCAGGGCCAGCATGCCGGGCGGGGTGCCGAAGACCCAGAGGAAGTTGTGCGGGAAAACGCTCGACCACGCCCCGGTGCGGATGTGGGAGCAGAGCGTCATGACCGAGTTCGTCTCGACCAGGACGCGCGGCGTCTTGCCGACCTCGCGGAAGATGCCGTCGATGATGCGCCGGTTCTGCATGTCGGGCGTCAGCAGGCAGAGCGAAGCGTCCGCCGCCTCGGCCCAATGGACGCTGCGGCGGGCGGCGAACGGCCCATCGGCCGGGGTCAGCAGGATATAGCGCTCCTCGTAGAGCGTGGTGGCGCGCACCCCGTGCAGCGGCTCGTTGTCGAGATAGGTGATGCCGGCATCGAGCGAGAATTCGTCGAGCGCCCGCTGGATCTCGTTCGAGGTGCGCGAAACCACCGTCAGCCGGACGTTCGGATAGCGGCGGTGGAACGCCGTCGTCAGCAGGCCGATCGTGGGCAGGGCGGCCGGCACCGCCCCCAGTTCCAGCTCGCCCGACAGGCCCTCGCGCAGCGCCGCCACCTCCTGGTCCAGCCGCCGCCGCTCGGCCAGGATGCGGCGCGCCCAGTCGAGCAGGGCGCCCCCCTCGGCCGTCAATCCCTTGAAGCGCTGGTCGCGCTCGACCAGCGGTGCCCCGATCTCCTCCTCCAGCAGGCGGAGCGCGGCCGACAGGGTCGACTGGCTGATGTGGCAAGCGGCCGCCGCGCGACCGAAATGGCGCTCGTCGGCCAGCGCCACGAAGTAGCGGAGATGGCGAAGCTGCATGGCCTGCCGCCGCCCCGCTCTACCGGGTCTCGTCGTAGAGGTGCCAGAACTTGTACTTCCGCCCGAAGCGCTGGCGCAGCCGGTCGACGAAGGCCGGGTGCGTCTCCAGGCTGGCTGCCTCCGCCCGCTTCGCCGAAGAACCGGCGTCCACCAGGGCGATCACCGCATCGGCGTAGACCTCCGACCGGCCCTGCTCCAGAACATCCTCGACCAGCCGGCGCCGCAGCCGCAGAGCCGCCAGCGGATGGCGGAAATCGAGCGCTGCGCCTGCCTGCTGCATGCCCGGCATCGAGCGAAACTCGCCCAGGCGGCTTTCGACCAGTCGCGCGGCGCGGCCGAGATCGGGCCATTCGACCAGGAAGGCCAGTGCCGCGTCGGCGTGCGGACAGGCCGCGACATGGTCCAACGCCCGCTGCTCGGCCTCGAAGTCGGCGAAATCGGGCAGATGCTTCAGGTGGTCGCGCAGGTGGCGCGACGACAGCGATTGCTCGAAGAACCGCCAGCGCAGGCCCTGGGCCTCGTCGCGGCGGCCCAGCGCCTCCAGCGTCGCCAGCCGCAGGTCGAGCTCGGCGTCGGGCGCCGCGCGCGCCGGGAAGCGATCGAGCCAGTCGAGCGCCTCGGCAGGGCGCCCGGCGGCGGCAAGACGGCGCGCAACCTCGAAGGCATGGAAGGCCTCGACACCGCCCGCCCGGACCGCGGCGGCATAGGCATCGGCGTCGGCCTCGACATCGGCCAGCGCCAGCAGCCGCGCGGTCTGTTCCATCCGCTGGCCGCGAACGGCCCAGTCCTCCCGCTCCTGCAGCCGGGGCAGCAGGGCAAGCGCTGCCATTCCGCGCCGACGCAGGGCGGCGCGACCCTCGGCGCCGAGGGCGGGGGCCATGGCGGCGATCAGGTCGGCGGTAACGAGCCCGCGGTCGGCATCCAGCGCCAGTGTGATCCGCTCGGCCAGCGCCTCGGGGTCGCGATCGGGCTGTTGGGCCGACAGCCGGCCGAGGTCGGCCACCACGGCGGCGAAGGCCGCCTCGATCCGGCTGCCGCCAAACTCGATGCGATGGAGGATCCGCGGCGCCATCGCCAGCATCTGCCAAAGGCGATCGAGGGCGTCGCCCAGCCGCGCCGGCGCCAACTGGTCGACGATCGCCCGGCGCAGGTCGTCCAGTTCGCGCGCGGTCGCCTTGATCTTCTCGCCGTCGATCGCCGATCGCCCGCGCGCCATCACCTGGAGGCGCTTGGCGATGTCATCGGCCAAGCGCGCCGGGCTGGCCGCCCCCACCATGAGGAGCTGGAGCTTGCGGCGCAGGACATCGTCCTGCTCGGCATGGTCCAGCAAAGCGCGGGCAAGCCGCGCGGCGCCCAGATCTTCCAGGGCGGCCTGGGTCAGCTTGTTACGCTCGGCCATTGCGGGGTCCGGAAATGGCAGGGTCGGGACGGTAGGTTGCCGGCGCGTGTCCGATGGTGCGCCGGAACATGGCGGTGAAGGCGCTGGCGCTGCGATAGCCGAGGCCCAGCGCCACCGACCCGACCGCCTCGCCCTCGGCCAGGCGGGCCAGCGCCAGCACGAGGCGGGCACGCTGGCGCCATTCGGCGAAGCTCATGCCCGTCTCCTCGCGGAAGCGCCTGGCCAGCGTGCGCGCGCTGGCGCCGACGGCGGCGCCCCAGCCCTCCAGCGTATCGTCTCGGGCCGGGTCGGCCAGAAGCTGGTCGGCCAGGCGCACCAGCCGGCGGTCGCGCGGCATCGGCAGGTGGACGGGGGCGGCCGGCGAGGCGCGCAGCTCGTCCAGCAACAGGGCCACGACGTGACCGCCGCGGCCGGCCTCGTCATATTCCAGCGGCTCGCCGGCCGCGGCCACGATCAGTTCGCGCAGCAGGGGCGAGACCGCGATCACCGTGCAGTCGGCCGGCAGCCGGTCGACGCGGTCGGTGTCGATATAGAGCGTGCGCATCGCCACCGCCGTCACCATGCGCACGCTGTGGCGGATGCCGCCCGGGATCCACAGGGCATAGCGCGGCGGCACCGCCCAGGCGCCGGGATCGGCCTCGACCCACATCGAGCCGGCGACGGCATGGATCAGTTGCGCGCGCGGATGGGAATGGGCCGCAATCTGGAAGCCGGCCGGGAAATCCTTGGGCATCGCCGCCACCGGACGCGGCACATGCTGGTAGTCTTCCGGGTCGATGCTGCGGGCCATGGCCGGTTCGTCCGCCGGGGTCGTCCGTTGGGCGACGATAGTGGCCTGGATTGCGCGCGCGCGCCAGCGTCAGACCCGCAACAGGGTGAGGATCACCGTGATCGTCACGACCGACCCGACCGTGGAGATGAGGACGGCGCTGGCCGCGCGCCGCAGATAGAGGTCATAGCGCCGGGCCAGGATGAAGACGTTGGCGCCGGTCGGCATGGCGGCCGCCACGGTGGCGACGGCCACTTCCAGGGGCGGCAGGGCGAAGACCTTGTCGGCGGCCAGCCACACCAGCAGCGGCAGCGCCACCAGCTTCATCGCCGTGACGACCAGGCTTTCGCGCAGGTCACCCGCGATATGCATGCCGTTCAGCCCCGCCCCCAGCGACAGCAGCGCCATCGGCCCCGCGCCCGCGCCCAGCATGAGAAGGAAGCGGTCGATCACCTCCGGCAGCTTCAGCCCGGTCAGTCCGAAGACGATGCCGGCCAGGATCGCCAGGATGATGGGATGGGTCAGCAGGGCGACCACGCTCTGGCGCAGCGTGTCGATGGGCCCGCGCCCGCGATTCTGGCCGATCTCCACCAGCACCGTCGTCAGCGAGATCAGGATCAGCGAATGGAAGGTGATGATGGCGAGCAGCGGCGCCTCGCCCTTGGGGCCATAGGCCAGCAGCACCAGGGGGATGCCCATCTGCACCGTATTGCCGAAGGTGACGCTCATCCCCATGAACGCCTGGCCGTCGAGGCGGGCGGCGAAGAAGCGCCGCGCCACCAGCATGCCGATGCCGTAGAGCGACAGGCAGCCGAGGAAGAAGGCCCCGGCCACCTTCAGCTCCATCGGCCCCAGCCCGCGTTCCGTCGCCAGGCTGCGGAACAGCAGGGCCGGGATCAGGACGTGCAGCACCACCTGGCCGACGCCGCGGGCACCGCGGTCGTCGACGATGCCGAAGCGCGCGACCGCCCAGCCCACGGCCAGCAGGCCGAAGACGGGCAGCACGACCGTAAGGGTCGCCTCCACGAACTGCCGGGGACCCGCGCGCCCGGCTATCGACTAGAACGCCACCTTGTCGCCGCCCTTCAGCGCCAGCTCGGCCCGGGCTTCCTCGGGCGTCGCCACTTCGAGCGACAGGGCCTCGATGATCGAGCGGATGCGGCGCACCTGCTCGGCGTTGGACTTCGCCAGTTGGCCCTTGCCGATATAGAGGCTGTCCTCCAGCCCGACGCGGACGTTGCCGCCCATCACGGCGGCCATCGTGGTGAAGGGAAGCTGGTGGCGGCCCGCCGCCAGCACCGACCAGCGATAGTCGTCGCCGAACAGCTTGTCGGCCGTGCGCTTCATGTGCATCAGGTTCTCGGGGTCGGCGCCGATGCCGCCCAGGATGCCGAAGATCGTCTGCACGAAGAGCGGCGGCGTCACCAGCTTGCGGTCGAGGAAGTGGGCCAGGTTGTAGAGGTGGCCGACGTCATAGCACTCGTACTCGAACTTCACGCCGGCACCCTCGCCCAGCTCCTTCAGGATGTATTCGATATCCTTGAAGGTGTTGCGGAAGATGAAGTCGCGGGAGTTTTCCAGCATCTGCGGCTCCCAGTCATGCTTCCACTCGCGCGGGCGGTCGAGCATGGGGAACAGGCCGAAATTCATCGAGCCCATGTTGAGCGAGGTCATCTCCGGCCGGGCCAGCACGGCGGCCGCCAGCCGCTCCTGCAGCGACATGCCGTGGCCGCCGCCGGTGGTGATGTTGATGACCGCGTCGGTCGACTGCTTGATGCGCGGCAGGAACTCCATGAACGTCGCCGGGTCGGGCGTCGGCTTGCCGGTCTTGGGGTCGCGGGCATGGAGGTGAAGGATGCTGGCGCCGGCCTCGGCCGCCTCGATCGCCTGGGTCGCGATCTCGTCCGGCGTCAACGGCAGGTACGGCGACATGGTCGGCGTGTGGATCGAGCCGGTGACGGCGCAGGTGATGATGACCTTCTTGGCGGCGGCCATGGGGTTCTCCGGGGCGGGATTTCTGAGAGGGGAATCTAGAGGTAGCCCAGCACGCGGGGCAGCCACAAGGCAAGCTCGGGGAAGGCGATGACGAGGCCCAGCGCAACGAACATGGCGACGATCATCCAGCCGACCCAGCGCACGGTCGATTCGATCGGCACCTGGGCGATGCGGCAGGACACCATCAGGTTGACCGCCATCGGCGGGGTGAACTGGCCGATCGCCACCTTCATCGTCAGCAGCACGCCGAACCACACCAGGTCCCAGCCATAATGCTGGGCGATGGGGATCAGCAGCGGCAGCAGGATGAGGAAGGTGGAGACGCCGTCCAGGAACATGCCGATCACCACCAGCATGGCGATCAGCAGCACCAGCACCCCATACTGCCCCATACCCATGCCGAGGATGGATTTGACGATCGGGTCGATGACGCCCAGCGTGTTGGCGGCCCAGGCGAAGACGCTGGCCAGCGCCACGACGATCAGGATCACGGCCGAGATCTCGGCCGCCTCCACCAGCATCTCGTAGATGTCGCGCCAGGCGATGCTGCGATAGATGACGATGCCGACGAAGAGGCCATAGATAACGGCCATCACGGCGGCCTCGGTCGGCGTGAACCAGCCGCTGCGCATGCCGCCCAGGATGACCACCGGCGCCATCAGGCCCCAGATCGCCTCCTTGAAGCTCTGCCACACGCGCGGCAGCGGGGTGCCGTCGTCGTGGGTCCCGAAGCCGTGCCGCCGCGACATCCAGACGACGGGGATGATGAGTGCCAGCCCGGCCAGGACGCCGGGGATCATGCCAGCGGCGAAGAGGGCCGGCACCGTCGCGCTCGGCACCAACACGCTATAGATGATGAAAGCGATCGAGGGCGGGATCAGGATGTCGGTCGCCGCCGCCGCACCGACGACGCTGGCCGAGAAGGCGGGCGGGTAGCCGGCCCGGCCCATTGCGCCGATCATGACGCCGCCGACGGCCGCGGCATTGGCCGGACCAGAGCCCGAGATGCCGCCCAGGAACATGGCGACGACGATCGTGACCACCGCCAGCATGCCGGCACCCCGGCCGACCAGCGCGGTCGCGAAGCGCACCAGCCGCTCGGCCACGCCGGAGCGGTCGAAGATGGCGCCCGCCAGCACGAACATGGGGATCGCCAGCAGGGGATACTTGGCGATGCCGGTATAGACGTTGGTCGGCATCGCCATGACGCCGAGGTCGGCCGTCCAGATGGCAAGGAACCCGGCCAGACCGAGCGCCACGGCGATCGGCGTGCCCAGGACCAGCATCGCCCCGAAGGCACCGAAGAGCAGCAGGCCCGCGGTCATCGGCCGCGCCCCACGCGCCAGGCCCGGCCAACGGCGCGGCCGGCGACCGCCGCCGACAGCACCGGCAGCCAGACGGTGTAGATCCATTGCGGCACGCCCAGCCCGGGCGAAGTGACCTCGAAGCGATAGTCGTCCCAGGTCATACGCCAGCCGAGCCAGGCCAGGATGGCGAAGGTGACGGCCACGATCGCCAGCACCAGCACCTCGACCCCGCGCCGCCGACGCGGCAGGAAGCGCTCGACGAAATAGCCGATACGGATGTGCCGGTCGCCCGCCACCGCCACGCCCGCCCCCAGCAGGGTCATGATGACCATGAGGCTGATCGAGTATTCCTCGGTGAAGGCGAACGAGATGTTGGTGAGGTAGCGGACCGCGACATTGCCGAAGGTGATGAGGCACATGGCCGCCATGGCCGCGGCCATCAGCGCCTCTTCGATGCGGATCGGCACGCGCGGGCGGCCGGCGCTCTGGCGCGGGTCGGCCGATACCGGCCCGGTGATGATGGGCTGCTCAGCCATGGCTGTAGCCTTCGGGAAACGGGCCTGCTGGAGAAGGCCCCGCGGCCGGATGGCCGCGGGGGGAATCGGACTAGCGCTTGGCGACCTAGCGCTTGGCGATCGACTCTTCGGCCGTCTTCACCAGGTCGGGGCCGATCTGCTTGGACCACTTCTCGTAGACGGGCTTGGTCGCCGCCTGGAACGCCTTGAACTCGGCATCCGACAGGCGGGTGATGGTGACGCCCAGGCCCTCGATCTCCTTCAGGACGCTGTCGTCGCCGGCAACGATGCCCTTGCGGGCGGCCACGACGTTTTCCTTGGCCGCCTGCTCGGCCGCCTCGCGCACGATCTTCTGGTCGGCCGGCGTCCAGCTTGCCCACACCGTCTTGTTGACGACGAAGATCAGCGGGTCGGCGACATAGCCCCACAGCGTCACGTACTTCTGGCCGACGGTGTGCAGCTTGGCGACGGTGAAGATGGTGAGCGGGTTCTCCTGCCCGTCGACCGCGCCGGTCGACAGCGCCGGCTGGGCATCGGCCCAGCTCATCTGCGTCGGGTTGGCGCCCAGGGCCGAGAAGGTGTCGTTGAAGAGCGGCGAGCCCACGACCCGCAGCTTCAGGCCCTTCATGTCGTCGGGCGTGCGGATCGCGCGCTTGGAGTTGCTGACCTCGCGGAAGCCGTTCTCGCCCCAGGCCAGCGGCTCCACGTCGCGCGCGGCCAGCAGCTCGAAGATCTTCTTGCCGACCGGGCCCTGGGTCAGGGCGTCGATGGCCTTGTGATCGGGCATCAGGAACGGCATCGAGAAGAGGTTCAGTTCCTTGATCTGCGGCGACCAGTTGATGGTCGAGCCGATCGCCATGTCGATCGTGCCCTGGCGCAGTGCGGTGAATTCCTTGGTCTGGTCGCCGCCGACCAGGCTGGTGCCGGGATACATCTTGATGTTGATGCGGCCCTGCGTGCGCTCGCGCACGAGGTCGCCCCAGCGCTCGCCGGCATTTCCCCAGGGGAACGGCTTGCCGACGACGGTGGAGAGCTTGTATTCGGCCTTGTAGGACTGGGCCAGGGCGGCACCCGCGGTGACCGACATGGCCAGGGCGCCGGCCGCGGCAAAGAGCCATCTGCGCGACATATTCATGGTTGCTTCCTCCCGGGTTTATTAGCCGTTCATACCATCCGGCGGGCTGCGTCCGCCACCTGGGCCGCGGTGATGCGGCTGGTCTCCTCCAGCACCGGCGCGTAGGCGACCGGAATGCGCGGCGCGCCCAGCCGGCGCACCGGCGCCTTCAGGCGGCCGAACAGCTCCTCGCCCACGGTGGCCGCGATCTCGCCGCCGAAGCCGCCGGCCTGCACGGCCTCGTGCACGACCAGGCAGCGGCCGGTGCGGGCGACCGAATCCAGCACCATCGCGCGGTCCCACGGCCACAGCGTGCGCAGGTCGATGACCTCGATCGACGGCACGTCCGGCAGCGCGGCGGCCGCCATGGCGACATCGACCATGCGCGACCAGGTGACGATGGTGAGGT
The DNA here is from genome assembly GCF_006738645.1 of Stella humosa. Taxonomy (GTDB): domain Bacteria; phylum Pseudomonadota; class Alphaproteobacteria; order ATCC43930; family Allostellaceae; genus Allostella; species Allostella humosa. The sequence continues at coordinate 270,473 of NZ_AP019700.1, read as the reverse complement.
CGCTGCCGGCCTGCACCAGGCGCCCGTGCCCCAGCGGCACCAAGCCGCCCTCCGCATCGACAGGGACATGGCCCACCGCCGGCCACAGGTCCTTGTGCTCCATGTAGACGACCGGGTCGTCGCAGCGGATGGCCGACTTCAGCAGGCCGTAATTGTCCGCCGGCGTCGCGGGCGCCACCACGACCAGACCCGGGATGTGGGCGTACCAGGCCTCCAGCGACTGCGAATGCTGGGCGGCCGAAGACCGCCACATGCCGATCGGCTGGCGCACGACGAGCGGTACGCGGCCCTGGCCGCCGAACATGTAGCGGGCCTTGGCCGCCTGGTTGACCAGTTCGTCGACGGCACAGAGCGCGAAGTCCGAGAAGCGCATCTCGACCACCGGCCGGCTGCCGACCAGGGCCGCCCCCACCGCCGCACCCATGATCGTCGCTTCCGAGATCGGCGTGTCGGCGATGCGCGCCGGGCCGAACTCGTCGACCAGGCCGCGATACTGGCCGAAGACGCCGCCGCGGCCCAGATCCTCGCCCAGGGCCCAGACGCGGCCGTCGCGCCGCATCTCCTCGGCCAGCGCCGTGCGGCCGGCGTCGAGATAGGTCAGCTCGGTCATCGCCCCCCCCCGGCCGGCGCCATGTCGACATCCTGGACATCGGTCCAGGCATAGGATGGATCGGGATGGGGCGCGGCCAGCCCGTCGGCCACGGCGGCCGCGGCTTCCGCCACCGCATCGGCGCGGACCTGGTCGAGTTCGGCCGCACTCAGCCCATGCAGGGCCAGCAGATCGCGGCAGCGGCGGATCGGATCGTCGCCCCAGCGCTCCTCGACCTCGGCCGCCGGGCGATAGGTGGCCGCATCGGCCGCCGTGTGGCCGCGCAGGCGATAGGTGGTGGCGTGCAGGAACTGCGGCCCGCCGCCGCCGCGCACCCGGGCCACCAGGTCGGCCGTCACCGCGTCGACCGCGACCACGTCGTTGCCGTCGACCGGCGTGCAGGGTACGCCCAGGCTCTCCGCGCGCGCGCCCGGCCCCGGGCCGGCCGTGACCGCGCGGGTCCGCGTCGTCGCCGCGAAGCCGTTGTCCTCGCACACGAAGAGGACCGGCAGGTCGAAGACCTTGGCCCAGTTCAGCCCCTCCAGGAACGGCCCGCGGTTGATGGCGCCATCGCCGAAGAAGCAGGCGACGATGCGCCGATCGCCCGCCAGCTTCATGGCGTGCGCCGCGCCGACCGCGATCGGGATGCCGGCGCCGACGACGCCGTTGGCCCCCAGCATGCCGACCTGGAAGTCGGCGATGTGCATCGAGCCGCCCTTGCCCTGGCAATAGCCGGTGGCGCGCGCGAACAGCTCGGCCATCATTGCCGTCATGTCGGCGCCCTTTGCCAGGGTATGGCCATGGCCGCGATGGTTGCTGGTGATGAAGTCGCCGCGGTCGAGGTTGACGCAGACGCCCGACGCCACGCCTTCCTGCCCGATCGACAGGTGGACCGCGCCCTTGATGTGGCCGTCCTTCAGCGCCTGGTCGGCCGCCTCCTCGAAGGCGCGGATGCGCGCCATGGTGCGGTAGTGGCCGAGGACGCGGGAGCGGTCGATGTTCGCCCGGTCAGCGTTGGCCTTGGCGATGGTCGCCGTGGCGGCGTTGACGCGCGGTTGCCCCGGCCGGTCGGCTGGCGATGCCGGCATGTCCCCCCCTTGCTTCCTTGCGGCAGGCAGCGTGTCCGCGGCCAGGCGGCGCAACGCCCGCTTGCACTTTGCCGTTCGGCCACTTATCAGCCATTGACACTCGGTCGGCAAGCCGGATCGTCGGCGCCGGGGGCGGAGAAATCGATGGAACTGCAGACCCAAACATCACCGATTTTTGCCCTGGACAGCGTCACGCAGGCTGACGAGCGCTGCGTCGGGCTGGTGCTGATCGCGGCCTCCCACGGGGGCGTCTATTCGGGCTACCTGGCGGCCAAGGCGAAGGTGCGGGCGGCCGTGTTCAACGATGCCGGGGTGGGCCTGGACCAGGCCGGCATCGGCGGGCTCGCCTATCTGGAGGCGCTGGGCGTGCCGGCGGCTGCCGTTTACCACTCGTCCTGCCGCATCGGCGACGCGCGCGACATGGTCGACCGCGGCCTCGTCAGCCATGCCAATGCGCCGGCCCGCCAGCTTGGCTGCGTTCCCGGCATCAAGCTGCGCGACGCCGCCGCCCGGCTGGTCGCCGCCCTGTCGCCGCCCGACACCGCCCCGCCGGCCACGGCCGAGAACCGCTTCCTGCTGCGCGACAACGCCGCCGGGCCCAATGTCTGGGGCCTCGATTCCGCGTCCCTGGTACAGCCGGAGGATGCCGGCCACATCGTCGTCACCGGGTCCCATGGCGGGCTGATGGGCGGCGATGCCACGCTGGCGCTGAAGGCCGATGCGCTGGCCGCCGTCTTCAACGATGCCGGCCTCGGCATCGACAATGCCGGCGTCGGCCGCCTGCGGGCGCTGAACCAGCGCGGCATCGCGGCCGTGACCGTCAGCCACATGAGCGCGCGCATCGGTGACGCCCGCTCGGCCTGGCAGACGGGCCGCCTGTCCTACGCCAACCAGGCCGCCGCCACGGCCGGCGCCCAGCGCGAGATGACCGTGGCAGAATTCTGCGAGCGCGTGCTCGCGCAGCACCAGAAGGGTTGAGCCCGACCGATGACCGAAGGCGCGAACGTGCCCGCGGGCCGCATGAATGGCGGCCGGGCGATGGCGGAAATGCTGCGACTGGCCGAGGTTGGCCCGATGTTCGGCATGGGCGGCTTTCAGCTGCTGCCCTTCTATGACGCGCTCCACCAGCTTGGGCTGCGCCATTTCCTGATCAACGACGAGCGCAACGGCGCGTTCGCGGCCGACGCCTATGCCCGGGTGACCAACCGCCCCGGCGTCTGCGACGGCACGCTCGGCCCCGGCGCCACCAACCTGGTGACCGGGCTGGTCGAATCGCTGAATGCCGGCACGCCGATGGTGGCGATCGCCGGCGATTCGCACCGCGCGCATTCCTGGAAGAACATGACCCAGGAATGCCGCCAGGTGGACATCCTGCGCCCGGCCGTGAAGGAACTGATCCGCGTCGAGCTGACGAGCCGCCTGCCCGAGATGATGCGCCGCGCCTTTGCCGTGGCGACCGCCGGCCGGCCCGGCCCGGTGCTGCTGGACGTGCCCGAGGACGTGTGCCACGGCGAGCACGACTTCACCGCCGAGGACTTCTACATCCCGGAAGAGACCCTGACGGCACCCTCCCGCCGCACCCGGCCCGCCCAGGACGCGATCGCCCGCGCGGTCGCCCTGCTGGCCCGCGCCAAGCGCCCGCTGCTGCTGGTGGGCGGCGGTGTCCACCTGTCGGCCGGCCAGGCCGCCCTGCAGCGACTGGCCGAGAGCTGCGGCATTCCCGTCGCCCATACCATGAGCGGCAAGGGTTCGATCGCCTGCACCCATCCGCTGTCGGTCGGCCTGTTCGGGCGCTATTCGCGCATCGCCAACGACCTGATCGCCGCGTCCGACTGCCTGCTGGTGGTGGGCTGCAAGCTGGGCGAGATCGCGACCCGGCGCTATGCGCTGATGCCGGCCGGCGTGCCGATGATCCACCTCGACATCGTCGCCGAGGAGATCGGCCGCCACCAGCGCACCCACGTCGCCCTGTGGGGCGATGCCGCCGCCGGCCTCGACGACCTGACGGCAGCACTGGCGGACGACGCCGCCCGGCTGAGGCGCGAGCGCCAGGACTATCTGGCCGAGATCCCCGTGCGCATGGCCAAGTGGCGCGAGGAGGCATCGCCGCGACTGCAATCGACCGAAAGGCCGATCAACATGGCCCGCCTGTGCCAGGGGCTGAACAACGTCATGCCGGCCGAGAGCATCGTCGTCGCCGATGGCGGCTTCGCGGCCCATTGGACGGGCCTGATCTACGACACCAAGGCGGCCGGCCGGCACTACATCGCCGACCGCGGCTTGGCCTCGATCGGCTACGGCCTGCCGGGCGGCATGGGTGCGGCGCTGGCAGCACCAGGCAAGCCGGTCGTCGCCGTCACCGGCGATGGCGGCTTCAACATGGGCCTGGGCGAGCTGGAGACCGCGCGCCGCTGCGGCGCCAACCTGACCGTGGTGGTCGTGAACAATGCCGCGTCGGGTTACGTGAAGGCGCTGCAGCACGCCATGTACGGCCGCCGCTACCAGTCGAGCGACCTGGTGGAGATGAACTACGCCGCCATCGCCGAGCAGATGGGCTGCCGCGGTATCCGGGTCGAGGACCCGGCCGCCGTAGACGGCGCGCTGGCGGCCGGCATCGCCGAGAACGACCGGCCGACGGTGATCGACGTGGTGGTGACGCGCGACCCGGGCCAGATGCTACCCGGGGTCGACAACCGGGCCGTCGAGATCAAGAAGGGCGACCGCGTCGCGTGACACGGGTCGGGTGACGGGAGCCGGGCCGCGGCATCGCATTTGGCGAAAGCCGCGGCCCTGCCATAGAATACCGGCCCATCGGGGCAGAAATCGGCGCTTCCGGTCGCAGCGCCGGGCTGCCGCGTGCGAACGGGGCCGACACGCGCACATGACGATCCATTCCCTGGCAACGCCACCCGCAAGGGGGCAACCGCGGCCGCCGCGTTCGGCCGCCGCGGGGGCGAGCGCGCCATGAACGACCAGGCCCGGGCGGCTTCCGCGCTGCATGCGCCGGAGACGATCCAGTCGTTCGGCTTCCTCCTCGCCTTCCGCCGCGCCGACCTGACGCTCGAGCGCTGTTCGGCCAATGCCGCCCGTCTGCTGCATCGCCCCCTGGCGGAACTGGCCGGCCTGGCCATAGACGCGGTGCTGACGCCCGCCATCGCGGCCCTGATCCGGGCGACGGCGCCCGCCCCATCGGGCAGCACGCTGCTACGCGAGCGCCTGGCCGGCGCGGACGGCCACGGGTATTCGATCACGTTCTTCCTCACCCCCGACCATCTCGTCGTCGAACTGGAGCAGGCCGACGACAGCTCGGACGATTCCTACGAGCTGATGTGCCGCACCCAGGCCGGGATCGAGGTGCTGCGCAACATCGCCGACCCGGCGGTGATGATGGCCAAGATCGCCCAGGTCTTCCACGACATCACCGGCTACGACCGGGTGCTGCTGTTCCGCTTCGATCGCGACTGGAACCGGGATGTCGTGGCCGAGGAACGCTCGCCGGCCGCGATCGGGCAGTTCCTGGGGCTGCGCGTACGCGCCGACGCCCTGCCGGCGGTCGCCCGTACCCTCTACCAGCGCGCCGGGGCCCGGCTGATCCCCGACATCCGGGAAGCCGACGTGGCGATCGTCACCCTGGCTGGCCGCAGCACCGGCTGGTCGCCGCTCGACCTGTCCGCATCCGGCCTGCGCTCGACCTCGCGCGAGCACACCGACCACCTGACGCGCCTGGGCGTGCGCGCCAGCCTGACCATGGCGATCGAGGTGGCCGGCAGCCTGTGGGGCATGGTCACCGCCCACCACTACCAGCCCCGACCGCTGTCGGCGCTGCGCCGGGCCGCCTGCCGGCTGCTGGCCACGTCGATCGCGGCCCCCTTGGCCGCGCTGGAGGAGATCGCCGATTCCAACGCCCGCACCGGCCGGACGATGGCAATCGCGCGGGCGGCGGGACAGGCCCTGGAGCAGGCGGACGGCGGCGACCGGGCGCTGGCGGATTTCGCGCGCATGCTGGTCGAGGTCGGCGAGGCGACCGGCGTGCTGATCCGGGCCGGGAAGACAGAGGCCACGGCCGGCACCCTGCCCGGCCGCGCGATGCTGGACCGCATCGTGGCGCTGGCCGCGACGGACGGCGACAGCGGGGTCTTCACGGCCGAATCCCTGTCCGCCCTGGACCCCGGCCTGGGGGCGGTGCGCGACATCGCCAGCGGCGCGGTCGCCGTCGACCTGCCGGTGGCCGGCGGCGGCATCGTGCTGCTGCTGCGCGGCGAGATCGCCGAGGACATCGTCTGGGCCACGGACCCATCGCGCCCCTATTCCGACTCCGGCCCGGCCTGGGCCGTGGCGGTGCAGGCGCGCGACGACCCGGAGGCGGCCGGCGCCAGCGAAGGCGGCCCGCGCATCGAGCGCAGCCGGGGCATCGCGCGGGCATGGCCCGACCGGCTTGTTCCCCTCATCCCGGTCACCCGCCAGGCCGTCCTCGACATCTGCCGCATGGCGATCGAGCGTGAGGCGCTGGCCGCCATCCGTCGGCGCGAGGCCGAGCTTCGCACGATCTATGACAGCGTCGACGAGGGCATCGCGCTGGTGGCGCCGGACGGCCGGGTGCTGCGCTGCAACCAGCAGTTCCTGGGCCTGCTGACGATCGACGGCGAGGCCAGCGCCGACCAGGATATCGATGCGCTGATCGAGGTGACCGAGCCTGCCGGCATCGCGCGCCTGCTCGACATCGGCCGCGGCAAGGGTCGCGCGCGCCTGGCGGCCAAGGCCGGCCAGCCGATCGAGATCTGCGCCATCGCGACCGGCCGCCGGCCCGACGGCCCCTACACCGTCGTCGTGCGCGACATCTCGCAGCGCGAGCGGTTCGAGGGCGAGCTGGTGCGGGCGCGCGAGGCCGCCGAGCGCGCCAACGGCGCCAAGGACGAGTTCCTGGCCAACATGAGCCACGAGCTGCGCACGCCGCTGACAGCCGTTCTGGGTTACATCGACCTGCTCGACCAGCAGCTACGCGACCCGACGCAGCGCAAGTGGATCGAGACCATCCGCCGCTCGGGCTGGAGCCTGCTGCGCATCCTGTCCGACATCGTCGACTTCGCGCGCATCGACGCGGGCGAGATCCGCCTGGAGTTCGGCGTGCTCGACCCGGTCGGCAAGGTGCAGTCCATCGTCGACCTGTTCCGACCGACGATGGACGAGAAGGGCGTGCGGGCCGAGGTCAAGGTCGCCGCGGGCGTGCCGCGGGCCGTCATCGGCGATGCTGCCCGCCTGCGCCAGATCCTGGGCAACCTCGTCGGCAATGCGGTGAAATTCACGCGCGAGGGCACGATCACCATTGCGATCGCGGCCGGGAGCATGGATGGCGACGGCCAGATCCCGCTCGAATTCACCGTGTCCGACACCGGCATCGGGATCGCCGCGGAGAATCTGGGGGCGCTGTTCGACCGCTTCTCGCAGGCCGACAGCAGTTCGACGCGGTCCTATGGCGGGGTCGGGCTGGGGCTGGCGATCGCACGCGGCCTGGCCCAGCGCATGGGCGGCACGGTCGAGGCCGAGAGCGCCGGGCTCGGCCACGGGGCATGCTTCCGGCTGCGGCTGCCGGTGCGTTCGGCCACCCGGGCGACCGGCACGCCGCCCGGCCCGGCCACGCCGCGGCCCAGCGCCCGCGGCCGGGTCCTCATCATTGAGGACGACCAGGTGAACCAGGAACTGCTGGCCGAGATGACCCGCATCCTGGGCTTCGTGCCGCAGATCGCCGCAACCGGCGAGCAGGGCGTCGAGGCCGCGGCTGGCGATGCGGGCCTGATGGCCCTGCTGGTCGATGTCAGCCTGCCCGGCATCGACGGGCTGGAGGCGATCCGGCGCATCCGCGCGCTGGACTCCGCGGTGGCCCGCGTGCCGATCATCTGCGTGACGGCGCTGGCGTCGGAGCGGGACCGGACGGAGGCGCTGGCTGCGGGGGCCGACGACTACCTGACCAAGCCGGTGCGGCTGGCCGACCTGCGGTCGACGCTCGAACGCGCGGCCGCCGCCGGCGCGCGTTCGGGCTGATCGTCCGGACCTAACCGGCGCCGTCGGTCACGCGTGCGAATAGAGGCCGAGGCCGGCGACGGGCAGGTCGGCCTTCAGGATCTGGCCGCTCTCGCTTTCCGTGACATAGAGCGTCCGCCGGTCGGCGCCGCCGAAGGCGAGGTTGGTGGTGCCGTGGCCGGCGCAGCTATCGACCCGCCATTCCGGCTCGCCCGTCGGGCCGAAGAGCCACACCGCCCCCAGCCCGACATGGCAGACGGCGACCCCGCCCGAGGCCAGCACGGCGATGCCGTCCGGCCCGACGCCGCCCGATAGCTGCAGGAAGTTGCCGACCTTGGACGGGAACCCGTCCGGCATCAGCGGCATCCGCCACACGGCATTGGCCCGGGTGACCGCGATGTAAAGGGTCTTCTCGTCCGGCGAAAGGGCGATGCCGTTCGGGCTCGGTACCCGGTCGGTCAGGCATTCCAGCCGGCCGGCGGCGGTCAGGCGATAGACCCGGCCGGTCGGGTCGTGTAGGCCGGTCTGGCCCTGGTCGGTGAAGTAGAGATCGCCGTTGCCGGCGAAGACGAGGTCGTTGGGGCCGCGGAAACGCTCGGAATGGCGGCGCGGCATGACCGGCTCGACGGTGCCCGACCGCGGATCGAGGCGCAGGATGCCGTTCTTGTAGTCGGCCAGGAAGATACGGCCGTCGCGGTCGATCTTCAGGCCGTTCGGCTCGCCGTCATATTCGGCGATCAGCTCGAACTCGCCCGCCGGCGACACGCGCAGGATCCGGCCATTGGGGATGTCGGTCACCCACAGGTTCCCGTCGCGATCGAAGGACGGCCCTTCCAGGAAGCAATCGGCATGCAGGCCGCCGCGGTTGGCATCCGCCCAGTCCGTGCGCCGCGCCCGGCGCAGGCGGTCGGGCACGCGGGCAAAGACGGTGGTGGCGATGCGCTGGGGCGGGGCGAACAGCATGGCGGGCTCCGGGCGGTCGGGTGGGCTGGCCGGCCACCATAGCGCTTCGCCCGGACCGCCCGCCGCTATAGTTTCGCCCGATGACAACCGCCCAGATTTCCCTGGATTTCGCCCGTGTCGACCCGCCGGTCGAGGACATGCCGATCGGCACGCTGGCCGAGCGGACCGGCTGCAAGGTGCAGACGATCCGCTGGTACGAGCAGACCGGCATGCTGCCGCCGGCGCTGCGATCCGCCGGCAACCAGCGCCGCTACGGCACCGCCCACCTGCATCGGCTGGGCTTCATCCGCCATGCCCGCGAGCTGGGCTTTCCACTGGAGGAAATCCGGGATCTGCTCGGGCTGGCCGATGCGCCGGACCAGCCGGCGGCCGACATCCGCGCCGCGGCCGCCAGCCATCGAGCCACGGTGCGCAGCCGGATCGAGCGCCTGGCAGCCCTGGAACGAGAGTTGGACCGCATGATCGCCGCGGTCGATGCCGGCCAGACGACGGACTGCCGGATCATCGACGCACTCGCCGGCCACGCCCACGGCCACGCGCTGGCCGCCGACCGGGGCGACTAGCCCGGCCGCGTAGGCGGCCGCACGATTGGCCGCCGGCCGCAAGACAGCTATCCTGCTGCTACGAAGCTATTTTCGCCGCACTATCAAATAGATAGAAAGACCGCCGATGACTTCCGAAATGAACCAGCGCATTCTCCTCGCCAGCCGCCCGGAAGGTCGGCCGGCGTTGGAGAACTTCAAGATCGAGACGGTGCCGGTGGCCGAGCCCGGCGAGGGCGAGGTCCTCCTGAAGATCCTCTATCTGTCGCTCGACCCCTACATGCGGGGCCGAATGAGCAACGCCCGGTCCTACGCCCAGCCGGTCGCGATCGGCGACGTCATGGAGGGCGGAACGGTCGGCCGGGTCGTGCGCTCGCGCCATGCGGGCTTCGCCGAGGGCGACATCGTGCTTTCCCATTCCGGATGGCAGAGCTACGCGGTGGCGCGCGGCGACCACCTCCGCAAGCTCGACCCGGCGGCGGCCCCCATATCGACGGCGCTGGGTGTGCTGGGCATGCCGGGCTTCACCGCCTATTCCGGCCTGCTCACCATCGGCCAGCCCAAGCCCGGCGAGACCGTCGTCGTCGCCGCCGCGAGCGGCGCGGTCGGCTCGGCGGTGGGGCAGATTGCCAAGATCAAGGGTGCGCGCGCCGTCGGTATCGCCGGCGGACCCGAGAAATGTGCCTTTGCACGCAATGAACTGGGCTTCGATGCGGTGATCGACCACCGTGCGCCGGACATAGCGGCCCAGCTCGCCGCGGCCTGCCCCGGCGGCATCGACGTCTATTTCGAGAATGTCGGCGGCGACATCTTCGCCGCCGTGTTCCCGCTCCTCAACAAGTTCGCCCGCATCCCCGTCTGCGGCCTCATCGCCCAGTACAACGACACCGGCCCGCGGCCGGCACCCGATCGCCTGCCGGGCTTCATGCGCGAGGTCCTGAGCCGTAGCCTGCTGATCCGCGGCTTCATCCAGCGCGAGTTCGCCGATCAGCGGCCGGCTTTCTACGAGGAGATGGCGGCCTGGATCGCATCCGGCCAGGTCCGCTACAGGGAGGACATCGTCGACGGGCTGGAATCCGCGCCCGAGGCCTTCTTCGGCCTGCTCGAGGGGCGGAACTTCGGCAAGCTGGTGATCCGCGTCGCCGAGTGAGGCTCAGTGGGGCGGTTGGTGGAGGGCTGGCCGAAAGGCCGGGCCCTCGCCGTCCTGATCCAGACAGCGCAACGCCCGCCTCTTGTGAGAGACGGGCGTGTGATGTCGTTGGTTGCGGGGAGA